>NZ_CAMLSE010000026.1 GCF_946482605.1 uncultured Dyadobacter sp. | reverse complement strand
AATTATTAAACACAATAAAGCCACTCAGAAATGGGTGGCTTTGTGCGTTTAGGGCTGCTCATATACTTTAAACCGCTGCGCTGGACCGCTCTAAAAGATCAAGTCCATTTTGAAATCTGATGCACCGTTAAATCACTAATGAATTGTGTGATGCTAGAATGATTTGCTAAATGTTGTGCAGTTTATTTGCTCGACATTGCAAAGTGTTTTTAACGTAATGCAGTCGGGCAGGATTGTCGTGCGGCAACCCTACCCGGCTGTAACGGCCGTTTCCTCTCTGCTTATGCCGGTTCGATGGCTCCCAGGTGTGCTTCACCATGAGGGACCAACGCGGATTGTGGAATGATTGCACCAAAATACTCGGGCCTGTCGGTGGGTACCAGCGTTTTCGAATCGCCCGAAGTTCTGATGTATGAGGCGACGAAGTCGATTAGCGGTCCACGCTTTGGGCCTGCAATCTCCACAACACCCTGGGCCGGCTCGGAGAGCGCGAACCGGGCTACGAAAGTTGCGACGTCTTCGGCTGCGATAGGTTGGAAATCTACCTTTGAAATGTGTACTTCATCACCTTGTACGCCCGCACCTGCGATGGCCGGGACGAATTCCTGGAACTGGGTGCTGCGGATAATCGTGTAAGGTACTCCCGAAGATTTGATCAGATCTTCCTGAATCTTTTTGGCAAGCATATACCCCATCGTACCCATTTGATCCACCCCCACAATAGAGAGCGCCAGGTGGTGCTTCACACCCGCTTCAATTTCAGCAGCCAGCAGGTTACGCCCCGCCGTTTCGAAGAACTTGATAGCCGGACCTTCTTCGAAAGAGGGGGAATTGGCCAGGTCGATCACGACATCAGTATTTTTTAATGCCTCCGCAAGTCCTTCTCCGGTTAATGTGTTAATGCCTGTGGATGGTGCGCCTGCTACTACGGTGTGACCGAGCTGGCTAAGTTTCCGGGCTACATTTGAGCCGATCAATCCAGTGCCGCCTATGATTACAATTTTCATGGGTATTGATGTTTATGTAAAAAACGTGTTGACGATATAATGCATGCCATAACAATGCCAATGTTTAATGAACTGATAGAGAGTGGAATAGGTAGAATTGTCCGGTTGGATATCCACGATATTTAGTGGAAATGCCAAATTATGCACGATATAGAGTGGGCCTTGATAACAGTCCGCGCCGTCTGTAATTGTGTTGAAATTACTTTATCCCCTTATTGAGCGAGTATAAGAAATTAGCGGTGCGACTTTCACATAAGACCGCTCTAACCATCGATTTCAATTCCTTTTCTTCAAATAAAACCAGTCTATCATGAGCCAGATCAGAAAGGAAGATATTAAACAGGAGGTGTTCGATCTCTACGACGATTATGCCCACGACCGCATCGACCGGCGCAATTTTGTCCAAAGTTTGTCTGCTTATGCAGTGGGAGGCATTACGGTGGCTTCGCTGATGGGATTCCTGATGCCCGATTACCAGGGGGGCATTCAGATACAGGCCGATGATCCCCGATTGCATTCGGACTATGTGCATTACGATTCTCCCAAGGGCGGTAAGAGTATCAAAGCGCTGCTTTCAAAGCCGGCCGGGGCCACCGGGAAATTGGGAGGAATTGTAGTAGTGCATGAGAACAGAGGGCTAAATCCGCATATTGAAGATGTGGCGCGCCGCGCCGCGCTGGCGGGATTTATTTCTATTGCGCCGGATGCCTTGTCCCCGCTTGGCGGATACCCGGGAAACGACGACAAGGGACGGGAGCTCCAAAGCAAACGTGACCGCAACGAAATGCAGGAAGACTTTATAGCGGCCTATGAATATCTGAAGAGCCACAAGGACTGCAACGGAAAAGTCGGTGTGGTAGGATTCTGTTTTGGCGGTGCCATTGCGAATATGATGGCTGTGCGGATACCCGACCTGTCGGCGTCTGTGCCTTTTTACGGTGGCCAGCCCGCTACGGAGGATGTTCCCAAAATAAAGGCTCCGTTACTGCTGCACTACGCAGGACTCGACACACGCGTGAACGAAGGCTGGCCGGCGTATGAAAAGGCCTTGAAAGAAAACAGCAAGGAGTATACTGCATATATCTATCCGGAGGTCAACCACGGGTTCAATAATGACACGACGCCCCGGTACGATAAGGCAGCAGCAGATCTTGCCTGGAAGCGCACGATTGATTTTTTCAAACAAAAATTGGGGTAGGGTCGGCAGAGCAAATGCCGGCTTGTATCGGGCGGATGTAAACTATCGCCTAATGCCCTGCGATTTCCGGAACAGTTTTCCGGAAAGCCGCAGGGGCCGCACATTTATGGTTTTTGTCTGTTGAAGTAGTCGACGTGATATTGACGAAGCTTCTGGTCGAGCTGATAGCCCGTGCGATAGCGTTCGCCAATGCGGAACCCGCGGGTGTAACTGTATTCCCAACGGAATTCATCCGTGGTGCGGAACCGGAACTTCTTGCTCTGGATGATCTTCCCAGGTGGGATAGGGACCGCAAAATTAAATCCGGCCGTAGTCCCGTTATTCGTTTTCATGACATAGAGGCCTGCTTCTACATTGGTAAACTGGCGGATTAGGTCGAATCGTGCGCCTTCGTCGCCTGCAAGGTACCTGCCGCCCGATAGTTTGAGCGTAATGTCGGGGCGGGACAGCTTGTAGGCAGCGTCTGCATTGAGCAGTAGCCTGTTCATACTTTCATAGTAAATTCCTTTGGTTGCATAATAATACAACCCTGTAAGGCCTCCTTCGAGGCCAAACGACCAGGGACCAGCCAGGTCATGATGGCGGTATTGTACATTCACACCATATTGGTCGTTGTGAAAATAGCCGGCCGAAGCGCTGATGAAATGTTTGCCGAATGCCAGGAACTGGTTCAGGAAAACGGGTGCCGGACGGATCTTTTTTGGCCGGTTATCCATGTCGTTGGTGATGGGGAACAATACACCGGCGTTCAGAGCCAATCCTTTCCAGAGATAGAACTGAGTTTGCAGCAGCACGCTCGTGTTACTTTGCAATGTCTTTTCCCGATAGCCAAAATTGGCCGCGAAAACGGGTTGCAGCCAGAAATCCAGTTTGTATTTATGAAGCAGAAGGTCCCTGGAACGCATTTCATTTTGCGCCAGCGGACGATAGCCGATTTTCTTGCCCATCCGGTAAGATCCTATCGGAACGCCCTGAAACAGGGGAATGTACTCACGGACACCCGAATCGGCCAGTGCCCGGCGCATTTCCAGCATACCCAGGTAGGGATTGCGGTAGAGACGTTGCTCGTAGATTACCTGGCCGACGGCCGTGTCGGAAGATACGTTTTCGAAATTTTGGAGAAGCGTGGGGCGGCCCGAATCAATGGACGACAATCGTGGCGATTGTTCGTTGCGTGGGGCTTGCTCGTATTCGCGGAACCTTCGGGGCAACGGCAGCATGTTGAGCGCATAGGATGTGCCAAAGCTGATCTGATCAAAGTTCAGGACTCCTGCCTGGATCGTCCACCTCCTGAAAAGCGTTCCATAAAAGCCAAAGTTCAAATGCTGGCTATCCCACTCGGCCATCAAACCTGCTTTCTTATCAAGCCTTAAGTTGAAGCCTCCGAATGGTCCAGACAGATATCGGTAGGCCTGGTTCTTTTTCCGGATCATTTCAAGACTGTGGAAAATATCGTAGTTGCTTTTCTCGGAATCATCCCGTTGAATGTACCACGGGCTGCCAAGTCCTGCTGTAATGTCTGCGTATAGTCTGGCCCCAAGTCGTATCGTTTTACTGGCAACCAATGCATTGGTGGATAGTGAATTGTCAATCCCGAATGGCGCCGAAATGATCAGTGCAAGGGACGGACGTTTCGGCGTTTCTTTTAAGAGAAGATATTTGAGGTCGAGTTGCCGGTCGCCAATTCCCTTCTGGCCTCTTTGTTGTTCATTGTTGACCCGAAGCAGGTTGATGTTGATTTCCAGTCTCGGAAGCAATGTCAGATTTGCGAAGTAAATACCTTCCGAATTCTTCCTGTTAAACCTGAATCCGTAGCGGATCGGGTTATAGTGGTAGCCGAATTGAAAAGCTCCGTCATCGGTTTGCTGAGCCGATGGGACGTATATAAGGCCCGGTTTACCCGAAATGTTTGTTTGCCCCTGTGCAGGGAGGCTCAACCAGAGGACAAACAAAAGGGGAAACAATACATTTTCCCCCCTGTTTCTTAAATATAGCGTCATTTATCTAATGATTAGATACCGCTGCCCTGATTATGGCAGTTCTCGATCATTTTGTCTCTCAGTTCGATCGCTTTGGCCAGTGCTTCATTGTAGTTTGCCTCTACCTTGGCGGTGTTGGAATTCTTCACCTCCGTAGCGCGGGCCTTGGCAAGTTCAGCGATTTCGGTACACGTCCCGATTTTAGCGGCTTCCAGCTGGTTGACCTTATCGAGATAATCCAGCAACTGAACATTGATAAGCGCTTTCAACAATTCATATTGGCCGGGTTTCAGAAATGGCTTTGCTTTTTCCAATGCTGCCAAAGCCTGGTTGGCTATTTTGATGCCCGTTTGCCGCAGAGCCTCAAAGTGTGCAGCACTATTTTCTCCGGCGCATTTTTCGAGATTTTTCTGAATTCTTTCCAAATCTTTGGCATAAGCATCATTGATTCTTTCCAGATCTTTGGCTTTGCTTCCGTCCAGACGCTCTTTGGTCTTGTCAAATTTCTCGTTGGCGCGGGCGATGCAATCATCCGACTTGCCGGCTTCGACGGCATTCACCACAGTCGTACCTTCCGTTACGGCGCCCGTTCTCCCTCCGTCCGGCAGACCATCAACTTTGGTCAGCGTCAGCAGCGAAAGGTAGCTTTGCAATTTTACGTCCGCCGAAACTTTGGTGAGGATCGCGCGCACCTGGCCGGAACTGAGTGTATTCTTGGACGATGCCTGCGACGGTGTAAACTGGTTCAGCGTCTTGATTTCAGCGTCGGTGAGAGAGTTGGAAACATCCTCTGCGGCAATTGTGACGCCAGCCGGTACATTCCCGGACGTGACGGTGCCCAGTGAGCTGTTCAGCGCTTGTGTTTTGGCGGAAGCCTCTACTTTTCCAGGCACAAGTTTGATATCCGGCGTTTCCTGCAATGCTGCCGGCGCTAATTCCAGTTTATCCAGTTGGTCCGATAGTTCTGTATTGGCAGGTTCCAGGGAGCCGGCGTCCTTGTCCTTACAATCGTAGAGGAAAAAGGTAAGGAACATCAAAAGGGTAAACAGTTTCAGTGTACTTGTTTTCATACTGACTTCGATTTGGTGAAAAAAGATATTTGGCGGATTAAATAGATTCAAGCAAAACAATAGCTGCCCGGGCCAGCAGCCTTTAAGGGCCTGACCGAGTGGGGCTGATTACCGGATGTAAACAGTCGCGTGTATCTGTGCGCAGCCAACCCTTACATTGCCCGGACGACAGGCAAGTGGCACGCGCGAACGGATACGCCTATATGATCCCTGTTAATTCATTGGACAACAATGGCTGTCGGTATGAATAATCAGGGCCGCACGTTTCATTCCCGCATTCAAAAAAGAAATTCTGCTATTATCAGTAAGAGGAAGATGGCAGAGTATCCCGGAAATGGGAATCCGTAAAGTAGTATTGTTAACAGGTAGGGTCGGATCTTTCAGGCGACCCGGGCCGGGTGGCAGGTTGCTGCTTAGCGAAAGCCTTCGATTATGATTTTCCATCTTTGTTAACGTTGAGTGAGTTAGGCCGCTCAAATTCGTATTTGCAGCGGGTTTGTAGATGTTATTTTACTAAAATTTTCATTACTGTAAAATAAAATCTACAACAAGTTTAAAGGATTGGATTCCAATTTCCTAGTAAAAATATATCTACAAAGTTGTAATCGCTTTATATTCAACAATTTAATTTATTCATATGCTAAATAGTGACACATCTTCTTTGAAAATTACAGTGTCAGGAAAGCTGAAAAGACATTCGGTGCCGGTCTTTTTGTAGTATTACTCCTAATGCAATGCGTTTTCGTATAGTGTTTTGATATTCTTTGGTGAAAATAGTGGGATGCATTATTAAAATTGGTGCAGCGCAGGCTTTTCCAAATGAATACCTGGTCTTGTTGCCTCGTTGCTGCGAGCGTGGGTTATTTATCCTAAACACCTGTCCCATGAGCTTTTTCAAACACCTGACCCGCAACCCCCGATATCTCCGGGTTGCAGTAGTATCGTTACTCATTTCATGGCTTTCGGCCTCCGGGTACTGCCAGTCCATCGACCTGCTTATTAAGGGCGGGCACGTCATTGACCACAAGAACCGCATCGATGACAATTTGGATGTTGCCGTTGCCGGCGGTAAGATCGTACGCGTGGCCCGCGACATTCCTGCTTCGGAAGCCAAAAAAGTCGTGGATGCGAGGGGGATGTTCGTAGCACCCGGTTTTATCGATATGCACGTTCATGTGTTTAATGGCACAACATCGGATGCCTACATTGCCAATGGTTTCACGAGTTTGCCGCCCGACGGTTTTACATTCCGCGCGGGTGTTACCACAGTAGTAGACGCTGGTTCCTCAGGTTGGCGGAATTTCAAAGTCTTCAAAGCTCAGACGATCGACCGGGCGCAGACGCGCGTGCTGGCATTTCTCAATATCGTCGGGACAGGCATGGCGAGCCGGTATGAGGAGCAGGACGTGAGCGATATGAACCCGGTCATGACGGCCAACATGATTAAAAAATTATATCCTGGCATCATCGTCGGTATTAAGTCCGCCCATTACTGGGGCGATTACACCCAGGTGCAGCGGGCCGTGGAAGCCGGTAAGCTGGCTGAAGTGCCCGTGATGGTAGACTTTGGCGAACACAGGCCGCCATTGTCCATTGAAAAGCTGTTCAGGGAATACCTTCGCCCCGGGGACATTTTTACGCACACCTACGCGCACGGACCCAACGATCGGGAAACTGTGGTGGACGAGCAGGGCAAAGTGAAGCCCTTCGTTCTGGAAATGCAGAAAAAGGGCCTGGTGTTCGATGTGGGGCACGGCGGAGGCGCGTTCGCCTGGCGACAGGCGATACCATCGATGAAACAGGGTTTTCTGGCGAATGTCATTAGTACCGATCTCCATACCGACAGCATGAACGGCGGCATGAAGGGTTTAGACAATGTGATTTCGAAGTTTTTGAACATGGGCATGTCGCTGGCGGATGCGATTCTGCGCGTGACATGGGGCCCGGCACAGGTGATCAAACGGCCGGATTTGGGCAGCCTTTCGGTAGGCTCGGAAGCGGATATATCGATTTTCAGCATCCGAACGGGGGATTTTGGTTTTTTGGATGCCCGCAGACTGAAATTAAAGGGCGATAAAAAGCTGGAAGCAGAGCTCACGATCAGGGCGGGTAAGATCGTCTGGGACCTCAATGGACTAAGCGCAGCGCCGTGGGAATCTGAGCTCCAAGGTAAATAAATGGCTATGAAAAAGGTATTTACCTGCACCGCTGGGCTCAAAACGATGGCAGTCGTGTGCACGCTGATTGTGTCGCTGGCACCCGGACGTGTGGTGGCGCAGCCTTACGAACTCCTTATCCGCGGCGGGCATGTGATCGATCCGGCCAATGCGCTGAACGGAGTGATGGATATTGCGATCAGTCAGGGACGTATTGCCAGAATAGCTCCGAAAATCGAGGAGACTGCGGAAAAAGTGATCCGCGCCGATGGTTTATATGTTTCACCCGGTTTTATCGATATCCATACTCATGTGTTTGTAGGTCCGAAGGCGGGCCTTTTCGCGAACGGGGTCAACAGTGTTTCCCCGGACGACTTTACGTTCCGTTCGGGCGTTACGACGGTCGTTGATGCGGGTACTTCCGGCTGGCGTAGTTTTCCGTTGTTCAGAAAGCAAGTTATCGATCAGTCTAAAACCCGGATTCTGGCTTTTATCAATATTTCAGGAGGCGGGATGACCGGCTCGGACCATGAGCAGGATTTAGGCGATATGAATGCAGATTCGACCGTGAAGCTGATCCGTATGTATCCCGAAATCATAGCCGGCGTGAAAATCGGTCATTATAACGGAAAAAGCTGGGAACCTTTCGACGAGGCAATCAAAGCTGCGGAGCTGACAGGCAAACCACTTTTTGTAGAATGCCATTTGCCGGAATACACCTTGGCCGATCAGCTCGGCAGATTACGTGCAGGGGATATCATTACCCATACGTTCGAAAATATCAAAGAGCGGATGCCCATTGTCGGGGACGACGGGCAGGTGCGTTCCTTTGTTTGGGCTGCACGAAAAAAAGGTGTGCTTTTCGATCTGGGACATGGTGGGGCGGGGTTCTGGTTCGATCAGGCGGTACCTGCGACGAAGCAGGGCTTCTTGCCTAACGCATTCGGAACAGACCTCCACCGGTTCAGCATGAATTCGGCGATGAAAGATATGAGTAATGTAATGTCTAAGTTCATGGCAATGGGACTCACATTGGAACAGGTCGTTGCGATTGCGACAACCGGCGCTGCCAAAGCCATCCGTCACCCGGAATTGGGTAATCTGAAAGCAGGGAACCCGGCCGACATTGCGCTGTTCCGGGTAAGGGAAGGGAGCTTCGGGTTTATGGACTCCGCTGGCAACGGAATCGATGGAACCAGCAAGCTGGAAGTTGAAATGACCGTCAGGCAGGGAAAGGTAGTCTGGGACCTGAATGGTCTGTCCGCAAAACCGAAGAATTCTAACTAATGTGCATTATGGTTTTTCATAGATCAGAAAGAAACAAAGGAATCGCTGTTCTAAGTCTTTTGATACTCGTTTTCGCATTGGCCGGCGCGGCGCTGAGGCGGGATCAAAAGCTCCCTCGCGGCGATGCCGACAGCGGCGGGCTCACCACACCACAGGGCTTTGAAACGCTGGTTGTAGCCGATAGCACCGGCCTCGCCAGGCACATTGTGGTAAACGACAACGGTGATATTTACATTAAGCTCCGCTATTTTGGAAAAGGGCAGGGAGGCGGTACCGTAGCGCTCAGGGACACTAATGGGGATGGTAGGGCCGACATCATCCGCAATTTTGGGAATTACCAGGACCATAGCAGCCTGGCTAACGGGATCGCGATCCGGAATGGCTATCTGTATTATAGTTCATCCCTCGCGGTATACCGGAGCAAGCTTGTTCCCGGCCAATTGCTTCCGGATGAAAAAACGGAGCTGATCCTCAGAGATGATCACGAACATGGGGCGCATTGGCATATCACCAAACCCATGGCTTTCGACAATGAGGGTAACATGTATGTGCCGTTCGGTGCACCGTCGGACGCCTGCCAGGATATGGTCAATTCGCCTGGCGGAAAGCCCGGGAGCCCGGGCATCAATCCCTGCCCTGACCTGGAAAAGCACGGTGGGATTTGGAAGTTCAGTGCTGATAAGCCGGATCAGACACAGGCTGACGGGACCTTGTATGCGACCGGTCTCCGAAGTATTGTCGGGATGCGGTGGAACCCCACGGACCAGAGCCTTTACGCGGTCGTGCATGGGAGGGACAATCTGCACCGGTTGTTTCCGGAGTTGTTTTCGTCCTGGCAAAGCGCTGTGTTGCCTGCCGAAGAGTTTGTGAAAGTAAACCAGGGTACTAATGTAGGCTGGCCTTACTATTACTACGATCAGATGAAGGGAAAGAAGATGCTAAATCCTGAGTACGGTGGCGATGGAAAGAAGGAGGGTGAGGGCGAGAGGTATCAAAAGCCGCTGTTCGGTTTTCCAGGCCATTGGGCGCCGAATGACGTCCTTTTTTATAATGGAAGTCAGTTCCCCGATCGGTATAAAAATGGCGCATTCATTGCATTCCATGGCTCAACCAACCGCGCTCCCTATCCCCAGGCCGGGTACTTCGTATGTTTTGTACCGTTCAAAGACGGAAAACCGTCAGGTGACTGGGAGGTGTTCGCAGACGGTTTTGCCGGAGTGGACCCCATCATCAATGTAAGCGATGCGAAATTCAGGCCGATGGGACTTGCCGAGGGCCCCGACGGATCGCTCTACATCACCGACTCACGCAAAGGCAAGGTGTGGCGTATTATGTTTAAAGGCGACAAAAGGACTTTTGGCCAGGCACAACTTGCGGAAATGGCAAAGCACAAGCAGCTTTCGCACATACGCACGCCGGATGAAGTGGCGGATAACCTCGATACGAAGACTAAGGAAGCTGGTCAGCGGATCTATAACACCTACTGCACGCCGTGCCACCAGCGAAATGGTCTCGGTGATGGGAGCCGCTTTCCTCCACTGGCGGGATCCGAATGGGTTACGGGCAATAAACGGAGGCTGATCGAAGTAGTTGCCAAAGGATTGGAAGGGCCGATCCAGGTCGCAGGGAAACCTTATAACGACCTGATGCCAAAGCATGACTTTTTGAAACCGGAGGAAATGGCCCAGGTATTGACATTTATCCGAAAGAACTTCGGGAATGATGCGGACGCAATTTCCGTAAGCGATATCGAGCGGGTATTGGGCAAATAAAAAGCCGCCGGAATTACCCGGCGGCTGCATTAGCGTAATGGCTGGATCAAGGTACTACGACCTTTCTGGTTAAAACATCTCCCTTGTCGCGTTGCAGCGAAAGCAGGTAAAGGCCTGACGCCAGGTTTCCATTTGCTCTCAGCACAAATTCGTTGCCCGATTGGCTCATCGTGAAAGGCATAGCTTTGCCCGACAGATTGAAAAGGCGAACGTTCGCGGGAGCTTCATTCTTCAGAAGAAATCTGATCTCCCGGTTTGCTGTCGGGTTGCCTAATAATTCGAATGCAACGCTTCCTGCCTGGTTATCGACGGCAATAATCCGGGAATGCTCAAAGCTTCCATCCATATCCACCATCCGCAACCGGTAGTAATTGATCCCGCTCAACGGGTTTGTATCTGTAAAGTTGTATTGCTGGGTGACGGACGAGTTGTTTTTTGCCTGTACCCTGCCCAGCCGGATAAATTCTCTTGAATCCGTGCTGCGTTCGATATCAAAGTAGCCGCTGCCGGATTCCTCAGTGGTTGACCAGGAAAGGCTGACGGCGTTGTCGAGCAGGCTTCCGCCGAACTTGGCAAGTTTAACGGGCAGCGTGATCAGACAGTTGTTTTTCAATTCAGCTACGATCATGTTAGGCAGACTTGGACCTGATAGCTCAACCCAGATAGCACGCTTGTCTTCCAGGAAGTCATATGGATAAGCTTGGTCGTGGCTTTGGATAGGCTCCATCGTAGAGAGGTTGGTCGGAGGGCTTGTATAGAAAAGCTCATCACCGGCACTGAAAGCAGTTTGACCGTCAACCAGTACACCGTCGTCCAGATAAAGCTTGTAGGTTACTTGAAATGGAGAAGGATTGGTTGTGATGATGTTCAGGTCGTAGGTGCGCGGGCCCAATGGTTCGTTGCAATTGATATCGCCTGTTATTACCGGGTCGTTGATCTGTAAATTGAAACCTGCGTTATAGCAATGCACTTTGGGTTTTGCACTCGCTGCCTGTGTAGACCATACGTCTGCTTTCAAAATCGGTAAAACATTGCACGCGCCGGGAACCGGAAACTGAATGTTGTCGATGGTGATACGGTACAAATCACCGCCAAGGCTTTCTTCATTCAGGTTGAGGCCAGTAAAAAGTGGAATGACCCCGTCTTCGTCGGCACTATATGTAGAAAGCAGCGTAACTGCACCATCTGTATCGATGGCAAGTGTTGCCAGTACCTTGTTAGTCAGGTCACTAGCTTCCGGGGCTTTTGTTTCATAGTCGATGTTGGGGTGTTCGGTAGGTTTCCATAAGTGTACATATGTGAACTTGTTACCATTGTTTTTATCGATCGTGAAAGACAAGTTAATGTTCACGGTACAAGTAGTGCCATTGTCCAAAACACTGTTTAATTCAATTGCCGGTTCGACCAGCGCGCATTGAGCTATGGACTGAAAATGAATGGTGACCGTCGCCAAGACGATCCACGCCATGAGGTAGAAAGTTTTCATGATAGAGGACGTTTAGTATCTTAAAAATGATAGATTAATATACGTTCAATATCATGAAATAGTTAAAAGTTTACTACTTAAAAATAAGTATTTCAGGGAACGGTAATTCAGGGATTGAAATTGTAAAAGTATATTTATTACTTAAATAAATACTACTATACGTATATAGAAATAGTGTCAAAAAATTAATTAACATTATATCTATTCTGTTGATTACAAGTATTTTGTATTGTGTAAATTTATTTTTACCGTATTTTTTTATGTTAATAAGACTATGTTTAAATAATAATTTGAGGTCGATTTGATATTTGCTGGTCGATTTTAGCTGTATTTGAAAAGTTCAATTTCTGTTCCAGCTGCATTCTTTGCATAATTCAACTTGTCGTAGAGATACCTATGTCAAAAGGATCGACTTCAGCTAACTGCATACATTTCTTGGAGGAGGATGGAGGTATCGGAAAAGGGTCTTTTATACCGGTTGGGAGTTGATCCTTAGCCGCTTGATTATCGCTTTTGGGAGACAAACTATTACGGACGCATTTTCGGTGTAGTTCTCCACCATAACTCTTCTGTCAATGAAAATACCTTTGATCGTCTCAGTTATAGTTTGTACCGCGCTTCTGGCCCATGCTCAAGCCCCACAGAAATTCAGCTTTCAAGGTGTAGCACGGAAAGCGGATGGTAAGATCGCAGCGAATACCGCGGTAGGAATCAGGATTTCCATTCTGGCCGAAAGTGCAGGTGGAACGATCGTTTACAGAGAAACCCACTCTGCACAGACCAACGATCATGGAATCTTTAACATCCGGATCGGATCCGGCACTGTTGTCTCCGGCGAGTTTTCGGGAATTTCCTGGAAAACGTTCGAGCATTTCCTGCAACTGGAGCTGGATGTAGCGGGAGGCACCAATTATGCTGATATGGGCACGACGCAGCTTTTGAGTGTCCCCTATGCCCTTCACGCCGGTGAAGCCTCCCGGTGGGCAGATGGCTATCCGGTGGTTCAAAAGCTTACCTACGGCCCGGATGTCGATCCGAGTGATCCGGGTATTCTTAATGATCCTGATTTTAAAAAATACCAGCTGCCGGTGATAGGGATAGGGGACAGGCTGATCTGGTATCCGTTCAAGGGTGCTTTCCGGGCTGGTAAAGCGCTCAACGATAAATGGGAAGACAGTCAGATCGGCCTTAACTCAGTGGCTTTTGGTGTGGACAATCTGGCCAAAGGCAATGGGGCTGCGGTTCTCGGGGCAAGCTCTCAGGCTACTGGCTTTAATGCAGTGGCTATGGGCAAAGAGGTAAGTGCAATTGGTTATGAGAGTTTAGCTTCCGGCTTCCACACGTCGGCAAAGGCACGCGCGAGCTGGGTTTCCGGCTCCTACAACGATGTGTCTGATAATCCCAGTCCCGCCTCTGAAAACCCACTCGACCGCATATTCCAAATTGGCAACGGAGACGAAAACGTTCAGAGGAACGCAGTCACGGTTTTAAGGAATGGCAACGTTGGGATCGGTAGTACGGCATTGTCGCCATCTTACCTGCTGGACGTAGGCGGAAGGCCGCGTATACGGCATAGCGGTGTTACGGCAGGGATTCATTTTAACAATTCTACAAACGGTCTCGCCGGATTTGTCGGAATGGTCAATGACAACAGAATAGGATTATATGTTGGAAATCAATGGCTGTTCCAGGTCGCTGACAATGGGTCGGTAGCCGCAGGCAATGTTGTCCTTCCGCAAGGCGTAGGATCCGTATCGCTCGGCGCATCGACTGCCGCTATCGGGGACGGATCGGGGGCATTGGGTACCGGGACCGTCGCTAAGGGTTTTGGGGCCGTGGCGTTAGGCGCTTATAATAATGTGCAGGACAACAATACAGTAGGAAGTCTGGCCGGTGCAAAGACTTCGGACCGGGTTTTTCAGATTGGCAACGGATTGGGCCCGCAGGCCCTGTCCAATGCGGTGACAGTCCTCCGGAATGGGAATGTGGGCATTGGAAACAACGCACTGGTTCCGCTATATACATTGGAGGTAGGTGGCCGCACCCGCATTCACCATAATGGCAGCACCGCAGGGATTTATTTTGATAATTCTCAACATGCAGTCGACGGCTTCGTGGGCATGAAAACGGATAATGAGGTAGGCTTTTATCTGGGTAATTCATGGAAGTTCTGGGTGGATAATGGGGGGAGCGGTTACATTAATGGGGTACTCGTCCAGACGTCCGATCGACGCCTTAAGCGCGATTTTACGTCGCTTTCAAACAGTCTCGCAAAGATAGCCGGGCTTCAAGGCCTCCATTATTACTGGAAAGACAAGGCACAGGATCAAAGTCTTCAAACCGGCCTCATCGCTCAGGAAGTGGAAGAATTGTTTCCCGAACTCGTCAAGACCGATGAAAAAGGATTTAAATCGCTCAACTACACCGGGCTCATTCCGCATTTGATCGAATCAGTGAAGGAGCTTGTGAAGGAGAATCAGCAGTTGAAAGGCCATAACACTCAACTTCGAAGCCAAAGCGAGTCAGCAATGGAAAGAATAGGGAAACTGGAAGCGAAAATCGGGCAATGGCCCGCAGCGGCAGCAGGTAAATAGGCCGCACCCGCACAGTGCAGAAGTACCCAGGGAGCAATTTAATCACCTTAATGTCTTTTCCAATGAAACTTTTATTGACAATCACAACTGTCATTTATTGCGGACTGTTATGCCATGCACAAGCACCTCCAAGTTTCAGTTTTCAGGGTGTCGCCCGAAAGATGGACGGGGTTGCTGTCGCCAATGCGCAAGTAGGGCTAAGGATCACTATTCTTGCAGGGAGCGTCATTGGTACCCAGGTCTATCAGGAAACACATAGTGCTCAAACAGACTTGAAAGGGGTATTCGATATTTCAATAGGACGAGGGACCGTGCAGTCGGGAGATTTTGGTACCATCGACTGGGCCAGGGGGAAGTACTTTCTAAGACTTGAAATCGATGCCACCGGTGGTACCAATTATATCGATACAGGCGTTTCACAGCTTTTGAGTGTGCCATATGCATTGCATGCCCAAACCGCCCAATCATGGACACAGAATCAACCGGTTGTTCAGACGGGGACATTCCAGGGGGGAGATATGCTGAACAGCTCTGGAGACGGTTCACGATTGATCTGGTATCCTCGTAGGGCTGCTTTGGCAGCTGGGTACAGCGCAGGGGGCTTATGGAATGATACAAATATGGGCGAATATTCGATTGCCTTCGGTAATCAATCTAGGGCTAAGGGAACGGCAAGCATTGCCATGGGTTGGCAATCCCAGGCCGATGGTACATATTCCCTGGCAATGGGTGAAAAGGCGATGGCAGTTGGAGACGGATCGATTGCGCTCGGTTTAGGCGCAATTTCCAAGGCAGCGGGTTCGGTATCGCTCGGTGCTTTCAATGATGCGCAAGACGCACCGGCTCCCCACGGAGCCGGTGCGTCTGTGACCGACCGTATTTTCCAGATTGGAAATGGGTCGAGTCCCCAGGATGTCTCCAATGCGTTTACAGTACTCCGTAATGGGAACGTCGGAATTGGAAAAGACGCATTGGTTCCGGTTTTTCCATTGGATATCGATGGCAGGATGCGGTTGAGGCACAAAGTGAACAGCACAGCAGGTATTTACTTCAACAACTCTCAAAATTCATTGTCTGCCTTTACTGGTATGATCAACGATCAGAAGATCGGGTTCTATATCGGGAACAAGTGGCGGTTCCAGGTGATGGACAATGGCAATGTAGGAATAGGGGACAATGTTATTGATCCGGCTTACAGACTTGATTTGGGTGGCAGGCTCAGGGTCCGGCATGAGGGAAACACAACCGCCGGGGTCCATTTTGATAATTCACAGAATGTGACAACCGGATTGGTAGGAATGGTATCCGACGATGAATTGGGCTTTCACGTGGGCAATTCCTGGAAATTTTGGGTGAATGGTGCAGGAAACGGTTTTATGCATGGAAAGTTAGGTGTAGGTACGGACATTTTTGTACCGGAATTCACGCTGGATCTTGCCGGCCGTGCCAGGATCAGGCATACCGTAAATTCAACCGCTGGAATCTATTTCAACGATTCTCAAAACAACATCAGTGGTTTTGTCGGGATGGTCAATGATGAGAAGATCGGCTTTTATGTGGGCAGCAAATGGCGCTTTCAGGTAAAAAACAATGGTTATGTGGGAATCGGGGATGATGTGACAGATCCTACCCATCTGCTGGATGTTGGAGGCAGGATAAGGCTTCGCCATCATGGGAACAGCACATCGGGCATTCGCTTTGATGATTCTCAAAATAATCAGAGCGGTTTTATCGGGATGATCTCTAATAGTCAATTGGGGTTTCATGTAGGAAATTCTTGGAAATTCTGGGTCGATCACACCGGTAATGGATTTATGCGGGGCAATTTAGGCATCGGGTCGAATGTTTTTGATCCACAATATCCATTAGACGTGAATGGTAGGATACATCTGCGGCATGAACCAGGGCGTACTGCTGGAATTTACTTTGACGGAGCTAAAAAAGTTGCATTTCAGGAGGTCGGGATCATCGATACCGTCGCCACAATTCGTATGGACGAGAGCGGTAATGAATTGCAATTTAAGTTTACGAATAATCCGTTTTCGAATCCGACTGAGGTTGTTTCTTTTTCCGTCGGAGCGACTCAGGCTTGGGCTAAGCAACTGTCCGTACAGGGCACGGTCTCGGCCGTTGGTTACATCAACTCGTCAGATGTAACGTTAAAACGAGACATTGTTCCATTTACTGCTTCATTGGGCAAGGTTAACCAATTGAAATGCTATCATTACTTCTGGAAAAAAAACGCGGATCAGGGGCTCCAAACCGGTGTTATCGCACAGGAAGTGGAAGAGATCTTTCCCGAATTGGTTTACACGGACGAAAAAGGTATTAAGTCTGTCAATTATATCGGCCTGATCCCGCATTTGATCGAATCAGTGAAGGAGCTTGCCGGACAAAATGAAAAGCTTGGTGCAGAAAATAAACGCCTTAAATTAAGTAATAACGGCATCTCCGAACAGAATAGCGAAATAGTAAAAAGGCTGGAAGCTTTGGAAATGGCACTACGTGTTAATCCGAAGTCAAGATTGAGCAGTTATTCCAAATAGTTTACTGAGCCGTTTTTTACGGCTGGGACCGGTCAGGTAAAGAACGAACCGCTTCCAGGTCAATATTCTCTAAAATGTACAGCATATAAACCGTCTGATATTTTCCGCGTTGCCGACTGATCATTTGGCAGGTCCTATTTGGTCGCGATATCTGATATTCAATTATCCAAAATAACCTTCTCGGCTTAATCACAATTCTTATGAACAAACAAAATCGTTTAAGGCAGCAGGCAGCAGGCATTCTAAATTTTAGTTCGACCTTCAGTGCAGTTCTCTGCTTGTCTTTTTTAATGTACTTCACAACAAGTGCACAGACTCCTCAGAAATTTGGTTTTCAAGGTGTCGCCAGAGACGCGACCGGAAAGGTTTTACCAGCAGGCAGCGTTATTTCATCGCTCCGTTTTATTATTCATAAAAGCTCCGCGAGCGGGCAGACGGTGTTCGATGAGACGCATAGTAACGTGACGGTTGCGTCAGGTGGCGTCTTTAATGTTGCGGTAGGTGGTGGAGACCAGATCAATAGTGGCGTTTTCAACACAATCGAATGGGGGTTGGATAGCTATTATCTGCAGGTGCAGCTTGATTTGGGCAGTGGCAATATTCATGATCTGGGGTCGGTTCAACTGCTGAGTGTACCTTATGCAAATCATGCTGTTACATCGGAATCCTGGCGACATAATGAACCTGTGGTGCAAACGGGAATCTACAACAATGGAAATTCCTTGTCTGCTGTGGGAGATGGCTCCCGATTGATCTGGTATCCCCGGAAAGCGGCTTTTTGTGCAGGCTATACGCTTAACACGATCTGGAATGACCTTAATATCGGTGCGGCATCCGTATCGATGGGAAGTCAGACCAGGGCAAAGGCAAACGGAAGTGTGGCAATGGGGTTTAAGTCGTATGCGGACGGACCATATTCAGTAGCGATGGGCGAAGAAACAATGGCATCGGGACAGTCGGCATTTGCGTTCGGGAAAACTACATATTCTAAGGCGTTCGGCTCCGCAACATTCGGTGCATTTAATGATGTACAGGACAATCCTGCCGGTACCTCGGCAGGGGCATCAGGTTTTGACCGTATTTTTCAGGTTGGGAACGGATCAAGCAGCCAGTTTCTGTCCAATGCCATCACTATTCTGAGAAACGGGAATATCGGAATCGGTAACAACGTACTGGCACCAGCGTACAGATTGGATGTAGGAGGACGGGCGCGTATTCACCACAGCATCAACACGGCAGGAATTCATTTTGATAACTCATCCCATGTACCTGCCGGTTTCATAGGTATGGTCAATGATAATAAGGTTGGCCTGTACATGGGAAATAAATGGCTTTTGCAGGTTGCAGACAATGGCAACACAGGAGTGGGAGCGGCCATCGATTCCCCTGAACATACTTTGGACGTAGCGGGCCGGGCGCGGATCCGTCACATCGGAGCTACGGCCGGTATTCATTTCGATAACTCTGCGGGGGAAGAAACGGGTTTTGTGGGAATGGTTAATGATAACAAAGTGGGACTATTTATGGGAGGGAAATGGGCTTTTCAGGTGTCGGACAAGTATGCGATCTCTGCTGGTACCGGAAACACTACTTACGGCACAAATGCTGTCGCTTTTGGCAGTGGTGCCTGGGCGGAAGGAGACGAGTCATTTGCCATGGGAAACGGGGTAATAGCCAAAGCATGGAGCGCAACGACAATAGGGGCCTGGAATAACGTCCAGGATAACCCGATAGGAACGAAGGCGGGCCTGCAACCTCATGACCGGATCTTTCAGATCGGCAACGGTGTGGCGTACAATGGTCTTTCCAATGCAGTTACTGTGCTTCGGAACGGCAATGTCGGGATTGGGAACGATGCGCTTTCTCCAACCCATATTTTGGAAGTGGGAGGACGGGCCCGCATGCGACACTCCTACAATACGGCGGGAATCTACTTCGATAATTCCCAGGACAATCCCGTCGGTTTTACGGGCATGTCCGGAGATAATTCCATCGGGTTTTTTATAGGGAATCAGTGGAAATTTCAGGTTTATGGAAATGGCGGAGCTTTAATAGAGGGAAATCTGGGGGTTAATGGAATTATAAGTGAATCTTCCGATCGCCGCCTCAAACGTGATCTTTCTCCGCTTTCACCCAGCCTCAGGAAACTAACGGACCTCAGCGGCTATCATTATTATTGGAAAGACAAGGGGCGGGACCAGTCGTTACAAACCGGCCTCATCGCTCAGGAAGTGGAAGAATTGTTTCCCGAACTCGTCAAGACCGACGAAAAAGGATTCAAATCGCTCAACTACACCGGTCTCATCCCGCATTTGATCGAGTCGGTGAAGGAGCTTGCGAGACAGAATTCAAAGCTGGAAGGTGAGAACGTGGGTTTCAAGGCTGAAAATAA
The DNA here is from genome assembly GCF_946482605.1 of uncultured Dyadobacter sp. The sequence goes on along the minus strand of NZ_CAMLSE010000026.1, from coordinate 95,121 downwards.
AGCGATCCATGATGCGCTTGCATTGCTTACATTGAGGATTGATCAGTTGACGGCACCTGCTTCCGGGGAGAAAAGTAAGTAGTTGGCAAGGAGATCAATGCGGGAAACGGTGTCGATCTCCTTGCCGCTTTTACTATACTTTCCTGTGAATGATGGAAATGTCGTCGTCCAGCACGTCCATCTTCATCCGCGACTGGTCCTTGAAATTAAACACATGGCCGTCGCGCCTTACTTCCTCAATCAGCGAGAAGTCAAGCTCCCGGATCAGCCATCCTTCCTGTTGTGGTGGCATGGTCGCCAGGATACCTTCTTCCGGCATGTTCTTGTCGGGCGTCGTGTAGCAGGCTGCATACCCATAATTGATATCCACAGCCGGCGACCACAATGCATCTCCAACGGTTTGTGAAACGACGGTAAATGCCTGGTTTTCCAGCGCCCGCGCCCGTGCGCCCACATGCACTCGCGTCGCGCCACGGATGGTTTCCGTACAACTGGGAGCCAATATCAGCGACGCGCCTGCCTCACAGAGCTTCTGCGAGCCCAGGGGGAATTCGACATCATAGCAGATCTGGACCCCAAATTTACCCCACGCCGCTTCAAATAGCGTTAGTTGCTTAGGTGCGCTTTGAATGCCCCAGTGCTCATCCTCGAAACGGGTCATGAAAAACTTGTCCTGGTAACCCGCCATGCCCGCGGGAGAAAATACATAGGCCCGGTTATAATGCAAGCCATTTTCGACAACGGGTATGCTCGGGGCAACGATGATCACTCCGTATTTTTGGGCTAGTAGTTCAAAAGTGGTGCAGAAATCGCCTTTGATAGCGTCCAGCTCGATAACCTGCCGCCGGATATCCTGCCGCATCGACTCGTTAAAAATGCTGACGATTTCCATAGAACCGTATTCGGGGAACAACAGCAGTTGCGCACCTTGGATGGCCGCGTCGGCGACCCAGCGCTCGGTATGCGCTTGCCAGGCAACGAAACCAGCGTGTTCGCTAATAGGATATTGTGCTGTGGCGACAACGACATGCATAGGGTGGTCTTTTTAACGGCTAAGTGGTTTTGTCCAGAAAATCATGCGCTTGGGAGTGGAAACGACCTCGCCGATGTCAGGCCATTCCATCGTGCTTTGCAGCGCTGGTTCCCGCACATAGCCACGTTTGGTCCAGAATGCGTCGTTCGGGCGATAGCCCTCAGGTTTCAGTGGATGCGTGTCGCCCCGGTCGACTGAGCAGAAACAGGTAAGCCGGAATGTTCCAAAGCTTCGGGCATGCGTCTCGCGTTCATCAAAAAAACGGTGTCCGATGCCCAAACCGCGATATGCAGGCAGTAATATGCTTTCGCCGAAATAAAATATAGTTGATATGTCGAAATCCACATCTTCGAAAGGTTTGCGAACCTCTGGCATTTCGTCTTCGAGCGGAATGCATGTCGTAGCACCCACCATTTGCGGACCATCATAAACCGCGAAAAGGAATGCACGATCGGCCCGGGTGTAGGTTTCGAGGTAGCTCTTTTCGTAATCAATGCTTCCTTCGTACAAATAGGGGTAATCGCGAAAAACAGATATCCGAAGCTGGGCAAGATCGTTGAATACCGTTTCAATGGCAGCCCCCGAGCGGGTAATGAAGGTCAGCTGGTCGGTCATGCTACGGGCCTGGAAACCAGTTCGATCCAGAGCGGAAGGTTGTAGTACGTAGTTACGCGGCTGATCTTTCCGTCGGTGAGTTCGAGAAATGCGGCAGCGGGCAGCACATAAGACTGGCCGTATGCTTCCGGAAGGCCTTCTTCCCCCTTTTTATAAATGCCGTTCACGACAAATTCTGCTGCAACGCGCTTTCCGGACGGCTCGGTAAAGAATACCATGTCGGTCAGGGTTTCTTCGTAAGAGTCGTCCATTTTCTGAAGAAATTCTTTAAACTTCTCCAATCCTACACGGACGTCGCCCTGGTTGGCTTCGTGCCGGATATCGTCGTGGAGAAGGCCCAGCATGCCGTTCCAGTTTTTGGCGTTGAAATTCTGGTAGTATTGCTCAACGGTTTCGAGTGCAGTCATTATGTTCAATAATCTAAATGGTTCAATGGGCAAATATAAGTAGCCGCGCTTCAAAATGGACCCGGGCGGAGCGATACCTGCCCGTTGGCATCCTTGGTGTAAACGGCAAGACAAAGCGCAGCGAATTTCGCATCGAAGTGCGGCTCTCCGGCGGCTAGCTCTTTTGGGAATGGTTGCCGGGGATCGAAAAAGTAGACGGTGGTGGTGCCGTACTTGGTGTAGGGCATTAGTTCGCCATATTTGGTCATTTCTTCGTCCGAAGGTCTTTCAACCGTAACCGCGTAAATGCGAACGATCGGGCCGGTGTTGTTCTGGTTTCTATACAAGGCAACTTCGCGGAATCCTCCTTTCAGATCGTCAACGGTCGGCTGTGAAGTGGAATCATAAATGATGTAGCCAACCGCGGCAGCCAATAGAAGCAACAGCAGATTCCTTTTGTTTTTAAAAATCATATTTCAATAATCGTTTTTAATCAGTTCAATGGCACGTAGATCCGCTTGTCGCCGCCTGCCCATTGCAGCCGGTATGTTTTGCCGTGGTAATTAAAAGCCTGCCCTTCGTCTTTTTCCGCGATGATCACGTCGGGCTGGAAGTCCGGATCTTCCAGCACCTTCGATGGGTTACGTACGAGTACATGCCCGAAAGTCCTTCCTTCTTTCCGGAACATCAGCTGGTAGGCATAGTCCAGACTCGCCTCCGTAAAATCAAAACCAATTTGCTGTGGATTCAGTGCGTTTACCCGGCTTTGAAAGTCCTGCATTTCGGGCCAATGGTCGCCCCACAGGATTCTTCCCGGCGTAGCCGACAGGATACTCGGTTGTTTGAGATTCAGGTTGGAAGAGTCGATACGGATGTTCAGGTTCAGCGCCGAATTGACGGGCGGAAACACTTCTTCAAAGAACCATTGAGTGGAAAGCAACGGGTGGGCCGAACTGAGGAGGGCAAAAGGCAATGCGCTCAGCCATAGCAGCATATTTAATGCACGGGCAGCAATTGCCGGCAGTACTGAGCCATATACCAACCCGATAACGGGGGACATCAGCAGAAAAAAGGGAATATGGAGCCGAGAACCGTAAATTTGGTAGCTGATGAAAAAGCAGAAAACGAGGAAGCTGAAAAACGTAAGTGCGCAATACCATCTGGCCACTTTGGATAACCGAGCGAAGAACAAAAGGGGGATACTGAACAGTACGAGCCAGATCCCGGAAAAGTTGTGAGCGAAATCCTCATTGAAATTCAGCTTGTTCATTTTAAAAGCCATACCCGTACCAGGCGCATCGAGGGAAACGCCCATGCCGTCGTGGAGGTTTTCAAGTGCATTTTCAAGGAAATCGTTGTAGCGATTACCGGGTGATACAAACCCGAGGTGGAGGAAGACGTGTTTGGAAACGGAAGAAATGTAATCGGCCGGGCCATTGAAATTGTTCTTGTTTCCGTTACTGATCGTTCCGATCGGCGAATCGAAAACCCGGTAGGTGCGGTACCAGAACGGCGCATTGAGCAAAAGGGTAACTAATGCGGCTCCGCAAACAAGGGCTACGAGCGGCTTTCGAAAGGCTGGCTGCCCGATGGTGCGGAAGAAAAAGTAGATGCCGAAAGGTAAAAAGTAAAATGCGAAGGTTCCTTTGGTCATCATGCCCAATCCGCAGCACAAGGTGATGAGATACAGGTTTGTGGTTTGTTTGGAATACAGATAATCAAAAATATAGCATGCGGTGCTCAGGATAAAAAAGGCCGCCACTAGGTCGTTCTGGGTGGTCATGGATTCCAGCACAACGATGGGGAGCGTTGCTGCGAAGCAAAGTGCCACACGAAGAACCATTCGATCGGAGGAAAACCTTTCAACCAGCAGGGAAACCGTAATCAGAATGCCTACCAGGCAGAGCCATTGTAAGAGCTGACAGTAGCGTTCGGAGCCTGAAAGCAGAAATGTGTGGAGATGGACGTATTCCGAGAACGGACTGAAGGAGATCGACCGTTCGATATGCGACGCGTAATGGGCGACATTGCCCTGCTGGATCCAGTATCCCAGCCTGCTGAGGTGATAGCTGAGTGAATCGAGGTTGTTGGGCGTAGCCACGATCGCTACTACCAGGGTAATGCACAGCAGTATCGCGATCATCCCCACCGTTGCGAATCCCACTTTCCCGCAAAACGAACGCACATGTGAAACCCATTCTCCTGCAACCGATGCGGAGCTCACTCCATGAAGGTTTTGTAACCTGATCCAGATAATGGCGAGTGCGATATCCAGCGCCAGCCAGCTTGTCGTAATGGAGAGAGAATTAATCAGGTTAAGCCAGCCAAGCACTTCCGTTGAAATAGCTATAAACAGAAAAAGCGAAATAGCGGCGGCAAGCAGCGAACGGCGTAGTGGCTGTTCCGCGTCTTTATAAAATGCCAGGTAGCAGTTGGCGGAGGCCAGCACCATCGCTAACGGAATAAGGAGAACCATGTCTGAAAGAAAAGTCGAGTTTGGCTGGTCTGATGCTCAAAACTAACCATTCCAATGGAAACAACCTCGTTGATGAGATACTCAGTTGAATGCGTCCGGCCCGAAAATCTGCCGCACCTGACCGATAAGTGCCTGCACGGAAGATACTTTGACCGTTTGGCCGCCAATCCGGATTTCACCTTCAAACCCGGCTCCATTCTCCTGGCAATTGACGCTGCAGGGAGCATCGCGGTACCGGCTGATGCCAATACCTTCGCGTTGCAATGCCCTTCGTACCCAGAATACAGGCCCATCGGCGCCTTCGAGGTACACCTGCGCCTTATCCTCAGGTTGGTGGATGATAAATGCACCCGTCGACCGGTCGAATGCAAAGGTGTTTCTGGCAAAAGCTGCTTCAAAAGACCCGTTAAGAACGAGGTCTTCGGGGGTACCTGATAACAGTGAGCCGTCGGGATGCATCAGCCAAAGTTCGTCGGCAGTCTGCAATGCAAGATCCAGCTCATGGGTACTGAGGAGGATCGCTTTGCGGGTCTCCCGTGCAAGTGTGTGCAGGAGACGCATCATCTCCACGCGATTCGGAAGATCGAGGTGGGCTGTGGGCTCATCGAGGAGGATCAGCGGGGTATCCTGAGCGAGCGCACGGGCGAGCATCACTTTTTGCCTTTCACCGTCGCTCAGCTGGTGCAAATGTCTGTCGAGCAGGGACGCAATGCCGGCTGCCGCAATGCTTTCTTCTATTTTATGGCGGTCGTTGGCTGAAAGTGAGCCCAGCCAGCCGGTGTAAGGTGTGCGACCAAGTGTCACCACTTCCCGGGCGGAGAGGTTTCCGGTATCGATCCGGTCGGTTAGTACAAGGCTTAGTTTTTGAGCGAGTTCATTGGGTTTAAGGTCTGCCAATGGCGTACCGCTGATCCGGATTTCACCTGCCAATGCGGGTTGGAGACCAGCAAGGGTCCGCATCAAGGTAGATTTCCCGGCCCCGTTCGAACCCAGAAGACACACGAGTCGGCCCGGTTCGAGGCGCAACCCCAGCGATGACGCTACGGTATGAACCGATCCTGACAATCGGTAACCGATGGTCAGGGCGCTCGCTTCCAGGATGGCCGGAGAGTTTGTCATGAGAATGTGGAACGTAGGTTGTTGCGCCTGATGATGATCCAGATCACGACTGGCGCACCGAGCAGGGATGTTACGACATTAATGGGGATGACGGTCTGCGAACCGGGCAACTGAGCGATGATATCGCAAATCAGCATCAGCAAAGTGCCCGTAACGCATGTTGCCGGGATGAGGATGCGGTGGTTGGATGTGCCGAGGAGCGAGCGCGTAATATGTGGGATTGCGATCCCTACGAAGCCTATCGGACCGCAAAAGGCGGTTATACTGCCCGTAAGCAGGCTCGTACTGGCCATGATGACAAGCCTGCTGCGGCCTACGGTAAGTCCCATGCTTCTCGCATAATTCTCTCCCAGGAGCAATGCATTGAGTGATTTGGAAGATGCGAAAGCAAGTAGTAACCCTGCTGCAACCACAGCTGAAAGTACATACAAATGATATCCCGTAACCCCTCCCAGCGACCCAAATGTCCACATAATGTACTCCTGCAATTGTTCGGGCTGACTGAAATACTGCCAGATACTGATAATAGACAGGGTAATGGTGCCGATCATGACACCGACAATCAGCAGGATGACATTATCACGTATCCGGCCGGCGATCAGGAGAATGAGCGCAAGGACGATTGCGGACCCTGACGATGCCATCCCGATGATCAGCCAACTTCCGGAAATGCCGAGCTGGCTGATTGCGTACATGCTGGCGCTGCTTCCGCCTGCCAGCATAACCGCCGCCACACCCAATCCTGCGCCGGCAGTAATACCCAGCTCAGAAGGCCCGGCCAGCGGATTTCGGAACAAGGTTTGCATCTGAAGACCGCTCACGGATAGGCCGCATCCTACCAGAATGGCGGTGACAGCCTTGGGCAGCCGTATTTTTTCGATAATGAACAGCCAAGCCCGGTTGTCAGATTCCCCTGTAGTCACAATGCGAAATACCTCCCGGAAAGGGATCGAAACAGAGCCCAGCATGATGTCAATGCAAAAAAACGACACTGCTAATGCGCCGAGCCCGATCAGAATCCATTTCCTGCTTTGGTCGGGTTGCATCATCGCGGAAGTTGTTTGTAATAAACCAGCTGATGATCGGGCAGCAGTTCCGGGTGGAAAATCCGGATCATATCCGCCAGTACGGTATGCGGATTGACATTCCCCGACTCAAAGAAGTCATTGGAGCCCCGCTCATTGATCCGCTGGTTGTAGCTGTATACATGGCCGGTTTTTGTCGCCTTGAAATCGCCATACCGTGTATCCTGGTTTACAATGCTCTTCCGGGTATCACGGGCGTCGAATCCGACATTCATCCAGTAATCGGCCTGCAATGCGAAAGGATAGACGGCTTCAAAGCTCATCGGAAGACTTCCGGTAGTTTTGTCGTCGCTCCAATGGTAATCACTTCCGGCATCCCTGAAAAACTGGGACATGTAGCTATCACCTCCTGGCAGAAACCAGGCATCCTTGGTATTGAGGCCCGACAGGACGGTTGGTTTTGTGCCGGCACGTGACGCCAAAGCTGCCAGCCGATTATATTCCGATTCAATATGGGCAAATTTCTTGTTCACCATTTCTTCCTTATCCAGCAGGGCGGCCATTAATTTCACCCACTCGGCACGGGCGAGCGGTGTCCGTTCCACCCATTCCGAATTGATCAATACCGGAATACCCGCCTCTCTCAGTATACGGTAATGGTCTATTTTTCCACCCGGGTTACCGATCGTCATCACAAGGCCGGGCTGCATTTCAATCAATTTTTCATCGTTCAGCCCCTGATCGCGGCCCACTTCCACAACATGTCCTGTTTTAATGAGGGCGATGACCTTGGGGGAATACACGTACTGAAGACTTCCCAGGCCAACCAGAGTGTTTTCCACATCCAGAAACCCAAGTAAGCCCACGTGCATGGACGACATCGCAGCCATACTTTTTAAGGGTATTTCAATGCGCTGGGCATCGGGATAATCTTTCGTGGCATTTTCTCCTTTTCTTTGAAGTACATATCTCAATGTATCACCGTCGCCGCCAAACGGATTGATAATGCTGATGAGTTTATAACCCGCAAAGTAATCGATCCTGAATCCTTTCGCGTGACGGATGATGGTCTTTTCGAAGCCTGTTTCCGTGTCAGCCGTGACTTCCGCATTCTGCGTGGCTTGTTTATCTTGGTTACAGCCCTGGATTGTTATCAGAAAAAAAACGATCAGGTGTAGGAGTTTGAACATCGGGTAGCCTTTCATGTGAAACGACCGGCTGTCCCTCAGCCCGGGAAATGGGAAGGAGGGTGATCCGGTCGTTCAAAAATAGTCAAAAAGCCGTCGCTATCCCCGGATTGTCGTGCGATCTTCCAATGCCACGACGGCTATTTCGTCTTTCTTTCCGAGAACCTTACCATTTTAAGACGGAACTGAAAGGTGTTCTGGAAGGCAGTGAGACTGGCAGATTCCCTGAAAGCAACGTAATCAGATGTAGGTGAGCATTTGCCTGACTCCGCTCAGCCCGTGTTGGATCGTGTCAACCGAGCGGGTGCCGTGGTAATAGCCAGCCAGATGGAGCTCATCATAAACATTGACCACCAGCCTGAGTAGCTTTTTGTCGTATTTTCTCAGCCGGGTTATGTAGTCCTCAATGCTTTTGGGTTTCGTAAAATGAGCTCCTTCCTTCTGGCGAAGGTACTCGTCCAGAATCAGCAGCGCAGCGGAATAAGCCGTTCCAGCGGCCATTTTCACATATTTGATGTCGGCATAAAGGCCATCTTTTTTAGCCGCTTTCTCGGTCAGGATCTGACGTGCGTTTTCCAGGTAACGTTGTGCCTCCTGGGCGGGAGAGAGGATCGGATCGGTATTTTTTTGAGACATTGCCAATGCATTGTGGTGATGTCATTTAGACGTAAATAGTCCAAAAAAGTAATCCGAATTTAGCAAATATATTTCAGAGTGCCAGAAGGCATTTGGTTACTGATATACTTTTGATGATTTCAGATTATGCCAAAACAACCTTTGCTGAAATGAAGGAATGGGCCCGACAGCTTTTTGGAAAGAATGCCAGAGTGTGTCTTAAATATAGGTCAACATCTGTGTGACATTCTTTAACCCTGTTTGGATGGTGTTGACGGATTTGGTACCATGGTAGTAACCGGCGAGATGGAGCTCGTCGTACACATCCGTTAATAATGCCAGCAGCTTTTTATTATGCTTTCGTATGCGGCTGGTATAGTCCTCAATGCTTTTGGGTTTCGTAAAATGAGCGCCTTCCTTCTGGCGCAGGTACTCGTCCAGAATCAGCAGCGCTGCGGAATAAGCCGTTCCAGCGGCCATTTTCACGTATTTGATGTCGGCATAGAGGCCGTCTTTTTTACCCGCTTTTTCGGTCAGGATCTGACGTGCGTTTTCCAGGTAACGTTGTGCCTCCTGCGCGGGAGAGAGGATCGGATCGGTATTTTTTTCAGACATTGCCAATGTATTGTGGTGATGTCATTTAGACGTAAATAGTCCAAAAAAGTAATCCGAATTTAGCAAATATATTTCAGAGTGCCGGAAGGCATTTGCCAACTGGCACACTTTTGATAATTTACGGATCATGCCAAAACAACCTTTGCTACAATTTACCGGCAAAAGTATATACTGTACCGTCGCCGACGTCCATATAGACCCCTGGATACCCGTTGACAGGGCGATCATCACACACGCGCACAGCGACCATGCGCGTTGGGGAAGCAGGCATTACCTCGCGCACAGGGACAGCGAACCCATTCTCAGGCTTAGGTTGGGGGATATCGACTTGCAAACGATGGAGTACGGTCAGAAGTTTTTTATCAATGGCGTGCAGTTTTCGCTGCATCCGGCCGGGCATATCATCGGTTCCGCGCAGGTACGGGTGGAATATAAAGGCGAAGTATGGGTCGCCAGCGGGGATTACAAGTTAGAGGACGATCACTTTGCCACGCCTTTCGAACCCGTGAAATGCCATACGTTCATTACCGAATCGACATTCGGATTGCCGATCTACAAATGGCAGCCTCAGCAGCAGGTAATGTCCGAAATTGACAACTGGTGGGCACAGAACAGGGCTGAGGGGAAGGCCAGTGTGCTGATGGGCTATTCATTGGGTAAAATGCAGCGCATTTTGAAAAACATACAACTTCAGGACAGTGCATTGTACGCGCATGGAGCCATTTATACCGTGAATGAGCGACTGCGGGAGGCGGGTTTCGACCTGCCTGAACTGACATTCGTTACCAAAGAAACCGACCGCAAGCTTTTCCGGGGTTCATTGATACTCGCGCCGCCTTCTGCCGATAATAGTACTTGGATCAAGAAGTTTGCACCCTATTCATTGGGATACTGCTCGGGCTGGATGGCATTGAGAGGCGCGAAGAACCGTCGGGCGGTCGATCAGGGTTTTGTGCTGAGCGACCATGTCGACTGGCCGGACCTTAACCGGGCGATCGGGGAAACGGAGGCTGAAAAGGTATATGTGACCCATGGCTATACCAGCATTTTTGCAAAATGGCTGAACGAAAACGGTATCGAGGCGGGCGAGGTAACCACGATGTATGGTAATGAGGACGAAAATGAAGAGGAAGAAATGGCACTCGACACCGCATCGGGGCGGGATGCGTATCAGGAGCATAAAAGTGCGTTGGATGGCGATGCACCGGGCCCGCAAACCAGTGATGCGCTATGAAACAGTTTGCAGATCTCTTCATGAACCTCGACCGGACGAATAAGACCAATGCGAAGGTTGAACTGATGAAAAACTATTTTCTGGCTGCGGCGGATCAGGATAAGCTGTGGGCATTGACACTTTTTACAGGCCGCCGGCCGTCATTCAAAGTCAACCGCACGCAGGTGAAGGAATGGGCGGCGGAAGAAGCGGGGATTCCGATGTGGCTTTTTCAGGAAAGTTACCACAGCGTAGGTGATCTGGGCGAGACGATTTCTTTACTCTTGCCCAGGATAGTTTCCGGCGGTTCGGAAAAATCGCTCTCGGAATGGTTTCAGTATCTAGGCATGTTACCGGGTATGACCGACGACGAGAAACACCTGCACATCACCGCGGCATGGCGTGAACTTTCGCAACACGAGACTTTTGTTTTTAATAAACTGCTGATGGGAAGTTTCCGGATCGGGGTTTCACAAACACTCGTGGTGAGGGCATTGGCGGAGGCGACTGAAACAGATCCGAATGTGATCGCGCACCGCGTGATGGGCCAATGGGACCCGCTTGATACTACTTTTGAGAGGCTGATCCTCGATAAAGGTGAAAATGATAATGCATCCAGGCCTTACCCGTTTTTTCTGGCCTATCCCATTGAAGGCGAAGTATCGGGCCTCGGCGAACCTAACGATTGGTTTGCAGAATGGAAATGGGATGGCATTCGTTCACAGATCATTTATCGGAACAAAGAGCTGTTCATCTGGACGCGCGGCGAGGAACTCTCTACCGACAAATTCCCCGAACTGCATGCGCTGAGTGAGGTATTGCCGGATGGAACCGTGCTGGATGGAGAAATCGTGACCTTTTCCGGTGGAAAGCCTATGCCATTCAATGTGCTGCAAACGCGCATTGGCCGCAAAAATCTTTCGAAGAAAGTGCTGGATGAAGCTCCTGTGGCGCTTTTAACCTACGACATTCTGGAAGCGAATGGCGTCGATATCCGCGGACTGACACAGGAGCAGCGGCGTATGCAGCTGGAAGCCATTCACGCAGGTATTCCTGCACAGTCGTATTTCCATTTGTCACCTCTGATCGAGTTCGATAACTGGCAGGACTTGCAAGACCTCCATCCCCGGTCACGTGAAAATATTGCCGAAGGTTTTATGATCAAACGTAAAGCCAGTACCTACCAGGTCGGGAGGAAAAAGGGTGATTGGTGGAAGTGGAAAATCGATCCGCTGAGTGTGGATGCGGTATTGATTTATGCCCAGAAAGGCTCCGGTCGCCGTGCAGAACTGTTTACGGATTATACTTTTGCAGTATGGGGTGAAGATGGTAAGCTGGTTCCGTTTGCCAAAGCCTATTCCGGCCTGACTGACGCGGAGATCGGTCAGGTTGATTATTTCATCAAGCGCAATGTCCTTGAAAAATTCGGCCCAGTCCGCACGGTGAAGCCTGAGCTGGTTTTTGAGATCGGTTTCGAAGGCATCAACGAATCATCGCGGCACAAGTCGGGTATTGCCGTCCGGTTTCCCAGGATTTTGAGATGGCGGAAGGACAAAAAACCGGAGGATGCAGATAGCTTGGGAAGTTTGCGGGATATTTTAAATAATTATAAATAATAAATATATTGTATAAATATTATAATATTATCTATGTAAATGTAATATTTGATGTTAGTTTTACATAGATGATAAAACGTAGACTCGAAAAAAGCATTGCGGAGGCTTTGAGAAGAAGTCCGTCCGTTGCACTGATGGGCCCCCGTCAGGTAGGAAAGACTACCATTGCGCTCGACATTTTTGATTCACGTCCTTCCGTATATCTAGACCTTGAAAGCAGGCTGGATCTGGAAAAAGTAAAGGATATAAGGGCATTCTACGAAAGCAACAGCGATCAGCTGATCATACTGGATGAAGTTCAACGACTACCAGAACTTTTTGTCGAACTCAGAGGGATCATAGACCAGGAGAGGAGAAAGGGAAAAACTTCCGGATTATTCCTGTTTTTAGGGTCTGCCTCCATCGATCTTTTACAGCAATCCAGTGAATCATTGGCAGGCCGGATTGCCTATCTGGAACTCTACCCCATAGATGCCATTGAGTATGAGTATGAAATGGCCGGGCAAGCGGACACTTTGTGGCTTAGAGGAGGCTTTCCGGAGAGTTTGCTGGCAGCGTCCGATCCCGATAGCCTCGCCTGGAGACAGGATTTTATCCGAACCTACCTGGAACGGGACGTTCCCCAGCTTGGACCAAGAATTCCGGCTGCTACCCTCGAACGTTTTTGGACAATGCTGGCTCATTTGCAGGGTAGTGTGGTAAATGCAGCGCACCTGGCCCGGAGCCTCGATGTATCTGGTGTGACCATCGCGCGTTATCTTGATTTAATGGTAGATCTTCTGCTGGTCAGGCGATTACAGCCATGGGGACCTAACGAAGGCAAGCGCCTCGTGCGCAGTCCGAAAGTTTACGTGAGAGATAGCGGCATTGCCCATGCTCTTCTCAATATAGAAAACCTGAATGCGCTGCTCGGGCATCCCGTAGTGGGAGGAAGCTGGGAAGGTTTTGTTATCGAAAATATCCTGAGCGTTGCGCCTCCCCGCACGCAGCCCTACTATTACCGCTCGGTTGGAGGGTCGGAAATGGACCTGATCCTTGAATTTGCAGACGGCCGGAAATGGGCTATTGAAATCAAGCGAAGCTCGGCCCCACGGTTATCGAAAGGATTCCATATTGCAGCCGGAGATATCAAACCCGACCGGAAATTTGCCGTCTATTCGGGTCGGGATACATTTCCGATGGGGAATGGCATTACCGCTATTTCGCTGTCCGGAATGATGCAGGAAGTGATGTCTGCATGACAGAAGCTTTCCCCCTACTGACTTCTTTCGTAGATTGGTACAGAAATTGATGAAATCATCCTATATCAATCATCACCACCACCCTTGACCAAATCCCGCGGACATAGCATTGTTGAACAATGGTTTAAAGACAAAAAATGGAAGTGGGCCGCTTTTCAGAAAGAGGCGGCCGCTGCTTATCTGGCTGGCAAAAGCGGGTTGGTGAACGCGCCCACCGGTAGCGGAAAAACCTATTCGCTCTGGCTTCCGATCCTGATCCGTCATATCAATTCGCTTCCTAAAAAACCGCTCAAAACGAAAAAGGGCTTGCAGGTCCTCTGGATTACACCGTTGCGTGCACTTTCAAAAGACCTTTTCCGGAATATGGAAATGGCTGCCCTCGAGATGAACCTCACGTGGCGGGTAGGTATACGTACGGGCGATACGGGTACGCGTGAGCGTAACGAGCAGAAAAAGCAGATGCCCGACGCGCTCATTATCACACCCGAAAGTTTACATATGCTGTTCACACAAAAGAACAGCTCGGAGTTTTTTAAAAACCTCCATACCGTCGTGGTGGACGAATGGCATGAACTAATGGGCAGCAAACGCGGGACGCAAACCGAACTGGCGCTCGCAAGACTCCGCACCCTCAACCCAGGTCTTCAGACCTGGGGCATCTCGGCAACGATAGGAAATCTGGAAGAGGCCAGGCGTGTGCTCCTGGGTATGCGATTCCCGGAGGAAAACTCAGTGATCATCAAAGCGAACACCGATAAGCGAATCCTGGTCGAAAGTATAATTCCCGAACGCGTCGAGACACTGCCGTGGTCGGGTTATATGGGGATTCGGCTGGTGGATAAGGTGGTAGAGATCGTCAATAAGAGCCACACGACATTACTCTTTACGAACACCCGGTCCGGGACGGAGATCTGGTACCGGACCATCATTGAAAAGTATCCTGAATTTGCCGGGATAATGGCCTTGCACCACGCGTCCCTGGATCGTGAAATACGCGACTGGGTAGAGGAAGCATTGCACGATGAACGGCTGAAACTGGTGATCTGCACGGCCAGCCTCGATTTGGGTGTCGATTTCCGTCCCGTGGATACGGTCATACAGGTAGGAAGCCCCAAAAGCATTGCGCGGTTCATCCAGAGGGCGGGTCGTAGCGGCCACCAGCCGGGCGTGGACAGCAAGATCTATTTCTGTCCAACCAATGCATTGGAACTGATTGAAGCGGTTTCGCTGCGGGAGGGTGTCATCAAAAATATGCTGGAAGACCGTCCGCCGGTAGCGCATGCATTCGATGTGCTGGCACAGTGGATGATCACTTTGGCGGTGGGTGAGGGTTTCGACGAAGCCGAGCTTTTCGAGGAAGTGACAAGCGCCTATGGTTACCAATATCTCAACCGGGAGGAATGGGAATGGCTGTTGGGCTACATTACCACGGGCAGCGCCTCGCTCACGGTTTATGATGAATACAAAAAAGTGGAGCGGGTAAACGGACGTTATGTCGTGACGAGCCGCCGCATTGCGCACCGGCATTTGCTCAGTATGGGGACAATCGTCTCCGAGGTGTCCATGAAGGTGAAGTTGCAGAGCGGGAAGTACCTGGGCTCGGTCGAGGAATCGTTTGTGACCTGGATGAAGGCCGGGGATGTGTTTTTCTTTGCCGGTATGAGCGTGGAGTTCGTTCGTATTCATGAACTGACGGTCACAGTAAAGAAAGCCGAAGGGAAAAAGGGGTACGTCGTGCGATGGGCCGGCGGGCGGATGCCGTTATCGTCCCAGCTTTCGGCATTTATCCGGGAACGGCTGGCGGATGCAATCGAGAATCCGTACAAAGAAATGGAGCTTGCCAAGATGCAGCCGCTGCTCCATTTGCAGGAAACGCGGTCCATGATCCCCAAAACCGACGAGCTGCTCATCGAACAATGCGAAACCCGCGAGGGACACCATATCTTCATATTTCCGTTCGAAGGCAGGCTGGTGCATGAGGGAATGTCGATCATTCTCGCCTACCGCATTAGTCAGCTGAGGCCCATCACATTTTCCGTGGCCATGAACGATTACGGGTTTGAGTTGTTAAGTGATCAGTACGTCGACCTGGCCGAAATGATGACGCAAACCGATCTCTTTTCAACCAAACACCTCGTTGACGACATTTATCAAAGTGTGAATGCGACCGAAATGGCGAAACGCAAGTTCCGGGAGATTGCGGCCATCGCGGGATTAATGTTTCAGGGGTATCCGGGTAAGTATGTCAAAACAAGGCACTTGCAAGCTTCCAGTTCGCTGCTTTTCAAAGTTATGAGCAAGTACGAGGACAACAACCTGCTCGTAAAGCAAGCCTATCAGGAGGTGCTCACTTACCAGTTGGAGGAAGTCCGGATGCGGCAGGCGCTCGAACGCATTGCACATCAGAAAATTATTGTCAAAACCACCGACAGGCCCACGCCATTCTCGTTTCCGATCATGGTGGACAGGTTGCGGGAACAACTGACGTCGGAAAAGCTGGACGACAGGATCCAGAAAATGATCAAACAATACAGTAATGCAGATTGAGATTAGGGAAAACCATTTTTTATTACTGGCACAAAGGGCCATTTTTTGGGAGGAAACGCAAACATTACTGATTGGTGACCTGCATTTGGGTAAAGTGACGCATTTCAGAAAGGAAGGCATAGCCATTCCGAACAATGCAGTCGCCAATAATTTCGAACGGCTCAATGAAATCGTCCGGAATACCGGCGCCACCCGCATTATCTTTCTTGGTGACCTGTTCCATAGCGAATACAATTCTGAATGGGAGCTTTTCCGGCAATGGCGCGACGAGCACCATTACATCGAAATGATTATCGTGATCGGTAACCACGATATTCTGCCGGTAAGCCTGTTACTCGAATGCGACCTGCAAGTACATGCGGAGGATTTTGAAGAAGGCGGATTTATATTCACCCATCACCCCAAAACAGAGCCTGACCCATCCCGTTTCGTTTTTGCGGGACATATTCATCCCGTTTTTACATCTTATGGTAAAGGCCGTCAAAGTCTGCGGCTGCCCTGCTTCGTAGTGGACAAAAGTCAGGCTATTCTTCCGAGTTTCGGTGTCTTCACGGGCGGATATCAAATGGGGCTGGTCGATGACCGAAAGATCTACATTACTACCGAGACCCGGGTTTTTTCTGTTTGTTAAATACAGATAATGAGATGATTGTAGCAAAACTGGAAAAATATGGAATCAGATTCCATATTTTTCCAGTTTTGCTTATTTTTGATGTATGATAGGGTGTATTTGCTTGTATATGAGCGATTTACCGGGCTTCTCGCCGATGGTAACGGGGCAGGATCTGAACCTTATGTCGCTAGCCGTCGACATCGGCCTCGGAGGCTCCTCCGGAGCCCAAATGCTAGAAGCGGCCTGTGCGCTATACATTTGATTCCTCCGGAATCCAGATACCGTTCCGGAGGAACGACCTGTTTGTAGCAAATTTGGATGATGTACAAAAACGATGGCTCCGGATGGAGCCTCCTGTACTAAGTGCCGCCGCTCCACTATCGATAATTTTCCCCCAATTGTGCAATCAGGCTCGCTACTCGCAACTGATTCACCAGATGCCCCCTCATTTCAGCGCTTACATTTTCAAGATTTTGACCGAATAAAAAACTTTCAGCCATTACATTCAGCGACGAGACGATCTCACCAACACCGTCCGTCTGGAAGAAGGATTTGAGGATTTCCTGTTGGTTGATGCTTGCTTGCTTGTCATTGGGATTGTTGTTCTTTAATGCATTCATAGTCGTGTGGTTTTGATAGTGAATAATTGCTTGTCGGATTTCCGATTAATTTCTTGCAAATAAAAAGCCGGATTCACGGCTCATAAACGATGAGGGTCTCGATTCTGAAATTTCCGAATTCTATCAGAATATCGCGCATTCGTTTCTCTGAAATACCCTGATTATAAGTGTAATCCCGCCAGGCTGTGACAGGCTTTCCTTTTTTCACATCAGGAGGTAAAGACGGATAGACATTTTTTATCCACCAATCAAATGCTTCCGGAATCGAATTGAATTTCTTCATAAATATATGAATTGTTCGAGTTTCCTACAAGAAAATATATAAATAAAAAATTCACCCAAAGCGCCCTGTTCCATTGAGAAGGGGGGTGAACGTGTTGCGACAAAAGTATAGAATTCTTCGAAGTTATCTAACAGGAATACATTTACTCCACAACCCCACTCCCTACCGCCAAATGCTGACTAATAACCCGGATCAACTCCTCCGCCTTGAACGGCTTGGTCACAAAGCCGCTGAAATGGCTGGCCGCGATTTCGGGGGTTTTTTCGGCGAAGGTGTCCGCAGTTAAGGCGATGACCGGCACGTCACGGTGGCGAGGGAAAGAGCTCTGGATCTTTTTCATCGCCGTGACGCCGTCCATGACCGGCATTTGAATGTCCATCAGGATGAGGTCGAAGTCGCCATCTTCCAGGGCCTGCAACACTTCCTTGCCATTGTTGCAGATCACAAAATCGGCCTCCCATTTCCTCAGCAGATGTTTGAGCAGGATCTGATTAGCCAGAATGTCCTCGGCAGCCAGGATACGGTAACCTTTCAGTGAAAGTTTGGCTGGCGCATTGGATTTTTCTTCCTCATAAGACGTGCGTCCTTTGCCAAAATTCAGGATCATACTGAATGTCGTCCCTTCGCCCAGTTTGCTCTGGGCCGTTATGGAGCCATTCATTAGCTCGGTGATTTTCCGGGTAATACTCAGGCCGAGGCCTGTTCCGCCGAAGTTGCGGGTCGCATTGTTATTGTGGGCCTGAGAGAAACTGTCGAAAATGATATTGAGCTTGTCCTCAGAAATCCCTATGCCGGAGTCTGCCACGTCTATTCTAAGGTCGAACCGGTCGCCGCGTTCCTGTGCCAGGTGAACAGAAACCTTTACAAATCCGCCTTCTTCGGTGAATTTAAGGGCATTACCGATCAGGTTCACCATGATCTGGTTGAGCCGGTGCGCGTCGCCCATCACGATCTGGGGCACATTGTCGCCGCATTCAAATGTGAAATCGAGCGACTTTTCCCGTGCCCTGATCTCGAAAGTTTTCATCAGGTATCCAAGCCTTTCACGCAGGTCGAATTCAAAATTTTCCAGACCAAATTTCCCCGCTTCGATTTTAGAGAAGTCCAGGATGTCGTTCAGGATCACGAGCAGATTGTCGGCGGAATATTTGATGGTGTTCAGATATTGTTCTTCCTGCCCGGTAAACCCGCTTGACAGCAGGAGGTCGGTGAACCCGATGATCGCATTCATGGGCGTCCGGATCTCGTGGCTCATCGTCGAGAGGAAATCGGATTTGATCCGCGTGGCTTCTTCGGCATCTTTCTTGGCCTGGATCAGTTCCTGTTCGGCGATTTTGCGGCTGGTGATGTCGATGGCTGTGCCGAGTACTTCCTGCACATGCCCTTTTCCGTTTCGTTTGAAAGGGACTTCACGGGTAATGATCCAGATTTCCGACCCGTCTTTATGTTTCAGCCTGAATTCCTTCTCAATCACTTCCGCGTCCTGGACATGATAGCGCATGTGGTGATAATGCCGTCGGAATGACTGCTCGTCCTGGTCATTGATGATGCGGGTGAGGCCGTTTTTAGTACCTGTTATCACCTCATTTTCCGAATAACCAAGAATTTTCCATATCTGCCGGTTGTGGAAGATGTTTGTCCACTTTTCGATGTCGATGACATATATGATATTCGGGGAAAGCAGGGCGATCTTGTTGATAAACTCCTCCTTTTCGGCAAGCTCGTGCTTGGCCTCATCCCGGCCTTTTTCCATTTCGAGCATCTGGCTCATCGTATGGAAAGCCTTGGTGAGCTTCTCCGGGTTTATCTCCGACTTTGGGAAGTAATCGAGTGCTCCGGCCTTCATCATTTCAACGGCGATACGCTCGTCGCCGTGAGAGGTGAGCACGATGACAGGCAGGTGAGGCGCCGTTTCTTTGACCTGCTTCAGCAATTCGAGGCCATTCGTTTTCGGGAGCTGATAATCCAGGAAAATGCAGCCCGGCGTCCAGGAATCCAGCATTTGCAAGGCCTCCTCAGCATATTTGCACACCCGGATTTCCCCAATGTCCACCTGCGCTCTGCCAATTGCACGGCTTAGCTTCATTGCGTCAATTTCGTCGTCTTCGACAAGCAGGATGGATAAAGAGGGCATAGGCGGTTCAGTTTTATAGTGGTGATGGTGTCAATGGGGGTATTCGCAAAGCGTCCAATAGCTGTTCAGGGTTGATACGGCTGAAATAAACCGGTCCATGGAAAGTGGTTTAAGGATATAGCCCGCTACATTCAGGTTAAAAGCGTCGATTTTATCGCTGTCTTCGTTGGAAGTCGTCATCACAAATACCGAGAGCGAGCTGAGCTCAGGATCCTGACGAATCTCCTTTAAAAACTCGATACCGCCCATTTTGGGCATGTTCAGGTCAAGCAGCACGATTTTCGGCCTGGGATATTCCAGCTCCGGGGAGCGGAGCAGCTTTAATGCGTCGATGCCGTTGGATGCGACAACGAGCTGATTGGAGATGTTGTTCTTTTTGAATGCCCGTTTGACATTCATCACATCTACTTCATCATCTTCTACCAGGAGTATGGTCATTGGTACAGGGTTGGAAAGGGACATTGTGGTAATGGAATTGATTATTAGTAAAATGGGCTATTTGGTTTGCTCGATTTCTTTTGACTCATTTTTCGGCCAGGTAAAAAAGAAGGTCGTGCCTTCACCCATTGCCGATTCAATGCGGATGTCGCTGTGTTTTTCGTCCAGGATTTTCTTCACAATCGCCAGCCCGACCCCTGTGCTTTCCACCTCGTCCCTCGCCTGGAGTGTCTGGAAAATGACAAAAATGCGTTCATGAAACTCCGGGCTGATGCCCGGACCATTATCCCCGACTGAAAACTCAAATTGGGATCCCAGATCTTTCCAGCTGACGGTAATTAAGATTTCAGCCTTGTCGTTGTATTTGATCCCGTTGGAAATCAGATTTTGCAGGATTTGGGTCAAAGCAATTTTCTCAGCCACTATTTCAATGCCCGCATCACCCTGCATTTTAAATGCCAGCGGTTTTTTGGTACTGAATGACTCGCATATTTCATCTGCCAGGCTTTTGATTAGAAACCTCTCCTTCACGGTTTTGATCCTGCCCGCACGCGAATAGGACAGGATACCGTTGATCAGGTTCTCCATTCGGTGCACACGCCCACGCAGGAGCCTGAACTGATCTTTGGTGTCGCCTTCCAGCATATCGCTGATGTCCTCTTCTATCCATTCCGAAAGGTTATTGATCGCCCGGAGGGGTGCTTTCAGGTCGTGGCTGACAACATATGCAAACTGATCGAGTTCCGCATTGATTCGTTCGAGGTCTTGTGTGTAGGCATTCAACTTGATTTCGGCGGTAACCCGCGCCGTCACATCCGACAGCGTTCCGATGAAGCCGATATGCTGTCCGGCTGCATAATAGGGGCTAAGCGAAATGCCCAGCCATTTTTCCGCTCCGTCGGCGGTAATCATTTTCACGGTTTCCTCCATACTCTGCGAATCCGACGACAGCAACTCCACCAGCTTCTCGCGGGACTCCAGTGCAGCAAAGAAACCTATGACGCTTTGGCCAAGACTGGCGGTAACCGGGTAGCCGGTAATGCGCTCCCAGGCCTGATTGAGGTATGTAAAGTGGCCTTCACGGTCCAGCTGCACCAATACTTCCGAAATACTTCTTACCACTTCTTCGAGCCTTCTGCTGGTACTGGCGGCCTCTTCGGTTTTTTCCTGCGCCACGCGGCTCAGTTCACGGTTAGCCTTAAAAAGTTCTCCGGAACTCTGTTCCAGTATAAGTTCCATGCGTGTCAGATCGTCCTGGAACTCGGTGTAGGCCTGGTTTACGGATAGCAGGAAGTCTTGTATATCGGGATGCTCGGCGAGGTCAGGTGGCAATGATTTCCTGATCTGTCGTTTTAAAAGTCTGTGGTAGTTGGTTTCGGTTAGTTCAAGGGTTTGCATAGGTGCTATTCACTGAATGTGGTAATGGTCATCGTCTGGTTATGAAGCTCGCAAAGCGAGTCGCTATTGAATGGTGCCAGCTCTCCGTAAGAGTAGAAGCCCGTCATGACCGGCCTGTCCAATACTTCCGATACAGATTCCACTTCTTCTTCCACCATTTGTTTCAGAACCAGCTTTCGCCCGACACAGCTTACCAATATGGCAAACTCAGGATTGTTTTTCAAAGCCTTTGACGCTTCCTGAGCCGCTTCTTCCGCACCGGTGATCAAACGGTCGTTATTAGCTTTCATAAGTCTCACAAATGATCCTTCGGGAATGTCTCCTGCGAATGTCAGGCTCTTATCTTCCTCGCTAATTCCCAGAATAGTTCTGACCACCGGGACGCGGTCCTCGTTATCGCGCATGCTGAGCGGAAACAAAAGACCGGATGCCGGAAGCTCTTTGGCCTTGTCGCCCAGGAACGATTTATAAAGATCTAATGCAGGCTGACCATCGATTTCGTACAGCACGTTGTCTTTTGAACGCGTCACCAGACGGTCGAGCCCGAAGCTGTCCCAGCCACCGCGCGAACCGAAGCCTACCGACAATTTGTCTCCGTAAAAACCAATGGCTGCCACGCTTTCCGTATTGACCTTGCCGTCGGGTTCGATGATGACGGTCCGGGAAAAAAGCGAGCCGTCACCAGCCAGGCCCCCGGTAATGGTCACACCTGCCGATAATCCCTCGGTCATCCCTTTAACGAGGTCGGTACCATTTACTTTCAGACCGTCGGAGACCACGAATACATGCCTCAGGCCCTCGGCGGGAAGCGTGGAAACGAGCTGTTTTCCTGCCACTGAGCTATCGAAAGCGATGCTGTCCAGACTGATCCTTGAACTTTTGATCAAAACATCATCGAATGCAATACCGGTTACGACCACCGTATGGTCGCGAACCGACTCGTTGGCGATCTCCCCGGCCGTGGAGCAGCCGGAAAACACAGCCCCGGGATATTGAGCCGCCAATGCTTCCGTAATCTGACCGGCTTCCACCAACTCTCTGTCTCCGAAAATGAAGATCAACTGGGGGGAAAAAGTAAATGGGGACGTAGACGAGCTATCCGTGTGGATGAACTGTTCGATTTGCATATTGTCGGATCGTTGCGGCTTTTTAATTCGATGTACAATTTACAGAAAACTTTTCATCAACGAATTAATTTTACTCCTAACGCTATGTAATTCCGATAAATACGATTTTGCTACGAAATAGATGGAAATGAAATACCCTTTATTTTTCTGAATAACTCCACCGCGTAAAGGTCCGTCATCCCGGATACAAAGTCCAGCACGGTCTGAATCCTGGAATAGGGATCGGACCGGGTGGTGATGAACTGTTTAGGGATCAGGTCGACCAGCTTCCGGGTATAATGCGAATTATTATGAAGGTAGGCAGGTACGAATTCTTCGAGCAGTCCGCCCATTACTTTGTAGCCAGCCACTTCGATCTGTACCACCGAGGAATAGTTATAGATTTTCCGCACCGAGATCCGGGCTATTTCTTTCATCGCCGACCGGTATGGCTCATCGATCCCGTCGATCAGGCTGGAATTCAGGTTCCCTTTCAGAATGGTTTCCCGTTCTTTGTAGAACAGTTCCGAGCAGGCCCCGATGAGCGTACTGATCGATTTCGCCCGCAGAAGGCTGATCTTGGCATCATCATCATCGATCTCCGCCAGTCTGGCCGGCATGTTGGGATCGTTGCATAGTTGGAGCAGCAATGTTTCTACTTCTACGTAGGATAAAATTTTCAGGCGGTGAGCATCTTCGAGGTCAATGATATTGTAGCAAATGTCATCGGCTGCTTCGACCAGATACACGAGCGGATGGCGCTTGTATATCAGCGGCGATCCGGATACCATGCTCAATTCCAATTCCGAAGCAATTTTTTGGAAACCATTTTGCTCCGACTGGAAAAAGCCGTATTTCTTGGTGTAGATGTTGGATTTGTCGTGGCCTACTTTCGACTCGCAGGGATACTTGGCGATGGCTGCCAGCGTAGAATAGGTTAATGCGAAGCTACCGTAACCCTTACCCGCATACGGATGGGTGAGAATGCGGAAGGCATTGGCATTACCTTCGAAATTTTTGAGATCGGCCCATTGAGCGTCTGTAACCTGATCCTGGTACCGCAATCCGTCACCATCCGTAAAATAATGCGAAATGGCCGCTTCGCCCGAATGTCCGAACGCAGGATTGCCGAGGTCGTGGGCAAGGCAGGCGGCGGAGACGATGTTACCGATCTCACTGATCAGTGGCAGATGGTCGTCGATGCGCGGATCGTCGTTTCGTAGCTTGTTGTAGAAAATACGACCGAGGGATTTGCCCACACTCGCCACTTCCAGGCTGTGTGTGAGTCGGTTATGTACAAAAACGCTACCGGGCAGCGGGAACACCTGTGTTTTGTTCTGAAGTCGCCGGAAGGGCGATGAAAAAATCAACCGGTCATAATCGCGCTGAAACTCGGATCGTGCCTCGGCCGGATCGGCATTGTACTTGTCTTCACTGCCCCAGCGCTTGGCGGAAAGCAATTTTTCCCACTGCATCATATCGATATTGAATAAACGGCAAAACTAATCGCTTTCCGGGGATATTGCGTGCGCTACCCCGGCCAATCCGGATTTCAGGTAGAATCGGGGTTGTGCCCTGCTTTTGTTTTGGCATGAGACAATGGTCCAAATCCTAAATGGGAGTTTTATGAAAAAGATAGTGCTATGCATGTATTTTTTAGCGGTTACTACCGTCACAGGATGCTTTCAGGCGTCCGCTAACCCGGTACGAAATGATTTTGGGTCGGATAAAAATGACGAGCTGGCGAAGCAAATGAACGCGATAGTGTCAGCTTTTCTTAAAACACTGTCGGCAGACCAAAGGAAAGAAGTCGCATTGCCTTACGCGGATCTGGCGCGTTTCGACTGGAATTTTACGCCCCGGGCCCGGAAAGGTTTGACATTCAAAAATATGAATCCGGCCCAACGCAAGGCTGCCATGGCGATGGTGAGACTGGTCCTGAGCCAGGAAGGATACAGCAAGGCAGAGCAGATCATAGACCTGGAAAATGTACTCCGGGTGGTGGAGTCGCGACCGGCTAATGACACGTACCGCGATCCTGAAAATTATGCATTCCTGGTTTTCGGTACGCCGGGTAATGACCCGTGGGGATGGCGGGTGGAGGGGCACCATTTGTCATTGCATTTCTCTTCAATCGATAATCAGGTCACCTATACACCGAGTTTTATGGGCAGTAATCCCGGGGAGGTGACGGCGGACGTTCCTCAGAAGGGGAAGCGCATTCTGAGAGCTGAGCAGGATATGGCGTTCGAGCTGCTGCACAGCCTGGATGCAGCACAACTGGCGAAAGCGAATCTGGGACAGAAGGCGCCGAACGAAATATTTACTTCCAATGCCAGAAAGGCATCGCTTGCGAAAATGGAAGGCGTTCCGATGGGTGAATTGAATGCATCGCAAAAAGCGGTTTTCAAGGGCCTGATCATGGCCTACCTGCAACGCTACCACGTCACGCTCAAAAACCAGCAATGGGCAGAGCTCGAAAAAAATGGGCTGGACAAAATCCATTTTGCATGGCTGGGCGATCAGCAGCCGGAGATCGGAACAGGTCATGGACATTACTATCGCATCCACGGACCCACTTTCCTCATTGAATTCGACAATACCCAGAATGGCGGAAATCACATCCATTCCGTCGTACGCGACCTGACGAGTGATTTTGGGGAGGATTTGTTACAGGCGCATTACGAGAAAACTCATAAACCTTGACAGGCCGACAAGGAAAATCTGTATATTTAGGATAACCAAAACACAAAAACATGTCGACAGCAGGGTTGAAAGAGCGATTGATCGGCAGAATCCGGGAGATTGAAGATGAGGATATTCTGGCGGAGGCATATCGTTTGCTTGGCGCTGAGTCCGATATGGACGAACTTCAGGTGCTAACTACCGAGCAAAAGGCTGCCGTAGAGGAAGCAAGGAGTCAAATTAGAAATGGTGTTTTTCTAACTAATGAACAAGCAGACGACGAAATCGATGAATGGCTAAAAAGATAATCTGGTCTGTCCGGGCACACACTGATCGAAAAGAAATTCTTGAGTACTGGATCAAAAGGAATAAGTCCAAAACATACAGCCGTAAACTGAATGACCTTTTTAAGAGCGCTGCCCGGGTCGTTTCGATGTTTCCTAAAATAGGGAAACGCACGGATCTCGAAAATGTCAGAATTAAGATTGTCCGCGACTACTTTCTGATCTATGAGGAGACAGATTCGGAAATACATATCCTAACCATTTGGAATAGTCATCAGGATCCGGAAAATTTGGAATGGGAATTCTAAATTCGCACATGACTCCTGCACCGCATCGCTACTTCATCATCAACAAGCCACCCAACATGGTCTCGCAATTCGTCAGTTCCGACGATGTGCGGTTGCTGGGTGCCCTGGATTTCGACTTCCCTGAAGGAACACACGCAGTGGGCCGGCTCGACAGTCATTCAGAAGGGCTGTTGATCCTCACCACCAACAAGAAGGTAACCAATCTCCTGTTTCTCGGCGAGGTACCTCACAAGCGCAGATACTGGGTGAATGTAAGTCACATCGTGTCCGAGGAAACGGTCGCATTGCTGCGCAATGGCATTCCTATCCGTATAAAAGGAGGCGGCTACTACACGACGGCCCCCTGCGAAGTAGAGATCATCGACCGGCCAGCGATTTTATCCGTGCATCAAAGTGAAACCCAGCCTGGTGTGCCGAACACCTGGCTCAGCATTACGCTCACCGAGGGGAAGTTTCACCAGGTACGGAAAATGGTCCGTGAGGCAAACCATCGCTGCCGCAGGCTTGTCCGTGCCAGCATCGAGGACCTGGAACTGGGTGATCTTTCGCCCGGCGCTGTCAGAGAGATTGCAGAAGAAGAATTTTTCAGATTGTTGAAAATACGGAACTGGAAGTCAGTGATTTTATCCGATTGTTTGGAAATGAGGCCGCCCATCGAAAATCCGGCATAGCAGTTGTTGGCAGGATTAGTTTTATCGCGTAAGTTACTCCCGGAACTCTAAAACTGATCGCGTCATGAACCTCATTGGAAACATCATCTGGCTTATTTTCGGCGGATTCATCGTCTTTCTGGAATATATGCTCTGCGGTTTGGCGCTCTGCCTGACCATCATCGGCATCCCTTTCGGCATTCAATGTTTCAAAATCGGCCTGATGACGCTGTTTCCGTTTGGGCAGCATGTGCGGGAAGTGCCGGGTAACACGGGCTGCCTGTCGACTATTTTCAATATCATCTGGATTGTGATGGGCGGCATATGGATCGCACTCACCCATCTGATTTTCGGGATCCTGCTGGCCATTACCATTATCGGTCTGCCATTTGCCAAGCAGCATTTCAAACTGATGAGCCTTTCCTTTACTCCTTTTGGTAAGGAAATCTATTCGTAAACGATTCATTTTCATGAAAGCCATCGTGATCATCCGCCCAGGGCCGCCGGAAGTGCTGCAACCGGCAGAGCGTGAAATGCCGGAGCCTACTGGCAGGGAAGTACTGATTAAAGTGTATGCCGCAGGTGTGAACCGGCCTGACGTTTTTCAACGGAAAGGCAATTATCCGCCTCCGCCCGGTGCTCCTCAGGACATTCCGGGCCTGGAAGTGGCTGGGATCATTGAGCGTGTCGGGGCGCAGGTCACGGCATGGCAGCCGGGAGATCGGGTGTGCGCCTTGCTCACGGGAGGCGGGTATGCGGAATACGCGCTCGCACACGAGGGGCATTGTCTGCCATTACCGGAGGGGTTCGACTTTATGCAAGCCGCCTCACTGCCGGAGACGGTATTCACGGTTTGGCATAATGTATTTCAAAGAGGCCGTCTTCGGGCCGGAGAGCACTTTTTGGTCCATGGTGGCAGCAGCGGGATCGGTATTACGGCGATACAATTGGCGAAAGCATTCGGTGCGAAGGTCTTTACAACGGCAGGTTCCGAAGAAAAATGTGCCGCGTGCGATGCATTGGGGGCAGATAGAAGTATTAATTACAAAACCTCCGATTTCGAAGATCAGTTAAGGGAGCTGGGTGCGGATGTGATCCTCGACATGGTGGGAGGAGATTATATTCCGAAAAATCTGCGCCTGCTCCGCGAGGAGGGCCGTATGGTTTTCATTAACACCATGAAGGGAGGAAAAGTAAAGGGTGCTGACGAAGTGGATTTCAGTTTGATCATGCGTAAGCGGCTCACTGTTACTGGCAGTACGTTGCGAAACCGTGACCATGCGTTTAAAAGCACGCTCGCCGCCGAAATCCGGGAACAGGTGTGGCCAGTACTGGAAAGTGGGGGTTTCAAGCCCATGATCGCAGAGGTATTTCCCTTGGCCGAAGCTGCCCGGGCACATGCATTAATGGAAAGCAGTGATCACATCGGCAAGATCATTTTAATCAATCAATGGACATAAGCCGTTTGTTGAGGATAGCTGAAATCTGCTCCGACTGAGCGTATACCATCAAATGCCCGCCTCCCTCGATGGTAGTGTCCGGCTTGACGATCGCCAGAGGGATGAGCCGGTCGGTCGTCCCATGGATGTGGTACAGGTTGGGTACCGGGTCTTTCCGGTTCCAGCCACTCATGCGGATCAGCGCCCATTTGAGAAACTTGCTATCGGTATCGTGCAGGATATTTTTGAGCATCGCTTTCAGTTCGGGCGTATCGGCACCGAAGTAACGGTAACTGATCCGGTTTGCCGATTTCAGCAGCGGTGCCGATAGCGGTGATAGCAGCAAAAACCGGATCATCACCTGATAGAAGCGGGCGAGAGGTACGCCGGTAGACATGCTTGAAATGAGGGTAACCTGCTTCGGATGCGTAATGTCGGAAAGTTCCGAAGCGATCACTCCACCGAATGAAAGCCCTACCAGCTGGAATGGCCGGGTAGTGTCGATTTGGACTACCAGCCGGCCGGCATAATGTCGTAATGATTCTTTTCTGGACGGCCTGATCCATTCAATGTGCTTTACATTCAGCCGTGGATCCAGTTTCAGCTTACTGAACACGCGGCGGTCGGCGCCCAGGCCGCTCAGAAAGTACACATCCATTTTTTCAGAAGTGCGTTTTAATGTGGCCGTACTTGACTGTCCGTATCCGGGTTGTTTGGAGAATGCCAGCAATGTCAGCAATAAGAAACAGGAGTTGCGGATATCCGGAAACATAGCATGTATTGTTCACTTCGAATATACGAACTCCCGTAAAATAAAGATGGGGCTATTTTGCAAAGTTAAACCTCAATCCACTCATGAGCCAGCGCCCGGGCATGACAGACCCCAGGATGTCGCTGTACTGCTTGTCGAAAGCATTGTCGGCTTGCACGAATACGGCCAGCTGACGTTTGAAAAACGCATATTCAGCCCTTGCATTGAGGATAAAGTAGTTCTTCGAAATCGAGGCTTCAATGGCCGAGGCTTCCCTTTCGGCCCGCTGCTTATACAATCCGGTCAGGCTCACTGAAAATCCTGAAATCTGGTAAATGGCCGAGAAATTGGCCAAAAACCTGGCGTGGGACGAAAGGTAGAACGACTGGATCTGGCTTTTGTTATCGCTGTCGAGCCAGGTAAGGCCTGCATTGACGAGCAGTTTCTGATTATCCGAGATTTTGCTGGCCGACTGTATGTCGAGTTCAAATCCGGTCGTATTCACATCGGCTATATTCAATGCAAGTCCAAACGATCCGGTTGGTGAAAGGTTGTCCTTACGGGGCATTTGTGCATAAGGCGTAGTAACATAGTCGATCAGGTTGTTCTGCCGGCGTTGGAAAAAGGTACCCGATACTTTCAATTGGGAAGTGCTGCTGCCCGTCAGGAACCAGTCGGCACCGGCCTCATAGCTGAATGACTTTTCCGCTTTCAGATCAGGATTACCTACGCTGCCGCCGGTCACCAGTTTCTTGGCGTAGTTGTTGAACCGCTCCGTAAAATCAGCATCACGGATCGTTTTTCCGGCACTGGCGCGCAGTTGCCAGCTTGCTTTCTTATAGGACAGGTTGATCTGCGGCGAAGCCTCGGTTCCGATGCTCTCCCGCCAGTCGATGCGGACTGACGGCGTTACGGTGAAATGCTCACCGATGTTTTGCACGACTGACACGAATGGGGCCAGTTGGTTCAACGAATGGTTACCGCGGTCATTGGAAGCGATGTAGCGCTGCTGGAAATTAATACCGGCGACCAGGTTGGTGCTGGCGGTGATGCCTTGTTGTAAAGTAGCCAGCCCTTGCCAAAGGCGGGATTTGCTGCTGTTGGCGACGGAATGCGGGTTAAACAGGTAAGTATCCTGCACCGATTTATAACCTGCATCCAAAGAGAATGCCGTATTGTTCTTTTGATAGCTCAGCTTGGCCTGATTCCACGACATTTTGACCTTTTCGCTCGCCGTATCGGATTTCAGCACAGTATAGAAGTTCTGTGCGGCAAAATCCCGGTGGTCATAGGAGCTGCGTACAGCCAGGTTCCAGTTGGGCGAGAATGCATAATTGAGGGACAATGAGGCTGTATTGTTGTGAAAATACCCTTTAATGCCTCGCTGCTGGACACCCGATGCATTGTTGGACAAATAACCACCCGAGATCGCGAGCTTATTCCGCTGTACAAACGCACCGATATGACCATTGAACAATCCGTACCCGCCTGCCGTAACACCTCCATTGACCTGGGTTCTCTGTAATGCGCCTGCCCCCTCCGCATTGCCGGTCAGCTGACGGGCCGCAAACGTTTTGGAAATCACATGAATGACCCCGCCTACTGCATCTGAACCGTAAATCGCCGATGATGCGCCTTTCAGTACTTCAATGCGATCGATCTCGGCAGGTGAAATGGGTATGTAGCTATTGAAATGCCCGGTATTGGGGTCATTGAGCCTCAAACCATCGAGAATAACGAGCACTTGCTGGAAGGTGCCGCCGCGCAGCACGATGTCACTTTGGGAGCCCTGGGGCCCGCGTGCTTGTATTTCAACACCCGGCACATAACGCAGCAGGTCGTCGATGCTGTGGACCGGTAACTCCTGGAAATATTCACCCTTGATGACGGCGATGTTCCGACCTGTCTGCGATGCCCTTTTCTCGACAAGGGAAGACGTAACAGTTACGGGATCCAGTGATATTTCCTGTGCCAATGCGATCGTGCCAGTCAGAATCAACAGGAAAGTGGTGCCCAAGTAGTGTAGTTTCATAGAGTAGGGGAATTCAATTCTGTTTAAAAACAATAGCCGAAAGCCGATGGCCGACAGCTATTCGATACAAAAATATTATCTTGCCGGACCGTTTATATGCTCCGGTTTAAATATAATGAGTAGTCCGGTTGAAATACCTTTCAAAAATGTGATCCTTCTGGACCGTCTGTCCGGCACACCTGTGTACCTGCAAATTGCGTATCAGATGATCAACGCGATCCAGCGCGGTGTGCTGGTGACGGGTGTGCAACTGCCTGGTACGCGCTCACTTGCGGATACGCTCGACGTTCACCGAAAGACAGTCGTGGCAGCTTATCATGAACTCGATGCGCAGGGATGGATCGAGATGTTGCCCAACAGGGGCACATTCGTGACCAAGAAGAGTCCGGTTGTCCGGGGCAATGCATTACCCGCCAATGTAACCGATCTGAAACAGTACCCACGGGAGGCCGGCTTTGCATTTGAGGAAAGCATGCTGCTCGATCGGCCT
Source organism: uncultured Dyadobacter sp. (assembly GCF_946482605.1). The sequence goes on along the minus strand of NZ_CAMLSE010000026.1, from coordinate 64,202 downwards.
GTATCCGTGTCGCGGGTGGACCTGGAATTTACCGATGGTCTGCCGGACGTGCGACTTGCGCCTATGGACAAGCTTGCCAAAGCTTATTCGAGCGTTTTGCGGAGGAGTAATAATCGTAAATACCTGGGTTATTCGCATGTGGAAGGCAATGTTTGGTTTCGCGAGCGGCTGGCGACCTATCTGAACAACACGCGGGGATTGCATATCGGTGCAGAGAACATCATCACCACACGGGGCATCCAGATGGGCATTTACCTCGCTTCCACACTGCTCCTCAAAAAGGGGGACAATGTGGTGGTAGGTGACCTGAGCTACTACATCGCCAATATGATTTTTCAGCAAGCAGGTGCCAACATCCTTTCGGTACCTGTGGACGAGCAAGGTATTTCGGTGGAGGCGGTAAGACAGCTCTGCGAGCACAAGCCGATCCGGATGTTATACATTACACCGCATCACCATTATCCCACCACCGTGACGTTGAGCGCCGAGCGGCGTCTGGAATTGCTGAACCTCTCGGTCAGGTATGGCTTTATCATTTTGGAGGACGACCATGATTATGATTTTCACTACAACAGCAGTCCGGTGCTGCCGCTCGCGAGTGCCGACGGGGCTGGAATGGTGGTGTATGTGGGATCATTTTGCAAGGCGCTGGCACCCGGACTTCGCTCGGGATACATGGTGGCTCCCGAAAACCTGATCCGTGAGCTGGGAAAAATGCGCAGGATCATCGACCGGCAGGGTGATTTGATGATGGAACAGGCCCTGGCCGAACTGCTGGACGAGGGAGAGATCCAGCGGCATATCAAAAAGGCGCAGAAAGTGTACCACCAGCGGAGGGACCTGTTCACGGAATTACTGGAAACGGATTTTAGCCCCTATCTCTCCTTCAGAGCACCCCCGGGTGGACTGGCGATCTGGACAGAATGGCGACGCGACATCAATCTCATGCGCGTAAGTAAGGAATGCCTTCGGGAAAACCTCCATTTGCCCCAGACGCTGCTTTTCCAGACTGGGCGGCTCAGTGCCATTCGGCTCGGGTTTGGCAACCTCGACGAAAAAGAATTACGGGAGGCGGTGCGTATCCTGAGAACGGCGCTGGAAAAGACAGCCTGATATCAGCTGCGGTTGGAATGCTGATTTATTCAACTAATTTGGGGTAAATTCCTATTCGTGCAATCCAACCTGACTACCGCATGAACAAAAGAACTTTTATTAAACTTTCATCCGCATTAATGACGGCTCCTTTACTTTCCCCGCTGGCTGGCTGGGCTAATGGTGATAAGCTCAAAAATTGGGCTGGCAATCTCGAATATAGTACCGACCGCCTGGATCAGGCCAAAAACCTGCAAGACGTGCAGGCGCTGGTCCGCAAGTATGGAAAAGTGAAGGTGCTGGGTACGCGGCATTGTTTCAATGATATCGCCGATACCAAGGACCAGTTTATTTCGGTAGTAGGTGCGGAGGAGGTGATGTCGATCGATGCCAAAAACAAAACCGTTACGGTCAACGGCGGGTTGAAATATGGCCAGCTGAGTCCCTACCTGCATCAAAAGGGCTTTGCCTTGCACAACCTGGCTTCACTGCCGCATATATCCGTCGCGGGAGCATGCGCTACCGCGACGCATGGGTCGGGCGATAAAAACGGTAACCTCGCCTCAGCGGTTACGGCCATGGAGCTGGTCACCGCCGACGGCTCGGTGATGAAGCTCAGCAGAGATAAGGACGAAGAGCGATTCAATGCGGCCGTGGTGCACCTCGGAGCGTTGGGTGTAGTGACGAAGGTGACGCTACGTGTACAGCCGACATTTATGATGGGGCAGTATGTGTATGAAAACCTGCCATTGAGCCAGCTGAAAGATCATTTTGAAGAGATCGAATCGAGCGGGTACAGTGTGAGCCTTTTTACGAACTGGGCAAGCGACGATATTACCGAAGTTTGGGTGAAGTTTAAGACAAACAGTGGCAAGCCGTTGAAAGCGCTGCCGGAAAAGGAATTTTTCGGGGCCAGGCTGGCTACTAAAAACTTGCATCCGATTCCTGAGCTGTCAGCCGAGAACTGCACCGAGCAAATGGGTGTCCCGGGTCCCTGGTACGAACGCATGCCCCATTTCAAAATGGGTTTCACACCGAGCAGCGGGAAGGAACTGCAATCTGAGTATTTTGTGCCGCGCAGGCATGCGGTAGAAGCGATCCTGGCAATTTCGAAGATGGGAAGCCAGATTAGTCCGCATTTGTTTACATCCGAGATCCGGACGATAGCGGCGGATAATCTCTGGTTGAGCCCATGCTACAAGCAGGATTCGGTGGCCATCCATTTTACCTGGAAGCAGGATTGGCCGGCGGTCAGTAAGTTGTTGCCGGTGATCGAAAAGGAACTGGCACCTTTTCAGGTCCGACCGCATTGGGGTAAGCTCTTTACCGTATCGCCCGGCCTGCTCGAAAAGCGCTATGAAAAACTGCCGGAGTTCCGGGAACTGGCGCGTGAGCTGGACCCGACGGGCAAGTTCCGCAATGCGTTTCTGAATTTGAATGTGTTTAAAGCATAAGCGGCTGATAGATGTTGTTGCCAGCGCCGTCGTAGTACACAGGTAGTGGCCGAAAAATAAGCGCCCTGAATGAATGATTCAGGGCGCTTATTTTGTTGTCAGTTGGTAAGATCATCTTCCATCGTTAACCCAATAATGCTGATGGCTGCCAAAACCAAAGAGATTCCCGCTCCTGCACGTGAGCTGACGGCTGACAAGATCACGGAGCTTTATATGCATTACTGCCTCGAAAATCACAAAAAACCCGAGTCGGTGTACCTGTTCTGCAAACAGAACGGAATGGTTGAAAAGGATTTTTACAAATTTTTTACCTCCATTGATTCGCTGGAAAAGCAGGTTTTTGTGAGCTTTCATCAATTCGCCGTCGCATTGATCGCTCAAAGCGGCGACACGGGAGACCTCGGTTTCCGTGACAAATTGCTGACTTACTACTACACCTATTTCGAGATTTTGACTGCAAACCGCAGCTATGTGGTTTTTGCATTGAAAGAAGAAAAAAACAAGCTGAACGGGATCCTTAAACTGAAAACGTTCAGGTCGGCCTTCAAGGATTTTATCCAGCACATTAGCGAAGGTTATCTGAAAGCGAAGAGTGAACGCATCCGGAAGGCGCAGCAGGACGCGCTGGAAGAGGGTGCCTGGATCCAATTGATGGTCACCCTGAAATTCTGGATGGACGATGAGTCGGTAGGGTTTGAAAAAACCGACCTGTTTATCGAAAAATCGATCCGTGCCACATTCGACCTCATCGATACCACGCCACTCGAAAGCGTGATCGATTTCGGCAAATTTCTCATTAAAGAAAAATTGAAGTAGGAATGGAGACAATCGATAGCATACCTACTTCCAAAATACAGCGTGCCACCCGGCTGATTTCGACCGGCGTTAAGATCGGAGGGAATTATCTGAAATATTACGGCGAGAAAATCACGAATCCGGAGACTGCGCGCGATAACCTCAACAGCAACAATGCGGAGGATATTTACGATGGCCTCAAAAACCTCAAAGGCAGTGCATTGAAGCTTGCGCAGATGCTGAGCATGGAGAAGAATTTCCTGCCGCAGGCTTATGTCGAAAAGTTCTCTTTGTCCCAATTTTCCGTGCCGCCGCTTTCGGCCCCGCTGGTTGTGAAAACTTTCAGAAGATATTTTGGCAAATCGCCTCTGGAATTGTTTGATACTTTCAACCCGAATGCGATCAATGCGGCCAGTATCGGGCAAGTGCACCAGGCTACGGCAAATGGAAAGGAACTGGCGGTCAAGATCCAGTACCCGGGTGTCGCCGAAAGCATTTCGTCGGATTTGTCGCTGGTGAAGCCTATCGCCATGAAAATGTTCAATATCCAGGCGAGGGATTCGGATAAGTATTTCAAGGAGGTGGAAACCAAGCTGACGGAAGAGACCAACTACATCCTCGAAATCGCGCAGAGTACGGAGATTGCGGAGGCCTGTGCGCACATACCCAACCTGAGGTTCCCCCAATATTATCCTGAATTTTCGAGCGAACGCGTGATCACGATGGACTGGATGACCGGCAAGCATCTGTCTGAATTTTGCAAGGCTGGTCCCGACCAGGACACCGCGAACAAGATCGGTCAGGCCCTGTGGGACTTCTATATGTTCCAGGTGCACCAGCTCCGTAAGGTACATGCAGATCCGCATCCCGGTAATTTCCTGGTCGATAGCTGCGACAACCTGATCGCGATCGATTTTGGCTGTATCAAGGCGATTCCGGACGATTTTTATATTCCTTATTTCGAGCTGGCAGAACCTGAAAACCTGAATAATCCGGCTGTGTTCCATGCCAAACTCATCGAATTGGAAATCCTGACAAGCAAGGATACGCGCGAAGAAACGGTGTATTTTTCGAATTTGTTCAAGGAAATACTCGCATTGCTCACGCAGCCCTTCCAGGCCGAGACATTTGATTTTTCAGATGAGGAATTCTTTTTGAAACTGGCTGCATTGGGTGAAAAATATGCCAATGACAAGGAGCTCCGCAAAATGAATATGAACCGTGGTTCCCAGCATTTTATTTATATCAACCGCACCTTTTTCGGATTGTTCAGCCTGCTGCACGACCTGAAAGCGGTGGTGGATACCAAACAATTTGTCAGCTAAACCCTGAACGCGTAGGGGGAGCCATTAGCCCCTACGCTTATTCTTCTCCGGCTTCCGGTTTTTTCAGATTAACGAACCTGAATAGTTTGTTGTTGGCCTGCTCGGGCGTCTGGTCGCCCAACAGGATTCCCCACGGCTTCAGACCGTCGATGCGGTCGAAAATAACTTTCATCATAGCGATGGCGGGAATCGAGAGGAACATGCCCGATAAACCGGCCAGTGCGCCACCTACCAACACGCCCACAATCGATACCAGCGCATTGATTTTGACCTTTGACCCGACAATGAAGGGTACAAGGAAGTTGTTATCGATCACCTGCACGGCGATGAAGACCCCAACCACCCCCAGGATCACATCCAGCTCGGGATGGCTGATAAACGTCACCATCACGGCCAGTGCCGTCGCGACGAGGCCTCCGATGTAAGGAACGAGGTTAAGGATCGCGGCCATAATGCCCAGCAGCAGCGCGTACTGGACATTCAGTATCAGCAGGCCGGCGCAATTGAGAACGGCCACCGCCGTCGTTTCCAGCAGCAATCCTACCATATAACTCTGGATGATCGACTTGATTTCACCCATTACTTCAAGCACCTTTTCCTTGTATTCCTCGGCGAAGAGTACCACCGTGAAATGCAGTAGCATGGCGCGATAATACAAAAGCAGGAAGGCGTAGATCGGGATGAGGATCAGTGTGCCGAGCGGCCCCGTTACAACCCCCAAAGTTTCCGGTCCTTGAAATGTCTCGAGCGTCTTGGTCTGGGCATTTTTCAGGTACTCGGCCTGCTGGCGATAACTGAGGCTGTATTCGCGTCGGATCCATCTTCGGGCGTCGCGGTAAAACTGATCGATGTTGCGTTTAAGCCTCGGCCATTCATCCGAAAAGTCGGCGAGCTGCATGGACAGGATCACAGCGACCGCCGATACCAGCAGGACGGCAAACGTCACCGCAATGCTGATGGCCATCAACTTGGGTACACCGAGCCGGATAAGCCAGCCTTCCAGTGGCCGGAGTAACACCGCAATCAGCCCGGCCAATGCCAGGGGTACGATGATATCCTGGCCGAGGAAGATCGCGAGCATGATCAGACCTATGGCGAGGAGGGTTAGGGAGAGTTTTTGGTAGAAGGGTGGGGTAGAAGTTTCCAATGGATAATTAGTTTGACCGGCTGGTAATGGGATTTGGAGGAATAGAAAGCCCTCTCGATTTTTCAAAAATTAATCGAAAACCACACACTTTCAAATACAATGGTTGTGATGACCCGTAAAAAGATACATAGCTATGGTAGAAAACATCCGCAATTTTTCGAGTCGCTGGATAACTGGTGTACCATAACGGAAAGGGCTAATTGGCGTAATGCTCATGACGTGAAAAACGCATTTAATTCTGCGGATGCTGTTGGAAGGAATTTGTATGTTTTCAATATACGAGGAAATCAGTTGCGGATCGTGGTGAAAATTGTGTTCAGGGTTCGAACCGTTTTTATTAAATTTATTGGTACTCATGCGGAATATGATAAGCTCAATCTGAGAAGACTATGAAAAAGCAACTGAAATACGAAACCGAAGAAGAATATGAGGCTGCGGTCGTGGAAGTGGAGAGGCTTATGGACAAGGGTGAAGAAAATTTAACAGAAAGTGAATTTGAAACGCTGGAAATGATGGCCATTGCTGCGCAAGCATATGAAATGGAACATTACTACGAAGAACCGCCACGAACGCTTGAAGGGATAATTGAACTTCGCATGTATGAAATGAAACTCGAAGGAGGGAATCTGGCGGAGATGCTGGGCATAGATGAAGATGAACTGCTAGCGATCATCAATGGAGAGCAAGCTCCCAGTGTGACGTTTCTCAAAGCGATTTACACAAAACTCAATATCCCCGCTGATTTTATCTTGCAGCACGTCTAGCCGATTTATAGAAGCTTCCCCAAACAAACACTCCGCGATTCCTCAGGAAAATCTCCGAAATGCGGGATATCGATGTAACCCAATTTCCGGTACAATGCGATTGCCTCCGGCTGGCCGATACCGGTTTCGAGAATAGCCGCCTGGTAACCCAGCTCGCCGGCCCATATTTCAAGCTCCGCTACCATCATCGACGCCAGGCCTTTGCCGCGGAATTCCGGTTTCACAAACATACGTTTCAGCTCGATGCGGTGCTCGTCGAACTGCTTAAAGCATCCGCACGCGACGGCGTCGCCGTTTTCGTAAGCTAATACCACCGTCGGAAGGCCGGTAATGCGGTTGTATTCTTCGTAATCTTCCTTTTTAGTGTTGTAAATGCGGCAAAGTTCATCGTCGAGTTCACTGGTGAGATTCTGGAAATCGGGATTGTCGCTGGTGGTACGGATTAGTTCGGGCATTCGTTTACGCATTATGACTGTCGAGTTTGCGAAGGTATGCATTTGCATTGTCAATGTGCGTTTGGCGTTTCTCCGCCGACATTTGATCAAAGGTCTTTACGAGCATGCCGAGGCGTGGATTTCGGAGAAAAAATTTGCGGTATTTGTTCATAAAACGCCAGAATAATCCGTCCCAGGTTTCCTGCCATTCTCCTTTGGGGAAGTCGCTCATTTTCATAAGATAGTTGCTGGCGCTGATGTACGGTTTGGTGGCCATCAGCCCACCGTCGGAGAACTGGCTCATTCCATACACATTCGGCACCATTACCCAGTCATAGGCGTCGATGAAGAGTTCCATAAACCATCGGTACACATCGTCGGGGTCGATTTCACAGAGCATCATAAAGTTACCCAGTACCATCAGCCGCTCTATATGGTGACAATAGCCGGTATCGAGCACTTTCTGGATCACAATATCGAGGGGCGGGATGCCCGTGGAGGCTTTCCAAAAGCTTTCGGGTAGTTTTCTATGAAAGTGCCAATAGTTGCGCGTCCGCTGCTTACTCCCCTTGATTTCATAAACACCTCTGATAAATTCCCGCCAGCCGATGATCTGCCTGACAAAACCTTCTACCGAATTGAATGGAATCCGGTGCTCGTGCGCGTAGGCGAGTGCTTTGGAAATTACTTTTTGCGGCGTGATCAGGCCCGAGTTCAGCATTGGGGAGAGCACACTGTGATGCAGAATGAGCTGCTCCGAAACAATCGCATCTTCATAATGTCCGAAATGTGAAAACCGCTCTTCCAGAAACTGGTCGAGCCAGCGTTCAGCCTGGCCGAAGTCCAGCGGGTAACGTATGTCGTCGGAGATCTGACCGTAATTTTTAGCAAAATACTTTTCTACATATGCCTTTCCTTCGTCCCGGGCATCGGAATTTCGCGGGAAACGGATGGTTGGCGGCGTTTGTTTTTTAGGGTATTTCAAACGGTTTTCATCATCAAAGCTCCACTTGCCGCCAGCCGGCTCACCATTCCGGACGATCAGAATGTCGCGCGTCTGTCGCTGGTCCATGTAGAAGTCGGCGAGAAAATACCTTTTTCTATTCATGAAATAGGAATCCAGCTCTTCTTTGGTATTCAAAAACATGGGGCTGGGATATTCCGTCAGCTCAATTTTTACTTTCAGGGTCGCTTTTTTAAAGCGGGATGCGAGCCAGTCGTCGGTTACATCGGCATAGTGGATTTCGGTAACACCTTGCTGGGAAAGGTATCCCGGCAGCTTCCGTACATCCGAATGCGGCTCGTTTGCCTCCACATATTCGACGTTTACCTTACGATCTTCGAGAAACGCCTTGTAGTTTTGCATCGTTGCCCGATGGAAAAGCAGTTTTTGTTTGTGAAAACGGAATTGGGTGAAGAATAGCGGTTCTTCCACCATCACTACCGGCCTGTCCAATGTAATTGCAGGATGTTTTCTAAAAAGCTGATGCGGGAATACAATTGTAACGGCTGTCATGATGGCTGTTTTAACCCTTTGAAATGAACAAGCGAAGTATAATTACTGCCCTTCTTTTACAATTTCTGGCCACAACGGCCCCGGCGCAGGAAGGCTTTAAAGTCGTGCCACTGGGTGTGAAAGGCGGTACAATGGATGGAAACCTTTCCGCATATATGCTTGCGCCTGCCGGTTCGGACGCTTACGTGTGCCTGGATGCCGGAACGGTGAGTAACGGCATCGAAAAAGCAACTGGCAAAGCTGGCCCAACCTTACTAATGACGGTAATGCACCTGCTTTAGATAAGTACCGGTACAGACCACTGGCGGAAGGCGGCGAAACACCGCTCGCGGAAACGGAAATGTCGGTGCGGGTATTTCCCCTAAGCCATTCAAACCCTTATTCCAGTACCGCTTTTCTGGTCAGAAGCGGGGAGTCGTATGCGCTGTATTTCGGCGATACCGGGCCGGACGAGGTCGAGAAAACCGACCATATGCGCAGGGTTTGGACCGCCGTAGCACCGCTGGTTAAGTCGGGGCAATTGAAGGGTGTATTTCTGGAAGTTTCCTATTCCAACGCACAACCCGACCGCCATTTGTACGGGCACCTGACGCCGAAATGGTTTATGAAGGAATTCGAGGTTTTGGCTGCATTAGCAGGAAAGGAGCATTTGCGAAACCTGAATGTGGTCGTAACGCATATTAAGCCAGTGGGAAAAACCGAAGCAATTGTTCGCCGGGAGTTAGATGCGGCAAATACGTTCGGGCTGCGGCTGATCTTTCCTGAGCAAGGCGATAAGTTCGAACTGAGGTAATGCAAAAGGCGGGATTGAGTCCCGCCTTGCTGCTATTTGAATAAATTAACCTGTCCGCTCGCCACTCTCGGGTCGTAAGGGACCTGCAATTCCATTCCCAGTTCCCTATTTAATTTCTGGATCAGATATGAGGATAGCAGTGGTGACGCCTCCTCGTGGTTCTGGTGGACAAAAAAGTAAATCTTCTGAATACCTTCCTCAATCCAGAGTTTCAGCCTTTCGAACCAATCGTCCAGCCTGGTGTAATCCGAGTCCACGTTAGCGCCGTTGTAGCGTATAAATGCAACCGGTGTCGTGAGCCGCATATGCAGCAGATCGCGGCGCCCGGCCGAGTCGGTGACAATATGCGAGATGTTTTTCTTTTCCAGCATGCTATAAAGGTCTTCGCTGTTGAAAGTCCCATCATACCACCCAGTGTGGCGCAATTCCAGCGCGAGCGGAAAGCCGGAAGGCCACTCTTCCAGGTATGCCTTCAATATTTCCCAGTTTTTGGGGCCAAAATTGTCGGGCATTTGCAGGAAAAGCATTCCTAATTTATCCTGTAAATGGGCGATGCCGTCCAGGTAAAGGTCGGTCGGTTCCTTGGCATCTTTCAGTCTTTTCCAATGACTGATACTCTGGTGCAGTTTGGGGAAAAACCTGAAACCCGCGGGTGTTTTGGTGTACCAGGTTTCGATCGTTTCTGCCGGGAAATTGTTGTAAAAGGTCGCATTCAGCTCGATGCTGTTGAACTGCGTCGCGTAATAGGCCAGTTCGTCTTTGGTACCCTTGGGATAAAAACCTTTGAGGTCGGTCTTGTTCCATTTGGCGCATCCGATGTAGATTTCCGGTTTTCCGGCTTTTGCCGCATTCAGCAGCACTTTGTTGGCGGAAGCTTCGGGTGGCAAAGTGAAATCTATGTTTTCGGCATTTTCAACTTTTCCGAATTTCATGACTGGCTGAGTTAGGATGAATGAATAGTCAATCTGGCAGGCCGCCTGACCTGCCAGACATCGGCATTGGCGGATTATCTTCCGAAATCGTCCTGAACGCGAACAATGTCGTCTTCGTCGGATGGGTTGGAAGGGTCGGTGTGCTGCCAGATCTCAGCTACAAAACCCCATTCGTTGACGCCTACCAAGCGGTGGCGCTCGCCTTTTCTCAGGTTAATAACCGTACCAATCGGCAATTGCTGCAATTCGGTTTCCTCGTCGGTGTCGCTGATCACGATGCCGGCATTCCCTCCGATCACTTTCCAGATTTCGGCGCGGCGGTGGTGATACTGCCATGAGAGGCGTTTGTTGGGCGCTACCACGAGGATTTTCGGGCTCAGTTTTTCATAGCCAGCAAAATCGGCCAGGGACAAATGCGGGAAGAATGTGGAAATGAATGTCGGTGCCTGTGTTTCGTCGAGTACAAAAAAACCGCCCCAGGGACGTGAATGGTCTTTGGCGACAACCGTGAAGCCTTGCTCGTCTATAAACTGCTGTACTTTTTCGAAAACCTCATTTTTATCGGCATCAGCCGCAAACGATTGTATCATAATCCGGAGCTATTAGTAAATCAGGTGAATTTCAAAATTAGGATAAAAAACAAAAAGATGCCCCAAAATATTCAGGACACCTTTTGAATTATATCTACTAATTTATACTATTTATCCCACCAAACTTTGGTGGTGAAATCGTCGGGCAATGTCGCACCCGTCTGATAGTTGGGATTGCCTGCGACTTCGTTGGTCGGATAGCGGAGTCTTACGGGAATGGTTCCGTTGGTTACGTTTCCGGGGTAGTTGGTGGCGGTGAGTTTCGGGAAGCCTGTCCTGCGCCAGTCGTTCCACGCCTCCCACCAGTTGAAGAACTTGTTTACCCACATCTGATCGCCGATCATTTCCAGCGCTGGCTTGGCGGTACCGTAAGGATAGGCGGCCAGGTAGGCGGTAACGGCGGCATCCGAAACGGTCAGGGACGCGTCATAAGGCGTGTACATTTGCATCGATGCCTTTACTCCGGCCTCGTAATGCGATTTGGCTGTGCCGGAAATGCCGCTTCCGATTTTTCTTTCAATCGCTTCGGCCAGCAGGAATTCCACCTCACCATAGTTCATAATCATATAGGGATCGGAATCCTGCAGCATTTTTACGTTAATGCGGGAATAGGTTTTGGAGGCGATCACTGCCGCTCCTTCCAGCTTGTCGAGCATTGCCTGATCGTACCCGTTCGGCATCCCTTTTTGTTTGAGGGGATCAACTGAAACCGGGGTGAAAGTTCCTCCGCTCCAGTCGCCGATTCCGCTCGTGAGTACCATCAGGCGGGGATCGTCGTCGGCTACGCTGTTGGCGTTGGCGCCTTTCAGAAAATTGACCATCGTTGCGCTCAGGTATGCAGGTTGTCCTCCGTCGCCGGGATCGAATGCGCGCGAGATACCGTTCTGGTTGACCCATTCACTGGGCCCGTCGGCCATGGGTACCCAGAGATTGTCGGCATTGCCGGCAAACACACCGCCGGCTACTGCTTTGGATACATAAGTGGCAGCCTTGGCAGCGTCTACGTTGGAAATCCGCATCGCCAGACGGAGCATCAAAGAGTAGCCAAACCGCTTCCATTTGGTGATATCGCCTTTGTAAATAAAATCCGCAGCCTTAAAGCCTTCGTCGGGATTGGTCGCACTCAGTGCCGATGACGCCTCGTCGAGCTCTTTCAGCAAGTCGGCATAGATCACGTCTTGCGTATCATACTTGGGAAAGAAAATGCCCTCCGTTCCTTTGTTAGCCTCATTGTAGGGAACATTACCATAAAAATCCGTGAGACGGGCGAAGCTGAATGCCCGGATAATGCGGGCGACATTACGCATATTGACATATTTGCCTTCTGCAAACCCACCCGGGCCGGACTGTTTCATGATTTCTGCAATGTTCTTCAGCTGATCGTTGTATGTAAATTCGAATGGGGCTGCATTGGTTTCCACATTGACGGTATACTTGTCACCCGGAGCAATGCCGCCGCCGGCGTTGGCCAGTTGCTGGATTGCATATGCACACCAACCGATGTTGGTCCGCCAGTCGATGTAACGGTTGTCGCCGGTTGACCCATTGGATGCGATTCCCAACTCTACCGAAGTGAAGATGAGATTGAGATCGACCTGGTTGAGTGCCTGGGGATTGATATTCAGATCATGCAATTCTTTTGTGTCACACCCTGATGCGAGCATTACCGCCAAACCGTATTTAATATATTTTTTAAAGTCTTTCATATTCTTTGGATTAGAATGTTGCTCTCAGATTGAAACCGTAACTGCGGGTAGAAGGGAAACCGAAGTAGTCGAAGCCTTGTGAATTTCCGTTCGAGTACGTCGATTCCGGGTCTACGTTGTCGATGTTTTTGAACAGAATGGCGAGGTTCCGGCCTACAAAAGATATACTCAGGTTTTGCAGAGGAGTTTTTCCAAGCAGTTTTTTCGGGAAAGTGTAACCCAGCGAAAGTTGTCTCAACTTGATGAAAGAAGCGTCGTACAGGAACATCGGCGTTACCGCGTTTGCTTCACCACCTACTGATTGCCAGTACTCGTAGGATTCGCGCGGATTCAGCGTTTTGGTAAAAGGCTTGTAATCGGTGCCTTCCTGCGTAACACCCGCAACGGTCAGAGGAGCCTCGCCCTCGCGTCCCTGCAGCGATTGCTTGCTGACGCCCCATTGCGTAAGGCGCATGTTCGTACCGGACAGGATGTCGCCTCCCCATTTGAAGTCGACCAGGAACGATAAGTCTATTCCTTTATAGTTGAATGCGTTGGTAAGACCTCCCGTGAGTTTGGCAATACCGTTTCCGATAATCTTGTACCCATCTTCGGCGACAGGACGGCCGTCGTTAAAAAACACCGGCTGGCCATCTGGCGACATTTTCTGTACCTTACCCGTGATCATACCGAATGGGTGACCAACGATGTTTTTGATGAAGGTGTTACGTGTTCTTGGTTCCTCCATCACGAGTTCGGTGGTACCTTCGATCAGCGCTTTCACCTTGTTGTTGTTTTTTGCAAGATTCAGCGTGACATCCCAGTTCAGATTGCTGCTTTTCAATGGGGTGACGGTCAGCAATAACTCGATACCTCTGTTCTGCATCTTACCGAGGTTTACGGAGGTACTTCCAAAACCGCTGGCGCGTGAGATCGTTGCGTTCAGGATGTCGTCGGTAGTTTGCTGATCATAGTAGGTGAAATCCACACCCAGTTTATTGTTGAACAGACGGAAATCGATACCAAACTCTGTTTCTGTCACCGTTAGTGGTTTCAGGTTCGGATTGGGGATGTTGCCGCCATTGCCCATTGCCTGAGAGAAAGAGGCCATCGGATATCCGAGATGGGGATTGCCGTTCAGAGAGTAAGTCATGTTGGTCGAATAGGCATCGATCGTAACATTGCCCACCTGTGCCCAGGATGCACGGACTTTACCGTAAGACAACCAGGATGGGAGGTTTTTGAACGCATCGGAGAACACGAAGCTGGTACCTACCGAAGGATAGAGAATGCTGTTGGTTTCGGGATTCAGGACCGAGAACCAGTCGTTTCGTGCAGTAGCATTCAGGAACAGATAGCCGTCATAGGAGAGTTCCATCGAGCCCAGGAGCGAGTTGATGCCGCTTTCTTTGGGGTCATAATCCCAACCCTTCGTTTTGACATTGTTGATAGCCGGGAAGAACTGGACGTTAAAACCATTACCATACACGTTCTGGTATTCGTATTTTCTCCGCATGCGGTTTCCGCCTGCAAATGCATTGATACCGATTTTGCCAAACTCTTTATTGAAGCCCACGGTATATTCGGCATTGAGTTCCTGGACATTCCATGTTCCCATGTTCCGTGCACCCCCTAGCTGATAGCCCGTTCCTTCCGGCGTAAGCCCTTCGGAGCGTCGCTGATACTTGTCAAGCCCGACACGCCCCTGAACGTACAACCAATCGGTTATCTGGTATTTCAATGCACCTGAGGTGATAAAGCGGTCTTTTTTGTCGGTTTTTATAAACTGGTGCGTAACCCAGTACGGATTTTGGCCCCAGTTGTTGGCCGCCTGCTGAAATTCCTCACCTACTCTTTTGCCGAAGATGCTCAGGCTGGCGGCATCTGTTCCCGCCGGGATTGCTCCTGGTTTTGCAGGGTCGCCGTAGTAATCGAGTATATTATAGTTGCCCGGAGTCCGCCATACCGATTGAATCGCGTTGCCCGGAGAGTCGGAAACGTTCGGGCGGTTCTTGGCCTTTTCTTCAGAATAGAGCACCTTGGCGTCCAACGTCAGTCTCTTTCCGAATTTTGCATTGGTCGACAAGGAGAGGTTGATCCTGTCATAACCGGAATTAGGGATGATGGTGCTGCTGCTCAGGTTCGTGACAGACGCCCGGAAATTTTGGGTTTCATTTCCGCCTGATAGTGCAATGTTGTTGGTAAATGCGTGACCTGTTTTGTAAAAACGGGAGAAGTTATCGCCCTGGTAAGCATAGGGGCGCATTTTGCCGTCAAAACCGACCACCTGGCTGTTGTCATATTTCGGCCCCCAGGAGTCGTCGCCCCATTCGTAGGCCTGGCTTTGCGTAGCTGGTTTGGAAGCCACATTGTTCACATAGGAGCCGCTGCCATAGGTATGCTGCAGATCTGAGAGGTCATTCAGCTTTTCGAACACATAGTTGGAGCCGAACTCAATGCCAATCCCTTTTCTTTTAGTCCCGCGCTTGGTGGTCACGTTGATGACCCCGTTGGCGGCGCGTGAACCGTACAAAGCCGCAGCATTCGCACCTTTCAACACGACTACCGACTCAATGTCGTCGGGATTGATGCTCGACAAGCCATCGCCTTCGTCGGAGCCGCCCCACAACCCTGCCTGACCGAAGTTATTATTGTCCATCGGGATACCGTCGATTACATACAATGGCTGATTGTTGCCCTGCAGCGATTTGTTGCCGCGGATGATCACGCGTGAGGAGCCTGCTGGACCCGACGCTATTTTGCTCACATTTACCCCTGCAACCCTACCAGCGAGCGCATTCCCGAGATTTGCTTCCCGGGCGGCTGTCAGATTGGCACCGCCGACTTCGGTGATGGAGTAAGCCAGTGACCGTTTTTCACGGCTGATACCCAATGCGGTAACGACCACTTCGTTCAATGCGGTGGCTTCTGCGGCCAGTGAAATGTTGATGTTGGTAGCATTTGCCACAACCACCTCTTTGGTTATGTAACCAATGTAGCTGAATGTTAGAGTTTTACCCTTGTCCGCGGTAATACTATATTCACCCTTGTCGTTGGTGGTTGTACCTCTGGTGGTACCTTTGACAACGACGTTCACACCGGCAATCTCGCCGCCGGTGGCGTCGCTTACTTTCCCGGATACTGTCACCTCCTGCGCATAACCCCGGAGGGAGAGCACAGTGAACAGTATCAGCATTTTAACTAGTAGATTTTTTTTCATACAGTTACGTACTTCTGATAGGTTAAATGGTATAGCTGCATTAAGAAAATAATGCTGAAAATCGGGTCAAATATACCGCGGTTAACTCCATATTTATATAGTGCTTTTTTATCTAAAAATAACACATTTTTAACACCTTTTTAACGATGAGATTAAAGCACTCTTAGTTCTAAATGTGGCTTTATCCCCGTGTACGGGCGCATTTAAAGCAGTAGGCTATCCTGCATTGATTTAATTCAATTGCCGGTAAGCGGGAAAGTTTCGGGCAGTGCCGGTAATGCTTATACGTATTGGGGAGGTGTCTATCGGTCGAGCAGCGGCTCTTGTTCGGTCAGATTACGCGTTACCAACGCCAGATTCCGGTCGATAAGCCGGGTCAATGTAGACCGGGACGCTGCGGAAGTAAAGCCATCCGGCGCGGTGTTGACCACGTAATCCAGCAGGCGTTCGATCGAAGAGGTCGCCACATGCAGGCGCGTGTCTGACGAGCCGTAATAAATAAGAACAGTGCCATCGTCATCGAGGATCCACCCATTGGAGAATAGCACGTTCGCCACATCGCCTGTCCGCTCCCTGCCCTGTGGTGCGAGCAGGTAACCTGCCGGCTTGTGTGTGACCGTGCCGGGATGATCGGGATCTGTGAGAAAAAGATACAGCACATAGCGCAGCCCGGCAGCGGTATGCCTCACCCCATGTGCGAGATGCAGCCAGCCCAGCCGGGTCCTGATCGGCGCCGGACCCTGTCCGTTTTTTGACTCATAAACGGTGTGGTACTTCTTCGGGTCGATGATCACTTCCTCTGTCACTTCGGCGTTTTCAATGCAGGTGGAGAGGCCCAGCCCGATGCCTCCTCCCAGCCCGGCTTCGATGAAAGAATCCTGCGGACGGGTGTAAAATGCATATTGCCCATTCACAAACTCCGGATGCAAAACCACATTTCGCTGTTGGGGCGACTTTGTTTTCAGGTCGGGAAGGCGGTGCCAGGTCACGAGATCGCGTGTGCGGGCGATCCCGCACTGTGCAATCGCCTGCGATTCATTTCCGATTGTGGCAGAAGGGTCCTGGCGTTCGGTACAGAAGAGCCCGTAGATCCAGCCGTCTTCGTGCTTGGTGAGCCTCATGTCATAAATATTGGTATCCGGTTCGGACGTTTCCGGCAGTGCCAGCGGATAGTCCCAGAACCGGAATTGGTCGGTGCCGGTGGGGCTCTCCGCGACCGCAAAAAAGGATTTACGATCATAACCTTCGACGCGTACCACGAGCAGGTATTTGTCGTCCAGTTTAATGGCTCCCGCATTGAACACTGCATTGATGCCAAATCTTTTCATCAGGAACGGGTTGCTGCCCGGGTTCAGGTCGTATTCCCAGAACAACGGAACATGAGCAGCTGTGAGGACCGGAGACTGGTAGCGGTCGCAAATCCCGTCACCGGTTGGCAGCTTCTCGTTCGGCATTTCAAACAGCTTCTGCTTCTCACGCCTGATTTGCTGGAAGCGCTCTTCAAAGATAGTCATGCTCTATTGTGAGGTTTGTCGATGTGCTTATTGATCAGGGAGGTTTTTATACCACGTCTTCCAGAGAATGGCTGTCGATACCATGAATACCGCGGAGGCTGCCCAGGTTTCATCTGTCATTTTCAGAATGAAAAAAACCGGGATCAGCGTAATGGCGGTCTGGGCTGCTATTCCAATGCCCACATTGGTAACGTCTCTGCGGAAATGCCGGTTTGGGATAAAGAGCGGCTCCTCCCTTTGCACTTCCCGCCTGACGGGCCCCCAGAATCCCCATGGATTGACGTTCTTATAAAATGCTTTCAGCACGGCCATATCAGTCGGTGGCGCGACGAGTGCGCCGATCACGGCACCAAGGAGGGAGATTGTGAGTATTAGCGGGAAATAATACAGTGGGAGGGTATCCCGGAAGAGGTAAGGACAGAGCAGGGCACAGATGATGCCCGATAACATTCCCCAGAAGAATCCCGAACTGTTGAAACGCCACCAGTACCATTTGAGCACATTGGAAGCAATGTAGCCGCCATACAAAGCAGATACGATCCATTGCAGTGTACTGTTCACATCCCGGGCGAGCAGGCCGAGCAAAATACTGACGGCCACGATGACAAGGCCTGTCGCATAACTCACCTGACTGATCTGCTTGTTGCTGGCATGCGGGCGGATGGATTTGAGATAAATGTCATTCACAAAATACGCCTGTGCGGCATTAAAAGTGCCTGCGAAAGTACCCATAAAAGCGCCCATCAGGCTGACCAGCACTAAACCCAGCAGACCGGAGGGGATGTAGGCATTCAGGACAGCGGGGAGGAGTTTTTCAAAGTCCGTTCCTGATTGCGTAGTTATATCCAGGTTTTGGAAGTACAGCAACCCAAGCACTGTAATGCCGGTAATAAACAGATACCGGGTCGGCAGCAGGACGATATTGACAATCATGCTCATCAGCGCGGCTTCCCGTGGCGACCGGGTAGAGAGTATTTTTTGCATATCGTAGTTCGGGGCGGGTCCGGCGAGACTTGCCAGGATCCCTTTGGCTGCCATTAGTGCAAAAAAGTAGTTGAATGGAGAAAAGCGATCTGCCCGCAATTTCTCGGCTGCCGCAGGCAGGCGCTCTTCCCAGTCGAGGTCGAGGTCTTTGCCGAAAAACAGGTCCGTCCAGCCAGTTGGCACCGGTAAATAATCCGTGGCGGGAAGAGCAGCATAAGCCATTGCAGCAACGGAAATGCAAACGACCGTCATCACTAGGTAATGCAGCATATCGGCCCAGACGATGCTTTTCATGCCTCCGAGTAACGCATAGCAGGCTGTAAATACAGTAAAAACCACACCATAGAAATGAGGGACATAGTCGGGGCGCAACGTAAAGGGCAGGAATGGACTGACAAGTTCCCAGGGGATGAATATCTCGATAAACTTACCAAGTCCGGTGAAGCCGTAAACCATAAAGCTCAGGCAACTCAGCAACGCGAAAACGATGATGATCTTATGGGAAAGTCCCGCGCCGTTGCGGTCACCGAAGCGGAATAGCATCCACTCCGCGCCGGTAGCGGCATTGGACCTTCGCAGCCATAACGATAGATAGACCATCATAAATACCTGATTGAAAACCGGCCACAGCCAAGGCAGCCAGATGCTTTTAACACCATAAACGAACATGATAGCGACCATCCATGCCGTGCCGGAAAGGTCGAACATACCTGATGCATTGGAAATGCCCAGCATCCAGAACGGCATAGACTTACCGCCCAGGAGATAGTCGTTCTTGCTTCTGGCAGCCTGTTTTTTGAGGTATATCCCCATAAACATTACCGTTGCCAGATAGAGTATTATGACGAGGAGGTCGATCGCCCTGATTTTCATGAACGAACCCGCATGTTCAATTTCCATATGTCGGCAACGGACGGCAACTGGCAGGTTCGGTACAAACTTATTGACAAAACCAGGGCAGGATATAATACTTTTTTATCCATGATTAGACCAATACTAACAAGTTATAGGGTGGCAGAGGGTTAATATCCAGGACAATGGGGCATTTTTGGAGGTACAACTTCGTATGTGCGGGACTGGCATTAATAATAATTAATCTTTAAATTGTTACCTCAATATAACAAGCGCACGCTAACCTGGTGATGCCATTTTAAATTTAATTTAAAAATACCATTTAGCCTATGAGTGAAATTTACCGCGAGATTACCCCATTGACCCAATACGACTGCTTTACGGTTTTTGACCGAAGAAAGACCATATTCGATTTCCCGCTTCATAGTCATGAGGAATTCGAGCTGAACCTGATCCTGTCGGGCAAAGGTGTGAAACGGGTCGTCGGAGATCATACCGAAGTGATCGATGATGCTGAGCTGGTGTTGGTGGGGAACAATTTGCCACACGGGTGGCTCACCCATTCCTACAAATGGGAGGAAGGAATGCCTGAAATCAAGGAGGTAACGGTGCAGTTTCACCGGGATTTGTTCGATGACAAGTTTCTGAAAAGAAACCAGTTGTTCTTCGTAAAGTCATTACTGGAGAAATCGGCCAAAGGGATTTCGTTTTCAAGAGAGACGATAGAGCGGATTAAACCGAGGCTTACGACGCTGGCGGAGAAGAGCGGCTTCGATTCGATGCTGGAGTTGATGTCGATCCTGCATGATTTGTCCGTTTCCCGGAACATGCGCACGCTGTCGAACAGCACTTTTACCGAAGATAATGTCAATTTCAACAGCCGCAGGATCGAAAAGGTGTTTACCTATATGCGCGATAGCTACGACAAGGACGTGAACCTGGCAGAGGTGGCCAGGCTGGCCGGAATGTCGGAAGTATCGTTCAGCAGGTTTATTAAAAAACGGACGGGTAAGACCTTTGTCGAGAGTCTCAATGAGATCAGGCTGGGGCATGCGTCGAGGTCACTGATCAATACCACCAATACGATTTCCGAGATCGCGTACAAATGTGGATTCAATAATCTTTCGTATTTCAACCGGATTTTCAAAAGCAGGAATGGCTGTACGCCGAAGGAGTTTCGGGACAACTATTCGGGAACGAGGACGTTTGTGTGAGGTGTGGATGAATTTTGAATGAGTGAATGAGTGAATGAGTGAATGAGTGAATGAGTAAATGAGTGAATGAATAAATAAATTTTGAATGATTGAATGACCGAATAATGAAAAGAGTTCAAAGTTTTGGGTTACACCTAAAACTTTGAACTCTTTCTGGCGCAATGGCCTTTTGACTCATTGACTCATTGACTCATTGACTCATTGACTCATTGACTCATTGACTCATCGACTCATTCCCAGTTCCACTGCGGCTCATTGACTCACTAAACCTTCAGCATCCAGCCGAAAACATCTTCTTCTTTGCCGGTACGGAGGTCGGTGAGGTAGTTTTTTACTTTGTTCACGAATGAATCTTCCTTGATTTCAGGCAATGGGTAGTCAACACCTTCGTACGCGATCGTTGCGAACGGAGAAATTACTACCGCGGTACCTGCACCGAATGCAGCTTCCAGTCTGCCTTCTTTCAATGCGTCAATGATTTCTTTCACGCTGATACGGCGTTCTTCCACCGGAATGCCCCAGTGCTGGGCGACAGCTACAATACTTTTGCGTGTGATACCGTCCAGTGTGGTCTCGGAAACATGCGGTGTAAGCAGTTTGCCATCCAGTACGAACATGATGTTCATGGTACCGGATTCTTCGATGTACGCGTGGTCGCGGGCGTCAGTCCAGATCAGCTGATCGTAGCCTTCCTGCTGGGCCAATCTGGCCGGGTACAGCGAGCCTGCGTAGTTACCTGCGCATTTGGTCGCGCCTACGCCGCCTTCGGCAGCGCGGATGAAATGAGTTTCCACTTTCACCCGTGGAGGTTTGGCATAGTAGGTGCCTACCGGGCTGGTGAAAATGATGAAATAGTATGAATCAGATGCTTTGACACCGATATAGGGGTCGGTGGCAAACATATAAGGACGGATATACAATGAGCAGCCGGGCTGTGAAGGCACCCATCCTGCGTCCAGACGAAGCAGTTCGGTGAGGCCGTTCATGAAAATCTCTTCAGGGATTGCCGGCATGCAAAGCCGCTCGGCCGATTTGTTCAGCCGTTTCCAGTTATCGATGGCGCGGAAAAGAAGGACTTCGCCCGCGTCATTTTTATAGGCTTTCATTCCCTCGAAGATAGCCTGTCCGTAATGCAGTGCGGCTGTTGCGGGGCTAAGAGAGAGGTCACCGTAAGGGACAATACGAAGATCTTGCCATTGGCCTTCACGGTATTCGGCGATAAACATGTGGTCGGAGATGTTCCGTCCAAAAACGAGGTTGTTGAAGTCAACCTCCTGCAAACGGGATTGGGTAGTTTGCTGAACTTCTATTTGTACTGTGTCGGCTGTCATGATGCCAAAAATTTAATTTTTCAAACGCTTTCCGAAGCTTACAATCAGAAAAAAGGCAGGATTTGGAGACCCCGGCGCATTCTTTCCTAAGTCCCGCAATTTAACAAATTAAATCTGTAAATAATTGATATTTAGTATAACAATTATTTTTGACGAACAACACGCGGTTGCCACGTAACTTCTTCAATGCCTAACTCGTACGTCATGGCGCGACACAGCATGAAAAGGTAGTCGGACAGGCGGTTGAGGTATCGAACCACGATCGGCTCTACTTCCTCACCCTGCTGCAAATGAATAACATTTCGCTCCGCACGCCGGCAAACAGTGCGCGCAATGTGTCCGAATGAAACGGAGGAATGCCCGCCAGGGAGGATGAACGATCTTAGCGCGGGGATTCGGCTGTCGATCCCGTCCATTTCTTTTTCGAGAAGGGTGATATCCTCGTCGTAGAGGTCGGGCAGGATTTTCTTTTTCTGATCAGGTTCAGAGGCCAGATGAGAGCCAATGGTGAACAGGCGGTCCTGAATCTCTTTCAGCAGATCTTTCCGGTTTTCGTTGACAGGCTGGTCGCGCAGCATTCCTATATAACTATTCAGCTCATCGATCGTGCCGTATGCATCTATGCGCACGTGTGCCTTACTCAGTCGCGTACCTCCGATAAGGGATGTAGTACCTTTGTCACCGGTTTTGGTGTAGATTTTCATTGTATTAAATGTCGGTATCAGGGGCTTCAGTCTTCAAGATTTGAGAAGATGAATGAGTTGCCCAGGATTGAGTACGGTCAGTTTTGGGAAATCGAGATTTTTGAATATGTCAAAATGTTTGTCAAATGTGACCAAGGCATTGGCATTTGCTGAAATAGCCAGGTCGGCAAACTTATTGTCATCAGGGTCGTTGAGAATGAGGTTCCACTGGAAGTGCGGCTCTGCAAAGACAACATTATCGGCAGTGCAGAGGATTTCAATAACAAACTGCGCGGTTTTTTCGGAATAAAATTCTGCCAGCTTCTCTTCATATTCATCGAGAATACTTGTACTGACGACCCATTCGAATTTTTCATTGACAAACGACTCGTAAATCGAAAATTCCTGATTCGACCTGTTGATGGTTTTGATTAGAACATTCGTGTCGATAACTAGCTTCAATTTATTTATCGTGTGTGCCGGGCTTTGTCCTGATATCGGCGGATTCGAGATTCTTGTAGTCCGTTTCTGAAATACCTTTTTTAGCGACGGTCATATCCACTTCGGCCAGCAGGCGCCCACTAAGGTGTTTGACTAATACCCGTTTAATTTCCATTACATCTTCATCGGGAATGTTTCTGTTAAACATCCTGAGAAGGCTGATTTGAATATCATTCAGGCCAGTAGGCCGTGCTATATGCTTCATATCTGATTAAGTTCACTGATTCAAATTTTCAGGGAGGGCGTGAATTGCTTGCCTTCAATTAGGTTTTGGAAGCTTCCCAACCTAATTTTGCACCCTGATTTACTATGGCGAAAAGACCTCTCTAAAAGGTTACCAATTCATGAAAGTTACAACATTTGCAATAAAGATCTGGCGTTGGGCATCTTTATTATTCGTTATCGGCGCGCTGGTCTGGACATACTCTCTTTTCCCCGAAATGGTCGCGGTCGACTTCTCGGATAGTGGCCTTGCCGAGCGATATGTGGATAAGGAGCACGTTTTTTACATTGTTATGGGCCTTTTCCTGCTGAACAATGTCCTGATTACCGGGATCGCGCGCCACATTCCCAATGTAGACCCTATGCATTTGCCGATCCTCAAGCGCAAGGAATGGGCCGCTAACCGAACCGAACTGAACGAACACCTTACCAACTGGCTGTTCTGCCTGGTAGCGGTGATCAATACGATCATCGGGTTTAGCCTTCTGGCCCTGGCGACGATCAATAGCACGAGCTATAAACTGGATGTCTTTGACTTTTCCTGGCTGTACTACGCCAGTCTTGCGCTGGTGCTGTTCGTATTCCTGCTTCCATTGCGTTTGCTATGGCCGCCGGTTCCGGAGGATAAACTTTAATGAACCCGTTCATGGAAGAAGCTGATAGGAGCCGATCGGATATCGATGCATTGTGGTGGCGTCAGGCGGAGGCGATAGACTTGCAAAGCTACGTGTACGATCTTCCTGATGTTCGGATTGCGAAGTATCCCATGGAGGTAAGGGACCAGTCGAAACTGATGGTCTACCGAAACGGAGACTTGTCGCATCTGCGCTTCTCGGACTTATGCGACCAGCTACCCGCAGATACGCTGCTTGTTTTTAACGATACCAAAGTGATACCGGCCCGGGCGCATTTCAGAAAGCCGACCGGGGCCGTTATCGAGCTATTACTCCTGCATCCCGAGTTTCCCACCCGCATTATCAACGACGCAATGCTGGCGACGCAATCCTGTGTATGGGAATGCATGATAGGCAATAAAAAACGCTGGAAACAAGGGGATGAGCTTGTCAATCAGATTCAGGTGAATGGGGAGCAGGTTACGCTCACGGCCGTTTACCATGATTATGAGCATAACCTGGTGCGGCTGACCTGGGGTTCTGACCTGACCTTCCTTGAAATTATCAAGGCATTAGGCGAAATACCGCTGCCTCCCTATCTGAATCGTGATACCGAAGAGCCGGATCTGGAAACTTATCAGACCGTTTACGCACATTACGACGGTGCAGTCGCCGCGCCTACGGCAGGGCTGCATTTCACGCCTGAGGTTTTCGGTGCGCTCGACGCAAAGGGCGTACGGAGGTCTTTTCTCACACTCCACGTCGGAGCCGGTACATTTCAGCCGATCAAGGTGGAAAAAGTGACCGAGCATCGCATGCATTCGGAGCAGGTTGTTTTTACCAGAACAGTGATCGATGACCTGCTGAAATCTGTCGGTCATGTCGTGCCGGTAGGCACAACGTCTCTTCGTTCGCTCGAAAGCCTTTACTGGTACGGCGTCAAACTGTTTCGGCAGGAGACTACGGAGTTCAGCATCGGGAAGCTCTATCCCTATCCATTTGCCGAAGCCGAATTACCTACTGCGCAGCAATCCCTGCAAGCCATCGCAACGCACATGGATGCGGAAGGCTTGACTCAGATTATCGGCGAAACGGAAATTTTTATCTTTCCCGGCTACCGGTTCAGGCTGTGCCGCGGGCTTATTACCAACTATCACCAACCTGGCTCGACATTGATCCTGCTCGTCGCGGCATTTGTAGGCCCGGACTGGAAGCGGATTTATTCGGAGGCTCTGGAGAAAGACTACCGGTTTTTGAGCTATGGAGATTCTTCTTTATTGTGGCTCAACGAAAGCCCTGCATAATTTCATTTGAAACTTTTTTCCTGTAATTTGTCTCCTGATAACGAGAACAATATGGGACACGCACAAATAGCCGAACAGAGATACACGGTCGAAGAGTACTTCGAAATGGAGGAAAAAAGTGAAATCCGTCACGAGTTTTATGACGGGGAAGTGTTTGCAATGGCAGGCACAACCTTGAATCATAACGACATTGTGGATAATGTTCGGTCGGCGTTCAAAGGCTTTTTCAGGCCGAAAGGGTGTCGTATTTTTTCAGAAAATGTCAAAGTAAAAGTCTCCGATATTTACTATCCTTATCCCGATGTGGTGGTGACTTGCTCGGCCACCGACATTGCCGGGACTTACATCATCAAGCATCCCAGCATCCTAGTAGAGGTATTGTCTAAAACTTCGGCCACCTACGATCGTGGTTTCAAGTTAAGGCGTTATAAGAGCATTGCTTCTCTGCAATACTATATGCTCGTTTCGCAAAACGAATTTTATGTGGAACTGTATTCCCGCTCGGAGGAAACGGATATCTGGCTGTACCGGACGTTCGAAAATGCGGATGATGTGATCCGCCTGAATGCATTCAATTTTGAAATGACACTCCGGTCGATTTATGAAAACATCGAATTCCTTCCTGAGGAGGTGATTTGAACCTCGCTCATTTGACCGAAACAACTTTACTCACTGCCGATACCCCATTCTCATTAAAGGCTTCAATAGCAAAGTAGTAGGGAACTCCCACATTCAATGCCCGTAACTCAAATGTGTTTGGTTCGTCATGCCAGAACTGATACGTCTGATAAAGCTTGTCGGGCGCGATACCCCAGAGCACATTGTAGCCGGTTGCGCCAGGTACCTTTTCCCACTTCAGATCCGCATTGCGCGTATCTTTCTGACGAACTGCGGAAAAGTCAGCAGGAGTTAATGGCGCTTTCCCAGAGCCATTCCCAAAAACCCGGAATTCACTGATCGCGAGAATGGGCGAGCCTACATATACATGCTCGTATCGCACATAGCGCGCGCGGACAGGAGCCGTGAGCTCGATGTACGCGCAGGGGCGATCGCGCTTGGGTTGTCGCGTGAGGTCACTGGCCAGGTCCCATTTTTTACCGTCTTTCGATGTCAGGATCTTGAATTGGGTGTAGACCTTCTCCGGCTTGTTATCAAAAATATCCGATTTGTAGTCGGTGTAATTGATCTGCACAGCTTTGATGTCCTGTTCAGCTTGTAAATCGATCGTCAGGGTTTCTCCCGGCTTATTTTGCTTCGCGGCCCAGAATGTACGTGGGTTTTCGTCCGTAATTTTCTGAGCCGCCATCGTATCGAGGGTTGACGATGCTGTCGCCGGTTTTTTATAAGAAAGCAGCATCCAGCCGGTAAAAAGTGCGTCGCCTTTCCCTTGCCAGGTCTTGTCGGGCATTTTGTGGGGGAAATCTCCGAAACGGGTGTTGGCAAACATCTGCCCATCCTTGTCAAAACCTGCCGGGTAGCGCACGATCCGCCGTTCCATGGCCCAGTTCAGCCCGATCCAGGACGTTCCGGTATTCCAGTAGTTGCCATAATTATCCTGAAAAGTGTTGCCATGCCCTGCGCCGGTGGCAAATCCCCCTGGCTTGTATGAGACCGGGTTATACGGCGCATAGGTAAATGGCCCCAGTGGCGCGTCGCTCACATAGGTGCCATTGGCATATACATTGTACTCCGTGCCGGGAGCCCCGTATTGCAGGTAGTATCTGCCTTTGTGCTTGGTCATCCAGGCACCTTCGGTAAATGGTTTGAAAGGATCGGAGTGATTCGGACCAAACCTTTCCCAGCCGTGCTCGTAAGGATTAAGCCAAAACATGGATTGATATTGTCCCTTGAATGCCAGCCGTTTGGAATAATCTAATTCAGAGCCGAAAATGGGGTAAACATTGGAAGAGCCCCAGTACATGTACCATTTGTCGGTATCGGGGTCGTGGAATAATGCAGGATCCCAGGGCCCGATGTCCTTCGGCAGGCGTGGCGTCCATCGGTTGTAGAACTCCCAAATACCTTTTTCCGGTGCCACCGAATACAATATCGGCCGGGATTCGAAGGTGGATTGAAATAAAAACAAGGTATCGCGGACCGAAACTGCCGCGGGGGCGCACATATCTTCAAAAGGCCAGCGGTTGGCGGTCAGGTATTGCCAGTGCAGCATGTCTTTGGAATGCCAGTAACCACCCGAAATGGTCACAAACAGAAAGTACTCGCCTTTGTGGTTGATGATCACAGGATCAGCGCCGGATCGGTAACTAATGTTTTCATTGAGCTGTTCAAAATTGTATTTGTAATCGATATCCATCGGGTTACAATAGGTTGTCTGGCCGAAACCGGCCAACGGACCCCAAAGTGACAGCAGAATAAAAAACAGCACAGGCAGTCGTAATGACATGATTTTGTTGATGATAGGGTGCGGAAAATCTGTTATTAATGCAAAATTATGGGTTTTTGAATGAATAATCCTTCCGATTCTCAAAAGCATCCGGCCATTGGAAGTTTTCAAACCGATAACCTTTACCTTTGCGGTTCGATATTAAATAAGCAACAGTTTTTTAGAATGGCGATTGATTTTATAGAAGAATTACGCTGGCGGGGCATGCTGCATGACATGATGCCCGGGACCCATGAGCAACTTCAGAAGGAGATGACCTGCGGCTATATCGGTTTCGATCCCACGGCGCCTTCGCTGCACATCGGGAATCTTGCCACCATTATGCTCCTGGTGCATTTCCAGCGGGCAGGGCACAAGCCTATTGCTTTGGTAGGTGGTGCCACGGGTATGATCGGCGATCCGTCGTTCAAGGCTGCGGAGCGTTCTTTCCTGGACGAGGATACATTGCGGATCAACCAGGAAGGTATCCGTAAGCAGCTGGAACAGTTTCTGGACTTTGACAGTGGTGAGAACTCGGCCGAGATGGTGAACAATTACGACTGGTTCAAGGATATAGGCTTTCTGCAATTCCTTCGCGATGCCGGTAAGTTTTTGAGTGTCAATTATATGATGTCCAAAGATTCGGTCAGGAAGCGGCTTGAAACGGGTATTTCATTTACCGAATTTTCGTATCAGCTTTTGCAGGGCTACGATTTTTATCATCTATATAAAAACAAGAACGTCCGGCTGCAAATGGGCGGATCGGACCAATGGGGTAACATTACGACCGGTACCGAAATCATTCGCAGAAAAGAGGGTGACGAGGAAGGGTATTTCAAAGCATATGCCTTGACGACCCCGCTCGTAACCAAATCCGACGGCTCGAAATTCGGAAAAAGCGAAGGGGGAAATATCTGGCTGGATGCGTCGAAAACGTCGCCTTATCAGTTTTACCAGTTCTGGCTGAACCAGAGCGATGATGATATGCCGCGTTACCTGCGTGTATTTTCGTTAAAAGGCCGCGAGGAAATAGAGGCGCTGGAAGCGAGCCATACCGCCGAGCCGCATTTGCGTATTATGCAAAAAGCATTGGCTTCGGAACTGACGATCCGGATCCATTCGCAGAGGGCCTATGATCTGGTACTGAAAGCTTCGGAAGTGTTGTTTGGCAAAGCAACCCTGGAAACTTTGCAGAGCATTGCCGAAGATGAGTTTGACGCCGTTTTTGATGGCGTGCCTCAAACTGAGATTACGCGTTCGGAATGGGATGAATGCACCAATTTAACCGATCTGATTTCGACGACGACGCGGTCCGAGGTTTATACCTCCAAAGGCGAGGCCCGGCGTGCGATCCAGCAGAATGCGGTTAGTATCAATAAAATAAAAGCAAGTTCGGCTGAGCAGCCTTTGACGGAATTTGCATTATTACAAAACAAATTCCTTCTGGTTTCGAAAGGAAAGAAAAATCACCTCATTAAAGTGATCTGATGCGTCCGCAGGCTTGGCGGGTTTCATGACTTGCCAAGCCTGTCGAAGTTGAAAGTAGCCGCATCCTTATTTTGCTTTCCGCTGATCACATCTGTAATGATCTCCGCGGCTAT
The DNA here is from genome assembly GCF_946482605.1 of uncultured Dyadobacter sp. The sequence goes on along the minus strand of NZ_CAMLSE010000026.1, from coordinate 35,252 downwards.
GATGCTGAACAAAATACCATTGCCTCCAAAACCTAATGCAAACCAGGTATTCGGGTGTTCTTTCACACTGCCGATAAATGGCAAGCCGTCCTCGGTTTCTGCGAAAGTTCCGCACCAGGCATAGTCGGTGACCAGTTGCAGGGAGGGGAACATCTTCCTTGCATTCTGTTCCAGCTCTTTCGCTTTGCGATGAAGGAGCTTATCTCTTTTTGTCGCGCTCTGAAACATTTCATCTTTTCCACCAATAAGCACCCTGTTGTCCTCGGTGGTCCGGAGATACAGGTAAGGACGGGCGCTTTCCCACAATAATGCGTTTTGATACCAGAGTTCCTTTTCCTGCAGAATGGGCTTGCTCACGATCGCATAAGAGGAATGCAGCCTTACAAAGTTGTGTGAAATCAGCTTTTGGGATTCGTAGCCTGCCGCCACGATCAGTTTGTGGGTTTTGACGACCGTCCCATTGTCGAGGGTAAGCGAGACCCCTTTTCGTTCGTGGTGGATATCTGTGATCTCCACGGTGTCATACACGCGCGCCCCCTTCCGGATACAATGCTGGAACAATGCATGAGTAAGAGCGTAGGCGTCTACCTGTGCACCATCGTGCGAAAGAATGGCACCGCTTTTCCGGATACCCGGGAAATGCGACCTTAGTGTGGCCTGGTCCCACCAATCTACGTCGATGCCGACCTTTTTACGGACAGCATATTCTTTTTCCAAAGCAGGAAGGTCGTCCCTCTTGGAAGCATAGTACACGCTCTTTTTAAGGGAAAACCCGGTTTTGACAGACAGGGAGTCAACAATTTTATGGACTTTGTGAATGGCTTCGACGCACAGGAGATAGCTGCGGACCGCCTTTTTTTCTCCAATGCGATCAATCAGGTCCGTGAGCATGGTGTCGATTTCATACTGCAATAATGCGGTCGAGCCGGAAGTACTGCCCATTCCAATGTGCCTTTTTTCGAGCACTACTACGGGAAAACCGGCTTCTGTCAGGTGCCAGGCCAGTAATGCGCCTGTAATCCCGCCGCCCATGATGACGATTTCCGAGGTGATGTTTTCTGATAACGCAGGGTATGATTGTAAAGCTCCATTCTTGTAAAACCAATGAGGCTGTCCACTGAGTAGGTCCATTGAGCGGTTGATTGTTCAAATGAATCAAGTGGTTAAAAATCTGTACCAGCTTAGCAATGTGGATACACCGGTATTTAACCACTCAATCCGCCATTAGGTAATGGAACAGGAATATTTAAATCTGATAAGCCTATTGAACGAGGAAAAGTAGCAACCGGCCCGCAGGACCTCCGCGACATTGAAAACCTGCTGGACTGAATAACCTAGCTTTTACCTGAAAAAGTATTCAAAACCGGCGCTGCCGTAGGATTGTACTGGTACGACTGCCAGGTGTGGTCTTCATAAATCTCGACAATGCGGTACCCCTTGTAGGCCGTTCCCCAGTTACCACCGAAGTGGCCGTCGAAGAAATAAGGTTTTTTACCATACATTTTAGTGCTGTCCTGGTCGTGGTCGTGACCATTGAAAATAGCTTTTACATTGGGCGTACTTTCGAACAGCTCGATCACCTCCTTGCATTCGATCCCGTTGACGGTCCATTTAGCGGGGGTAATGTGGAGGAACACGAAAATGCCTTTTTTGTCTTTGTACTTTGCCAGTTCATTGCGTAGCCAGGCAGCATCCGGACACACATATTCCCCTTTTTCATTGGATGTGTCGCCTACGACGAATGCGTATTCCCCTTTGGCGAAGCTGTGATTGGTAGGGTAGCCCCAGGTACTTTGCCATACATCGAGCCCCACTTTATCATGATTTCCTCGGCTCACGTAATAGGGCACGCTGAGGTTGGAAATCGTGCTTTTGAAATCATACAGCAACGTGGGGTCGTCGTGGATGAGATCGCCATTGAAAAACAGGAAATCAACTCCTTTCTGTAATTTTTCGCGGTTTACCCAACTGATCAGGTCGGAATGGAAGGTCTTGAACTCTGTATCAGGCTGTCCAAAATGGCCATCCGAAGCGACGATGAAGCGGAGCGATATTCTCGCCGCAGGTTGTGCGCCAGCCTGGGTTGACAGATATGGAATTCCTGATAATGCGGGAAGGAGTTTTAAAAAAGACCGTCTCTGAAAAGTCATGGGTATAGGTTTTTGCTATTTGTACAGGGGGTATTTATAAACTCAAAAATAGTTATTCATCCGTTATATTTTCTTTATCCTTGCACGTTGTTAAGATTATTTAATACAAAAAGGAATACATGGACCGGCTCATATTGCAAAAAGCAGCCTCCTATTGTGCCTACCAGGAGCGGACTCAGGAGGAGGTCCGGCAGCGGCTCAGGAAATGGAATGTGTGGGGAGATGAAGCCGATGAGCTGATTGCCGAACTGATCTCGATGAACTATCTGAGCGAGGAGCGCTTTGCAAAAACTTATGCAGGAGGGAAATTCAGGGTCAAAAACTGGGGCAGAATGAAGATCCGGCAGGAGCTTAACCGGCGCGGCCTGAGCACATACAGCATTGAAAAAGGAATGAATGAAATCGGCGATGAAGACTATGTTGCCGGCTTAAGGGAGCTGCTTTCGAAAAAGCGGAACTTGCTGTCGAAAACTGAGCCCGATCCTTTCAAGCTGAAACAAAAACTGGCCAGGTTTGCACTGGGAAAGGGATATGAAAGTGAGCTGGTCTGGAAGGAGCTCGGGGAGTTGTGATGTGGACCAATAATATTGTCTTGCTGAGTGGAGTCGAAGCATATGCGCAGACTCCCCTCAGCAAGACAAATCAGTGTCAAAAATCCGAATCGAATGAAATCTTGTGAGCAGATTCCTTGTCCTTCACTCCGCTCATGACCCCCGCTTTCTGATACTCTCCAACCCGTTTTTCGAAGAAGTTGGTTTTACCGGGAAGCGAGATCAATTCCATGAAGTCGAATGGGTTCGCGGAATTGAATTGCTTAGGACATCCCAGTCTTTCGAGCCAGAAATCGGCGATGTACTCAATGTATTGTTTCATCAATTCTGCATTCATACCGATCAGGGATACAGGAAGCGACTCGGTTACAAACTCTTTTTCGATCTCGACGGCATCCAGCATAATCTCGATCACGCGCTCCTGCGGCAGCTGATTCACAATGTGTTTCGTGTAGAGCAAACACGCGAATTCGCAATGCAATCCCTCATCCCGTGAGATCAGTTCGTTGGAGAATGACAAGCCTGGCATCAAGCCGCGCTTTTTAAGCCAGAATATAGAGCAGAAAGAACCCGAAAAGAAAATTCCTTCGACTGCGGCGAAAGCGATAATGCGTTCTGCAAACACCGGGCTGTTGATCCATTTCAATGCCCATTCGGCCTTTTTCTGAACACACGGGATCGTCTCGATGGCACGCAGGAGACGGTCCTTCTCCACAGAGTCCTTGATGTAGGTGTCGATCAGTAAAGAATAGGTTTCGGAGTGGATGTTTTCCATCGCGATCTGGAAACCGTAAAAGCATTTAGCTTCCGCATATTGTACTTCGCTCAAAAAGTTGACAGCGAGATTTTCATTGACAATTCCGTCGGATGCCGCAAAAAATGCCAGTACGTGAGAGATGAAGTGCCTTTCACCATCAGAAAGATTTTCCCAATCCTTCATGTCCTGGGACAGATCTATTTCCTCGGCTGTCCAGAAAGACGCCTCGTGACGTTTGTACATTTCCCATATATCGGAATGTTTGATAGGGAACAAAACAAACCGCAAGGGGTCTTCGATCAACAGGGGCTCCTGTCTGGTAAGTTCTTGTGACATAGTTAATTTGAGTATTTTACGGAGATCAGAATTATATAACGTTCGTACTTGCCGTTGGCTGAAAAGGCCGGGCCTGAAGAAAACAAAGCTACACGCTTTGGGCTAAAATTCAAACAAACCCTACGAGATGAGGCGCAGAGCAGATACCCTCAGAACCTCAGCATTCACTGACCATCTCCGGTATACATATCGTTATCGGGGTAGAATGCTACACTTTGTCTCGAAAGCCAACAGATTGATGTTTCGCCCACCCATCAGTCTCTGCCTGTTTTTGGAGGATTTACCCGGCTTATCATATCGGAATTCTGCCCGCAATATCGCCGGACGATCCGCTTGCCAACCGATGTCGGTGCGGATGCCGGTTTTTTTGACATATTGCTTTTATCTAAAATAAAGAATGCCCAAATTTATGCGTATAAGCCATTCGACAGTAATATTGGACTAATGCGCTCGCATATTTCGTCCATCAGAAGGTTTGACAACGCGTGGCCCGAATGCCCTCGCAGGAACTTGCCGCGAGATAGTGTTCGCAGATGGGGGAACACAGAGGCTAATCAGAGGACAGCCTCTTCGGTAAGAGATTTTAATGCCCGTAATGTAAGGAAATGACGGTGCGGGCAGGTTCTTTTCAGAAATCGCGGCAAATGTACCGAAAGCGAATTTGTTGAGGATGGATTGTGATGGGAGCGAATATGATATTATTTTTAACACCCCGCCGGAAATCATTTGCCGGATCGAAACAATGCTGATAAACGTCCACGATATTGATAACCGGAATAATGTGCTCATGGTTAGTCAATATCTTAATCAATTGGGATATGATGTAAATTATATTCCTGTAAATGGTTTTTGCTACGCATTGGAAGCGTACAAAAGAAAATGATTGAGATAAGCATGCTAAAAAATGTTCTGATTGATTGTGAAAGAATGCGGCATCCCCACACCGGACTTTATCATTATTGTCTTCAGTTGGGTAATTCGATTCTGAAACAGATTGGTAATGAGAAGGAAAGGATAGCATTTTATCTACCTACTTCCGCAGAACATGCATTTGGTGAACAAGCCAATTATGTATCCCAGCATTTCATTCACAAGTTATTTTTTCCCGATACCAAAGCGGTCGATATCTGGCATTGTACTTACCAGGGGTCAAGATATTATCCTTTCGGTAAAAATGTAGCTATTGTGCTGACAATCCACGATTTAAATTTTCTTTACGACGAGAATAAGACCGCAAGTAGAATCAAAAAGTATCTGTCCCGTCTGCAAACCAAGATTGACAGGGCTGATCACATCGTAGCGATTTCGTTTTTCGTTCTGGAAGATTTGAAAAGGCATCTCAATTTAAGGGATAAGCCTACCTCGGTTATTTACAACGGGTGTAACATCGACGATACGGGTTTAATCAGAAAGCCTGACAATGCAATCGATAAGCCATTCCTATTTACGATCGGGACTATTGCCAGCAAGAAGAACTTTCATGTGTTACCGGCACTTTTGAAGGACAATGAATTAAGATTGATAATAGCGGGTATCGATAGCAGCAGAGACTATAAAAGGACGATCATCCGGGAGGCTGAAAAGCTCAATGTCCTGGATCGCGTCATATTTACCGGACCGGTGTCCGAGAATGATAAGAAATGGTATTTGAGTAATTGTACCGCATTTGTTTTTCCGTCCATTGCGGAAGGGTTCGGTTTACCCGTCATTGAAGCAATGTACTACGGGAAGCCGGTCATCCTGTCGCGCTGTACTTCGTTGCCGGAGATCGGAGGAGATTGTGCATACTATTTCGATAGTTTCGAGCCGGAACATATGCGTAATGTGCTGAAAAGCAGTCTGGATCATTATAAAAAGACAAAGCCCAGGGAAAAAATCCGCAACAGGGCAAGATTTTTTTCCTGGGACAGGGCAGCTTCCGAATACCTTGATTTATATCGTAGTCTTACCTAGTTCAATTTAATAACCTGCTGGTACTTCAGCATGAGCCGGAAATTGTTGATCACGTCGATAATGCCAATGTCGGAGTGATGTTTTTTCATCTGCCTGTTGAAGGCAACTTTCTTTGCCTGCAAGTTTCTGCGGTTCTTAAAGAAGTCCCAATAAGCTTCCACTTTAAAGAACTGAAGTGTAAACAGGCCAAGCAATACGTCACAGAGCAGTATCTGCAGATGCCACAGTTTCAGATCCATCCCTTGCAAATGCAGGTAGTGAACGTAATATCTGTTTCTGAAATGGATCCGCTTAATGGCCTTTTTGTGATTATGATTCTTGGTGCTGGCTGATACTTCATGACGGCATACGGCATCATGTTCGTAATAACATTTCCAGCCAAGGCGCCAAGCCCGAATTGAAAGTTCCTGATCTTCTCCATAATACGGATTGAACATCTCGTTGAATCCATTGATGGCTTTCAATTTTTGTGTATCCATTAATGCAATGGCGCCGGATAAATAAAAAGTGGGCGTGAATGCATTAATGTTTTGTAAGTGAAAGAAGTCGGATGATTTTATTTTTCTACCGGATATTTTGGGTTCTCTGGCGGCTTCGCGAATAAAATCATCATTCATGCCAATCACTCTTCCCATGACTCCGAATGTGTCTTCCAATTCAAAATACTTGTAGAGCTTTTCCATATAGCCTGGCTCCAACGTAACATCCGTATTCAAAAGGAAGATCAATTCATTAGTTGCATTTTTAATGCCGATATTGCAAGTATCCGAAAATCCTGAGTTGACTTCTTTTCGGATTAATGTGATTTTTTCGTGGTAATGTTCTTGTAAATATGCAACAGAATCGTCCGTGGATGCATCGTCAATTACAATAATCTGAACATTTGTTTCAAGATCTTGCAGAACCCTATAATTATGCTCAAAATACTTTTCAAATAAATGTTTCCCGTTATAGTTGGGAATAACTACTGATATACTTTTCATAGATAATCGGTTATCAAGTTAGATGAAAAGTTTTTTAATACCCGATTCTTTAATAATTCCTTCTAACAGGATGGCGTTCATGATCTTCTCCATTTTGTGAATTATATAGCTCATTTCCATATCCTTACGGATATTTTCAATGCAAATATCAGACCAGCGCCGTTGGAGCTGCGTGGCTAGGAATAATGACTCTATTGTTAGGGAAATGGTTGGAAGAGGGTTGAGATGACCGGCAATTGGATCCGATCGCGTAAATATAGCCTATATACTAACAATGTGATGCAGTTTTTATTGTGCTCTCCGCAACACAATGAACGCATTAAAGTTGTGCCGTCGCGTCGGGAAGACGGCAAAAAGGATGGGATTGAATAAAATTCATTCCTAAATCCATTTTTTTCTCCTGAAAAACCAAAGCACGACCAGTGAAGAGAAAACCATCAGAAACAGTGATAGCCAGAATCCCCATGGCTCACCGGTAGAGGGTATGTGTTCATAGTTCATCCCGAAAATGCCCGCGATCAGGGTGGGCGGCATAAAGATGATCGTAACAACAGTGAAGATCTTGATCACCTGGCTCTGCTCCAAGTTGATGAGGCCCATGAACGTGTTCTGGAGATATTCCAGCCTTTCGAAGTTGAAGGTTGTGTATTCGAGCAGAGAGTTGATATCTTTGAGTATGATGCGAAGATGCTCTTTGCGGTCTTCGGGGAAATACTGGCTGCGCAGGATGCCCGAAAGAACACGTTGCTTATCGATGCTCGTTTCTCTGAGCATCATGGTGATTTCCTGCAATCCGCTGATCCGGAGCAAGACTTCCTGACGTGTTTTTTGTTCATGGTTCAGGTCCTTGCTGATGGATGAAATGTCGCGCGAAATTCCCTCTAATGCGTCAGCATCGGCCTCAATGCGCGTTTCGAGCAGTAATAGCATAAAATCGACGCCTCCCTGTATTCCTTCCGGGCTCACTTTCATTTTTTTGACAGTGTCGGCAAAAGTCTTGGAATCGCCCCGCCGGTAGGTGAAAAGTACATTTTGGTGCAGGATGAATGAAACCGGGTAAGTTTCATAGCCCTCACGCTCTATTTTGAGAAAGTTGGAGTTAGCGTTGATCGTTTCGTTCTGCTCGAAGAACCGAGAGCTGCTTTCGATTTCTACGATTTCCTGGGGAGTCTGGAAGCTGATACTACACTTGTTTTCGACCCATTCTTCTTCCTCTGCGGAAGGCGATTGCAGATCGACCCAGATCAGGTTTTTTACCTTGCCCAATTCGCGGATGTCATTTTCCCGCTTGATGACTTTACCCTCCTTATAGAATATGCGTACCATGCGTTAAAGTTGGGGAAAAAAGCGAACGCAGAAAACCGATGGTGAGGTTTTTCTGCTTTTGATGGAAGTTAGTCGTAATTTTGCGCGATGCAAAATACAGCTTCTCCCGGAATATTTACGACGCAATTCTGGTTGCTGGGCCTCAGCTCGTTTCTATTCTCTTCCAGTTTCAATATGCTGATCCCTGAGCTCCCGGCTTATCTTTCAAGCATGGGCGGGGCCGAATACAAAGGCGCTATTATCGGTTTGTTTACATTGACAGCGGGACTTTCCAGGCCATTCAGTGGGCGGCTTACCGACCGTATCGGGCGGGTTCCGGTTATGGCGTTCGGGTCGCTGGTGTGTTTTGTGTGCGGCTTTTTATATCCGATTTTCACAACCGTAATGCCGTTCCTGTTGCTGAGGCTCGTGCATGGGTTTTCAACGGGCTTCAAGCCCACCGGCACGGCTGCCTACGTGGCCGATGTCGTACCTGCGAACAGGCGCGGGGAGGCAATGGGCATACATGGCATGTGTATGAGCGTCGGCTCGGCGTTCGGGCCGGCGATCGGGAGCATGATCAGCCAGGAGTTTTCTTTGAACGCACTCTTTTATACATCGTCGCTTCTTGCATTTCTTTCGATCGCGATCCTTTTGAATATGAAGGAGACTTTGAAGGAAAAGCAAAAGCTCTCTTTAAAGTCGTTTCAGATCACGCGGCGGGATATTTTCGAACCTGATGTGTTCAGTCCGGCACTGATTACCTTCCTCTGCTACTTCGGCTTTGGTGCGGTGGCGACCGTCACCCCGGATTTCAGCGGCTACCTGGGATTGCAAAACCGCGGTTTGTATTTCATGATGTTTACGATCTCGTCGATCATGATACGGCTCTTTGCCGGTAAAATATCCGACCGCCACGGCCGCATGCCCGTTACCATCGTAGGCTGTATTGTACTAATCATAGCCATGATCCTGACCGGGTTTGCCGAATCGGTGGCGATGTTTCTCACAGGTGCTGCATTCTTTGGAATATCGATGGGCATTCTATCGCCGGTGCTTTCTGCCTGGACGGTCGATCTGAGCGGCGATCATAACCGTGGCCGCGCGATCGCGACTATGTTTATTTCACTGGAAGCAGGTATTGGCCTGGGGGCATTTCTTTCTGCGGAGCTGTTCGGAAACCAGCGCCAGAACCTTCCGGTGGTGTTTTTCTGCATGGCGGCCTTCGCATTCGCCGCATTATCTTATACCGTAGTTATTTATCAGTTTAAAAAGCGCCGCGCCCGTGTTATTTGACGATACTTACCAAAGCATTGCTGCACCGGCGGAAGGCTTATTTAAAGAAAAGGGAAGCAAATTCCTGGCTTACGCATACCCTATCGAAAGCGAGGAACAGGCCAGATCGTACCTGAACGAACTACACGAATTGCATCCCAAGGCAGTCCATCATTGCTATGCATACCGCCTGGGTACGGACCGGATGAGTTACCGGATGAGCGATGACGGTGAACCATCGGGAACAGCAGGCCGCCCGATCCTCAATACATTATATTCGAAGAACGTGACGAATGTGCTTGTGGTGGTCGTTCGATATTTTGGAGGTACATTACTCGGGGTACCGGGGCTGATCAATGCCTATAAAACCGCAACAGAAGCAACGCTGGACCTGGCAGAAATGGTCACGCGGCATTATTTCAGTGTTTACAGGCTGTCATTCCAATACCCGCAAATGAACGACGTCATGCGGATCGTGAAGGAGATGGAGCTACCCGTGCGAGCGCAGGCATTTGAAATGCAGTGCACCATGGAAGTAGAAGTCCGCGCTACGCTCGTCGAGCGGTTTATGACGCGTTCCGAAAAAGTCGAAGGTCTTTCAGCAGAACTTATCGATTAGTTGTTTTCACGAAGCATTCGCACAAAATCGTCTTCATATTCCTTGATCGCTTTCAGGAGTTCAGTCAGTTCTTTTTCCTCCGGAGTGCCTTTTTTAGCATTGAATATTTCCTCCGCCCGTTCGGAGGCTTTTTCGTATTCGCTTTCGTTTGTGATTTTCATGAGCGCAGCTGGTTGAATGGTTTCTCAAAAGTATTTCATTGTTTTACAAAGCACAAAAAAACCGGCACGAAGGCCGGCTCTTTTGTGGGTGCATCAATAGGTTACAATGATATCAATAGCCCGGGTTTTGAGTTAAAGTGGGCTGTCCATCCTTCTGGCTGTTCAGGATTTCGTCCTGTGGCAGCGGGAAGTACAGGTTTTTCTGAGTAAAAGTTTTACCTGCCATATAACCCCGCTTGTTGAAGGTACGTCCCGAGGGCTCTTTGCCTGGTACAGCTTCTTCCGCCGCGTATTTGTTAAGTACTTTTTCGGCAATGCCCCAGCGCACCAGGTCGAAGAAACGATGTCCTTCCATTGCGAATTCAAGGCGTTGCTCCATCCTTACCGCATTTCTTGCATAGTCGGCGCCTTTTGCTGCGAATGTTCCGGCCGGATAGGGTTCCACCTTGTAAGTGACGCTCTCATCCTGTACGGAACCGGTTTTGGCGCGGATGCGGATTTGGTTCACCAGGTCCTGAGCCACTGCGAGGTTGCCCAATTCAATTTCCGCTTCGGCAAGCCATAGCAACACATGAGACAGCTTGATCAGACGGTAATTGTTGTTAACGTTCCGCTTGCTGGTCGAGTGGGTAGTACTGTTTTCTTCTGCCAGATAATACATCCATTTTTTACCTGTAAATGGTCCTGCATAAGCCTGGTCGCGGATCCAGGTCGAACCTGGCATCGGGCCCCAGTCGAGGAAGTTTACACCGCGGCGGCCAACGGTCCAGTCGAGACGAGGGTCAACGGGAACGGTTTTGTCCAGCGTGAATGCTGCCGAAGCAACGATTCCCTGGTCGTTTGGCAAATCCACTTTATTGTAAGTATCCAATGTGCCGTCGGCGGCTGCGCCGATCATAGGAAGCCCGTTTTCAGTTTTGAATGCATTCACGAGGTTATGAGATGCCTGGTAAAAACCGCAGCATCCGCGTCCCGGAGCGGTAGCCGAATAAGGCCAGTTGAGGTTATCACCCGCGTTACCATTGTTACCGTTCGTTCCGTCGTTAACAGAAAATTGCACTTCCATAATCGACTCGCTGTTGTTGTTGCCGGTTGTGCGGTAGTTATCGTGGTAGTTCGCCGCCAGCTTTTTGCCGGAGTTTTTAACCACATCGTCCAGCAGTTCTTTGGCTTTGGCCCATTTTTTCTCGAAAAGATATGCTTTGGCCAGATACGCCTTGGCAGCCCATTTGGTAGCACGGCCCTTCTGAGCCTGGGTTGCCGGGAGGTTATCCGCTGCAAACTGGAAATCGGCCTCGATTTTAGGCCAGATATCCTCGGTGTTAGGGACTTTTGTCGAATTAGGATCACCGGCATTGTAAATCTTTTCGTCGATAAAAGGCACATTGTTCCACATTTTCTTGGCTTCGAAGTGATAGTGGCCACGTAGGAAACGCGCTTCCGCAACGACCTGGAGTTTTTCCGGATCAGTCATGTCCTTAACGTCCGGACTTCCCGCAATCTGGATCACTTCGTTGGCACGGGCAACGCCGTCATAGGAATGCCACCATTTACCAAGAAAATAAGTATTGTCGGAAAGCCAGTTGTATTGCTCAATGAAGGATTGCTCAGGCTGGTCACCGGCGTCGGTGCCTTTCACTGCATCATCGCTGCTGATACCACCGAAAACATAGTTCGAAATCGTCGACTGGCGACCCGTGTTACCTGCACCCACCCCATCGAGCAGCGAGTAAGCCCCGATAAGCAGCGCATTTACACCGTTTTTGTTGCTGAGTTGCTCTTTCGAAGCGCGCCCCTGGGGCTTCAGATCGAAGAAATCGTCAGAGCAGGAGAAGCTCAGGCCGACCAGCATGCATATTAATAATGTCTTTTTCATTGTATGGTTCTGTATAATGAAGATCAATGGATGAACTAGAAATTGAAACGCAAGCCACCGAGGAACGACTTGGCCACTGGGTAGGAGCCTTCATCAACACCCATATGGGTATCCTGGTTGTTTTCGCCCGATCTTCTCAGGTTAATATCCGGGTCAAGTCCCGTGTATTTGGTGAATGTGAACAGGTTTTGTCCCTGAACGTAGATTTGCGCAGATCCCAATTTCAGCTTTTTCAACCAGGTTGAAGGTAGGTTGAATGTCAGCTGAATATTTTTCAAACGGAAGTAAGAGCCGTCTTCCAGGAAATAGGATGAAACCTGCTGGCTGGTGGCGTCACCTGAGTTGAGGCGGGGGAGCTTCGCATCGTCACCCGATTTTCTCCAGGAGTCATACAGCATCGTTTTGGAGCGGTTACCCTGGAACACGTTGAAATCCGTCCAGTACTTCACATAGTTGAAGATCTGGTTGCCCTGAACGCCTTGTCCGAATAATGTCAGATCGAACCATTTGTAGCCTACACCCACATTGATACCGTAGTTGAAATCGGGGTGCGGGCTGCCGATAATGGTACGGTCGGCTGCTGTGATCACGCCATCGCCATTCACATCGCGGAATTTGAAAGTACCTTCTCTGGTATAGGATCCGAATTTCGGAGCGGCATCAGCTTCTGCCTGATCTTTGATCACACCATCCACAAAATAACCGTAGTAGCTCGCGATCGGGAGACCGGCTTTCGTAGCGGACATTGCCGGCAGACGGGTTGTGAAACCGAAAATGGTTGCGTTCGGGTCGTTATTCAATTTGAGTACTTCGTTTTTGTAGTGGCCGAAGTTCACACCGACCATGTAGTTGAAGTCACCTTTTTTATCACGGAAAGTCAAGCCAAGATCTACCCCACGGTTACGCACTTCACCGATGTTGGTGTAAGGAATCGTGCCGGACCCCGCTGTTCTCGGGATGGCGATCTGCGTCAGCATGTCGGAAGTAATGCGGTTGTAAAGGTCAAGTACCACTTCCAGTTTGCTGTTGAACAAGCTCGCGTCGATACCAATGTTGGTAGAGGTATTGGTCTCCCACTTACCATTGGAGTTTCCGAACTGAACAAGGTCGAAGCCGCCTACGATAGAGGTACCCGTTCCATTGATGTCATAGGCATTGTTTTGCGGGTCCGCTGCGTAAAGCGTGTAAGCATTATAAACGTTAGGGATGAGTTGGTTACCGGTTTTACCCCAGCCGAAGCGGACTTTCAAATCGTCGACGAACTTAGCCGGCTTCATGAATCCAAGCTCGGTCATACGCAAACCTACCGAGAATGCGGGGAAGATACCGTAGCGATTGGCAGCCGAGAAACGGGACGATCCGTCGCGACGAATGGTTACGTCGGCAAGCAGGAGCTCTTTAAATGAGTAGTTGACCTTTCCGAACTGGGAGAACAGCGCACTTTCCGTTGCTCCGGGGCCTGCATTGCTCAAACCGGCAGCCGAACCTGCATCGAGGTAGCGGTAATCGAGATCGTCAAATGCAAATGCGCTCCGGCCGGCGCGGAATTCAGCCGCATAAGTTTTCACCGCTTCCATACCTGCGAGTACGTTGAAGCTGTGCACGCCGATTGATTTGGCATAGTTCAAGGTGTTGAACCAGGTGAACGAACGGTCCACGTTGTTGATCACGTTCAAGCTGTTGGCATTTCTTGCTTCCGCAGCTTCGATGTCGCGGTGGAAGTATTCCGAGCGGTTAAACTGGTTGTATTCAATACCAAGGCTGGTGCGTGCATACAGACCAGGAAGGATGTCGACCTGTGCGAAAACGTTACCGAATGCGTGCGTGCCTTTTGTAAGGTTATCTTTCTCGCGGTAGAGGCGCGCCAGCGGGTTGGGAGCGTTACCGAGGTTACTGCCGCGGCTTCCTGCAAATCCGTTGTAATCGGAAGTATTGTTTCCACCCAATGCTCTCGGACCACCTGTGATATCGAACACAGGGATGATCGGGTGCACGCGGATGGCGAACATGATCGGGTTACTTTCGTCGTTGTTGGTGATACCTTGTCTTTCGTCGTAAGAGAATGTAAAGTTTTCACCCACGGTCACCGGGCCTTTTTTGAACTCGGTGTTGGCACGAAGCGAGTATCTTTTGTATTTGGTGTATTTCAAAATACCATTCTGCTTGAAATAGTTGGCCGAAAGCGCATACTTGGCTGCTTCTGAGCCACCCGAAGCCCCGATCTGGTAATTGGAAATGGATGCCGGGTCGAAGATCGCGTCCTGCCAGTCGGTACCTTCTTTGTTGGCTTTGGTAATATTGAATGCAGTTTTGCCAAGGTTAGGATCAGCGATGTCGTTGGTGTAAGTGTAATTGCTGGGCAATTCGCCATACACGTTCGGATAAATGTAGTCGGCGACCGTCTGGTTGCCGTTCTCATCGAATTTGTATTGTGCGGAAGGCGAGGTTACCGACGGGTTTTTGCCTGCTCCAAGGTCAGCCTCGTAGAGGTACTGGCCCAACTCCTTAGTATTCAGCAAATCGAGCATTTTGCCAGGGCGCTGGGTACCGGTGTAGAAGTCGAATGTAATGTTAGGCGCACCGGTCTTACCTTTTTTGGTGGTGATAATCACAACCCCGTTCGCCGCACGCGCACCGTAAATGGATGCCGCAGAAGCGTCTTTCAATACCTGCATCGACTCGATGTCGTTCGGGTTGATCTGGTTCAATGTACCTTGCGTAGGCACGCCGTCGATCACATAAAGCGGGCTGTTGTTGTTGATCGAACCGAAACCGCGGATACGGACCATCGTACCACCACCGGGAGAGTTGTCATTTCCGACAGTAACCCCCGACGCCCGGCCTTGCAGCATTTGCGTTACGCTGGCGCTGGGAACGGACGTGAGTTCCTTGGGATTGATAACGGTTACAGCTCCGGTAATGTCCTTCTTACGCTGGGCCGCGTAACCGGTTACGACCACTTCGCTCAGATTCTTGATATCGTCTTCCATCGAGACATTAATGCTCGTCTGGTTTCCGACGGGGACTTCTTTTTTGATCAGACCGATCGAGGAGAAGACCAGGATAGCACCGCCGCCTTTCACGTCGACGACGTAATTGCCATCGGCGTCGGTTACAGTACCGACAGCCGTTCCTTTCAGTTGCACGTTCACACCGGGAATGCCGGCACCATCAGCAGAGGAGGATACTTTACCCTTGACCTGATGATCCTGGGCATAGGACAGATGAGCTGCTATTGCGAACAGCATAATCATGACACCCCGGAAAAGCGGGACTAGTAAATGTTTGTTCATAAATGAGTTGGGATGATGTTAAAAATGTACTACTAAATGTCAATATACTGTCAAATATAGAAATATGGGACACATGTCAGGATGGTTTTTAGGAATATTTTCATATTTAATATAAATATATAATCGGTTACAAAATATTTTTTCTTTGAAAAATCTTATTATGCAATCGTTTGCATTGAAGGCGGCGATCTTGGAAAAAACCAATCTCTGAATCGTATACGTAAGCAGCTGCATGCGAGAAAATTTGCAACTCAAAGTGTATTTTTGTGGTTATCAGAATTACAGCTTCATTTACAGACAACTCACAAACTACCAACAGGATTTTGGAATATTTAAATGGCCTCGAAGTGGCAGAGCAGGACCTCATCGAGGTGCAGGGCGCCCGGGAACACAATCTCAAAAACATCGACGTAGCCATCCCGCGCAACAAGCTCGTGGTGGTGACAGGGATCAGCGGCAGCGGTAAGTCGTCGCTTGCCTTCGATACGATTTATGCCGAAGGGCAACGCAGGTACATGGAGAGCTTTTCGTCCTATGCACGTGGCTTTATCGGTGAAATGGAACGGCCCGATGTGGACAAGATCAGCGGCTTGTCACCGGTGATCAGTATCGAACAAAAAACGACATCCCGCAACCCGCGCTCCACGGTCGGCACAGTTACCGAAATTTATGACTTCCTGCGCCTGCTCTACGCGCGGGCAGGTGAAGCATACTCTTATGTGACGGGCAGGCGAATGGTCAAGCAGTCGCAGGACCAGATCGTGAATCAGCTGATGACTCAGTTTCTGGGCCAGAAAATTGTGCTGCTGGCGCCGGCCGTCAAAGGGCGCAAGGGACATTACCGCGAGCTTTTTGTTCAAATCGCCCGCCTGGGCTACACCAAAGTGCGGGTGGACGGCGAGGTGCTGGATATCACGCCGAAAATGCAGTTGGACCGCTATAAGGTCCATGATATCGAAATTGTGATCGACCGGGTAATTCCCAAGAAAGAGGAGGAAGACTCCCAGTCGCGGTACCGGTTGAGTCAGTCGGTAGCGACGGCGATCAAGCAGGGGAAAGGAGCTCTGATGGTGCTGGATGCCAAAGGAGAAACCTATTATTTTTCACAAAACCTGATGGACCCGGAGTCGGGTATCAGCTATGATGATCCTGCTCCGAATGCATTCTCATTCAACTCGCCTTATGGCTGGTGCCCGACCTGCCAGGGCCTGGGCGTGATCGAGGAGATCACAGAAGATTCGATCATGCCCGACAAATCGTTGAGTATTACCCGGGGCGGCATTGCTCCGATGGGAGAATACCGCGAGGCCTGGATTTTCAAGCAATTGGAAGTATTGCTCAAAAAATTCAAGATAACACTGACTACGCCACTTGAAAAATTTCCCGAGGAAGCTCTGAAACTTGTACTCTACGGAAGCGAGGAGGCGGTGCCGGTCCCATCTAAAAAATACCCGGGAACAGAGTGGGAAACCCAGTTCGACGGCATTATCAACTTTTTGAAAAGGCAGCAGGAGTCCGGCAACGAAAAGATTCAGGACTGGTTGAAAGATTTCATGGTGACCCAAACCTGCCCGGAATGTAAAGGCAAAAGACTGCGGAAGGAATCACTGCATTTCAAAATCGATAAGAAGGACATCGCCGACCTCGCCGACAGCGATATCCGGGAGCTGGCCGAATGGCTGGTAGGATTGGAAGACCGGCTGGAAGAAAAACAGCGGGTGATCGGGCATGAAGTATTGAAGGAAATCCGGAAGCGTGTGGGTTTTATGCTGGATGTCGGTTTGGATTATCTCACCCTCAACCGCTCGTTGCGGACCCTGTCCGGCGGGGAAGCACAACGGATCCGGTTGGCGACGCAGATCGGGACGCAGCTTACGGGGGTACTTTATATCATGGACGAACCGAGCATCGGCCTGCACCAGCGGGATAATGTGAGGCTCATTAATTCGCTCAAAAGTCTGCGCGACCTGGGCAACACGGTGCTCGTTGTAGAACACGACAAGGACATGATGCTGGCTTCGGACTATATCCTCGACATTGGTCCCGGCGCCGGCCGCCACGGCGGGAGCGTAGTAGGAGCAGGTACGCCGGAAAAATTCCTTCAGAATGGTTCGCTGACAGCCGATTATCTTGCCGGTCGTGAGGCGATTGAGGTACCCAAAAAGCGAAGGAAGGGCAAAGGTGAATCCATTGTATTGAAGGGTTGTACCGGTCATAACCTCAAAAACGTTTCTGTGTCGATCCCGCTGGGGACGATGATCTGCGTGACGGGCGTGAGCGGGAGCGGCAAGTCGTCGCTGATCCACGAGACATTGTTTCCATTACTCAACCAGCATTTTTACAGATCGAGAAGGGAGCCGCTTCCTTACAAATCCATTGAAGGGCTCGATCACATCGATAAGGTAATTGAAGTAGACCAATCGCCGATCGGCCGGACGCCGCGTTCTAACCCGGCGACTTATACCAATCTCTTCACCGATATCCGGACACTTTTCGCTGAGCTGCCCGAGGCTAAAATCCGTGGCTACAAACCCGGACGCTTTTCATTCAATGTCAAAGGCGGCCGTTGCGAAGATTGTGAGGGGGCGGGTATGAAGAAAATTGAAATGGATTTTCTGCCGGATGTACACGTCAATTGCGAAACCTGCAAAGGCAAGCGGTTCAACCGGGAGACGCTGGAAGTGCGTTTCAAAGGTAAATCCGTCGCCGACGTCCTGGATATGACGGTTGAATCTGCATTGGAATTCTTTGAAAACCAGCCAAGATTGCTCCGTAAGGTGCAAACATTGAACGATGTTGGCTTGGGTTACATCACATTAGGCCAGCATGCGACTACATTATCAGGCGGTGAAGCGCAGCGCGTGAAGTTGTCGGAGGAGTTGTCGAAACGCGATACCGGCAAGACATTATACATTCTCGACGAGCCTACTACCGGGTTGCATTTCCAGGACATTCGTCATTTGCTCAATGTGTTGAATAAATTGGTTGAAAAAGGAAACACCGTACTCATTATCGAGCACAATCTAGATGTGATCAAAGTGGCCGATTACATCATCGATGTGGGGCCGGAAGGAGGCGCGCAGGGAGGACGCATTATCGCAGAAGGCACGCCCGAGAAAGTGGCGAAGGTGAAAGGAAGCTTTACCGGCTATTTCTTGCAGGAAGAATTGAAATAATGGGCTCCTTAACCGGCACTCAAAAGTGAAAAATCCCGCGTACGAATGCGTGCGCGGGATTTTTTTACATCCATTTGCTCAAAAACTGATTGAAAGCTTCCTTATACTGGTCGCTCACCGGAATGGAAGTGGCGCCGATCTGAATGGTATTCCGCGTGACGGCGCTGATCTTGTCCAGATTGACGATGAATGAACGGTGTACCCGCATGAACTTGGAGGCAGGCAGTTTTTCCTCCAGCGCTTTCAGGCTCGTGAGCGACAGAATGGGCTTTGGGTCCGATTTGAGATGGACTTTGACATAATCTTTGAGTCCCTCCGTGTACAAAATGTCGTCGTAGGCGATCCGTACCAGCTGATATTCCACTTTCAGGAATAAATATTCGTCTTTGGGTTCCGAGGAACCGGCCGACGAGGCCTTTTGAACCAGCTCGACATACGCCTGCGCCTTGGATGCGGCACGGAGGAACTCTTCGTAGTTAAAGGGTTTTAGGAGATAGTCAATGGCGTCTACTCGAAAACCATCGAGTGCATATTGGTTAAATGCGGTCGTAAATATGATCCTGGGGGCCTTGCTTCCGGCTTTTTCAAGCACTCTGGCAAGTTCGATACCTGTCAGATCCGGCATCTGGATATCCAGAAAAATGACGTCGATCGGTTTGCCGTTAATTACCTGCAATGCCTCGACGGCGCTGGAATATCTGCCCGCGAGGTTCAGAAATGGGGTTTTTTCGATGAATGCGCACACCAGCCCGAGCGCAAGCGGCTCGTCGTCAACGGCAATGCATTCCAGTTTCACGCTCATGCCGTTTCCAGTTCCAGATGTACTTCAAATTCCTTTTCCTCTTTGTTTTCTGTTACTTCCAGCTGGTATTTGCCGGGGTAAAGCAGGTCGAGGCGGCGCTGGGTATTGGCCAATCCGATCCCGTTACTTTCATCCAAAATGGCCCTTTTGTCGGTAAACAGCGTGTTTTTTACTTCCACAAAAATCTTGTGGCCTTCCTGTCGGATCTGAATGTCGATGCGGCTGGGCTGCACGGCGCTCACGCCATGTTTGAAAGCATTTTCAATAAAGGGTAGGAATAGCATTGGAGCGATTGAAACATCATGCAGCGGATTGGGCGGATCGAGATGAACAGTCACCTTGTCGGTAAGGCGCAATTGCATGAGTTGGATGTAGTCCTGCGCGAACGCAATTTCCTGGCTCAGCAACACCGTTCCGTGCTGTGTTTCGTATAATACGTAACGCATCATGCGTGAGAGCTTGTGCAATGCTTCGCGCGCGGCCTCTACGTCGATGACCGTCAGTGCGTAAATATTATTAAGTGTATTAAAAAAGAAATGCGGATTGATCTGCGCTTTCAGAAACGACAGCTCCGAATTGATTTTCTCCTTTTCAAGGTTTTGACGGTACTGCTTGTCGAGTTGCGCCGTACGCACGGCTGCAATACTGGTACTGAGCCCGATGATCATCAGTGCCGTTAGCAATGCGAAATAATCGAGCCTGTCGTGACGCTTCTTCTCCCCATTAGCTTCCCTTGCCATTTTGAATGCATGATCCATTTGCTCCCCATGGTTAATCGCGATTTTGACCTGTTCGATCACCACAGCCAGCATGACCACAGAAATGATGTTGAACAAAATGAAGCGGACGTAGCGGTTTTTGGCCAGAAAACGGGGGAACCAAAAGTAATAGTTGAGGTAAAATATGGTGATCAGCAGCGAAAAGAGCACGGCCTGTTTGATCCAGAAACTCATCGGGAATTCGATCTGCCAGCTCAGCGGTTGCCACATTAAAAACAGGGCCAGAAAGCTCCATCCGAGCAAGTGGAGAAATAAGGGGGGATATTTCCGGGCAGCGCGCGTATCCATTTAAGAATTAGTTAGTTTCTATGTGCCTTGAACGCAACACATCACTGCAATCTTACAGGGAAATTACGAAAACACCTATTTCAATCGATCAAAGCACCCTGAATGCCGACCGAATCCCCGCCGTAATCTATTAATGATCCGCTTACGTCCCCTGTTACAGGATCGCCCGTCATTTTCAGGGTTGTATCGTTTGAAAATGCCCTTTGATCGGCACATCCGTCCTATCTATCTATTCCTGTTTTTTCACAGATTTATAGGTTGTTATTTTGAAATTCGAAAAGTACATCATTTAAAACCCAAACCATGAAACTTGTTTTACATCTAACATTCCTGGCTGTGTTTTCAGGTCTTACATCAGCGGCATTCGCCCAGTTTCCGGGCGGCGGCGGTGGAGGCCGTGGCGGTGGCGGCGGAGATTTCCGCGGAGGCGACAGGCAGCGTCAGACGGTTATTCCGGGAACAGCGGAAGACACTCCCAAAGGCAGCGGAAAGATTACGGGCGTGCTTGTGGACTCAACCAGCAAAAAGCCGGTAGAATTTGCAGCATTGTCTTTGGTTGATATCAAAACGAATAACCCGATCGACGGTACTACTACGGATGAAAAGGGAGAATTTACCCTCACCAAAGTGGCTTCCGGAAACTTCAAGATCCTGATTTCCTTTATTGGTTATAAAACCAAAACGATTGCTAATGTTAAGATCGAGCGCAAAACGGAACTGAACCTGGGAACGGTTATCCTGGTCCCGGATGTGGTGCAGCTCAATGAAGTGGAGGTAGTGGGAATGGCCCAGATGATCGAAGAAAAGGTCGACAGGCTTGTCTATAATGCCGAGAAGGACATTACCAGCAAAGGCGGTGATGCATCGGATGTGATGAAGAAGGTTCCGATGCTGACAGTCGACCTTGACGGTAATGTATCGCTCCGCGGTAGTTCCAATGTAAGGGTTCTGATCAACAACAAACCTTCTACCATTATCGCAACGAGCGTGGCCGACGCATTGAAGCAGATCCCCGCGGATATGATCAAGTCGGTGGAAGTGATCACTTCGCCGTCGGCACGTTACGATGCAGAAGGTTCGGCGGGTATCATCAATATTATCACCAAAAAGAGCACGATCCAGGGCGGTACGCTCAATCTGGATACCGGTATCGGTAACCGCGGATCGAATCTTGGTCTGAGGGGTAACTACCGTGTAGGAAAGATGGGTTTTAGTCTGGGCGGTTTTGGCCGGTTTAACTACAATATGCCAGGCAAATCTGAAAACCTTCAGATCGGTAAATTGAGCCCGTTCAGCACGCGCCAGACGAGCGACTCCAAAAATAAAATGGCATTCGGTTCGTATAACTTCGGCTGGGACTGGGAGATCGATTCTAAGACTTCATTGTCGGCCGGTTTGCGCTATGGAATGCGGAATGCCAAAGTCGACCAGGAACTTTACACTTATAATACTGTAAACGATACCACGAAAACCAGTTTCCGCGATGTGAACAGCAAGGACCTTTCCGGAACGTGGGACGTGAATGTGGATTACATGAAAACGCTGGGCAAAGCGGGGCAAGAGTTGAGTATTTCAACACAATATAGCCGTAACAACCGTACCAACGATTACGATGCCGATGTTTACTCCCTGAGCAATACGCAATTGAAGGAACTGCTCGGCGCAACAGGAAACAACAACAGCAGCCACAACCAGGAAAGCACGGTTCAGATCGATTACCAGACGCCTATCAAGGAGAATCAGATGCTGGAATTCGGTGGTAAGGGTATTTTCCGTCAGGTTGTCAGTAATTATGACTATTACTCATCCCCTGAACTTGGTCAGCCGCAGCCAGCCAGCAATCTGAACTATGACCAGAATGTGGCTGCCGGATATTTATCCTATACGTACACTACCAAAAGCAAATTTACGGTGAAGGCGGGTACTCGCTATGAATACACGAGCATTGATGCACAGCAGGGTGAGGCAGGGGATCTGAAATTACCTGCGTATGGCAACCTGGTACCGAGCATCAACCTTTCACAGACATTCGGAAAAGGGCAAACCATTAAACTGGCCTATAACCGTCGTCTGCAACGCCCCGGCATCCAGTTCCTGAACCCTAACCTGAACGCTGCTAACCCGCAGAACGTTACGGTCGGTAACCCTAACCTGAAACCGGAACTGACGGATCAGGTTGAATTGGGGACCAGCTTTTTCAAAAACTCGGTGTATGTCAATGTTTCGACATTTGCCCGGTTCACCAACAGCTCGATTGAGAGCATCCGCACCACGAGCGATCAGGGTGTTATCACTACGACCTACGGCAATATCGGTTCCAAGAAAAACTATGGTGCCAATATTTTCGGAAACGTGACATTCTTCAAAAGATGGCAATTGGGCGGTGGTTTCGACTTCTACTATGCTGATTTGTCGAACAACAGCCCCGATCCGGCATTGCAGAACTCCAACAGTGGTTTTGTATTAAGCGGCCGTTTCCGTACGAGTCTTAACATCAAAAACGGCTGGGGCTTGCAGGCAGGCGGGTTCATGCGTGGCCGCGACGTGCAGTTGCAGGGAACGCAAGCCGGTTTCAGAATGTATGATTTCGGTGTGCGCAAAGATTTCAAAAACAAACGCGGAAGCATCGGGTTTGGAATGGAAAACTTCCTCGCGCCTTCGTTCAAAATGAAGACGAGCCTCGAATCAAAAACATTTACGCAAAACAATACCAACTACCTGTTTAACCGTGGTTTTAGGGTAAACTTCTCTTACCGTTTCGGTAAAATGACGTTTGTGGAGCAGAAGACAAGGAGAAGGAAATCGGTGAATAATGACGATCAAAAATCTGATGGCGGCGGCGGTATGGACGGCGGCGGTGGCGGAGCACAGGCACCGGCTGTTACCCCAACCATCACACCAGCAGGAGGCGGACGCGGCCAGGGCGCAGGCCGTCCGCAAGGCGCGCGACCAGCAGCAGCCGACAGTACCTCTCGTCCGGTACGCCAGGGAGGTTTCCCAGGACAACCAGGAACACGCCCGGATTCGACTATGAAACGCGATTCCACGCAATTCAGACCAGATTCCACCCGCATTCGTCCGGATAGCAGCGCGGTTCGCCCGGACAGTACGGCCCGTCCCGCATTGCCAGTTACGCCCGTGAAGCAGGATTCCACAACGTTGCCGGTTAAACCAGCTATGCCAGCCGATTCGACGAAGAAGGATTGATTCAGGCTTTAAGTTTAAGTGTATAAAACACAGAATGCCGGGCTCATCACCCGGCATTCTGTGTTTTGCGGCTAGATTTTCTTCAAGGCTATACCGTATTCGTTGTGGTCAACCAGACTTCTGGTTTTTAAGTCCTGAATGAGAATTTGGGCACGTAAAAGATTTGGTTCGACCGGATCGAGTGTCGCAAACCCCAGCAATATCTGCTGGCCCGGGGTATCGATTGTGCTGTGTTCAAATTCAAGACGATACGTACCTGATTCTTTTCTTACAGCAACATCCTGATAGGTCCTTTTGAACGACTTTGCATTATCATTTACATCCACGATGGTTTCCACCACGCTCACTTTGTTGACGCCCGTCTTTTCAATGACCCAATGCCTTTTGACGTTAAGTACGGAATCATTTGTGGACTCGTAACTGGACAAAAGATTAGAGGCTATTGAGAAATCTGGCTCCTCACTTGCTTGGTGCTTACAACTAAGAATTGATAAGCAAAGCACTATCAGATAATAGGCGAGATGTTTTGTTTTCATTGCGGACATTAGTTTGAATTAATCTCCGCAAGTATAGCCTATTCTCCGTTGGACGGAATTTCTGATTATCAACCGCAGCTTATCAATGAGCGAACGAAATTCAAATCTGATTCTTGATTTCCCGCAAAATCCGGTCTGCTCCGGCTGCTAGTAATTCTTCACCCAACGAAGTGCCCAACTCCTCCGGAAAGGCCTGTGCGCCACTTTCCGTACGACGGATCAGTTCACTGCCGTCGAGACTGATAATTCCGCCGGTCATGGTTATTTCTTCACCATGTAGCGTCGCCAAACCGAATACCGGAATACTGCAGCCGCCCTGTAGACGTTTCAGGAATGCTCTTTCTGCACGTAAACAGGTCTCGGTAGCGGGATGATTCAGTATCTCGCGGAGCTTATCCTTCTTCTCTGTATCCATTGCAACAGCGCATTCGATGGCTACGCTGCCCTGGCCGACTGCCGGTGTGAACTCGTCGAGCAGCAAGTGCTCCGCAATTTTATCGTCGTACTCCATCCTGTGCACGCCCGCATAGGCAAGTAGCAGCGCGTCGCATTGGCCTTCCTCCAATTTCCGAAGACGGGTTTGCAGGTTGCCGCGCATGTCGACCGTTTTGATATGGGGGTAATAGTGCTTTAAAACCGCCACCCGTCGGGTAGATGACGTCCCTACCGTGAACGACTCGCCGCTTTTTAACGATAATGTCGTGTCATGACTTACGAGCACATCGTTGGCATGCTCACGCTCGGTGAATGCGACGATTTCAAATGCATCATCCAGATGCGATTGCAGATCCTTGGCGCTGTGCACCGCAATATCGATATCGCCGCTTCGGAGCTGATCTTCGAGCTCTTCGGTGAAAACACCCTTACTCCCGATCTTGGAAAGCGACCGGTCGAGGATCTTGTCGCCCTTTGTTTCAATAATAACGATCTCCGTCTCAATCCCGCCCCGCTGCAACAGTTCTTCGACATAATATGCCTGCCAAAGCGCCAGCTTGCTCCCGCGGGTTCCTATTTTTATATGCATGGTTATTTATACAATGTGAGGCCGGTTTTACTTAATAGGCCTGTATTAAAATTTCCGCCGGAATATGAAGCTTTTCATTTAGCCTGCGGATCATACTCAAATTCAATTTTCTCTTTCCTGAAAGGATCTCAGATTTGCGGGACCGGTAGCCGAGGATCTCGGATAATTCCTTTTCCGATATGCCCATTTGTTCCAATCGAAACCGAATTGCTTCCAGAGGACTCGGTTTCGGGATCGGGAACTGTATATTTTCATAATCTTTGACCAGTATGGAAAGCACTTCCAACTCATCCGATTCCTTAGAATCCGGCACGATCTCAGTTTGCATCAAATCGTAAATGCGCGCCAGGTACTGGTCGTATTGCTCGTTATTTTTGATGGGTCCGATCATAACTTACTTTTCCTGCGTCCGTAGCTTCTGTAAAGCGATGATGCGCATTTTGTTCTGCAAAGATAGAAGATTGTTACCATTTTGGTTACGATGTATTATTTAAAATGGAACGATAATCGTCGCAGTATTGAAAGAGGCTTCCTTTGAGGGACGAAGTTATACGATAACAGGCAAACGAGCCAGTGAAATCTCACAGTTCCCGTATTCTGCTTTTGCGGTCGCATTTAACACAATGACAAAAAAATCACCGTAAATTAACCCGATCAAAATCAGTGCCATGGAAAATAAAGGCCTCATCTTTATCCCGGATATCAGCGGTTTCACGCGGTTTATGCACGAAACGGAGATCGCGCACGGCCGGCATATTATTCAGGAACTGCTGGAAACGCTCGTGAATGCGAACCATATCGGGTTGGAGATTTCGGAAATCGAAGGAGATGCAATCCTTTTCTTCAAATTCGGACAAGCGCCCGAGCTGGAAACGCTGTACAGGCAGGTGGAGAAGATGTTCTGCGACTTTCACAAATACCTGATCGCTTATGACAACCGCCGGTTTTGTCAATGCAAGGCCTGCATTTCTGCCATCAATCTCACATTGAAAGTAGTTGCGCATTATGGCGAGTTTACAACTTATCAGGTCAGGGATTTCCGAAAGCTGATTGGAAAAGACATTATCGTTGCGCACCAGCTGCTTAAAAATGACATTGATCAGCACGAATACTGGCTGGTGACACAAAACCTGCTGAATGGACAAGACCCCGATGGTTTTACGGAATGGATGAAGTGGCACCCGGGCTCAAAGGCCACTGAAAACGAGCATATTCCGTTTCGGTACACGCACATTGGGGCGTTGAAAGACAGTATTCCGCCATACCGCCCTCCTATACTGGAGCCGGTCGAGAAAGTAAAGGTGGTATCCGTTTCGGCGGAATATGAAACGCATATCAAAAAGCTTTTCTTTACCACGGGCCACCTTGAGCTGCGGCATCGGTGGCAGGACGGTGTGATATCCATCGAGGAGCTCGACCACTTCCTCCCCGGTCTTGGTTCGCGTCACCGATGTCTACGTGAAGACGGAGAGGCGGTCATTTATTCCAGCGGTTTTTCATACGACCCTGACTCGAAAGTCATTTTCAGTGAATCGGATGAGAAATTGACTGGTACGCTCTATTTTGTACTCGAAAAGTTAAGCGAAAGCCGTACACGTCTCAGTTTGGAATATTACCTGAAAAAAAATCTTCCCAAGCAACTTGCATTCAGGTTGCTCAGGAAGGAAAAAATGGAAGCCAGCCTTCATAAA
The DNA here is from genome assembly GCF_946482605.1 of uncultured Dyadobacter sp. Next base: position 8,490 of record NZ_CAMLSE010000026.1, on the reverse strand, counting down.
TCTTTGAGAAATCTCGAACGACTACTGCCGGAAATCACCGTACCAGTAGAATTCTGACATCCACGCATTAACTAATTAATCTCAAACGCCGACCGTATCCCCCTCGTCTGTCACTATTTTATCTTCGATATAGGAAACAATCATTGAGGCAATATCTAATCCGCTGACTTCTTCGATGCCACGCAATCCCGGTGAGGAATTCACTTCCATTACCAGCGGCCCGCGTGCCGATTGCAGCATGTCGACGCCCGCGATTCTGACACCCAGCGCCTTAGCGGCTGAAATGGCCGTATGTTCTTCTTCCGGTGAAAGTTCTATGATGCATCCGGAGCCACCCCGGTGCAGGTTGGAACGGAAATCTCCTTCGGCGCCCTGGCGCTTCATTGCGGCAACAACCTTATTCCCAATCACGAAAGCCCTGATATCAGCGCCCTTCGATTCCGCTACGTATTCCTGGATAAGGAAATTTGCTTTCAATCCATAGAACGCCTCGATGGTTGATTTGGCTGCTTTGATTGTTTCGGCCAGTACGACGCCTACGCCTTGTGTTCCTTCAAGCAACTTGATCACAACAGGTGGGCCTCCTACGACCTGGATCAGCTCATTTACCTGGGCCGGGTTTTTGGCAATGACGGTTTTCGGGATGTCGATACCCGCTTTGGCCAACACCTGCATACTGCGGAGTTTGTCACGCGATCTCAGAATGGCCTGAGATTTGACGGTGGTAAATATTTTCATCAGTTCCAGCTGTCGCACCACTGCACAGCCAAATGCATTCACGGAAGTGCCGATCCTGGGAATAATGGCGTCGATGCCGGTAATCGGCTTGCCTTTGTAGATGATGGAAGGCTTGCCCCCTTCGATCATAACAAAGCATTTGACGTGATCAATTACAACCGCTTCGTGTCCCTTTTGTTTGATTGCCTCCACCAGGCGCCTGGTCGAATACAGGTCCGGATTAGTGGATAAAACGGCGATTTTCATAAAAAATGTCTTTGAAAAGTGGAGGTGAGGCCCCGGGTTTAGTCAGTGGTTAGTTTTTGGGAACGAGTTGGTGTCGGGGAATGCTTCGCTGCTGAAAGGTTCTTTTTTGAAACATCAACTATGAACCTGTTTTTGAGCAATTTGCGTCCTAGTAGTATGGGGTAGCTCATTTTCTGCCGGTTAGCCAGCGAAAACTCGGTACGTATTTTTCTGCCGAATAGTTTGATTGGTGTCTTGATCACAAACCGCTTTTCCTCTTTTCCGAAAGAATTACGGATGATGGTCTCCTTAAACTCAGTGACGATAAAGAAATGTCGGGGCGCCCCTTTTTTGGTGTCGAGATAAACATGAAGCTCCTTGTGGCCCTCTTTAGTGATTAGCTGGACCCGGGAACAATGAATAGCGGACGTCGCTGCACCGGAATCAATGCGGACCGGCACCTGATACCAGCCCAATTCAGGCAAATCGGCGACATCCGTAGCACCGATGATTTCCATTGGACGTTTCATCTCCGCTGAAAAAACTGCGCAACCGTCAGAGACAGGTCCAGGAAAACCATTTTAGCCCTTACATTCCGCTCAATGTGGTAATAGGCTGTATTTACCTCCTCGATCATTCTTTCCAGGGATTCAAAATTGACGGTCTTCGAAAAATTCTGCACGAATGTAAGTTCTTCCTGCGGAACCCGCAAAAGTTCACCTGCTCCATGACTCCACACAAGCATGTCCCTGAACAGCCTCAACGCATATTCGAGCAGGCCTTTTTGCTTTTCCTTGCTCATCACGTCGTAGTTGTCGGCGAGCTTTACCAAATGCGTGACATCAAATTTATAAGACGATCGCATCCAGTCGGTGAACCATGCAGAACGGTCATCCTGCTCTTCCTGAACCAGTTTCAGCGCCTCAGCCATATTTCCATCACAGAGATAAGCAACCTGGCTGGACACAGCGTCGGTCACATCGTTCCGTTTCAGGTAGCTTTTAATTTCCGAATCCGTGAACGCCGGAATGGTGATGCGCTGTGTCCGCGAAATGATGGTAGTCAGCAATTTGTCCGATTGATCACTTATCAAAAGGAACAATGTTTTTTCAGGCGGTTCTTCGAGAATCTTCAGAATGGCATTTGACGAAGCTGCATTCATGATATCGGGCTTCCATATCAGCAGGATTTTGTACTCACCTTCGTAGGCCTTTACTGACAATTTTCTCAAAATCCCACGTGCTTCCTCCACCGAAATATTACCCTGCTTATTGTCCGCACCGATGTGATCGAGCCAGTCGGGGAGGACGCGGTAGGGAGTGTCAAGTAAGAAAGACCGCCAGAGCGGCAGAAATGCCTCGCTGGTTTTGCCATCGACCTTTTTGGAAGTAGCAATGGGAAAGATGAAATGGAAATCGGGGTGGATCAGCTTGCTCATTTTTGCGCACGATGCGCAGGTGCCGCAAGCATCTTCTTCATTCCTGTTTTCGCAATTAATATAGGTAGAGAATGCCAGCGCCATGGCCAGGCCTGCTCCGCCCGTGGGGTAATCGAAAAGCTGGGCGTGGGCCAGGTGGCTGTTCCGGACCGAGCGCCGCAATGTCGCTTTGATATTTTCTAGTCCCGGAATGTCTCTGAAAAGCACGATTTAAATCAATTAATAGAAATGGGTAAATGCCTATTGGCCGCGCTGGATTTGGGTGTTTTCAAAAACAGTGCGCATTATATCTTCCTCTTTTTCGCCGAAATCGATGCCCCGGCGGCTCACCGTGTCCTGCGCTACTGCCACCGCCTTGTAGAAACGATACTCGCAATATCCTTCGCCTGCGCCGCCCCATGAGAACGAAGGTACGTGTTTGGCCTGGAATCCCGCACCGAATACATTCACACTTACGCCAACAACGGTCCCGGTGTTGAACATGGTCGAAATTCCTGCTTTGGAATAATCGCCCATCATCAGTCCGCAGAAGATTAATCCGGTGTCTGCCAATGCATTAGTAGCATAGTTATGCAGCTTGACGTTCGTATGGTCGTTTTTTAAATTCGAATTGTTCGTATTAGCCCCAAGGTTACACCATTCCCCTAAAACCGAGTTGCCCAGGTAACCGTCGTGGCCTTTGTTACTAAATCCAAACACCACGCAATTGCTTACCTCGCCACCAACCTTCGACGAAGGTCCTACCGTAGTATTAGGCCGGATCTTCGTTCCTTGCGCCAAAACACCATTTTCACCGATTGCAAACGGTCCCTGGATCATCGAACCTTCCTGGATCAATGCATTCTTGCCGATATAAATCGGACCGTTCTCTGCATTCAGAATGGACGCCTTGATGATCGCGCCCTCCTCAATAAAGATATTTTCAGGCTTATAACAATGCGTGAAAGGATCAGTGACCGGTGCGGTTTTCCGAATGGACACGATCCGCTCATAATCGGTTCTGATCTGTGCGCCGTTCTGGCCGAAGATGTCCCACACGTTGCGGATCATCGTAAATGGCTCGGTGTAGATAACGACGGACAGGCCGTTTGTGCCTTCCGAGGCCTTCCAGGCCGAATGCGTACGCACGGCCAGAATCTCTCCTGCATCTGACATGAGCGCGTTGCCGTGCGGCAGGCCTTTGACAATGCCGGTGAGGTGTTCGTCGGGGCACAAAGCGCCGTTGATAAACAGGTTATCTTCCGAAGTATGCTCTGGATATTTGGAGGTTAGATAAGCTTCCGTCTGGAATGAAACGGTGGAGTGGCATCTGTCGGCCCATTTTTCGGCCAGTGTGTGAATGCCGCACCGGATGCCGGCAACTGGTCTTGTATATGTAAAAGGTAAAAGCTGGATTCTAATCTTTGGATCGTCGAACAGAATGATATTGGGCATATATTAAAGCGTATGTGCCCGCCAAAGTTCGGTCATTTTATTGGTTACGGCAAAAAAAGAAGCAGTCTCCCGGACATATTTGTCGAGAGACTGCCATTGTATTTTTTCGTCCTCCTGCTGTGTTCGACCACGCAGGAAAAAGCCGATACGTGCTTATTTTCCGTAACGCTTTCTGAACTTGTCAACGCGACCAGCTGTGTCAACCAGTACGTTCTTACCAGTGTAGAAAGGGTGTGATTGCGAAGAAACCTCGACCTTGTACACAGGGTAAGTCTTGCCGTCTTCCCAGGTAATGTTTTCAGAAGTTTCTATGGTAGAGCGAGTAATGAATTTAAAGTCGCTTGATAGATCCCAGAAAACTACTTCTCTGTAATTGGGATGAATATCTTTTTTCATTGGTATATGGTATTATTTGTTTCTATACGATTTTCAAAAGGATTGCAAAAGTAAAAAATCCTGATTTGTAAATCAAGTATTGAAAGGCTATCTTTTTTAATATTAATGCAATACAGGCAAAATTAATGCGCTAAACTTCACTGAGTTGCTGTTTGAGCACTTCGACGCCGCGTTTTGCTTCCTTCTCAAAATCGGTGTATACGAAGCATTCGATGGAAAGTCCGCCTTTGTAGCCGATTTTCTTCAATGCGCCGAGGTAAGCCCTGAAATCGTCGCCCTTCACGCCCGGTGGTGTGCGTTTTTCCTTTTCCGCAATGTGGCAATGCACAATATGCTTACCATATTTAACGATTTCCGACGCCGGCTCGTCCTCCTTTAACATATGATATATGTCGCAAAGCAACTTCACCCGGGGGCTTTTCACGGCATCCACGATCTCTACACCTTCCGCGAGGCTGTTGATGAAATTGGTTTCCCCTCGGTTCAGCGGCTCCACGGCAATGGTAACCCCATACTTTTCGGCCATAGGCGCCATTTTTTGAGTCAATTCGATGTGCTGCGCCTTTGCTTTGGCCTTGTCGAAGCCTTCGGGTATGATCCTTGAAGCACCGCTTCCGAACACGACGAACTGTGAGCCGCATTCCTTGGCGCGTTTCAAAACAGTCTCCGTTCTTTGCAGGATCGCCTCATGGTTCGCTTCCGGTCCCAAAGTTTTCAAACTTGCGGGCAGCAGGATCACATAAGACTTAATCGGGAAGTGTTCGCTTTTGAGTTGCTGAAGGTTCTTTTCGTAGCCTGCGTCGCCACCTTCCGGAATTAGGAAACCCGCCACGGACTCCTCTATATAGGTACATCCCGATTTTCTCAGAAAATCGGCTTTGTCATAGGCCGCATACACACCTAATGGAATGCTGTAAGCCGCGCTCTCGGCTGCTTTGGCCATCGCCTCGGTAAGAGTCCCGCCCAGTGCAAGACCTGCCACCATTCCGGAGGTCGTTTTAAGGAATGTCCGCCGGTCGGCTTGTTCAATGATTGTGCTCATATGTTTGCATTTTTAAAGCTAGTGATTGATATTTTGTGTTGAAATGAAATGCGTTATGTTTTATAAAGTTTACAAGTTTAGAATTGTTATAAATAGATTGATAAGTGATAAATCATTGATTTACAGTAATTATTGTCAAGTCAACCTTTCTGTCTGTAAAATTTTTGTTTCAAAAAGTTTGCAAAATTTGAAATGCATTTTTCTGAAATTTTTTTCTTTGAACCAATTTAGTGTAAGCTTTCCGTAAACAACTAGTTATTAGTTTCTTAACAATTTAGTAATTTGGACTATGCTGATAAGGCACGATTTTGTAGCGAAATCCGGATTGCTAATCTGATTTCTTTAGTGTTATTTCAAAAGATTTTTAAAGTCATCTCCGACTGATCTTCCAAGAATATACATCACTAACGTTCTATTAAACACCACATTCTATGTCTATGTATGTCATAAAGCGTGACGGTCGCCGCGAATCCGTGAAATTCGATAAGGTGACTGCCCGCATAGAGAAATTGAGCTACGGCCTGGATGCCGCTTATGTCCAGCCCGTGGAAGTAGCCAAGAAGGTTGTTTCCGGTATTTACGATGGCGTTACCACCGCCGAACTGGATAACCTCGCCGCCGAAACCGCGGCTTCGATGACCACCAAGCATCCCGATTACGCGATCCTTGCTGCCCGTGTCGCTATCTCAAATCTCCATAAGAACACGTTGAAGTCGTTTTCGGCAACAATGAAGCGTCTTTATACATATGTAGATTCTAAAACCGGCGAGAATGCTTCACTGATCTCCAAGGAAGTTTACGAAGTGATCCGCCAGCATGCGTCGCTGTTTGACTCTACTATTATATATGACCGCGACTATTCCTACGACTATTTCGGCTATAAAACCCTCGAAAAATCTTATTTACTGAAAGTTGAAGGAAAAATTGTCGAGCGTCCGCAACATATGCTTATGCGCGTAGCCGTAGGTATCCACCAGGACGACGTGCAATCGGCGATTGAAACCTACCATTTACTTTCGGAAAAGTGGTTTACCCATGCGACGCCTACCTTGTTCAACGCAGGTACGCCGAAGCCGCAAATGTCATCCTGCTTCCTGCTGACTATGAAGGAGGACAGTATCAATGGAATTTATGATACCCTTAAAAACTGTGCGTTGATTTCGCAGTCAGCGGGCGGTATCGGTTTGAGCATTCACGACGTCCGCGCGACGGGTACTTATATTAAAGGAACGAATGGGCAATCGAATGGTATCGTTCCAATGCTCCGCGTGTTCAACGACACCGCTCGGTACGTGGATCAGGGAGGCGGCAAGCGTAAGGGCTCTTTTGCTATATATATAGAACCATGGCATTCGGATATCTTCGATTTCCTGGATCTGAAAAAGAACCACGGAAAAGAGGAACAGCGCGCACGCGACCTTTTCTATGCATTATGGATTCCGGACTTATTCATGAAGCGCGTCGAAGCGAACGACACCTGGTCGCTCTTCTGTCCGCACGAATGCCCTGGACTGGCGGATACCCACAGCGAAGAATTCGAAAAGCTGTACGAACAATACGAACGCGAAGGAAAAGCGCGCAAGACGATCAAGGCGCAGGACCTGTGGTTCGCGATCATGGAATCGCAGATCGAGACGGGTACTCCTTATATGTTGTACAAGGATCACGCGAACAGCAAGTCCAACCAGCAGAACCTGGGTACTATTAAATCGTCGAACCTTTGTACGGAAATCATCGAGTATACAGCTCCCGACGAAGTAGCGGTTTGTAATCTTGCTTCCATCGCATTACCGAAGTTCGTAGAGCAGGGCACCGACGGGTTCATGCATTTCGATCATCAGAAATTATACGAGATCACGAAAGTGGTCACGCGCAACCTGAACAAGATCATCGACCTGAACTTCTATCCGGTTCCCGAAGCCGAGAAGAGCAATAAACGCCACCGCCCGATTGGTATCGGGGTGCAGGGCTTGGCCGATGCGTTCTGTATGATGCGCATGCCATTCGACTCCGACGAGGCGCGCCAATTGAACAAAGACATTTTCGAAACGATCTATTACGGGTCCATGGAAGCGTCCATGGAACTAGCTATGCAGAACGGCCCATACGAAACCTGGGCAGGCAGCCCGATCTCGCAAGGGAAATTCCAATTCGATATGTGGAATGTGACGCCGGATAGCAAACGCTGGAACTGGGAAAAGTTGAGAAAAGAAGTGGTGCAGAATGGTGTCCGCAACTCATTGCTGCTCGCGCCGATGCCGACTGCATCGACCAGCCAGATTCTCGGTAACAATGAATGCTTCGAGCCGTTCACTTCCAATATATATGTAAGAAGGGTATTATCGGGTGAATTCGTGGTGGTGAATAAGTACCTGCTCAAAGACTTGGTAAGACTTGGATTGTGGAGTGAGGAGATGAAGAACAACCTCGTTCGCGCCAGCGGATCGGTACAAGCCATCCCTAATATTCCGCAAAACATCAAAGATCTCTATAAAACGGCATGGGAGATCAAGCAGCGCAGCCTGCTCGATATGTCGGCAGATCGGGGTGCATTCATTTGTCAATCGCAGTCGCTGAACATCTTCATGGAAGAGGCGAACTTTGGTAAACTTACATCCATGCACTTCTACGCCTGGAAAAAGGGCCTCAAAACCGGTATGTACTACCTGCGTACCCGTGCAGCGTCGGATCCGGTTCAGTTTACGGTCAGCAAGCAGGCCGAGCCGCAACTGGAACCTGCAATGGCCGTGGTGGCCGAAAAGGAACTCAACTACGCGCAATACGCGGAGGAACACGCCAAGCCCGTAGCGCCGCGTGATAACCGTTCCGATATGCAATGCTCACTGGATGATCCGGAGGGTTGCGAAGCTTGTGGTGCATAATTAAGGTTAAAATCACAATTGTAAAGAGGTGTCTGGTCGTGGATCAGGCACCTCTTTCGCTTTCCGGCGCTTTTTGGTACCTGTATTTCCGATTTCCGCAATGGCCATCAGTAATGCCTGCGAGTTTTGTGTTGTATTAATAAATGGAAAAATTGGACGTGTTGGAATCGATGGCCGCCACTTGAAATAGGGGATGAAATGGAGGTAAAAAAAGTTTAAACTTTTTCCCGAGTGTAGTATTTTCTTTATCAATCGGTTATGCATTTGTGCCAAAAAAACTTTTACAATTTTTGTTGTTGTGATTTGCATTTAAGAAAATAACCCTGCACTTTTGC
>NZ_CAMLSE010000025.1 GCF_946482605.1 uncultured Dyadobacter sp. | reverse complement strand
CGAGTTCCGTGAAAACATGGAGCGACTGGCATTGTTGCGTATCCAGATTCCCGATAATGACAAGCTGGTGTTCCGGACGGATGAAAAGCTGCTTAAAAAGAACTGGGCCGATGACTTTGGTTACACCCGGTGGATCGGCGAGCAGGTATTGGGCGATTCTTCCGCTATCGCTTTCACAGTTCCTTCGGCGATCGTGCCGGCTGAACGGAACATCATACTTAACCCCCAGGCTGATAATTTCGCCCAAATCGAATTTTTCCCTCCGGTTGATTTTACCACCGATCTGAGATTGCTTGCCAGGCTGATCGCCCGTTAAGCAGCTATTTTTTGAAGAGCAGCGCTTTAATGGGCTGAATGCGGGTAATGATCAGGGTTGGAATTAAAAGAATCAGCGCGCTGATGATGACTGTTATTACATTGACCAACGCAAAAATGCCCCAGTCAAAAACAATGGGAACAGTGTCCATGTAATAATTGACCGGATCGAGGGGGATGAGTTTGAACTGGTACTGCAACCAGCAAAGAAACAAGCCGGAAACATTTCCGATTATAAGTCCCTTTCGAACCATATCCAGGCCCACACGGAAGAAAATCATCCTGATCTGCCGGTTGGGGCTTCCCAAAGTTTTCAGCAGGCCGATCAGCGGCGTCCTTTCCATGATCATCACCAGTAGGATCGAGATCATGTTGAAGCAGGCCACAAAAAGGATCAAAGTGAGGAAAACAGCGGTGTTGCGGTCCAGCAGGATGAGCCAGTCGAAAATCTGCGGAAAAAGGCTGGTAACCTTTTGAAGATACAAACCGGGAGGCAATTCACGGCGCAACAAATGCGTAACCATATCGAGATTCCGGAAATCTTTGAGATAGATTTCATAGGTGCCGACCGAATCGGCTCCCCAGCCGTTGAGTCGTTGCACCAGGCCTATGTCTCCGATAATGAGGTTGTTATCAAACTCCTCCATTTCCGTTTCGTAAATTCCATTGACGGTGAGTTTGCGCGGACGTGGCGGATTCTGTAACGAGTACATGATCACTTCATCGCCGGTTTTGAGCCGCAGCTGAGATGCTATCTTCTTGCTGATCAGGACCTGGGAAGAATAACCGTAGCGAATGGAGGAAGAGTCGTTGCGCTCGATGAGCTTGCCTTCGACGAGGTTCTGCCTGAAAGTTTCCCAATCGTAATCTTTTCCGACGCCCTTCAAGATAACACCTTTGATCTCGTCCGGTGTTTTAAGAATGCCCGATTTGTGGGCCACCGCCTGCCAGCGTTTTACCTCGGGAATGCGGGGAAGGACATCGGTAACCGGATTTTTGGTAGGCAATGGGCCTTCCTCGTAAGTATTGCCCTGGGAAAATGCATTAACATTGATATGGGCACCAAAGAGGAATATTTTTTGCTGGATCGTATGCTTGAACCCCAGGAGAACAGCGAAAGCGATGATCCCCACCGCAATACCGATCGCGATGCTGGCCACACCGATCCGTGAAACCGTTGCAGAAAATGATCCTGCTTCGTTATGGCGAATCCGTTTGGCGATGAATGAGGGAAATTGCAAGAGGAATCTGTTCTTTAAATTAGTTGTTGACAAAAATAGGAAAAAACATAAGCGCTTCTAAAAAGGCATTTTTTTATTAAGTTGCCTGTCTTGATTTAGAACGGAGACACAGCGCTTCAGAAAAACATATCCCACCCATGCCATTGATTAAAGTTGCTTCCGGAGTTGTAAACCAGACACCCATGGCCTGGGCGGCCAACACCACTAATATCATCGACGCTATCGGCGAAGCCAGAAAGCAGCAGGTAAGCCTGTTGTGTTTGCCCGAACTGTGTATTTCTGGATATGGATGTGATGATTACTTCTTTGCACCTGACATGGTAGAGCAGTCGCAGCGTTGCCTGCTGGAGATAGCCGACGAAACTGCGGGGATGATCGTGGCCGTGGGTTTACCGCTAAGGCAAAACGGAAGTTTGTACAATGCAGCCTGCCTGATTGCCAACAAACAGATCATTGGTTTTTATTGCAAACAGAATCTGGCGAACAATGGCATTCATTATGAGGCGCGCTGGTTTAAACCCTGGCAACCGGGTGTGGTGGAAAGCATCGAGGTGAATCAGATGTTCTATCCGATCGGAGACCTGATCTTCGACATTGCTCCCGGCCCGATCCTGGGCGGCTCCCACGGGGTAAAAATTGCTTTCGAAATTTGCGAAGACGGATGGGTCGCCAACCGCCCGGCCCGACGACATTATGAGCGAGGGGTGGACATCATCCTCAATCCGAGTGCGAGCCACTTTGCATTCAACAAATTTATGGTACGCGAAAAACTGGTGGTCGATGCTTCCAGGTCATTTTCGTGCAGTTATATCTATACCAATTTGCTCGGCAATGAGGCAGGGAGGGCCATCTATGACGGTGACGCCATGATTGCCTCGAATGGCGATCTGCTGGCGTCGAGCCCCAGGTTCAGCTATGAAGACTTCTTGATAACGACTGCGGTGATCGATACGGAATACACAAGGCTGAGCCAGGTACAAAGTAAAATAGCGGTCCCGTCCAAGGAACGGACCTGGCGTATTGCGGCACGTTTTGATTTCCCGGATATTGAGCCCGTTTTAACTCAAATCCCCGAAATCGAACCGTTTGAAAAAGGAGGTGCATTGAAAGAAGAGGAGTTTGCGAGGGCCGAGTGCCTGGCATTGTTTGACTATCTTCGGAAAAGCAGATCGAACGGCTATACGATTTCATTATCCGGCGGTGCCGATTCCTGCGCGTGTACGGCATTGTGCGGACTGATGATCCGGCTGGCGGATGAGAGTATCGGTATGGATCGTTTTAAACAGAAGCTTTCCTACATTCAGGATATCCAGTCGGCAACAACGGAAGAAGAATTAGCCAAAGTGCTTGTCCATAATATCTACCAGGGAACAGAGAACAGTTCTGTCGATACGCTCGAATCGGCGCAATCGCTGGCGGAATCGATCGGCTCTACATTCTACAATGTGAATATCAATGGCCTGGTCGAAACCTATAAGGATTTGATCGAAGGCCAGATCGGAAGAAAGTTGACCTGGGAGACGGATGACATTGCATTGCAGAACATCCAGGCGCGGGTGCGAGCCCCGGGGGTATGGTTACTGACCAATATATCCAACCACCTGCTATTGGCCACATCCAACCGGTCGGAGGCCGCAGTCGGGTATGCGACCATGGACGGTGATACATCGGGAAGCATTAGTCCGTTGGCAGGCATCGACAAATATTATCTGAGGCAATGGCTCCGTTGGCTCGAAACGGTAGGCTGCGAGGTGAAGGGAAGGCATATCCGGATAGAAGGTTTGAAAAAGGTGAACAGCCTTCAGCCGACAGCCGAGCTGCGACCTTTGGCGCAGACGCAGACCGACGAGGCAGATCTGATGCCCTACGAGTTTCTCAACGACCTGGAAGGATTAGCGATCCGGGACAAAAAGTCGCCGGTAGAGTCATACCGACATTTGTATGTGCGGTACAAAGACATTTATACTGTGGAGCAGCTATTGGGATGGACTGAACGTTTCTTCAAACTATGGAGCCGGAACCAATGGAAGCGGGAACGCTATGCGCCTTCATTCCATCTGGATGACCGTAATCTTGATCCCCGATCATGGTGCCGTTTCCCGATCCTGTCGGGTGGTTTTGAAAAGGAGCTTTCCGAATTGAAGTCTTATGTAAATGGGGCGGCGGTTCAAAACGGGAGAAAGCGGATTGGCTTTTGAGAGGTACGGTCAGATCTTATTGCAAAAGCGGATCCCGGCCTGAAATCCGACCCAGCCATAAACCGTACTTGCACTGTCGGGCTTTCTTCCGATCCAGATAGGAGCGAGTATTTTGCTCTCCGTTGCGTTGATGACGCCGGTGTCTTTGGAAGTAAACATGCTCACCGACGGGCCCGCGAAAAGGGCAAAGCGGGAGCCAAATTTCTTCTCCATACCCAATGCAAATTTGAACAACCCTTGTCCGAGTGCTTCGACCGATTTGTGATCGGGAATGACGAAACTTCCCGTAAGGTCCGCATTAGCCATCCAGCCTTTGCCCAGATTTTGGGCGGTTCCGAAGCCATAGCCGATGGTGATGATCGGCTTATCCGCTGCCAGTCCATTGAAGCCCAGGTTGAAAATATTATAAAACCTGCTCACCCCGGTCTTGAATGCGGTGTTAAAATAATTGAATTCATCTGAAGAAAATTCGTAGCGGCGATAGCCGTTGCTATGCACCCAGCTAAACAAGCCAAAAGGGATTTTTGCGGTGGAATCAGCATAATTCACAAAGCCGATCTGATGCCCTTCCTGCACTGTGTGCGCATAGTTGTAGCCAGCCGACAACTGGTAGCCACGCAGTGTACCGACGACCACATTGCCCACGCCGGCAACCTGGAAGCCCGTAAGATTGCGACCGATATAGTTGATAAAGTTCGTTCCCTGAAATCCGTTAACGTTGCCCAGTGTCATGTTGAGTACGTTGGCATACTGAAAACCCGCCACATTGTTTCCGACGACGTTGGCCACGCCGGCAAGCTGGAAACCCGTTACATTACCTCTTACTACGTTTATCAGGCTACCCACTTCCATTTTGGCCACCCCGAGTGAATACCCGGCGATCAGGTTGACGGAGTAGTCATTCACAATGTTCCCGCTTAGCCCGTGATTAGTTCCTAAAAATGGCAGGATCGATGCCTGAAAAGAGCTGTACAGGGTGTCCTGGATGTTCCGTGTGTGAATGGCCTGTTTGGCGGAAGCAAATGCGGAAACGAATTTGTTCTGAACGTTGCGGTAGGTCCTGCGCAACTTCTGGTAGTCCGGCATCCCTGCGAGTCGCTGGCTGGTGGTGCTGTCGGTAATAATGCTGTCGTGCGGCACACTGTCCCTGGACGCCACCTGGAATTGCGGAATAGCGACTTTATGATGCAGTGAATCCACCTGTACCGCGTTTCGGGAGGTTATTTTGCCGGAGATCGGCCTCAACGTATCCGGATTGAGCGAAATCTGAAAGTAAGTGTCTTTCCGAATGGGGATGGGGATGGATTTACCGATATAATCCTCCTTTCGGACTTCCAGACGGAGCGATGGCCGTGCGGCCGGAAGTCGGATTTTGTAGTAACCATACTGATTGCTGACTGCGGAAGCCAGGGTTACCGATTCGTAAATACTTGCATTAGCGAGCCGTTTGCCCGTTTTGTTGTCAATAATATAGCCATTGAGATCAAAGTTCTCCGGTTTTTCGGGTTGCTCGACGGTGGTGTTTTTTTGGAGTATAATGTACTTCCGTCTTTCCTTGAACGTGACCTTGTCTTTGAAAATCGCGGCCAGCACTTGCCTGACGCTGAGGTTGGTCGCCTGGATCGATACCCTCGCTTTGGCATCGATCTGATCAGGACTATACGAGAAACTGAAATTGCCCAGGTCACCGATCTTCTGAAGGGTTTCATCCAGCGGTAGATTCGTAACTCTGATCGTAATGCGCTTTTCCAGCAGATCCTGCGCCTTTGTATGGCCGGCAAGCAGACAAACGCATATACACCAAAAAACAGACCTGTAATGTTCCAGTTTCAAAGCAGGATATCTTGTAGTTACTATTGACAGCCTTTTCCATCGAGCCAGTACACTTTCCCGTCTTTGCGAAGGCTGAGGTCGAGTGTTTCGGCGATGACCGATAATGTGGCATCCACGGGCTCTTTTTCGAAACGGATGGTCAGCCTGCATTGTGCTATTTTGTCGCTGGATAGGCGGACGTCGACGTGGTACCCGTCGCGGATCGAATTGACGACATCTTCAAGGTCGGCCGCATTGAAGTCGTAGACCTGCGTGCGGTAGCCCATGATGTTCATGTTGGCCTGCAGGCTTCTGATCGAATCGGAAAATACTTCCGCACTTTGGCCTTTGATCAGATCGACACGATGGGCGTCTTTGCTCACACGTACTTTCCCTGTCGCGACATCCACCCGAACAGGGGCCTCCTTGTAGGCTTTTACATTAAAGGAAGTCCCGAGTACCCGGATTTCGGAGCCATTGGCCTGAATCACGAACGGGTGTGCGGCATCGGGTTTGACATCGAAAAAAGCTTCTCCCTGTAATGAGACGGTCCGGAGATCGCCATTAAAGCTTTCCGGGTAGGTCAGCGTGGAGTTGTAGTTGAGAAATACTTTCGTCCCATCCGGCAGGATTTGCTCTGTGGTATTATTTGCAGTCGCGATGTTCAGCGATCCGGGTTTTTTCTCGGAAATCAGGAAAAACCATCCGAATGCCATCACGAGGATGGCGATCATCGCCGCCGCCCAGACGGTTACCGGTAAGCGGCGTTTGCGGATCTGGGGACGAAAGTCGATTGTCTTACCTTCAGGCTTCACTGCTGCGGCCGGACGGTCTCCCATTTTGGCTTTCATTTTGTTCCAGGCGACATCTGTATCTACGGCCATGCGTTTTTTCGGCATGGATGCCGTGTGATCCCAGATCAGCCTGTACGTGGCCAGTTCGCGGACATTGTCTTCGGATTCGGCCAGCCAGACTTCTACTTCATTTCTTTCGGCTTCGGAAGCGGTTTCGGCCAGGTAACGTGCTAACAGTTCCTCCGATATGTTTGCATGAGATGAGTTCATGGTTACGATCTGATTAACTGTTCAACAATGGTACAACAAAGCCACAGCGTAACAGGCAGGTAATCTGCCAGTTCTGTTCGCAATATTTTCAGTGCCTTCCCGATCTGGTTCTCAACCGTTTTGATGGATATTCCCAACTGATCTGCTATTTCCTGATATTTCAACTCCTCAAAACGGCTAAGTCTGAATGCTTTCTGGCATTGTTCCGGCAGCGTACTTACCGCCCGTTCAATGCGCTCTTCCAATTCACCAGCGTGGATTACCTCCGTTACCGAATCGTACGACTGGCTCGTGAAGTTCAGCGTGTAGTCTTTGTGTGCCTCCCGAACGTTCGCATGTTTGAAACGATTGAGGCAATGATTGTGCACGGCTCTGTATAAATAAGACTTCAACGAGAGCGTGATTTCAAGGTCTTCCCGCTTTTCCCAGATAGTCAGGAAGACGGTCTGGACGACTTCTTCCGATTCTTCTTCGTCTTTGAGCATCGTGCAGGCATAATTGCACAGCCGTGGATAGTAGGTACGGAAGGTCCGCTCAAAGGCCTGTTCATCGCCCCGCCGTATTGCGCTGACTATTTCTGGGTCGGAAGAGTACACCGTTATCTGTTTTTGATTTTCGGTCAAAAATAGATAATCTCTTTCGATTAGCGGTTCCTGATATAGAAGAGCGGTCGTTGACACGTTTGAATTTCCTTTTGAACATGACAATTACCTCTCGCATTACCCCTATGAATAAAAATATTTTTTTTAAATAGGGGGGAATCAAAGGGCAAGTTGTCATAGCCCCAAAAATCTTTTAGCTATGAAACAATTCTTTCTTAAACTGTCCCTAACAATCAGTATTGCCGCGATTTCTCAGTCTTGTGTTTACATCAACAAGGATGAAGACATCCCGCCGAGAGGCGAAACGACCCGTACATTCGATTTCCGCAATTTCGATGAACTCGAAATGGGGAACGCATTTTACGTACATGTATCGTCAGGTTCAACTTTCGAAGTCTCCGCGACTGGCGAAAGGAATGATCTCGACGACCTGAATATTTTTGTACAGGACGGGAAACTGACTGCGCGATATAATAATTCTTGGAGAAATCGTCGCAGAATGGATATTGACATTACGATGCCGGATCTTGCTTCTGTCGACTTTTCGGGAGCTGTCAATGCCAAGATAGACCATTTTGAAAATCTGCCAAGCATCGAGATCGAGCTTTCGGGCGCATCCAAATGTGACTTTGAAGGTTCGGGTACCACATTGAAATTCGATATCAACGGGGCGTCGCAGCTTAATGTGTATGGTAAAATGAAGTTTCTGGACGGCGAAGCATCGGGCGCGTCACAGCTGAACGCTTTTGATTTGTCGGCGGAAGAATCCGACCTCGACGTATCCGGTGCCAGCAATGCGAAGGTTTGGGTGACAAGGCTGCTCGATGTGAAGGCCAGCGGCGCCAGTAATGTACGGTATCGCGGTAACCCCAAGGTCGAAAAGGAGGTTTCTGGTGGGAGTAGTGTCCGCGCTGACTAGGTCTCTCAGGGGATCATTCCGTATTTAGCCCGGGCCTGCGCTTTCGACATGCCATCGAAATGCCACCATTCCGTGGTATTGACCTTGAATCCCACCTGGGTCATCACTTTTCGCAAGAGCTGGCGGTTTTCAATCTGTTTGACCGTCAGCTTTCCTTTTTTCAGCATTTCCTGTTCCGAGCGTGGGTAGGCAAGTGGCCCGAAGAAGTCAAACTTCGTACCCATATCCAGCGGGTTGCCCTTTTCATCGGTGACGGTGAGATCTACGGCGCAGCCGAAGTTATGGTTAGAGCCGACTTTCGGATCGGCTACATATTGGGTTTTGCTGCGTTGGGGAATTTTCAGGCCGTCCAGCGCGTCCCAGAGATCGTACTGGGCCGAATTGGGACGGGCGGCGTCATAGACGAGCAGTTTATAGCCCGGCTTCAGTTGTTGCAGTAAAGTATACGCTTTTGCGAGCCTTTCCGCCATTTGTGGTTGCAAGTAGGCACGTGTGAGGTCGCCATACACATCTTTGCCGATGAAATTGTCGGTCGTTGAATATTTAAGTTCAACCAAAATTTCCGGTTCTATCTTTCGGATATCCACCAGTCCGCGCTCGATCATTCTTTGTTCGATAGCGGGGATCGGTTTCTGGCTAAATGAATGTACAGTTGAAAGAAATACCAGGACCGGCAGGCAAAACGCGATTTTGAGCATAAAAAAATATCCTTGCAAAGGCTGCAAAGATATTCTTTTTGAGTAAACCGCCGGTATGCCGGTCCAACGGTATGCCGGTCCAACGGTGTGCCGCTCAGTATCGCTTGATATTGATGCTGGTGAGTCCCCCTTCGTAGTGAACAATCACCTTTTTAGCTGCCGTGGTGAAATTCGAAGAGCGGTAGAGTCCGTCACCGACCTTGTCCAGGTCTTCCATATTTTTGGCGTTCAGGGCACCGTCCATATGCATTTCACAGCCCACTCCTTGCGGAATTTCCAATGTGATGGACGCCACACCGGCCTCTATGTCGACATTGGATGTGGGCATTTTATCACCGAGCCGGATGTCCATGTCGGCAACTCCAGTGCTTACTTTCAGTTTTTCAATTTTGTAGTTGCTGAAATCAAAGTCGCCTTTGCCTGCGCCGATTCCCAGGTCGATATTCCACACCGGTTTCTCGTTAAGCTGGATTTTAGCCTGATTGGAGATCTCACCATTCTTAATCTTGACATTGCCATCCTCCATTTTCAATGTGACGGTTGCAGAATTATCCAGTTTGTTAACCGAAGTATTAGACAAAAATCCCACGATCGTACTTTTTGTGCTGGCTTCGAAAAGCTTTGGTGTGTTGCCATCGAGCGAAAATGAACCTGCCCCGCCTTCGAGGTTGAAATTGGCCTTTTGGATAAAGTCCTCCATTTCATGGTTATAGGAACCGTTGACTGGTTTGTCTCCTCGTCTCCAATGCTCTTTCTGATAGTCTTTGTCTTTGTCTTTGTCGGCGTCGTCCTCTTCATCGTCGTCATGATGCCGGAAGCCATATTCGTGATCATCGTCATCATCGTTCCATCCGAAATTCCAGTCGTCGGAATGCCGGTCAAATGCGCGGTTGGTACGGTTGACGATACCTCCGAAGACCGCGAGTGTGATCAGCAATCCCACCATACCACCGGCTGTCCGGCCCGCCGCCAGCAGGACTGCGCCTGCGATGATCAGGAGTACCGGCCAGTAGGGTAGCACGGCGTCCCAATCAATATTCAGAAGATTCATGTTCCGGAGCAGCCAGATCATCCCGAAAATGACCAGCACCCCACCCCAAACAATGCCACGTGAATTTTTCATGATCTTAAATGTTTGATCGGTTAGTATTATCAGAATTCAGGAAGTTGCGTAACAGTAGCAGACCGCCGGTTGTGATGAGGATAATGGGCCAGAAAAACCGGCCGAAATCGAAATCTGTGAGTTCTTCCACCAGAAATAATGATCCGGTGATTATGAGGATAACTCCCCAGAAAATGTTTCTGAAATTCATGGCTGTTTTGTTTAAATGTGAAATCGGAAGGTGCAATGAACCCTAGTTAACCTTGATGATATCGTCGTCCCCGCTGTCGGGCTTTTTCAGTTCCGGATCTTCTGGGAAATGCGTTTCAGGTGAAGACGCAGGCGAAAACGGTGTATAAGGTTGCGGATCGGGTCCGGGATCTACGGGTTCCGGCGGCGGAGGCGTGGTGGGGTATACCGTTGATTTGTTTTCCTGTTCCTTAGCTCGTTGCCGCAGGATCAGGAATGCACCGATACCAATGAAAACGATCGGCCAGAAATATTTTTTGAACTGATACCAGATCGGGAAGTCATCGATAAGCATGATCGCACCAAAAGCGATCAGTACACCACCCAGGATGATCATCGTCTGATCGGATCTCTTTTTATCGGATGCCGGGTCGGACGATTTTGTAAACACGGAACCGAATGCACTTTCAGTAGTGTAAACATCCTCAGCAGGCCCGGTCGGTAGAACAGCCCAAAGAATAATATATAAAAGTCCTGTCAAACCGAACCCCGGCGGCAGTATCGGCAGCAGCATTACAACAAAAAGTACGCGGACGATGACCACGTCAATTTGCAGATACTGAGCGATTCCGGATGCAACTCCACCAAAAACTGCCCTGTCTGGGATACGATGCAATTTCTTTTCCATGATTAGTTTAGCGTTTATTTGTAATCAAAGGTAGTAGGTAATGCAAGATACTGTAAACCGGAAAATTATTATCGGCGAAAGGGCGTGTTAAACGGATATTTTCGAGGAGAATGTGTTTAAAATGGATGTAAACCGAGGTTATTGCTCTTCCAATGCTTCCAGAATGTCCATCATGGAGCCGAAATCCTTGTAACCGGGCCGGATTTCTTCGCTTCCGCGCAACGCGATACCCATATGCGGGAAAAGCTCGGTCAGGGCTGAAACGGTGAATTCATTATCGAGACCAAACCCGATGAGGACAGGATATTCCGGATCTATTTTGCTCAAAACCTGCATCCAGGCCTCGGACAGTTCAGCATTTTCGTCACTTTCCAGCAGGAAATGAGTGACTTCTCCCTCGTAGCGGCTTAGAATCGGAATGATTTCCTCAGCATCGTAAAGGTCTACACTGACGCGCATCAGCAATGGCAGGTTCAGCTCTGCACGAAGATAACTCAGCAGTCCGGGGTCATTAACCTGTACGGCATGTACAGGATATCCGGCGAGTGCGTTCAGGATCGCATCCGGATCTGTTTTGGCGGTCTCGGCCACGAGTGTGACACCAGCCAGCCACGAGCAGATATCTTCAAACTTTTTCGGAGATATGTAATTGGGTGAGTCTTCGTCAATAGAAAAACCAAGCATTTCAACACCCATGCCGGCGCAGTAGCGCGCATCGGAAAGGTTGGTAACATTGCTGATTTTTACGGTTTTGGTAAGCATTGTCTTATTCTTTGAAACTTCTGTAAACTATTTGATTAAGCCCGCATGTAGTTGGTCGACCGGGAAAATCAAATCCCAATCGTTGCCCCACACAATGTTGCCGTTTTCAATCTTGAATCTTCTGAAATGGGTGAGCTGTTTGTACTTGTCGTACTGCGGATGAAAGTTATTTAACAGGAAATCGGCAAAATCCACCGCTCGTGACGTGTGATCCGAAAAGTTGATTAAGATCTTATAATCAGACAAGTATTTAGCGCCCACTACCTTCATGACCTGGCTTATAACCTTTTGTTGATCTTCAAACTTTTAATCTTTTTTCTCAAAACAAAGAAATCGGTCCAACTGTCCACGATTTTCTGCGCATAAGCTTCCACCACTTTGTTCGCTTCTCGTTGCTGCGGCAAAGGTAGTGGTTCTTTCCCGGCAGATTTACGATTTTCTACCGATATCAACAGACCGTTATCAAAAACAATCTCAAAAATACTTTCATAATCGCCGTAAGAAACGTGGATGTGAATCGGTAGATGTTCATTGGAATAGAAATAAAATACCATTCCGAAGTATTCGAGGATTTTAGGCATAGCGTGTGGTGATGAGTGTATTTATCAAAACTAGCGAAAAGTTTTAAAACAAAAAGGACAGACAGTGCCGGTATCCGGGTGCACTGTCTGTCCTTTTTTACGTTGAGTCCGAGACTTACTTCGCCGAGAACCGGTACTTAGTCGTCGTATGATAAGTTTCTCCCGGCTTCAATGTCGTGGTCGGGAATTGTGGCTGATTCGGTGAATCGGGGTAATGCTCGGTTTCGAGGCAAAGGCCGAAGCGTTTCGAATAGGTTGCGTTTTTACCGGTGAGTTTGCCGTCAAGGAAATTGCCGGTATAGAACTGGACGCCTGGTTCGGTCGTGAATACCTCCATGACGCGGCCGCTTTCAGGATCTTTCACGGTTGCAAACGGTATCAGCCCCGGTTCGCTGCGCTTGATGACCCAGCAATGGTCATAACCACCCCCGGCTTTGATCTGCTCATCTTCCGTTTTGTCGATGCCCGCTCCGACTTTGGTGGCTTTCCGGAAGTCGAAAGGCGTTCCTTCCACCGCCCGCAGCTTGCCGGTTGGTATCAGGGTGGTATCGACAGGCACAATGCTGTCGGAGAGGATGGTGACTTCGTGATCCAGAATGTCCCTTTTCAGCCCGGTCAGGTTGAAGTAGGAGTGGTTGGTCAGGTTGATAACAGTGGCCTTGTCGGTGCTGGCGGTATAATCGATTGTCAATGCATTGTCGTTATCCAATGTGTAAACCACTTTTACCGTCAGGTTTCCAGGGTAGCCTTCTTCCATGTCTTTGCTGGTGTATTCAAGCTGCAAGCCGGTCGTCGAGTCTCCTTTGATCTCGGTCGCTTTCCAGAGCACTTTGTCAAAACCTTTGGTTCCGCCATGCAATGCATTGGGACCGTTGTTGATGGCCAGTGAGTACTCCTGCCCATCCAGTTTGAATTTGCCTTTCGCAATGCGGTTACCGTAGCGGCCTACGAGGGCACCAAAGAACGGATGCCCGCTCAGGTAGGGAGCCAGTGAATCGAAACCGAGAACCACATCCGCCCATTCGCCCTTCTTATCGGGTGCTGTGAGCTTGGTGACGATCCCGCCATAGTTGGTAATGTTGACGGTCATACCGTTGGCATTGGTAAGCGTGTACAGGTCAGCGGTCTGGCCATCGGGAAGTTGGCCAAATGCCTCTTTGGAAATAGTACTGATCATTTTTTCTTCATTCTTGGTTTTCGAGCAGCTGAAAAGGAATAGTCCGGTCAGTGCGGTGAGTAAAAAAGGGATTCGTCTCATGATCAAAGGTTAAGAGTTTGTATAGGTGGTCAGGTTATGCCAAAGCGACTTCCTCGGTTCCGTCCGTGATTTTCACCCGGTAACAAGGCAGGTCTATCTGGTATTGATCCTGGTAAGCTTGCTTCATTTTTATCTCAAAAGCTTCGACCGACTCTTTTCTCACCAAATTGATCGTGCAGCCGCCAAAACCACCGCCCATCATCCGCGCGCCCAGGACGGATTCGTCGTCCAGGGTTTGTGCTACCAGAAAGTCAAGCTCAGGACAGCTCACCTCGTATTCATTTTGTAAACCGAAATGGGTTTCATACATTTTTTTACCAAAATCGGGCAGATTTCCTTGAACCAGCAATTCACAGGCATCCTGCACACGCTGGATTTCCTCGGTCATAAACTTGCAGCGACGGTATACGACATCCCCCATTTCGGTTTTGTGTGCTTCTACCAGTGCCGGCGTAGCATCCCGGAGGCTCAACACCCGGGGATCATATTGCTGCAAAATGGCGGTGCCTTTTTCGCATTCCAGGCGACGGGTGTTGTACTCGGAGCTGGCCAGGGAATGTTTTACGCTGGTATCGCAAAGGACGATCAGGTAATCGTCCATCGGAAATGGGAAGTACTCATATTCCAGAGAGCGGCAGTCGAGGCGGATTACCGACTCTTCTTTTCCAAAAGCCGATGCAAACTGGTCCATGATACCGCATTGCACACCTACATATTCGTTTTCAGCCTTCTGGGACATTTTGACGATGCTGAAACGATCGAGGTTGAGTCCGTATATTTCGTTCAATGCAAATAGCAGGCAGCATTCCAGTGCAGCCGATGAGGAAAGCCCGGCGCCCACCGGCACATTACCGCCGAATGCAGCCTGAAAACCACCGATATGCAGTCCCCGCTTCTGGATTTGCTCCACAATCCCAATCTGGTAATGCGGCCAGGATTTTTCGGGTTTGGAAAGGTCGTCCAATGCAAAGGAGTAAGTCTGGTCGAGATCGGCTGCATAAAGGATCACCTGCTCGTCTTCGCGGGGAGCGATGACGAAGTACACCGCCTTATCAACGCTGGCAGGCAACACAAAGCCATTGTTATAGTCGGTGTGCTCTCCGATGAGATTAATCCTTCCCGGTGAGCGGAAGACCCGTACCTGCTCGCGGGTGCCCGTACCGAATTTTAAGAAATATTTATCCTGGATACCCTCTGCGATATCTGTTTCTGTTGTCAGCATTTTTCAGTTCCGGTTATTAATAGCCTTTTACAAGGGTCACTTCATTGGCGATGGCGCCGCCGTTTTCCATTGCAAAAATGTTGTTGAGAAATAAATCTACTTTACCCATATGCTCATTTTTGTGCCCGCCGCCGGTATGCTGGGTGAGGATCACGTTATCCATTTTCCAAAGCGGACTGTCCGCCGACAATGGCTCTATTTCGGTCACATCCAACACCGCACCGTCCAGCTTGCCCGATTGCAATGCATTGATCAATGCCTCTTCATCGGTTGTGCTTCCGCGTCCCACGCTGGCATATACGCTCTGGTCCTTCATTGCCGAAAGGAATTCGGCATTGACAAAATAATGCGCAGTGCCCGGTAATGTGTTAATG
The DNA here is from genome assembly GCF_946482605.1 of uncultured Dyadobacter sp. Next base: position 103,041 of record NZ_CAMLSE010000025.1, on the reverse strand, counting down.
ACCAGGTCGGCATGAGGTAGCTCGTTGAAAAGATCCTCCTTGCTGCGGAGATCCGCTTCCTGCGAAGTGCGGGCCATCAGGTGCGTAGTGCAGCCCAGGCCTTTCAGGATTGCATTCACAGATTGTCCGATTGTTCCGGCACCCAGCACGATCACATTCTGCCTGTACATAATTTTAAGTTCAGCCCTGAGTGGCGTTCCGATCCATTCCGTTTTTTGCTTAAGAAGTGTAAGCCGGTCCAGACCGCGGTATAATGCCAGAATGCCTCCTACAATGGACTCCGCGCAGGGGCGTGCGAACCAGTCACCCATGTTGGCGGCACGGATATGGTCCGGCAGCGGCACCGAGGAATATTGGTCAAATCCGGCGGAGTCGAGTTGCCAGAATTGTAATTGGGGGGGAGTTTGCTCAAACCAGGCCACAGGTGGGTTGCCCAGTATGTAATTGGCGCTTGAAAACCAAGATTTTAGCTCTTCATTACTGGTTTCCTCCGTACGGAAATGAATCAGGTGCCGGGGCGATAAGGCTTCGCTCAGTTTCGCATTGAGCGTTTCGTCGAGTAAGGAATGGCAGTATATAATCATTGATAGTTTTTGTTTTAAAGAAGCAAGGTAAGACGAAATAGCTGGATTTTCCCTGCACGGGACGGCGAAATGCCGCTTTTGTCCAAAGCCGTGCCGGTTGCCTGCATAGGGGGCCAAGTTTTCTCAAAACGATTCGATCGTGCGCCCGGTTACTGAATCAGCATCAGGATTTTCTTTCCTCTCGACCGGAATGCGGGTTTCTCGTAATCCATTAATTCCTCGATGATTACCCGCAGTTCTTGCCTGATCTCGGGATATATACCCGACAGGTTGTAAAGAATAGTAAGACAGAATGCCCGGATCGCGATCGGGACCGACCGATTCTGGATTAATTCAAAGCTTACATCCATCAGTTCGCCATGGAATTCGTCGGGGATGTGCGAGTCTTGCAGAATACGGGCGCTGTTCCGTATCACCGCGTAGTGAATATCGGTACGTTTTAGCTGGCTGATCAGTACGCCGATATACGGCTCGATCAGCACAGGATGAGCGTGGGCCGCAATGCTGACGCTATACGCGGCGCGCTGGGCGAGACGGGGCTCGTCGGAGAGGAAACTATGCATCAGCTCTCTGAATGCTTCCGGAGCAGTGCAAGCGTAACGGGCGACCTCGGTTGCCTTGCGTTTGGATTGATAGGGATCTGCCAGCAGTTCATTTTTAATGTTCATGACGGCCGATGTTTAAAAGTAAATGCTCTACGTCGCCGCAGAGCATTTACCAGGTTATAAAGATTGTGTATCCATTACTTAATCTCTCCTACCATAGCTTCCGGTTTTACCCACGCGTCGAACTCTTCGGGAGTCAGGTAACCGAGTGCCACGGCTGTTTCTTTCAGGGTAGAGCCGTTTTTATGCGCAGTTTGCGCGATTTCGGCCGCTTTGTAATAACCGATTTTGGTATTCAAAGCAGTTACGAGCATCAGCGAATTGTTCACATGCTTTTTGATATTCTCATGAAGCGGTTCGATGCCGACTGCGCAGTTATCATTGAATGAAACGCAAACATCGCCGATCAAACGTGCCGAATGCAGGAAGTTGTATGCCATCAAAGGCTTGAACACATTCAGTTCGAAATGGCCGTTGGAGCCGCCGATGCTGATTGCTACGTCGTTACCCATTACCTGCGCTGCTACCATGGTCATCGCTTCGCATTGCGTTGGGTTGACCTTGCCCGGCATAATGGAGCTACCCGGTTCATTATCGGGAATGTGGATTTCGCCAATGCCTGAGCGTGGTCCCGATGAAAGCATACGAATGTCGTTACCAATTTTCATCAGGCTTACGGCTACCGTCTTCAATGCGCCGTGGGCTTCAACGATCGCGTCGTGGGCCGCCAGCGCTTCGAATTTATTTTCAGCGGTGATAAATGGCAGCTCGGTGAGTGCGGCGATGTGCCTCGCCACGTTCTCGGAGTAGCCGGGAGGGGTATTAATGCCCGTTCCTACTGCTGTTCCGCCCAATGCGAGCTCGGATAGGTGTGCGAGGGTGTTGTGGATCGCTTTCAAGCCGTGATCCAGCTGGGAAGCATAGCCCGAAAACTCCTGCCCCAATGTCAGTGGTGTTGCATCCATGAAATGCGTACGGCCGATTTTGACCACATTTTTGAATGCTTCCGCTTTCGCTTTCAATGTATCGCGCAGCTTGGTAATGCCAGGGATCGTTACATCCACCAGGATTTTGTAGGCTGCGATGTGCATCGCGGTCGGATAAGTATCGTTGGACGACTGCGATTTGTTGACATCGTCGTTCGGGTGGAGGAACTTGGCTTTGTCGGCCAGGTCACCGCCTTGCAATACGTGTCCGCGGTAGGCGATCACTTCGTTGCAGTTCATGTTGGATTGCGTTCCGGAGCCGGTTTGCCATACCACGAGCGGAAACTGGTCGTCGAGCTTGCCGGTCAGGATTTCGTCGCATACTTGCCCGATGAGATCACTTTTCTCCTTTGCCAGCGTACCTGCTTCGTAATTGGTGATGGCTGCCGCTTTTTTCAGGTATGCAAATGCCTTGATAATTTCCTTAGGCATCTTGTTGATATCCTGGGCAATAGGGAAGTTCTGGATCGAGCGTTGCGTCTGGGCACCCCAGTATACATGGGCAGGGACCTGCACTTCGCCCATGGTGTCTTTTTCTATACGGTATTCCATTTTTAAGTAGAATGATAAGGTAATTGAACAATGCGTACTATGCGGTAAAGTTAGGGGCGGGCTTGCAGTTTTTGGTGTTTTTTAAGGACAAATGTTAAACTACGACAAAAGAATGGTTAGATTGGAGCGACCTGATCCCGAAAACCGCCTTTTATATGACTCCTAAAATCAGTATCTACCCGGACTATGCTACCATGAGCTTGGCAGCAGCGGAACGGGTAATTGCACTGCTCACCCATAAGCCCCGCGCAGTAGTGTGTTTCCCTTCCGGAAGCACACCGAAAGGCATGTTCCAGGCGCTGGCGGCAGCTCATCACAATGGACGCGTTGATTTTTCACAATGCACTTTTATCGGGCTGGACGAGTGGGTCGGAATGGGAGCGGGAGACGATGGGAGCTGTCGTGACCTGCTGGACCGGGATTTTTTGAAACCGGTAGGTCTTCGCGCGAATCAAATCGTATTTTTTGACGGAAAAGCATTGAATCCGCAGGACGAGTGCGATCGTGTCAACACGGCACTGGATGATCTGGGTGGCCTGGATCTGATTGTGCTGGGTGTGGGTATGAACGGGCATCTGGCATTGAATGAACCGGGAACGCCCTGGGATACTTATGCACACATTTCGGAGCTGGAAACAATAACCAGGGAAGTAGGGCAGAAGTATTTTCAGCAACCGACGGTCCTGACGAAAGGACTCACCGTGGGGATCAGACATATTCTGGAAGCCAAAGCCGCTATTCTGCTTGCTTCGGGGACTTCTAAAGCGGAGGTTGTCCAGCGGGCGCTGGCATTTCCTGTTTCCAAAGATTTTCCGGCCACCGTATTGCAGAACCACATGAATGCGGAGTTTATCCTCGATGCCGACGCGGCTGCGCCGGTTTAGTAACGACCGGCCCGGGAAACGCGTTGTGAAAAATCACTTTTGAGGGAGCTCTTTTTATCCCAAAAAAGATATTTTATCCTGCCGGATCAGTAATTCTTCCCCGCTTCACTTAATTCGGCAGGCCATTCTCCGGCCAATATGCATTCCAATTAAATTTGACCTGTTCTTTGTGAACACCCGTCAATCGGGATGATGGTTTTTGCTTTGGATCCCTCAGCCAAATTCAGCAGAAAAAAAAGGAACCGTGTGTGAATCACGGGCAGTCGTGCTACTGTAAGTATCTGCATCGGATGATGCGGTTTTTTACCCTCGCGACCCATTGCAGTCAGGCTTGCGGTTGAGCCGAAACAGCGAGAAGGGCGGTGAAAATGATACAAGCCAGGAGACTTGCCATTGTCCTCAATGACCATTCCCTCACGATAGGGGTATGGCCAAGTATTGATTTACCACATATTTTGCCACCAAACGGTGCTCCTGGACATGTTCAGGGAGGAATGTCCGCCTATTTCTGCGGACCAGCACGGCAGGTGGTAGTGTATGATGTACCGGCGAGAGACGCCGCCGGGATGGGTGGGTGTTTTCACAGGGTTTTTTCAAACTCTTTAAACACAAAAATTATGTTGTCACACAACCTCGGCTATCCGCGTGTGGGTAGCCATCGTGAACTCAAAAAAGCCAACGAGCAATTCTGGGCCGGAAGCATCGACCGGGATGCATTACAAAAGGTGGCCCGGCAGATCCGTCACCAGAACTGGGACACCCAGCAACGTGCGGGCATTGAGCTGATTCCTTCCAACGATTTTTCCCTCTATGACCATGTGCTGGACGTTTCGCTGATGGTAGGAGCGATTCCGCAACGTTACCATCAAATACTCGACGGGAAGTCGAACAAGGAACTTGATCTGTATTTCGCCATGGCGAGGGGATACCAGAAGAATGGACTGGACATCAAGGCAATGGAAATGACCAAGTGGTTTGATACCAATTACCATTACCTGGTTCCGGAGTTTGTGAAGGATCAGAAATTCAGGCGTTATTCTGATAAGGTGCTCATCGAATTCGAAGACGCATTGCATAAAGGCATTGTTACAAAACCTGTTTTGCTCGGGCCGGTTACCTATTTGTTGCTGGGTAAGGAAAAAGAAGAAGGATTTGAGAGAATAGATCTGCTGGATGCCCTTTTGCCCGTCTACATATCTGTTTTGAGAGAACTGGCGGCACGTGGCGCCCAATGGGTTCAACTGGATGAGCCGGCACTGGTACTTGATCTGTCGGAGAAGCAAAAAGTTGCATTTGAAAGTGCTTACCAGCAGATCCGTGAAGCATTGCCTTCACTGCAAATTTTACTGACCACCTATTTCGGTGCCTTGGAGGACAATGCGGATGTGGCTGTAAGCCTCCCGGTGGACGCATTGCATATCGATATCACCAGAGGACTGGAAAGCCTGGACGTGATTTTGACCAATGCGCCTTTTATAGGTTCTTCCAAAAAACTGTCGCTGGGTGTAGTGGATGGGCGTAACATCTGGAAAAATGATTTTCGACGGTCACTGGATCTGATCGGCAGGGCCGTAAATGTACTTGGGGAGCACCGTGTGATGATTGCATCGTCCTGCTCGCTGCTGCATAGCCCATTCGACCTGGATCTGGAAAAGAACGAGCAGGTACTCACGCCCGAGATTAAAAACTGGATGGCATTTGCAAAGCAAAAGCTGGATGAAGTGGCAACGCTGAAGAAACTTTCTGTAACAGAATGGCAATTGGATCCGGTATATCTGGCTAATCAGCAAGCTATTGACAGTCGACGTGTCTCTGCATTGATTCATAAACCGGAGGTAAAGCAGCGGGTTGCAGCCATTCGTGCAAAAGACTTTGAGCGGTCGAGCGGTTTCCAGACCCGCCAGGACATTCAACTTGAAAAACTAAAGTTGCCATTGTTTCCGTCAACCACCATCGGGTCGTTTCCGCAAACGGACGACGTGCGGCAACTGCGTGCGCAACTGAAAAAGGGCGTGTTGTCGACCGATGAATATGAGTCCCGTATCCGCGAAGAGATCGTGGATTCGCTGCGCTGGCAGGAAGGGCTGGGTATCGATGTACTGGTGCATGGCGAGTTCGAACGCAATGACATGGTTGAATACTTCGGAGAACATTTGTCGGGGTTTGTTTTCACCCAGAATGGTTGGGTACAAAGCTATGGCAGCCGTTGCGTCAAACCGCCCGTGATATATGGAGATGTAGAACGACCGGAAGCGATGACCGTCAAATGGTCGTCGTTTGCACAGGCCAATTCCGAAAAGCTGGTGAAAGGAATGCTGACGGGCCCGGTTACGATCCTGCAATGGTCGTTTGTACGGGACGATCAGCCGAGGAAGGACACTACATTCCAGATTGCACTGGCCATTCGTGATGAGGTGGTGGATCTGGAAAAAGCGGGTATCAAAGTGATCCAGATAGACGAACCTGCGATTCGGGAGGGCTTGCCATTGCGGAAACATGCCTGGAAAACTTATCTGAAATGGGCAGTCGATGCCTTCCGTCTGAGCGCCGCAGGTGTGGCCGATCAGACGCAGATCCACACGCACATGTGCTATGCGGAGTTCAACGACATCATCGATTCCATCGCTGCGATGGATGCCGATGTGATCACGATCGAGACTTCACGTTCACAAATGGAATTACTCGACGCGTTTGCTGCATTCAATTATCCTAACGAGATAGGTCCGGGCGTATACGACATCCACTCTCCGCGGGTACCGACCGTAGATGAAATGGTGGTATTACTCGAAAAGGCATTGAAAGTTATTCCTGCCCGTAATTTGTGGGTAAATCCCGACTGCGGACTTAAAACCCGCAAATGGCCCGAAACGGAAGCCGCATTGCGGAATATGATTTCAGCGGCTAACTTGCTGCGCCAATCGGTAGAAGTGGCCGGATAAGTGAGGGAGGCGTGGTCAGGGATTGTCAGCGCAGTCGGCGATGATTTCGTCGGCTGTCCGCGAGTGTGACAACTCCTGACCACACCGAACCGCTCAATTACAGTATTCATCTTACATTTTTAGTTTTGACATTAGCAGAAAAGATCCTCGACTCCGAAGCCAGAGTTTTTAAAACCGTCTTCCCAAATAATACCAATCACTACGATACGCTTTTTGGCGGAACCGCCCTGTCGATGATGGACGAGGTGGCATTTATTGCTGCCACGCGTTTTTCAAGGTTGCGGTGCGTTACCGTTTCCACCGACCGCATCGATTTTACCCACCCCATTCCTGCGGGAACCATTATTGAGTTGGTCGGCCGGGTTGAGACGGTCGGCAATACGAGTATGAAAGTGCGTGTGGATATTTTTGTTGAAAAAATGTACGAGGAAAGTCGTGAAAAGGCGGTGACCGGCATTTTTACTTTCGTTGCCCTGGACGAAAATCACAAGCCTACCAAAATAATGTAAGCCGCCGCCGGAGGATAATTTTTAGTAGCCGGTTATTTACAAGAAAATACAAAGGATTGGGCTGAATGTGATATTGGGGAAACTGTTTCATCTGTTTCCGGTCCATGTCATGAAATTACGCCCAATTGCATTCTCCGGCATTTTTGTCCTTTTCCTTTATGTCCTCTCAGAAATTCTGCTTCGCCTGGGCTTGCTGTTTTTCGGTTATCCGTTCTTTCGGCCATCCGACTACCTGTATTCCCGTTTTTATCCTTACGTAAAGGAAGTCCGCTCCAAGGAGATTCGGCGAGGAGGTGAAGTTAAAAATGTACTTATCCTGGGTGGTTCGGTGGTCAGTACGGCTTGGACACATATGGAGAGCAGGCTGGATACGATTCTGCAAGAGCATTATAGCAAAGGAACACGGTTTGTTTTTTATAATGTGGCAGAAGCCGGTCATACTTCCAGTGATAATGTTTTGAAATACAGTTTGCTGGAAGACAAGCGCTTCGATCTGGTACTATACTATGAAGCGATCAACGAAAACAGGGCTAACAATGTACCGACGGAACACTTTCGCCAGGACTATTCGCACATGCGCTGGTATCACGATATTGACCTTCTGCAATCTCATCCGGAGATCGACATCACCGTCATACCTTATGTACTCGGCAAAGTGATAGGTAGCGTTAGAGACCGCCTGGAACGTCGCGTCTATATTAGCAATGGGGAGGTCGACCCGCAGTATGCCCAATATGGTTCGGATATCAAAACGGAAGAAGCCTATCGTCGGAATTTGGAGGAGATTATAGCCATTGCCAAAAAACGGGGTGACAAATTGCTTCTAATGAGCTATGCATCGTTTTTCCCCGAGCACGTTGTGCTGACCGGCGAGGAAAAAGACATGGAGCATTTTGCGGGATGCAACAGATTTGTCGCCACGCCGGTCGTGATGTGGGGCAGACCGGAGAATGTCAGAAAAGGTATAGACGTACACAACCGGGTTTTAAGGGAGCTGGCTAGCAAGCACAATATGCTATTTCTTGACATGGAACGCCGAATGCCGAAAGACCAGAAACTGTTTTGCGATGTCTGCCATTTGAGCGGGCCAGGGGCACAACGCTTCGCAAATGAGATTGCCGAATTTATCGTGCGGCAGAAATTGTTGGAATAAAAAGTGCCGGAAATCGCCAGTGAAAATCAATGACGGCGATTCACCTGCGTAGCGCTGGACAAGCACCGTAAGCCAACCGGACTATGAAAATAACATACCGGTAAAGAGGTTTTTTCAACCGAAAGTTAAATTTAATAATACTAAGATTTTTTTGAACAGTATATTTAGGCATTCCCCTCTTGCATGTTGCTTATCTGTGTTCAATGAAATTACGTTACTTCCTCTTTTCGGGCATCTTTGCCCTGTTTTTATTCTTGCTAACCGAAATCCTGCTCCGTATCGCTCTGTTATATTGGGGTTATCCTTTCTTCCGGCCTTCGGACTACCTCTATTCCGGGATTTATGACAATGTAAATGAAGTCCGCGAGAAAAAAATCCAGCGGGGAGGAGATGTGAAAAATGTGTTGATCCTGGGCGGATCGGTGGTAAGTTCGCCATGGTCGCATTTGGAAAGCCGGCTGGATACTATTCTGCAAAAGCATTATGGCAAACAGACTAGATTTGCCGTTTATAATATCGCCGCACCAGGCCATACGTCCAGAGATAATGTGCTAAAATACAGTATGCTGGACGACAAGCGGTTCGATCTGGTGATGTATTATGAAGCGATTAATGAAAACCGCGCCAATAACATTCCTGCGAAGTATTTCAGGCAGGATTACACGCACATCCGTTGGTATCGTGATATTGAGTTGCTGAGAAGTCACTCTGAAATGAACGTGACCGTCATTCCCTTTGTAATCCACAAGCTGATAAATTCCGTCCGGGACCGACTTACACATCGGATTTATGCCAGCCATGAAAAGGTAGACCCGCAATTCGCAAAGTTTGGGTCCGACATTAAAACAGCCGGTGCCTATCGCAGCAATATGAGTGAAATCATAAAGATTGCGCGATCACGTGGTGACAAGCTGCTCCTGATGAGTTATGCCTCCTATTTTCCTCCGAATGTGACGCTAACCGGCGAAGAGAGCGATGTGAAGCATTTTGCCGGGTGCAGATTTGCATCGCCTGTCGTGATCTGGGGGAACCCCGAAAACGTAAAAAAAGGCATTGGCGTGCACAACACCGTCATACGAGCGCTCGCTGGGCAATACAAGACACTATTTCTGGACATGGAAAACCGGATGCCGAAAGATTCCAGTCTCTTTTGCGATGTCTGTCATGTGAGTGAGCCCGGCGCTCAGCGTTTTGCGCATGAAATTGTAGAATTTATCGTACGGTACAAAATACTGGAATAGCGAACCGGGTGTCGTTACTTCAAAATGCTTATCTTGCACGCCTTTTGAACGGTGTAGTACGGAAACTAAACTTCGCAAATTAAACACGCTTGAATGAAAATTTTAGGTATCTCGGCTTTCTATCATGATTCGGCCGCGGCTCTCATCGACAATGGAGAAATAGTTGCGGCAGCTCAGGAAGAGCGCTTCACTCGTAAAAAACACGATCCCGGTTTCCCCTCCAATGCAGTAAAGTTTTGTCTGGAATACGGCGGCCTTTCCCTAAACGAACTTGACGCGATCGTATTCTATGACAAGCCGCTCCTTAAGTTTGAAAGGCTGCTTGAAACCTACTACGCTTTTGCACCCAGGGGTGTAAGATCGTTCCTGACGGCCATGCCGGTGTGGATCAAGGAAAAGATGTTCCTTAAAAGATTGATTCACGAGGAACTTGAAAAGCTGGGTTACGACAAGAAAAAGAAGAAAGTTAAAATGCTCTTCCCCGAGCATCACTTATCACACGCGGCGAGTGCTTACTATCCGTCTCCGTATGAGAAATCAGCCATTCTGACCATTGATGGCGTGGGTGAATGGGCAACCGCCTCGATCTGTTTAGGAGAGGGGAAAGATATCAGTATTTTAAAGGAACTTCGTTTCCCGCATTCGCTGGGGCTACTTTACTCTGCATTTACCTACTTCCTCGGCTTCCGGGTGAATTCCGGAGAATACAAGCTCATGGGGCTGGCGCCTTATGGGGACCCTACCTCGCCGGACATCAAGCGCTATGAGGAGATAATTCTGAAAGATCTTATCGATCTGAAAGACGATGGGTCCGTATGGCTTAATCAGGAGTATTTCGATTATGCGACCGGCCTCAAAATGGTGAACGAGCATAAATGGGAGGCGCTATTCGGTTTCAAAACCAGAAGGCCTGAGGATGCCCTGGAAGCCGTTCACTGTAACCTCGGACTTGCAATCCAGAACATTACTGAGGAGGCGGTGGTGAGAATGGCGAAAGAAGCCAAACGCCTCACCGGTGCAGACTATCTTTGCATGGCCGGCGGGGTTGCATTGAATTGCGTATCCAACGGTAAATTGCAGAAAGCCAATATTTTTAAAGATATTTTCATCCAGCCCGCAGCTGGTGATGCCGGCGGTGCCCTGGGTGCTGCGCAAGCCGCATACCATATTTTCTTCGGACAGGAGCGGAATATCACCTGGGCCGCCGATGCGATGCGCGGATCTTACCTCGGACCTACTTTCTCGGATCTGGATGTCGCCCTGACGGCTAAAAAGTATAAAGCGGCTTACACGCATTACGAGAATTTCAAAGATCTTACACAGGAAGCTGCGCGGTTGCTATCGGAAGGGAACGTCGTGGGCTGGGTACAGGGAAGAATGGAATTTGGTCCGCGTGCACTCGGCGGCAGAAGTATTCTGGGAGACCCGCGGAATGCTGAAATGCAGAAGAAGCTCAATCTGAAAATCAAATACCGGGAGTCATTCCGGCCTTTTGCACCATCGGTACTCGCCGAGAATTGCTCTGATTACTTCGATTACGACGGTATTTCACCTTATATGCTGCTGGTGCATCCGGTTGCGGAGAGCCGCCGGAAGCCGGTGCCTTCGGATTACAGCTCGCTGGATCTGCGGGAGAAGCTCTATTTCGAACGTTCTGATTTGCCATCGATTACCCACATCGACTATTCTGCGCGTATCCAGACAGTACATAAGGATACCAATCCGCGTTATTACGAACTCATCGATTCCTTCAAAGCTTTGACGGGATATGCCGTCGTTGTGAATACCAGTTTCAATGTCCGTGGGGAGCCGATCGTTTGCACCCCCAATGACGCCTATCGCTGCTTTATGCGTACCGAAATGGATTACCTGGTGGTAGGAAACTATATCTTTGATAAGAAACAGCAGCCCGAGTGGTTGGAAAAAGATAACTGGAAAGAAGAATTCGTTTTGGATTAATTCCTATTCATTGAGCATCCGAAGTAATGGCGTCTAAGATTGTTACCAGCATAGTCAGGATTTTATTTTTGGGAATACTGTTCGTGTTTCTGTTTTATCCTGACAAATTTCATATCAAATTCGATTACCCCGGTTATCCGCAAAGTGACAGCTGGCACATCAGATTGGCGAAGTTCGCTTTCTGGCTTCTGCTGATCATCGAGATTCTACGCATATTCTACTATGGTGTTGTCAAGAGCAAAGCGAAAGGATTATTGGCTAATGTTGTCACAATCTCCGTTCCGCTGATTGTTACTTTGATCTTCCTGGAAGTCGTGTTCATGTACATTCCGCAAAGCCATGAAGGTGTGTTGTCAAAAGCGTCACAAATTTGGTGGGAAAAGTATTGGAATCCGGTGAATTCCCTCGGATATCATGACAAGGAAATCAAAAGTGAGCCCGGTAAGAAAAATGTTTTGGTGATCGGTGATTCTTTTGCTGCCGGGCACGGGTTGAAAAGCGTAAACGAACGATTTTCCGACATGCTGGAAGCAAAACTGGGAAGAGATCGGTATACTATTTACAACCTGGGGATGTCGGGCGCCGACACGCGTGATGAAGTAAAGCGTTTACAGGAGTTTCCGGTAAAACCAGACATCATTATTCTTGAATATTTCCCCAATGACATTGAAAAGGTGGGTCGTGAGAAGGGACTGAAACTAACAGGGGCTGAGCCATATGCAGATCTGAAAGGGCCAATGGCGACGCTCGTGAAACGTTTCTATCTTCCGAACTTCATTTACTGGCAGTTGCCACATACCGGTTTCAGTACATTTGAGAAGTTTGTTCAAACCGCTTATACCGATACGACGATACTCAATGCGCATTTGAAAGACCTTTCAGGAATGCTCACGTACCGGGATAGCACGAAAGCCCAAATGTATGCGGTGTTCATTCCCTTCCTGTTCCAGATCGACAAAAGTGCAGGGTATACCAAGCCTGTGGAAGACTATCTTCGCTCAAATAACGTCACTGTGGTTGGTATCAATGATGGTGTCGTTAAAATACCTGAAAAGGACCGTGTGGTGGGTAAGAATGACGGACATGGAAGTGCAGCTTTGAACCAGCTGATTGCGGACAGGCTCTACGAAGCGATGAGTAAACGATAACTAAAAATTAATATCTTAAGAATTAATTAAACGCATTTAAGTTTTACATTTGATTTTTTAAAGACTATATCGAAATGGATTTTTTGACAGATTTATTTGCATTTATGAAGGAGCGCAAAAAATGGTGGCTCGCTCCTGTGATTATCGTTCTACTCCTTATTGGCGTATTGATAGTGATCGGTGGTGGTTCAGCTGTTGCACCTTTCATCTATACCTTGTTCTGATTAACTCAGATCAACGCAGATCAATCCCGTTTATATTTGAAACTACTTCGGTAGCATTACTCGCAAGGTAATGCTACCGGTATCACTATTATATTATTCAAATGAGTGAATCAGAAAAAGTCAAAGCGCAATTGGTAATTGTTACCGGGCTGGTCGTCCTTTACTTTATTTTCAAATCTCAGTATCCTTATTTTCTGATCGCGGCTGCCGTAGTGGGCGTGGGGAGTCTGGCTATTCCGGTCTTTGGCGATCTGATCGTGAAGGGTTGGTACAAGATCGCTGAGATCCTGGGGGCCATCAATGGGCGGATCTTATTATCGCTTGTGTTTTTCGTCGTGCTGTTCCCTGTTGCAGTAATTGCAAAGCTGACCAAAAAGAACCCGTTGAATTTGAAGAAAGAGAATACCGACTCTGTTTTCACAGAGCGCAATCATAAATATGCTGCAAAAGATCTGGAACAGGTCTGGTAATTATATCGCTTCTTTCGAGAAAGTAAAAGGCCTGAAATCAGGCCTTTTTTTTGCGGCATGCCCGATCGTAAAGCAGTTGCAGCATTCCGTCTTTTAATCCCACATCGGGCACGTGAATGACTTCCGCGCCGGCCCAACGCATGGCGGACGTATAAATATCACCTGCAGGTACGATCACATCCGCACGGTCGGGATTGAGTTGCAACTTATTGATCCGATCCGCGAGAGAAAACTGATCGATGTAATCCCGCATTCTCTGTATCTCTTCCAGGCTGGTAGAGCTTTCCGTGAGCTTGGAGGACAAATCGAAGAGCTTGTTGATATTTCCCCCGGTGCCGACTGCCTGGATAGGCTGGCTGTAATCGACATTCAGGTTGATCCATTCCTTGATTTTAAGCCAGGCATTCTTGGACTCCTTTCCTTCCAGGAGCCTCACCGAGCCTAGTTTGAACGATTTCGCGACAATCTTCTGCTTGTCCTTGTAAAGGTTAAGTTCCGTGCTGCCACCACCCACATCGATGTGAATGTATTGGCCTTCGCCGAGGGATTGAACAACGACATTGTTTACGAGCTCTGCCTCCTTTTGTCCGTCGATGATCTGGATATGAATGCCGGTGCGTCGCTCAATATGGTCGCGAACTTCCTGTCCGTTGGCTGCCTCGCGCATAGCGGACGTGGAGCAGGCCATAAAATCGTCCACTTCATGAAGCTCCATCAATAATTGATAAGCCAGCATGAGTTTCATCATGCGGTCCTCACTTTGTGGGGTAATGCGGCCCTGTGTAAATACATCGTGACCTAATCGAAGCGGAAAACGGACATATTCGACTTTCTTGAAGCGGGAAATGCCTTCGTCATGCAACACCGAGGATATTTGCATACGGGCACCATTGGATCCGATATCTATGGCTGCGAATTTCAAATGCGCGTTGAATAGGGGGTAAATAAAGGCCAAAAATAGACTTTCGCGGACAAGTTTCAATAGCTTGTCCGCGAAAGTTCATAGGCAGGACCTACATTTGGCGGCCAATCTGGTACATGAGCTTCACTTTCAGGCCGGGGCCTGCGCTGTGGCTAAGCGGGGTGAGTGGTTTAAAATAGTTGACCCAGTAACCTTCGGCCTGTACCACGATCGGGTACCATGTCTTTTCAATTCCCAATGCGAAGTTCATCGACGTGATGGGGGAGACATCTCCCTTTTTCGAAAATTTCTGGTTGAAGAACTCATTCTTTGGGCCTCTGCAATCATAGGAGATCGTCTCTTTGGACGAGATTTTGATATTGGTGCCCATGCTCGCATAATAGGCCCAATCGTTTTTAAGTGTATTGCGGAATGCCAGGGTTAGCGGCATTTGCACCACAGTCTGATCGATCTTGATATTATACAGCTCAAATATCAGCGGCACTTCGCCTGGGTGGGTGGTTTTGAAATCCCGGCGATTTTTTTCCCTGAAAATCTTTTCGCTGAAGAACTCAGCCGGTTTCGCTTTCAGCCAGGTGATACCGGCGGCGATCGAGAACTTTTTATTGACGATCACTTCTCCCAGCACGGTTTTACCCTGGCCATTACCTTCCAACTGATATCCGGCCCCGAAACGATACGGCACTTTTAAGGGCAGTTTCGGAACAACGTTTTCGGCCTGAGCAACTTGTTCGCCCTTTTTGCCGGCAGCAGTTGCTTTGGTTGGTTGAACGCTGGTCGCGAGCAATGCTCTCTGTACTTGCCGGCTCGAAAGCCTGTTGGCCAGTTCATAGTTCATTTGCCTGTTCAACGAGCGTTCTATATTCATTTCAACCGGATTGTCGATCTCAGTTAGCAGTAAATTGCCGCCGAACGTTTTCGTGCCGGCTCCGGGTGCGTTGTCGGGCGTTACCGGGTTTTGTTGTGTGTTGATTTGTTGAACTGTCGCGCCGCCTTGAAGGTCATTTACTTGACGATCATTTACGGGCTGGAAGGCCAGTGAGCCGTTTTCCGGTTTTGAAGTTCTCCGGAAATTCTCGGCGGGTCTTTCCACGGTTGCAATGGCGGAAGGATTCACATCTGTTACGATGTTTTGTTCCCGTATGCTATTATGAGCATTTAATGCGGGTTGATCATCAGCTGTGATTCCGGCAGTTTGTTGCGACGCATTACCACGATATGGTACTTCCGCCAGAGGTTGTACCTGAAATTGATCGCTGTCCGGAGCCTTTTGCAAAACGTAGACCGTATCCGTTTTGACAGTCACCGCAGGCTGATTCCTGATCACCTCGATCTGGCTTTGCAGATTTTTGACATCCCGCATCAGGTGATCGTTCTGCGAAAGCTGATTCACATACATATAGGCCATCACCGAGGTTACAGACGCGGCAGCGGCGTACCCGATCCAGGAACCGTATTGTTGCAGGAACGAAGGCGGGTTGTGTGTCTGCATGTAGTTTTGCATACGGGCCCAGTCCTGCTCTTGAAAGTCGGGTTCAACACTCTCTAGTTTTCGGCGTATAGTATTCTCAAATTTATTAGTTTTCATTGCCTCTGAATGACTTAACAGCCCAATCACTTGGGAAGAGATGTGGGTAATATTGTTTAATCAAATGCTGCAAGCGCGCACGGGCCCGGACGTAATGCGAACGCACCGTTGCCTCGTTGATCTGCAGCAGGTCTGCTATTTCACGATGATTGTAACCATCCACCACGTATAATAAAAATACATTCTTATAAACCGGCTTGATCTGTTGGATCAGTCCCAGTATTTCCTCAGCAGTTATCTGACTTATTACATCTTCATCAAATTTGGGATAAGGGGCATCTTCCAGGGCGATAACATCTTCGCTGTGCTTCTTGTGCTTGCGGTAATAACTGATCGCCGTGTTCACCATGATCGTCCTCAGCCACGCCTTAAATGGATGATTGGCGTCATACTTTCCCAGGTTGTTAAATACTTTCAAAAATCCTTCATTCAAAACCTCCTCCGCTTCTTCCGTCGACGAGGTATAACGCAGGCAAATGCTTTTGGAATACCCGAAAAATTGCTTGTATAAATGCCGTTGTGCCTGGCTATCTCCGGCAATGCATGCCGTCACGACCGACCCAAAGTCGTTTTCGTTAAAAGATATTTTTCTTCTAAAAAGCAAAGTCAGGGTATCAAGTTGTCAGGGATAGAATTTCTCACATTGGATTACGCCCCTGAACGCGCTTATGTTGCAAAAAAGTACGAAAAGTTTTCCGGGTTCGGAAATGTGGGAGACGCTGAAAAAAAACACAAAAAAATGTCCCGGCATGCAACACGCGCATTGCGGGGGGCGTAAGGGCAGGAAACAGTTTGATACTTTCACAAAAACCCGTGGGTATATCATGAAAAAGATTTCGCTTCTACTGATTGTGTTGACAGGGGTCTGGTTTGCTGCCTGCCAGAAGAGTAATGGAACGTTGGATCCTCAGGAATCGAGTGATTTTGAAGGCGTAGTGGAGTCGGCAGCGAGGTACGGCGTTTTGACCGACTCGGTGACAGTTGGTAAATGCAAAGGGAAGCTCACCGAGGTTGCAACGGCGGATTTGCCGAAAGCAGTTACGGATTACATTAACACAACTTATGCGGGTTCGGAAATCAAGTACGCTGCCAAAGATCAGTCTGGTAAAATTGTGGTGGCTCTGACACTCGCAGACGGATCGGCGAAAGGACTTTTGTTTAATGCCGACGGAACATTTAAAGAGGAATTGAAGCAGCATCAGCATAAAGCGAAATTGACCAAGGTGGAGGTGAGCGCACTTCCCGCTGCTATTACAGCCTATGTGACAAGTAATTATGCAGGTGCAGAGATCAAAATCGCAGCTTCCAATGAGGCTGGGGAGTACTTTGTAGGAATTACGGTAAATGATACGGTTAAATTACTGCTGTTCAATGCGGATGGAACCTTCAATAAAGAGCTGGAAAAGCCGATGAAGCGCCCGCGGAGACACTGAAAATATTTTGTTAGGGGTGAGTTGGAATACGGTGCTGGATTTTCCGGCGCCGTATTTATTTTTTAGCGGGGAGCATTTCAAGCACAGAGGAGTTCTTGATTTCTCCCATTACAAAAAGGCTGTGTGTGCTGCCAATGTTTTCCAGCGACCCAAGTTTCTGCATCAGGAATTGCTGGTACTGAGACATGTCATCAACCACCACTTTCAGCAGAAAATCATAGTCCCCTGAAATATTAAAGCATTCCATTACCTCCGACATGGCTGAAACAGCCTTGACGAACTTTTCACCCATTACCTTCGAGTGCTCTTTGAGTGCGATATTGCAAAAGGCCATCAGCTTTTTGCCTACTTTCTCGCGGTCAACCAAAGCGACATACTTCTTGATAATACCTTCCTTCTCTAATCTTCGCACGCGCTCATATACGGGCGTGTAAGAAAGGTTCAACTTTTCGGATAACTCACGTGTTTTCAGCGTAGCATCCTGTTGCAGCAAATGCAGGATTTTAGCGTCGATCTCGTCCAGATTATGCATAGATAGAATATCTTTATTCACTCTGTGGTGGGGTCGAATATAGATAAATAATTTATGAAGAATAAAGGCGCCAGACTTTTAATCTGAATTTTTTGATTTTATTGAACAAAACATCTATTGCGCTAAATTTGTAAACTGCATAGCATACACTTTCCGGTGAAATTTTAAACAGATATTGAAACACATATGACAGCAACCCAAAAAGCAGATATCCGCGAAATTCTCAAACACCGTATTCTGGTGCTGGATGGCGCTATGGGTACGATGATCCAGCGATACAAATTGGAGGATCACGATTACCGGGGAGAACGGTTCAAGGACTGGTCGCACGACGTAAAAGGGAATAACGATTTGCTTTCGTTGACCCGCCCGGACATTATCAAGGAAATTCATGCCGCTTATTTTGAAGCCGGCGCAGATATAGCCGAAACGAATACGTTTTCGGGAACCACCATTGCCATGGCCGATTATGGAATGGAGGAATTGGTGTATGAGCTTAATTTCGAATCGGCGCGTCTTGCACGGGAGGTGGCCGATGCATTTACCGAACGCGAGCCGGAAAAACCCCGCTTTGTGGCAGGCTCGATCGGGCCTACCAACCGTACAGCGTCCCTTTCGCCGGATGTCAACAACCCCGGCTACCGGGCGATCAGCTTTGATCAGCTGGTAGAGGCATATTACGAACAAATCAAAGGGCTTACCGACGGAGGCTGTGACCTGCTGCTGGTGGAAACAATTTTTGATACGCTGAATGCGAAAGCGGCGCTATTCGCAATCGATCAGTTTTTTACGGATGCGAAAAACGGAAAAGTAGCGCATTTGCCAGCTTGGAGAATCGAGCCGGGGCAAGCATTGCCCGTCATGATTTCGGGTACGATCACCGATGCTTCCGGAAGGACGCTTTCAGGTCAGACGACCGAAGCTTTCCTGACTTCCGTGTCGCATTTGCCCTTGCTGTCGGTCGGGTTGAATTGTGCTTTGGGTGCGGACTTAATGCGTCCATATGTTCAGATCCTTGCCAAAGAGGCGCCTTTTTTCACTTCCGCCCACCCGAATGCAGGCTTGCCCAATGAAATGGGGGAATATGATGAAACCCCCGAGCAGATGGGAGAGGTCATCGACGGATTTTTGAAGGATAATCTGGTCAACATCATCGGAGGATGTTGCGGTACCACACCGGACCACATCCGCGTCATTGCCGAAACGGCCAGAAAGTACGAGCCGAGGCAATTGCCTTCGTCAGAGACAGTCATGAAATTGTCGGGTCTTGAACCTGTGAAAATCAATTCGCTGACCAATTTCGTGAACATCGGGGAGCGCTGTAATGTGACGGGTTCCAAGAAGTTTGCAAGGTTGATCCGCGAGGAAAAATACGACGAAGCGCTGAGCATTGCCCGTGAACAGGTGGAAAGCGGCGCGCAGGTCATAGATGTCAACCTGGACGAAGGGATGATCGACGGTGTGGCAGCAATGAAGACTTTTGTGAACCTGATCGCTTCCGAGCCTGATATTTCGAAGGTGCCGCTGATGATCGACTCATCCAAATGGGAGGTTATCGAATCGGGATTGAAGTGTGTGCAGGGCAAATCCATCGTCAATTCGATTTCTCTCAAAGAAGGGGAAGAGAAATTTAAGGAGTCGGCCAAAACAGTGTTGCGCTATGGCGCAGCGACGGTGGTGATGGCGTTTGACGAGCAAGGCCAGGCCGATAACCTGGAACGCAGAATCGAGATTTGCAGCCGTGCCTATCGTATCCTGGTGGACGAAGTCGGTTTTCCGCCGGAGGATATCATTTTTGACCCTAACATCCTGACCGTCGCGACGGGAATGGAGGAGCACAACAATTACGCCGTAGATTTCATCAACAGCGTTCGCTGGATCAAAGAGAATTTGCCGCATGCCAAGGTTTCCGGCGGGGTATCCAATGTCTCATTCAGCTTTCGGGGCAATGAACCGGTCCGTGAGGCCATTCACACCGCATTTCTCTACCATGCGATCAAAGCGGGAATGGATATGGGGATTGTCAATGCAGGGCAGATCGGTATCTATGACGAGATCCCAAAAGATGTGTTGGAACTGGTGGAGGACGTGCTACTGAACCGACGCCCCGACGCTACCGAACGTTTGGTCAGTTATGCCGAGACCGTAAAGGACAAAGGGAAGTCTCAAAGCGGCCCCGATCTGTCATGGCGGCAACTGCCGATCAAAGAGCGGATTTCGCATTCTTTGGTAAAAGGAATTTCAGATTATATAGATGAAGATATAGAGGAATGCCGGCACCTGTTCAATCGTCCGCTGGAAGTGATCGAAGGACCATTGATGGACGGTATGAGCATTGTGGGAGATTTATTTGGTGAAGGGAAAATGTTCCTCCCGCAAGTCGTCAAGTCGGCCCGGGTTATGAAAAAGGCGGTCGCCTACCTGCAACCCTTCATCGAGGCCGAAAAGCAGGGCGGAGGCAGTTCGGCAGGTAAAATACTCATGGCCACCGTTAAAGGAGATGTGCACGATATTGGAAAAAACATCGTGGGTGTGGTGTTGGGTTGCAACAATTACGAGATCATCGATCTGGGTGTAATGGTACCTACCGACAAAATCCTGGCAGCGGCCGAAGAACATAATGTGGATATCATTGGTTTGTCGGGACTGATCACGCCCTCCCTGGACGAGATGGTGGGAGTGGCGAAAGAGATGGAGCGACGGAAGTTCAAAATCCCTTTGCTGATCGGCGGTGCTACCACGTCCAGAATCCATACTGCGGTGAAAATTGACCCTAATTACTCGGGCGCAGTTATTCACGTACTCGATGCCTCGCGCTCGGTGCCTGTCGCTGGCAAGCTTATACAGAGTGAGCAAAGCCAGGCAGATGTACTGGCAGATATCAAAGCGGAATATGCGAAGCTGCGGGATGATCATTCCAAAAGGGGGGGCGAAAAGGCGCACGTAAAGATTACGGATGCCAGAGCCAATAAAGCGAAAATAGATTGGGCTAATTTCCAGGCCGTGAAACCCCAGTTCCTGGGTACGAGGGTGTACGATGACTATGATCTCGCAGAAATTTCAAAGTTTATCGACTGGACGCCGTTCTTTCAAACCTGGCAGCTACACGGGAAATATCCAAAGATATTCGAAGACAAGGTAGTAGGGCGGGAAGCAACGAGACTGTTTGAAGATGCGGCGGTTCTTTTAGGACAAATTATCCGTGACAAAACACTGAAAGCAAACGCGGTAGTGGGTTTCTGGCCGGCGAATTCTATCCAGGACGACATTGTTTTGCATCACTTTGAAGAGGAAACGCGTGAAGTTCCCTGTGAGCGCCACGGATCTCATCAGCATATCGAA
Organism: uncultured Dyadobacter sp.; assembly: GCF_946482605.1. The sequence goes on along the minus strand of NZ_CAMLSE010000025.1, from coordinate 81,970 downwards.
TACAAGATCAGCCAACAGGGAGCCGAAAACCTGAATGCCGGTGAACTCGTGGCTGATACGGCTGCCGTACTGCATCACTTGCGTCAGCAGAGCCAGAAAGCAGCTAATTTGCCCAATTACTGCTTGTCCGACTTTGTGGCTCCATTGGAATCCGGTCATGTGGATTACGTGGGTGGCTTCGCGGTGACAGCGGGTGTAGGGATCGAAGCATTGCTTGAACAGTACGAAAAAGACCATGATGATTACAACAGCATTATGGTAAAGGCATTGGCGGATCGTTTGGTGGAAGCGCTTGCCGAACTGATGCACGAGAAAGTTCGTAAGGAGCTTTGGGGTTATGCGCGTTCGGAAAGTTTCACGAACGATCAGCTGATCAAGGAAGAGTATACAGGTATTCGTCCGGCACCAGGTTATCCGGCTTGCCCCGATCATACAGAAAAGAGAATGCTGTTCGACCTCCTCGGTGCGGAAAAGTTGGGAATTACGCTCACGGAGAGCTATGCCATGTATCCGGCCAGTAGTGTAAGCGGGTGGTATTTCTCGCATCCAGATAGCCGCTATTTTCCTGTGGGTAAAATATTTAAAGACCAGGTTGAAGACTATGCGAGACGGAAGGATATGGACGTGGAAGAGATTGAAAAATGGCTATCGCCGGTTTTAGGATATTGATTCTGTCTTGTTAGAAAAGTACAAAAGGAGAATGAAATCATTTCATTCTCCTTTTTTTGTGCCCAAAACATACTTTTTTTAACAAAATGGCGTAATTAGGTGGAATGCCGCGTTTTAAACAGGTATTTATACGCTATTTTCTCAATCGTATACATCTGATATTTGCAATCGATTTAAGTGAGAACTTAATAGTTTATTAGCCATGAAAAGAAATATCTCAGTTTTTATTTTACTGATCCTCCTCGCATCGTCATTCAAATACAGAACGAAAACGAGGGAGACAGCCCAACCTGTCATTACAGCGGGTTATGACAACCCACTTCCCTACAACGGCAAGGTAGTTTCCTCACTGGATGCTGCCATTGCCGATTTGCAAAAGGCCAACCGTGAAATGGCAAAGGGTAATGCGGCACTTTTTAAGTCACTCTGGTCGCACCAGGACGACGTCACTGCTTTCGGAGGAACATATAACAGCGATTCGAAAGGGTGGAAAGCGGTGGAAGCAAGCCTGAATGCAGGTGCCGTACCCGCGAAAGATGTGGTTTACACCTTTGAAAATCTGGCGAGGCAGGAAGGCACGGACCAGGGTTATCTGATTCAGAAAGAGCATTATCACTTTTCAGATGGCCGCAAGGCTGATTTGCATGTTACGGTCCTGTTCCGCAAAGAGAACAATGTCTGGAAGATTACCCATAGACATGCGGACCCGATCGATGAGCAAGAAAAATCAGACAAAACTGCTAAATAGTTGCCTCTCTTCCTGATATTCTGAGCTAGTTGCGGCTTGCAACTAATTTGTTGTTATTTTGCACCTTTGGTTAAAAAATGACAACAAACTACGCATGGAGAGATTTACAGGATTACTTGGTATTGTATTGATCCTGGGCATTGCGTTCGCAATGTCGAACAACAGAAAAGCTATCAATTACCGCACGGTTGTCGTTGGTTTGAGCCTTCAATTCGGGCTCGCAGTCTTCATTCTCCGCACAGATATTGGCCAGGCTGTTTTTCAATGGCTTGGAGAGAAAGTACAAAAGCTTCTTTCGTTTTCCGATAAAGGCGCCGATTTCGTTTTCGGTACACTCGTAAGGCCCGATTTAATGCAGCGCGCATTCGGTCCTGGTAATGATTTTGTCTTCTTTTTTAAGGTAATCCCGACCATCATATTCGTTGCCGTTCTCGTCAATATGCTCTATCACCTGGGCATTATGCAGCGGGTCGTGTCTGTCATTGCCCGTGGCGTATATTGGCTGATGGGCGTCAGCGGTGCAGAGGCGCTCTCCAATGTAGCCAGTACCTTTGTGGGTCAGGTTGAAGCTCAGATCATGATCAAACCTTACCTCAAAAACATGACCAATTCGGAATTGATGGCTTCCATGACGGGCAGTTTTGCGTGCATTGCCGGCGGTGTTATGGCGGTTTACATCTCATTGGGGGTTCCTGCACCTTACCTGATCGCAGCAAGTCTCATGGCAGCGCCGGGGGCGTTGGTTATTTCCAAAATCGTATTTCCCGAAACCGATAAATCGGATACGAAAGGAATGGTGAAACTGGAAATCCAGAAAACGCACGCCAATTTGCTGGATGCGATCGCAGCTGGCGCCGGGGAGGGGCTGAAAGTAGGCTTCAATGTGATTGCCATGCTGATCGGTTTTATTGCGCTTGTCGCATTACTGGATTACCTGTTGGGATACATAGGAGGGCTTTTCTCATTTCCTCAGTTGAGTTTTAACTTTCTTCTCGGGAAAGTGTTTTCCATTTTTGCATGGGCAATGGGCGTGCCCGGGAAAGATATCGAAGCCGCCGGCTCCCTGATGGGCACCAAAATGGTCATCAATGAATTTGTAGCCTATCTCGATTTGGTGAAGTTGAGGGATACCCTCGACCACAAAACCGTTGTGATTACCAGTTTCGCCCTTTGCGGTTTTGCAAATTTCAGTTCCATTGCGATACAGGTAGGAGGCATCGGGGAACTCGCTCCGTCGAGGCGAGCAGATCTTGCACGTTTGGGGTTTAAAGCGCTGATATCCGGGACGCTGGCTTCTTATATGTCTGCAACGCTTGCCGGACTGTTGTTGTAGACGGCTATTTTAAAATAGTATTGGTTAATATTGGCAAAAGAGCACGATCGTTGCTCTTTTGCTGTTTTGAGGCAATCCTGTTTTTTTTGGCATAACTATTTCTAACTATTTTTCAACAACACACAAATCTGAATCAGCTTATCCATGAAACATATCAAATTCTTTTTTTCTCTTCTAAAAGAAAGCCTGGATGAATTCCTGAACGATAATGGGATGAAACTAAGCGCCGCACTTTCCTATTATACCATATTTTCACTTGCCCCGATGTTGCTCGTGATTATTTCCGTTTTCAGCATCTTTTTCGGGAAGGATGCCATTCAAGGGGAATTGTTTGGACAAATCAGCGGACTGGTGGGAAGCACGGCAGCCGCACAATTGCAGGAAATACTTAAAAACGCTGAGCTGTCAAATAAATCGGGAATTGCCGCCGCCATTGGAGTAGGTACGCTGTTGATCGGGGCGACCGGGGTGTTTGCGGAGATGCAGGACTCCATCAATTTTATATGGGCGATCAAGGCTAAGCCTAAGAAAGGCTGGCTGCAATATCTGAAAAACAGGTTGATATCCTTTTCGTTGATCCTGACCCTGGGCTTTCTGCTCGTGGTGTCGCTGGGAGCCAGTGCATTGGTCGATTTGCTGAGCAGCCGGTTGGAGGCTTTGTTCTCGGAAGCTTCCGTGGTTGTATTTTATATCGTAAATCTGGCGCTCGTCCTAACCATCATCACAGCATTGTTCACCGTTATTTTCAAGGTGCTTCCCGATGGAGACCTCAGATGGAAGGAGTGCATTGTGGGCGCTGCATTCACGGCAGTGCTGTTCCTGGTCGGAAAATTCATCATCAGCTTTTATCTCGGGAAGTCGGATCTGGGTGCTGCATATGGGACTTCGGCGTCGATTGTGATCTTACTGACATGGATTTACTACTCTTCCATCATTCTTTATTTCGGAGCGGAGTTTACGAAGGTATATGCCCGTCTCGACGGCATAGCAATCGCGCCAAACAAGCATGCGGTTCTTATCGTACGGCAAGAGCTGGATAAGAAAACCGGGATGGAAATAACTGAGTAAAAAAAGGTCTGCATCTTGAAATGCAGACCCTTCGAGTTTATTGTAATGTAATTAGCGAATGACCAATTCGAAAGGCATCCGGGTTTGCATACCGCCCATATTCATGAGTTTCTTATACATTTTTACGTAAGGGGCCATCTCACCGAGCGTTTTGTTCGTCATTTTTTCCTCGTTGTCGCCGAGCAGTTTTGCGATCATTTCGTCGATTGGTTTCTTTTTCTCGGGGTAATACCGGACGCGGTAATCGCCTTCTTTCAGCTTGGCAGCTTTTGCGGCTATTTTAATTGCATCGTCCACACCGCCCAGCACATCCACAAGCCCATTCTGTTTAGCTTCCACGCCTGACCACACACGCCCTTGCGCGAGGCTTTTCAATTTCTCAACGGGCATTTTGCGACCTTCGGCTGCTTTTTTGGTGAAAGTTTCGTAACCTTCGTTGACACTCTTCTGGATCATACCTTTTTCGAAGTCGGTCATTTCGCGGGTCGCGGTAGGCCAGTCGGCGTGAGGGCTGGTTCCAACGCCATCGAAAGTGATGCCGAGCTTGTTGTTCATGAAGTCGGTTACATTGAAAATCAGGCCGAAAATGCCTATTGATCCGGTAATGGTATTAGGTTGTGCCACGATGGTATCACAGCCCATCGCCATGTAGTAGCCGCCGGATGCCGCCACATCGGACATGGACGCGATCACCGGTTTCTTTTTGGCCGTAATCTGGATTTCACGCCACATCACATCGGACGCCAGGGCACTGCCACCGGGAGAGTTGATGCGGATCACAACCGCTTTGACCTTGTCGTTTTCGCGGATTTCTTTCAGTTCTTTTACAAATTTCTCAGAGCCGATGTTCCCATCGCCGCCTTCTCCGCTCGTAATTTCTCCTTCTGCCACCAATACTCCGACGCGGTTATTGAAATCGCCCTTCTCGATGGAGCTTTCTCCTTGTAAGTAACGGTTGACACCGATATAGGAGATCGTTTTCTTTTCGTCCACTTTGAGCTCCTTTTTCAATGCCGTTTCCAATTCATCCTGATAACCGAGATGGGTCACGAATTTGTATTTCAAAGCAGACTTGGGGTTTTCTACCGCCAGTGAGTCAGCCAGGTTTTTGAGTTCACTTACAGGTATCTTGCGGGAAGCCGAAATATTTTTCAGAAAATTGTCATTGATGGCTCCAATGAGTTCAATGGACTGTTTTTTGCTTGCCTCGCTCATGTCCTGCCGGGAAAACATCTCGATTGCGCTCTTGAATTCTCCCACGCGAAATACAAGTGGTTTGACTTCCAGCTTATCGAATGTCCCCTTGAAAAAGCTGTATTCGGCGGACAAACCGTTCCATTCGATTCCGCCAGCCGGGTTCAGGTAAATTTTATCGGCAACCGAAGCAATGTAATAACCTTTCTCCGAGTAGCTTTCGCCATACGTGACGATGAATTTCTTGGATTTTTTAAATTCCAGGAGCTGGTTACGAATTTCTTCAAGTGTAGCCCAGCCTGCTCCCGGTCCTTCTGTTTTGAGGTAAATTCCCTTGATCTTGTCGTCAACCTGCGCATTTTTCAATGCATCCAGGATGTCTTTGAGACCTACGACATTCTCACCACCACTGAATGGGCCTCCGATATCCGCAAACGGGTTTTCAACGCCCACTTCCTGGATCGGCTGATTGAGGTCAAGCCGCAGGATCGATTTGTCGTCCAGGGTAACTTTTTCCTCCGAAGAAAACAGGGAACCAATGCCAGCCAGGATGAAAACGGATAGAAATAAAAAGAGGATAATGCCTACGAACGTCGCCAGGACATATTTGAGGAATTGTAACATATAATGTATTTGCTAATGGATTTCTTGCTCATAAGTTGACCAAGGAACAAAATTACGTATTAATTGTCGCGCTTTGTGGAAGAATTAATGTCAAAAGGTAGTTTCAGGACATTAAGTGGCCGAATATCCATTCCAATTTTTCAACATCACCCGACAGTTTTACAGGATCAGATTATTTACTTTTGAGGAAAAAACCAGGACATGAAAAAGACCCTCATTTTAGTCCGGCATGCAACCGCCGAGGACCAGAGTTTCAGAATCAAGGATTTTGACAGGAATCTCAACAGCAAAGGTTTGTCGGAGGCGCTGGTGATGGGGAAATGGCTGGTTCAGGAGCAAGTAAAACCCGATGTTTTTGTGTCAAGTCCGGCGTCACGCGCATTGAAGACCGCAGAGATCATAGCCGGACAATACAAGTTGTCGGTGGACTCCATTCAAACACAGGCGGATATTTATGACGGAGGGCCGAGAGCATATCTTCGGGCCGTCACAACCGCGCCGGAAAGCTGTGAGACACTGCTGCTTTTCGGGCACAATCCGGATATTACTTACTTTGCGGAGTACCTGTCGGGCGCCAGCATTGGCTCGATGAAGAAAGGTAGTGCCGCTTTTATTGAATTTAAGGATCAGAAATGGGAGGAGGTATCCGCCAAAACCGGAAATCTTGTGCTTTACAAAACCCCCAAGCAGGTAAGAGAAGAAGATGAGTGACCAACCGAACCGAAACAGGAAGATATTTATTGTCGTATTGATCGCGTTTGTAGCGCTGTTTGCCTACATTTCATACGACATGTCCAGCCGTACCACGGCTCCTTGGAACAAACCGAAACAATTGAAGCGCGCGTTGCCGGGCGCAACTCCCGATTCCGATTCACTCAAGCTGGATTCACTCCTCAAAGAAGTGGAATAAGTTTCCACTGTGTGGGGGCTTAGCTTCGGGGATGGAATTCGGTAATGACCTGCCTTAGGTAATCACGGTCGAGGTGAGTGTAAATTTCCGTTGTTGTAATGGACTCATGCCCGAGCATTTCCTGCACAGCCCGCAGGCTGGCACCGCCTTCGATGAGGTGTGTCGCGAATGAATGCCGGAACGTATGCGGGCTGACATTTTTGTGAATGCCGGCCATTTCGGCAATATCCTTGATCATCAGAAAGATCATAACCCTCGAAAGCTGGCCGCCACGCCGGTTTAAAAACACAATATCCTCACTGCCTTTTTGCGGGGCAATTTCACCTCTCACGTGGTCAAGATAGATCTGGGTGTATTTGATCGCCTCTTTCCCGATCGGTACCAGGCGCATTTTGTCCCCTTTTCCAATAATTCGGAGAAAGCCAATGTCAAAATGGCAATTGGTCAGCTGCAATCCGGTGAGCTCCGAAACACGCAGGCCTGAGCTATATAATACTTCTATAATCGCCCGATTCCGCGTGCCTTCCGGCGTTGAATGGTCGATGGACGAGAGCATCGATTCAATTTCTTCATAGGAAAGCACATCCGGTAGCTTGCGGGGCAGGCGTGGCGATTCGAGCAGCTCCGTGGGATCCTCCGTGATCTCGTTTTCCAGCAAAAGATATTTGAAAAAAGCCTTGATGCCTGAAAGCATCCGCGCCTGGGAATGAGCGGCCAGCCCAAGTTCTGCTATGTATTTCAAAAATGCGCTTAAATGCTCCTCCGCGACGCGTGAAGGAGAAACATCCGGTTGGCTCAGTTCCAGAAACTCTTGCAGCTTCTCAACATCGCGCACATAAGCCTCCACGGAGTTGCCCGAAAGCGAGCGTTCCAGGCGGAGATAATTTTTAAAATGTTTGATGTAGCTTTGCCACATATACAAGGAAGAATTTTAAAGCCACAAAGCAATGAAAAAGATATTGATCCTGAACGGCCCGAATCTAAATCTTTTAGGTAAGCGTGAACCCGGCGTATACGGCAACCAGTCGTTTGAGGATTATTTCGAAACCCTGAAAAACATATTTCCGGAAATTGAACTGCATTACTTCCAGTCCAATCACGAAGGCGCGATGATAGACAAAATCCATGAAGTAGGCTTTTCGTTCGATGGGATCGTGATCAATGCGGGTGGGTACACTCACACGTCCATCGCGCTTGCCGATGCATTGTCGGCAGTGACGACCCCGGCCGTTGAAGTCCACATTTCAAATATCCACGCCCGCGAGCCCTTCCGCCATCACAGCTACCTCACCGCCCGCTGCAAAGGCATGATCTGCGGGCTGGGACTGAAAGGTTACGAACTGGCGGTGCGGTATTTTTAATGAGTGAATGAGTGAATGAGTGAATGAGTGAATGACTGAATGACTGAATGACTGAATGATTGAATGACTGAATAAGCTGCCATGAAACGGCGAACGAATACGATCAGTTGAATTGTGAATAGCTACCTAGTGACTTGATCCTCATTTAATCATTTACCTATTCACTCATTCACTCATTGACTCATTGACTCATTCAATCATTCAGTCATTCAATCATTCAAAATTACCGAAACACCGCGTTGCTGAACAGCACTTTGCCCCGGTGCAGCATTGCCCTGAAGACGGGGTCGTCCATGAGGTAGATGACCTGCCCACGCCCAATGTCCTGTACGCCCATGATCAGCGTGTTTTTGAGTTTGCCCGATATTTTTTTGCCTACAAAACCTGCCTTATAGCTGTCTTCCGTGAGGTAGCCTACATTCCAGCCTTCTTTCAGGTAGTCGCGTTCGTATGCGTCGCGCACGATTGTGAAATATTCGTTGCTGCAACCGAATGCAAGCGGGTGGGTAGGGTCCATGGTGATCTGGAACATGCTGCCGGGTGATGAATCACTGGCGTCTTCGCGCTGTTGCTCGCCATATTTTCTGAACACGTCGCTATCTCTTTTCTTCTCGGAGTATTTTTTGGTTAATGCAAAACCGGGTTTATTCAGAAATGCATCCGTCGCCTTTTCCATGGCAATCAGCTTCCCGCCATTTCTGACCCAGTTCTGGATGGCTTCGAGATGTTTGTCAGCGATAACGTCGCCGTATTTTCCATCCGGTAAAATCAGTACATCGATTTCGTTCCAGGGTAGACTGGTCAATTTCGCTGCATTAACAATCGTCAAGGGATAGTTGATTTGTTGCTCAAAATAATGCCAAACAGCCCCGAATGCTGTCGGTGAAATGCCTTCTCCTGCTATCGCCACCACTTTTGGCGCTTTAATCGCTACGACGTTGTCGTTTCCGAAATCCGGACCGGAGCTCACAAAGCCGGTTTTGACAGGCGTGAGCCGCACTTCATGCTGGTTAGCGACCGATGTTATCAGCTGATCGAATTGAAGGTGCTCATTCCCTTTTTTAGTAATAATCAGTGTTCCGGCGGCATAAGTGATTTTATCCATTTCAAACGGTGTGTTGGAGGTCTTGACCAGCACACCGTTTTTTAGCAGGTCCGCCAAAAAGGAAGCATCCCCAACCTCCGACCAGGACGCCAGGTAGGCGTAGGGCGGCGAAGTCGGCAAGGGATTGGAAATTTCGGACGACTGATATGGCGCCGGCACCAGCTTTTCCTTCAATCCGTATGCTTTCAATCCAAAAATATAGCCAAGACCCCAACTGGTCACATCATAGGTTACGGAATCTTCCAATGCCGGCTTCGGGTCGAAAAGAATGCGTAACAGATTGGACTTGGGTTGATAGGCACTGATAAGAAGATCGTCGTGATCGATTTTCAACGACTGCTCGGTGCTGGTAGTCAGTTCGGTTCCCTTGCCGGATAAAGCTTTTCCGGCGATGCCATAGCTGAAACCTTGCTTGTTCAGCCAACCCGTAAATGATCGGATTCGCTCCTCATGGCCTCTGGTCTTGATCACATAAGTTTTGAAAGCGCCGGAAGGTGCATTCGCAGCATCCTGGTGAAACCTGATAAATTCGGTAACCACTTTTTCCTTTTGGGACATGACAGCCTCCAACGTAGCCAGGCTTGTAGCATAATGATGGGCAATGCGGCTTTGGAGAGTCAGCGTATCATGCTCATTGGGGCGTTCAAGGGCAATGCCGGCGCGTCCGCCACCGCCCTGCTCATAGGTAACCCCAATGGCGCCGTTGGCTGTTGGCCAGGTATCGCCATAGCTGGGGTAGAATAGGTCATAGTCATTTCTCGTAAAATAGGCCCAGTTATTTTTGTCAAAATATTTGCGACAATATTCACCAATAAGTTCGTTGAACTGGCGCTGCCAGGCGGTCACATCCTTATTGTAAGGTTTAGCGGCCGGTGGGAAATAGTAACTTCGCGTCGGCCCCATTTCATGGAAATCGGCATGGAAATGAGGCATCCACTGGTTGTATAGTGCAATCCGTTCCTGGGTCTCCTTTTGCGTTTGCCACGCCCAGTCGCGGTTCAGATCGAATAAATAATGATTAAAGCGCCCACCGGGCCAGGGTTCGTCGTGTTCGAGTGCAAAAGGGGTAACGTCCGGTGTTGCATTCGCGACCCGGTTGTACCATTGGGTATAGCGTTCGTAGCCGTCGGGGTTGATGCAAGGGTCCATGATGATCACCATGTTTTTCAGAAACTCCTGGGTCAATGCATTGTCCTTATTCAGCAGTTCGTAGATCACCTTCATACTGGTGTTGGATGAAACAGCCTCATTGCCGTGCACATTATAGCTCAGCCATACGATCGGCGGAACGCTTGCATCCGCCTTTCCCGGTAGCAATCCTATACTTTTCAGATGATTTGTGCGGATCGTTTCCAGTCGCGCCATGTTCTCCGGTGATGCAACAAAGGCGAGCATCAGTGGTCGACCTTCGTTGGTACTGCCGTACTGTACCAGTTTCATGCGGTCGGGATGCTGTGCCTGTACAGATTTGAAATAGCCGGTGATCAGGTGGTGGTAAGCAAACCGGGCTCCCAACGGATAGCCCAGGAACTGATCGGGTGTCTGAGTTTGGGCGAACGACGATGAAGCGGATAGCAGTAAAATGAGGTAGCGGAACAGCTTGGTCATGGATGAAGAAAAGGTGAAGCTCGGTTTAACCCAAATTTAAAAAGTTACCCGAATTAACCGTAATGGGGAAAGGGAATAAAAAAAGTTTCGATTTGAAGAATCTGAAAATGAGTTAACTAAAAATTAATTGATTTTTATTTTCAATCAGTAGTTGCTTTTTAAATTCCAGTCCTGCATCTTTGCACCACGTTTTCGGAACAGGGAAACGGAAAGTGAAAGAAAGTGCTAGTAAAACGCGCGAAGTAGGAGACCAGTCGGCCCATTCGTCTAGCGGTTAGGACACGACCCTTTCACGGTTGAAACAGGGGTTCGATTCCCCTATGGGTCACAAAACCGTGCGAAAGAGCACTTTCAATCATTGCAAAAACCGCTCAAATTTTTGGGCGGTTTTTTTGTTTTTTTTAGCATGTCAAAATGGTTCGAGGTGGCTCGAGCTACTTGTTAAGTGTCGCTCACTTGCTTCCATTTATTATTCCAGCTCCTTCAATTCCATTCCCTTAGCTGATTTTGTAATAGGCCCTTGCGCTTCGCCGGGCAGTTATTTGGTGCATTTCAACTCAATGGCCAAACACTCAAGCAATATTATTCTACTTTCAATAAAAATCTTTCTAGTGGTTTGTAGTATATTTGAAACGAACGATTGTGCTCATTCCAAATATATTAGGATCAGTTACATCGTTCTTATCGCCCACTAATTTTTTACGATCTATGAATTTTTTACTGAAACTTGTTTTTGCGGGAGGAATCGCCAGCTCAGTGGCTGCGACTCCGTACGAAGACGTTGCGGGCACGGGAATGCGTGCCGACAGCGTAAATGTGGAAAGCAGTATGGAACCTGATCTGAATGGTTCCTACAACATCAGGAACCCTTACGAAGCTGCGGAAAAACCTTTTACAATTGCAGCCAAGGCTGCGGCGCCGATGGCTACCCGTGTTTCATGTGGCGGGAGGATATGGACACAGGGGCAGCTTCTGGGACACACGCAGGATGACCAGCCGGTATGGGTGAGGCTGCAAGACGACCGGATCTACCTGAACTGGAATGGTAAGATCGCCGAGAACATCTGGATTTTGAACCATTTGAAAGAAGGGACATTTCAGGATAACCCTACGGACGGGGCAACGATCTCGGGATGTGTGAACCCGGTTGACCCCAGTACCGCGCCAACCAATCTGCTGGGACGGACGGCGGGCGGCGAAATTACCTGCGCAGGTATTGTGATGACGAACGGTGATCTGCTGGGTACTTACGTGGGAAGCTCCGGGGAAACATACCAATATACCAAATACGTGGACGGATTACTGCGGGTCATGATCAAGCAGGGACCTAATGACGATCGTACGACTAACTACAACATGAGTCTGCTCAACTTTACGATCCAGGGTGCGAATGGAAGCTACATGAGTTCGAAATGGAAGAATGTGCTGACGACACAGATGGTCGACGGCTGCTACTGGCCGGCTGTTCCCAAGCCTGCTACACCGCTGCCAGACGCTAATTGCGCGTCGGGACCTACGGCAACCAATGTTAGCAATATCACGCAAACAGCGCTTACGTTCAGTTTCAGTGGATCGGGCGTGAGTAGCGTCAAATGGAGAATTAAGTCCGGTGGCACTCAGGTGCGCTCCGGAACGACCGGAGACCTGGGCGGCAGCACCAACGTAAATGTGACTTATGCGTCCCTCGCTCCGGGCGGTTATACGCTCGAAATTGAAGGTAACAACTGTACTTCGACAGTAAGCAGCCGTTCATTTACCATTAATGAGCCTGTCGTAGTGGTTCCTGATTGCCAGAATGGTCCATCGGTTACCACAATTCGCAACATTACACCCAGCAGCGCAACGATTGATTTTGGAGGTACAAACCTGCGTGTTTTTTCATGGCGTATCCTGCAAAACAGCGCAGCGGTCGCAAGTGGAAAAACCGGTATACTGGGCGGTAACACTACCGATCTGACATTTAACTTTCTTCAAAACGGAACTTACAAATTCGAACTGAAGGCCGAGGATTGCAAGGCCGTGAGTGTTGCTACGAAGGATTTCAATGTGGCTGCGACAGATACGCGTACTGCTTGTACCAAAGGACCTACGCTGCAATCTATAGTGTCTTCCGGCGAAACAAACCTGTCATTCCTTTTTGATGGTTCGAATGTGTTTGGCATCGACTGGAAGATCACGCAGAACGGTACAGTGTTGCGCCAAAACAGGGTAGCGCCTACCAGCAACACCCCTTTGATCAATTATTCGACACTGGCAACGGGCGTTTATACCTTGGAAATTCAGGGAGGTACCTGCAAATCCGCTGTGACGGCAACCAACTTTGGTGTCAATGTACCGCTGCCGATCTATGTATCCAATTTCGAAGGCAAAGCGGTAGAAAAAGGAGTAGAACTGACCTGGCAGGTGGTCGCAGAACAGGATGGGAAGGAATTTGAGATCCTGCGTCGTGATAGCCAGATGCAGCATGAAGAAGTGCTGGGCAAAGTCTCGCTCACCGATCAGCGCGTTGGCAACTACCGCTTCCTGGATGAGCACCCGCTGCCGGGTATCAATTACTATCAGTTGAAACAGATCGACATCGACGGGACCTATATGAAGAGCAAAATCGTGGCCGTTAATCCGAACGTTCTCGTTGGAACCGTTTTAGCGCCTAATCCGGCACAGGATTATATCGATGTGCAGTTCTCTTCCAGGACGGCCGGCGCTTCGGACGTGACGATTTACAATCTTTCCGGGATAGCAGTAAGCGAATCGTCGATCCGCATTAATGAGGGTAAAAACAGCCACCGCATTAATGTAAAAAAACTCGGCGGAGGGCATTACTTCATGAAGATTAATCACAACGGAGAGGCTACCAAGTTACGTTTTATTAAGGCTAACTAACAGGCCTATATTACTATCTGGAAAAGTGGCTGAATGGGCGGAAATCCATTCAGCCACTTTTTTATGTGCTAAATCGGAGCTTCTTTGATTCCGGCAACGATTTCCAGCGCAAGTGTCACCCGCTCGATGCGGTCGACGTTCCCGCGCCGGGGATCTGACGCGGCTTGCGCAACCGAGCGCATGTATGCCTCACCCGCGCGGGTATTGAAAAACGGATCATGCCGGGCGAGGATGTCCCTCCAACGGACGCCGACAATCCCCTTTGCATGGATGAACCGTTGCAGAAGTCTTTGTTTGATAGGAACGGCTGGTTGCCGGGCTGAACTTGTTTGCATGTGCATAATGTGTAATTTGCGGTTAACAGATTGTGTTGAGTAAAGTTATGGAGAAAATTTTACTCAAAAAATAAATTTGAAGAAAATTTTATTCAAATGTTTTCCCATCGCCTGAAAGAACTGATTAACTATTTGGGAGTTTCCATTACGGCCTTTGAGACGAAAATTGGCGTATCAAAAGGGGCTATCGCAAAACCAATTAAGAATGGAAAGACGGTAGGTGTGGAAGTTTTGGAGAAAATATTGATTGAGTATCCCAATGTGAATCTGGATTGGCTGGTGGCAGGCATTGGAAAAATGTTAAAACTTACAGGAAAGGATGAGATTGCGTCAGTCGAATTCGTAACCATCACCAAAGACGAATACATTAACTTACAGCGGAAAGCATTGCAGAACCAGGATGAGCGAATAGCGGCGCTGGAAAGGGAAGTAAAAGGATCAGGAGAGAAGTAGGCTTTTTCCCATTAATAGGATGTCTCGCTTACCACACTATAATAATAATTCATGATAGAAAGCATTGCTCACAAAGGCCTAGCTTTGTTGTTTGAGCATGATAACCCTGCCAAACTTCCACATCATCTCATTGAACGGATTCGGGAGATTCTCTCGTTATTGGATGCAGTAGATACTGTGGAACAAATGAACTTACCCGGATATAGATTACATAAGCTATCAGGCGAATACAAGGAGTTCTATTCTGTGCGGGTAAACGCCAACTATCGGATTATTTTTCGGTTCATGGAAGGAAATGCCTTTGATGTAAATTATATCGACTACCACTAAAATGCCCATATGATGAAAAAAGGAATGCGCCCATCCCATCCGGGGGCTATTTTGGCTGGCATTATTGAGGGGCTTCGGGAGGAAAGCGGCCAACCTTACTCCATTACAGAGCTCGCCAACGGACTAGGGGTAAGTAGGGGATCACTTTCTCAGATTCTCAAGCAGAAATCTGCGGTAAGCCCGGAAATGGCGGTTAAGCTCTCGGAGGCATTCAACACCAGCGCAGATTTGTGGCTCAATCTTCAAAAAAAGTATGATCTGTGGATTGCCGAGCAAAAGGTAAGCCGAGAGACTGTTCGTCATTTTGTTCACGAAAACGGTAGCGGGTTGCTGTCGGCGTGAACTTAACCTAATGCGCATAAATATGGACTTCGGCCAGGTCCTTCGCCAGTTGCTTAATGGCGCTTTCAATTTTGGCTGCCTGCTTTGCAGAAGGGTGTTTTTTGCCACTGGCATATTGCCGGAGCAGACTTCCGTTGATGCCTGATATTTCGGCTATTTTCGTCACTTTCAGAAAATCGAATTTCTCAAAGAAAAGAGTCAGGTCATATGCTATTCGAAATTGATAAGAGCCAGGATTGAGGTTGTGAAAGTTTTGTAAAAGCGCTTTCATTTTTTCTTGCAATTCTTCCACAGTTGCCGCCTCGTCAATTAATAAATCATCGTCGTACTGAACACGCCCCCAAAGAGATGATTCCCCGTTTTCGATAATCAACACAATATTGTCCTTATCGTTTTGATCCTTAGTTTCCATTGTAATCATTCTTTTCGCTTATTTGAGCCCTGCCTGTTTCAAAATGCTGTTCAGAGTTGCCGGCGTTATGTCGCCACTATGAATGGGAACCGTCACTTTTCCACTCTTACTGGAATGAATGAGTTGCAGATAGCTTCCTTTCTGTGCCTTTTCATACCATCCGTCTTGTTTAAGCAACTTCAAGATTTCCTTCGAAGTCATTGCCGGTAAATTGTGAGTGGTGTATAGATAAATAAAAGTAACAAAAATGTTACTTTTTGGCAAGTATAAAGAACAAGAAACCTTCTGATTACTCCGGCTGCAACCGCGCTTCCTTCCACCATTGGGTGAAAATCTGGTCGCTTTTCAAATCTACTTTCTGGCCGATGAGCGGCGTGACCAGTGGGATATTTTGCTTCTGCGCTTCCAATGTGGCGCGGTCGATGGGTTCGTTCCAGTTATGAATGGAAAGCGCGAACTTGGCCCAATGCACGGGCATCAGCTTTTTGGCGCCGAGTTCTTTGGCCGCGGTTACGGTTTCTTCCGGCATCATGTGAATGTATTTCCAGGCTTCGTTGTACTGGCCGCATTCCAGCAAGGCGAGGTCGAACGGACCGAATTGTTCACCGATCTTCTTGAAGTGATGGTCGTATCCCGAGTCGCCGCCGACAAAAATCTTCATCGTAGGCGTTTGTAACACGAATGATACCCACAATGCCCTGTTCCGGCTGAATCCACGGCCCGAAAAATGGCGGCCCGGCGTGACGTTGATCTTGAATCCGTTGCCAAGGTCGGCTCCTTCATTCCAGTCCTTTTCGATAATGTCAGCTGGGTTATAACCCCAATATTCCAAATGCTCGCCGGTGCCGAGGCCGGTAACTACTTTTTTGACCTTCGTTTTGACCTTCAAAATAGTTTCGTAATCAAGATGGTCCCAGTGGTCATGGGAAATGAGAAGATAATCAATGGCGGGAAAATCTTCTGCCTTGTATACATCAGTCCCTTTGAAACTCGGGGTTGTGAATTTGATCGGGGAAGCGGCACCGCTGAAAACGGGGTCTACAAGGAAGGTTTTACCATCGATTTGCATGAAATAGGACGAATGTCCGAACCAGACGAGCACATTCTCTTCGGGGTTCAAATGCAGAAGATCCGTCTTTTGCGAGGGAATAACAGCCGGAGGGATGTTGTATTTAGCCTTACCAAAGAAGAATTTGGTCAATACTTTGAGATAACTATTGCCTTCGGCCAGGTCGGGAGTGAAGCTTTCATTCTGAAACTGACCGTCCCGGTAATTCGGTGATTTTTTGATCCTTTCGAGGCGGAGGCCGGAAGCATGTTTGCCAAACTGGGGTTGTTGCATGAACACAACAGCGGAAATGACGACTAATGCCAGTACTGCAAGAAATATCATGAGGGAATATTTAAAAATCGGTTTTTTCATAGTATGTGGAAGAGTCGGGTGATTAATCGGGGACTAATGTAATGTTCTGCATCGGTTTTCAAAAACGCCTTGATTAAGACGGGATTAAATTTGCAGCCATTCTTCTGTTCACGGCGAATTATTTACATGATCGGTAGCACTGCAAGGCGGTAAAGCGGCTTTCTTATGTATTTTTGGATATACTTACTATCGCAATGCAATTAGTCATGAGAAAATCTTTATTGGTTTGTTACTTTCTGATCCTTTCCGTTTCCTGCTGGGCTCAGCCTGCTGATACGAGCTGGGTCAAAGCCAATTACACCAAAACAGAGCATTACATCACGATGCGGGACGGCGTAAAACTGTTTACCGCTATTTACACGCCCAGGGATGATTCGCAGACCTACCCGATCATCATGCAGCGCACGCCGTATTCGGTGAGACCCTACGGCGAGACGAACTACCGGCGGTCGCTCGGACCTAACACATACCTGATGCGTGAGAAATACATATTTGTATACCAGGATGCCCGCGGCCGCTACAAAAGCGAGGGCAATTTCCGTGAAATGACGCCTGCGATCGAGCACAAAAAAAGCAATAAGGATGTCGACGAGTCCAGCGACACCTATGACACCGTGGAGTGGCTTCTAAAACATACCCGTAACAATGGGAAGGTAGGCCAATGGGGCATTTCATTTCCCGGCTACTATTCTTCGGCCGGGCTTCCTGCTGCACACCCGGCCATGGCTGCCGTATCGCCTCAGGCTCCGATGTCCGACGAGTTTATCGGCGACGACTGTTACCACAACGGCGCGTTCTTCCTGATGGATAATTTTGGGTTTTACAGCGGGTTCGATGGGCCGAAAAGCAAGGACGGAACCAATTATCAGAGTCATTTCAAAGCAGAATTCAGCGATGCCTATCAATACTTCCTCGATTTTGGACCGTTGAAAAAGGCCAATGCGGCTCCCTATTTCGCCGATCCGAACAGCATTTGGAGACAGACGACCGCACATCCCGTGTACAATGAATTCTGGCAGTCGAGAAACATCAAAAACCATTTGAAGAATATTAAACCAGCTGTGCTCGTAGTGGGAGGGTGGTTTGATGCCGAGGACTTGTATGGCGCATTGAAAACATACGCAGCGATCGAAAAGCAGAACCCCGGGAATAGCAACCGTCTCGTGATGGGCCCGTGGACGCACGGGGCCTGGGCCGCGCCCGCGTGGAAGGGGTTCGCGCAATACCGCTTCGGCGTAGATGTGAATAAGTATTATCAGGAAGAGATTGAAACAAAGTTTTTTAACTTTTACCTGAAAGGAAAGGGCACATTTGAACAGCAAGAGGTTACTGTCTTTGAAACCGGTTCAAACGAATGGAAACATTATCAGGAGTGGCCGCCGGTCAACAGTCGGCCTACGACTTATTATTTTGCGAAAAATGGAGGAATGGCTGTTGCCAGACTTTTGTCAGAGCCAAGTTCTACTACTTACGAAAGCGATCCGGCCAAGCCTGTGCCGTACACCAATGTGATCAGCGGCCACCGCAACAACGAATACATGGCCGAAGACCAGCGTTTTGCATCGCGCCGGCCGGATGCTGTGAGTTTTCAAACCGATTCTTTGACAGAAGACCTGACGTTGACGGGAGAAATCGTGGCAAATCTGATGGTTTCCATGACAGGTTCAGACGCGGATTTTATTGTGAAAGTGATCGATGTATGGCCCGCAGGGTCGAGCGTACCGGGTGCGAAAGAGGGAGACAAACCGCTTGACATGAGCGGTTACCAGCAAATGGTACGTGCGGAGGTGCTGCGGGGGAAGTTCAGGAACAGTTTTTCGAAACCGGAGCCATTTGTGAAAGACAAGATCGAGAAAGTGACGGTGAAGTTGAATGAGACGGCACATACCTTCAAGAAAGGCCACCGGATCATGGTGCAGATCCAGAGCAGCTGGTTCCCGCTTGTAGACCGTAATCCGCAGAAGTTTATCAATATTTTTGAAGCTAATGAATCGGATTTTCAGAAGTCGAGGATCACGATCCATCATGACGCGAAGAATCCCAGCAGCATTACCTTGCCGGTAATGCACTGAAAAGACCATAATTACCCTTTTAATCCTAAATCCTATGAAAAATGTGTTCGGGAGGTTCCCGGTTTGTTTCCTTCTGCCCTGGCTGCTGGCGCTGAGCCTTAGCTGCCTCGCGCAGGCACCAAAATTTCGTGTGCTCGCTATGGCTGAGCCCGGTGGTCATCACATTGCCTATTCCAAAGTCGCCCGGGTGTGGCTCGACTCGCTGGCTGCGAAAAGCAACTTTGCCATTGATTACATCGATAAGACTGATCCGATCAATGAAGTTTATTTGTCCAAATATCAGCTCATTATCCAGCTCGACTATGTCCCTTACGCGTGGAAACCAGAGGCGGCGACGGCATTTGAGAAGTATATCAATGAAGGTAAAGGCGGATGGATCGGCTTTCACCATGCTACCTTGCTCGGAGAGTTTGATGGTTATAAAATATGGCCCTGGTTTTCCGACTTCATGGGCGGTATCCGCTACAAAAATTACATCGCCGACTTCGCCGCTGCTACGGTGAAAGTTGAAAACAGGAAACATCCGGTCATGAAGGGAGTGCCTGCCTCTTTTGCTGTCCGGAAAGAAGAATGGTACATCTATGACAAAAGTCCGCGCCCGAATGTGGACGTGATCGCGAGCGTCGACGAATCGACTTATTCTCCGGATTCTAAGGTCAAAATGGGGGACCACCCGGTCATCTGGTCGAACCCGAAAATGAAGGCCCGCAATATTTACATTTTCATGGGGCATTCGCCGGTGCTGTTCGAGAGCGACGTTTACAAAACCATTTTCAAAAACGCCATTTTCTGGGCGGCAAAGCGATAACCGGACATGTTAAAGAAAATATTAATGCTTGTACTGATCGTCTCGGTACAACAGATAGCCATTGCGCAAAAGAAAAAGACGGTCACCAACGACAGCAGGTCGTTTTACACGGCTCGCTTACAGGATGAGGATGCGGTTTATTTCACTCCCGAAAACTTTAAGATCACGAGCGACGGGAAAACCGACGTCTCTGACGAGCTGCAACGGGCCATCAATGAGGTGAAAAACAATTATAACTTCGGCATTGTCTTCATCCCGGAGGGGACTTACAGGATTAGTAAAACCATTTACATTCCGACTGCCGTTCGGGTAATAGGGTATGGTGCGAAACGCCCAATAATCGTTCTGGCAGATAATGCGCCGGGTTTCCAGCAGGAGTACCCGCAGGACAAGGGTAATGCGAAATACATGTTTTGGTTTACTTCATCGATCCCAAAGGAAGGCCAGCCCATTCCCGACGCGGGCGCGAGCACATTTTACAGTGCCATGTCCAACATAGACCTTCGTATCGGGGCCGGTAACCCCTCGGCGGTGGCATTACGGACCCATTTTGCGCAGCACAGCTTTATTTCGCACGTGGATATCCACGCGGGAGCCGGCAAGGCGGGGATGTTTGACGTAGGAAATGAAATGGAGGATGTACGGTTTTTCGGAGGCGACTATGGTATTTACACCTTCAAGCCATCGCCGGGATGGCAGTTCATGATGGTGGATACCTATTTTGAAGGCCAGCGGAAAGCCGCTATCCGTTCCCAGGAGTCGGGCTTGACGATCGTCCGGATGACGGTGAAGAATGTCCCGACCGTGCTGGAAATTAATCCCAATTTTTATGAAAAGCTGTTTATCGAAGATAGTCGACTTGAAAACGTGACCGGGCCTGCATTCGTGATCAGCAATGAAAACAATGCGTATACCCAGATCAGTTTGAAAAATATAGTTTGTAAAAAGGTGCCTGTGCTTGCCAGTTATCGGATTAGCGGAAAGCAGGTTGTCGGTACTGGGGAGCTCTATAAGGTCAAAATGTTCAACCACGGGTTGCAAATGGAAGGTCTCGCCGCCAGGCCGGTACACAGAACGTCGCAGGATCTGGAACCATTGAAAACGGAACCAGTACCGTTCCCCAAAGACATTCCCGCTTTCCCCGACATTAAAACCTGGGTAAACCTGAAAGCACTGGGTGCAAAAGGAGACGGTGTAACCGACGATACCAAGGCCATTCAGGCGGCTATCGACCAGCACGATGTCATTTACGTTCCGCAAGGCTGGTACCGTATTACCGAAACGCTGAAATTGAAGGAAAAAACCGCATTGATCGGCCTGAATCCGGTCGCGACGCAATTTATTTTGCAGGACAACACCGAGTCGTTCGGAAGCTTCGGTCCGCCGAAGCCGATGGTGGAATCATCCAAAGGCGGCGGTAATATTCTGACCGGCATCGGTATCTCGACCGCCGCAAGCAATACGCGGGCAGTTGGATTGAAATGGATGGCCGGGGCCAGCTCCTATGTCAATGACGTAAAATTTCTGGGCGGACACGGCAACATTACGCGCAAGCGTCCGGGACAAAATACATTGAACAATTCGTCACATACCGGCAATGAGCAGTTCTGGGATACCCAGTACTGGAGCTTATGGGTGACCAACGGGGGAGGCGGTACCTTCAAGAATATCTGGACGGCCAATACTTTTGCGACCTCGGGTGCCTATGTGTCGTACACGTCCACACCCGGGCGCGTGTATGCGATGTCGGTAGAGCACCATGTGCGTAATGAGGTGCGTTTCAAGAACGTTTCAAACTGGAAAGTGTACGCTTTGCAGCTGGAAGAAGAGAGCAAGGAGAGCTCGGAATGCCAGCCGCTTGAAATTGAGGGATGCAGCGATATGGTTTTTGCAAACCTCTATATGTTCCGCGTGATCCGGGTCAGTACGCCCTACCCGTATTCCATCCGCTCGTGGAACAACCGCCGGCTCGAATTCCTGAATGTGCACAATTACAGTCAGACGAAATATCCGTCGACCGTTCCGTTGTTCGACATGAATTCGGGTGCGGAGATCCGTCCATGGGAGTTCAATAGGCTGGTAATCGACATTCCAGAAGCGAAACCGGCGCAACTGGCACCGGGCAAGGTTATCCAACTGTCGAAAGGTTTCGAATTTGCGGACGGTATTTGCCGCGATAGCCGGGGGAATGTATATTTCAGCGAGTCGAAGGCGAGGAGGATATACAAATGGTCTGTGGAAACCAATGCACTGACCCTTGTAGCTGATTTCCCATGGGAGCCGCTTTCGCTGGGCTGCGATACGAAGGATAATCTGCTGGTGGTGTTCAAATACGTACCCAGGCCGGGCTACCTGCTCCATGGACAGCCTGAAACCTTTCCTAACCCGCCGGATGCCGCCGGCACCTCATTCAGTGGCTGGGGCAACAGCGGTTTCGGGACGTTGGTGTATGCGATGAATCCTGAGCAGCCCGAGGAAACAATGCATTTAATGCAAAAAGTACCTGTGGAGAAGGTTAACAGCATTATTAAAACCCTGAATCCTTCGAACAGAAGACGTGACTCCGGCGATTTCCTGAAAGTGAGTACCAACCCGTTTAAAGAATGCTGGCTGGCACCGGACGGGGTTACGATTGTGCCCGTCGTGTACGACCTCGCCCGCTCGAATGCGCTGGTAGAAGGTTATCCCGGCAAGGTGCTGTATGGGGCCGACGAGTACCTGAAAAGGACGGTCCGGTTTCATGTCGGGCCAAACGGACATTTATCAGAACCGCAACTTTTTGCTGAAAAAGGTGAGTTTAGCTCGGCTGTTGATGGGGAAGGTAATGTGTACATAGCGGATGGGCAGGTATATGTGTTTGATCCGTCCGGAAAAGAAATTGGGATGATCGAAACGCCGGAGCGACCGGCTACGATTGTCGTGGCGGGTGCGAACAATGATACGTTGTTTATTACCGGACGAGGAGCATTGTATGCGGTGAAATTGAAGTGAATGGGACGAAGACGCCTTGCCAGTCCGGCAAGGCGTCTTTTGGCCACTCATGGACACCAATTGCACTGTTATTTAATGCCTTTGCGTTTTTTGTATTCCTGGTACCGCTGGTTATACTCTTTAAGCTCTTCGTCTTTGAATGTCTTCATGTAATGCTCGGGCAGATCGAGCCTTTCTTTCATTTTTAATGTGTTTGAAAGCTCCACAAGCGTATTCACGCCGTTTTTGTCTTTGCTTAAATCAAATGCATCGTACAGATCGCCATTGACCGTGAAAGCCTTAAAGGATAGTTTATTCTGATCGATGGTAATGGCTTGGTAGAGCTGGGTGTTGGAAGCGGCGCGGTCCATCCAGTTTTGGAGACCGATATCGTACATTTTGGGGCCGCTTACGGACACGACATAAATGGGGCCGTCGGGCTTTTTGCGACTCTGTCCCACCGGAATATTAATCCCGCGCCCATAGGTGTGATCATGGCCTTGCAGTACGATATCAATCTTGTGTTTTTTATACAAAGGTTCCATTTTGGCACGCCATTCATCATTGTCACGGCCATTTTTGGTGGAATAGATCGGATGGTGATGAATGACGACGGTCCAGCGGTTCGGGTTGTTGGTCGTAATTTGTTCGAACCAGGCAGCCTGCTTTTCCATTGTAGCCGGGTCGAGGATCGCGGCCTGCGAATCCATTGAAATAAACCTGATACCCTGGTAATCGATGTAATAGGCTGTTTCCGAAAGGCCTTCCGGACCGTTTTCCGGCAATGCGAACTGGGGCTTCCAGTGCATCGAGACCATCAGCTTTTTGTTCTCGTCGCGAAAATATTCGTGGTTGCCCGGTGTGGCGAGGTTAGGGACCATTCCGTTGATCCAGCCACCGGCTTCAAACCATTCGCCCCATTGGTGATCCGCATTGGAATTGTTGATGAGGTCGCCCGCATGGATCATCAGGTTCGCCTTGGGCATGGTCGCGAATGCGCCGCGTATGGCACGGGACCACAGCGAGCGGATGTCGTTCTGGGCATCTCCGAAGTATAGGAACGAGACCGGCGCGGGTTTGTCGGAGGCGGTTTTGAAATGAAACCATTCACTCCAGTGCCTGCCATCGCCTACCCGGTAGGCGTATTGGGTTGAGGGTTTTAAATCGCTGAAATTAGCCTCGTGATAAAGTATCGTTTTGCCGTCTAGCACAACGCGCTGTGTGACGACTTTTATCGTGCGGGCTTTGGTAGGAAAGTCGGGCGAGGGATCGGCTTCGTGAATGGCGGCTACGGCATCGGTCACAGTAGAATCCGTGCGCCAGTTGACCGCCTGTGAAGTTGCCGGATTTCCTTTGTAACCAAGGATGACGCGGTCTGGAAATGCGGAAGCGGGATAGGTTTTATTTTGCTGCGCAAAAACAGAGAGCCGGCCGACGATCAGTAGAACAGCCGCACAGCCGTATTTGAAATAGAAGTGATTGAAGTACTGCATAGGAGCTGGTAAACACAATGTGGTCACAATATTACCGGTTTGAAAGGCAATCGGACTAGCAGCTGTTTCCATTTTACATATTGATAATATTGCATGCCATGAAGCTACATTTTTACCGGGTTTTCATTCTGATTTGCGTGATAGCATTTCTTGCTACCTGTAAAAAGGATAACGATCCCGATCCCGTCCGCGACGACCCCGCCAAACACTTCGTAACGATTCTGAACGATTCGCTGAAAGACCGGGGCTTTGGGTATAGTTTTGCCGTTTTCAAGCGAAACGAACTGCTAGGGTCGGGAGCCGGTGGATTGCAGGCCAGAAAGCAGGAAACGGGGCAGGATAAGGCCGTCACGCTGGACACTAAAATGCAGATCGCCAGCATGACCAAGACACTCACCGCGGCGGCGTTTCTGAAACTGGCAAAAGAAAAGGGGATCAGAACCAGTGATAAAATTGTAGGTTACCTGCCGAAAAACTGGGTCATAGGCCCGAATGTGGAACTCATCACATTCAAGGATCTTCTCACGCACACCAGCGGGATAGTCGGGCTGGGCGAAAATTGCCGGAATGGAGCATATGGTGAAAATATCTGGGACGGCTTGAAAGCGCTGATCGCAAAAGGGATCACAAAAGAAAACCGCGGGCAGTTCTGCTATCAGAATGCTAATTTCGGCCTTTTTCGAGTACTGATTCCGGTGATTTCCGGATTGCAGATGACAGGTGGTGATACCAATGACGCTTTCTATACGAGCAGAAGCTACGAGGATTATGTCAGGAAAAACTTGCTCGAAAAGGCTGGCGTCGTAACCGGAGAGTTCTTGCTTAATGGCATGCCTACACCGACTTACGGTTTTGATTTTCCCTATTCGGGCGAGTTCGGCTTTGACCCGGGCGATTTTACCTCGACGACAGGCGGGTATGGGGTTTATCTCTCGGCCAATGATGCAATTAAAGTTTATGACGCATTATTTTCGCCCGGTAATTCGGCCGTGATCACGCAGGAAATCCGGGATGAGTTGCTTAGTGGTGGATTGGGCAATTACAGCGCCGTTATGCCGGAGGGAAAATTCAGTTACCACGATGGCTGGTGGTATTCGGGCTACGGACTTCCTAATCCCAAAGGTTTCAGGAGTGTCTGGATGCATTGTCCTGAGGATATCACTGTCGTGCTTTTCACCAATGCGTTGCGGAACAGCGATGGTCTTTTCCCGATACGGTCGGCCTTTTATCAGGATATCACCTCCTACGTGCTTTGGGCGTTTTCACAGTATAAAAACCCGGAACGAGGCAAGAGAATGGCTCCGGTTAATTTCCATGATTATCTGGAACATCCGGAGCCGCATTGACGGGATCATGAACCGGAATAGAGTTTAGCTCTTTTCTGGTCCAGATAAGCTTGAATCTCTTCGGGAGTCATTCCATACATTTCGCGAGACATTTTGGCCTTGATAGCGCGCATCATTTTAATCACATCAAAGCCTTTGTTTGTTTTTTCTTTCGCTTTCATATTGCAGGATTGCTTTTGGTGAAATAATATCTAACTCTCCATATCCTAAACGTAAATTTATGCAAACGTCTTATTTCAACTATCCAACGCCTCAGGCAACATCATCAAAAACCGCTCAGCTTTGTTGAAATCCAGCTCTTCATAAAATAATCCAAGCCGGTTCAAATTCAGATAATACTCATTGACATGCTGGTAATAAAACTTTTCGGACTGGATATACCATGCAACGGGCCCTAGCTTATCGGCCAAAAACCACTTTTCCAGTAACCTGCCCGCCCTGCCGTTGCCGTCGTTAAACGGATGAATGCTGACAAAGATCAAATGGAGTAGGGAGGCGTAGAAAAGCACCTCTTCCACAGACAAATCCTGACGAAGCAGTGTATCGACGTCTTCCCAAAGCTTTCCCATCTCCGCTACAAGTATGCCGGCAGGTGCCGCTTCGAACTGGATCCGTCCTGTATTATGCTCCATGACCACCATTTCATTACGGCGATACACACCACGATGGTTTTGAGGCAGCAAATGCTCTGAAATAAAGCAGTGTGCTTGCAGGAATTTATCTTTATTAAGCCTGTTTTCCTTTGCAAAAACATATGCCCGGAAAAGGTCATTGGGTTTTTGAGTAAGCTCGGGTAAGTACTCAACATGTTGCATCTTGTGTTTGAGATAAGAATCCAGCTCGATCGTTTCACCTTCGATCCTACACGACGAAATGACGGCAACTGACGTATAGAAATTGAACTCGCCAGACTGGAAGCCCTGCTGATTGAGATTACCAAGCGCCTGGGGCAGGTCTCTGGAAAGCTTCGCCAGGTAGGAAGTGAATAGGTCGGAGGGGAGAATTTTCATCATGTTGTGTGTCAATCAAATAACGGGTTGTAAAGCTACAAATTAATATCCTCTGATACATTTCCCCTACCTTTGCACCAAGAAATCATGCTCCTGTGAAAAAGAAAACGCTGCTCATTACCCCGCCATTTACCCAGCTCAATACGCCATACCCCGCCACCGCTTACCTCAAAGGCTTTTTGAACACGCTTGGCCGGGAGTCGTATCAGGCTGATCTGGGGATAGACGTGATCCTGGAACTGTTTTCTTCCAAAGGACTGAAAAAACTGTTTGCAATGCTTGAAGCGTCGGATATTGAGCTGACGGACAATAGTTTCCGTGTGTATGCGCTTCGCGCCGACTACATCGGTACCATCGATCCGGTGATCCGTTTTCTGAAAAACCGGAACCCGACGCTCGCCCACAGCATTTGTGACCGTAATTATCTGCCCGAGGCAAGCCGTTTTCAGCAGCTCGAAGACCTTGACTGGGCATTCGGTACAATGGGTATTCACGACAAGGCCAGACACTTTGCAACGCTTTACCTCGAAGATCTCGGCGACCTGATTCAGGAGGCCATCGATCCGCATTTCGGTTTCAGCAGGTATGCCGAACGGCTCGGTCGTTCTGCGACGAGCTTTGATGAAATGGAGAATGCGCTGGAAATGCCGGATACCTTGCTTTCCGAGATACTGAAAGAAGTACTGGAAAAAAAGGTAAAGCAGTACAATCCGGATATTGTCTGCATCTCGGTGCCGTTTCCCGGCAATTTGTATGGCGGGTTTAAATGCGGGCAGTATCTGAAAAGGCATTATCCGCACATTGAAATCGTCATGGGCGGAGGGTTTGCGAATACGGAACTGCGTTCATTGAAAGAGCCGCGGGTTTTCAACTATATTGATTTTGTATGCCTGGACGATGGCGAGGCACCGTTGCAATCGCTGCTGGAATACCTGGACGGCGAACGGGAGCTTTCGCTGCTGAAAAGGGTTTATTCGCTGGTTGAGGGCCAGGTCGTCTATCACAATGGCGCCAAAGAAAAGGACGTACCCCAGCGCGATACCGGTACGCCGGATTACAGCGATTTGCCCCTCAATGACTATCTCTCGGTAATCGAGATCGTCAATCCGATGCACCGCTTGTGGAGCGATGGGCGGTGGAACAAGCTGACGCTGGCACATGGCTGTTATTGGGGTAAATGCTCTTTCTGCGACATTTCGCTGGATTATATCCGTCGTTACGAACCGATGACGGCCGCCTTGCTCTGCGATCGAATTGAGGAAATCATTGAGCAAACGCAGCAGAATGGCTTCCATTTTGTCGACGAAGCCGCTCCGCCTGCATTGCTGCGCGATCTTGCATTGGAAATTATCCGCAGGAAGCTGACGGTCGTCTGGTGGACCAATATCCGTTTTGAGAAAAACTTCACGCACGACCTTTGTTTGCTGTTGAAAGCGTCGGGCTGCATTGCCATTTCAGGCGGGTTGGAAGTGGCGTCCGACCGCCTATTGGAAAGAATGAAGAAAGGCGTTACCGTTGCACAGGTTGCGCGTGTGGCGGATGCTTTTACGCAGGCAGGCATTATGGTGCACGCGTACCTGATGTATGGTTTCCCGACACAAACTGCCCAGGAAACGATAGACGCGCTGGAAATGGTACGACAGCTGTTTCAACTGGGAATCGTACAATCGGGTTTCTGGCATCGTTTTGCGATGACGGCGCACAGCCCTGTTGGCTTGTATCCGGAAGAGTTTGATGTAATGCGACTAGGACCGGATACCGGCACATTTGCCAACAACGACCTCGAACATCAAGATCCGCTGGGTGCTGATCATGATCGCTATGCTGAAGGTTTGAGAAAGTCGCTGTTCAATTATATGCACGGTGTTTGTCTCGACTTTCCATTGTCCGAATGGTTTGATTTCAAAACACCGCCGACTTCCATTTCGCCCAACTACATTGAAAGAAGCGTCCGCGAATTGCCGGAAAGCATCGTCAGACCGAATGCGATCGTGGTATGGACCGGCAGTTTGCCGGAAATGTCGGTTTTCGAGGAGCGGAAGGGTAAGAAGGTCTTCGAAATCGCCGAGCTCGTTTTTTACAATAAAAAGAAGGAATGGGCAATTGAAGCCGATGTGGCCGTAGGTGAATGGCTGACCGAAATGCTGCCTGATCTCCTGGTCGCGAATCCGGAGCCTTATGCATTGGAGCGATTTAAAAATGATTTCGAGACAACCGGCTTGGGCAGTTTTGAATCCTTCACCAACTCCCGCACGTGGCGGGAGCTTAAAGATGGCGGATTGCTCGTTCTATAATCAGAATTTTTTGACTTCGAAAGTTTCGAGAGCGTCGTCGAATGTTGTGAAAACAGCCGGGTAACCTGGCGCAATGCTGCCGATGCGGTCATCAATACCCAACGCTTTCGCCGGCCTGATGGTCGCCATCTCGACAGCTTCCTGCACCGGTACACCCAGAATCGCCGCTGCGTTCCGTACGGCGTCGCCCAGGGAAATGGTCGCACCTGCGAGATTGCCGTCGGAATTGATATACTTACCATCTTTCAGACTGGCATCAAATTCACCCCATTTGAACTCTGTCACCTTTTGCCCGAGGAACAATGCATCGGAAATCAGGAAGAGTTTGTCTTTTTTGATCTTATAGGCCACGCTGGCGGCTCCATAATCACAATGGGTGCCGTCGACGATCACCGGCGCGTACACCGACTCGGTATCAAAAGTAGCACCAACGAGCCCGGGAGCGCGGTGCCCGAATGCCGACATCGCATTGTACAAATGCGTCACCAGTTGAATGCCCTGGTCGAAAGCGTCCATTGCTTCGGCGTAAGTTGCGTTGGAATGCCCGGCGGAAACGGTAATGCCCGAGTCCAGGAGCATTTGGAGCTGCTCCGGCGTAAACATTTCGGGCGCGATCGTGATCAGGCGGATAACATCTTTTCCGTAATGAATAATCTCTTCCAGTTCAGTGTTTTCAGGTTTCCTCACAAAAGCCGGTAAATGCGCACCGCGTTTGATCGGGTTGAGAAACGGTCCTTCCAGGTGCATTCCCAGCACACCGGAATCCGGATTTTTCTCCATATAACGCCGCGTTGCCTCGATGCCTTTCAGGATATTGTCGTGGGGCGAGGTAATGAGCGTGGGGAGTACATAGCCTGTACCGGTTCTTACGCTCGCCTGGTAAATATCGTCGATGGTTTCTTCGTCGGCCCGCTCGGTGAAGTAGTATTGCTCGCCGCCATTGATGTGACTATCGAAAAAACCGGGTGCGACATTCGTGAACTGCGGCATGCCTGTGCGGGCGGTCCCGCCTTCTATGGCTTTGATTTTGCCGTTTTCGGTAATGATAATCTGATTGAATAGGACTTCCTGACCTGTATAAACTTTTTCTGCAAAGAACTGGGTGGACATAACCTGACGGGTGAAAATTTGACAGGTCAAGAAACAAAAAATGGTCAGGCGTTCAAAGCACTATTTAATAATTATATCAAATTTGGTCAGGAGGCCGGCGAGGTCGGAAGAAAGGAATTTAGCCTTGCGGATTTTGTTACTGGTCGGGTCGATCGTGAAGTTTTTACTGGTAGAAAAGTCGACGCCGGAAAGATTGGTATTATCAAAAACAGCATCCCAGAAATCGCTGTTGTGAATTTTGCATTTGGATAGGTCAGCTTGCGTGAAGTCGGCGCCGTGGACCTTTGAGTTACTGAAAGTGGTTTTGCCGAGTTTTTTCCTTTCAAAAATAGCATAGTCCAGAATGCAGTTTTCAAAAGTGGCTGTAAACGCAAAATCCTTAGCCTCCGAAAAGTTGATGCCGGTCAATTTGCAATTGATGAAATCGATGTCGGATAGCTTGCAGTTTTTGACGGACGCATTGCTGAGATTACAATCCTGAAAGACGCAATCGATGAAATCGATGCCGGAAAGATCCGAAAAGATGCATTGAATAAACTTGACTTGTTCAAAACTGTCCCCGTTAAAGGACTCGATGCTAAAATCTTGGTCTCTAATTATTTCGAATTGATTACTTTTCAGCATCGCGGACTTCGGATCAGGGGACAGGATTGATATTTAGATATATTGCTGGATAACGGATTTCAGCTGATCAGCCTGCACCACACCGGATTGGCGCCAGAGCGGTTTGCCGTTCTTGAAAACGATCAGTGTAGGCACTCCCTGAATGCGGTACGCCTGCGCGGCCGACTGGTTTTTATCGACATCCACTTTGATGATCGTCGCTGAATCGCCGATTTCCGCCTTTACCTTTTCGAGGATCGGCTTCATCATTTTACAAGGCCCGCACCATTCGGCGGAAAAGTCAACCAGCACTGGTTTGTCGCTATTGATAAGCTCTGAAAATGTTGCCATGGTTCAAATGTTTATGCTGAAAAGATAACCAATCTGAATGCCGAAAGGTTTACTTCAAGCCGTCTCGATGTCAAGCGATGACAGATCGCATTATTATTTCCAGTTGTCCCTCAGGAATTTGCCCACTCTTTTTTCCACGTATTCGTAGGTGAAATGGGAGTAGAAAATGGTCAATGTAATCGACGTCAGCAATGAAATGCCGATCATCAGCTCTGTTTCGGGCGTTTTCAAAATGCGGAAAAGTACGATGTTGACAAATATCAGTACGATGGCGTGGTTCAGATAAATAGAATAGGAGATTTTACCCAAATACTGAAAAGGCTTGCTGCTCAGTAGCTGCGTGACAACACCCGTGGAACTGGCAAAAATGATAATGCCCAGGGAGAATATGAACGGAAAGATGAGTTTCCAAAGATTCAGCTCCCAGTGATGTACACCGTACATAGAAAGGATGAGCAAAACGAGGAATGGAATTTCGAATCCGGATAGCCTGTAACTTCTGGTACTCAGGAAGCGGTGTGTAAAAATCCCCAGCGAAAAGCATAACAGCGCGCGGACAAAGCCGTAGTCGTAGGCCAGCAGGTATTCGCCTCTCGAATAGATGAACAACGCCGATAAAAGGGCCACGATCACGAACATCGGATATTTGATTTTCGGCAAAAGCCAGACGATCAAACCAAAGACGATATAGGAGATCATTTCCGCTGAAATGGACCAAGAGGGATAGTTGTTGCTGATCCATGCTCCGAACACCGTACTGGAACCCATGAAGGTCAGGGTGTCGAACGAGGTGTACAGATAATAACCCAGTCCGAGACCGCCCACGTTTTTCATCGGGCTATGTTCGCCCAACAGGTTAGCCACTACGAATACAGCTTCCGTATAGAACAGCAGCGGGTAGAGACGGATAAAGCGTTTTTTCAGGAATGTGAGAAAATCGCCTGCGCTGTGGATGCGGTTCACATAATTGAGTGCAATTACAAATCCGCTCAGGACAAAGAAAAAGTCTACGAAGAGACTCGCATTGATGACGAAAAAGTTATTGTAAAAAACCGAGTCCTTGAATGCATTGTGGTGATGGGCGATGACGAGGACAGAAAAAATGCCCCTTAGCCCATCCAGTTGTTCGACTCTGTTTTTCATGCGTAAATAATAGGGAACCTTTTGAGCGGCCCGGGCTCGGAGGAGCGTGTCAGGTGGTTACGGGACTCAAAGGCTGTGCTTTCGGACGGGATACCCTTTTCCTCGAAAAACTGTCCAGGTATTTGATACCCAGGAAGCGAATCATGACGGAATAAGGGAACCAGAAAGCGATGTCATAGGGACGGCCGCCTGTTACGAGCAACACCGCCATCGACAGGAAGAAATAAGCGAGGAAGGTGGTTAATGGATTCGTATGGCGCCGAACTTCCCGTATCACGAATATGAAAAGGAAAATGTTAAAACCTGTGAAAAATACAAATCCGAAGACTCCGTGGTTTACCCAGGATTCCAGCAGTGGAACATCCAGGTAATCGTTCTTATAGCCTCGGCCAAGGAAAATATCCCAGGAAAATAGGGTTTCCAGAAACTCACCAAAACCGCTCACACGTCCCATTGCCGAGTAATCGACGTCCGCTTCTTCTGAAAGCCTTACGCCGGTGGAAGTGAAGATCACGTTCATGATCCGGTCTTCGAAAATATCCCAATAACCTAGCAACAGGTTAAGAATGTCGCCATATCTGCTCAGGAAGTAGTTGATACTAAGCAGAATTAGCACAATGAAGATCACATTCCTGAATTTGAATGCATTTCCGATAGCACTGGTAACATCTGAAATCTTGAAATGAAAGAGGAAGTAGGCTGCAAATGCGATTCCCAGACCCAGGTAGCTGGATTTAGCCAATGAAAGTACGACCACCCCGAGCCCGAACAATACCGAGAAGAACAAGAACAAACGCGTGAGCAGGTGTTTCGTATTGCCCAGGAGAACGATGGCTGAAAGCATGCAGATAACCCCGTTACGGGCCGTAATGTGCGGATTTCCACCAGGTTGTGCACCTTCGTTGGCAAAGTTTACGGCCGCTCGCATCCCGGGTGTCCAGTTAGGGTCGGTAATGAGCGAGTAAACAAGGGTAATGTTGGTAAAAAAGGAAAAAAGGAAAAGTACCTGGATCAGCGTATCCTTGACATCGTTGGGAACATGTATGAGGAGGATCAGAAAGCCGAATGTAAAGACAAAGTTGCCGGTATCCGCCAGTGATTTGCCCCCCGAATTCATGAACAGGAAATAGTAGAGCGTGAGCAGCATGAAGCCTAGCCCGAGGTTAAGCAAAATGACATTCGGCTTGTAGAGGCGTTTGAAGAGCGTAGCAGGGACCATCAGCAGTAATGCCAACGAGAAGAAGATCGCGGTAAAAATACTGCTTGCGGGCCCAACGCCTAAGGTGTCACGTATGAAAAATATCAGCGGAAACCCGTTGAACATCATCGCGATGCCCATGGAATACCGGAGATAAGTAAAATTACTGGCTACATTAAGTAAACTCCAATTCATCTGGAAAGCCTGAATCTGATGTATTGAAAATCAAATCGCAGAATGAAATAGGCGATTTTACGGATACGACACCAAAGATACTTGATTTTGTTGACTACCGCGGACGCATTCGTTGAAATGTACAATTTTTGTACGCGCGCATGTTCCTCCCGTCCTATCGTGGTGGCAATGGTCGACGACTTCGCTTCCGCATGCACACGCAAAGCGCCTCCGAGGCCGTCTACCTTGCGTGTGGTAGTGGATTTGTGCGATGTGTAACGTGTTATAAAATCGTAGTCGAATGCAAACCGAAAGGATTCGTCGAACATCCCGTATCTTTCAACCAGCGACCTTTTGAAGAACAACGACTGGTTGTGGATCTGCATCCCTTCCATGATCTGGCAATCGAAATTGTAAGATGTTGTTTTCAGTAGTTCGGTCACTTCGTCGTCGGTTGTGATCATGTACAGGTCCCCGTAGAGGATATCTGCCTGATATTTCAAAGCTGCCTCTCCAAAACGAGAGAATGTGCCCGGGAAATATACATCGTCCGAATTTTGGAAGCTGATATAGTCGCCCGTAGCCCGCTCCAATGCTTTGTTGATGGCGTGGACTTGCCCGCGATCTTTCTCCGAAACCCACCAGGAAAGGTATTGTTCGTACTTTTTTATCACTTCAACACTCTCGTCGGTCGAGCCTCCGTCGACAATAAAATATTCCAGGTTCGGATAGTTCTGGTTCAGTACACTGAGGATCGTCCGTTCCAGAAAAGCTGCCTGGTTGTAGGATGGTGTGATAATAGTCAGTTTCGGAAAGCGGCCGGCATTTCCACTTGTCACGGGCGTTATGTTGAGCGCCGATACGAAGTTCCGCAGGTCTTGCGTGGTTTTTTCTAAAAAATGCATAGGATCCTGTTTCGCTAAATTAAAACTGATCGATGATTGTTGTCAGAGCTTTGAGCTTCGACGCAATTCCATTCCTCATAATCCTGTTTTTACTTATCGGCACTACTTTGCCGAAAGCGGGTTGTCCAACCATCGGAAACTGATTTTGTTTATCCCTCACTGCGGATTTGTAGTCGTTGAACAATGCATGAAAAACCTTGTTTTGTTTCAACAACCCGACATGGTCGGACCAGATCGGGTCAAAAAAGCAAAGGCCGGCGAAATCCAGGGAAATAAGCGGCTGGCCGTCGACCCGATAGCCATCCTGTTCTGCGGAAAGCTTTCGGTTCAGGATCGCATTCAAGCCATAATGCCACCCGGCATGGTAAATGGTTTGGCTCGCCGGAACCCAAACCGGAACATAATTGAGCCAGAGCTGATCCGTATTCATGCCATTGCAAAGATCGAACTTTGCGCGGTCGATGGTGCGTGTCGCCCACCATTCGAGCATATTGGTTACTTTTTCGGACGGTCTTAGTGTCCAACTCCCGGAATGGAACATCCCTGCATTCAAAATCCTTTTGTCGTCCAGGATATCGGAACGCTTAAGGGGAGCGGCGATATTGGGTGTCAGAAACACCTCATGATCCGAAGCCAGAACATTGTTAAATGACTTTCTGAGTACCACCGTGGGTGCCAGGAAAGTTAAGTGTCTGCATTCAGGATTCCTTTTAAGCAGTTCCAAAGCAAACCAGGGACGGCATGCCGGAAGCAATTCATAGTCGAAGTATTCCGCTTTCATGCCC
This sequence comes from uncultured Dyadobacter sp., assembly GCF_946482605.1. Next base: position 46,910 of record NZ_CAMLSE010000025.1, on the reverse strand, counting down.
TCCCAGTCCGGGATTGTCAGCTCAGACACAAGGATCGGCCGGACGTGCAGGGGGAGTCTCTCCGCCGGTACAGAATCCACCATACCCACATAGAAAACATGATCCGGCTGGTATTGTAACACAGAATCGGCCAGAGCCAGTGCGTGCGCCAGGTTAGTTCGATTACAGACTGTGTAGATAATATTCATGAACGCTTATTCCGTTTCCGGCAAAGTTTTAAAATAAGGCACCTCATGGATGTTGTTCCCTGAAATGCCGGTTAATGCGAAAGGCAGATTTTTCTCTGTATCGGAATAGACACCATTTTCTGCAAAATGTTTCAGTACCATTCCTGTTGGTTTTCGTAAATAAGGCCAGAAACGGTTCGCTTCCAGATCCCAGAACACAGAATCTGCGCACGGTATATCCGCATCGTGGCGGTACTGACGAGCCGTTTTATTCTTACTTTTCAATGTGCGGCTCATACGGTCGATCCGGCAAAGGTAAAGCCCATTGTTGGTATAACCCTCCCCGTATACTCGTTTTTCGTCATCTGTCAGGCCCGTAAGCCGTTTCAGGATGCCCGGATCGGAGAGCAGGGACCTGCATTTCAGGTAATCGTACCCTTGCTTGCACCAGTAAAAAAGTTCGTCCCGTATGACCCAGCTGTTCAGTTCGTGTATCAGCAGAAATTCGCACCAGTTGAACCGATCGTAAAAGTCGGGCATGAGGAGTAACTGACTCAAATGCTGTCGTGATTCGAAATAGCGCTGAGGGAAGTGTATAACGTCGATATCTGCCGCATGTTCGCGGACAACCGACAAGTCAGTATGCTCTCCCGCCACAAATATGATAGGATGCTTCGAAAGTATGTTCAGCGCATGGTGCAACAGTTTTTCCTCTGTCGGGTTGATCTGAGCTCCGAGAATAGGGATAATAACGGTTACCAGCTCTCTCATCAGGTTGTTTGCAGCTTGCCTATCAGGTAGTTGAAAGGTATTTTAAGGAACTTCCTCACACGCTGATAACGCCTGACGGTTGCAGGTTTGATGTAGGAGCAGGCGAACTTGCGATAATAGGCATTCCCGTTGCTGATCAGGCTGTTTTTATACAAATCAAAAACGGCTGTAAGATCCGGGCGCTGGCCGAGCTCGAAACGGTCCTGGTATTTGGAGAGCACTTCGGGTTTCGCAGGATCATAGCCGCTGTAATGGAAGAAAATGAGCGGATTTACTTCGTTGACGAAATAAGTGCCTTCCCTGAACGAGAAGCTGCGCTCGTGAAGGTTCCAGTAGGCAGCATTATACCCCGGATTCCTTTCAATGTGGGTCCCGGGTACAAAAAGCGGCAGGAAATTCATCCAGTTTTGGTCCACGAATAACCCGTTGCAAAGGTCTATGAGGCATTCATACCTGAGTTTCTCCTCCCACCAGGAAATAAACCGGTCGTTTTCTTCGGACCGGCTGAATGCTACAAATCCAAGGTTGTACACCCCGGTGTTGAGGTGGTGCAGCTCGTTGGGGGTCAGCCTGTCGTCGATGGGGGTATTGATATGGGGGGTCAGCACCGCATGGTATTTAGCGAGGGATTCCTGCAAGCCGGTCAAGGGCTGGTACACAATGATATCCGGGTCAAAGTAGATGACGTTCTTAGCTTCCGGGTAATGTTTGAAAAAATAGGTGAAATAAAAAGGCTTGACCGCTGTGTTGAGCTCCGTGATATTGTATCGGTCACACATTTCCTGAAAATCCCTTATGTCGATCTTATCGATCTCGACCATCGGGTAGGATGGGGCATAGGAGTCTTCAAATGCAACGCCTTCCAGTTTGTCGACCAGGCCTATGAAAAACCGGACATCCGGGTTAGTAGCTTTTAGAGAGTCTCCCAATGTTCTGGCCTGGGCCAGGTAGTTGATGGAGCAAATGGTAAAGGCAATGGTCATTGATTATGCTGTTCCGAAACCTGCAAAGGTAAATACTTTTGAATAATGGCTTCGATCCTGGCAACGCTTTTGTCTGTATTATGTCTTTCCAACACTTTTCTCCGGGCGTTCTGCCCCATTGTATTTCGCAATGAAGGATCCAGGATCAATTGGATGATTGCATCCGACGCGGCAGATATGTCCATGTAGGGCACAACAAATCCGGCGTCCGATTCGATGAGTTCAGGCGCTCCGCCGGCGTCTTCAAAGCAAACGACAGGAATTTCCTGCAGCGCTGCTTCCATTACCACAAGTGGATAGGGATCTTCCCGGGAGCTGAGCAACAACACATCGAAGCGGTTGATATAGTCGAGCGCTTTCGACGTGGGCGGAACCAGGATAATGCGGTCGCTCAATCCCATGAGCCGGATGTCACTTTCGATCAGCTCATAGATCTCATGTTGCGGTCCGGCACCTACCCACACAAAATACACTGGCAAAGGTTGTGTTTTATGGATGACCCGCCTGGCGATCCAGTTGAAAATGTCATTTCCCTTACGCCATTCCGCATTCCCGCATCCTCCGATCACGATGGCATCTTCCGGGACTTTGTAGGTTTTTTCAAGAATATCGCGCTGTACCGATTGTAGTCTAACGTCGATATGCTCGTGGTCGATCAGCGTGAAAGTACTGACATGTCGTTCGGGAAAGTCATATTTTCTGACATAATAGTCAGCGACGGCATGAGATACCGCAATCAGGTGATCTGTTTTTTTGAGAAGGAAATTCAGATGCTTTTCGTGCGTGTATATCCTGACAGACATCGCGAGCTCATGTACGAACAGCACGAGTGGCAGATGGTGCAGAAACTTCAGAAAGTCGTAGTAGACCTCGGCATTAGCAATGGAGTTGATGAACACCAGGCCGATATTCTGTTGTTCTAGCTCCGCAATCACTTTTTCATTACCACGCTGCAAGGAACGCTCCTCGTAGAGTTTAAGCAGGTTTGTTTTTCGAAGCAGTTTGCCGGTGAAGGGTGGCGTCGACACCTTCTGACTTTTGTAAAGCCGGGTAATGCTGACGATTTCTTCAAACTCCTGTTCCAGTTCTCCTCCATTACAAAGCAGCAGATGCATTGGAACGCCCCGTTCTTTCAATAGTCTCAGCAACTGCAGCAGCAGCAACTGACTTCCTGCCCTGTTAGCGTCGTGACTCACAAAAAGTATTCTCTTCTGCTCCATTACCAATAATTGCTAGCTCAAACTCCGGATCAGCGGATCTTATCAATAGGCCTCGAAACTCATTTTTCCGGGCACTTTCTTCGCAGGATTCCCAACATATATGCCCCATTCTTCGGTTTCCTTGGTGATGGCCGATGCCATGCCTACCAACGTCCCCTGTGCTATGGATGTGTAATCGCGTATCGTACTATTGACACCAAAGAAACAATAGGATTCCACCACACAGTGACCTGATAGTACCACGTGCGATGTGAAAAATACGTGATCTTTGATCTGGCCGTGGTGTCCGATGTGGTTGCCGCTCCACATGACAACGTTGTTACCAACGGTTGTGAATGGCTGGATCGTATTATCTTCCAGGATAAAGCAGTTGTCCCCGATCACGCTTTTATCAAAAATCGTAGCGCGGGAGCTGATATACGAAATAAACTGATATCCTTTGTTTTTGGCGTGGTTGTATATCGATTCCCGATTGCGGTTCATATTCCGCCCGGTCATGGGAGCAAAAAAATGATACTGGGACGGGGGGAAAATATTCTCTACATCTTCGAATGCCACTACCGGCAAGCCATGGAAGGATTCCTGTTCGATGTATTGACGATTGACGGTGAATGCAACAACCTCATGTTCAGAGTCATGAGTCAGGTAATAGTGCGCTAGTTCTGCTGTGTCGAGTATTCCAAAAACAATAATCTTAGCCATTCCTAAATTAGTTCGTAAGCCTCCAACTGTTTTCTGATTTCATCCGGGTGGTTAAACATCAGAATGTCTATAACAGACAACCAAGGTACGAAAGCATTTTTAAATTGGGGATACGGGCTCAATATACTTTTTATGAAGTCCAGCTTGATTCCCTCTTTTTCAAATTTCCCTCTGTCGTACAATTCCACTCCGCCAATCGGATTGATGTAGTGGTCGGCCTGCTCTTGTTTACAGATATCCAGAATCCGGTCCTGCCCTTTTAAATGTGCATTTTGATATACCGTTGACGAAGGGACAATCTCAGTGCCGATCCCCATGTACGCACATGTTTTTCGCAATGCATGCAGGCTCAACTCGTTGATTGATTCAATTTCTAAATTTACAATTTCTTCAATCAGATCAAAAACCTTTTGATAACATGGTGCCTTCTGGTAGGATTGCTGTAAGGTTTTCAACAGTTTCTTTTGCCAGGGCTCATGCGGGGCCAGGCCTACTTCGAAAATCAGTTTGTTCTGGCTTGCGTCTTTCAGCGGGATTGTAAACAGGTGCGCTTTCCCACCGACGAGAATGTTGTTCCGGTTGATCCAGCCTTTGTTAATGAAATTGACGTCGTCGTAGATAATAAACCTGTCCACGGCATTGATCAGCTGGAAATAGCCTATATATGGGAAAATATAGGGCTGCATGATGGCAATAGTCATGGTAGGGTTATTTGAGTTTTCGCAGATAATAATCTTCGCCTTTCTCTATCAGATGGTGCATGGTCGTATCCGATCCAAGCCGGATGTCCGTAGGCAATGCACGAATCTTGCTGGTGTCATTGATGACCTTACGGGCGTAGAAAAGGTAATCCGCATCCTTCGGAATCGGGCGGAGGCCTTCTTCGAACGGGTTGATGGAGATCAGTTTTCGGGTTAGTTTTTCACCATAGAGCGGGTACTCAAAATCGCTGTTGACCGTAGCCAGCGCAACGGTTGCATTTTGAGGCACGAGTGAATCGAAGCGGACATACGCTTTTGTAATATCGGGCCGTGCAAATGTCTGGTAAGGAATGCGGTCCATCGTCAATGCCGATTCCATGCCGTAGGACGCGAAAGGAAGGCATCGGATATTCAGGTAAACAGCCATGACAGCGGAAACACAGGCAACACCCACGATCAACATCACATAACCTTTCCACACATTTCTGCGCGGCTTGATGATCGACAAACGATGATGTGAAAAGAGCAGAAGCAGGAAAAGAGCACCAAATATCCCCGATTCCATAAAATACCGGCCTTTGAACGGATCGTACGCGGCGGAGTATGAGATGGCAGCCAGGTGAAGGCAGAATGCAATGGCCAAAAAGAAATGCACCCGAGACCTGAACACCCGGATCAACACCAGCAACATGATAGGAAGAGCCAGTGCAAACCCGAATACACCCCAGTATGGATTGGCGTTATAATAATCGAACCTGCGCTGGAACGAGAATGGGACAATTGTGAAGTCTGTTTCGTCATCGAGGCGCATACGAAGTTTATCCTCGGCTACCACCAATGGTTTGCGGATGACAGTGTTCAGATCATACCCCCACTGAGCATTGCGGATGCCGTCGAGGTTGCAGAAGTCGTACGCATACCTGATTACATTCCGGCTGCCTTGCTCGAACAGGTTGGCCATGCCGCCGGCGCGTTCGTAGGACTGGTGGTAACGTGCGGTAGCAGGGCCGATAGGATGCCCGAAAACCTGGATGTTGCGGATATAGCCCGTTGGAATGGTGTAAATCAATGCGAAGAACGCGATCGCGATGCCAAGCCGTAAAGTTCTTTCAAAGAAGACTTTGATATTCGGCGCGAGGAAGACCGTGTAGATCATGATCACGAACATCGATGGCATTAGCAATGCAAATGTCGCTTTATGGCCGGTTACGATTGCGAAGGCCATTCCGGCGAGATAAAGATAACGGTTGTCGCGACTGGTGTAGTAAGTAAAAAGGAAATATAGCAGGCAGCTTAGGTAAGCAGTTAGTACGATGTCAGTTTCAGTGGTGACAGCCTGCATCAGGAAGTCGAGGAACATGCTGTATGCCAATGCACAAAAGAAGCTTGCCGATAAATTTCGGCCGATTCGCTGGGCAATGCCGAACACCGATACCAATGTCACGTAATAAGACAAGTGGTGGATTAGCTTAAAGGCATTCTCAATATTTCCACTGATCAGATAAGAATATATCTGAATGGTGGTCAGGCTCTTCGGGTAGGTGTCCATGTTCCAGTTGGCACCGCCGAAATGCTCCATCGTGCCGCGCTGGATATAGCGAATGGCACGATTGAGGTGACCGGTCATGCTGTCCCACTCATTAGGCGCAGTAAAGAGCACAAGGATGAGATTGGTAATGCCGATAACCGCCAGGGTCAGGAACATTGCACCGAAAATGACTTTGAGATAGGGAGACAACTCCTTGGTCCAGAGACCGAAAGTCGTGACTCTGTTCGCTATTAGTCCCCGAATGGTATAATGCGCTGATGGCCGAACGAGCCGTGACCAAAGCTGGTATTGTAATGCAAGAACAATGAAACTGCCGGCGATCCAGGCAAAGACGTTAGCGGTAAGATCCAGCGCCGACAATGTGAAGCCGGTTGGAATGATACTACCGACAAACAGAATGAAGAAAGTGATAATCAGCTCTGTGAGAGAAGGTTGAGCAATTTTCTTTGCAACAAAGCTGACACCGTATAAAAACAGGAAAAAACTTAGCCAATAAAGAATGACCATGCGTCTATGGTGATAGATGACCGTTAATAATGCGGGATATCCGTTCTATATCTTTGTACGGTAGACCGACATAAAGGGGCAAACTTAACACTCTTGCCGCGATATCCTCCGAAACAGGACATGCAAATTGCCTTGGCATGAAGGAAAGTGTGTTCAATGAAGGGTAAAAATACCTTCGCGGAATGATCTCTTCTTCCCGTAATGCATCCATTACCCTGAACATAACCGACTCAGAGGGAAACACCACAGGGTAGTACGCGTAGTTGTAGTCTATATCATCGCTCAACGTCGGTTTGAAAAGGACATCCCAGTTGAGAAGGCTGTCGTATGCAGCAAAAACGTCTCGGCGCGCCTCAATGATCGACTGAACGCGCGGGAGATTTACCAGGCCCATGGCGGCGTGAAATTCCGAATTCTTCCCGTTGATCCCCGCAAATTCGTAGTATTCGTCGCCCTGATGCCCGAATGCGCGTAGTAAATGCAGTTTCCGGTCCAGCTCCGGATGGTTCGAAATCAATGCGCCTCCTTCGATGGTGTGGAAGACTTTTGTCGCATGAAAACTGCATGTACTCAAATCACCATACGAGAGCAGTGACTTTCCCTTATAAGTTACACCAAACGCGTGTGCGGCGTCGTAGATGACTTTCAGATTATGCTTTTCCGCAATGTTTGCAATGGCGTCCACATCGCATGGGTTACCATAAACGTGGGTAGCCAGGATCGCGGAAGTAGACGGTGTTATGGCCGCCTCGATGAGTGCGGGATCGATGTTGAACGTTTCACGATCAATGTCTACAAAAACAGGCGTACAGTTTTCCCATAGGATCGCATTGGATGTGGCCACATACGAAAACGGAGTTGTAATGATCTCGCCCTGGAGTTCTAGCGCCTTGATCGCAATCTGAAGAACGATCGTACCATTACCACAAAAGTACAGGTAATCGACGTTCAGGTATTCTTTTAGCTGCGCCTCGAGCTTCTGTAAAACCGGTCCGTTATTGGTGAGGTATCCTCGTTCCCAAATCTCCCGGACGTATTGCAGATATTCTTCCTGATCTGGTAGAAAAGTTTTAGTGACGTTAATCATTCACTACGTGTTCAGTTTGGCGAATGGAAAAATTGAGTTGAGGGCGAATGTAGCCGGGCCATTTGCCATACCAGGTCACATTTTCACGGTAGTCTTCGATATCAAATACCAATGCTTCCTCCATCGTGTAAAGTACGGTGCTGGTATCCTTGACGATCATCATCGACACCACGTACGAACCATCGTTGAGGAAGTTGCCGGGAAGTTCGCAGGTGCCGCTGACTATCCCTTTTGAGAAGCTTTCAGCTGGTGTTCCTACGTTGAAAATGCATTCTCCCGTGAATGTGTACAGGTGCATGCTGAGATTCAATGTTGCGCCTTCCACCATATTCCAGAATTCGAACTGGAAGTTGATAGGTGTCCGTACATCGATATGGTTCAGATCGTCCTGGTATTCAGGGAAAAGTTTGAAGCTTTTTACCCTTACCTGGTCGTTACCCGGTGCTGCATCGGCATTATCCCAATGCTTTTCCAGTGATTTATGCGATACCTTGCTGAGGTAGTTGGTGACGATATGCGTTGTTTCTCCCTGGTCGATCAGGCGGCCCTTCTCAAAATAGAAAGATTTATTACAAAGTGCCTGAATGGCAGTAAGGTTGTGACTGACGAACAACAATGTGCGACCACTTTCAGAAACATCACGCATTTTGCCGAGACATTTTTTCTGGAATTCAGTGTCGCCCACAGCCAGTACTTCATCGACGATCAGGATTTCCGGATTCAGGTGGGCAGCGATCGCAAAACCCAGCCTTACGTACATTCCCGACGAATATCTTTTTACCGGCGTGTCCAGAAATTTTTCAACACCCGCAAAATCGACAATCGCGTCAAACGATTGCCTGATCTCGGATTTCGACATTCCCAGGATAGCACCATTGAGGAAAATATTCTCCCTGCCTGTGAGCTCGGGGTGAAAGCCTGTTCCGACTTCGAGCAAGCTGGCGATCCGGCCATCTATCTTGATCTGGCCGGTGGTAGGTTCGGTAATGCGGCTCAGGATTTTCAACAGCGTAGATTTCCCCGCGCCATTGTGCCCCACGATCCCGATCCGGTCGCCTTTGTCGATGCTGAAATTAACATCCTGTAATGCCCAGAATTCCTCTTTTTCGGCGAAGTCGGATTTATCTTTTTCCGAAGAGAACCACTTTTTCATCGTGTCGGACACGATGTCGCGCAAACCGGAAGAACCGTTTTTGCGCTGGTGGTCGATGATATATTTTTTGCTGATATTTTCAGCTACGATTACTGACATGCCCGGAAGTAAATTTTTCAGATATGGTCCACGAAAGTATTCTCTTTTCTACGGAAATAAACGACGGCGACCATCAGGATCACAGTCGAGGTTATCACGGTTGAATAAAGACTTTGCGGGTTAAAGTATGATTTGCTTCCCAGCAGGCACCAGCGGAAACCGTCGATAATGCCTACCAGTGGGTTCAGGTTGTAATATTTTTCATACCAGGTTCCTTCTACGAGCTTGCTCGAATAGGCAACAGGGCATACATACATCCCTACCTGCACCAGAAATGGAATGAGCTGGCCGATATCCCGGAACCGTACATTCAACACCGCAAAAAACAGGCCGAAACCCATCGATGTAATAAATGTAAGTAAAACAAAGCAAGGAAGAAACACGATCTGCCAGCTTATGGGATATTGAAAGAATGTAGTAACGAGCAGATAGATGCCGAAAGTGATCAGAAAATCCACAAACCCCACCGCAATGGAGCTCAATGGCATCAGCAGTCTGGGAAAGTAAACCTTGGAAACGAGGTTGGAGTTGATCAGGATACTATTGCTGATCTGGGTGAAAGTGTTAGCGAAAAATGTCCAGATCGTCAGTCCCACCAGTACCATGAGCGGATAGGGGACACCGGGATCAGCCTTTAGTTTTGCTACATAGCTGTACACAAACACCATGACGGTCATCGTCATGAGCGGGCGTAATACGCTCCACGCAACGCCGAGGAGGGTCTGTTTGTAACGAACTGAGATATCCCTTTTGGATAAGATCCAAAGAAGCTGTCTGTTTAGCCAAAGATCCTTCCAATAGTCTTTTTCCGAACCTCCCGCCTTGATCGTAATAGAGTGCTGAGTTGCCATGATTATGCTGTTACTACCTCCTTGCTCACAGGTGTCGTTGAGAACACAGTTCTGAAATAGATGAAAATAAGCGCGATCATGAGGCCTACCAATGCGCCTATTTTGGCATTACGCTTGTCTTCGTATTTGACGTCCAACGGTACTTTGACACCCTCGATTTCAGTAAACAGAGGTGCTTCTCTCACGAGAGACACGCGCATTTTCTCTGCATTTGCCATTGCTTCATAATAAAGCTGTTGCAGGAAGGACGATTTCCGTTCCATGCTATTGGCTGAAACCTTTGCCTCAGGCATCATGATCTGGGCACTGTAATCGAGTTGTTTTGCCAGCTTGTGCTCCGCTATTCCGAGTACTGCTGCCAGAGAATCGGCACGGTGCTGAAGAAGACGTAGCGTCTTACGGGTTTTCTGCGTCTGGTTCTCCGTGTACATTTCCTCCACGGTTTTAAGAAGAGTGGTTACCCAAAGCCCGGCGAGCCGCTCATTCTCCATTTTGGTGGATATCGATGTAAACGATGACTTCCGATCCAGGGACGCGATCTCGGTGGCTTCGGCGGTACGCTTTACGATCGCATTCAGGATCATCCGAGAGTTCAGATCCATTTTGGTGACGTCGTTTGTCTTAAACTGGAAAGTCTGAAGATCAGGTCTGTCTTCCCAATCCGAGGTCTTGATACCGCTGGAATCGATGTAAAAATTGGCGAAAATCTCTTTCTTGCCGTGGATGTCGATTTCCTTCAGCAGGTTTCTTTCCAATACAGGCCGGGACTTGATAAAGTAGAAAAAGTTTTCTCCGGTAAAAATGTTAGCGTCCGGAGCCGACCCTAATCCCAGCAGCCCTGCCACGTCGCCAAAACCCGAACCCTGGCTTCCCCCTCCCAGGTTAAAAACCACATTGGCCTCGTAGGTAGGCGGCTTTTTCTGGTAGGTATCCATTGCATAACCTACGCCGAAACCTACAACAGGCAATAGCAGGAGCATTTTCCAGTTACGGAAGATCGCCGTTTTGACTACTAGGATTTTCTCGACGACTTCTTTCGGAGACAGTTCGTCTTCAGGAATTTGTTGTGTGGTCGCTGTCGACATGGTTAGTTTATTGAACGGAAAGCAAGTACTGCTAAAATCAATGACATCACCGAACCTAGTAAACCGGTAGCGGTAGCAATAGTTTGTTGCGGATTCAGTGCAGGAGCAGCTCTGGTTGGTACGAAAATCTCTGATCCCGGCTGTACTTTCGGGTACACGTTGAAGAATAGGAATCTCCTGGTTCTGTCGATATTACCGTTAGGATATTTGATGTATGAGCTCTTTCTGAGCGATTGTACCGTAAAGCCACCCGACTGTGAGATATAGTCAGTGAAATTCATTCCTTTTCCATACTTCACCGTCGTAGGATACAAGACGGAACCAGCAACCTGAACGGTTTCAAGACGTTTCGGAATTCGGATAATATCGCCTTCCTGAACCACCAGATCTTCGAATGAGCCTGGGTTTTTCAGAATGTTTTTCAATACGATACCGATTTTTTCTTCCTTCACATTCGGGAGGTCGCCGGTTAAGGTTCCCTGTTTAATGCTTTTTTCGGTCTGCTGCACTTGCTCGTAATCCACTGCTTCATCGAGGTTTTTCACAACCGTACGACGAAGAAGGGTCGCACCTTCGGGATAAGCGAGTTCGGTCAATCCGCCGGCTCTTTTGATAATGTCGCTGATCTTGTCGTTTTTGTTAATGATCGTATAAGGGCCGTTAACAAGGACTTCTCCCTCTACAAACACAGTTTGCTGCTCTACGTAGTTGGGAGATTTCCGAACGATAACCTGGTCAAATGGGAACAGCACAAAATTGGTTGCTTTGGCATTCAGGGAAAGGTCCCTGTTTACATTAAACTTATAGACTTCGGAAATCTGCGCATTCGCTGCACCAGCCACCGAGTTTCTTTTTCTCCGAACTACTTCAATTTCAGAAGTGTAAGCCGATTCTTTCAAGCCTCCCGCCTGAACGAGGACATCTTCCAGCGTAATGTCCGCAGTGTAAGGAAATTTGCCTTCATTTTCTCCGATCTTCGTGTTGTTCACCTCACCCTCCACACTAATGTACGCCGTTTCGGCCATTTCAAATCTGGAAGGAACCACTATTTGATCCAAACGGGTCAGGATGAGGTCCGGAGTAACATTGTTCAAAACGTCGGTATAATTGATCGGAATAGTCTGGATAGTCAGGTCTTCACGTGTCCTGAGTACATTGATACGTCCCACGAACGCATCTTCACGCATTCCCTGGGCATTTTCGATCAGTTTCTTAAGGGACGGGCTGTTGTCGAGCGAGTATTCTCCCGGACGCATTACAGCCCCTTCGATCGTTACGATGTTTTCATACCGGTCAAGCACGGTTTCCACATTGATCGAGTCTCCGGTGGCCATTTCAAAGCTATCATATTCGCTTTCCGAGACATCCAGGATCTTGCGTTCTCTGGACGTAATCCGCTGGATTTTCAATCTGGCGCGGTATGCTTTGTCGTTGAAACCTCCTGCATAACGCAACACATCGCCCAGTTTTTCTTCCGGTTTCAGTTCATAAATACCCGGACGCTTTACCATCCCGGCGATTTCAGTGCGCTTCAAATAGTATCCCACCACGACGTTGTCGTTTTCCTGAACGCGGATATCACCGTCGATTTTACCATTTACAAGATAATCATAGATGTCCATGCGTGAGATTACCTTGCCCTGGCGCACAACGCGAACTTCACGGAAAGATCCAATTTCGTTAGGGCCTCCGGCCTGGTACAGTGCATTGAATGCGGAGGAAAGGGAGGAGACAGTGTAAGTTCCGGGATTAATCACCTCGCCGGTCACGAAAACCTTGACAGAGCGTACATCACCCAGCGTAACCATCAATTTCGTTCTGGCGGTTTCGCCGCCCGCGCCGATCATACCAGGTACAAACTTGGCAAATTTGTCGATCAGGATCTTTCTGATTTCCTCAATGGTACGTCCGGCCACCATCACATTACCCACCCGCGGAATGCTGATGAAGCCATCTTTATTGACGACCACCTCGTAAGTGCTTTCTGCGTAGTTATAGAGGTAAATTTTGAGTTCGTCTTGCGGGCCTACTACATAGTTGGTTGGGGTAACGACCTGCATATCCGGAATTGGAGCCAGATTTTTATCTGCGAAAATCGAATAGCCGTATATCTTCAGGCGAAGTGCTTCTTTCTGCTGCTCCTCGGGTGTCAGCGTGGTGCTGGTGCTGGTGTTAATTTTGCTTTGCTCGCCGCCACCTTCACCATTTTGAGCATTCTGGTTTGCTTTTCCTTTGTCGCCGCCCTGTCCGTCACCCTGCTGGTTTCCTGTCTGCTGGTTGCCACCTTGTTGATTTCCACCCTGGGCCCCCGATTGCTGGTTCCCGGGGCCTGAGGGTGCATTTCCGGTAGAGTTACCTGTTGAGTTACCTCTTGGAGCACCGGATTGCGGAGTGCCTTGAGCGCCGGTCGAACTCGGTGCCGCATTGCCCGAAGACGGTGCGGGAGCCGTAACCTGTGCAAAAGCGGGTAAAGAAATGATTAAACTGAGGAAATAGGGGAGTAGAGATTTATAACTTTTAGCCAACCTGGATCTGTTCATAAGAAGAATTATTGTACTATTGAAAGTCTGGAAATTCATTAAAACTATGTGTAAGACTAGTATTTTTGAATTTGGGATTCGAGTACACGGAATATTGCGGATGTGTATATCATGGCAAAGTAAATTAGATTTTTCCTATTTTTAAAGAATTTCTATTAATCGGGGCCGGTTATCATAAAGCCGGGCAAAGTTATAACAGGCTAACGACAAAAGATTAAAATTATTAAAATACCACTTCAAAAACGGGAATACTCCTAAAAGAATAGTTATAAATATGGAAAGTACAAATGTTCAATACGACGAGAGCAGTATCCGGTCACTCGACTGGAAGGAACATATCCGCCTGAGGCCCGGGATGTATATCGGGAAGCTCGGGGATGGCTCGTCTGTTGACGACGGAATCTACGTGCTTGTCAAAGAAATCGTCGATAACTCCATCGATGAGCATATGATGGGCAACGGGAAAACCATCGAGATCAAGATATCCGAACACCGGGTGGAAGTGCGCGATTATGGCCGTGGCATTCCGCTTGGGAAAGTGGTGGATTGCGTTTCCAAAATCAATACCGGAGGGAAGTACGACTCGGGTGCCTTTCAAAAGTCGGTCGGATTGAATGGGGTCGGTACCAAGGCAGTCAATGCGCTGTCCAGTCATTTCCGTGTGCAGTCGTTTCGCGATGGCAAGACCAAAAGTGCCGAGTTTCATCAGGGAGGGCTTCTGAGCGAATCGGATGAAGGCACCAGCAGTCAGCGGAACGGCACGCACATAGCATTTGAGCCGGACGGAACAATTTTTAAGAATTTCAGATATATCCCGCAGTACCTCGATAATATGATCTGGAATTACTGCTATCTCAATGCGGGACTGACGATCAACTTCAACGGGCAGAAATACTTCTCCCAGAATGGCCTGCTCGACTTGCTCCGAAGCAAGTCCGACGCGGAAACTCTGCGCTATCCGATCATTCATCTGAAGGGTGAGGATATTGAATTGGCAATGACGCATGGTAATCAGTATGGTGAAGAGTACTATTCATTTGTGAATGGTCAGTATACGACACAGGGTGGTACGCATTTAGCTGCATTCAGGGAAGCGATAGTTCGTGCGGTGCGTGAACACTTCGGGAAAGACTATGCGCCGGAAGATATCCGGTCGTCGATTATCGGAGCCGTTGCGATCCGCGTTCAGGAGCCCGTGTTCGAGTCCCAGACCAAAACCAAGCTGGGTTCGAATACCATTACGCCCGACCCCAACAGCACTACGGTACGGACATTTGTCAACGATTTTGTCAAAGAAAGACTCGACAATTATCTGCACATGAACCCCGAATCGCGTGACGCATTGAAAAAGCGGATCGAACAGTCGGAGCGTGAACGGAAGGAACTGGCGGGGATCAAGAAGCTGGCCAATGACCGTGCGAAAAAAGCCAATCTGCACAATAAAAAACTGCGCGACTGCCGGTTGCACCTGACCGATGCGAAGAGCGACCAGCGGTACGAGACGACACTCTTCATCACGGAAGGGGATTCGGCCAGCGGGTCTATTACCAAGTCGCGCGATATTCAGACCCAGGCTGTGTTCAGCTTGCGGGGTAAGCCGCTGAATTGTTTCGGGCTGACTAAAAAGATTGTTTATGAAAACGAAGAGTTCAACCTGCTGCAGCATGCACTCGATGTGGAGAATGGTGTGGAAAACCTTCGTTTCAACCGCATTATCATCGCAACCGATGCCGACGTGGACGGAATGCACATCCGTTTGTTATTATTGACCTTTTTCCTGCAATTCTTTCCGGATCTGGTGCGGAACGGGCACCTTTTTGTATTGGAAACCCCGTTATTCAGAGTGCGCAACAAGAAGGAAACGATCTATTGTTACAGTGAAGAGGAAAAGCAGGCCGCGATTGCGAAGCTGGGGAGCAAGCCCGAGATTACCCGTTTCAAGGGACTTGGGGAGATCTCACCGGAAGAGTTTGGGAAGTTCATCGGAGAAGATATGAAGGTAGAGCCGGTGATTCTTCAGAAGGAAACTTCTATCCAGAAACTGTTGAGCTATTTTATGGGCAAGAATACGCCTGAAAGGCAGCGCTTTATTATCGATAACCTGAAAGTGGAGAAGAATGTGGAAGAACTTGCGCTCGCAGGATAGTGCTCCCTTTCACTATCTTTGGACGGTCAAGTAACGTCGTTCGAAACGGGCCGTTACTCTATATGTTAAACGTACCTCTCTGTTGATCATCATATTTAATGTGTCTTTGTGGAATTACAGGAATTAAGAAATAGGATCGACGGGATAGACGATCAATTATTGAGCATTTTGAACGAGCGTATGGAGCTCGTCAAAACGGTGGGTGAACTGAAACGGTCCTCACAATCCATTATTTACCGGCCGGAGCGCGAAAAGCAGATCCTTGACCGGCTCGCCAGTCACAACACCGGGCTGCTGACCCGCCAGGCGATCGATGCCATTTTCTTCGAGATCTTTGCTGTATCACGTAATCTAGAATTACCGGAAAGAGTTTCCTACCTCGGACCCGAAGGGAGTTTCACGCATCAGGCGGCAGAGGGGCGGTTTGGAGCCATGAGCGAATACCTGGTGTTGCCAACGATCCATTCGGTGTTTGAAAGTGTAGAAACGGGCCGGGCAAAATTTGGTGTTGTTCCGATCGAGAACAACCAGGAGGGGATCGTGATCGAAACCGTTGATTTTTTACGGGAAAAAAATCTGTCGATAGTAGCCGAAATGCTGCTGAAAGTACACTTTACCTTCGCATCCCAGTCGGATAGCCTGAAAGCGATCCGCAGGATTTATTCGAAAGACATCGCATTCAGGCAATGCGGGAAATTTATCAGTGAATACCTGGAAGGCATGGGCATTGAACTGGTGCCGGTCGATTCTACTTCGAAAGCAGCCAAGCTGGCAGCAGACGAACCCGACGCAGCCGCAATATGCTCGTCCATCTCCGCGAGGTTATTTGGCGTACCGATCCTTTTTGATAACATCGAAGACAGCGACCAGAACCAGACACGGTTCTTGATCCTGGCCAAGGAATTTGCCAATGTAAAAAGCAACGACGACAAAACGACCGTTATCGCCAATTTGCCGAATACCAACCGGCCGGGTGTGTTGTACGAGTTTTTGAAAGACTTCAATGACAGGGGGATTAACCTCACCAAGATCGAAAGCCGCCCGCTGCGGGGCGAAGCATCTTTCAGGGCCTGGTTCCTGGTAGAGTTCCTCGGGCATATGGACGATCCGCAGGTGCAAGAGATCATGCACAAGTATGGAACGCATCTCAAATGGCTCGGAAGTTATGTAAGAGTCGCCTGAAAAGAAGAAAAGCTCACTTGCAAGTGAGCTTTTCTTCTTTTCAGCATTTTTATTTTTTCAATGTTCCCCGATACAAGCCCGGCCAGTTTCCGTACAACTCAATATCGGACGTGCTGCCGTCGGGCAGACGGACCTTAATGGAACGGCTAGCCTGCGGTTGCTGGAAAGAATCTACGGCAAGAACCACGATCTGGTTGCCTTTCACAATGGACGTAACAAACGGCTGCTTCGACTCAATGGCTAGCAGGGCCTGCTCTTTTTTGGGTTCGATCCACCGGCCATCGAGCTGGAATGCAAGGTCCTGATTTTTACCGCCGGTCAGGACATCTTCGACCTGCTTGGCCATCCAGTTGCCCAGCGCGTAGTATTCGGTCGGGAAATCCCAGTATGGGGCGGCTGTTCCGCCGCTGGTGTTCCTGCCGACTTCTCCCTCGGGTGTTTTGCCATCGGCCGGATACCATTCGTAGCCCCAGCCCCACATATCTTTGGATAATTTGTAAGCATTAGGGTTCTTAGCATTCGGGCCTCCGTCATGCCAAAGGTAATAACCATCGAACATGATGAGCGAGAACAGTGAAAAGCTGAGTGCCTGGCTCGCTGGCATCATTTCAAGCTGGTTCATGATCAGCTCTCCCTTGGGATCTGTCAGCTGGTAGTTCCAGGGAACGATCGGATCCTTGTAAAGCGGCATATACCGGTTCCAACCGTAGAAGATAAACTTGTTGTTCTTCTGATAAGGAATGAGCTGATTGATTCTTAGCGAATGGATCGCCGAAAGCAGTACAAAATTGTTTGGTGAATTACCCGCAGCGTCGGTAGCGAACATCGGCTTCGGATAAACGTCGATCGGAGTGGTGTTGAATACTTCGCGGAAACTTTCTCCGTTAGGCAGCGGGTCGAAATTCGGATTGTTGGCCTTCGGTTCACTGTAATCCCTGACAAAATCCCCGGGCTTAGCGCCTCCCACGGTATTGATATGCGGGTTGGTGTAGGCACCGCCGCCCCAATAATCCATCAAATGCATGTCAGGATGATTTTTCCGCACAACCTTTGAGAACCAGATCAACCGCTGGATGACTTCTTTCGGATAATGCTGACTCCAGAATTCAAAGTCGTAGGCATATATCCCGAAACCAGGCACGCCTGCCAGCGCTTCCACTTGTTCCTTTGAAAGCTGGGCGAACCACTTTTCATCTTTATCGCCAAAATAGTTGGGCGTAGCGGTGTAATGCAGCTTCTCGGGAGCAAACTCTTTCTCCGTACCAGCCAGGTACCCGATGCCGCGGTTATAGTAATTGGTTGAGGGAACATAGTTGTTCAGCCGGTATTGCGCTACCAGCTTCCCGCGAATGGGCTGGAACTCCGGAAACCGGGTGTCGAAATCGACATTGGTAGTGCGTGACGGAGAAAACCAGTCGGGAATATCGATCCGGGTTAGCCCTGTTCCTTTTGGGACATCAGCGCGGCCTGACAGCCAGATATTTTGCTGCCGTACGGTGCGGTTTCTGGCCGCATTCCACCAGTCGTTGTAAGGTGCGTCGATCCACCGGGCTGTAACCGAATAGAGGTATCCGGGTTTTACCTCGATTCCGTTTTCCAGGCCATTGACGACAATACCGTCGATCATGACCACTTTCGTGCGGCTGTCGTTGTAGTTAGCGAAATCGCGCAGATAAAGCTTGCCGTCTTTTCTAACCGGCCTGACATCGAGCCAATTGTCCTTGCTCCCTTGCCGGATCCAGTCGCTTACTTCGGGAATCTCTTTGCTTAGGGCTCCATTGAAGTTGAATGCAGCACTGGTCTGGCACCCCGCCTGGCCGAGGCTGCTTACCTTGATCTGTGCTTCGCCGTCCGAAACTGTTACATCCTGGAGCGTAAGCCAGGTGCCATAGCGATGTGCCACCGCCTGGAA
The DNA here is from genome assembly GCF_946482605.1 of uncultured Dyadobacter sp. Next base: position 28,255 of record NZ_CAMLSE010000025.1, on the reverse strand, counting down.
GGTTTGTATTTTGCCGTTTTGTGTAATGCTGACGTCATATGGGGACAGACCGCCTGCATTAGCTGCCAACTCAAACTGCATCTCACGGCCGATCTGCCGGTAGCGCCTGATGACCAGATCACAGGCATTGGATGCAGAGTCAAGGGTCCGAGCTACCGGAAACCCTGCTGTGACTTCGGAATATACTTTGTGGCTCGAAGACCCGAAACGGTTCCAGGCCCAGAGGCCGGAACCGATCAGAAATGCGAAAACGCCACCAATCCAGATAAGCGATGTTTTAGACAAACCTTTCTTTTTATGTGCCACAATGAGATTGTTACCACCAACGATAGAACACGCCGATCGATCCGTTTACGGACGATATACCTTTATCGATATAGTCATATTTGTATGCAGTGCCGTCGTACTTAACGCGTACGTCGACGCCGAATGATCCGTCCTTCTTGAAAAAGAACTTGGATCCGGCACCGATACCATATTTGAGCCTTACTTTTTGGTCCTGAGAGCTAAGGCTGCCGTAGTAAACGGTGTAGTCCAGTATGCTGGCTCCTCCGCTGATCTGCACATAGGGCTGTACCTGCGATGTTTTAGGCAAAAAATGATAGTTGGCAAAAAGCTCAACCGGATATTGTGAGATCGTCCGCGTCTGCACTGCCGAGATGGTACCCTGATCGCCTTCGTATAATCCCCTGGGAATACGCTTTTCGAAGTAAGTCGATCCGATTTCACCTCCTACGGACAGCGGAGAGTTTCTCAGGATCCACTCAATGGACAATGAAAAATTCTGGAATGACGACTTATCGATGTAATTATCCTTGAAAGAGCCCATTGGAACGGCACCCATAAAGCGCGCGGTTGCAAGGTAATGGGTATAGCGTTCAAAAGGAGAGGCAATGGTATACAGCTTCGGTTTTTCCTGAGCGTAAGCGGGTAGTACACCGGCAAGAAAAAGGGCAACAATGATGATTCGTTTCATTTTACTTGATTTTAAGATAATCAGACTGTCCAAAAACAGAGTCCGCCATTTTGTCGATGAGGTTTTGGTCGCCGATCGCTGCTCCGCGGATCTGGGCATCCCAGATCACATTGAATGTTTTACCGGAAGGAGTCGTCTGGGGATTTTTGAAATCCAGCATTGAAATCAGCCAGGAGCTTTCACTGGTCTCAACATAATTGTAATAGTTCGGATAGCCATACCCGTAACCGCCGCCCCAGTAGCCTCCGTAGTATTGTGAAACCACGTTCAGGTAAGTATTGGTAATCCACGTCACGTTAATCCCCACATCCGGCTTTTCCTTCGGGCCGACATATTTATAACCAAGATTCTGCATGTTGGTTACGATACGTTGCAGTATGGCGCGGTCGATATCGTCGAGGGATGTGCCGGTGCGATTGTTTTCTACGATCAGTACCGAATCCACGATGCTGAATGTTTTATACTGACTGAAATTGGCGGATTTATCGTGGTTAGTGATATATACCAGCGATTCTTCGTTAGAAAGGTCACTAATGGGATCTTTGGAACAGGACATCAAACCCAGGCCGGCTATCAGTAGGAACAAAGAAGCTTTTTTGAACATTTGAGTAATATTTTAAAATTTGTTAAATAAACGAAAATTGAAATTGAACATTTTAAAAGTTGACGAGTTTAAAGTCTGTGAGTCGGCCAGGTCGGAATGTAAACGGCGACACCACGCACTGTAAGCTTTGGCCCTCTGTGACTTTGTACTCATAACCTCCGTATTGGGACGGCATCAGTTAGTGATTGGTTGGAAATCCTTTTTTGGTCACTTTCCCGGGAGAGTATGGAAGCAGCAAAAATGTCTCTTTAATAATGGAAGGACGTTTAGGTAATCTTCGGGCGAATCAACATAAATTTGCAGCTGTTTAATCTAATAACATGGAAACAAAAGAAGAGATTTTAAGAATCATAGATGTACTCAACGACACCTACGAAAGTGAAGAAGCATGGTACGGTCCGTCGGTTGTGGAGGCTCTCCGGGATGTAACTCCTAAAATGGCCGAGGTCAGGTTGAGCAATAATACCCATTCCATTGCTGAAATCGTATACCATATGACGACGTGGCGGATTTTTGCGGTCCGTAAGTTGCAGGGAGATGCCGAATTTGATATCAAGACAGAAGATAAAGACTGGAAGAAATTTCCGGTTGTGGATGAATTTGAATGGGAGGCCATTCAGATGGAGTTGAGCCTTTCGCAGGAAGAACTGATCTCGGAGCTGGAAAAAATCGCCGATGACAGTTTCCTGGAAGAATTCGTTCCGGGACGGGATTATTCCTACTATACTTTGATTCACGGTGTGGTACAGCACGATGTGTATCACGCCGGGCAGATCGGACTCATTAAAAAAGCAGTGAAAGGAATGCGCCTCGAAGAAGACGACGATTATGGCACGTTTGGAGAACGTTCAGACTACGACAATTCGGCGGATTATTATTGATGCTTGCATTAAATTCTGTAAAATTGATTAATTGCATATTGTTTATAATATAAATTTTATATTTTGCATAATAATAGAACGTAGTATGTTGAGAAATGCCAACGTTCTAATGGTGTGGATATAGACAAAAAGGCTGTCCGTTATTTCGGTCAGCCTTTTTTTAAGCAAAAAATCTGTGCAACATTTGGCACCTCAAACCGCTTGACACTCTATGAAAATACTAGTCGTAGAAGACGAACCGAAACTAGCGGGCTTTCTGAAAAGGGGCCTGGAAGAACAATCTTGGGAAGTAGAACTGGCTTACGACGGACAGGTCGGTAAGAAAATGGCATCCAACTACCGTTTTGATGTGATCATTCTGGATGTAAACCTGCCGTTGCTGAACGGGTATGATCTGGCTAAGCAGCTGCGGGGCGACGGGTTGACGACCCCGATCCTCTTTCTGACAGCGCTCGGTACCATCGATGACAAACTGGACGGTTTTGAAGCCGGTGGAGATGACTATCTGGTCAAACCCTTTGAATTCCGCGAGCTCATTGCAAGAATTAAGGTGCTGTCCCAGCGGAACAGCGCGCGTGAGCAATCGAGTCAGGTGCTCAGCCTGGCCGACCTTGAACTGAACCTGGACGAGAAGGTGGCGCGGAGGGGCGGCAATCGCATCGACCTGACTGCCAAAGAATTTGCATTGCTCGAATACCTGATGCGTAACCGGGGACGTGTGGTTTCGCGTGTAGACATTGCTGAACAGGTATGGGATATCCGGTTCGATACGGGGACGAACGTGATCGACGTATACATCAACTTCCTTCGTAAAAAAGTGGATAAGGATTATCCGACCAAGCTTATTCATACCGTGGTGGGCATGGGTTATATTTTCAAGGAAGAATGAATATCAAATCGCGCCTGACGCTGCTCTTTACCATGTTGGTAGGATCCATTATGGCGCTGTTTTGTCTTTCCATTTACTTTTTTTACGACCAATACCGGGAGAAACAGTTCTATTCTTTCCTGAATGAACGCGGACAGACGGTTGCTCAGCTGGTAGAAGCCAGTAACGGCATCAGCAAAGCCGACATCGAGAAGATCGAAAAGGAGAACAAAACGATTCTGCTGGATGAGGAAATCACCATTTACGACGGTTCCGATTCAATCATATTTATCAGCGGAAAGGAGGATTTTCAGCTATCCAGGTCGCTTTTGACCGAAGCCCGGGGCGGGAAAGAGATCCATACAAAATTCCACAAGAAGGAGGTTATCATCATCCGGCATATCTTGCAGGACCACCGTAAACCTTGGGTCGTGGCAGTGGTTGCCAATGACTACCTGGGGATGAACCAGCTGAATAGGCTGCGGGAGATCCTGCTCATCGGCTGGCTTTTATCGCTGGTCCTGGTGGCAGTTGCGGGATGGCAGTTTTCCAATGACGCCATTAAACCGGTGTCCGACATTATCGATCAGGTTAATAATATCTCAGCAAATAACCTGCACGAAAAGGTGCGGGTAGGCCGGGAGAAAGATGAGCTTGCATTACTGGCCGAAACTTTCAACCAGATGCTGACGCGCCTTCAGATCGCATTCGTCGCTCAGAAAAATTTCGTGTCGCACGCATCGCATGAGCTGCGCACACCGCTGGCGCTGATCATGAGCGAGGCGGAGCTTGGCCTGATGAAAGAAAGGACGGCCCAGGAATACCAGGACGCATTGAAAGGGATCTGGTCGGAAGCTAAGGAGATGAACGAGCTCGTGAACCGCTTGCTCGAACTCGCCCGGACCGAGGAAAAGGCATTTAAGGTAACATTTTCGAAGATCAGGGTCGACGAGGTATTGTGGCAGGCCAAGGCTTCCATTCAGCAGAAAAACCCCGGCTACGAAGTGCGCATCCACTATGACAAGATTCCGGATAGCGAGGAGCAATTGAAACGCTTCGGTGACGAAAGCCTGCTTCGGACTGCATTCCTGAACCTAATGGACAATGCATGCAAGTATTCGCCCGACAAGGCATGCAACGTCTTCCTGGAAATCAAAAATAAAATGATCATCATCTACTTCCGCGACATGGGTATCGGCATCGCGCAGGAAGAGCTACCCTACATTTTCGATACTTTTTACAGGAGTGCGTCGACCATCAGCAAGGCCGGCTACGGCATCGGTCTGGCATTGACGAAGCGGATCATCAACATGCAGGGAGCCACCATCGAAGTGGAGTCCACGCTGGGGGCCGGAACGACATTTATTCTCAAATTCCCCCCTTTTTAATTTGTTTTTAATATAGCGTTAATGCCACTTTAACAACGCTAAATCTCCTTTGTAATGTAAATCGAACATCCTGATTTACACGGGACAACAGACATTTTCCATTGCTATCGACAAGGATTGCGAGCAAGTAGGCGCCAGGCTTTTGGCCGGATTCGTACCGGGCATTGACCAGCCTTCTGCCCGCTGTTCAGGAAATCAAAATAAACTGTATTGAGTTAAATTGAGTTAGGTGAGTAGTAAGAAAAGACTGGCCTCCGGATTTTCCGGAGGCCAATTTTTTACAAGCTCTCGCCAGGTAACCTGAACCTGTGTTCGTCCTTTTCCTCGACGCGTGTGGCAGGCAATGCCTCGGGATGTTCGCTGACGATAAACTCGATCAGTTTCTCGCGCACCAGACACCGCAGATCAAACGTTTCGCTGGAATTACGCGCCGACATCAGGGCCCGGACTACCATCAGCTGCCCTTGCGTATCAGTCACCTGTAAGGCCCAGGAACGGCCGTCCCAAAGCGGGGTTCCTTCCAGTATTTCCTTTAATTTTTCGCGAAGCCTGGGCACTGGCGTATGGTAATTGAGGTAGAAGAATGCAGCACCCGTCAATGCGCTTTCATTCCTGGTCCAGTTCTGGAAAGGTGTTTCGATAAAATAGGTAATGGGCAAAACAATGCGCCGCAGATCCCAGATATTGACTACGACATAAGTAAGGTTAATCTCCTCGATCCGCCCCCATTCACCTTCCACGATAACCACGTCATCGATCTTGATAGGTTGTGTAAAAGCGATCTGAATTCCGGCCATGAGGTTGGCCAGGGACTTTTGTGCAGCAAAACCGATGATCACACTGGCAATCCCCGCAGAAGTGAGGATACCTACACCGTACTGGCGGACGCTGTCGAAACTCAGCAACAGAATGGAGACCCCGATCAGGACCACCATGATCACAACAATGCGTTTTACAAATTTGATCTTTGTAAACAACCGGCGTGCCTGGTTATTGTCGGGGGAATTGAAATCCAGCTTGTCGATCAGGATCTTCTCAATGATGATCACGATCCGGGCCATGAGCCAGGTGGTTATCCCTATCAGGACAGTCTTGCTCAGTGCAAATACCCAGTCGTATTGGGGATTAGAATAGGAATAGGTTTTGGCGGCTGCCGTCATGAGCACGATCGGCACAAAGAAGTACAGTACGCTGGTGAGGTTCTCGCGAATGGCGCGCACGGCCCGCCATTCCTTTCTCGAAGCAGTAACTTTGATGACGCTGATAATTACAATGCTGATGACCAGGCCTATAACGCCCATCAGCAACAACAGCAACCAGGGGGAATTTCTATAATTGATCAGTTCGGTTAATTCCATTCATTATTCAGATATCGTTGAGCCGGGCTACGATCATGCCCGTATGTTTGGGTACAGAGGCCACATATTCGGCCAGCGGCACGTTGGACATTACCACTTTTTTGCCCGTCAGGGATGCGTGAATGAGGTAGGCGCGGCTGCCCACCTTGGAGATAATGCCCATATGATTGACGTCCAGGCCATCAACCGACGACGTGAAAGCCACAATGTCGCCGTCGTGCAGCATAGGCTCAGCTTTCTGGATACTGGCCTTGGGAATGTAGCTTCGCTCCCTGGAGTTGATCACTGCCTCTTGTTGTTTCAGCTTTTCATATACTTCACTTTCTGCCAGCGCGGTGTAGAGATTGGCGTGTGTCGTCATAAAGTTGATTTCTTTCGTATAAGGCACCCCGCCCACTTTGGCAGTAATGTCTTCCAGCCGACCCCGTTTCTGATTTTCATACATCCAGTCCAGAATGTAATGCAGCCGGGAAGGGTAGCCGTCAATAATGCCTTCGCGATACCTGAGTTTGGTCAGTTCCGTTTTGTACTCGTCAAAAGTTGCTCCTTCGGTTTTGGCAACCGCCAGCGCGATGACGCTTTCGACGAGCGTCGTGCAATCCAATCCGTCGAACTTGCACACCAGGCGCTCGGAAGGATTACCTTCCAGCGTGCCCGCCACGTAAGGTGTTCCGAGGAAAGACTCGCTGATCCTCAAAACCTGTGTACCCATGTCCGGACTGGCTGGCAATTCCATTTTCTGCACGAATGTCTTTTGCAGGCCGGACTGCGCAAAAGATGCGACGGAAGCCAGCAACAAAATGGATAGCGCTACAATTCTGATCATACTAAAAGTGTCTTTTTTTACAGGGTACGTTTGTCGCAAAATAATTGCCACGCTAAATATGTGACAAATTCGCGATAATGTAAAAATAATGATCAAAAGCCCTTTTTGCAATTTCAGGCGTGCCGCTCGGCAACCGGTTCTTCGACTTCTGGCTGCCGTTCGGCCAGATGACGGACCGGAAAAAAGAATGCCGTGGCGTGATGGAAGAATTGCCAGGACAAGTTACCAAGCAGACTTCGGACCTCTCTCATAGGCGCATTCCGCGATTTCAATGCAAATGCAATGGAAAGCCCGAAGCTGACGAGCACGTTCATAATCCCGATGCAGGTGATGCCGATGACGGAATTCAGCCACAGTTCGGAAGAAACGTGGTTTTCCAGGCTTGAAACGGCTAGTCCGAAATTCCCCGAGGCAAATGTGACGTGCCGGATGTCCAGCGGGAGGCCCAGTGTGAAGCCGATCGCACTGGTGGACCCGAGGAAAACGCCCAAAGCAAAATTACCTGCCAGGCCGCCGAAGTTCCGCTCAAAATACCCCGCGATCCGGTTGAGTCGTTTTTGGCCGAAAAGGCGGATCAGCCGCGGGTGCCTCTGAATGCGCAGGGAGTACTTGTTATAGATCCATTTGTTTTCATAATAACCCGATACGAGCCCGGAAATCATCAGGTAGCAGCCAGCCAGTGCCGCGTGCGGCAAGGCAAGACTCTGCCACACATTGAGCTCGGCAATCATTTTGATCGCCTTGGCCGGATCGGCGATGTGGTATTCGTAGATGCGGTAGTAAACCCAGTCGAGGCCGTATGCAACGGGAAATGCAATGCTCGCGTTGCCGATCAGTGAGATGAACTGGCTTCGGATCAGCCTGATCAGAAGATGGGTTGTCGATTCCAGCCAGTTCGGGTTTTCACCATTGTTGCTCAGATTGGCGGCAATGGTGGAAGCCGTCATGGCCGGTTGCTTGGTAGCAATGATAAAACCAAGCACGTGGATCAGCATGAACCCGAATGCGTAGTTCAGGCTGTAAAAAAAGGCCTCCCAGAAAATGGGCAGATGCTGAAAATACAGCCTGGTTTTGTTGGCACACAAGAAAGCAACGATGATCCCTCCGCCGAGTGCCTTTCCGAAAAGCTTCCAATAGGCCGGCCTATCCGAGGCAATGTAGTGCTCGCCGGTTTTTGATGTGTTTTCGATTACCTTGAACGTGAGCAACTGAAGGTTCATCGAAAAGTGCTTCTGCAAGCTGTAACGCGTATTTTCCGCATAAACAAACGCTTTCAGCATCTGTACGATGATGATCCATCGTTTGTCACTCTCACGGGTTTGAAGCAATTCCAGCAACTGCGCAAGCCGTTTCAGGTATTGCTCGATCTGCCTGACCAGGTAGGTTAGCTGCAGGCTGATCCCAAACAGGTCCTTATGCTTGTAGATGTAACTGATCTGGCTTTTGCATTGGCTGATCATCACCAGGATATGCTTGTAGTCGCTTTCTTGGTCCGTGAAGGCGTAATTTCCATGGTTCAGGGTTTTCTCAACAAAGAGCATGACTTCCCGGTTCAGCCCCAGAAAGGGGGAATCCAGATCGTCGACCCGCGGTATTTTGGATACTACTTCCGGGTCAACACCCAGCGTGGCGGCACGTTGGGCGAGAATCATGACCGAGTTTAAGACCTCCTTTTTAATGTAGTTTTCAATTGCAGGATCCGTTTTTTCAAAAAGATCCTGAAGAAAAGCCACCCATTCGTCGTCCGGCACAGCCTGCACCCATTGGTAATCCTTTTTGTAGGAAAACAACCTGTCAAAATGTGTACGAAGTTCATCCGGTTCTTCAACGGGGGGAAGAAATTTGAAACTGAGCCGTGCAGATGCATCCGAGAAAAAGCCCTTGTTGGCTCCGATCTCCGATTCGGTAAGCAGGGAAACAAACTTGGTCGAGCCAAGAATGGAAATAATCTGCTCCGAAAGCAGCATTTTCTCCCGCTGGTCGGGAATCAGTCCCGCTAATGCATTGCGGAACGGTTCGCTTTTATCCCTCCGGGCTTTCCATCTCGCGCGGACGATCCCGACAAACGTTCCCGCGTAGTTGATTCGTTCAAGGGGTAAAGTGCTATCCATATCCTCCAATTAAAGTCTGTCATTCAAAGGAATAGATACTTCCCATGACGTTTCGACCGTCTTTTTTTCAAACTCACAGATAGTAAATTTAAATATTATCGGTAAAGTATGTTACTGATCTTTCATTATGTTATACACTATCCTGGAAAATTAAAACCCGGTTGCGAGCACTTACCGGTCATTTGGATACAATTTCGAATACCACGACGCTGGCAGGCGGCAACTGTACATTAACGCCCGTCGAGGTGATATCCGCAGCCCGCAGCTGTACCTGGGGCACTTCTACCGGGAAAACGGGTTTTAATTTGTATAATCCCGTATTACCCAGTTTCAGCGTCCCAGTCCATGCGTCCTGTGGGATTTTGACAGTCGTTTCTACCGTGCGGGAAAGGTGGAAGTTGTAAACGAAGAGCAGTTTTTGCTTGTCGGTATAACGCAGGTAGCTGTATATGACTGTCTTGTCGTAGTTATAGGATTGCCCATCTACATTCACATATTGCAGGTCGTAGAATGCACCCGCGTAAACGGCTTCCTGCTGCATTACAAACTGATTGAGATGGCTATAATACGTGCGGAGCTCCCGCTGCTCTGTACTCAGCAATGCCTTGTCGAATTTTCCGCCATTAACCCATTGCCTGAATTCCGGAACGCTCCAGTAATCGAAAATGGTCGTGCGGCCGTCTTCCCCCTGGAAGCCCTCTTGCTGCGTAGGGTCGACGCCCAGCTCCTGACCGAAATAGAGCATCATCGGGCCGGTGTGCAGGGTGGCGCTAAGGACCATTGCGGGCAAGGCTGTCCACGGATTGCCCGCAAAGTAGCGGGATGCAATGCGTTGCTCATCATGGTTTTCCAGGAACCGGAGCATGTGTTCGCTGAAGTCACCGGACTCCTGCTGCCAGATCCGCGTAATTTCTTCAACCGTTCCATGGCCTTCTATCAGTTTTCGCAACGAGTTGTACAATCCTACTTTGTCATATAGATAGTCGAATTTACCCTTGAAAATGTAATTCCGGTATTCGCCAGGGTTATAGATCTCTGCTATGAAAATGATCTTTGGGTTCGCTTTTTTGACCTCCGGGATCACCCAGCCCCAGAATTCAACAGGCACCATTTCCGCCATATCGCAGCGAAAACCGTCGACGCCTTTTTCCGTCCAGTACACCAGAATATCACGCATTTTGAGCCAGGTCGAGGGAATCGGATCGAAATGCCCTACGCGGCCGCCCAGGTAATCCACACCGTAGTTGAGCTTGATGGTCTCGTACCAGTCATACTGACTCGGCTGGGCCTGGAACACGTCATTGCCGGTCGCTTTGGCCGGTCGTTCGTGGTAGGGGGAGGTGACAGGAAGCGGCGGCGTGTGTCCTTCGGGAACGACGAAATCGTGATTGGGAATGTAGTAAAAGTTGTTTGCGGGACTGAAAGCCATGTTATTGTCGTCATCTTCCCCGAAATCCCTGACTGCTGCCGGGCGTGTGTCCGAATGGTACTGCCTCGCGACATGGTTTGGAATAAAATCGATGATGACTTTCAGCTGGTGCGCGTGGGTACGCTGCACGAGGTTCTCAAATTCCTGCATCCGGTCGGACACATGCACGGCGAGGTCGGGATCCACATCGTAATAATCTTTCACCGCATATGGAGACCCGGCAATGCCTTTTACGATCAGCGGATGATCGGGTTGAATGCCAAATTGAGTATAATCCGTCAGCGTGGCATGTTCCAATATACCGGTATACCAGAGGTGCGTAACGCCGAAATCCTTCAACGCTCCTAGGGCTGTATCGTCGATGTCGTTGAATTTGCCGCAACCGTTTTCGGCCAGGGTACCATATAGTTTGTTGGTTGCATTCTGGTTGCCAAACAGGCGGGTAAATATTTGGTAGATAACGAATTTATCCTGATTGGCGACGGACATTGTTCTGAGGTTTTGAATGTTTTTTTAGAAAATACTGCGATGAAACGCCAGGCAGCAAGGCCGTGATTTGGCCCATTTCGCAGCAAATTGCTATTTTTTACTATTTTGCAAGATATTAAATTTGAAATGATATGCCCTCAATACAAGCCTGCCTTTTTGATCTCGACGGAGTAATTGTCGATACCGCCCAATTCCATTACATCGCCTGGCGCGAGATGGCCCAGGATCTGGGTTTCGATCTGTCGAGGGAAGAAAATGAAAGACTGAAAGGGATCAGCAGAATGGAATCCCTGGAAATTGTACTTTCGATTGGCGGGGTAGAACTGTCGGAAGAGGAGAAGGTGAAAAGGGCGACCGTGAAGAATGCACGCTACCTGGAACTGTGTATGCAGATGACCCCGGACGATGCCCTGCCCGGCGTGCGCGATTTCCTGGACGAGTTGAAAGCACATTCGGTCCGGACGGGACTGGGGTCTGCCAGCAAGAATGCAACGGTCATTCTGGAAAGGATTGACATGCTCCATTATTTCGATACGATCGTAGATGGCAACCGCATCACCAAAGGTAAACCCGATCCGCAGGTTTTCCTGATGGGCGCAGCTGATCTCGCGACGGACCCCGGGCATTGCGTTGTTTTTGAAGATGCCGTCGCGGGAGTACAATCTGCAAAAGCGGCGGGAATGCTGGCTGTGGGAATAGGTGAAAAATCGGTGCTGAATGAAGCTGATATCGTTATTCCAGGTTTCAGCGAATTTGGCCTGCGCGAGCTGGAAGCCGCCGCATCGGGTCTTGGTGAATAAGATCAATTGCTATTTTGAACACATGCATGCATCCTGATGACCGGGATGTACAAACGATATTTAATAATGAAAAACTACATCACGCACGACGAATGGTGTATCGTCGAAAATGGTTTCCACCCCGAGCACAATGAAATTACCGAGAGCCTGATGAGCCTGGGTAATGGCCGGATGGGTCAGAGAGGTAATTTTGAGGAAGGATATTCGGGTAAAACGCTGCTGGGTAACTATGTGGCCGGGGTATATTTTCCGGATAAGACGCGTGTGGGCTGGTGGAAAAATGGCTATCCTGATTATTTCGCCAAGGTCCTCAATGCCTGCAACTGGACGGGGATCGAAATCCGGATAGGAGCTGAAATTCTTGATCTCGGGACGTGCAAGATCGAAGAGTTCAAGCGGGTGCTGAATATGAAGGAAGGGGTGCTCGAACGCATCGCAACCGTGGTGTTATCGGGTGGGAGGAAGCTGCGCATTCATTCCAAACGCTTTTGCAGCATGACCGACGATGAGTCCGGCGCGATCAGTTACAGCATGATCCCGCTCAACTTTACCGACTATTTTACCATCACACCTTATCTCGACGGCAATATCCGCAACCGCGACTCGAATTATGACGAGTCGTTCTGGAACGAAATTTCGCGTGAGGCGGGAGGGCATGAGGGCTATCTGGTACTGGAAACAAAAAGTAACCCGTATCAGGTGGAGATTTTCCAGGTGGCGACCGGGATGAAATTTGACATTAAACTCGATGGGCAGATCGTAGACTTGCCCGTTGAGGAGCATTCCGCGGAAAAGTATGTTTCGGGGACTATGCAGATGGAGGTCCGAGAAGGGGCGGAGCTGATTGTATATAAATATGCTGTGAACCTGTCGTCTGCAAACTATGAGGTGGGCGAGCTCGTCGCGCAGGCAAAAACTTACCTGCAACGCATTGCCAACAAGGGTTTTGACAGTATGTATGCCGAGCAGGTCCAGGCATGGGCGGCGAAGTGGGAGAGGAACGACATCGCTATCGCCGGGGATGTAGCAGCGCAGCAGGGCATCCGCTTCAATATTTTTCACCTCGGGCAGACCTATACCGGCGAAGACGAACGGCTCAACATCGGTCCCAAGGGATTTACGGGCGAGAAATACGGTGGAAGCACCTATTGGGATACCGAAGCCTACTGCATTCCTTTTTACCTCTCGACTGCCGATCAGAAAGTTGCACGTAATCTGCTCGTGTACCGGTACAAGCACCTTGGGAAGGCTATCGAGAATGCGGCAAAGCTTGGTTTTAGCGGCGGTGCCGCGCTTTACCCGATGGTGACGATGAACGGCGAAGAGTGCCATAACGAATGGGAAATCACATTTGAGGAGATTCACCGTAATGGTGCCATTGCCTACGCCATTTATGACTACACCCGCTACACCGGAGATGAAAGCTACGTAAACGGATGGGGACTAGAAGTATTGATCGGCATCAGCCGTTTCTGGAAGCAACGGGTGAATTGGTCGGAGGACAAAGGGCAGTACGTGATGCTGGGCGTTACCGGGCCTAACGAGTACGAAAATAACGTCAATAACAACTGGTATACCAATTATATCGCCTGCTGGACCCTCCGCTATACGCTCGAGGTGATCGATAAATTGTGGAAGGAAGATTCCAGAAAGCTCAATGAGGTCATTTTCAAAACCAATTTGGAACTAAACTCGGAACTGGCCGATTGGAAACACATTGTCGATAACATGCACTACCCGTTTGATGATGGCAGGCAGGTATTTTTGCAGCAACAGGGTTTTCTCGATAAACAATTGCTGACCGTCACCGACATTGCGAGCCAGCGGCCGATCAATCAGCGCTGGTCGTGGGACCGGATCCTGAGATCGTGCTTCATCAAGCAGGCAGACGTTCTGCAGGGACTTTATTTATTCGAGGACGAATTCGACGCGGCGACGATCCGCCGGAATTTCGAATTCTACGAACCCATGACCGTCCACGAATCCTCGCTCTCTCCCTGCGTGCACGCGATCCTGGCTGCCGGGCTGGGTATGCGGGAAAAGGCCTACGAAATGTACCTGCGAACCGCCCGTCTGGACCTGGACGATTACAATAACGATACCGAAGATGGCCTGCATATTACTTCGATGGCCGGGACCTGGATGAGCATTGTGAAAGGCTTCGCCGGTCAGCGCGTGAGAGATGGGTTACCTTCGTTCAAACCCTACATTCCTCAACAATGGACCGGGTATTCTTTCCGGATCGGTTTCCGCGGGGCTTTGCTAAAAGTTACGGTATCAAAACAGTCGATCGCGCTCGAAAATGCCTCGGAAAGCCCTCTCACCGTTTGGATTAACGATCAGAAGGTTTTCATTGACGCTCTCGCTTCTGTGCAAATTTAATTACCACCAGTTACTTAAAATGATGTTATTTGTTTAAAAAATTATATTTTGTTTGAAATTTATCAAACGGTCAAGTCATTAATTGTAATTTTCCCAGATTCCTTGTACGTTAGCAGCTTTTGAGCCATTAAACTGACTATGGTACAGAAATTCTGCTTACTTGTGATGACAGGTATGTTGCTGATGCTGATGGCTTTAACCCCAAGGCAAGTATCGGCGCAGGATTTTAGTGAATGCCAGCGGCTTGTAAAAGAACTTCTACCTATTTTCAATCAATCATTCGAGGAGAATAATCCTGCGTTACTTCGCGGCGAAGAATACCAGCGAGGTGTACGCAACCTTCAGGCCGCGTATGCAGCCTATCACAAAGGCGCGTATCAATCGGCCGACTCTGTGCAAAGAATGAACAATGAGGCCGTAATACTGGCGCTTTCAGGCAACTATCAGAAAGCGCTGCACATTATGGAAGAACTGGATCTGGCTCCGCTAGACCCTCACCTGCATTATAATCGTGGTTTGTTTGCATTATTATCCGGGAAATACGCGGCAGCCCGCAACGATTTCGCGGAAGCTCCATCAGGGTCCGAGGCTATCGTGAATACACTGGTGTCGCTGGGTAAGCAGAAAAAATACCAGGAGGCCGAAAGCTTCGCGAACAACAATTCTGCGAAAAACACCGGGGGAAAGTGGAATTTTAATGTCGGGATGGTGTACAAGTACAACGGCAACATGGAGCAGGCCGTAGACGAGATCACGAGCGCAATCCGGCAAAAGGACGAAATGGCGTACCGGCTGCAGCGAGGCGACATTCTGATGCGGACAGGTAACGACAAGCGGGCCGTGAAGGACTTCGAAAAGGTAGCGCGAACCCATCCGAAAGCGCAGATCCGCTATGCAAATGCTTTGTTATCGCTGAACCAGTTTGGAATGGCCAAAGCCGTTTTTGAAAAATACCTTGAGTCGGATGACCGCACGTTCCGCGGAGATGCTTATCTCGGAATGGCCCACTCCTGCTACGGCCTTCAGCAGACCGGCGAAGCGCAGCGTTACTACAAGCTGGCCTCGACATTGAAACGCGAAACCCCGGCATTGCAATCGGGCATCGCCAACACGCATCTTACCAAGCACGAATATCAGACCGCCTTCACCTTGTTCGATCGGGTGATCAAAAAGGACTCCAGTTACCTGCCCGCATACCTGGGGCGCGCGGTCGCCTACTATGGTCAGAAGAAGTATGACCTCGCCCTCAAAGATTTCAAGAAGGGAGAAAAGGCGCTTAATGCGGATAACAAGTTTTTTGCCGACCTCTTTGTGACCAAAGCCTTTTCGGAATATTATCTGAAAAAAAGCGCTGAGGCGCAGGAGGATTTTCAGAAGGCGATCCGGCTCGATCCGGCCCGGTACGAAGCGCTTGCGGGGCTGAGCGGCATCATGATCGATCAGAAACGATATTCCGAAGCAGGGCAGCACCTGGCCAAGGCACTTCAGTACGAGCAAGGATATGACCTGATGTGGAGTAACTACGGAAACCTGCTGATGCATTTTGACATGTATAAAAAAGGCTACCAGGTATTCAAGCGGGCCGTTGCGCTGAATCCCGCCAATGTAAATGCGCAGAATGGCTGGGGGATCGTTCTGCTTGAAAACGACCAGCTCGACAAGTCCATGGCGCTGTTCGATAGTCTGGTACGTGAAAAGCCGGAACTGCCGTTTGTTCACAATAACCACGGCATTGTGCAGGCCTACATCGGTAACCGGCATGACCAGAAGCACCAGGTCAATGAAGCCAATGCGCGTTACGATGGCGCTTTCGAGGATTTCAGGCTTGCCATGGCAGCAGCCCCGACGCGGAAGTTCTACAACGTGAACCAGGGAAATGTATTCCGCTATATGGAGCGTTTCGATGAAGCGAAGCTCAGCTATCAGACCTATCAGGATAAAAGTGCATTAAACAACACCGCCATCATGTACGCCGGCCAGGAGCGAATGAAGGATGCCAAATACTACCTGGGGGTCGCTATTCAGATCGATTCACTGCACAGGGTGTTTCAGTACAACATGTCGGTACTGGTAAAAGGAAAGCAGAAGGAAATGATGCGGCTCGTAGCGTCGGCGGATGAAAACAGCCCCTTTTCGGATATCGGGATCAAGTACAGCCGCGACGGCTTTGTGACCATTTACCTATATGACTACGAGTACGATGTCCTGAGCTTTCCCGGACGGCACTACATGCCATTGCCTGTGGCCGAATACAAAGAAGATTACTTCATTCCGGAATATGATTTCAAACTCATTGCCTACGAAAAGAAAAAAGGCGACGACAAGAAGAAGCGGGTTCGGTACCACTCCCAGAAAGTAAAGATGCCCGGAGGGCGAGGCAGGTCAGGAACCAAGTGTCCTGTACTATTTTAGAAGTTAAATGCCGCTTAACCGTCTAAAAGCTACATTCTGAGTAATAATTTCCACGCATCCGGGGTGCGAATCCGCACTTGATGTAAATTTCTCCACGATTTTGAATGCTGGCGGGCTCCGCTATCCCGTCGGATCAGTACCCGGCGTTGTGAAGATATTCTTGACTTCAACAAAGCTGATAGGCTTGTCCAGGAAGAAATCCGCACCATTCCGAAAGGCTTCTTCTCTCAGATTAGTCATGGCGCTCATCATCACCACTTTTGTTAATTTATCCGGGTAAACATCCTTGATGGTACGGATCGCCTGTACGCCCTTTCCGTCAGGTAAGTTATTGTCTATGAAGATCCAGTCGGGGCTCATGACCCGCACGCAATCCAACCCCTCTGTCAATGATGCCACGACCCTGATGGCGGCATCAGGTGTTTGAATGTCCAGTTGTTTAATTAGAAAATTGCGCATCAACACTCCCAAATCCCTTTCATCTTCAATAATTACAATTTTCATAGCGCTGTGTGACAAGTAAATTTTTAGTCATCGGTGGTGGAGGTATTTTCCGAAGCTATGAAGAGCATCCGAATTATGAAATAACCTTTTCCCTTATCCGAGGCAATAATCCTGCCATGTATCAGATTGACACAATGTCCTTTAATCCTCCGGCAGCTCTGAGTTTCCGATTTGCATCTGTTCCTTTTTTACTCCGTTTAGGGTAGTTTTTTTACAGTCCTAAGAATTGGGCAGCCGGTGGCCAGATTTCAGTTTTTAGGTTAATTGGTTGTGTTACAATTGTATAGTGGTTAAATAGAAATCTGCTCGCCGTTTTGGTACAGGATTTTCGATATATTCAGCAAATTGAAGTGATCACGTTAAAACGAATGTGCTATGTCAGGCAAAAACATCATTTTAGGTATTGTAACCGCGGCAATAGCGGGTGTAGCGATCGGTATGCTCATCGCGCCGGATGACGGAAAGAAGACGATCAAGAAACTTCGGAAAAAAACCAATAGTCTCGCGGGTGACCTGATTGCTGCTTTGGAAAAAAGCAAGGAAAAAGCAGCGGAAGCAGCGGACGAATTAAAAAATGAAGGAAGCGCCTACGCGAATGAAGCTGCGGATAAAGTAGAAGGATATGTGGAAACCGCCCGCGGAGAAGCGGGTAAGCTCTGATCCCTACATCTCTGATAACCATAAACAGCAGATCTATGGAACCGACAGAAAACCGTTCGAAGACGGAACAATTAAAAGACACCGTCTCCGACACGATCGGCTACATCAGGGAACTTGCGGCTGCCGGGCCTACGGGCGTTGCGGGAAGGGGGCTTGAAATGGGACTCAGCGCCGCGTTGGCCCGCACTGCATTAAGACGTCTTCCGGCTCCCTTGAATCTGGTAGCGCCATTGCTGATCGAGAAAATAATCATGAAGCATGGCGTGGACGAAGGGAGGGAATTGTTGCTGAAAGGATTGTACTGGATTAAAAGGGCGACCGACGACCAGCCCGCGCAGCCGATATAGCTGCTTTGGAATAATACCTGTGCAAACCCTCCCTTTCCGGAGGGTTTTTGCATTTATATACGTCGGCAAGAATTTTGCATTTCTTAAAGAAGGTTTCGGATGGAACCAGCTGCAATTTGCGGGTGCCGGCGGATGAAAGGGCAGTAAACAGTAAAGGCAGACCGGTCGCTGCAAAAATTGGATTTCTTTTGATTATCAGCTGTATGTGGATCGTTTTTCAGCAAAGTATAGCTTGCTCCGTAATGGAATAGAATCGCAAAATGTGACGGAAGCAGGCGCTGATCATGCGGCCCGTATAGCAAAAAAGGCAGTTTTCAGATGAGTATTCCCTCTACATTCTGAATAATAATACTCAGTCTGTGGAAATAACTACGCAATCTTCAGTGACGCACCCAGCGATTGCGGTTAGATTAGATAAAGAGTCGTAAATTTAAAGCATCAAGAGAATTACAATTTTACCCTTAGTTGCTATATGCAAAGACAGACGCAGACGCAAAGACAGACTTTAAAATACTCTCCCTTGCAAATTCAGATGCTGAATTTACTGCACCTGACTACAATGGAGCTTGAACAAAGGATTAAGGAGGAACTGGAAGAAAACCCCATACTGGAAGAGGGAAAGGATGAGAATACGGCGGAGGAGAGTGCCGACGAGTTTGAAGACGGAGATGTATCTTCGGGAGGGGAGGATAATTCGGTACAGGATTATTATGATTGGGATGAATTCCGTGATGACGATATCCCTGATTACAAAACCTACGCAAACAACCAGTCGGCCGACAACGAATTGTACACCCGGCCGATGGTCGAGACGATGTCGTTCCGCGATGACCTGAAACAGCAGGTACACTTTCTGCGGCTCGACGAGCGCCAGCAGCTCGTAGCCGACTTCATCCTGGATTCACTGGACGAAGACGGGTTTCTTCGGAGGGAAAGCGATGTGATTGCGGACGATATTTCATTTGCGAACAGCATGTTTATCGATACCGACGAAGTGAACACCATGCTGAAAATCATCCAACAGCTGGATCCTCCGGGTATCGCAGCGAGCGACCTGAAAGAATGTCTGCTTATCCAGCTCCACCGGACGGAGAATCAGAATGAGGTATGGAGGTGGGCATTTAAGATTGTTTCCGATGCATTCGATGAGCTGGGGTCAAGGAATTATGACAAGATCATGCGGATCACGGGGCTGGATGAAGAGTCACTGAAGAAGGCGATACAGCTCATTACGACACTTAATCCCAAGCCGGCCTCGGGGTTGCGTAACGACTCGATCGTGAATGAAAGTATCAAACCGGACTTTATGCTCTGGTATACTGAGGACGGGGAAATCGAAGTACAGCTGACTTGGGGAAATAGCCCTGCATTGAAGCTGAACAAGGTTTTTACCCAGATGGCGGAACAAAAGAACGACAAGGCCACCAACCAGTTCCTCAAAAATAAGATGAACTCGGCCAAATGGTTCATCGACGCTATCAAGCAGAGAGAAAACACGATGCTGAACACACTCAAGGCCATCGTGCGGCTGCAATACGACTATTTTCAGACGGGCGACATCAAGAAATTGCGTCCTATGATCCTGAAAGACGTGGCGGAGATTATTGATATGGATATCTCGACCGTATCCCGCGTAACTACGAACAAATATGTACAGACGCCTTTCGGCATTGTGCTGCTTAAAGACCTGTTTACGGAAGGCGTCACCAATGAAGACGGAACAGAGGTCTCCAACCGCGAAATTCAGGAGGCGATCCGGGAAATCGTGAGCGAGGAAGACAAGCGGCATCCGTATAATGACCAGCAGATTACAGACATGCTTGCAGAAAAAGGATATTCGGTTGCCAGAAGGACGGTGGCCAAGTATCGCGAGCAGCTGAACATACCCACCGCAAGGTTGAGAGTTACTATTTAAACAACATGTTAAGCCAGAGAGCCGGAATGAAAAAAATAGTTGTTGTTGATGACGAAGCGGATATTTGCTTCTTGTTGAAGCGGTTTTTATCAAAAAATGATTTTATAGTTGAAACGGCCCAGAATGGAAAAGATGGCCTCGCATTGATAGAGTCCATTTCTCCCGATCTGGTGATGACCGACTTCAGACTCGGGGATATCACCGGTACCGAGCTTCTGACCACCATTAAGGCCAAAAGACCTAACGTACCAGTACTGATCATCACCGGATATTCGGATATCAAGGTGGCCGTTAATGTGATGAAACTCGGTGCTTACGATTATATCACCAAGCCATTGTTTCCCGACGAGATCCTGGTGACGGTTAAAAAGGCGATAGCGGATGCGGAGGCTTCGCAGAATGAGGAGCACGACTATGCAGTGCCTGTCGTCGATGGCAGCTCCGAACCGTCGAAGCCGTCCCGTAAAAGTCAGGTGCGGACCAAAGCCGGTTACGTCATGGGAAACAGCGATGTATCTGATAACCTGTTCAAGCAGGTGGATCTCGTTGCTCCCACCAATTTCAGCGTCATTATTTACGGCGAAAGCGGTTCCGGTAAGGAGGCAATCGCGCAGGAGATACACAACCGGTCGAGGCGAAAGGACATGCCTTTTGTGGCGATGGATTGCGGTGCAATTTCTAAGGAACTGGCAGGAAGTGAATTGTTTGGCCACGAAAAAGGGTCATTTACCGGTGCATTGCAAACCAAAATCGGGCATTTCGAGCTGGCCAATGGAGGTACGCTGTTTCTGGACGAGGTTTCGAACCTGTCGTATGAAATCCAGGTAGCCTTGCTGCGGGTAGTTCAGGAACGTAAAATGCGGCGGATCGGCGGTTCGAAAGAGATCGATCTGGACGTGAGGATCATTGTGGCGAGTAACGAGCGGCTGCTGGAATCCGCCCGTAACGGCAAATTCCGGGAAGACCTTTACTACCGTTTTAATGAATTTACCATTGAAGTACCTGCATTAAGGAATCGCCGGGACGATCTGATGCTGTTTGCGGGCGCATTTCTGGATACCACAAATGCGGAGCTGAACAAAAATGTAAGAGGATTTTCGGAAGAAGTAAAGAATGATTTTCTCAACTACTCCTGGCCGGGTAACCTCAGGGAGTTGAAGAATGTGATCAAAAGGGCAACCCTGCTTTCGGACGGGGAGCTGATCGAAGAAAAGGCATTACCCTTTGAAATAGTCAATTACAAGCGCCTGAAAGACCTGGACGACGAACCTGCACCGGCAAGCCCGTTGGCTTCATCGGTGCTGTCACCGGATAGTGTCGACGGTGAGGATAGCAAACCGAGCCTGAAAACCGTCGCGAACGAGGCTGAGTATGACATGATCATGCAGGTGTTGCGTGATGTGAATTTCAATAAAAGTAAGGCAGCGCGTTTGCTGAACATAGATCGGAAGACACTCTATAACAAAATGAAGCAATTCGACATCTGATAGCGGGAGACCAGGGAGGGGATGACTAACAAATTGATCAGAGTTTTATTGGTAGATGATGATGAGGATGATTATTTCCTTACCCGGGAATATTTTCAGGATCTTGTCAACTGGAAGTTCGACATTACCTGGTGTGCCACGTTCAGGGATGCCGAAAAGCATATCCGCGATAACAAATACGACCTTTACCTGTTTGATTACCTTCTGGGGGAGAGTACAGGCATTGACCTCATAGAGCTTGCATGCAGTTTCGAATGCGAGGAGCCCATTATATTGCTGACAGGCAAAGGCGATACCAAAATCGCCGTGGAGGCATTACGTCTCGGAGCTGCCGATTACCTGATCAAAAGCGAGCTGGATGCTGAAAAGCTGGAAAGAAGCATTCGCTATGCCTTGGAAAGAACGTCGGTTTTGAAGGCATTGCGGCATAGTGAAAGACGCTATCGGCGTATTTTCGAGGAGTCCAGTGACTTTCTGTTTATCAGCGACCTGGAAGGCAATATTATCGATTTCAACGAAGCGGCAAGTATGCTCACAGGCCGTTCAGTAGAAGAGCTGAAAGAGAGAAAAATCACAGAGCTGATCGAAGGCCCTTTGTTTTCGGCCCTGTGGACGGACATTGCCGACCAGCCCATTCACGACCATGAAGTAAAATTGCTGACAAAAGACAATGACAAAAGGTACTGCCTGCTGTCGGCGTCGGTCGAGGTGGACGATGATCATCCCTATGTGCAGGGGCGGATACATGATATGACAGCCCGTAAGCAGTCGGAGAATGAAAGGTTGTTTTCTGAAAAAATGGCGGTTACGGGACGTCTCGTACGAATGCTCGCGCATGAGGTGCGTAATCCGCTCACGAATGTCAACCTTTCGGCAGAGCAACTGGAAATGGAACTCGTCGATGAAGACCAGAAGTTTTACACACAGATCATCAAGCGCAACTGTACCCGCATTAACGACCTGATCACACAGCTGCTCCAGCCATCATCGTCTGAGGATATAGAACTGATCGAGAGCTCCGTGCATTCGGTATTGAACCAGGCAATCGGTGCAGCGCTGGACCGTGTACAACTCAAAAGGATCCAGATTGTGAACGAGTTCGCAGAGGATGAACTGGCATTGCCGTTGGACAGGGTTTCGTTGCAGATGGCGTTCCTGAACCTCATCACCAATGCGATCGAAGCGATGGAGGAAGATAGGGGCATTTTACGTATCACGACCCGCAACCAGGGCGATCAGATCCAGGTCGTTTTTGCTGACAATGGTTCAGGGATCAGCGAGGAGCATATGGACAAAATTTTTGAGCCCTACTTTACCGGAAAGAATAACGGAATGGGGATTGGCTTGTCTACCACTATGAGCATCATACATGCGCATCACGGGCGCATCGATGTACAGTCCGCGCTGGGCGCCGGGACTACATTCATCATCAATTTTCAGGTCAGCAAATAATCGTTTGCTGACGGTATCAGGGCCATTTTGTGCAACGGTTGCATGCGCATACGCGTAAAGACAGAAAAACCGGTGCAGCATTATGAAACCCATCTTTACAGTTTTTTTCGCAGTTATGCTCTTCCAGGCCCGGGCACAGGACCATTCGGACTACTACCGCAAAATCTACAAACGGCCGATCGGCGAAAGACCTTACAACACTGAATCACTTCTGAAAAAATTCGGAGATGTACGCATCCGGGACCGCTGGTATGCCGGTGTGAATGGCTTTGTCAGGACGGACAAAAATACGATCACTAATGATTTCGACGGGCTGATCGGCACACAGTCGCCGGCGGTGTCGGCCTGGGGCGTGTCGGTGGGTTGGGTATTCAGAGAGCAATGGGCTGTGGAGGCAGCATACGACCGTTCGGCCATTCATAATGTCCTGATGATTTACGGGGACAATCCGCTCAGCTATCAGATGGAGAATGACAAGAACAGTCTCATTGTGAGAGGTAAGATGCGTTTGCTTTTTGGTAAAAACTATATTCGTAAATCCGCGTTCTGGGTCGGCGCTGGTGCCGGGCTGGTTCCCAATTCAGGAAAAGAAAAGGACTACATGGAGTTTTCCGGGTACAGGGAAAAAGGGCGGAGGCAAGGCGTGGACACCTTGTTCATGTCCAGCGACACACGCATCAATTCTTCGATGACCGGCTTGGTAGAAGCTTCCGCGGAATATGTGATCAAAGTTGCCAAATCCATTGATCTGTCGGTTTTTGCCAGAAAACAATGGGGCCTGGGAAATTCCGTTTCCACCGATCTGGTTTACAAGGTCAATGGTGTCGAGATGGAGCAAGCGAGAATCACAGGTGACGGCTCTGGCTGGAATTTTGGCATATCCCTGCGTTATGTCTTCCATATCGGCTATGATTTTTCCCCGCTTGGCCATAATGCCGGAAAAATATAAGGCCATCCGTTTTCGCAGATGGCCTTATTCATTTGGGACAAATTGTGCTGCTATGCGTACTTCGATGTCTTGACCTTCCGGTTAAAGAAACCATATATGATCGGGAAGATCAGCAACGTCAGCACTGTTGCGGTGATCAGCCCGCCGATGACAACGATGGCCAGCGGTTTCTGGGTTTCCGAACCGATACCGGTAGAAACTGCGGCCGGAAGCAACCCGATGGCTGCCATCAGGGCCGTCATGATGACCGGGCGGATACGTGATTTGACGCCCTCCCGGATCGCTTCGTCCAGGGACATCCTCGCAGCCAGGTTTTTGTTGAATACGGAAATCAATATCACCCCATTCTGTACGCATAACCCGAACAGTGCGATAAAGCCTACGCCGGCCGAGATACCGAAATTCATATGCGTCACATGCAGCGCGAGGATACCGCCAATCAGCGCAAAAGGAACATTAATGAGTACCAGGCCGGCATCTTTTGCATTACTGAACATAATGAACAGCAGTATGAAGATGCCGATGAGGCTGATCGGTACTACCTGACCCAGACGGGCAGTGGCGCGTACCTGGTTTTCGAATTCACCTGACCAGTTCACGGAGTAGCCCTTCGGTAGTGAGGAGAGCAACGGTTTCACTTTTGACTGCGCTTCGGCAATGGTGCTTCCCAGATCGCGTTCGCGCACCGAGAATTTCACGCCTATGAAACGTTTGTTGTTGTCACGGTATACAAATGCCGGGCCGGTGACGGTGCGGATCGTAGAGATCTCTTTCAGGGGGATTTTGCCGCCTGTCAGCGTGGGAACCATGAGTTGCTGTATGTCGTCTACCGTGCGGCGGTACTGCTGCTCGTATCGCAGACGGATATCGAATTTGCGTTCGCCTTCATAGAGGATCGAGGCAGTTTTCCCGCCGATCGCCATTTCGATCACCGCCTGGGCATCGGCGATGCTGACGCCATACTGTGCCATTTTATGGTCGTGCAGGATCACGCTTACCTCCGGCTGACCAATGTTTCGCAGAATGCCCACATCTTTAATCCCCGGCACATCCTTGATGGCTTCCAGCACCTGGTTGGCTTTGTTGTTCAGTGTTTCAAGATCGTCTCCATAAATTTTGACCGCATTGCTGGCATTCATCCCGGCGACCGCTTCGGCGACGTTGTCGATGATGGGCTGCGAGTAATTGTAATTGATACCCTGAAACTGTTTCAGCTTTGTATCCATCTCTTCGATCAGATCATCCTGGCTGATTTTCCGTTTCCACTCGTCTTTGGGTTTCAGGTTAACCTGCATCTGGACGTAATAAAAGCCGGATGGATCGGTGCCGTCATTGGAACGGCCGGTTTGCGACAGTACGCCATTGACCTCCGGAAATTCATTCAGCTTGGCCCGGAGTACGGTTACCATCTTGACGGTCTCGGCCAGCGAGCTGCTCATCGGCATTTTAGCTTCCACCCACAATGCACCTTCATTGAGTGTAGGCAGGAACTCGGTGCCCAGGAATTTGGCGGAAAAAAGGCTGAGCCCGAGGAATGCAGTGGCGAATACGACGCTTAATTTTTTGTGGCCATAGCACCATTCGAAACCTTTTGTAACTGCATTATCGAAGAATCGGACAATGGGATTGCTTTTTTCGCGTACATTCTTTTTCAACAAAATGGAGCAAAGCACCGGTACCAGGGTCAGCGTGTAAAGCAGCGCGCCCAGCAATGCGAAACCAAGGGTGTAGGCCAGCGGTGTGAACATTTTACCCTCCACTTTCTGAAAACTGAAAATAGGGATCAATGCGGTGATAATGATGAGTTTGGAAAAAAATATCGCCTTGCCAAGTTCACCGCCGGTACGTTTGATCAACCCCAGCTTCGAAAGCTTGTTGAAACGGTCCATTCCGTTTCTGTGGGAAAGATGATCCAGTGCCACGAAGATTCCTTCCACCATAACCACCGCGCCGTCTATGATGATCCCGAAATCGATGGCACCCATGGACAGGAGGTTGGCGGACATACCTTTCAGCCGCAGACACATGAATGCAAACAGCAATGCGAGCGGGATAATGATCGAAACGATCACGGTCGTGCGCCAGTCGGCCATGAATATGAACACGATGACGGTCACGAGCACGATCCCTTCGATGAGGTTATGCTTCACGGTATGCGCGCAGAAATCGATGAGGTTGTCACGATCATAGAATGTGACCATTTTGACATCAGGCGGCAAGATTTTTGTGTTCAGCTCTTCGATCTTTTCCTTGACGCGGGCCAGCACCTCGCTTGGGTTTTCGCCTTTCCGCTGCACCACAATGCCTTCTACGACATCGTCGTTCCCGTCGAGCCCGACTTGTCCGACGCGCGGCATGTCTGATTCGCGCACATCCGCCACATCCCTGACGAGTACGGGGTTGTCTTTCACATATTCGACAATGATATTCTGGATGTCGGGAATCGAATTCAGCAGACCTATTCCCCGGACCACATAAGCCTGCCCATTCTTCTCGATCACGTCCCCACCGACATTGATATTACTTTTGGTAACAGCCTGGTACACTTCCAGCGGGGTAATGTTATATTTCACGAGTTTCGTGGGGTTCACCTGCACCTCGTAGATCTTGTCGCGCCCACCGAATGCGACGACGTCGGCAACACCGGGCACACTGCGAAGCTGCCTGTCAATGATCCATTTGTGCAAGGTGAGCAATTCCCGGCTGTCGCGATCCTTACTTTGAAGAGTAAAACGGAAAATCTCACCGGTGGGGCCATAGGGAGGCTGTACGTCGGGCTCGACACCGTCGGGCAGGGACACGGTCCGCAGCTGGTTATTGACCTGCTGGCGGGCAAAGAAGTCTTCGACGCCGTCGTCAAAAATGATCTTGACAATGCTGAGTCCGAACATGGTTGTACTCCGGACGTTGGTCTTTTGCTGCACGGAGTTCATCGCGACCTCTATGGGTACCGTCACAAAGCGCTCGATTTCCTCCGCGCTGCGGCCGTTCCATTGCGTGACGATGATAATCTGGGTATTAGTCACGTCCGGAAATGCTTCCAGCGGCGTGTTTTGATAGCTGACAATCCCTGAAATGATCAGAAGGCCTGTCATGAAGAATATGAAGAACCGGTTCTTGAGCGAAAAGCCCACGATACCTCGGATGAATTTGTTCATGAGTCAATGATTAATGACCGAATGATTGAATGATTGAATGACCGAATTTTGAATGAGTGAATGAGTGAATGTGTGAATGATTCAATTTTGAATTGCGAATGACTGGATGTGTATTGATATAAAATGGGTAGCAAATGAGAGGGAAATCAAGCGTAAGCAATATTCACTCATTCACTCATTAAAAAACATTCAGTCATTCAGTCATTCAATCATTCAGTCATTCAATCATTCAACATTAGTCATTCAACGCATCATACACCAGCAGCTGGTTTTTGGAAATGATGGTTTCGCCTGGTTGAAGGCCTTCTTTGATGTAGGTCGTGCTTGCCAGGGAACGGTAGACGTCGACAGGCCGTGTCTCGATTTTGGAACGGCTGTGATATACCATTACCCAGTTTTTGCTACGGTCGAAAATGACGGCCTGGGAAGGAATTGCCTGCATTTGCATACCTTCTTCGAAATGCAGCGACACCGTCGCGTGCATCTCAGGTTTGAGTTTGAAACCGACATTTTGCAACTGGATGCGTATTTTCATCGCTTTCGTATCCGGGTCGAGCACATTGTAGATTTTATCGACCTTTCCTTTAAATACTTCGTCGGAAAAGCTGATCGTGCGCACTTCGGCGGGCATTCCCAATTTCACCCGCGGAATGTCGCTCTCGTTGACGTTCGCCATGACCCAAACGTCGGCAATCTGCCCCACTGTGAACAGGCTCTCCGAATTGTCGGAGCGTAGCTGCATGCCCCGGTTCACATTCTTATCGATAATGAAGCCATTGATCGGCGACTTGACGGTATAATTGGTGGATTTTCCCAGGCCGTAAATCGAGAATACTTCTTTGACACGGTTCAGCTCAGCCTGCGCCTTGTCCACGATCTGGCGAGCGGATATCACATCCCGTTCAGGGACCAGTTTGCTTTCGAACAGATCTTCGGTGGAAGACAGGTTTTTCTGTGCGATCAGCAGATCGGATTGCGCCTGGATCATCTGGCGCTCGAAATCCGCTACTTCTCCCGAGCGGATCGTAGCGAGTTTCTGGCCTTTACGTACATTATCACCCAGTTCCACATCCACCTCTTCCACGTTGCCACCCACGAGCGGATATACTTTAATCACCTGGTTCTCGTCCGGTACCACTTTGCCGACAAGCGTGAGTTCATTGCGAACCGGCTCCGTTCTGACAGTATCGAGGCTGATGCGGCTCATCATGGTGTCGGAGAGCATAAATGCCTTCGACTCCCGGATATCCGCCTTTTTC
>NZ_CAMLSE010000024.1 GCF_946482605.1 uncultured Dyadobacter sp. | reverse complement strand
GATCGCTGCCTGCATATCGGTCACTTTCAGGTTGAAGCCAATGTGCGAGTAGGTGTACTTATGGTCGTAGCCAAAAGGCAAATCTCCCAGTTGCCATTCAAACCGTTTGCGGCACGTATTGTCCTGCCCGGTTTCACAGTAGCAATCCCGTCCCCAGTCTCTGAAGCTTTCAACGATCATTTTGAGCTTTGGATTGTTGATCAACACGGCTCCGCCTTCGCCCATTGTAATGTGGTGAGCAGGATAAAACGACACTGTCGCCAGATCCCCAAAAGTACCCGTTTTGCGGCCTCTGTATGTGGCTCCAAGCGAGTCACAATCATCCTCGATGACCCATAGGTTGTATTTTTTCGCAACCTCCATTACAATGTCCAGGTTAAACGGATTGCCCAGTGAATGGGCGATCATGATTGCCTTGGTCTTGGAAGTTACCGCCTGCTCTATCAGTTCAGCTTTGATATTATACGTAGGAATATCGACGTCAATGAACACCGGAATTGCTCCGTATTGCAACAATGGGTTTACAGTAGTTGGGAAACCGGCAGCAACCGTGATTACTTCATCTCCCGGTTTTACCTGGCGCTCGCCCAGCTTTGGGGACGTCAATGCATAAAATGCACAAAGATTTGCTGACGATCCGGAGTTTACCAAAACTGAAAATTTGGAACCGAAATATTTGGCGAACT
Organism: uncultured Dyadobacter sp.; assembly: GCF_946482605.1. The sequence continues at coordinate 121,196 of NZ_CAMLSE010000024.1, read as the reverse complement.
GAAACTCAAATTTCTTTCCAAAGCGTCCGGTGGTTAACCAGCCGTCCATTACCGAGTCGATCCCATACAGCAGATCCGCCTCGTCAATTATTTTTCCGGTAACCGGTATGTACTGTTCCCCCGCAATGATTTCTTTTTTTACTTTTTTCTGGATCGCGGGAAGTAGCGTGTGTAGTATCTCGCTATCTATATTGCTGAGGTGCTGTAATAAATGGTCCATGTTATATAGCGTAATAGTAGTTAACCGTTTTTTTCAAGGCTTCTTGCAGGTTTGTCTGAACAAAGCCCAGTCTCTCGGCTTTTTGAGACGAATTGTAAAATATGCGGTTTTCCTCAGATCTTTGAGGTATGGTACCCCACGCCCACAAAGCCGGGTCGAAATCAGCGATCTCAGCTGCCAGCATCTCGGCAAGCTCACGGAGCTGCCGGGGAATGCCAGAACCCAGATTCAGAACCTGGTTCTCAATTTGGGATAAGTTTTTCTCCCGTATCTTTTTCAGGATAAAAAGAGCCAGATCATCCACATAAAAGTAGTCCCGGTACTGAAGTCCGTCCGAGAGCGGTATCGTTTTCTTGTTTTTTTGGGCGCTGATCAATAAAGGGAAAAATTTGCTTAAATCTTCACCTTCACCAAACATCCCAAAGGGTTTCAGAATTGTGAACCGGCTAGTCATTACACTTTGAAGGTAAGATGAAAAGAGCGATTTTGAGATCCCGTAATGGCTTCTGGGAAAGCATGGACTATCTTCCGATAGCCTTTCTTTTTCCAGGCTGTATTCGAACGCAGTACCAATCTGGATCCAGAATAAATCAGTCGTTTTTGCGACGATATAATCCAAAAACTCACGCTTTTTGAGGTAGTTGACGCTGTAAAGTGTGTTCAAATCTGTCTGGTTCTTGACAACCCCGTATCCGCTTGCTTCAATGAGTATATCCGGCGACACATCTACGATACCTTGCCACGACGAAGGATCTTCAATGTCAAAGTACAGCTGGCCTTCAACGGGCCTTCGTGAAGTACAGATAAGCTCTATATCGGGATCCGTCTGAAAAACTCTGACGAGACTCTGCCCGACAAATCCCGTGGAACCCAAGATCAAAACCCTGGCTTTAATCATGGATGAAATGACTTATTTGATCCTTCACTAGCTCAGCCTCATTCAGTTTTTCAGTACTTCGCAGGTACCATTCCATCGTGTTTTTTATCGAGGTTGCCGCGTTATACTTAGGGCGCCAGCCTAATGTACTGACAGTTTTGCTGATATCCAGTTTTAACAGACCCGCTTCGTGAGGTTGTCCCTGCAAAGCCGTGTTTTTGTATTCTCCGGTACCCCAGATGTTGACAGCGATATTTACCAGCTCTTCAACAGTGAGATTGTCCTCCGCGAGAGGACCGAAGTTCCAGCTGTCTGAAAACACAATCGGATCGTCCGTCATTTTAGCTCCCAGGTGTAGGTATCCACCCAATGGTTCAAGTACATGTTGCCACGGACGCACTGCATTCGGGTTGCGAACTTCCACTGGAATGCCTTTTTGGAATGCACGGATAATATCGGGTATGATCCTATCCTTCGCCCAGTCCCCTCCGCCAATCACGTTTCCGGCACGTGCGCTTGCTATCGCCTTCTGGTGTGTTGGATAATCAGCTAAATTAAAAAATGAGTTGCGATAAGAATTGATAACCAGCTCCGCGCATGCCTTACTTGCACTGTAGGGATCGTATCCACCCAGCCGGTCATTCTCCCGGTAAGGGTAATGCCATTCTTTATTTTCGTAGACCTTGTCTGTCGTTATCAGTATAACCTGACAGCGATTCTTAAGCTCACGGACACCATCCAACAAGTGTGCAGTCCCTATCGCATTGACACTGAATGTTTGTGCCGGCTGCTGGTAGGAGAGTCTCACCAGTGGCTGCGCAGCCAGGTGGAAGATGAAATCAGGTTCAAATGAAAGGATTTCCGCTTTGAGCAAGTCTGCATTGAGGATATCAGCGTAAACCGACGACTCACATAAAGAAGCTCCCTGCGTACTGTTATATAAGTCAAATTGATTTGCAGGTTCCAGGGAGTAGCCTTTGATCCGCGCTCCTAGTACGCTCAGCCAATTTATCAGCCATGTTCCTTTAAAGCCAGTGTGCCCGGTCACGAAAACTTTTTTCCCCCGGTAGTATTTTTCTAAATGCCGATAATCCATAGATAGCTTTTTACCAATTTTTCCAGGGAGCCTGTCCTGAATTCCATAAGTTCTCAAGTTCTTGCTTATCCCTTAGGGTATCCATAGGTTTCCAAAAACCATGGTGCTTATATGCAATCATCTGGCCATCGGCAGCGATGTTTTCCAGGGGCCCTGCTTCGAAAACTGTGCTATCGTCTTTTATGTACTCCAGGACACCGGGCTCGCAAACAAAAAAGCCGCCATTGATCCAGGCCCCGTCCCCTTTTGGTTTTTCAAGAAATGAATGTACAAGATTTGTATCCCCTATATTCAGGGCCCCAAAACGGCCTGAGGGTTGTACCGCAGTAACTGTGAGTAGTTTTTTGTTCTTTTGATGATAATCTAGGGCTTCTCGTATATTGACACTACCTACACCGTCGCCGTAGGTTAGTAAAAAGGGTTCATTACGAAGGTAATCTGCCACTCTTTTTACGCGGCCGCCAGTCATCGTATCAAAGCCGGTATCTACCAATGTGACTTTCCAGGGCTCAGCCTGGGAATTGTGGATTTCCATCTTGTTTTCCTTCATATCGAACGTTACGTCAGATTGATGAAGAAAGTAGTTGGCAAAGTATTCCTTGATGACGTATCCTTTGTAGCCGAGGCAGATCACGAACTCGTTGAAGCCGTGAGAAGCATATATTTTCATGATATGCCAGAGAATCGGGCTTCCTCCGATCTCAACCATAGGCTTAGGTTTCAACACGGTTTCTTCGGAAAGACGAGTGCCAAGGCCGCCTGCAAGCAATACTACTTTCATTATGATTTATTTAATAGTGCGATTATTGAATTGAAAACCAACATTGCTCGTAATGCGCAACTTACGTCAAAGCAGCTTACGATGATACTTCTCTCTAAAAAATATGATATACAATAAGGTGATAAAGGCACCAGCAGCACCAAAGACAAAGCCAATAAGAGGTCTCTTAGGACTGCTTTTTCCAAGCGGAACCTTCACAGGTTCCAGGATTTTGAAAACTGGTTTCTCCTCTTTTGCCCTGACCTTCGCTTGCTCCAGTCGGCTTACCAGATCTGAATAAATTGTTTGAGCTAACGTAAAGTCTGCTTGCAGTCGCTGCTCCTCTATACGAGCCACATTGAGGAAAGTATTTCGGTTGCGGTCTCTGTAGTTCTGTAGGGAATATTCTGCGGACTGCTGCCTGTTCCTCGCTTCCCGTACCCTTTCTTCCAGAAACGTAACTTGCTCGCCCGTTTTTGAGGTCCTGTATTCTTCAACATAGTTGATCAGGTAATTTCTGCTCAGATCCACAAGGATAGCTGCGACCACCGGATCCTTCATTTCACAAGCCAGTGTGATCACGCCATTTTTATTATCCACCGTGGTTTGTATTAGGCTTTTTGCCCGCGCCGCCAGGCTCATTTCCCCTTGGGAAAGGACCAGAATGTCTTTTGGAAGTGAAGGAGCCTTGGGTGCCACTGATGTTGGCTCTTTTTTACCAAATGATAACAAGCCTATTACCCTGGATAGTAAGCCGGGCTCGGCATCTGTAGCGAGATATGATTCCAATGTCTTATACTTGCGGCCAGATTTGTCTGTGACAGGCTGTTTGAGGACGTACAGGCCAAAAGGGGTGCTGCTCAGGATGTTGGGATAGAGTTCCGGAACAAGCTTTTCAGCACCGGTTCTCTCCATTCCCATAGCCATACTGAAAAAAGAGTTGTTTTTTGACATATTATACTCTGGAAGCAGTATGGTCTGCGCGGTATATCGTTTAGCCAGCAGAAAACTGTAGCATATGCCGATTAGCGCAAATACTATCGGTGCTATCATGAGGAGAAGTATATACTTTTTGAAGAAAGCAACCAAATCGCTCAGACTTAGTTCAAGTGCGTTGCCACCGGATATTTTTTGGCTTTCAGGCATGATTTAAAAAATTCTTATGAGAGCGATCGCAAGAGTGGAAAATAATGATATCAGCGCCAATTTTTCGCCTCGTGACATCGGCGGCTGGTTAATTTCTTGCTTCAACGGAATGGTTACTATAGATCCAGGCTCAACCTTTGGAAAGGACTTAAAGAACAGAAAGCTTCTTGCTCTATGCGTTCTCCCGTTGGGGTAGGACACGTAAGCTCTTTTTTTGATGCTATTCTCTGTGTATCCGCCCGCTTGTGAAATGTAGTCACCATAATTAAATCGAGGATCGAAGTTCATGACTGACGGATTGTGAACACCTCCCTGGATACGTACCGTCTCCGATTTCCGGGGAATAATCAAGGTATCTCCATTTAGCAATAACAAATTGGAGGTTTGCGATGGCTTATCGACAATGGCTGCAAGATCTATCGCAATCAGTTCGCTCTCCCGATAGAAGCGGGCCCCAGCGAGATAGGCTTCCGGTTTAAGTCCTCCAACCTTCTCAAAAACATCAGAAATACGTTCGAAGTTGTTGATAATGGTGTAGCTGCCGGGATACCTGACTTCGCCCAGGATCGTAACTGCCTTTTGCGCCTCATAGCGGGGCGATTTTCTTACAATGACGATATCCTGTGGCTGTAATTTGAATTTCTGATCGTCAGGATTCAAAACCAGGTTGTCCGCCACATCGATGGTGAAAATCCGGACATTTTGTGAGCTCGGAAGATCGATCGTGTCGTTTTTCACACGGCGGGAAACCTCGATGCGATAGGGGATCCCACCTTCGGTATATCCGCCTGCCTGGAAGATCAGATCGGCAATGGTGATGTCTTTGTAGTAGTAGTAGTTTCCAGGATTGATAATGGAGCCTGAAATGGAAAGAAATGTGAATTCTTTGAGATCTTCTACCGATTTGATCGTGAGAATGTCCCCGGCAATTAAGGGAATGTCCTCAATCTCGTGATTAACGAGCTTTCTGAGGTCGATGGCGACAATGCCCGTTTGGGTATCACCGCTTGAACGCTCCAGAATAGCTCTGTTCAGGAAGGCCCGCGGGCTGAGCCCCTGTGCGGTTTGGATCAGTTTGAGAACCGTGTTGCATTTCTCTTCCAATGCATAAGCGCCGGGCAAAGTGACTGCACCTCTTACCTCGATCTGATTGCTGACGATTTCGAGGATCTTCCTGACATTGAACACATCCCCGTTTCTGGGTGCAAATGATTCAACCTGACTGGAATCTAGGCTTCCGATGACATAGTTTGTCCCGGTGTTGCGCTGATAGGTGAAGGTCTTTGTATATGCTTCGGGAGTGAAGCCGCCTGCATAACGAATGATACTACCCAGTCCTTCTCCTTGTTTTGCTTCGAAAATACCTGGTCTTTTTACCTCTCCGTTCAGTTCGATGCGACTTTCAAAAGGCCTGATCAGGATGATGTCCTGATCTTGCAGCGCAATGTTATCCTTCAAATCAGCGTCTACCAGGAACCGGTACAAATCTATTTTTCTGATAATCTTATTATTACGGATTACTTCGATGTTTCGGTAAGAACCGTTCAGACTTGGGCCGCCCGATATGGAGAGCGCATTAAATGCAGTTGCCAAAGATGATACCGTGTAGGTCCCCGGACGGGCCGCTTCCCCTGTAATCATCACCCTGATGCTCCGGACATTTCCGAGTGTAATGGACGAGTAGGTGCCTGAGCCGGGGCGATTCAAATTGGAATACGCCTGCCGAAGCCTGCCGTTGATACGTTCGCTTGCCTGCTCGATAGTCAGACCATTTACATAAACCGGGGCGAGATTAAGCATCTTCACCGTGCCCTCGGGGCTGATCTTCATTTTGAAATTATCTACTGCATTTCCGTAGATATCTACAACGATCTCATCCTCCGGCCCGAGAATGTAGTTCCTGGGGGTGGCAATTCGAAGATTGGGTTCAAAAGTGGAAGAAGCTGTCGCGAAGAAAGCTGATCCGAATGTTCTGCTTAGCCGTTCACTTCTCGACCTGCGGCTATTGGTGGAGTCCTTTTCGTTATTGGATTCATCGTCGAGCGCATCCTGGTCATCCTGATCTCTGGTCTCATCTATCCGGTCACGGTTAGGGTCGTTTGCCTGCCGTTGATCTGGTTTTTGCTGCAAAAGCCGCTTGCGCATCGCCGAGATCTGATCCAGTGTATAACCTCTTTGAAGCGCAGCTCTTTCAATGTCCATATCAGACATGCCGCTGGATTTCGCTTGATTATAGAAATCCACCGCTTGTTGGTTCGAGATCTGAGATGGATCAATCTTGGGTTGAGCAGGATCCGTGGTTTGCGTGGGCAATTGAGGCGTAGAATTTTGCCCGAATACCTGGATATTGGCAAAAACGATCAATACCAAAAAAATACGTTGGATGTATTTTTTTACGGAGAATAGATAATGCATGCAGTGTATTTAATTGTACCAAACCGCTAAAAATCTTAGCGGTTTGGAGTTCTGGACAAAATTGATGCCGAGGGTAAAACTACGAAATCTTATTATAATTCAATGACGACCAGCTGATGAATCACGCTAGCGGCATATTTTTCACACAGTTGCGATCGCCAGCTCTTTCAGCTGTGCATCGGAAATAACCGACGGCGAATCGATCATCACGTCCCGTCCGGAATTGTTTTTCGGGAACGCGATAAAGTCCCGGATCGAATCCACACCGCCAAAAATAGAACAAAGACGATCAAAGCCAAATGCGATCCCTGCGTGCGGAGGTGCACCGAACTCGAATGCATTCATCAGAAAACCGAATTGCTCCTGTGCTTCCTCAGCCGAAAATCCGAGGATCTCGAACATCTTTCTCTGAAGTTCTTTCTCGAAAATCCGCACGGAGCCACCGCCTACTTCAACGCCGTTGATCACCATATCATATGCATTTGCCCGTACAAGTCCCAGATTATTATCCAGTAGCTCAATGTCTTCCGGTTTAGGACTGGTAAATGGATGGTGCATCGCGAACCAGCGGTTTTCTTCTTCACCGAATTCCAGCAATGGGAAATCGATTACCCAAAGAGCGCGGTACTCGTCCGGGTTACGTAATCCAAGACGTGATCCGATTTCGAGACGCAGCTCGTTGAGTTGCTTGCGGGTCTTGTCTCCCTGGCCGGAAAGGATCAGCAAGAGGTCACCAGGCTTAGCGTCAAACGCTTCTACCCATTTTTTAAGATCTTCTTCGGTGTAGAATTTGTCAACGGACGACTTGATAGAGCCATCGGTATTGTAACGTACATAAACCAGCCCTTTGGCACCGATCTGAGGACGTTTGATCCAATCAGTCAGTTCGTCAACTTGTTTGCGGGTGTAGCCGGCACATCCCGGCGCACATATTCCTACTACTAGCCCGGCATCGTCGAAAACGCCAAAACCTTTTCCCGAGGTCAGATCCTGGTCGTCGCCTTTTAGCTCGGTAAATTTCATGTCGAAACGAATGTCCGGCTTGTCCGAACCATATAAGCGCATCGCGTCTGCATAAGTCATGCGGGGCACTTCCGGTAAGTCGATGCCTTTTACTTTGCTGAAAAGCTCACGGATCATCCCTTCGAACGTATTGAGTACGTCTTCCTGCGTCACAAATGACATTTCGCAGTCGATCTGTGTAAATTCTGGCTGACGGTCGGCACGCAGGTCTTCGTCGCGGAAGCATTTCACAATCTGGTAGTAACGGTCAAAGCCGGCTACCATCAGTAACTGCTTGAATGTCTGCGGAGATTGCGGCAATGCATAAAACTCGCCCGGGTTCATCCGGCTGGGTACTACAAAGTCACGTGCTCCTTCCGGCGTGGATTTGATTAAAACGGGCGTTTCCACCTCAATAAAGTTCAGCTGGTCGAGGTATGCGCGGGTATAACGCGCAACCTGGTGCCGCAACTGAAGGTTTTTACGTACCACATTTCTGCGAAGGTCCAGATACCGGTATTTCATCCGGATGTCATCACCACCGTCGGTTTCATCTTCGATGAGAAAGGGTGGTAATTTGGCCGGGTTCAGGATCTGGAGTTCTGCGACTCTGATTTCAATGGAGCCGGTAGCGATCTTATCATTTTTTGAAAGACGCTCGATAACGGCACCCTTCGCGGAAATTACGAACTCACGACCCAAAGAGCGTGCCGTTTCCAACACCTCTGCGGACGTTTTACCTTCTTCGAAAAGGAGCTGAGTAATGCCATACCGGTCACGCAGGTCGAGCCAGATCATGCCTCCTTTATCCCGGACGCGCTGAACCCAACCGCATAATACAACGTCTTGATTTACATGTTCTAAGCTTAATTCCCCGCAGGTATGTGTACGTAACATATAACTATTTTAATACTGATATAATGAAAGTCGCTGATAATAAATGCCGCAAAAGTACGTATTTTTAGCAAATCTAACATGAAGTGTTTTTTATGAAAATATATGGCAGGCTGGGCGGGCAAGCCTCACTGATTCTTTTTTCACTTGTTTTTTGCATTACCTGTTCATGTGATCCGGACCCCGAGCCGGGTACGGGAAATTCGGACCAGTTTGAAACAACACCCGAAAGGTTTCCAGTCACTCCCGGGCTGATCGATGAGGCATCGGGGCTGGCGGCCAGTGCCACGATGAACGGTTACTTGTGGACGAACCAGGATTCCGGTCAGCCTAATTCGCTATACCTCATCAGCAGGGACGGGAAAACGATACAGCAATATAATGTTCCGGGAAGCACGAATCACGACTGGGAAGAAGTAGCAGTAGGGCCCGGACCCGATAACGGGGTGTCGTATATTTATATAGGAGACATTGGTAATAACAATGCACCCGTTACCCCAACCAATACGATCTACCGTATTCCTGAGCTTACGGGGACAGGGATGGCATTCAATCAGTCCCAGTTGCAAAAGATTACATTCAGTTATCCTGATGGCCCGAGAGACGCGGAAGCCCTGGTGGTCGATCCGGTTACGAAGGACATATTCGTGATTTCGAAAGAGAATGCCAGTACGGGCATTTACAGATTGCCATATCCTCAATCGGTCACGGAGACGATCGTGGCTGAGAAGGTAGGCAATGTTCCGGGTGTTGCGTTGGCCACTGCCGGCAGTATTTCCAAAGATGGCAGTGAGATCGTGATCCGGACCTATCTGGCTGTTTACTACTGGAAAAGGGCTAATGGGCAAGCAGTCGGGCAAACCCTTACGAGGTCATCCGACAAGGTGCTGACCGTGGCGCTTGAACCACAGGGAGAAGCTATCTGTTTTGACAACGAAAACACCGGGTTTTACACTTTAAGCGAAAAAGGCAACGCGTCCGGCGTAACGCTCAATTATTATAAAAGAAAATAATCACAAACTATGATCAGAAGTATACTGTACGCCGCATGCATCATGCTGGCTCAGCATGTGTATGCGCAAAATGTGTCGGATGAAAAGTACATCCGTGAAAATTACTCCAAAGCAGAATACGATATCCCGGTAAGGGACGGCGTTAAGCTGCATACGATCGTTTATTCGCCCAAGGACGCTTCTGCCGACAAAAAGTATCCTTTTCTAATGCAACGGACTTGTTACAGTGTCGCGCCGTACGGTCAGGATGCTTATCCGCCACGGTTGGGACCAAGTCCGGCATTAATGCGTGATCAGTTTATTTTTGTTTACCAGGATGTACGCGGGCGGTATATGAGCGAGGGAACCTGGACGAACATGACACCTCATATCGATCAGAAGAAAGGCAAAAATGATGTGGATGAAGCATCGGATACCTACGATACGATCGAATGGCTTTTGAAAAACATCCCCAATCATAACGGCCGGGTTGGGCAATGGGGAATATCTTATCCCGGGTTTTACACGACGGCAAGCGCATTGGCAGGTCATCCGGCATTGAAGGCATCCTCTCCGCAGGCACCGATCGCAGATTTCTTTTTCGATGATTTTCACCACAACGGGGTATTTACGCAGGGATATTACCTGACCTTTCCCGTGTTTGGTATCAAGCCGCCTAAGCCTACGACATCGTCCTGGTTTGCGGGTGAGATGTTTACGCCAAAGCCGGACGGTTACACCTTCAATCTGGAAATCGGGTCATTGAAAAATTTCGACAAATATTACAGCCAGAATTTTTACTGGCAGGAGACCGTCAACCATCCTAACAAAGACGAATTCTGGAAAAAACGGGATATCCTGCCGCATTTGAAAGGCGTCAAGCACGCTTTCATGACAGTGGGCGGATGGTTCGATGCGGAGGATTTGTATGGTCCGCTGAATACCTATAAGACGCTTGAAAAAAATAACCCTTCGATGTACAACACTTTGGTGGTCGGACCTTTCGGGCACGGTCGCTGGAGTCGTGAAACCGGGCATACTTTACATAATGATATTTATTTCGGCGACAGTATTGCCACATTTTACCAGAATAACATCGAAGCAAAATTCTTCCGGCATTTCTTAAAAGAAGCCGGGGACGGGAAAACCGGTTTGCCCGAGGCTTATTTGTTTGATACAGGCAAGAAAGAATGGAAGACGTTTGATAAGTGGCCGGTAGCCAATGCAGAAAAGCGCAAGCTGTATTTCCATTCCAAAGGCAAGCTGGATTTTGAAACACCAAAGGAAAGCAAATCCGCAACCGCATACGAGAGCGACCCCCTGAAGCCGGTACCCTATACCGCGAATTACAAGCAAATGTCGGGATTCACACCCTTTGAATATATGTCGGAGGACCAGCGATTTGCTGCCACCCGCCCCGACGTACTGATTTTGGAAACCGACGTACTGGATGCCGACCTCACGCTGGGAGGAGAAATCACTGCGCTGCTGAAATTCAGCACGACCGGAACAGATGCCGATTTCTTCGTGAAGCTGATCGACGTGTATCCCGATGACGAGAAGAACCATGCCTACATGCCGGATCCGAAAGCAGTGCTGGCCGGTTATCAGCAAATGGTGAGGAGCGAAGTAATGCGTGCGCGTTTCCGCAACAGCTTTGAGAAACCCGAGCCGGTAGTTGCGGGAAAGGTGACAGACCTGACATTTCGTTTACAGGATGTGCTGCACACGTTCAAAAAAGGGCACAGGATCATGGTGCAAGTGCAGAGCACCGCCTTCCCGTTATTTGACAGAAATCCACAAAAATACGTCGAGAACATTTACAAGGCCCAGGATTCCGACTTTACAGCGGCCAAACACACGATTTATCACCAGTCCGATGCTGCTAGCTCGCTGGAAATAGAGGTCATCAAATAGCGATGGCCGGTCTGATATGCATTCAAAAATTATTCTGATGACTTTAATGACAGCCTCGGCACTACCCAATCCCGGTGATGCACAGACTTTGAAATATCCCGATACCCGGAAAAACGAGCATTATGATGATTATCACGGCATCAAGGTAGCCGATTCTTACCGTTGGCTGGAAGACGACCGGTCCGATGAAACGGCGGCCTGGGTGAAGGCGCAGAACGAGGTTACGTTCGATTATTTGAATGCAATACCCTTCAAAGAAAAGATATTCCTCGACCTGGAAAAGGCCTATAACTATCCCAAGTATTCGGCACCAAGGAAAAAAGGGGATTACTTCTATTTCTACAAAAATGACGGTCTTCAGAACCAGGCGGTTTTGTACCGGCAAAAAGGCCTGGATGGAACGCCGGAAGTGGTGTTGGACCCTAACAGGCTCTCGCCGGATGGCACCACCAGACTCACCGTATTCAGCCTTTCCGGGGACGGTTCCCATGCGGTACTGGGCTTTTCAAAGGGCGGGTCCGACTGGCAGGAGTACCAGGTAATGGACATGCACACGTTGGCGATGCTGCCGGACAAAGTGGAATGGGTGAAGGTGTCGGGTGCTGCGTGGCAGGGTGACGGCTTCTATTACAGCCGGTACCCAAAACCTGACGGCAGCGCATTGGCTGCAAAGAACGAAAACCACCAGGTTTATTTTCATAAAATAGGAACCCTCCAAAGCCAGGACAAATTGATCTTTGAAGATCCGGCCAATCCACAGCGGTTTCATACGCTGGGAACTACCGAGGATGAGGCATGGGCTATTCTGAATGTAAGTGACCGCGGAAAGGGGAAGGACGGCAATGCGGTATGGGTCATGAAAAAGGGCGACACGCATTTTGTCCCAATCCAGGAAGAGATTACAGATTTCCGCTTTGGAGTGATTGAAAACATTGGCAACGATTTTCTGATCGAAACCAATGAACATGCGCCTAATGGTAAGGTAATGCGTTTTGAGCAGGCTACAAAATCCTGGAAAACCGTACTGCCGGAGCGGGAGGAGCCTCTCGAGGGCGCCGGGCTTGCGGGAGGAAAGCTTTTTGCCTCGTATCTGAAAGACGTCACAACGCGCACATACGTGTATGACGATAGTGGACAGTCCGAAAAGGAGATCGAAATGCCCGGCCTGGGCGCAGCCAGCGGATTTAGCGGCGAAGCGGAGGATGCTTTTGTATTTTACACCTTTACTTCCTTTAACTATCCGGCCACTATTTTTCGCTACGATATTGCCAGCGGGCGAAGCACCGTGTTTCGTGAGCCTGAGGTTACATTCAAGCCGTCGGATTACGAAACCCGGCAGGTCTTTTATCCCAGCAAGGACGGCACGCGCATTCCTGCATTTATTACTTATAAAAAAGGCCTGAAACTGGATGGTACCAATCCGACGATCCTGTATGGTTACGGAGGTTTTAACGTGAGTCTTCCCCCCGCGTTTAGTCCTACACGCATCCCGTTTTTCGATCAGGGCGGTGTATTTGTGCAGGCCAACCTGCGCGGCGGTAGCGAGTATGGTGAAAAATGGCATGAGCAGGGAATGAAGCTTAAAAAACAGAACGTGTTCGACGACTTCATCGCTGCAGCGGAGTTCCTGATCCGTGAAAAATACACTTCGCCAGAACGTCTGGCCATACAGGGAGGATCGAATGGTGGATTGCTTGTAGGCGCAGTAATGAATCAGCGGCCTGAGTTGTTCAAAGTTGCATTTCCGGCTGTGGGTGTGATGGATATGCTTCGTTTTCATAAGTTTACCATCGGCTGGAACTGGATCGCCGACTATGGGAGCAGCGATAATGCGGAGGAGTTTAACGTTTTATACGCCTATTCTCCGCTTCATAATATCAGGAAAGGAGGGAAGTATCCCGCTACAATGATCACAACTGCGGATCATGATGACCGCGTGGTCCCTGCGCATTCATTTAAATATGCCGCTGAATTGCAGGAAAAGGCTGGCGGCCCATCAACTAACCCTTTACTGATCCGGATCGACACCAATTCCGGGCATGGCGCAAGCAATACCAAAAAGGCATTGGAGACCCAAGCGGACATCTATGCGTTCCTGTTCCGGAATATGGGGCTTGTCTGGAAGTGATTGATCCGCAGGTAGTACTGTCAATATTAAGCTACAATAAATTTAAGTAACCGATGTGCGATCACTTCGTGCGTTCGGTTACTTTTGTATATAGAAGATTCTTACAACTACCGTCAGTCAGTTCTACTGGCCGATGCCCGCTCAACGTCTAGCTCAATCTAAATCTGCTTACCCTTTCGTAAATGCTATGAGAAAGTGTCTACTTGTCTTTTTATTATTCTTTTCTATCAAATCGTTAGGTCAAACGCTCGAAACGGACCGTTTGGCCCTGGCAGCCATTTATAACAACTTTTCGGGGCAGTTTTACCCTGAACTTGCAAATTGGGCCGTGCCGGGCAGCCCGGGCGATAGCCCCTGCGGGTGGTATGGGATTACCTGCTCTGGCGGCCGTGTGACAGCGCTTGATTTGAAGCACCTGGGGATTCAGGGTACCTTGGCTCCTGAGGTGGGCAACCTGACCGCATTAACCACGCTGGACCTTTCGGGCCTTGGTGCGGAATTGGGTGCCTGGACGGGTGAACTTCCGGTGGAAGTTGGGAACCTTACTAACCTCGAATACCTGTATCTCGGCGAAAACAGGTTTGGCATCACCAACATGGGTGTAATCGGTAACCTTACCAAGTTGAAAGAACTGAGCGTCACGCCATTGGGAGAAATTCCGTCGGAATGGGCGAATCTGGTCGATCTGGAAATGCTGTTCCTGGGCAGCCGTGAAGCATTTGCCCCATCGGAAACTTTTACATTCCCCGCTTTTTTGACAGGCTTTACCAAATTGAAAGCATTGTTTCTGATCCAGCAATTTAAAGGAACATTCCCATCTCAGCTTGGGAGTTTAGTCAATCTGGAAACCCTCGAAGTATCCGGCAATTATTCATTGACGGGCCAAATCCTGCCTGAAATTGGAAACTTGTCGAAATTGAAGAAGCTGTTGATGTTGCGAAACGAAAATATGAACGGCCCAATTCCGGTTGAGATCGGTAACCTTACCAATCTGGAAGAGCTGTGGTTGGGTGATACCCCATACACGGGCAGCCTTCCTGCACAAATCAATAATCTGACCAAGCTAAGGCTGATCATGATTGGAAGCACAAATTTAGGCGGACCATTTCCTGCCATTAATAATCTGACCGATTTGTCGACGCTTGATATCCGGTACAACCATTTTCAGGGGCCGCTGCCAAGCCTTGCAAACATCCCGGTTTCGGGATTGGCCAACATAAGCAGCAACGCCTTCACCTTCGCCGGACTGGAAGAAAACATCAGTAAACTGGACGGCTATTTGAGCCAGGCAAATGTACCGATAACTGTCCAGCTTGTGCCGGGGGACGCGGCCCAGTTGACCGTGGAAGTCGGTGGGACGTTGTCCAACAACACCTATAAATGGTATAAAAATGGGTCGCTTTTCGCAACCAATGTCGGAAACAAATCCATTATGGTAACGGAACAGGCATCGTACCGGGTAGAAGTTACCAACAGCGTCGTTGCAGGTCTGAAACTGGTGAGTAATAATTATAGCCATGTCATACTTCCGGTTACCCTCGTTTCATTCAACGGCGAACGGAACGGGACCCAGAATAAACTGACCTGGCAAACCAGCTCCGAAATCAGCAACAAAGGTTTTGAAGTCGAGCGGAGCGGGGATGCCAGGACTTTTGAGAAAATTGGGTTCGTGGATGGCAATGGGGATACGAAAGAAAATAATTTCTATCACTTCACCGACCTCACGGCACCAGCCACAAGTTACTATCGTTTGAAACAGCTGGACTATGACGGTAAATCCGAGCATTCAAAAGTCATTGTCGTGAAGGGGCAGCAACCGCAGTTAAGCATTTATCCCAACCCCGCGCAAAACAATATTACAGTCGCTGGTTATGAAGGTAATCCCCAGGTTTCTGTTTTTAGCCAAGCCGGAAAGTTGGTTTTACAGGATAAAATCAACACCGGGCATTTGCGCCTGGAATCCCTAAAAAACGGCATCTATACCATCCAAATAGGCCGTGACTCGAAAAAGTTGTTAATTCAACGATAGGCGAGTAAGGTAAATTTTCGTCTCAGAGGTCTGAACTATTATATATATGGTTCGGACCTTTTTTATTGATAAACTTCCAATTCTCACATTAAATCTCAAATTATTTCAACATGCAGGATACAACAGGACGGTGTGCATAGCTAAGTTTCCTAATCTTGTGCTCAGGTTCAGAGTAGTATTTATCTGCTAAAACACTTTCACCACATAAGATCTTTTACCTCAAAAACGACAAATAATCAAGAAACAAATATGAGCAGTTCTAAAGTAAGCCAGTACAGGTACGTAAGCTATTTATGGGACGAAGAGAAAGCGGCTTCCCTGGGTGATGATCAGGTTGCACTTCTTTTATACCGTTCGAATCTGTTGGGTGCGGATCTTCGTCTGACCAACTACGCCGGTGGTAACACAAGCTGTAAAACGATCGAAAAGGACCCATTGACAGGCAATCCGGTGGAGGTAATGTGGATCAAGGGGTCGGGAGGAGATATTGGTACTTTAACAAGAAGCGGGCTAGCCGGTCTGTATGTGGATCGCCTGCATAGCCTGAAAAACATCTACCGCGGACTGGAGTTCGAAGATGAGATGGTGGAGTTGTTCAACCATTGTATCTACGATCTGAAATCGAAGGCGCCTTCGATCGATACACCATTGCACGGTTTGTTGCCATTTAAGCACATCGATCACCTGCACCCCGATGCATTAATCGCCATTGCTGCGTCCAAAGAAGGCGAAGCGATCACAAAGGAGCTATTCAACGGAGAACTGGCCTGGGTCCCCTGGCAACGTCCGGGCTTCGATCTCGGCTTACAACTGGAACAGGCTCTGAATGACAACCCGGGTATCCGTGGCATCGTACTTGGCGGGCATGGCCTGTTCACCTGGGGCGATACGGCTTACGAATCCTATATCAATACACTCGACACCATCGAGAGAGCGTCGGAATACCTGGCTGAAAACTATGGCAAGAGCCGTCCTGTTTTCGGTGGCGCACGTCTCGAAAGCGAGCCCCAAGAGCGCCGTGCTTCGATAGCGGGCAAACTGGCGCCTTATTTGCGGGGTCTGGCTTCGGACCAGCAGGCGATGATCGGTCATTTTACCGATGACGAGCGCGTATTGGAATTCATCGCAAGTAATGACCTGGAGAAACTGGCACCTCTCGGTACCAGCTGCCCCGACCACTTCCTGCGCACGAAGATCCGCCCATTGGTACTCGACCTGCCATTTGAGAAATTAGAAGCGGCTGATGCGGAAATTCTGGATCACATCCGTCCGCAATTCGAAGCATACCGTGCGGATTACACTGCTTACTACGAGCGTTGCAAGCATTCCAACAGCCCGGCAGTGCGCGATCCGAACCCGGTGATCATCCTGCTGCCAGGTGTAGGGATGTTCTCATTTGCAAAAGACAAACAAACCGCACGTGTTGCGGCAGAATTTTATATCAATGCGATTAATGTAATGAAAGGCGCGGAAGCGATTTCATCTTATGTGTCGCTCCCTGAGCAGGAAGCATTCGATATCGAGTACTGGTTGCTGGAAGAAGCCAAACTGCAACGTATGCCGAAAGAGAAATCGGTATCACGGAAGGTAGCCTTCGTGACTGGTGGCTCAGGCGGTATCGGTAAGGCAATCGCTCAGAAACTGTTACAGGAAGGTGCATGCGTTGTGATCTCGGACATCGACGAAAAAGCATTGGCAGAGACCAAAGCCGAATTCGATGCGAAATTCGGAAAGGATTTTTCGGATACCACAGTGGCCAACGTCCTTGATGATCAGCAGATCAAAGCTGCTTTACACGCTGCCAAACTGAAATATGGCGGTGTCGATATCGTGGTGAACTGCGCAGGCCTTTCGATCTCAAAACCATTGGCGGATACTACCATTAAAGACTGGGATATTTTGCAGGATGTATTGGTGAAAGGCCAATTCCTGGTTTCACAGGAATCGGTGGCGATCATGCGTCAGCAGGGGTTGGGCGGAGACATCATCAATATCGCAAGTAAGAATGGTATCGTTTCAGGGCCAAACAATGTGGCTTATGGAACTGCCAAAGCTGCGCAGCAGCATATGTCACGTCTGCTTGCCGCAGAGCTCGGTCCCGACAGGATCCGCGTGAACGTGGTGAATCCGGATGCCGTGATTGCAGGCAGTAAGATATGGGAAAGCGGTTGGGCTGCCGGACGTGCCAAAGCATATGGCATTAAAGTGGAAGAATTGCCTGCCTACTACGCAAAAAGAACCGTTCTGAATGCGGAGATCCATACCGATGACATCGCCAACGGAGTGTACATCTTCGTGAGCGGTTTGTTGAGTAAAAGCACCGGAAACGTCATCAATGTAGACGGAGGTGTTCCTGCGGCATTCCTGAGATAATTAGTAAGAATTTGTTCCTAGTAGACTTGTCAGGTGTAAAAGCCCGGCAAGTCTATTTTCATACCAAACCATTTTAATATGAAAATTGAACAGTATCAGATCGATCAGCATAATGACAGCCTGTTTTCACGGCATAACAACCAGTTTATATTTCTGAAAGAGCAGCTGGGCGAACAAGGCATCAATGCGAACGACATCGTCAAAGCATTGGAGGCATTTCAGGTTGCGATCCCGAGTTGGGCGCTGGGTACGGGTGGTACCCGCTTCGGCCGTTTTTCGGGGGTAGGGGAGCCACGCTCACTGGAAGAGAAAATCGAGGATGTGGGGCTGCTCCATGCATTGAACCGTTCGAGTGGTTCTATTTCGCTGCATATTCCCTGGGACATACCCGGCAATGCGGCACCGGTGATCGAACTGGCATCGTCTCTCGACCTGAAATTCGATGCGGTCAATTCCAATACATTCCAGGATCAGAAGGATCAGGAGCATTCTTATAAATTCGGTTCGCTCTCGCACGTGGACGCGAAGGTGCGGAAGCAGGCGGTCGAACACAATATCGAAGTAATCAGGTATGGAAAGGATCTTGGATCCAAAGCATTGTCGATCTGGCTTTCGGACGGCTCCTGCTTTCCGGGACAATCCAACTTTGTAAGGTCCTTCCAGAATACGCTTGAATCGTTGCAGGAAATTTACGCTGCATTGCCCGAAGATTGGAAAGTGTATGTGGAATACAAAGCTTATGAGCCCAATTTCTATTCGACAGTGATACAGGATTGGGGGAGTTCATTGCTCTTCTGCCAGAAGCTGGGCGCCAAGGCCGATGTGCTCGTTGATCTGGGGCACCATTTGCCGAATGCCAATATTGAACAGATCGTAGCGACGCTCATGATGGAAGGCCGCCTGGCTGGGTTCCATTTTAATGATTCCAAATACGGTGATGACGATCTCACGGTCGGGAGCATTCGCCCTTATATGCTTTTCCTGATTTTTGTGGAACTGATAGAAGGGATGAAACGCGCCGGACGTTCCAGCGACACCTACGCGTGGATGATCGACGCGAGCCATAATGTGAAAGATCCATTGGAAGACCTGCTGCAATCAGTGGAAGCGATTTTGCTGGCACATGCACAAGCATTGATCGTGGACCGTAAGAAGCTGGAAGAAGCCAGAATACAGAACGACGTCGTGCTGGCGCAGCAAATTTTGCAGAATGCTTTCCGCACCGACGTGCGCCCGCTTGTACGTGAGGCTATGCGCCTGAGCGGAGGGGCGCTCGACCCGATCGGGTTATTCAGAAACCTGAATGTCCGCAACGAACTCATGAATGAGCGCGGAAAACTGACGGTAGCGACAGGATTGTGAGGCGTTGTCACGCGGAGTCGAAGCGCATGTACGACATTGCCGTACCGACTGTCTTCGGCTCCGCTCAGACTGTCTTCGACTTCGCTCAGACTGACATTTGGCTCAGACTGTCTTCGGCTCCGCTCAGACTGACATATATTATATCAAAGTGATTTTCGCCGGATGAGGGTAAAAGGGTTTTTGATGACGGCCCTTTTACCCTCCCGGATAATTTCGGCGGCCGTTTTACCCATTTGCTCGTGATCCGTGGAAATCGTTGTGATGCCGTCGAGCAGAATTTCCTTCAAAGGCGTTTCATTATAAGAGATAATGCCGATATCTCTTCCGACGGTCAGCTGCTGTTCCTTACACTTTTTGATCAGATTCACCAGATCATTTTCTTCAATGACGACATAGGCAGTGTCTTTTACGGCCATGCTGTCTTCATGGAAATCATACATGATTTCATGCTCGAATTCGTGCTGAATGCAGAAAATCCGGAAACCCTTGATGATTTCCTTCGGATAGCGGATAATGGTCGGGAAAATGAGGATCAGCTTTTTGTAAACTTTCAGCAGATCGACGGCTTCATTGAGCGCATGGACGATATCCTTTTCAAAATTCTGGAAAACGGACGAATGCTTCTTGCTGTTGAATTCGATGTCCTTGTCCAGCAGGATCAGCTTTTCGGGCGGGATCATTTTTAGTGTCTCGATCGCCTCTTCGGCCTTCTCGTAAAAGTGCGGCATGATCACATAGTAATCGTATTCGCCGAGACTGTTTTTGATCAGATTCTTGAAAATATTAGTATTGGAATGGTGTATATGCAGATCCACATTGACATTACGTCCGATGTTCTCCACAAATGCATTGTAAACCTGCTTCTTATAATTGCTGATCTTATTGAAAACAAGCAGTATTCGCAAGGATGTCTCGATGTCCACCCGATTGATAAAGTAACCCTTGCCGCGTACCGAAATCAGTACGCCGTCCTTGATGAGGTGCTTGTAGGCCTTTTCAACAGTATCACGGGAAAGCAGGTATTCTTCACTTAACTGGTTGATAGAAGGTATCTTGTCTCCTCTTTTCAGCTTACCCTTGCTAATCGCCTGCAAAAGCGATTTGATAATCTGCATGTATTTAGGTGCACTCTCTTTAAACTCAATGTCAAATTGTATTTCCATTCAATAGCGTGGGTTTTGGATCAAGCTAAAAATAACATTTTTCTACGTTTTTAAAGCGGAAATAAGAAGTCTTACAAACAAAAACAACCCGGTGGGAAATACTACTATCCCGCCGGGTTGTTTTTATGTTAACACACGCAATTATCTCGGACCTCTGCTGCTTCGCTCGCTGGCGCCCCGGCCTCCGCCATTGTCATTACCCCGGCCTCCGCCATTATCACCTCCGCGATTGCCGCGGTCGTTGCTGCGGGGTTCTGGTGCGCTTCTTTCCTGGCGTTCCACACGCGGGGTGGGCGATTCGAAAGTTCGATTGCTACGCTCTGTTCGTTCCGCATTGGGTCTTTCCATTCTTTCAGAACGGTTCTGACGATCCGGGTTGTAGCCGGGATTGCCATTGTCGCGGCTCCGTTCCGGACTGTTACCGGGGTTGCCAAAGTCGCGGTTGCGTTCCTGGCGATTCGGGGCTTCGTAGCGGTCGTTCCGGTTTTCAACCGGCGCCGATTCGCGGTTACGTTCGGCACGGCTACTGCGGTCGTCGAACGGGTTCCGCGAGCCCCGTCTCGAATCGTCTCCACGTTCGATGCGGTTGTCATCGTTGCGGTTGCTTCTGTCGATTCGCGGGTTGTCGTTGTTGGTACGGCCTCCGCGGTCATTACCGCGGTTCCCATAGTCGTAGCGGTCATTACCGCGACTCGATTCAGCCACAATTACCCGTCCCCGGCCTCTCGGGCTCATATCGATGGTGCGTACAGGCACATCGCGGCGTGTTACCCGTTGGATTTCGTCCCTGCGCGGACCGTAAACATAGGTGCGGTTATTGCTGCGATAATAATTGTTGATGATGACGGTGTTATTGTAGTAATGCGACACGCGGCCTCGCGGTGCGCAGTAGTTATGCCAGCGTGGATTGGTAATGTAGCGTTGCGGCACAAAGACCCACCAGAACGACGGAATGTTGATTGAAACATTGATGTTCACGCCGGGACCCAGCGGTGCCCAGCCGTAATACCCGCCACCGGAGCGCCAGTTGACCCAGGCTGGGCCCCATTCATAGTCGGGGATCCAGAACCAGCCAACGTAGTCGTCGTATGACCAGCGGCCATAGTGAAACGGAGCCCATCCCCAGTCGTATTCGGAAACCCACGTATTACCATACTCGGTTACTTCCCAATATCCGGATGTGGAATAGGGTTGAAAGCCGCGGGGGACGTCCGGGATCCAGACTGAGCCGTATTGTGGATTGCGCGACCACCGTCCGTAAGGAGAGAGTTCGTCGTAAAAGGTTTGAAAATTGATGCTGAAACCGGGTTGAGCCTGCGTTTTGTTCGAAATCGAAACACCGCCGAGCATTAAAATGAGCAACCCGAATATCCGTAGTGTCCGCATGGTGTCCATGGCTTTATGTTTAAATTGTTTCCTGTTGTTAAAAATCGATTCTTGGACGTTACTTTTAGATGCTGGTTTAATGTCGTTTCCAGGCATTAACACGTGTTAACAAAACTTTGAAAAAATGATCGATCCTGAAATCCTGCACCCTGAACTGGTTTTCCAGACGGCCAGGAGCGGTGGCAAGGGAGGGCAAAATGTGAACAAGGTAGAAACCAAGGTTGAACTGCGTTTTGATATCCCGAATTCGCAATTCCTGACCGGAGAGGACAAACAAAAGCTTACCGAAAAATTATCCAACAAATTAACGAACGGTAAAGTGCTGGTATTATACCATCAGACCGAGCGATCGCAGCTGGCGAATAAAGATAAGGTGGTCGAAAAATTCGACAGGCTTATCCGTCAGGCACTTATCGTGGAAAAGGACCGTAAGCCAACCAAGCCTACGCTGGCTTCTAAATTGAACAGATTAAAGGCCAAACAGCACAATGCAGCCGTTAAATCGATGCGCCGCAAGCCTTTTGATGAATAAATGTAATCCCTATGATCGCAGTCACTCCCGCTCAACCCAAATTCAGTGCCGTTTTTACATTACCTGTTATCGTTGCCTCATTGGGCTATTTCGTGGATGTTTATGATTTGTTGTTATTCAATATCGTCAGGGTACCGAGCCTGAAAGACCTGGGTTTGTCGGAAGAGGCTACTTCGCAGATCGGCGCCAACATTTACAACTGGCAGCAGGCAGGATTGCTGATCGGCGGCTTTATCTGGGGAATACTGGGGGACAAGTTCGGAAGGCGTTCGGTACTGTTCGGCTCTATTCTGACCTATTCTCTGGCCAACATCGCCTGCGGTTTTACACACAATGTAGAGATCTACTCGCTGCTTCGATTCATCGCGGGATTCGGGTTGGCCGGTGAGCTGGGTGCTGGTATCACTCTGATAGCGGAAATATTGCCCAAGGAGCTGCGCGGCTATGGAGCATCGGTGATGGCGAGTGTAGGGCTTGCAGGTGCCATTGCCGCATTCTTCGCAGTGAAGCTCACCGATTGGCGAATGGCTTACTTTATTGGTGGGGGGATGGGACTCGTCTTGCTGATCCTCCGGGTTAATGTGCTGGAATCCATTGTTTTTAATAAAAGCCTGGAAAATCGCGGCTCGAAGCTCGTCCCGTGGTGGACGATCTTTACGAGCTGGTCACGGTTCGTGCGGTATATGCGTTGTATGGGAATTGGCCTGCCCACCTATATGGTCATCGGCATTTATTCCACGTTCGGGAACGAGTTTGCCAAAGCGTTGGGTATTGCAGGCGACATTCAGGCCAGCAGCTGCGTGCTCTACACGTACATAGGTGTGGTGACGGGCGACTTTTTTAGCGGGATTCTGAGTCAATGGCTGCGGTCGAGGCGAAAGGCTATCCTGCTGATGATGGCGATGACTTTTGCAGGCATGGTGTGGCTGCTTTTCGGAGGAATACAATCAGCTTCCGCCTTATACGCCTGCTATATGTGGTTGGGCTTCTCTATCGGCTACATTGCCATGTTCCTGACCACCACCGCCGAGCAGTTTGGCACGAATCTCCGCGCGACCGTCACTACTTCGGTTGCTAATAATGTGAGGGCGACCGTGCTTCTTACACTTCCTTTGTTCCAGTTCCTTAAGCCGGGGTGGGGCGTGCTGCATTCGGGTGCGATCGTTGGAGCGATCTGTTTTTCACTCGCATTGTTGTCGCTGCGGAGTATGGAAGAAACGTATGGCAAAGACCTTGACTATGAGGAAGCCTGACCGCTCAGCTATCGGGAGTTGTTTTGCCAAAGATCAGTTTATCGGGAGTAGGGTATTCCAGGAGCCTCGAAAAATCAACTTTCCAGAAATCCAGATCGAGCAAATGCCCGCTGCTGTCTTGTGTTAATGTAATCACGACCGGTGTATCATCTATATCCACGTATTCGACCTGGATCAGATCGCCTGCGTAGGCGTTTACATCACCTCCAAGGCTGATACTCCCCATTTTTCCACCTTCATATTCGTCCACCTCGGCATTGACCGGATAGGCGATCGGGTCGAGGTTCAGTTTTTCGAGCAGGAAACGGATCAGGTCGAGTTCTTCCGGGCGGACGGGTCTGAGATTACTCATGGTTGAGATTGTAATGATAAATAAAGGTTATGCTGCTGTTTTACCGCGCCATTGCTCAGCTTTTTTTGCCACAAACCAGAATGACAGCGCCAGGATTGCAAAGAAAATCCCTGCATTGGTACGATCCCAGAAATACTCGAAATAGCGGGTGTAAATGTTGAGCAGGAAAAAGACAAGGCAGAGGTCCCGTAACGTTTCCTGTTTGTTTTGGAATGCATAATAGAGCATGCCTGCCAGAACCAATGTAAACCCCAGTGCCCAAAACCAGAAATGACTTTGTTTGAGGGCTTTCCAGCCATCGTAATCAGCGTAATTGCCAAACATAGACAATGTCCAGCCTGCGAGCAGGAACAGAAATAAGCCGATCGTATAAGTCACTTCTTTCAGAAAGGCGAGCGATGGGATTTTGCCCATAATCCAGGATAGCGCCCATATGATGAGACCGAAGACGGTCATTCGCAGCGGATAATTCATACCCATGAACCGGTAGCTTCCTCCCGACCAGTAGTGCGTTTGAGCGCCCCACCAGCCTGCGAGTGCTGCAATGGCAGCTACCCAGAGTAGGGTGGATCGCAGGAAAATGGCAATGCCGCCATATGCTATTGCAGCGAAAAGGAGGGGTATAGCGTAGTTGCCCGACCCGTCCAGCAATCCTCTTGTCCAGTAGGTAATGGCAATGGCGACGGTCAGGATAATGGTAATGTTGTAAACCTCGTTACTGATCTTGGCACCTTGCGTTTTGTTCAAACGTCTTTTGGCCAGGTATACAAAAAGACCGGCGATAAGCGTGAATCCAATACCGACGATATTCTCCGAAAATCCCCAGCGCTTTCGCAACAGTTCGATCCATTTCTCGTCCAGTACCAGTGCTCCAAATGCCAGTAAACCACAAGAAACAGCGGAAATCAGCGCGTACACTGCGATAACGTCCACGTTCGCATTCCGGACGCTGTAACTGCCCCGCAATTCTGTGGCCAGTTCCTTTGAAATGCGTGTTTCATCTTCCCAGGCCTGAATGGCCCGGCTAACGATTTCCGCTTCTTTCTTGTCTAATTCCATTCAAATTTTTTTGGATTGTTGATGAATTAAAACCGTGCCGGAGTTGGGCTAGTTGAATGCTTCGATTTTGTCGTTGAATATGGCAACCAGCTTGTAGGTTTGGCTCAGCTGAATTACCTCATCCCATACCTCTGAAACAAGGGTATGAAATGCTTTCATACTGATGTTGCCGGTACGAAAATGGATGATGCGAGGAGGTGGTGTAGAGATGAGAATTCTGTTTGAAAAGTCAGAATCTTTGGTGACAATCGTCATCTCTGCGCTTTTAGCGTAGGACCAAATATTGGAGTCTTTTGCTGTGCGCTCGATGTCCAGTTGATGAATGTAATCCGGACTATTCCAAATTGAAAAGTAGTAGGGCAAATTTACATCAATTAGATATTTAGGCGACATGCTTTATTTCTTTGATGAAATAGTTCCGGTTCATCATCTCAATTGCAAACGCAAAACAGGCATCGATGTCTTCGTTTTCGATGGCGGGATATTGATATAGCAATTCTTCCCTGGTCGTTCCGGTAAAAAGGAATTCGAGCAGGGTCTGAACGGTAATCCGCATTCCCCTGATGATAGGTCGACCATTGCAAATGTCTGGATCAATGGCGATTCGTTCGGTTAGATACGTTGTCATGTTTAACTTTTTTCAAATATACCTAAATCAATCTGATAACAATTGAATGGCTAATTTCGTCCATGGTATAAAAATAAACCCCGGAATTCTAAAATTCCGGGGTTTATCGATACAAGGAAGTTTTCGGCTATTTCTTCAAGCCAGATAGGAATTCAACCACATCCCGGATTTCCCGTTTCGACATGATGTTCCCCATTGGTGGCATGCTGGAAGGCACGTTTTCGCGTTTGGCAATGCGGGAAACGGCAATTTTTAAGGGCTCTGCTTCCGATGTTTTCAGTACCAGCTCATGCTCGTTCTCCTGAGCAAGGATGCCGGCAGCGGATGTCCCGTCTTTCAAAGTCAGCATCACCATCCCAAATCCCGGGGAAAGCCGTGCACTCGGTTCAACCAGCGCTTGCAGGATTTGCTCACGCGTCAGTACATTACCGATGTTGGAAAGATTGGGCCCGACTTCTCCGCCTTGCCCGCCGATCGAATGGCAACGCACACATTCCGCGGCCGAGCTGGTCATGAAATACCGGCGGCCGAGTTGTGCATTTCCACCGAACAAGGCATCCTGATAGTCGGCGGCGGTGGTACCTTGCTTCCGTAGCGGCGCGATTTTCGCGATCAATGCACTCGATTTGGTAGAGTCAATGGCTTCACCGAGGTCGAGCAGCAGGTTTTGCGGCAGCTTGTTATCTGCCATTTTACCGATCAAGCCGGTGAAAATCGTTTCGGTCTTCGTCACCGGCAGGCTGCCCAGTACTTTCAGAATTTGCTGCTGCTCGCGAACGCTTCCTTTTTCGAAAATGGTATTCGAAATATCCGTCAGCGCCTCTCTCGACATCGTGACGCTTCCAACCATTCCAAGAGCCGCTGTACGGACATCGGCATCGGAATCGCTCATACCCTTTTTCATGACGGTTTCCATATCCGTATACTTAAGATCGTTCAATGCTACGAGCATCGCGGCGCGGACCTTCGGATCACTGCTATTTTTCAGGATCTTTGCCAGCGCAGCATTGTTATCGCTTACATTCAGATTCGTCAGCATTTGCGCCGTGGCAATCAGAATCGCAGCTTCGTTTTCCTGCAAAAGATCCGCTACCATCGGTTTGATCTTAGCCCTTACAGCAGCCGGATCACGCTCCATCGGACCACGGTGACGTCCATCGACCCGGTCCATTACCGAGGGGCTTGCCCAGGTTCCGAGCGTAGCCAGGGCCTCCGCACGAAGCTCCTGGTCCACATCCTTCCTTTTGGCAAATGAGATCAGATCGTTCAGTTGCGCTTCCCCGCCAACGCGCAAGGCCGCATTGATGGCGCGGCGCAGCAGCGGCTCGGATTTAAAACGTTTTTCGTTCAGCACGGAAGCCAGTGCAGGCAACGCTGCCGGAATGGATGTGTCATCATTGATGCCACGGGCGGCCTCCGCCACAATATACTCGTCTTTGTCTTTTAGGAAAGTACTGATCTGTTCATTCTTCATTCGGCGCAGTACCAGTACTGCCGCGACGCGAAGCGATTTTTCTGAACTGTTGGCCAATGCGACGATCGGCGCTACTTCACCTATGCGTGAGAGCGCGAGCACCGCCGCATGGCGAAGATACACGTCCTCGTCATTATTAGTCTTGATCATGGCAAGCAATGGTGCTACCGCATTTTTGTCGGTGATGCGTCCCAGCGCCTGCGCCGCATAAAATTGTACACGGGGATTTTTGCTGGCCAGCATCGGGATCAGGAGCGGTCCTGCTTCTGCAATTTTAGCGTCACCAAGCACTTTTGCCGCCTGAACAGTGATTTCCTCATCCGAATCTTTCAGTAACGTCATCAGCACATTGGCATATGACTTGTCCTGACGGGCTAATTGGCCCATTCCCCAGATTCCGTGAATCCGACCGAACTGGTTACCCGTCTGGGCAATGGCCTTGCTTAGCACAGCGGCGCCTTTTCCACCTCTGGAGGCGAGTTCAAACTGGGCTTTCTGGCGGATACGCATGTCTTCATAGGAAAGCAGCGGCAATAATGCATCGTCAGATTGTTTGGTATAATCCAGCTGCATCAGACGTTTGGTTTCTGTACGAACCGCTTTCAAATCGTTTTTCTGGTCCGTAACATCCAGTTTCCAGACGCGCCCATAGTTTTTAGTATCCCAACCATTAATCCAGTCCGCAACATACAATGCGCCGTCCGGGCCGAAACGGATGCCTGTCGGCAGAATTCCTGTCAGTATGTTTTTCTCGCCATCCAGCACGAATGATGCGCCTTTGGGTTTCAAACCAAATGACCAGATCGGTGAGCGTGCGGGGTTACCTACGAATTCAACCAGGAAGAACTTATTCTTCCATTCCTTGCCCAATGCTGTTCCCGGATTGTACTGCATTCCGGTAGGGCCATTGTGGAAATTCTGAATGGGGGGAATGATGTACGCGGCCTGGCCTTCCCAGCGTGGCTTGAAGAGTTTTTCATCCATCCAGACCTTGTAGCTATTGTTTTTGGGGTCGGTGTATTTACCATACTGCCAGTTGGAGCGCCAGCCTGCGTCGGAGCCCTCCACCACATGTACCAGCCTTTCGCTCTCACCGGGATGGTCGCCGTCGTTGTCGGAGCTGATGAGGTTGCCATATTCGTCAAACACAAACTCGTGTGTATTCCGCAATCCGTGGGCGAAAATCTCGAAATCGCTGCCATCCGGGTTCGATCGTGCGATAATGCCGGAGTTGGGGTGTTCATGTTTGACGCCCTCCGCGGTGGTAATGTTGGCCCCGATGTCCCCGATGTTCCAGTAAATCTTGCCATCAGGCCCCTCGATCGGATTGGACATGCCGTGGCCGCTGAATCCAATGTGAACGCCGTAACCGTGGCTGATTGATGTTTTCTCGTCGAGTACACCGTCTCCGTTGGTGTCCCGCAAACGCCAGACATCCGGTGCGATGGTCACGAAAACGTCTTTTGCACGCACGAGTAAGCCTCCTGCCACGTCGGAAACTTCGGTAAAGAAGTCGTCCAGAATGCGCATGGACACGTCAGCAATGCCATCGTTATCCGTATCTTCAATACGCCATACTTCGTCTTTTTCGACGGCGAGATCTTTCCAATCGTGGGAGCCGTCGCCGTTAAGGTCTTTCACCCAGTTGTTTTCCTTACTTTTTTCAGGAGAGAATGTTTTGCGGAGGAAGGTACGACGATCTTCCACCGTTTGGAGGCCGATGGATTCGGTCATCCAGTTGCGGTGGCCGCGTATGTCGAATTCTGAATTTTTCTGGCGATTGGTTCTGTTCAGGTATACTCTGCCTGCGTCGTCCATGGCAATGGCAACAGGGTCTGGTGCCAGAGAATCGGATGCCCAGAGGTCGAGTTTGAGTCCGTCGGCGAGCTTGACGACGGTTTTTTCGCGAATTTCTTTGGCTCTTGCCTTCCCGGTTGCCGCATCTTCTTTTACGATCAGTTTGGTGCTGTTAGTTTTGGAGACGGGTCCCGAGGAGGGCGACATTTTCATACAGGATACCACCGCAATCGTGGTGGCAGCCATGAGGGACAAAGGTGTTTTGAGATGTTTTTTGGAGATCATTGAGGCCGTTGCTTAATGCAGAATGAGTCAGGTTTCATAAGGAACCGGGTACAAAGGAATTAAAAAAGGAAGAATTTATTGCATTTACTGCGGCGAATGGGTTGTAGAAAGCAGTTCTTTAACGGATATCTCAAAATCCTCCATCACCGGTGATGCCGAGCAAATATCCGTTTCGGTGCAGATTTGAACATTTTTTCTGGAAGTATACACATACACCACCTCGTTATCAGGATAAATATGCCAAACTACTTTTACGCTCGAATGAAAGTACTCCACCAACTTTTCTTCTACTTTTTCGGCATCGTCGTTGGGAGATATTACTTCGATTAAAAATTCCGGAATCGGCTCTTCCCCGGAGATTGCGGATGTATCAATTTGTTCGCCATTGAAAAAAGCAAGATCAGGTCTGCGCATCTGGATGTCGCTGAGCATAACGTCTTGCTCCATAATCAGTGCGCCACCTCCGGAAAAAGCGACCGTTTGGAAGAATAGTTGTTGTAGCCTTCTGATGATGAAGAGATGTTTTTTCTTCACTTTGCCAGATTTGATGATTATACCGTCGTTCCATTCATATTTAAATCCATCGACGGGTTCCCACTGGATGAATTCATCCAGTGAACTAGGCAGAACCGGCGATTGGGAACGCAGTATCATCAGCTTCTCAGGTGTTTGGTCATGTACTCGATGAGCACGTATAAACCTATTGTTAAAGTTAGTAAATCAAACCATTACAATCAAAACAGCTCCAACTGGCCGTCCCGGCCCTTTGGTTTTTTCGCCTTTCCTTTGACGGTCCGGCCTTCGTATTTCCAGGAGTTGTCTCTTTCCTGTTGCACGATGTCATTGAAGCGGTTATTGGGCTCAAAGTCCTTTTCCAGCCGGGCAGACACTTTCGAAAGGTTCTTCAGTGCTTCGGACTTTTCTTTTTCCCCCATTTTAGCTTTGTGAATAGCCCGGTCGAGGGTCAGAATGGATTCGTCGTACACGGTAATGGGCACGGGAAACGGATGGCCGTCCTTGCCTCCGTGGGCGAATGAGAAGCGGGCCGGATCGCTGAACCTGGAAGGGGTTCCGTGGATGATCTCGCTCACCAGCGTAAGCGATTGAATCGTTCGGGGACCCACGCCTTCCAGCATCAGCAACGACTCCATGTCTCCGACGGGATTATCATGTGCCAATGCAAGTACAGCGCCGAGTCTTCTCAGGTTCACATCTTCTGCGCGGACGTCGTGGTGATCGGGCATGATGAGCCTGGACACTTCGCGCATGATCCGGTCGGGATTTTCTTTAGTCAGTTCCAGAATGCCGGTGCGCGTGGGAGCTGCTGCTTTGGCGGTCAGGTTCAAAATACTGCCCTGATTTTGGCCATAGATGAATGTATGTGGCTCCTCGATGAATGATTGAATACTTGGTGAATGCCAGTGGTACCGCCGCGCCAACCTGTCATCGGTGTTCATTCCCTGCTGAATAACGGCCCAGTGACCTTCTTTGGAAAGGACAAATGAATGCAGATACAGCTGAAAGCCGTCCTGAATAGCCGTGTTGTCAACTTTGGCGGATAGTTTGCTGTGATGGACGAGCAGGTTGCCGTCCAGCCCCGTTCTATCTGCAATGGCCAGTAACTCCGCCGGGGTCTGCCTCGAATATTTGCCCCGGCCTCCGCAAATGTAAATGCCTAGCTCGGCCGACTTGCGATTGACCGATTGTTTCAACGCGCCCATTACCGAGGTGGTAATGCCGGATGAATGCCAATCCATTCCCAGCACACACCCCAGCGACTGAAACCAGAACGGATCACTCATTTTTTGCAGCAATGCATCCCGTCCGTATTCCATGACAATGGCTTCCACAATGGACCCGCCCAGCGCACTCATACGCTGTGCGAGCCAGATCGGGACTTTCCCGTAATGCAATGGTAGATCGGCGTGGCCACTTTTCATAAGGGATTCAATTTACAAAAATTAGGGATGGAGTCGGACATCAGGAAAAGCATTAAAGGCCTCACCGGTTTCCCAATGGTATAATTTTTTGTTAAAATGCAGCTTTGAAACGCATTCTAACTTAAAACTGATCTACCAACCTCCATGGTTATCCAGGTTCTCATCACATTAGTGCTCGTATTGCTGAATGGTTTTTTTGTAGCTGCTGAATTTGCCATTGTCAAGATCCGGGCTTCGCAGCTGGAACAAAAAGTCCAGGAAGGCAACCGGATGGCCATTCTTTCCAAACAAATTGTCTCCAATCTGGACGGATACCTGGCCGCCACACAGTTCGGCATCACCCTGGCTAGTCTTGGTTTAGGTTGGATTGGCGAGCCGGTAGTGTCCAAGATCCTCATCAGTGCCATGGAACTGGTAGGTATTTCGCTCGATCCCGAACTCGCACATCAGATTGCACTACCTGCTGCATTTGCTATTATTACCGTGCTGCATATTGTTTTTGGTGAGCTTGCCCCCAAGTCGATCGCTATTCAGAGGCCCGAGTCGACGACTCTGATGCTTTCCTACCCCCTGCACGGCTTTTTCCTGGTTTTCCGGCCGGTTGTCTGGTTGTTAAACGGCATTGCAAATGTGATCCTGAAAGGCGTGGGTATTACGCCGTCGCATGGGAGCGAGGTGCATAGCAGCGATGAGCTCCGCTACCTGGTCCAACAGCAGAAGGATAGCGGGATGATCGAGGCGGCGGATTATGATCTTATCAAAAACGCATTCAATTTCTCCGAAAGGGTTGCACGCCAGATCATGATCCCGCGCCCGCAGGTCGTAGGCGTCGATGTGAATGATTTTTCCGAAGCCAAGCTTGAAAAGGTGATCGAAGAGGGCTATTCCAGAATGCCGGTTTATGAAGATACGCTGGACCAGGTCATAGGGGTCCTGCATTTGAAAGATCTGCTCCTGAAAATGCGGCAGGGTAAGGAGATTGTACTCCGGGAACTGATCAGGCCGATTGCGACCGTACATGAATCGAAGCCAATCGGTGTATTGCTGCGTGAATTTCAGGTCAACCGCCAGCAGATGGCTGTGATCATCGATGAGTACGGCGGGGTGGATGGGATCGTGACAATGGAGGACATTCTGGAAGAGCTGGTAGGGGAGATCCAGGACGAGTACGACAACGAGGCGCCTATTGTAAAAAATGAGACGGATAATACCTACACAGTCCAGGGTTCGGCCTCTATCGGGGATTTGAACGATAAATTACCGCACGATATTACCAAAAGACCTGATTACGAAACTTTGGCGGGCTACATGATATGGAAGTTCGGCCGCATTCCGGCGGTAGGAGAGAAGTTCAAAACGAAGCGTTACGAGTTTACCGTCTTAAAGAAACAGAGAAGCACTATTTCGCAGGTGAAAATTGCCGTGCTGGACACTCCGGATATCTTTTGACATGGGTGTAATGTGCTCTTTGGTCATATTGGATCAAATGGCAGCACATCCGCAGGACCGGAGCGTGGTGGGATTGACTCAGGCTTCGTTGTAAAGCTTCAAAACGGTCTGCCGTAATTTTGTCCCTGTATCGCTCAGTACAAATGCTACGCCTTCTGCCATATCTTTGGCCGGAATCCATTTGCTAAAATCCGAACCCGGCATCGCCGTGCGGTTGTCGGGGGTATCAATAATGCTGGGGACAATCACGGTCACGGAGATGTTTTTTTCCTTCCCTTCCGCATTGATTAGGTCGGCCATCTGGAAAATCAGTGATTTTGCGAGGGTGTAAGCAAAGCTTCCCGTCCCGGTTTCCGGCACGATCGCTGAGCGTGAGCCGATGAAAATGAACTGCCCGCCACCCATGGCATCGAAATGTTTCATCAACGGTTTGACGACGTGAAATGCGGTTCTGAAATTCATCGTCAGCATTCGTTCAATGTCGGAATCGGTGGTATCCGTCAGTCCGGCCATTGCAAACCCGCCTGCCAGCAATACACCTGCCTCGATTTTCCCTGCATTGGTGATAGCTTCTGCTACAAACTGCTCTGCCTGTTCGGCATTTGCAAGGTCGGCCAGATAATTCGAAACGTTCTGGTTATCACGGTAAGCGTCCGTTTTGCCTTCCCGCACATTAATATGCAAGCCATAGCCGAGCTCTGTGAGTTTTCTGACAACATCTTTACCGAGATTTCCGGTGGCTCCGCTGACGACGACTTGTTTAGGCATGGCTATGGCTTGTTTAATTACTTATTCAAAATATCGATCAGGAATTGACGAAACGGCTCCGCAAACTCCTTTCTTTTCAATGCGAACTCGACCGTGGTTTTGAGATAATCGAGCTTATCCCCGATATCGTGACGCTTGCCTTCAATGTGGTGCGCAAATATATTCTCGCGTTTCAAAAGCAGCAAAAGGGAATCGGTAAGCTGAATCTCGTTGTTTTTACCCTTTGGTGTTTGTTCTATTGTATTGAAAATCTCGGGCGTCAGGATGTAACGGCCGGCAATAGCCAGGTTGGAAGGCGCTTTGTCGATCGCCGGTTTCTCGACGAGCGTGCTCAGTTCCATGATCGAATCGCTGAGAGGACTGCCGCCTACGATCCCGTACCGGTTCACCTTATTGGCGGGGACCTCTTCGACTGCGATCACGGATCCGCCGTATTGCTCGTAGGTATCCATGAGCTGCTGGGTAACCGGGATCACCGAATCCATAATGGTATCGCCCAGCAATACCGCGAATGGCTCGTTCCCCACATGGTGACGTGCATAATAAATGGCATCACCAAGTCCATTGGCCTCTTTCTGCCTTACGAAGTGGACGTTGGCCATATCTGCCAGCCGGCGCATTTCATTGAACCACAGCAGGTCTTCTTTTTCTTCCAGGCGGCTTTCAAGTTCGACATTCCGGTCGAAATGGTCTTCGATGGCGCGCTTGCCTTTTCCGGAAATGATCAGAATATCTTCAATTCCGGAATCTACCGCTTCCTGTACCACATACTGAATGGTCGGAATGTCGATAATCGGAAGCATTTCCTTGGGCATCGATTTGGTTGCAGGCAGGAACCGGGTTCCAAGCCCGGCAGCAGGTATAACGGCTTTGCGGATCATAGTTTTTTTAAAGGGCTTTAAGCTGTAAGCAATAGGCTTTGAGCTTAAAGCTTTGTTTTTTTATTATGTATTAAAACAGGCATTGATTCACTTAATGGCTCGCATATAGCTTATAGCACGTTCAAGTAGCTTATCGCCTAAGGCTTACAGCTTACAGCCTCTAAACCACAAACGGCCTGATCACCCGTGCGTTGAATTTTTTCAGTTGCACAAAAAGCTGGTTCAGCATATCGTCGTCTTTGTAAATGCCTATGATGGTGCCACCGGATCCTGCAAATTTGGCCGATGCGCCGCATGCGCGTGCTGCGTTGATCAGCTTTTTATTGGATTCGGGGACATTATAGATCTTGCAGCGCAGGTCAAAATTCTCGTTCATCAACGCGTGCAGATCGTCCGCGCGGCCTTCCAGCAATGCCGTGCGGCCATCTTCGGCCTTTTGGGCGATCTGCCCCAGCACATCGATTACGTCCTGTTCACCACGGTCGAACCGCGTTCGGACATCGTTATGGACTTTCCCCGAGACCTTGCTCAGATTAGTGTTATATGCCACATAAAGTTTAGGCAACAATTCAGGGTTAATGCGCTCATAGCGGCCATGACCCTTCGTTTGGATCATGTTCTTGTCAAAATCCATGTACACACAACCCTCATAGCATTGGATCACACGGTCCTGCAAGCCGGCGGTAATGCCCAACTCTTCGGTTTCGGTAACCATTACGAGTTGCGGCAATATTTCCAATGGTATTTCGACTTTGTAAAACTGCATCAATGCGCGGAACAATGCCACGATAATCGCGCTGGACCCTGACATGCCTACCTGCCTGGGGATGGATGAGCGGTAGCGGACGGTAAAGTTCTTGTTGGGCAGCCTGATGGCATTCTCCTCACAATAGTCGCCAAACTTCTTGATACCCGCCTTAATGAGCGGAATACCTCCATTGTAGCCTAGCATATTCACGGAATCGCGCAGATGAAAAATGCTGCGGAAAGTGTTAAGGTCCTGGGGCTGGGGCTCGATGTGCAGTTCCGGTGACTCGTAAAGCGAAATGGAAGCACCGAAATTTCTTACAGATATAGATATCGTCTTTCCGAAAAAACCATCAGAAGGATTGCCTAAAAGTCCCGCACGGGCATAGGCGCGTGTTTCAATGATCAATGTAAATATCGTTTTGAGCCGAAAATAATAACTATTAGGACGATAGAATGTCGTTTCCCCCTGATAAGCTACAATTCCGATTTGTTTACCCAATGGAAATTGAAATGTATTAACGAACCGGCTGGAAACAAAAAAAGCGGGATAAAAATATCCACGCTTTTCGTAAGAGGAACGGTTTATTAAATATTATTGCTTCACAACCTGCACGTTGGCGATCAGTTTCACGTCATCCCCTACGACCACGCCGCCGGCCTCGGTTACTGCGCTCCATTCCAGACCGAATTCCTTACGGTTGATCTTGCCGGAGATTTCGAAACCCGATTTGTTATTGCCGTAGAAGTCGGTCATGTTACCGCCATGTTCTACTGCGAAATCAATCGACTTGGTAACATTTTTTACGGTCAGATCTCCCCTGAGGCTGTAATCATCGTCGCCTTTTTTTACCAGTTTACCAGAGAATGACAATTTGGGGTGGTTCTCGGCGTCGAAGAAATCGGCTGATTTCAAATGTGCGTCGCGTTGAGCCTGATTGGTATCTATACTTTCCACATCAGCGGAAAAGTGGACGGTAGCACCGTCGAAATCTTCGTTTTCAGCTTCAATACCGCCTTCAAAAGTTTTGAATGCGCCGGTTACAGTGGAAATCACCAGGTGTTTCACTTTGAACTGGATTTCGGAATGTGTTGGGTCAATCACCCATTTAGTAGTAGCCATGATTTATATCGGTTTTTTTGTGTATCAACATTTAATGTATATACATGCAAATGTAAAAATTAGTTTCAAATGCATAAAAAAAATCCCGAAAAAATTATTCCGGGATTTCATAAAGTGGCTTTCCGAGCGCTACTGAGGCATTACGAAAATATTGGGGTCGATTTTTTGATTGACTTCCAGCGACGTGATTTTCAACGCCATCTTGGTACCAGGCATTGCTGAGGTTGTTACCTCCGATGAGAATGGGTAGTAGATCCCATCCACAGCCCGGAAATCCGACTGCGTGTTTTCAGACATGACATCCTGCCCGTTCACATTGGTCTGTGCTATGATTTTCAGGATGTAGAATGTGTCCTTGGAGATATAGTTTACTCGCTTGATGCCATTGGGCAGCAGCATGCTCACCTTATAAACTTTGGCTCCCATCAATTCTTCTTCGCCGTCCAGCGTCAGATTATATCCTTTTTCCTTATAGTTGTAAAGTCCGGTCAGATCTGTTTCAGCGGTCATCGATTTGACGGCTTCTTCGGGCAGTGCAGTTGCTTTCGTTTGCCCTGACATTGGATTGATGGCCCATCCCTTCGTGCCGCTCACTGCCTGCACGATGGTCATTCCTTGCACGGTTGTCTCGCTCCGGAATCCCTTATTCTGGACAATAATCGTGCTGACGGGCACCTTCATGTTCATCACATCCATTTCGGCAGTAATCTTCATGCTTTCAAGTTTGGCCAGTTTCTCTTTCCCGCCCATGGCCTGAATATGCTTGGCAATAATATCGTCGAGGTTTTGCGCGTAGCTGATCGATGCGAAGCCGGTAATGACGAGAAATGTGAGTAGTTTGAAAAGGCCTTTGGGATGTTGCATAAGGTGTGGTTGGTTGGTTTTTAATTTCTTCCGGCCATTTGCGCTGCGAAGTTTAGACAAGCATTTATGTCAGCATCTTCCAGTGAGGGAAATTGATCCAAAATGGTTTCCCGGCTGTCCCCAGCTGCCAGATGTTCGAGAATGTCTGCACGGTAATTCTTTTTCCTCTAATGGTCGGTTTTCCATTACACAGATCAGGATTTACAGTAATTCTTTCAATCAAATCAGCCATAACTTGTTCATTTAAATAACAGATCACAGTATTAAATAAACAAAAAAACGGCCGGATTATTACAACCCGGCCGTTTTATGATAGGACGTGAAACCTTAGTTTTTCAAAGCTTCTGCACCGCCCACAATTTCGAGGATCTCTTTCGTAATTGCTGCCTGACGTGTCCGGTTGTAAACCAGGCGCAGGTCTTTAAGAAGTTCCTGTGCATTTTCAGTCGCCTTGTCCATGGCCGTCATACGTGCGCCTTGCTCCGATGCATTGGATTCGAGAACGGCACGGTACAACTGGATTTTCAGCGATTTTGGAATCAACTCTGCAAGAATTTCTTCTTCGGTTGGTTCGAAAATGTAATTCACCTCGGTCTTTTTAGACTTAGTCGATTTGTTTTCGACAGGAATCGGCAGGTAAGGGTCGGCGTGAATGATCTGTGTCGCCACGTTCTTGAACTCGTTGTACACAATGTCCACTGCATCGTAGCGGCCTTCCGAGAAATCTTTCATGATCTCTTCGGCAGCATTTTTCACGTTCACAAAGCTCAGTCTTCCGAACAGGTCGGTGTAAGCCGTGTTGACGGTAAAGCCGCGACGTACCAGCGATTCCGCTCCTTTTTTACCGATTGAAAATATTTCTACATTTCCTTTTGCTGCCTGAGCCGGGTATTTTTGCTCGATCAGCTGGAGTGTAGCTTTGATTACATTCGTATTGAATGCTCCGCACAATCCACGGTCGGAAGTGACGACGATGATCAGCACTTTCTCAACGGCGCGAACCGCTTTCAAAGGGCTGTCACCAGCGCTTTCCGCGCCCGACGATACCGT
Source organism: uncultured Dyadobacter sp. (assembly GCF_946482605.1). The sequence goes on along the minus strand of NZ_CAMLSE010000024.1, from coordinate 83,234 downwards.
CAAAAGCATTTCACCAAGCTTCTGTGCATAAGGGCGCATCTGAAGGATGCCATCCTGCGCACGACGCAGCTTTGCGGCCGCCACCATCTTCATGGCTTTGGTGATCTGCTGTGTGGAATTAACCGAAACAATGCGGTTACGTACTTCTTTTAAGCTTGCCATTCTCTGGGTGTTTTAAGCGATCCGGTGATCCTATTGAATATGTAGTAGGAAAGGCCGCAGCTGGTTGGCTCCGGCCTTTGACCGGTTAACGATATTTTACAGCAACTTCTTTAGCTACTTTCTCAATAACGTCTGTTACGCTGTTGTCCAGTTTCCCGGCACGCAAAGCAGCAAGTGCTTCTTTATATTGTCCAGCCAGCACGGTAGTGAAGTCTTTTTCAAATTCTTTCACACGAGCTACGTCTACGGTATCCAGCAAACCTTTGGTGGATGCGTAAACGGTTGCTACCTGCAATTCGACAGGTACCGGCGAGTATTGCGCTTGTTTCAAAATTTCCTGGTTGCGGCGTCCCCGGTCGATCGCCAGCTTGGTAGCGGCATCGAGGTCGGAACCGAATTTCGCAAATGCTTCCAGCTCGCGGAACTGCGCCTGATCCAGTTTCAGGGTACCCGAAACTTTCTTCATCGATTTGATCTGTGCGTTACCACCCACGCGGGATACCGAGATACCAACGTTGATCGCAGGACGGATACCCGAGTTGAAGAGGTTGGATTCAAGGAAGATCTGTCCGTCGGTGATCGAGATTACGTTCGTAGGAATGTAAGCCGAAACGTCACCAGCTTGGGTTTCGATGATCGGAAGGGCTGTTAGTGAACCACCACCTTTTACTTTACCTTTCAATGAAGGCGGCAGGTCGTTCATGTTGGCAGCGATGTTGTCATCAGCGATCACTTTCGCAGCACGTTCCAAAAGACGGCTGTGGAGATAGAATACGTCACCTGGGTAAGCTTCGCGGCCCGGAGGACGACGGAGGAGCAGGGACACTTCGCGGTAAGAAACCGCTTGTTTCGAAAGGTCATCGTAAATAACCAATGCAGGACGGCCGGTATCGCGGAAGTATTCACCGATCGCAGCGCCTGTAAACGGAGCATAGAATTGCATCGGAGAAGGATCGGATGCACCAGCTGCTACAATGACCGTATAGTCCATTGCGCCGTACCTGCGAAGAGTTGCTTCGATACTTTTGATCGTGGAAGCTTTTTGTCCGCAGGCTACGTAGATACAGTAAACCGGTTCGCCTTTTTCGAAGTATTCTTTCTGGTTGATGATCGTGTCGATCGCAACAGCAGTTTTACCTGTCTGGCGGTCACCGATGATCAATTCCCGCTGGCCGCGGCCGATGGGGATCATCGCGTCGATTGACTTGATACCAGTTTGAAGCGGTTCGGTTACCGGCTGGCGGTAGATAACACCGGGAGCTTTACGCTCGATCGGCATTTCAAACAACTCGCCTGAAATAGGGCCATTACCGTCGATCGGCTCAGCCAGCGTGTTTACCACACGGCCGATGATTCCGTCACCTACTTTTACGGAAGCGATCTCTTTGGTACGTTTTACAGTAGCACCTTCTTTGATGTCACTGAAATCCCCCAGTAATACGGCTCCAACATTGTCTTCCTCGAGGTTAAGAGCGAGGGCTTTAAGGCCGTTCTCGAAAACAAGCAGCTCACCTGCCTGTACCTGGGAAAGACCATAAATGCGGGCAACACCGTCACCAACCTGAAGGACTGTTCCTACTTCTTCGAGTTCTGCTTCTGATCGAGCGCCTGCAAGTTGTTCGCGCAGGATGGCCGAAACTTCATCCGGTCTAACAGATACCATAGTATAATTGACTTATTTAGAGTATAGTAGTAAGTTTTCTGAAAACTGCCGCAAAGGTAGAGTTTTATTTTGGTAAAAACAGAATGATTTAACTAAAACCTAAGATATAAAATTAGATTTTTCCAAGGAGGAGGCACCCGGGTTATTCTCCGGCACGAAATTGCCGCTTATACGCCCGTAGGAACATTTTTAAAACTTTTTTAGGTACTGATTGTGTTTTTGTTGTAATTGAGTTCGTTAATAACACTTATATATTCAATTTCAATCTTATTGACCGTCCATCAGTACAATGTACAAATTAGAGAAAACCATTTTAGCAGCCCTGGCATTTGGAGTATTGGCAACCGCGGAAGGCACAGCACAGACTATTAAAAAAACCACTAAACCAGCTGCAACAGTAAAGAAATCAGCGGCTGCACCTGTAAAAGCAACAACGGCCCCGGTCGTACTCAAAACCCAGGCGGATTCTTTGTCGGTGGCGATTGGGGTAAGCTTTGCAAATTCGTTATCTTCACAAGGAATCAACAGCATTAATACTGAACTGCTTACAAAAACCATCGCCTCGGCATTGAAGGGAGAAAAGACCGCATTCGCACCGGAAGACGCGAATATGTTCATCCAGGGCTATTTCCAGAAGGCTATGGAAGAAAAAGGTGCGGTCGTGCGTGTGGAAGGCGAGAAGTTTTTGGAAGAAAACAAGAAGAAGCAGGGGGTGACCACCACCGAAAGCGGCCTGCAATACCAGATCATCAAAACCGGCGAAGGTCCCAAGCCTGCTGCCACTGATAAAGTAAAAACACACTATCACGGCACATTGACCAATGGAACGGTTTTTGACAGCTCGGTCGACAGAGGCGAGCCGGTTGAATTTCCGGTCAATGGTGTTATCAAAGGATGGACCGAGGCGCTTCAGTTGATGCCTGTGGGGTCGAAGTGGAAACTCTTCATTCCTTATCAGCTGGCTTACGGCGAGCGTGCGGCAGGTCCTCAGATACCGGCTTATTCGGCCCTGGTGTTTGAGGTAGAATTATTGGAAATTGTAAAATAGGAAACATGCGACAATGAAAAAGTATCTTATCACTCTTATTCCGGTTGTGTTGCTGGGTTGGCAGCGGGGCCCTGTTCAGGAACGAGTGGAGGTGACGGCACCAGCGACTACCTCCATGGATGAAGATATCAAGCCCATTCCGGCGCAATTTAAGGCGGAGGAGTTGACAACGAGGATCTTATCCAGCTATCACTATAGGAAAACGAAACTGAATGATTCCCTTTCAGCGGCGATTTTCGATAAATACATTGATGCGATTGACCATGGTAAGCTTTACTATCTGGCAACGGATCTTACCGAGTTTGAGCAGTATAAGAATTCTTTCGATGACTATTTGCAGAAGCGGGAACTTGATGTCCCTTTTCAGATCTACAATGTCTTCCGGAAGCGCTATAAAGAACGGAGCGAATACATTCAGACGCTGCTGAAAGAGCCGAAGCCATTCGACTTTACAGCGGACGAGTCCATGAACACCGACCGTGAAAAAGCGGCCTGGGCGAAGAATACGGATGAGCTGAACGATACCTGGCGCAAATACCTGAAAAGCGAGGCATTAGACCTCAAACTGTCGGGTAAGGCGGACACTGCGGTGATCACGACACTTCGCGACCGGTATAAAACACGCGACCGTGCACTTGGCCGGATTCGCACCGAACAGGTATTCCAGATGTTTATGAATGCTTATGCCGAATCTCTGGATCCGCATACCAGCTATATGGCGCCCACTTCTGCGGATCGCTTCAAGCAGGAGATGAGCCAGTCGCTGGAAGGTATTGGTGCATTGCTGCGGGAAGAGGACAATTATATTAAGATCGTCGAGGTCATCCCTGGCGGACCGGCATTCAAAGGCAAACAGCTTAAAAAGGAAGACAAAATTATTGCCGTGGCACAAGGCGACGAGGGTAAGTTTGTCGACATCGTTGGCTGGTTCGTGGACGATGCGGTGAAACTGATTAAAGGACCTAAATCGACGGTCGTGCGTTTGCAGGTAATATCGGCAGATGCGATAGCCGGGGCTCAGCCGAAGGAGTATCGCCTTGTCCGCGAGAAGATCAAGCTGGAAGAGCAGCGTGCAAAGAGCGAGATTGTTTCTATTAACAATGGCAATAAAGACTTCAAAATTGGGGTGATCGATATCCCATTATTCTATCGCGACTTTGAAGGTGCTCAGCATAGAGAAAAGGAGTTTTCAAGCACAACCCGCGACGTTCAGAAGCTGATCACCGACTTGCAGGCATCCAATGTTGACGGAATCGTGATCGACCTGCGCAATAACGGAGGTGGCTCGCTGACGGAAGCCGTATCATTGACCGGGCTTTTTATTAATCGTGGTCCTGTGGTGCAGGTGAAAGAAGGTCAGGGAGAAATTGAAGTACAGTCGGATAACGATCCCAGCATAGCGTACGATGGTCCGATGGCTGTAATGGTTAACCGTTTCAGTGCTTCAGCTTCGGAGATCTTTGCTGCCGCTATTCAGGACTACAAGCGCGGAATCATAGTGGGTGAGCAAACGTACGGAAAAGGTACGGTTCAAACGCTGATCGACCTTAATCAATGGGTCCCTAAGGAGACAGATCAATTGGGACAGGTGAAACTGACCGTGGCCAAGTTCTATCGCATTAACGGCAGCAGCACGCAGTTGAAAGGCGTTATGCCTGATCTGGAATTGCCTACGGCGTTTAAAGTGAATGAATACGGCGAAGGATCGCAAGCCAGCGCATTGCCCTGGGATCAGATAGCATCTTCACGCTATGAAGTTGCCAATAATATCAATCCCAAAGTGGTTGAGCAGCTGCGCGACAAATACAAACACCGCCTGAAAACGGATGAAGAGCTTAAAACGCTTGTGAAGACCCTCGATGATTTCAAGCAGGCACGTGAAAACAAAATAGTGTCTTTGCAAGAATCAAAGCGGAAAATTGAGCGCGACGAGGCTGAAAAGAAACGCGCAGCAATGAAGCAGCTCGGTGAAGACAATGCGGATGATGAGGAAGAAGAGGCTGATTCAAAAGTGGCCGAAGCTCCGAAAGATGTGAAAAAGAAAAAGGATATCTATCTTACTGAAACGGGAAGAATGCTGGCGGACTTGATCGTGATATCGAAAGAGCCAAGTTTGGCCGGGACTAAGAAGAAACAGTAGTATTTGTCATACTTAATAACAAAAGAGCACGGGCGTAATGTCCGTGCTCTTTTTGTGTTAATGGGCTTTGTCAAGTCTGTTGTTGACCAAATTAATTTCATTCAGGACAATGGGCAGCAGGCATTTTGATTTGTCTTTGTTGAGCATCAGTCGTACAAGCGAATCCAATGTTTGCAAACTGTCGGACGGGCAAAAGGTCTGACCTCGCAAAATCACATCCAGGTAGCTCCATTCCTGCTTTACATCTTCTACGGTGTTTTGTGCCACATCAATTTGCCCGGCGATGCACTCTTTTCTTAACTGATAGAGTAGTTTATTGATTGCTACAATGTGGCTTGTGTTGGGGTGAGGAGGTGTGTTGGTCCACCGAAGCAAAAAACAGACAGCGAAGAGAATAAGCAGGGTAATGCACGCAGAGCCAGCTAATATGCCTTTAAATGCCATGGGGGTTTGGGAATAAGTTTGATGAAGGAGAACTAACATGGTCGAAGTTGAGCATCAGTACTGTTTAGGAAGGTGTCCATTTAGTATTGGGTTAATGCGAATTATTGACTGGTAGCAAGGATTTATGCTATCAGGTTTTCGCGTGCCTTCTTCTCGCTGATATGATTATCGTAGAAAGTTTCCATCTCGAAGCGGTCGGGAAAACCCAGGTACCTGGCTATTTTATCCGCTGTTTCTCTCGAAATACGAGTCTTGCCATTTTCCAGCTTACTTATAGATTGCTGGCGAACCTGTAAAAGCTGGGCGATGTCCGATTGCTTGACACCTTTCATCATACGGACGGCCCTGATCATCTGGAAGAAATCTGTCATAATTTTCCAAGTGTGTGAAAGGAAGGAATGCTGCAAAGTAGATGATTTATTATTGATGGTCAAGTTGTAAAATACAACCGACTTGGGTGTAAAGTACAACCGGTTCTTTTTTCGGATGAGGTATTAAATCAGTCTCTTTGCAGTGTAAGAAACAGATATACCATGAGAAATTTAAGTTTCCCAAACCATCATTTTCCGATGGCCGGCCTGGTACTCCCAGCCGTTGTATTTTTACTTTTCATGCTCTCATGTAAGAGAGAAAATGAAATAACTGACGATGCAGCATTGGAGCCAATCATTGAAAAGATTGAGACGGCTTACCTGGCAGGGTGCGAAAAGGAGGAACACGCGTATCAGGCGGAGGATGAAACAACGGCTTCGAAGGAGATGCAGGAAGCGGTTCGCGCAAGATTGCTAAACTATCAGAGGTCATTTGAATCACGTTACAAGGTAACCAGAAACCTTTCGGAAGGCTATCCGGTAGGCGTGATCCCAGCAATTGATGCATGCCCAGCTGGATCAGAAAAGGTTAAAATTTTCATGGATAACCAGGATAATGGTAATACGACGGGTTCCGGTTGGACGGGCTCCTGGTCGATAGACGGAAATGGTAACACCGGGCATACTTTCTGCGTCGTATATGGGGCGGCGTTTAGGTTTATGACGTTCAATGCACCAACGGAATATCTTTTGCTGAGATTGGGGAATAATAAGACAGTATATATGGAACCACGCGTTTGGAACGTCTACATAGACAATGAAGACAACAACAATAAGAATGCTTTGTTAGAGGGAGATTTTAGTCCGAATGTGATCAGTAAAAACGGCACAAACTTCCAGTTCTGGGCGATAGCGGGGAAGAACACGCCTGGACCAAACCAGGATGCGCAATTTCCGGATTTGGGGTTTAGTTACGGAGTTCTGGGAACGTTTACTTTGCCTGTTGTGGGTGGGCAAGCGGGTATGGGAACTTTAAAAACAGATGATGAGAATAATAACAATGTAAATCAGCTGTATTCCGTCGATTGGGTGACCAATGTAGTGACAGGCGATTCGCATGTGCAAGGCTATGGAGTCGACAGGACAAACGATCCCGGGAATACAACTTTCAACATAAGGAGAGCCAGGTGAAGGGGTTAAGTCTGATCAGCGGATCTCTCGCGCTGACGTGCTCGTGCATTGTTCTTACCACTTGTGAGCGCCCTGCAGATCGAAGAATCGCGGCAAAAGCAGCTGGACAAGCCATATACATGGATGAAGTTGATGACTTGATCAAAAATTCATTGTACGAGTATTTATTCGCAATTTTCGACGCACGAAGCATTGCGGCTAATGAGCTGATAAATAGCAGGCTTTTGGAAATGGAGGCAGGAGCGCGAGGCTTGACAATCGATTCTTTGCTCGCGATTGAAATGAAGAGAATTGGAAGGGTGGAAACCCAGTCGAAATACATTCGAGACAATGCGTTGTACGGAGGGGTGATCGATGAGAAAAACCCTTTTGAACTACATCGGCTGGATAGTGAAATCGGGAAGAAAATCCTGTACGATAGCTACCAGAAATTCTTGAAGATACGATTTGTCGAGAAGCTACGGGCAAAATATGGAGCCAGGGTATTGCTAGGTCGCCCACAGCCGCCGGGGATCTGGCTGGACGATGTCTTAGTTCATATCAAAGGGAATGAGAATGCCGAGACTTCAATTACGATAGTATCTGATTTTGATTGTCCGGTTTGCAAGCGTGTATATCCGGAGCTTAGCAAAATATTCGAAAAATATAAACAGCACGTTCGGTTTGAAGCTATTAACCTGTCTTCCGGCGTTACAGCTTCAATGTTGTTGTCCGAATGTGCAGGAGAGCAGGGTAAGTTCTGGAATGCATATGATGCACTTTATGCCACCAGCCGAACCGATATAGATTCGCTAATCGGAAGTCTGGCACTAAACAGACGTGAATGTTTGTCGTGTCTGAATTCAAAAAGTCAAAATAGCAGGATCGTCAAAAGCATGACTCAATTGCGCTCACGCGGAATAGAAGTAACGCCGACGGTACTTATCAATAGGAGAATTTACTATGGACGGATTGAAAGTGAGGCAATTGGCCGGTTTTTGGATGATTTGTTAGTAAGCAAGCAAAACAAACAATAATCGATCTCAATTAAAACAGCATGCTCGAAGAAACAAGTAGATCCATAGCGGTGGAAATCTGATAGGGTCACCACAGGAGGCACTATTTCCTCCTCCCATGGTAACAGGTAACTACTCCCAGCCGCCGCCTAGCGCCCGGTACAACTCTACCAATGCAAGGAATTGCTCCTTCTGCACATTTGTTAGGTTCAGTTCCTCTTGTAACACACTTCTCTGCGCGGTAATCACTTCGAGATAGGATGCGTAGCCTGTGAGGAAAAGATCTTTGGAGGTGACAACCGCCTGCTGAAGAACTTCGACTTCCTGCCTTTTCAAATCACTGATCTGTCGGGTATTTTCCAGTTTTTTGAGACTGGTATTAACTTCTCTGAATCCATTCAAAACCGATTTGTTATAAGCATACAGCGCTTCCAGGCTCGCTGCTTCGGCTCGTTTCTGATTTGCCTTCAATGCTTTGCGATTAATGAGCGGAGCGGTGAGTCCGCCCAGAGCATTGTATGCCAACGATCCCGATGAAAACAGCAGATTGCTTTTAAAGGCATTGAAACCCAGGAATGCGGTGATGTTCAGAGCAGGCAGGAAAGCCAGTTGCGCAGCCTGCTGGTCGGAATAGTTGGCCAGCAGATCCAGCTGAGCCTGCTGAATATCCGGACGTCTTCGGAGCATATTTGCAGGAACGCCGGCACTGATCGAGGCAGGCATCGTTTGTTCGAGGGTTGTACCTCTGGTTACAGTTTGCGAAAAACGCCCCGTCAGCAGATTGACATTGTTTTCAGTCTCGACGATCTTTTGAGCTACCTCAAATTCCAGGGCTCGCGTATTCAGGAGTTGAGCGGTCAGCTGGCGAACACCCAGTTCATTGGCCCTGCCTCCCTCTTTCTGGATTTTGATCGTTTCAACGGCAGATTCCTGTAATGCGATGTTTTTTCTGATAATATCAAGTTCGGTATCGAGCGCCAACAGTTCATAATAGTACCGGGCGATCTCGGCGATAAGCCCCGTTACAATGGCTTGCCGGCCTTTTTCGCTGGCCAAAAATCTGTTGTACGCTGCTTTTTTCTGGTTCTTCAGCTTACCCCAGATGTCCACTTCCCAGGAACTCCGAAGGCCAACGAAATAATCCGGCATGAAGGGAGCGGGAAGCCGGCGATCGTTGTCGATGTTTCCGGAGAAATTGGTGTCATAGTTACCTACGCCGTCCATGGTATAATCGCCGAATTTCCGGCCGCCACCGGAGATGTCGCCGGATATCGTGGGCAGTAACGCACCATGCGCGGCTGTAATCCCCGCACGGGCCATTTCGATACGCTGCACTGCCATTTTCAGGTCGAGGTTGTTTTGCAGCGTCGTGTCGATCAGGGCTACCAGATGCCGGTCGGTGAAGAAGGTCTTCCATTGAATGGAGCCGATCCCTGCTGAATCGGTTTTACCGGCAAATGTCTCGGGCGTTTTAATCCGTGTATGCTGCTCGACAGGTTGTGTCAGTTTGCACCCCGAAACGGACAAGAGCAATGCGGCCAGAAGTAGAGGGGAAAGCCTTTTATAGTTTTTCATTAATGTAAATGCTGATATGAAGAGCCGCGGACGAAATGCCGCGGCTTGAAAGAAAATCAGTGTAGCAACGCTTCTTCCTGAGCTACTACCGGTGGAGGGGTCTTCTTGGGTTTGGCAAGGCTTGCAAAAAGTACATAGAGCCCCGGTATGACGATCACCCCGAAAATAGTACCGATCAGCATACCTCCCGCGGCAGCAGCCCCGATAGACCGGTTGCCGATGGCCCCGGCGCCGGAAGCCATCACCAGGGGGATAAGCCCTGCGACAAATGCGAAAGAGGTCATCAGAATAGGGCGAAGCCGCTCAGTCGCACCTTCCAGCACTGCTTCGATCACGGTACGACCCTCTTTTTGCCTGATAATCGCATATTCTACGATCAGGATAGCATTTTTACCTAAAAGACCTATCAGCATGACCAGCGAAACCTGTGCGTAAATGTTGTTCTCAAGTCCCATTAATTTAAGGGCCAGGAATGCACCGAAAACGCCGGTAGGAAGTGATAGAATAACCGGCAAGGGCAGCAGGAAGCTCTCATATTGCGCGGCAAGCAGCAGGTACACAAAAACCAGACAGATACCGAAGATGAAAATGGCCTGGTTGCCCGAAAGGATCTCTTCGCGCGTCATACCGGACCAGTCGTAGGTGAAACCTTTGGGGAGACTGGCGGCAGCCACCCGCTCCACAGCTTTAATGGCGTCCCCGCTACTGTAACCCGGTGCGGCATCTCCATTGATCATCGCCGACGTATACATGTTATAGCGCGTAAGCAACTCAGGTCCGTACACTCTTTCGAGGCGGATGAAGGTTGAAAACGGCACCATTTCGCCCCGGTTGTTTTTGACATACAGTTTCAGAATGTCCTCGGGATTTTTACGATAGCTGGCATCAGCCTGCACCATTACTTTGTACATCTGCCCGAACCGGATGAAATTCGAGGCATAGTAGCTGCCGATCATGGTTTGAAGCGTGCTCATCGCGACGTCTATGGAAACGCCTTTCTTTGCGGCAATGTCTGAGTCCACGTGGATCATGTACTGTGGAAAGCTCGCATCGAAACTGCTGAATGCAGCAGCGATTTCGGGCGTGGCCATGAGGTCTTTCACAAACTTGTTGGTCACCTCGGCGGTTTTTTGCAAATCCTCATTCCCCGACCGGTCCTGCACACGCAGCTCGAAACCGCTGGAGTTACCGAAGCCAGGTACGGTAGGAGGTGGGAAGAACTGAATTTCGGCATCGGTGATATGCTTCGTTTTGGCTTCCATTTCTGCGATAATGTCTTTCACGGAAGCCTTCCGCTGATCCCAGGGTTTCAGGTTGATCATCGCCATTCCATAGGATGAACCTGCGGATTCCGTAAGCAGGCTGTAACCGGACAGTGAAGAAACGGATTCAACGGGTTCCAGGCTTTCAGCTACCTTCTGAATTTCATCCAGAACGGCCTCCGTTCTTTCGACGGTGGCGGCCACCGGCGTTGTGACGTTGACGTTAATTACCCCCTGATCTTCGGTAGGGATAAATCCGCTGGGAAGAATGGTGTTGATACCATAAGTGCCGATACAAAATGCAAGTAACAGTCCGATCGTGATCATCCTGCGGCTTACTATGGATGCCAGAAGTTTCCGGTAACCACTCTGCACACCGTCATAACCCTTGTTGAATCCATTGAAGAACCTGGTGAGAGGATTGCTTTTAACTGGCTGCCCATGCGTGTTTTTCAGCATTAATGCACACAATGCAGGCGTAAGCGTGAGGGCGTTGATGCCTGAAATCACAATGGAGATCGCCAGGGTAATGGAGAATTGCCGGTAGAAAATCCCGACGGGGCCCGACATAAATGCAACAGGAACAAAAACTGCGGACATAACCAGCGTGATCGCGATGATGGCCCCGCTCATTTCTTTCATAGACTCGATCGTGGCCTCCTTTGCGCCGAGGTGCTTTTCGGCCATTTTGGCGTGCACTGCCTCGACGACGACGATGGCATTATCGACGACAATACCGATTGCCAGTACGAGTGCGAAAAGCGTCAGCAAGTTAATGGAGAACCCAAATAACTGCATAAAAGCGAATGTGCCCACGAGGGCAACCGGCACTGCCAACGCCGGAATGAGTGTCGAGCGGAAATCCTGCAAGAACAGGTAAACGATCAGGATCACCAGTATAAATGCCTCGATCAGCGTGCGGATTACCTCGTGAATGGAGGCATCCAGGAAGCGGGAAACGTCATAGGATACGAAATAGTCCATTCCGGGAGGGAATGTCGTCTTTTTCAGCTCGGCGACTTTGTTCTTGATATTTTGAATCACCTCCTGGGCGTTGGAGCCGGGGCGCTGCTTGATCATGATGGAAGCCGAAGGCCGTCCGTTCGACTTGGAGGCCATATCGTATTCCAGCGTACCGAATTCGATTTTGGCAACATCCTTCAATTTAAGCACCGAACCATCGGGATTCGACCGGAGTACAATGTTTTCGTATTGGGCCGGTTCGAACAGTTTTCCGGTATATTTCAATACATACTGCAACACATTTTTTTCACGGCCCGAGCTGACACCGGTTTTCCCTGGTGCTGCAACCACGTTTTGATCACGGATCGCCTGAATGACTTCGTCTGCGGAAACATGATAGCCGTTCATACGGTCGGGTTGCAGCCACACGCGCATCGAGTAATCCTTGCTACCCATGATCTGCGCGCGACCCACGCCGTCGATCCTTTTCAGCTCTTTGAGAATATTGATATCGGCGAAATTGTAAACAAAATCTTCACCCGCCGCGGTGTCGGTGCTCATAATGTCGAGGTACATGAGCATACTGTTCACTTCTTTTTCGGTGGTTACACCGGCTTTGATCACCTCTTCGGGGAGTTCGTCGATGACCGTCTGCACGCGGTTCTGAACGTTTACCGCTGCGAGATCCGGGTCGACACCCACATTGAACGAAATACTGATCGTCGTGACGCCGTCGTTACCGGAGACACTGGTCATATAGGTCATGCCGGGCACCCCGTTGATCGCTTTTTCAAGGGGTACAGCCACGGCGTCCACGCAAACCTCGGCATTGGCACCTGTATAGGTTGCCGTTACTACGACAGAAGGGGGAACGATATCAGGAAACTGCGAAACAGGTAATTCGACCACTGCCAGCAGTCCGAGCAGGGTTATAAATATGGATATAACCAGTGAGAGAACGGGTCGCTCAATGAATTTTTGAAACATAATCTACAATTCAGGTGATAGAAGGGCGGCTACCGCGAGGTAAGCTCGATTTTGTCGGTCGATACATCGGTTGTGTCAATCGAGACGGTTTTGGGGTTGATGGTAGCCCCGTCCCGCAAAGACTGAAGTCCTTCGTAAACGATCGTTTCTCCCGGTTCCAAGCCTGATTTTACCACGTAAAAAGTAGATAGCCGCGACTGCGGCACGAAGCTGCGCGTCTTGATCTTGTTGTCCTTCCCGAGCACATACACAAAGTTCTTGTCCTGAATTTCAAATGCGGCTTTCTGCGGAATGAGGATTGCATTATCGACTGTATTGGTGAGGCGGATCGTGCCTGTGGAGCCGTGTTTCAGCAGTTTTTCGGGGTTTGCAAAACGGGCGCGGAATGCAATGGAGCCCGTTCCTTCGTCGAATGCGCCTTCCATGGTTTCGATGTTGCCCTTGTGCTTGAAGAATGAGCCGTCGGCAAGTTCCAGTTCAACAATGGCGTTTCTGGTGTCTGCCTTACCCCTTGCCTTTACATATTCCAGGTACTCATTTTCGGATACGTTGAAATAGGCGTAAACCATTTTAGTGTCCGATAGCGTGGTCAGCAGAGTTCCTTCGTCGATCAGGCTGCCCATTTTGTGGGGAAGGCGGTCGATGACGCCGTCGAATGGCGCTTTGATCACAGTATGCGCCAGTTGAATGGCGGCATTGGACTTTTCGGACTTCGCTTCCTCGATTTTTGCATTGACAGCAGCAAGCTTCGCCTCTGCGACCTCTACTTCCGTTTTGGTGATAACATTCTTTTCTACCAGCAATTTTACCCTTTTAAGTTCGAGCTCGGCTCCTTTTGCTTCGGCAATGGCGCTTTGCAGCGTGGCTTTGGCCTTGGCCAACTGTGCCTCATACTCCTCATTATTGATACGGAACAAAGTCTGGCCCTTCCTGACTTCTTTACCTTCGTCCACGTATACTTCTTCCAGGTAACCTTTCACCCGGGCATATATTTCGACGTTACGCATGGCGTGGATATCGCCTACGTATTCGCGGTGCAGTTCTGTTTTCTGGGGCCTTAATTCTGTTACGGGGATGGTCAGAATGCTATCCTTCGCATTGGAAACAGTTTCACTTTTAGAAGCGCAGCCGTAAGTGAAAATGCTGATTAGCAGAAGGAATGGCCATTTAAAATTTTTCATGATGCGTTTGTATAAATTGGTTGGCAAATTCAGGGGAATAGGAATAGCCTTGTTGCTGCACGGCAGGCCGGCAGACAAAGGATGGATAGCATAATGGCAAATGGGGTCGTATGTGCGCAACTGGGCACAACGACATACTTTGTCAGCTACAAAAGATGTGATGAAAGAACGCTTGCGGCGAGGTCAAAAAGGGCAAAGACGGTGGAGGAAGCTGTAATAATCGGGCAGCGTAATTCCACCTTTACAGGGGGTAAGCAATTGAATGGACTCCCTGATGACCTTGGGAATCCTGGTGATTTCATAGTGTGGAGCTGCCTGTGAAACCAGCGTCAGAAAGCGATAGGTAGAATGGCGGTGGCTCAGCAGGTCGGAAAGGCTTTCTTTCCATTCGGATTCATCCGCTCTGACGATCGTCTCATTTTTACAGACCGTATCATCGATTAACACAAAATTGCCTGTGCCCGATTTTTCTTCGACGGCGTAGGGTGAAAACGCGTCCGTTCCGATATCAATTTTGCACGCAACGGCCCTTTGCTGCGAAAACAGCAGGGAAACCGCAAATTGTGCGAGCCAGAAAAACAATACAAAAGTTCTTTTTGTCATGATGCTGATATAGATCAGTTCATTGAAAAATTCATACTTTTATAATGAATTCAAGAATGATTGGAACTATTGGGGACGGAATTGTGATACAAACAGGCAATAATTCAAATATAACGTTTCAAATGTAGATTGCAAATATTAATGAATGTTAATGATCGTTAACGGAGCGTATAACTAAGATAAGAAACCGGAATGGCCTATTCAGGCACATGAGAAGTTCCTGACCGCAATGCCTGCGGTTAAAAAGCCCGGACCTGCATGCTAACGCGATAAGGTAACTAGTTCGACCGAACTGTAAATTTCAGGCTTGCGTTTTTCCTCTCAAACATTCATCTTGACCCCTGGAAACCTCTTAGGAAGGAGTGATGAGACTATTTGATAAAAAATGTATATTACAACCTGCTAAGGGGAGTCCGCAGAACAGGTAATACTTCTGACCAATGGCGCTGAAAGCAATTCTTACCGAACATTTTGTCCTTACCAAGATGACGTCGTCAGATGGGGACAAGTATTTCAGGTTGAGCAACAACGCCAACGTCATGAAGTTTGTCACAGGCTACTCGCTGACGCGGGCCGAGTCGGACAAAATGCTTCAGGGTTTTCTGGAAGAATATAGTATGGATACTTACCTGGGCAGGTATCTGGTCGAGGACAGGTTTTCCGGGGAATTGATCGGGGCGGCGAAGCTGGACAAGGTTGGGGGAGACATCGAAATAGGTTACCGGGTAATGGAGGAGTTCTGGGGGCGCGGTGTGGCTACCGAAATAGCGACCGGGTTGATCCGTTTCGCAAAGCGGGTATTGAAAGCAAGGGATGTAATTGCATACGTTAATGTCGCGAATACCGCCTCCGTCAGGGTTTTGGAAAAGGCGGGAATGGTCAATACTGAAACTATCGAAGATCTTGATGAAGTCAAGTATAAATTCAATTATTCACCCAAAAATAGTCCCTCGATGAAAAAAATACTCTACATTATTCTGGGCCTTATCGCACTTATTCTCGTCGCCGCCTTCGTAATGCCCAAAGATTATGCCGTTGAAAAGGACATTGTGGTCAACAAACCGAAAGCGGAGGTCTTTGAATACCTCAAATCCCTCAAAAAGCAGAACGACTGGAGTGTCTGGGGCCGCCGTGATCCCAACATGAAGAAGGAGTTTTCCGGCACGGATGGTACGGTAGGATTTGTTTCCATGTGGGATGGAAATGATGACGTGGGCAAGGGAGAGCAGGAGATTACCAAAATCGACGAAGGCCAGCGGGTCGATACGCAGCTTCGTTTTCTGAAACCGTTCGAAAGCACCAGCGATGCATATATGATTACCGAAGCCATCGATTCGACTTCGACTAAAGTTCGGTGGGGCTTTACGGGCAAAATGCCGATCCCGATGAATTTAATGCTTCCTTTTATGAACATGGAGGAATCTATCGGGAAGGATTTTCAGGATGGACTCGCTAACATGAAAGGAATATTGGAAAAGCAATGAGGGAGGTTTAACGGCCAGGGAAGCTTAAAATAAATAAAATGAAACACACGGATCCTCGAATCGATGATTACATCGCCCAATCGGCCGATTTTGCGGTGCCCATTCTCGAATACCTGCGCTCGGTAGTGCACGAGGTTTGTCCGGACGTAAAAGAAACGATGAAATGGAGCTTCCCCCACTTTGAATATAAGGCAAGCATTCTTTGCAGTATGGCGTCATTCAAGCAGCATTGCTCGTTCGGGTTCTGGCTCGAATCACGGCTGAGGGACCCTGATAAGCTACTCGCGGTAAATGGGGAAAGGACCGGGATGGGTAGTCTCGGAAAAATCGGAGGGATGGAAGACCTTCCTGCAAAAGAAAATCTGGGAGGATTTATCCGGCAGGCCATGCAACTGATAGACAGCGGGGTCAAAATATCGAAGGAATCGAAACCTCCGGCAAGCAGGGACCTGGTAGTACCGGAGTATTTCCGGAAAGCGCTGGAGGAAAGCCCGGAAGCGCTCAAAACGTTTACCGGTTTCAGTTACACCCAGAAAAAGGAGTATGTCGAATGGGTCGTAGAGGCCAAAGCCGAAACCACGAGGCAGAAAAGGATAGCTACTGCACTCGAATGGCTTGCTGAGGGGAAAATCCGGAACTGGAAGTACATCCGGTGAACATGTATTCCGGATTTTTACGATCCGGAATACAGGAAGTTTCAGAATTTGCCGTCGGGACCGGCCATTGCGTATCGGAAAGTGTAGTAGCTGGATTCCTCGGTAGGTACATCTTCCGGTGCACCTTTGTAGTAGCTGATAATTTCGATTTTGGCCACTTTCCCATCTGCGGTCTTCAGCAGAAGTGTTCTTCCGGGGATCGGTAAAATGGCGTGGACGCTCATATCATATTTATACCAGGAGTTGCCGCTGCCGCCCGGTATCGCGAAGCCGGCATCGCTGTCGGCCTTGTAGCCGTCCCGGGGAGCCTCGCTTACCTGGTCAAATGGTTTTTCTAAAACAATGGCACCGCCTTCGCCGGGACCGCTGGTTCCGCTGTTGGTAGCGATCGTCGTCTTGCTGAATGCAATGTCCCAGTTTCTGGTCTTTGCTTCGCTGGCCGCTACTTCTTTGCCTGTTGCCACACTGAAATAAATGTAGGACTTAGTGTTCGCATTCAGGTCTTTGATAACGGTAATTTCCGGCCTGGCAGGCACTATTTGTGCGACGGCGTGCTGTGACGGCATCATTTCCGGAGTCGCCGCCAGGGCCCAAACCGAAAGAATAATAGATTTTAATAGCATATTCCGAAGTGTTTGACCCGATCAGTTACCGGATGTTGAAATGCGGTAACTGATAGGATGGTTTTTGAAGATCAGGCTCCTTTTTTAACGAGCTTGTATTCCAGTTTAGGTTTGCCTCGAACACCGCCATCGTCAGCATGGAAGCTGAGGAAACGCAGTTTGTAGATGTTACCGGCCGGATCTTTAATGAGATAGAAGCGGTCGGCTTTCACACCTATCGGACCACCGGAAGTCACACGCCATTTAGATCCGATGGCATCCGCCGACTTGTTGAATGTAATGCCGTTGAGGTTGCTTTCGGCAAATGCGTCATATGTAGCGGTTGTAGTAAGTACCTCGGCTGCTTCGACGTTGGCCAGGTTGTTGATAAACACCAGGTCGGAGAATCCGTAAGGGATTAGGCCGGCTCCGAAGTTGGTAAAGTACATGCTATAGCCCCATCTCAGATCCCATCGGTCTTTAGCAGGTTCTACATCCACCGTAGCGCCTTTTTCCAGCGATACAAATTCGGAATTGTAAGCTGCGTCCTTGTTGACGTCGAGTGTTTTAAAGGTAGTTTCATTTACTTTGGCATATTGCAGCGTGTAACCTGTTCCCTTGCGCAGAACACGTATTTTGTAAAGGTCGCTTGCGGGCAGGACGGTGCCGCTGCCGCCTTTGCGGTTCAGAATGTAAACCTTATTATCTGCATCGGTCGCTGAAATCGCCTGAATGACAGTTTTAGTCAGGTCTCCGCCCGCGTTGTCGACCAGCGACAGCTTCCCGGTGCCCTGACCAACTGCTAATGAGTCGGGTTTGAAATCTTTATCGGAAACAGCATTGATATCTGTCTTTGTGGTTGCCAGGGCCGAAGCGCCGTTGGTCCCGTTGATGGTCACGCGGAAATCTGTACCACCGTAAAATCCGAGATCCCAGCTGTCGCGGAGGACGGGCGTTTGCACGTTGCTGCTCAGGTCGAGGAACACCGAATTGGCTGCACTGCTGCCCGGCTCTTTGTCTGCGATCCCGTTGAGCTGGATAGACGTACCTTCGGAAACGATGGCTTTGAAGCTTAATTTCAATGCCGAATTGGTTCCTATCAATGCAGGGGTGCCTACGGATGCGATTTTGAATGCGATGCTTTCATCTCCATCCAAAAGCACGCCTGATTTTCTGCTTACTTTGAAAGAGATTGACGATTGTCCTGCCGGCACCGACAATGCAAGGGTGTTGTTCGTCGCTGCCGGAGTGGTGGTGAATTCCGTGCCGTAGGTAAGCTGCGAAGGTGTAAGGGAGACAGAGATTGGCGTTGCCGCGTCAACGGCTCTGGAGAGCGCGATCTTGATCTCGGTTTCTTCACCTTCAAAACCCTTTTCGGCGCTTTCGAAAGCAGCGAGGTTATCAGGTAGTGGTGGTTCGTCGTCACTACAAGCATTGAAAGTTCCCAGGAAAGCAACCAGTAATAACGACCGGACTATTTTCTTCATAATGGATTGGAGTTATAATGAAAGGGTATTGATAATTAGTTTTTCGTGAATTGAAAGCCGAGACCGAGAAAGTAGGACCTTCCGAACGACATCGGTACCGTGCCGCCGGTACTATGTGCTCCACCGGTATCCGTGGACGTATTTTGCAGGTTGGTTACATCGAAGAGGTTCTTGATGCCGCCCAGCAGGTTGATATGCTTGCCTAACGTTTTGCTGGCCGTCAGATCGGCCATGTGGAACCCCTCCGTTTTAGCGAGATGGACATTGATCTGGTCCGCGGATTCGTAAACCGGCCGGCTGCCGGAGTATTTGTAGAAAAAGTTAATGCTCGCCCCCGCTTTCTTAAACGTGTAAAGCAGGTTGGTGTTGATTTCCGTTGACCACACAAACTCGGGCAAACTGCCGAACTGCTCGGGAGAGTCCGAAAACTCGTTGTACCGGCCAATGTAAGTCGCGCCGACGGTCGCCTGCAGATTTTTCCAGAATATCTTATTATCCAGCGTAATCCCCGTGGTTTTATTAAGGTGGATGTTCAGATAGGTGGTTTGTGTCCTGTCGTTCGGATCGATTCCAAAGTCGATCATATCGTGGAAAATGTTGTAGAAGCCGCCAAGTGTAGAGCTGACCCTAAATCCCTCGCGAGTCACGGCCTGCCACACGACGAACGAATTGAAGCTATCCGAATATTCAGCTTTGAGATTGACATTTCCATTGACGGAATGGGAGGCGTCATGAAAGTCGAAATACAATTCACGCAGGGCTGGGGAACGGAAACCACGTGCATAGCCGAACCGCAGATCCCAAGTCTTGCTGAACGTCAGTTTGCCATTCAGGGACGGAATGACGGGAGGGGCATCATAGACAGAATTTCCAAGGAACCGTACGCCGGGGGTTAATTTCAGAAACTGACCGATGCGGATTTCCGGTGCCAGAAAAAGGGCATATTCGTTGATAGTCGGGGTATCGAGAATGCGCGCACCGGATGCATTGTTGTTCGAAAAATCAATTCCGGCCAATATTGAAAGATAGTCGGCGGCTTTGTAAAATACGGTTCCCCGGAAAAAAGCAGTCTTGAAAACCGATTTGTCCTGCGAGCCCGGTTCGAGTAATAATGTCCGGCGACCGGCCGGGTCTAGTTTGGTGCTTAATGTTCTTCGGGAATAGTCCGTGTAAGAGCCAACCGCGGTAAAGTTCAGTTTATCCGAGACTTTGACCTCCGACTGTGCCTGGTGAAACCAGCGTTTGGTGATGTAATCCTTATCAACGGCTTCATTCAGCGGATTATAGTCGCCCAGGTATTTGATCGTCTCGTCGGTGCCATTAAAACGGTATCCGATGTTCCATTTGCTGCCGCTGAAACGTGCCCCGGCGGTGTAAAGCATCTGTTCCTTAGGCATCCATGCTTTGGCACGCCCGGTTGACGCACCCTGCCAGCCACCAAAATTGTTTCGGCTAACATTTCCTGAAACTTGCAGGTGCTCATTCTGCCACGCTACGCCCACTCCCTGATTATGGGTGCCTTTCTTTGTAAATGCATCGTACTCGTCACCGGCAGTTTCTTCCTGAACCCTCGCATTGACCGTAAGAGAGGAGCCGCCCCGGCCCTTTTTAGTAATGATATTGATCACACCCGCCAATGCATCCGTGCCATAAATGACCGACATGGGTCCCTCTACAATTTCGATTCGCTCGATGGTATTGATGTCGATCTGTCCCAGGCTCTCGCGGGTGCTGCCCCGGTCCACCATTGGAATGCCATCGAGCAGGATTTTGACTCCCTGACCCGACATTCCCATGAGCTGTATATCGCTGGTACCGAGGGTTAGATCATTAGAAAACCTTATTCCGAGCTCAGTATTAAGGATGGTCTGGAGATTGGTAGCTCCCCGCAGACGAATACGCTCACTATCGATCGTTCGCACCTGATAAACCGAGTTCCGGAGCGATTGCGGTTCAGACTGGCCTGTAATGACCACCTCGTTAAGGTCAATGGGTGTTTCGGGCAGTGTGATTTCGCCCAGTTTGGCGGTGTGGCCTGCCTGAACGGATACTTCCAATGCATGGTCTTGATTACCGATCGTTTTGACAATCAGAGCGTAGAGGCCTGCCGGAGCGTTTAATTCAAAGCGACCGTCAGCGTCTGTCAATGTTCCGAATGTGGTGTTTTTAAGATAGATACCGGCCCCGGTAACTGCCTGGCCGTTTTTTGAAAATACCTTCCCTTCAATAGAGCCGCTTTCTTGCTGAGCAAGCACTGGATTGATAACCAACAGGATAGAGATGAGGGTAAAAAGATATTTCACAGTATATCTAATTTAGACTAATTACATTCACAAAGGAATATATTATTTAGACTAATTACAATTACTAGAAAATAAATTTTTACTGGTCTGATTCGCAGCACAAAGGATGCCTGTTATCTGATGGTAGCTTGCAGGGTGACGGTAACGACGTCCTTGAGTTTCCAGTCCTTATCCCCGATTTTGTAATCCAGGCGGTTTACATCGAAGGTGCTGGCGAGGGCGTAAGTGCCATCCGCATTCTTTCTGGCCTCGAAGGGCAAAGTGACGGTGCGGGATACGTCGCGCATGGTGAGCGTGCCGGTGGCCTGGTATTTGCCTTCCTTTTTCTCGACTTTCGCAGATTTGAAATGGATGTCGGGATATTTTTCAACCCAAAAATACTTCTCGCTTTTCAAATCCTTATCCCGACCGTTGTTGTTGGTTTTGAACGTGCCTGCTGGGATTTTGACATCGAACGACGAAGTTTCAGGGGTTTTTTCGTTGAAAACGGCTTCGCCTCTGGGTGCATCGAATGTGCCGTTGCAGGTTCCGAGTATAAACTTAACGCTGAATTTGGTCGAACCGGACACGATTTTGCTGGTCTGTGCCGAAGTGGTTCCGGCAACGATCATCATTGCCGCGAGCATTGCGAAGTGAAGCCTGTGTACCATAAATGTTTTTAGGTTGGATGAATTGTTACAGTTCTTCCAGCAGCGATTCCCCTTCGGAAAGATCACCGGAAGTCCATTGCCATTTTTCATGCATACGGATTTTTCCGTTCGGAAGTTGCTCCGGGGTCGACTTACATATACCTGTCGTGATCTCACCTTTGTCGTTGACCTGATGGTAACGCATATCAAGGTTTCCGTGCGCATCAACTAATGCGATAAGGTGCCCGGTGCGGATACGTCCGCCCGAGTAGGTAGAGGTTACGATGTTACCGGTTTGTTTATATACAAACTGCATTTGGGAGTCAACCTCTCCATTGTCAGAGTTGGAAAGAGGGATAAAAGTCTTGTTGTCGTAATTGATCATGCTAAGAATGCCATCTTCAAGCCTAAATATAGCATAAAGATGGCATTGTGATTACAGGACGGAGGTGATCCACCAGGTGTTGCCGCAAGGATCAGTAACCCCGCAGCTTCGTCCGTAGTCCTGGTCGGCCGGGGGCATTACGCTTGTGGCGCCTGCACCGAGTGCTTTCTGATAAGTGTCATCCGCATTTTCAACATATACGAACATATTGGCGGGCTGCGCGGGCCATTCGGCGCGGCTGTCGCAGAACATAATGGTGCTTCCGGCAATGGAAACTTCGGCGTGTTTGATCATTTCGGGGTCGTCCTCCTGGTAGTGGGTGGAAGAAACTGTTCCGCCGAAAACCTCGATCGTGAAATTTTTGAACCGGGCCGCACCGTCCAGCATCAGGTAGGGCATGACGGCCTGATGGCCCTGGGGGATTTTTGTTGCGCTCATGAGTTTTTGTTTTTTGTTTCAGACAAAACTAGAATGGCGGGAAACCTGAAAATTGGAAAAATACGACATCATGCATCACGGTAGCCCATACCTTCTGCATGGCCGGAGAAGTAGGTCTTGGGGTGTTCTCCTGAGAATGCCTTGAAATCGCGTATAAAATGCGATTGATCGTAGTAGCCACATTCATAAGCAATTTCGGTCAGCGATTTCTGATGATTGCCGTATTCGTTGAGGGCTGCATGGAAACGGATAATCCGGCTAAACAGCTTGGGGCTAAAACCGGAGAACGCGAGGAACTTCCTTTCAAACTGCCGGGTGGAGAGGAAACTGCGGTCGGCGAGCTCGGGGACTTTGGCGAGACCTTTGGTTTGGATAATGTCGCTGATGACCGAGAAAACCGCGGGTTCGTAAGCCGGCATGGCTCGGAGATGGTCGCGTAAAAATGTCGAGACAATGTCCGCACGATCGGCGTGGTCTTTGGCGAGCATCATTTTTTCTTCCAGTTCAGTCCCTTTACTCCCCAGGCATTCGGTAAGGTCGGGCATTTGATCGCTGAATTCAGCGGCCGGAATGCCGAGCAATGCCGGAATGGCGAATGGGTAGAGATACACCCCAAAGATCCCGAAGTTTTCGCCGATCACGAATCGCCGGAACGACTGGGACTGTCCATGAATGCCCGATCGGAAAGAAAGCTGCTTCTTCTCGTCACCCATGATTTCGTCGAAACGGCCCTGGTAATGAAAAACCATTTCAGCACAGCCGTCCGCCATGGTCCGGTGAAAATACGGCTCACTGTCGGCGACATCATGTTCCAGTATCCAAAAGAACCGAACAAATCTGGCGAGGTCGGAAGGCGGGGGGATGGTGAAATATTTCATGGCTTGGCAGGCTGGCCGCGCAGGCTGGGTAGCTGAAAGGTTTCTGTAAAATAACAGATTGAAGGTAAAAGAATAAGGCCTGAGTCTATTTACTTATTCTACTAAGCCTATCTGTTTTAAGGGTAATCTTTTATTATATTCTGCGAAATTTATATTTTTTGAAATCTGTTTAATACATTTGACGCCTGTATGACCGCCTGAGACAGATGGTTAGGCGTTGCCGGAAAGCGTCAGTTTCCCGCATTTCATTAAATAGTTGATTACCTACTACTCAGTTTCTTGCTATGAAATTAGTGCCCATAGAGAAGCGCAGCGGACTTACGCGCGAGGAATTCATCGAAAATTACTTAAAACCAAGTCGCCCGGTAGTATTTACTGACCTGGCAAAGGATTGGCCGGCCGTTGAAAAATGGACTTTTGATTGGTTACGTGAAAATCACGGCAACCTGGATGTTCCTTTGGTGGACAACCACATCCACGACGCTGACAAATATTTCCAGATAGCCAAGACAATGAAATTTGGCGATTACCTGAGCCTCATTGAGAAAGGCCCGACCGATCTCCGTATTTTCCTTTTTGATATTTTCAAGAAAATTCCCGAGCTGGCAAACGACATCCGTTTTCCGACGATCATGGATGGATTTCTGAAATCCTACAAGTTTGTGTTCTTTGGCGGAGAAGGTTCCATTACGAACCTGCATTATGATATGGATTGTTCGAACGTGTTTCTGACGCAGTTCCAGACCCGCAAGCAGGTCATTTTATTCTCTCCTGAAGAAAGCCGCCGCCTGTACCATCATCCGTTCACGGTGATGAGCAAGGTAAATCCTATTGACCCGGATTACGAAAAATTCCCGGCTCTGGAAGGAGCAACCGGCTACGAAACGATCCTGCATCACGGAGAAACGATCTTTATTCCTTCGCTCTGGTGGCATTACATTCGCTACGTCGATGGCGGTTTCAGCCTCGCATTGCGTGCCAATAATTCGATTTTTACCGCTGTACGCGGCGGTATGAACCTCGTGCGCCACACATTTGTGGATAAAAGCATGACCAAACTGCTGGGCCTCGATTGGCAGCATTGGAAAGAAAAGAAGGCGGTAGAAAACGCACAGGAGCTCGTGCAAAAGCAAGCATAGGTATTTCGCCCTGCGGCGACCGACTGGCAGTAAACTGGAAACGCATTTCAAAGAAACTAATCTATCTTTGGAATGCGTTTCTCCGTTATTGCTCTTCAACTTACTATGAACTTCGAACTCACTTCAGAATATCAGCCGACCGGCGATCAACCAGCGGCTATCGAACAGCTAATACAAGGAATTGAAAACGGGGAACCCGCCCAGACTTTGCTTGGGGTGACCGGTTCCGGGAAGACATTTACGGTGGCTAATGTGGTGTCGCAGGTTAACAAGCCGACGCTCGTTTTGAGCCATAATAAAACGCTGGCGGCGCAGCTCTACGGCGAATTCAAGCAGTTTTTCCCTACCAATGCCGTCGAGTATTTCATTAGCTACTACGACTATTACCAACCGGAAGCATTCATTTCCACGACCAATACTTACATTGAAAAGGACCTGATGATCAATCAGGAGATCGAAAAGCTGCGTTTACATACGGTTTCGTCGCTCATGAGCGGGCGCCGGGATGTGATCGTGGTTGCTTCGGTTTCTTGCATTTATGGTGCGGGAAACCCTTTGGAATACAAAAAAAGCATTGTAAGTGCCAAACTGGGCGATATTGTGCCGCGTAACCAGTTTCTGTTCAGGTTGGTGGAGATCCTTTATAGCCGTACCGAAGTGGAATTCAACCGGGGGACCTTCCGTGTGAAGGGCGATACGGTGGATGTGTTTCCCGGTTATGCGGATTTTGCTTATCGGTTCATCTTTTTTGGGGATGAAATTGAAGAAATCCAGCGTATCGAGCCGGAAACGGGCAAGAAGTTATCTTCCGAAAAAGCGATTGCTATATTTCCTGCAAACCTGTTTGTGACGGGTCGGGATGTCTTGAACCAATCCATTAAGGAAATCCAGGACGACCTTCAAATGCAGATCAAATACTTTACTGCCGAAGGAAGGCTGGCGGAGGCAGAGCGCGTGAAGGAGCGCACGGAATTTGATATGGAAATGATGCGGGAACTCGGGTATTGCTCTGGTATCGAGAACTACTCGCGGTATTTCGACCGCCGGATGCCAGGACAGCGCCCATTCTGCTTGCTGGACTATTTTCCTGAGGATTTCCTGATGGTGGTGGACGAAAGTCACGTGACGATGCCGCAGATCCGCGCCATGTGGGGCGGCGACCGTTCGCGAAAGGAAGCATTGGTGGAATATGGTTTCCGTTTGCCTTCCGCGCTGGACAACCGGCCGTTGACATTCCAGGAATTCGAAGACATGACGCCTCAAACCATTTTTGTAAGCGCTACGCCTGCTGATTACGAGTTAAGGAAGTCAGAAGGTGTTGTGGTTGAGCAGATTATCCGCCCTACCGGATTGCTGGACCCTGAAATCGAGGTGCGCCCCAGCCTGAACCAGATCGACGACCTTCTGGAAGAAATAACGGAACGCATCAAGCTCGGCGATCGTGTTCTGGTCACTACTCTAACCAAGCGGATGGCCGAGGAATTAAGTAAATACCTCGACCGGGTTGGTGTCAAATGCCGCTACATCCACTCGGAAGTGAAGGCATTGGACCGCGTGGAAATTCTGAGAGAGCTGCGTCTGGGAGTTTTCGATGTACTCGTAGGCGTGAACCTCCTGCGCGAGGGCCTCGATTTACCCGAGGTGTCGCTCGTTGCCATTATGGACGCCGATAAGGAAGGCTTCCTGCGTGACACTCGTTCGATGATCCAGACCATCGGTCGCGCCGCGCGTAACGACCGTGGAAAAGTGATTATGTACGCCGACACGATAACAGGCTCCATGCAGCTCGCGATCGACGAAACAAACCGCCGCCGGAGCATTCAAATGGAATACAATATAGAGAATGGCATTACTCCAAGAACAGTACGCAAGTCGAAAGAGGCTATTATGGAGCAAACTTCGGTAGCCGATTCCAAAGTCCGCAAGGTATACGTGGAGCCGGAAGAAGTCCGCATTGCCGCCGATCCGGTGGTGCAATACATGGGCAAAACCGACCTGCAAAAACTCATGGCCGAAACCCAGCGCAAAATGGAAGCAGCCGCAAAAGATCTAGACTTTTTGGAAGCTGCGAGGTTACGGGATGAGTTGCTGCAGTTGAAAGCGCGGGTGCAGGAGCAGGGTTGATTGCAGAATACAGATAATTGTCTAAATTTATTAACAACTTATCGATAATGTCATGATTAGGGCGCTGATTACACCGGAAAATACAAGTATCTCGCTTGAAATCCCCGCTTCATTCATCGGGAAGCAGGTGGAGATAATTGCTTTTACCGTCAACGACATTGTTGAAGAAAGCATTGACGAGGATCAGACTTTAACACACTGTGCCAGCCAGCAAACACTTGAAAAAGACTGGTTGACTGATGAAGAAGACAAGGCATGGCAAAATTTGTAAAAGGGGAAGTTGTCGTCATTCCTTTCCCATTCTCTGACCTATCGGGTTCCAAAAGACGACCAGCGCTCGTGCTGGCCGATTTGCCAGGCGATGATTTGATCCTATGCCAGATCACTTCTCAGAATTCCAGGGATATGCATGCAGTCCCATTGTCTGTAACCGATTTTTTAAATGGTTCATTGCCAGTGGACAGTTTCATCCGGCCGACGCGTCTTTTTACCGCAGACAGGAATATCGTTATACGGAAAGCCGGATTAATTCGTGCAAAAATGGTCAATGAGGTGACGCAAACGATTGTTAAGATCATTCAATGACCTGTTGCAGCTCTTCTAATTTTTCAAGCAACTCTAACACCTCTTCCCAGTTGTTCACCCGCGTATGCTTGTTGATACCCCTGTTATGCCCTGCGGTAAACAGAATAGGCTTGCCTTTGTGGAAATCCAGGTTTTTCAAATGGTCGTCGATGAGGTAATCGGTGTTGATAACGCTTTTGTCGCCGCAGAAAATGATGTTTCTCCAATGGATGGACGGGAAATGTTCGGCCAGCCAGTCGTATTTCTCCGGAAGCGAGTTTGGGAACTCCATGGCCGCAGAGACAATATAGACTTCGTAATTTTCCTGCAATTTGATAATGGCTTCCTGTGCGCCGGGAATAACGGATGCATGGCGGAAAAAGCCAGGGCGGTAGATTAGGCTTCTCGCGGCCAGCGGGTCGGGGAACGCCTGATCCTCGGGAATGCCATGCATCGCTTCTTTTGTGATTCGCACCCCAAATGCGTCTGCATACCAGTTGATCCAATTCTCCTCAATGTCGACGATGACATTATCCATATCCACTGCAATCGATTTTTTCATGATTCAATAAATTAGTATTTGCAATTATTTGCAACAAATATAAATTATTGATGCAACATTTTGCAATATTAAATCTAAAATGTTTGTTAAATTTGCAAGCATAATCGGGAATACCTATGTTAAAAGAAGAACGTTTCCAGATCATACTGGATCAGCTCGGGCATGAGCAAAAAGTCTATCTGGGGCATTTAAGTACACTTTTGAATGTATCCGAAGATACAGTCAGGAGGGATATTAAGGAGCTGGCCGATCAGGGGTTGCTTAAATCAGTGCGGGGAGGTGCAGTGCCGCATTCGCCAGGTCCACACCATTTCAAGGACCGGATGACTTATGACAATGAACAGAAGCAAATTATTGCAAAAAAGACCTTGCAGTTCCTCAAAGATGGCCAGGTTGTGATCTTCGACGGAGGCACCTCAGCCTTGCTGATCGCTCAAATGCTTCCCAAAGACCTGAAACTGACCGTTATCACCAACAGCTTCCCCATTGCATCCATTCTGGAAGAGCATGAGCATGTGGAGGTGCTTTTTGCGGGAGGGCGTTTGTTGAAAGATTCCTTCGTCACGATTGGCAACGACTGTATTCAATTTTTCAAAAAATTCAGAGCCGATATATGCCTCCTCGGCATTTGTAGCATTCACACCGAACTGGGCGTTACCGGGCCGGATTTCGAGGAAAGCGAAGTGAAACGCACGATGGTAGAGTCTTCCAAAGAAGTAATTGCATTGGCCACCACCGAAAAGCTGGGAACGGCGGAGGCCTATTACGTTTGCCCGACCGACCGGTTGTCGACAATCATAACGGATAAAGAGGCTGAAAAAGAGGACTTTAATATGTATAGAAAGATGGGAATCAGTATCTTCTGATTCCCATGTCTCATTATTTTTTGATTGTTTCTTCAATTTTAAAAGAAGTATCGTCAATGCTCTTCGAATCCTGATTGATCGCATTCGAAAGCCCTAGCATAAACGAAATCGCGAGCCGCAGAAGCCATTTCCGCAGAAAGAAAAGTGTTCGCTTGATTTCCATTTCCATTTGTTTTAATGAAGTAAAAGGGCTGGGCATAGCGCAGCCTGGACGTACTTTCGAGCATCCTTACAAGCATCCGCGTCGCGCAGGAAGCTTCATTACGATTGGGAAATGGAATGGTCGTCGGAGGAAAGGGTACGACTCCGGAAATGCTGATTTTGCAGGAAAATTCGGTTAGGGCCGAGGCTTGATACAGGCTGTTTGGCTGCTGCACTGCTTAGCTTACCCGAGAGAATGGAAAAACGCCGGAATTGCGCGTATTTGAAATGAGCAAAGCGTACAGATTGGTTTTCAGAAGGCTTATAACGTTCAAAATGGAAAGCCTTTTTCTCGCTAAGAGATTGATTCGTAGCAACCTGCTCAATCCTGCAATGACCTGTGGGGATGGCTTCACGAAAATGCAGTACGCCGACGGAGAGCACCGTCAGGAACAACCATTTTAATAAGTAATGTCCTTTCATTATCGGCAGGTTTTACTATCTCGGAGCCATTCTGATGGCCCCATCCAGACGAATCACTTCGCCGTTCAGCATGGGATTTTCAACAATGGATTTCGCAAGTAACGCATATTCAGATGGTTTGCCAAGCCTTGAAGGAAAAGGAATCTGCTGTCCCAGCGAAATGCGGGCTTCTTCGGGCAGACCCATTAAAAGCGGTGTCTCAAATAAACCGGGCGCAATGGCCATCACCCTGATACCGGACTTAGCCAGATCCCGCGCAACGGGCAGCGTCATGCTCACAATGCCGCCCTTGCTGGCTGCGTAGGCAACTTGACCCATCTGCCCGTCGTAAGCCGCTACGGAGGCGGTGTTGATGATCACGCCACGCTCGCCTTCCGCATTCGGTTCATTCTTTTCCATCGCAAATGCAGCCAGCCGCATCACATTGAATGTGCCGAGCAAATTAATGCGAACCGTTTTCTCGAAAAGCTCAAAAGAATGCGGACCATAAATGCCGTCGGCCTTACCGACGATCTTGCGTGCCGGAGCAATGCCCGCGCAGCTAACGACTATCTGAATATTACCGAAGGTTTGCAAGGCAACATCCAACGCATTTTGGACTTCGCTCTCGCTGGTAACGTCGGTTTTAAGGAATTTGATTTGAGTGGGAAATTCGTCCGCGAGCGCCTGTCCCGCAACTTCATTTAGATCAAGAATAACCACTTTGGCTCCCTGACTCACAAATAGCCGTGCCGTCGCTTCGCCAAGCCCGGAAGCGCCGCCGGTGATGATGGCAGTGGAGGTTTGGAGTTGCATGAGGGGTTATTTCCTTCTTAGCAGATGCTCGGGAATGGGATGCTCTTCGAGAAATTTACGTGCCCGTTCAGTTTTCGCTTTGACAACAGGGTGGTCTGACAAGTCTGGAAGTGAGTTGTCAATCGTAAATTTGGGAGAAAGAATTGAAGAGAGTCTTGATTTTTTTTCTAGGACTTTCATACCTGTGATAGGTTGCTTTTACGAATCTAATGATTTCCAGCCAATCAAAAAACTTTGAAATGACACGTTTGGTTCAAAATCAAACCACCCATCATCTCTGTAGCCTTGAATGGATAGAATGTCGGAGAAATCGGTAAATACTTTCCGAATTACAATTTGATACAATCGAGTCCTGGACGGGGTGTTGCCACTGATATTAATCCAGTGATGGGGGTGTTGCCGGAGATACTGAATGATGACGGCCATTACCGTAGCAAGCACTTCAGGCATGTCACCATTATCAGTGATCGTATCATCGACAAATTCGCCAGCATCCGGATCGAAATCGAGGAGTGCCAAATTGTACACAGTTACGTTTAGAGGGGAAAACGCAATAGCCTTTTCAAAAACACCACGTTTGCCGATGCTTTGAAAATGATAGTGTGTTTTCCCCTCATTGAGGACAAATGGATATGCCTCGTATTCTTGCATCATTTATGGTTTTACACCACCTCAATCTTCACCTTCAGCAGAAACTCATCCATCTCGATCTCTGTGGCTTCGCCGTTCAGGTCGCCTACGAGGTTGAGGTCCAGGGCTTGTACTTCCTGGCAGATGTAGTCTTTGTTGGCGGTTACTGCGCTGGCGAGCAGGCCGTCGTTATTTTGTAAGGTTATGCGAATCTTGTCGGTTACTTCAAAACCGCTGTCCTTACGCAGATTCTGCACGCGGTTTACGAAATCGCGGGCGATGCCTTCAAGGCGCAGGTCTTCGGTGACGGTAATATCGAGGGCGACGGTGAGGCCGCCTTCACTGGCTACCAGCCATCCGGGAACGTCTTCCGCGATGATTTCCACATCGGTCAACGCGATTTCGATCGGGCCGCTGGCGGCAGTTAATGTGATGGCATTTTTGCCTTCGATTTCGCGGATCTGATCCTCGTTCATCGCTGAAATAGCAGCGGCTACTTCCTTCATTTTCGGACCGAATTTCGGGCCGAGGGTTTTGAAGTTGGGTTTGATTTTCTTTTTCAGAATGCCGCTGTCGTCGTGCACGAACTCGATGTGCTTCACATTCACCTCCGAGAGAATAATGTATGCCACCTGCTCGATCTGACGTTTCGTCTTTTCGCTCAAAACAGGGATCAGAATTTTGGACAAGGGCTGACGAACTTTAAGCTTGTGCCCTTTCCGGATCGAGTGCACGAGTGAGCTGATGCGCTGTGCGAGGTCCATCGCCTCTTCGAGATCGGTATCCACCACTTCTGCCTCGATTTTTGGCCAGTAAGTCAAGTGTACCGACTCATATTTGAATGGCGCATTGTGCTGGATCGAAGCTTCGCGGTCGCTGTCTGTCAGGTTTTTGTACAACCATTCACCAAAAAACGGCGCGATAGGCGACATTAATTGCGAAACAGTTACCAGGCAGTGGTGCAATGTCTCATAAGCGGCGGCTTTATCTTCCGTTAAACCTTCGCCTTGCTCAGCTGATGGGTTCCAGAAGCGGCGGCGGTTGAGGCGGATATACCAGTTCGAAAGCTGGTCCGTCACAAAATCCTGCACGAGGCGACCTGCTTTAGTTGGGTTGTAATCGTCGAATTGCTCGCCTACTTCTTTGATCAAAGTATTCAGTTTGGACAAAATCCAGCGGTCGAGCTCGGTGCGTTTTTCAATAGGCACCGAATTCGCTTCGTGGAATTCGTAACCATCCAGGTTCGCGTACAATGCGAAGAAATTATAGGTATTGACCAGCGTTCCGAAGAACTTCCGCTGCACTTCGCCGATGCCGTCGATATTGAATTTCAGGTTATCCCAGGGCTCCGCATTGGTGATCATGTACCAGCGGGTCGCGTCCGGGCCGTATTGTCCCAAAGTCGCAAACGGGTCTACGGCGTTGCCGAGGCGTTTCGACATTTTATTGCCGTTCTTGTCAAGGACCAAACCGGTAGAAACTACATTTTTGAATGCAACCGAATCGAACAACATGCCCGCAATGGCGTGCAATGTGAAGAACCAGCCGCGGGTTTGGTCTACACCTTCTGAAATAAAGTCAGCAGGATAGGCCTTATCGAAGATTTCCTGATTTTCAAACGGGTAGTGCCATTGTGCGTACGGCATTGCGCCCGAGTCGAACCAAACGTCGATCAGGTCCGGTTCGCGGTGCATGATATGGCCGGTTTTGCCTACCAATACCACATCGTCCACATACGGTCGGTGCAGATCATAATCGCCATGTTCGAGTTTTTGCAGGTAATCCGAATTATGCAATGCCTGCTCGCGGGTGAGGTGGCCGGAGATAATGGCTTCTTCCAGCTTGTCTTTCAGCTCTTCGATTGAACCAATGCAAATTTCATCGCCATAATCGTTGCGCCAGATCGGCAGCGGCGTGCCCCAGTAGCGCGAGCGCGACAGGTTCCAGTCAACGAGGTTTTCGAGCCAGTTGCCGAAGCGGCCGGTTCCGGTGCTTTCGGGTTTCCAGTTGATGCTTTTGTTGAGCTCTACCAAACGGTCTTTCACGGCCGTCGTACGAATAAACCAGCTGTCGAGCGGGTAGTAGAGTACAGGCTTGTCGGTACGCCAGCAATGCGGGTAAGGGTGTTCGTATTTTTCTACCTTGAATGCTTTGCCTTCTTCTTTCAGTTTAATAGCGATGAGCACATCGGTCGGGCGGAATTCCGGGTCGTCTTGTTCTGCCTGGGAGTAATATTCAGGTTTCACGAAGCGGCCTGCATAGTCAGTGATTTCTTTCACAAAGCGGCCCTGACGGTCGACGATAGGCACTTCCTTGCCGTTTTCGTCCTTCACCATAATAGCCGGGATGCCATTCGCCTGCGCTACACGGAAGTCGTCCGCACCAAAGGTAGGAGAGGTATGGACCACACCAGTACCGTCTTCGGTGGTCACGAAATCACCGAGGATGACCCGGAATGCGGGTGTTTCGGCCGGACCAACGGTTGGCTGAACGTAGGGCAAAAGCTGCTCGTACTCGATTCCTTCCAGGTCTTTACCCTTAAATTCCTTCAAAACAGTCCAGGGAAGCAGCTTTTTGTCACTGGCAGCATAGCCTTCGAAATCGCCGTCGTGCCCTTTTTCGGAGAAATATTTGCCTACCAGATCCTTTGCGAGCACAACGGCCACAGGCTCGTGTGTGTAAGGATTGAAGGTTTTGACCAAAACATAATTGATATTGCCGCCCACCGTCAATGCGGAGTTGGCAGGAAGCGTCCAGGGCGTGGTGGTCCAGGCGAGAATGCGGATGTCGAGATCGGCAGAGCCGGCCAAGGCTTCCCATTTCGCGGCATCGTTTACCTTGAACATGGCCACGATGGTCGTATCCTTTACGTCCTTGTAAGTGCCGGGCATGTTCAGTTCGTGTGACGAAAGGCCTGTTCCGGCAGCCGGCGAATAGGGTTGGATCGTGTAACCTTTGTAAAGCAAACCTTTGTCATACAGCTTTTTCAGCAAATGCCAGAGGCTTTCGATGTATTCACTTTTATAAGTAATGTAAGGATTGTCCAGATCGACCCAGTAACCCATTTTCTCGGTCAGGTCATTCCATTGGTCGGTGAATTTCATGACCGTCTGACGGCATTTCTCATTATAATCCGCCACCGAGATTTTCTTGCCGATATCGTCCTTGATAATGCCGAGTTCCTTTTCAACCTGCAATTCCACAGGAAGCCCGTGGGTGTCCCAACCACCTTTGCGTTTCACCTGGAAGCCCTGCAATGTTTTGTAACGGCAGAAAATATCCTTAATCGCCCGTGCCATCACGTGGTGAATGCCTGGTGTACCGTTGGCAGAAGGCGGGCCTTCATAAAATGTAAAAGTGGGGGAGCCTTCGCGTGTTTCTACGGACGCTTCAAAGATCTTTTTGTCTTTCCAGAACTTCAGTACTTCGTCACCGATTTGCGGATAACTCAGATTTTTATATTCGTTGTATTTCATATTAGGCTGTTAGCTTCCGGCGTTCGCCGTAACCGGTCATTTAAATGGCATTATGATAACCCTCTCCGGATTTTAAGAGTGCAAAATTACGGATTTTTTTCCGCTAAAAGGATGTACGCTTTGGAATGAATATAAGGCTTGTCAACACATTTATGCTACCTTGCAGCATTTGAATCGTATTTCGGGGAAGCGCACCGAAGCCGGCATCTCCACCTTATTCAACGCGATCTTACAACAGCAAAGACTATGGAACTTATTAATCGCCTGTTAACCGCCAACAAATCCTGGGCCGCAGAACAGCTCAACGTTGATGAGCATTATTTTGAAGATCTTTCCAAAGATCAGAAGCCGGATTTTCTCTGGATCGGATGTTCCGATAGCCGCGTACCTGCCGAGGACCTGACAGGCTCGCAGCCAGGCGAAATGTTCGTGCACCGTAATGTTGCCAATCTGGTCGTGCATACGGACATGAATATGCTCAGCGTGTTGCAATATGCCGTGGAAGTATTGAAAGTAAGGCATATCCTGGTGGTAGGCCATTATCAATGCGGAGGTGTGAAAGCTTCCATGATGCATAAGGATCTCGGGTTGATCAACCGGTGGCTCCACAATATTAAAGACGTATACGACAAGTATGCGACCGAACTGGATGCCATAGAGGACGAGAAAACGCGATTCGACCGGCTGGTAGAGCTGAATGTGATCCAGCAGGTACATAATCTGGCTCAGACAAGCATTGTTCAGAATGCCTGGTTCCAGGGCCAGGAGGTCCATTTACACGGCTGGGTTTTCAGTCTGCACGACGGGCTGATCAAAACGCTGGTACACATGCCGCCCGGCACGAAGGTGGAGGGCATTTACCGCTATGATTTTTAATCCTTTTAAAAGGGGAAGAGGGGGAGAGGAAGGTTTCATGCTTCCCTCTCCTCCCTTTTGGCATTTCACATCGTTCGTCCTATATTCGTAGTCTTAATTGAGTCTAAATAAGATAGAAGGGGCGAAAACTGATGAAAAAGCTGATTGGAAAACTGCATCTCTACCTGGGCCTGTTGTCCGGGATTATGGTGTTTATCATTTCCATTACAGGGTGTATCCTGGCGTTTGAGCAGGAGATCAAAAGCATTACACAGCCCTACATGTTCGTGAAGGGCCCGACGGGCGGTAAAGTATTGCCTCCCTCGGAGCTTGCGGAAATTGCCAGAAAGGCGATCCCCGGCAAAGTGGCTAAAGGGATACTCTATGATACACCCGACCGCAATGCACAGGTCGGTTTTTACAATCTGGATCCCGAATATTATTACGTAGCCTACATCAACCAGTACACCGGAAAGGTGGAGCACGTCTGGAATGAGGACGACGATTTCTTCCATTTTATCCTCCACGGGCATTATTATCTCTGGTTACCTGAAAAGATCGGTCAACCGGTGACGGCATCTGCGACATTGGTCTTCTTTTTCATGATGATCAGCGGAATGGTGCTTTGGTGGCCCAAAAACAAATCGGCCGCCAAGCAACGGTTTTCCATTAAGTGGAATGCGGCCTGGCGACGTAAAAACTATGATCTGCACAATGTGCTGGGCTTTTATATCATGTCCATCGGTGTGATCCTGGCGGTTACGGGACTGGTTTGGGGCTTTCAATGGTTCTCGCAAGGCTTGTATACGGCCACAGGCGGAAAAGGTTCGGATGTGTATTACAACCCGCCTTCCGACACCGTTTCGACGGCGTCGGTTACCAGCCCGATGCAGGCTGTGGATAAAGCCTGGTATCAATTGCAAAAGGAGTATCCAAAATATTCCAGCCTGAACATCTCATTCCCAACTGAAAAGGCGGAATCCATTTATTCCTATGTGAATTTCAGGGAAGGGACTTACTACAATGTGGATTACAATTATTTCGATCAGTATTCGGTCAAAAAAATCAAAGCGGAAGGCCCTTATACGGGAAAGTACGCCGACGCGAACTTTGCGCAGTTGCTTCGCCGCATGAATTATGACATTCATACGGGAGCCATTCTCGGTTTACCCGGGAAAATATTGGTATTTTTTGCCAGTCTGATTTGTGCCTCGCTGCCGGTCACCGGTTTTGTGATCTGGTGGGGAAGGAGGAAGAAAGCGCCCAAAAAGAGCAGGAAAGGAGTTCAGACGGCTAGGCCCGATCTGATCGTTCGTTAAGCCTATTTTTTTTCATAAACCCTTACATAATCCACCTCAAAGCGGGCCGGAAAGTCTGTTTTTGACAGATCGCCGCCATTATCGCCTCCCAATGCAAGCCCGAGCAGAATGTAATGCGGTTGCTTGAAGGGCGTAATGTCTTTGTTTTTCGCATTAACAGCCGTTGCCTGATCCTGCGAGGCCATTAACATATCATCCACATACAATTTGATTGAATGCTCGTCCCAATCCATTCGCCAAACGTGGAATTTGGATGACCAGTCCGGATCGTTGAAAGTACTGATCTGTTTTTTATTGGTATTCCAAATCGGTTTGTAGCGCTCCTTGGAGCCCCAGGCAAGGTTGGCAAGCAACATTCCGCCGTAAAACTCCATGATGTCGATCTCACCATTGTCGGGCCATTCGCCCTTTTCGCCCAGCGTCCAGAATGCAGGCCATAGCCCCGAGCGCGTATCAATCTTCGCGCGCATTTCAAACCGGCCATACTGAAAGCTTTTTTTGCCCCGGGTTATGAGACTTGCAGATGTGTACTCGGCATACTCGCGATTTTCCTTCCAGTTGGTGCTGCCTGCTACGTAGTTTGGGTTCTTTACCCTTTCCTTTTTAGCCTCGATAATGAGGTAGCCACCTTTACAATAGGCATTTTCGCCTTGGTACCATTGATCCTCGTGGTTTCGGGTAAACCCTTTTTCCGGCTGCCACACATTTGCGTCGGGGGCACCTTCACTATCGAACTCGTCCGCCCAAAGGAGTTTCCATTGAGCTGTTGATGGCGCGAGACTGAACAGGACGAAGCCGGTCGTTAAAAGGAATTTGTCCAGAAATGTCATTTGAAAGTAGTTTAAGGAGCATGGAACGGAATGCTATGCAGCAAAGAGAGACGGTTCCCGTATTTACCCGAAATAGCAAATTGAAAGAAAAAGACACTATTAATCGTCGTCCGGGGTTTTATTTCTGACAGTTTTCCATTTTTTTGTAAATAATCAATAGTCAGCCGGCTGACGTGGCTGAACGTAATTCCCAACATGCGTAAATTTCTCGATACAGCCAGGAAAGCGGGTTTGGATGGTTTCATGCTTGCATTGCTCAGTATGATCCTGCTCGCGTGGCTTTGGCCAGGGCCCGGAATGAAAGATAGTCCGCTTCATCTTTCGACTGTTTCTACCTATGCCGTTTCCATTATATTCTTCTTTTACGGACTCAGGCTGAGCCCTGAAAAATTGAAGGCGGGGCTGGTCAACTGGCGGCTGCATGTCATGGTGCATCTGTCGACCTTCCTGCTGTTTCCTCTGATCGCGCTGGCTTTCCGACCGTTTTTCCATAGCGGCGAAGGGCAGAATTTGTGGGTAGCAGTTTTCTTCCTTACTGCATTGCCTTCTACGGTGTCGTCGTCTGTTGTAATGGTTTCCATTGCACGGGGCAATGTTCCGGCGGCGATTTTCAATGCGAGTATTTCGAGCCTGATCGGCGTTTTTATGACGCCCCTGTGGATGGGGCTGGTGCTCGATGGCGGGCCGGGGCACGCTAGCCCGGGAAACGCAGGCCAGGGACAATTTGATCTGCTCTCGGTAGTCGGAAAACTGGCGGTGCAAGTATTAATACCAGTATTTGCCGGCATTGCATTGAACAGGCGCTGGGGCCATTTGGCGGAGCGTAATAAAAAATACATCCGCTACTTCGATCAGTCGTCGATCCTGCTCATCGTATATACTTCTTTTGCCGAGTCGTTCGGAGAGCATCTCTTCGATTCGATGGGATGGAAAGAAATTGTATTTTTAGGAGCAGGAATGCTTGCGCTGTTTTTCGGGATCTATTTTCTGCTGACTTTTATTGGCCAGCTTTTGCATTTCAGCCGCCAGGACAATGTAACCGCCGTCTTCTGCGGCTCCAAGAAATCGCTCGTACAGGGTGCGGTGATGTCAAAGGTGCTGTTTTCAGGTGCGGAAGCGGGACTGATGCTGTTGCCGATCATGATCTACCATGCATTACAGCTGATCGCGGCGAGTATTATCGCACAGCGGATGGCCCGGGAGGCGGAGGAAACAGAAGGCATTTTACTAAAACAATAGCTTATGCGGCTCATATCATGGCTGGTGCGCCTGCTGGTGCTCATTTTGTTGCTGGCGGGGATTCATGCATTATGGTCAGGCTTTCGCTCCGGCAGCGGGCTGCCCGGTTGGCTAACTGGGGAAAATGAAACAGAAACGATGCATACCGTCGTATTGCAGGAGATCAGTTCCATGGGGAAACTGGAAGTTGTCAAGTACAATTTCAAAGATGTAGTGGAACAGGAAATTGTAAAAATGTGGCTGCCGAATGCGAAAGCCATTCTGATCGTGCAGGGAGAGGCGATTGGCTGTGTGGATCTGGCTAAAATTTCAATGGAAGACATTAGCTCCGACGACGAGACATTGGTCGTGAACATGCCGGAGCCCGAGTTGTGTGTTTTTAAAATAGATCACAGCAAATCAAAAGTTTACAATACCGAATACGCGTTCACCGATGAGGCAAAGCTGGTTCAGGAAGCCTATAAGCAGGCTGAAAAACAGATCCAGAAATCGGCGCTCGATATGGGGATCCTTGAACAAACGGAAGTGAATGCGAGGAAGATACTGACACCGATGCTGGAAAAAGCGTCGGGGAAAAAGGTAGTGATCAAGTTTCCGTTAAATACCAAGGTTGAAAAGTTGCGATAAGATATAAGCTGTAAACTAACCCTTTCTGATGAGTACAAAAGGATTTCTGACACAAAGCGAACTTTCGGCAAAGGTAGGAGAGGGATTGATCGAGACAGTTGTCGTAGCATTTACGGACCATTATGGCCGGATGATGGGCAAAAGGGTGGACGCTGATTATTTTCTGGATTCGGTGATACAGTCCGGAACGCATGGATGTAACTATCTGCTTACGACGGACATGGCAATGGATCCCATTCCCGGCTATCGTTATGCCAATTGGGAACTGGGTTACGGCGATTTCCATCTGGTCCCCGACCTGGCCACCCTGCGGATCGCCGATTGGCTTGATAAAACCGCGATCGTCATCTGTGATGTTCACAATGACAAAACGCACAAGCCGGAATCCATAGCTCCGCGATCGGTCCTGAAAAAACAACTGGATTCAATGGGGAATGATGGCATCCAATGCTTCGCCGCCTCGGAACTTGAATACTATCTGCTTGAAAACAGCTATAAGCAGGCGTTTCAGCAAAACTACCAAAATCTGATCCCGGCAGGTTATTACCTCGAAGATTACCACATCATGCAGGGTACACGGAATGAAAAGTTTACGTCCGTGGTGCGCAGGCATCTGAAAAATTCCGGAATAGCCGTCGAAACTTCCAAAGGCGAATGGGGGCTTGGTCAGCATGAGTTGAATGTAAAATACGCCGATGTGTTGTCCATGGCCGACAATCATATTATTTATAAGCAATGTTTGAAAGAAGTAGCGGACGCCATGGGCGTTTCGGTGACGTTTATGGCGAAGTTTGCCACGGATCAGGCGGGTTCCAGCAGCCACATTCATATGAGTTTATGGAAGGACGGGAAGAATATCTTTGATGGTAACCAGGAATTCGGGCCGGTAAAAGGCTCCGATATTTTTCGCTGGTTCCTGGGGGGATGGATTAAACATGTGCCCGACGTCATGCCGTTTTATGCACCTACTATCAACTCCTACAAGCGATTTGTCGATGGTTCCTGGGCACCCACGCGCCTGGCGTGGAGTTATGACAACCGCACGGCCGGGTTCCGGGTGGTGGGAAGCGGCGCGAGCCTGCGGATCGAATGCCGTATCCCGGGAGCGGATTGCAATCCTTATCTTGCATTTGCAGCCTCGCTGGCCTCAGGTCTCGACGGCATCCGCAACCGTATCGAACCACCCGAATGCTTTATCGGCGATATTTATGCGGCAGCGCATTTGCCGCGCGTGCCTTACACGCTGGCGGAAGCGATCACATTGTTCGAACACAGCCCATTTGCAAAAGCGGCATTCGGACCGGAAGTAGTGGAGCATTACACGCATTTTTTCAAAACCGAGCAAAGGGCATACGATACCGCCGTCACGGATTGGGAGCGTAAGCGGTATTTCGAACAGATTTAATGGATGGCGGTTCCGGGTGCAGGAGGGGCCTCCTGTTTGTAAAAAGCGCATATTAAAACGACGAATGCCTCCTGATATCGGAAAACTTTTGGCCTGCGATAGCCTATGCAATCTGTTTTTTTGTAATTCGAACGGATATGCTGCAAAGGTCAAATATATATAACCGGATGCATCCAAATTGATTGCCGGATTTCGAATTTGAAATACTCAATTACTATCAAAATATATAACCAACCAACCCAATGCGTTTAGAGAATAAAGTAGCCCTGATCACCGGCGGAAGTGGCGGTATCGGCCGAGAAACCGCTGTCCTGTTTGCCAAAGAAGGTGCCAAAATCGTGGTGACCGATGTGAACGATGCCGCTGGTCAGGAAACTGCGGATGAAATTGTAAAAAACGGGGGAGAAGCTTTCTTCCTGCATTCGGATGTCTCCAAAGCCGCCGACTGTGAGGCTGCCGTCGCATTTGCCGAAGAGAGATTCGGGAAACTGAACATCATCTTCAACAATGCGGGCATTATGCACAGCGACGACGACAATGCGATGACTACCGAAGAGTCGATCTGGGACCTGACGATGAACATCAATGCGAAGGGTGTATTTCTGGGCTGTAAATATGGTATACCGGCACTGCAGCGTGCAGGAGGCGGATCGATCATCAATACTGCATCTTTCGTAGCGATTTTGGGAGCCGCTACCCCGCAAGTGGCATACACCGCCAGTAAAGGCGCCGTGCTCGCGCTGACCCGTGAACTGGCGGTCATCCACGCACGTGAGAACATCCGTGTGAATGCATTATGTCCGGGCCCGTTGCGCACGGAGTTGCTGATGAAGTTTTTGAACACGGAAGAAAAAAAACAGCGCAGGCTCGTCCATATCCCGATGGGGCGTTTCGGTGAGGCCAAAGAAATGGCCTACGCCGCCCTGTTCCTGGCATCCGATGAGGCATCGTTTGTGACCGGCACCGACTTCCTGGTCGATGGCGGTATCACTTCCGCTTATGTAACACCTATTTAAAATGGGAGGAAGGACAATGGAGGAGGGGAGGATGGAAGCCGTTTCTCGGTTCCGGCTCCCTTTTCTCCATTCTCCCTTTCCTCCTTTTCTCCTTTCAAAAAATGATTCAAAAAACGATAAGCCCGATCGACGGCTCAGTGTATGTGGAGCGCGAATTGGCAAGCCCGGCAACTGTTGAAGCTGCTTTGGAAAAAGCGGTTGCAGCGCAAAAAGAGTGGAAAAAAACAACACTGGCCGAGCGCGAAGCGATATGCCGCAAAGCTGTGGAGTATTTCCTGATCCATGCCGAAGAGATCGGTCTGGAACTGACCTGGCAAATGGGGCGCCCCGTCCGATATACGGCGAACGAAATCCGTCGCGGTTTTCAGGAAAGGGCTAACTATATGATTTCGGTGGCTCAAAAGGCGCTGGCCGATGTGGAGGTAGATGAAATTCCGGGTTTCAGAAGATTTGTGAAAAGAGAAGCACTGGGAGTAGTTTTCGTCGTCGCGCCTTGGAATTATCCCTATTTGACATCCGTGAACTCGGTTATTCCGGCGATTATGTCAGGGAACGTGGTGCTGTTGAAGCATGCGCAGCAGACCCCGCTTTGCGCAGAGCGGTATGCCGCTGCATTTGCATATGCAGGTTTACCCGAAGGTGTATTCCAATATTTGCATTTGAGCCACGATCAGGTTGCACAGGTAATCGGCGACACCCGGGTTGACTACGTTGCTTTTACCGGCTCGGTGGAAGGCGGCCATGCGGTACAGAAGGCCATCAACGAGCGATTTATCGTCGGTGGGCTCGAACTGGGTGGTAAGGATCCCGCTTACGTGCGGGCAGACGCAAATCTGGCCGATGCGGTTGAAAATCTGGTTGATGGTTCGTTCTTCAATTCAGGCCAGTCGTGTTGCGGGATCGAGCGCATTTATGTCCACCAGGATATATTTGACGAGTTTGTCAAAGGGTTTGAAGAATTGACAAAAACCTATGTGCTGGGCGATCCACGGGACCCCGAAACGACCTTAGGACCGATGGTCAGGACATCGGCAGCTGACTTTGCACAAAAACAGATCGACGAAGCCGTCGCAAACGGCGCAACCGCGTTGATCGACCCTGCATTGTTCCCTGCACATCAGTCGGGAACGCCCTATCTGGCTCCGCAGGTACTGGTGAATGTGAGCCATTCGATGGACATCATGACCGAGGAAACTTTTGCGCCTGTGGTTGGAATCATGCCGGTTTCAGGCGACGAAGAGGCGATTAAACTCATGAACGACAGCCAGTATGGCCTTACCGCGTCAATTTGGACGTCGGATGTCGATGCGGCGTTGCAGATCGGGGAACAGGTGGAAACCGGGACCTGGTTTATGAACCGCTGCGATTACCTTGATCCTGCATTAGCCTGGACAGGTGTAAAGAATTCCGGCCGCGGTTGCACGCTTTCGACGGTCGGTTACGAGGCATTAACAAGGCCGAAATCTTTCCATTTGAAAATAGGGTAGCTTGGTTTGATAGCCTATCTTTAATCTGAAATCACTCAAATTGAGACATGAATAGCATCGACACACTGGATTTGAATGGCACGTATACCTATGCCGATTATCTGAAATGGCAGTTTGAAGAGCGTCTTGAATTGATTAAAGGCAAAATCTTCAAAATGTCGCCCGCACCTGCTACGCGACATCAAAAGATATCAATGCGGCTTTCGTCTGAAATATGGCAGTTGCTTAAAAACAGGGATTGTCAGGTCTTTGCAGCTCCATTTGACGTGCGGCTTCCGAGGTTTGATGTAAAATCTGACAAAGAAATTCTCACGGTTGTCCAGCCAGACATTTCGGTGGTCTGCGACCCGACGAAAATCGATGAAAAAGGCTGCCTCGGCGCGCCCGACTGGATCGTTGAAATACTTTCTCCGGGTAACACGAGAAAGGAAATGAATGACAAATTCGACGTGTACGAAGAGTCTGGCGTAAAGGAATACTGGCTGGTAGAACCGAATGATGAAGTGGTGTTTGTATATGTGCTGGATGATGAAGCGAAATACATTGGCTTAAAACCATTTACCGTCGGGAATGCTCTGACTTCGGTCACATTGCCTGAATTTACCATCGAATTGAACCAGCTTTTTGATAAAAAGTAAGTAGATAGAAATGACAAAAGTAGGACTGCTGGAATGCGACCATGTACGTGATGAACTGATGCCTATAGCGGGTGATTATCGCGAGATGTTTCCCGCATTGTTTTCTCAGGTAGCCCCGGATTGGGAGTTTGTCTTCTATGATGTATGCAACGGGCATTTTCCGGAGTCCGGGAATGAATGCGATGTGTACGTTTGTACCGGTTCAAAGTCGTCTGTTTATGACGATGCGGCCTGGATTGAACGCCTCAAAGTATTTGTAAGGGAAATTTATGGTTCGGGAAAAAAATACCTGGGCATTTGCTTCGGGCATCAGTTGCTGGCCGAAGCATTGGGCGGCAAGGTGGAGAAATCTGCGGTTGGCTGGTGTGTAGGAGTGCATAATTTCCAGGTACTGAGCCATGAAGAGTGGATGTTACCGGCCAGATCGTCCTTTAATCTGCTGATGATGTGCCAGGATCAGGTAATGGAAATGCCGCCGGACAGTACACTTCTCGCCGAAACGCAGGATTGCCCGATCGGTATGTTCCGCGTGGGCGACCATATGATCGGAATTCAGGCACATCCGGAGTTTCCCAAACCTTATGAAAAGGCGCTGATGGAGATCCGGACGGAGCGTATCGGAGTATCGAAGGTAGCTATGGGGATTGTGAGCCTGGAACTCCCGCTGCATGAACTGACGTTCGCCAATTGGTTAAAGAATTTCGCCGCTTTATGAAGTGGTAATATGTATTTGCTATTTTTACCGCTGCTAAGATTTTAACCAATTAATCCCTGCAATGACTGAAAATAGCACGGTATCCAGACGTCAGATTCTGAGCGCGCATCATACGGGCCAGAAAATACGCCGGATCGCTTTCGAGATATATGAACAGAATTTTGAGGAAAAAGGCATTATTATCGCCGGAATAGCGGGTGAGGGATATGCTTTTGCCAAACGATTGGCCGGAGAGTTGGTGGAAATATCACCCCTGGATGTTCAACTGATCGAATTGCGGTTTGACAAAAACATACATGAGCAAAGCCCGATCCTTTTT
Source organism: uncultured Dyadobacter sp. (assembly GCF_946482605.1). The sequence goes on along the minus strand of NZ_CAMLSE010000024.1, from coordinate 38,617 downwards.
GACCGCGAACTCAACGTGGAAAATCAGGTCGTGATCGTTGCCGATGACGTTCTCAACACAGGCCGGACACTCGCGTTCGCATTGGAGCCATTTCTGAAAGTACCCATGAAAAAGGTACAGGTGGCCGTGATCGTCGACCGAAGCCATCACAAATTCCCCATTCATGCCGATTACGTGGGTTACTCACTCAGCACGACGCTTAGCGAAAAAGTGGAAGTTGTTCTGAGCCGCGCGGAGGAAGAAGGCGTTTATTTGAAGTAATGGTTTAAATAAAAAGGATCAATTCTGGCCTTATTATTTGCCGGAATTGATCCTTTGAAGCTTTGAGAGATTAGGAGAATACCCGTCTCAGTTTGACATTCTCGACCGGCCTGATAATGAGCGGTACCTTCTCGATTTTGACGGAGCTGCTGTCCAGGCCGAACCATTTATCTTCCGGTGTCGTGAAGTCTTTCACAAAGAAGTAAGTCTTCATTACGAGCTGTTCCAGGAACGGTAGGTCGTTTTCAAAAGACAGGAACCTTTCGAGTACTACAAAACGGAAGTCTCCGGTGATGTTCTGCTTGCTCAGGGATTCGTAGCGGCTGGTAATGTCCACTTCCTTGTTCAGCACCATGTCCTCCACCACTTTGCGGAAAAACATGTTAATGCGCTGGTCGACCCGGAAACCAAGCCGGAAGTTGATCTTGATCACATTATCGTGATTGTCCTCGTCGGACAGTACTTTATACTCCATCGTGTAAGGATCATCCATGATATCGACGTGGATGAACCAGTATACGTCTGCTCGTTTCGGCCGTTTCTGGAAAATCGAGTAGATGACTTTGGTTTCGATCTCCGTAGCGCGGGACGCATTGGTCATGAACACGAGGTGTGTCGTGTACTTCGGGATGCTGATATCGCGGCTGAGCTCGTGAAGAGCGGGGAGATAGGTTTCTAGTTTGGTGTATTCCGTAAGACGCAGTTTGATATAAAATGCTTTCAGCCACACTGCCATCAGTCCTGCCACAATCGTTCCGACCATAATCGTGAACCAGCCTCCATGAGTGAATTTCAAGAGATTGGCGCCGAGGAACATACCTTCGATAAAGAGGTATAGCAGCATGAACACGATCACGATCCAGAGGTTAACCCGTTTTACATACAGATAGTAGGAGAAAAGGATCGTGGTCATAATCATCGTGAGGGTGATGGCGAGCCCGTAAGCCGCTTCCATATTCGATGATTTGCGGAAGAATAGCACTACGCCGCAGCAGCCAAGCCACAGCAGCCAGTTGATGCTCGGGACATACAATTGCCCTTTCTGGTCGCTCGGGTAAATGAGCCGTACTTTGGGCCAGAAATTCAGACGGATCGCCTCGGAAATTAATGTGAAGGAGCCTGTAATAACAGCCTGGCTGGCGATAATGGCGGCAAGCGTGGCGATGACGACGCCCGGGAGCAGCCACCATTCGGGCATGATTTCGTAGAAAGGCTTACGGGCATCCAGCAGATTGCCCATTTCGGTAAGCAACCAAGCACCCTGGCCGAAGTAATTCAGGAGAAGGCATATTTTGACAAAAATCCAGCTGATGCGGATGTTCTCGCGGCCGCAATGGCCCAGATCGGAATACAGCGCCTCGGCCCCGGTGGTACAGAGGAACACGGCGCCCAGCATCCAGAAGCCGCCCGGATGTTTGGTAAGCAGGTCATATCCATACATCGGATTGAGCGCCCTCAGGATCTCGGGATGATCCTTGATCTGGTTCAGACCCAGCAAGCCGAGCATCACAAACCAGGTGACCATCAGCGGGCCAAAGGCACGGCCTACTACTTTGGTACCAAATGCCTGGATGACAAAGATCATCGTCAGGATTGCGATGACGATCGGAACCGTCTGGATATTAGGGTATAATAGTTGTAAACCTTCGACAGCGGAAGAAACCGAAATGGGAGGGGTGATAACCCCGTCGGCCAGCAATGTACTTCCGCCGATCACAGCGGGGACGGTCAGCCACTTGGCATGCTTTCGGACGAGCGCGTACAATGCGAAAATACCTCCCTCGCCGCGGTTGTCGGCCCGGAGGATCAGGATCACGTATTTGATGGTGGTCTGGAGTGTCAGCGTCCAGAAAATGCAGGAGATAGCCCCGTAGATAATTTCTTCGGTAATGACCTCATTCATGATAATGGCCTGCATTACATAGAGTGGTGACGTACCGATGTCTCCGTATATAATACCGAACGCTACCAGCAAGCCGGCTGCCGTTACCTTGTCAACTTTGTGTTTTGATTCCATCCACCTATTTTGAGAAAACGGCGAAAGTTAGGAAACCGCTTGCAAAGAAGATATTAAGAAATCGAAATTTAATTTGTTGAGTGGTGCTTAACCTGTGAAGGTATTGTAAAGCAGGTAGCCGTTTAGTCCCATAATAATCAATGCAATGGTCCAGCTCAGCATGGTGAGGGGGCGGGAGTTGGCAAAACGTCCCATGATTTGGCTATTGGAAGTGAAAAACACCAGCGGTACTACTGCGAAACTCAATTGTAACGACAGGATGACCTGGCTGAAAACCAGCAGCTCCGCCGTACCCCGTTCACCGTAAAGGTAAGAGATGATCAACGCAGGGATAATGGCGATACCGCGGGTCAGCAGGCGGCGTACCCATGGTTTCAGACGAATGTTCAGAAATCCCTCCATGACGATCTGTCCGGCAAGCGTACCGGTGAGGGTAGAGCTCTGTCCGGAAGCCAGCAAAGCCAATGCGAAGAAGATACCCGCCAGACTTACTCCGAGAACAGGGTCCAGCAAATGATAGGCGTCGGTAATGTCGGCAATTTCAAAATGGCCGTTGGCATGGAATGCCGACGCGGCCAGGATCAGGATGGAGGCATTGATAAAAAATGCCAGCGCAAGGGATACCGTCGAATCGATGGTAGCGAAGCGAATGGCTGAGCGTTTTCCCTCCTCGTCTTTTTTAAAATTACGCGTTTGTACAATGCTGGAATGCAGGTACAGGTTATGGGGCATTACCGTAGCACCCAGAATACCGATAGCAATGTAAAGCATCCCCGGGTTGGTTACGATCTCCTTTTTAGGCAGCAGGCCACCCGCGATACCTGATAATGAGGGTTGCGAAACGATCATTTCATATATGAAACTGAGCAGGATAAGGCTCATTAGCCCTGCAACGATACTTTCAATGATGCGGAAACCCTTTTGTTGAAAATATAACACCACCAGCACATCGAAGGCGGTGAACAGGACACCAATGGGTAACGGCAAACCAAAAAGAAGGTTCAGAGCAATGGCTGATCCAATGACCTCCGCCAGATCGGTGGCTGCAATAGCGATTTCTGAAAGTATCCACAGCACAAACGAAACGGGGCGGGAATAATAATCGCGGCAGGCTTGTGCCAGGTCGCGACCGGATGCGATGCCCAGTTTGAGCGACAAATGCTGTAAAAGCATCGCGAATAGATTGGATATCAGGATTACGGAGAGTAGTGTATATCCGAAGCGGGAGCCACCTTCAATGTCTGTTGCCCAGTTGCCCGGATCGATATAACCAACCGCGACCATCAGGCCGGGGCCGGTAAATGCGGCCAGTTTTTTCCAGAAACCAGCTCCTTCAGGTACTGAAATCGAGGAGTGAACTTCCGAAAGCGACCGGAGTTGGTGGCCTTCATCTGAAATTTTCTCTTGCAAGGATCTATTTATCTTTAAATCGTCAATCATTTCCTGTGTCTCCGAAATAAACAATTTAGTTTGCTGAAAACAAAGATAAGGAAATTCTTAATATATTTTTAGGTTAGTCTAAATTTTTTATTTTCCGAATTGGAAGTCGTACTTTTGCCAGATATCAAAGACTGGTAACCGGGGCTTAATAGCAATGCAGAATTCCTTCACAGAAGAAAATTACTTAAAGATCATTCATTCACTTTCCGGACGGGACGGGGTAGAGGTGAGCACGAACGCGCTGGCCGAAAGCACATCCACGCGCGCCGCCTCCGTAACGGATATGCTGCGCAAGCTGGCGGACAAGGGTTTGATCCACTATAAAAAATACCAGGGGGTGACGCTCACCGAAGCCGGCGAGAGAGTGGCGATCAAGGTGATCCGGAAGCACAGGCTATGGGAGGTGTTTTTGGTAGAAAAACTGGGTTTCGGCTGGGACGAGGTACACGACATCGCTGAGGAGCTGGAACATATCCCTTCGGAAGTGCTGGTTGAAAAGCTGGACACTTTTCTTGGGCACCCCAAATTCGATCCGCACGGCGACCCGATCCCGGATGCAAAAGGCAATCTGACCGAGCCGGACTATCGTTTTCTGACCGACGTCATGGTAGGCGAAAAAGTGCTGATGATGGGTGTGCTGGACCACGCGCCGTCGTTCCTGCAGCACCTCGACCGGTCGGGGATCACATTGGGTTGCGTGATAGAAGTAAAAGAGATCAATGAATATGATAAGTCGGCCTCTGTACAGATTAATGCCGGACAGACGTTGTTTATCAGTCTCGAGGTGTCCAAAAACCTGCTGGTACAGCCGATGAGACCATAGTCAGCCATGAAATTTAAGATACTCGATCGCTATTTGATCAAAAACTTCCTGATAACCTACGTGTTCGTGGCATTTGTCATCGTGCTCATTATCTGCATGATCGACTATACCGAAAAAGTAGACGACTTCCTGGATAAGAAGGCTCCATTACAGGAAATACTGATCGACTATTACCTCAACCTGATCCCTTACTGGATTAATTACATCAGTCCGCTGATGGTTTTCATAGCGACGGTATTCTTCACTTCACGCATTGCGGCCCGGACGGAGATCATCGCCATGCTGAGCAGCGGCATCAGTTTTATGCGAATGCTGCTGCCTTATATGGCCGGCGCAGTGGTGTTGGGGATTCTCACATTCATTCAGGTAGGGTGGGTTTTACCAAAAGCCAATAAAATCCGGAACAGTTTCGAAAAAACCTATGTGAAGAACGAGTACTATTTCAGTGGTCACAATGTACACATCACCATCGCGCCGGATGTGTACGCCTACCTGGAAAGTTACAACACGACCACGCAAACGGGGAATAAGTTTACGATGGAGACGATCAAGGGCACCAAGCTCCTGCAAAAGTTTTACGCCGATAAGATCGTCTGGCAGCCCGCTAAAAAGAAATGGACATTGCAGAACTACCAGGTGAGGACGCTCGATAGCCTGGGGGAGAAACTGAGCCGTGGAATGGCTGTCGATACGACGATCAACCTTTCTCCCGAGGATTTTGAAAGTGACTACAACCTCTTCGAAACTTTTACGCTTCCGGAGCTCAATGCCTACATTGATCTGCTCAAAAGCCGGGGCGCCGATGGGCTGGAAGTATACCTGATCGAAAAGTACACCCGGTTTACACAACCTTTTGCGATCCTGATTCTCACAGCCATCGGTGTGATCGTTTCGGCCCGCAAAAGCCGGCGCGGGGTAGGCTGGCAGATCGCGCTGGGTTTTATGCTCGCATTCATTTATATCCTTTTCTTCCTGTTGTCCAAAGGCGTGGCAGAGGCAGGGACCATCAATACGCTTCTGGCGGTGTGGCTGCCCAACATAGTCTTTTCCGCGATCGGTGTGGTTTTGTATAAAACATTACCGAGGTAATATGCTGTCATCCGATTCGGTCCGTTCGTATCTGCATCTGCATTTCCTGGTGCTGATCTGGGGTTTTACGGCCATCGTCGGGCTGATGGTGTCGATATCACCTGTTGCATTGGTTTTGTACCGTACGTTGCTGGCGGCGCTTGGATTGGGAGCAATTATGCTGTTCAGGCAAAAAAGTTTTGCTGCGGCTTCCGGTGATCTTGTCAAAATGCTGGCGGTCGGTTTTGTGTTGTCGGCGCATTGGATGCTGTTCTTTGCTTCGGCGCGCGTATCCACGGCGTCGGTATGCCTTGCAGGAATGGCGACCACTTCGCTCTGGACAAGTTTGCTTGAACCGTTGGTCAACAAACGGCGCGTAAGCCCGCTGGAAGTAGGATTGGGCGTACTGGCCTTTGCCGGGTTGTATGTGGTCTTCCGTTTTGAATTTGACCATGCGCTGGGTTTAATGCTGGCAGTGGCCTCGGCAATACTGGCCGCGACTTTTACGGTAGCCAACAGCAGGCTCGTGCAGCGAATTGATGCTTATGTGATCACTTTCTATGAAATGGCGGGGGCTACTTTGTTATCATTGCTGTTTCTGGGTATCGCGGAGTACCATGACTGGAACGGCGGAGCACCATTTCTCCCGGCGGCGGGTGATTGGGTCTGGATTCTGTTCCTGGCATTCGTTTGCACAGTTTATGCCAGCACGATGGCCACGCAGCTGATGAAGCAATTTTCAGCCTATCTGATCAATCTCACGATCAATCTGGAACCGGTGTATGGCATTGCGCTGGCCTTTTTTATTTTCGGGGAGAAGGAACGGATGACACAGGGATTTTATATGGGAACGCTGCTGATCCTGCTGGCGGTGTTGTTGTACCCCCTGCTGACGAGTACCATTTTGAAGAAGAACAGCCGGAAAATAATTGAGACAGGTAAATAGGCCTTATTAATGGCCCGTGCGGTATGAAAAGGAGCATATTAACTTATTACTGCTATTTTTGTCGATTCAACCAACAGGGTGACATATGAATCCAGCTCGTTTACTTTTAGTCATACCATGCTACAATGAAGAAGCGATCTTGTATCTGACGTATGCTAAACTAAACACGTACTTCAAAGGAATCAAAGAGCAAGGGCTCATTGCGGAGGACAGTCGCATCTGTTTTGTCAATGATGGCAGCCGGGACAAAACCTGGACTATTATCGAGGCGCTTTGCAGCAAAGACCCGGATATCATCGGTGTCGGGCTGTCCCGGAATTTCGGGCACCAAAGTGCAATCATGGCTGGCCTGGAAAAGCATGTCGACCAGTTCGATTGCTTTATCACCATCGATGCGGACCTTCAGGACGATATCAATGCGATCACGGCTATGATTGAAAAACACAGGGAGGGAGCGATGGTAGTCTACGGCGTGAGAAGCGACAGGACTTCCGACACCTGGTTCAAGCGATTTACAGCCGAAGGTTTTTATGTATTAATGCAAAAAATGGGAGTACCCGTGGTATTTAATCATGCGGATTTCCGTTTGATGGACCAGCGTGTTTTGAAGGAGCTGGGTAATTTCCGCGAGATCAATATGTTTCTCCGGGGTATCGTGCCGTTGATCGGTTTCCGGAACGAGAAGGTATTTTACAGCCGCCTCGAACGGGAAGCCGGTGAGACCAAGTACCCGCTGAACAAAATGCTGCTCTTCGCGTGGAATGGCATCACTTCATTTTCGACATTCCCGATGCGGCTGGTGCTGTATTTCGGGTTTGCCAACTTTTTTATAGCGATGATGATCGTCGTCTATATCCTTTTTTCATTCCTGATCGGCCATACTGTGCCAGGCTGGACGTCAACAATGCTTCCGCTTACTTTCTTCAGCGGCTTCAACATGATGGCGCTCGGACTGATAGGAGAGTACATCGGCAAGATTTATGAAGAAGTGAAAGGCCGTCCGCGCTATATTATAGAAAAAACTGTCAATGAATAGATTATATAAAAAATACCGGGTTGTTGGTAACTGGATCAACATTCTTTTGATGCTGACTGTGCTGGTGCCGTTGCTGGCGCTTTCCTATTTCAACCATCCCTCGCCGGCCGATGATTTTTGCTACATTTTTACGGTGTTCAAAATCGGTTGGTTCGAAGCCATGAAGCTATATTATACCGAATGGACGGGTCGTTACTTCGGTATTTTCCTCAATCATACCAGCCCGCTACTTTTCCACTCGATCACCGGTTTTAAAATCCTGCCCGTGATATTGCTTTTTGGAATGGTATTCGCGCTGTACAGCTTGTTCAGGCACCTCACCCCAACCTTATCACGGCTGGCCCACCTGGGCTTCGCGGGCGCGGTTTTCTTTTTATATATTCTCAAAATGGCCAGTATCGTGGAAGCATTCTACTGGATGGCTGCATTTGTGACTTATACGGTTCCTAATATACTTACCCTGCTTTGGATCGTGCTCGTATTGCGCTGGTACCGGCAGGATACACAGCCTGCCAAGATATTCGTGGGCGTTTTGTCCGGCTTTCTGATATTTGCCGTCATCGGAAGCAGTGAAACAAACCTGCTGATTATGGTTTTGCTGGTAGGAGCTTGGGTGGCGTACCGGGTGCTTTTCCATAGAAAGGTCGACGCATTCATGGGAGCGATGTTGCTGGTTACGGCAGCTTCCTGCTACTTCTATTTTGCGTCACCGGGTAATGCGGCACGTATCGGAGGAAATCCGCTGGGTGGTAATGTGCCGTTTTCCGTTATTTCATCTTTTAAAAAACTGGCATTGCTCGGTTATGACTGGGTCTTCCGGACACCTTTGCTGTTCTTCTCACTGGCCTGGCTATTCGTGTTGACACGTATGTCGGAAGGTGCCCGCAACTATTTCTCGGTTCCTGTCTGGTATGCCGTACTACTGTTTACAGGTGTTCTTTCCGCCCAATTATTCCCATCTTATTACGGAGTAGGGATCGAGCCAACACCCCGTGTGATCAATTGTGTTTACTTCTTCTTTCTGATCGGATGGTTCTACATTATCGGTGTTGTTTTTCATTATTTCAGAAAGCGGAAAATCACCTTGTTGCAGTTCACTACACCGCGGTACGGCATTGTCTATGGCATTTTGCTGGTATCGGTGGGACTTTCGTTCCTGAAGAGCAATAATGTAAGGATGGTTTATACTGATTTGATCAAGGGTAAGGCAGCAGCATTCGATAAAGAGATGTATCAGCGGTATGCATTGCTCAAAAACTCCCGGGAAAATATTCTCTACCTGCCGCCCGTCCGTTCCAAGCCGATGTCGATCTTCCTCGATGACGATATCAAAACAGATAGCAGTCACTGGTGGAACAAGTGCACCGCTGGTTATTTTGGCAAAGAAGCCATTTACATGAAAGATACCGAAAGTGGACAATAGCATTAAGAAGCCGCTTGCAGTTTTAGTGATGGCACTACCGGTGCTGGTATGGATAGCAGCGATCCTGTACTATTCGGTCAACCTGCCGTGGTACGACGATTTTGACCCTTTTCCCGATTTTCTGCATAAATGGATAACCAGCAACGCGCTTCCGGAAAAACTGAAACTCCTTTTTCAGCCGAATAACGAACACCGCATGGTGATCGGAAAGCTGGTGACAGTAATTTACTACTGGGTTACCGGACACCTCAATTTTACATTCCTGCACATTGCCGGTGCGTGTTTCACTTTGGGTACCCTGGCGATATTCTGGCGTGCATTCCGGCGGACTAAGCTCAGCGCCTGGTACTTTCTGCCGGTACCTTTTCTGCTTTTCCAACTGCAGTATCATCTGATCTTCCTATGGGCGATATGCGGCCTGCAACACCAGCCTGTTGTTTTCTTCGTCTGCCTTTCAATGTTCCTGCTTTCAGGAAACCGCTTTGCAGGCGCATTGCTTGCGGCGGTATGCGCTACGTATGCGATGAGCAGCGGGATTTTCGTGTGGCCCGCGGGTGTGATGATACTGCTGCTGCGGTCGCAATACAAGCATCTGATCGGCTGGCTGTTGATCGGCGCTATGGCCGTAGGGCTATACTTTTACGGGATGTCGGCACAGGGCAACGAGTCGAGCTTTGCATTTTTTGTAAAATACCCTCATTTATCAGTTCTAGGCTTTTTTGCTTTCCTGGGCGGGTTGTTTGACCTGCTTCCCGAAAAGTCTATTGTCGTCCGCTCTGCATTGCCGGTGGTGATGGCATTTTTTGTGATGATTTGGGTGGTGATCTGGCTTTACCGGCAACTGGTTCCCTGGTTTCAGAGGACATTCGGGCAATCGAAAGTACCAGCCGCTGGTCGGATGTCGGATGCGGAAGCCTTCCTTCTGGGTATCCTGACGTTCCTGCTCGTGGAGGCGCTGGTCATCGGTTTGCTTCGCCCGCGTTTCGGATTCAATGTGATGATTGTCAGCAACTACAAAATATACCCTGCGTTGTTTTTGGCAGTAGCATATCTTTCATTTATTGTTTCAACCCAACATGAGCACGCGCGTCAACGCGCATTGAAACTGGCTGCTTTTATCGGGATCATCATCTGGGGAGTATCGATCTACACCTATCTGCCGGTCATTACCGAACGCAGAAAATACTATACTGTAAACGGATACAACCAGGAACATAATGGCTTCGGTTTGGGCCACGTGCCCTACTCCGAGGGGGCCAGGTATGTGGATAACCTGATGAAAAGCCTGGTGAAAATGGGTGTTTATTCCTACCCTAAGGAGGGAAATGAGCTGGGCCGTCAGGTACACGCATTCACCAAACCTTTCCCGGTGGCGAGACAGGTTACCGTGACACACCGTGAAAAAGGTATTTATCTCAATGATCCCGAGGGTACTGTTTCTCCGGCCAGGTCCAATGGGGAATATGCTTTCGTCCGCAATGCGGGTCGCCTTTACTTCTTTAAAATGGAGCCGCACAAGTATTCCGGACGTAATTTTTTCCGCCAATACGACAAGGGTTCCGATGTTGAAATACCGCATACCGCATTGTTGCCCGGCACTTACGATCTGGGGATTATCAATGTGGGAGGAGGTTCGTTGGAAGGCGGCATTCTTGGAAAAGTGACAATACCTTAAATAACAGAATGTTTCGATAATGCACCGAAAGGTGTATTTTTGCCGCCATTGGTCATTGAAAAGCATATCATATTGAAAACCCCTCAAATTTCCATCGTCGCACCGCTGTATAATGAGTCGGAGTCATTCCCATTGCTCGTACAACGCATCAATGCGCTGATGGATACCAGCCCGCTATCAATCGAGGTGGTGTTGATCGATGATGGGAGCAGGGATGATACGGCTATGAGGATCAGGCAACTGGCGCTGACGGATGATCGTTACCACGGCGTTTTTCTTTCGCGGAACCACGGACATCAGCTGGCGCTTACCGCAGGGATTTCGGCGGCACGCGGCACAGAAGCACTTTTTGTGATCGATGGTGATTTACAGGACCCGCCGGAGTTGCTGCCGGAATTTTATAAGCTGATGCAGGAGGGAAATGACGTGGTGTATGCAGTGCGCAAAAAACGAAAAGAGGGCTTTGTGAAACGAATGGGCTATTACTGGTTCTACCGGATCCTGCGTTCTATTTCCTATGTTGACATTCCCCTGGACAGCGGCGATTTTGCATTGATCAGCCGGCGCGTCGTGGATGTTCTGAAAAAAATGCCCGAGGAAAGCCGTTACCTGCGTGGAATGCGTTCCTGGATCGGTTTTAAGCAGGTGGGGTACGAATACGAGCGTGATGCGCGTGCGGCGGGGGAATCCAAATATTCTTTTAAGCAGCTTTTCGGGCTGGCTTACAATGGGATCTTTAATTTCAGTGAATTTCCCGTGAAGTTCATGAGCCGGATCGGTGTTACCGCCATTCTCATATCATTATTGTATTTTTTGACCGTGGTGATCAAAAAGATGTTTTTTGCCCATGTAATAGAAGGTTTTACTTCCCTGCTCTTTGTAATTATCCTGTTCAGCGGGGTGCAATTGCTGGCGCTGGGAATCATTGGAGAATATGTGCTCCGGATTTTTTTTCAATCCAAAAACCGTCCCCTGTTCATTATTAAAGAGGAAATAGTCAACCGGGAGTACATTTGACCTGATGGATTTTCATTCGATTCAATTTGCAGTTTTTTTTATAGTGGTCACGCTGGCGTATTTCAGCCTGTCGTGGAAGGGCCGTTGGATGCTTTTACTGGCTACCAGCTGCTATTTCTATATGGTATTCAAGCCGGTTTTTATCCTGATCCTGTTTGGAACCATCATCATCGACTACTACGCCGGGATCTGGATCGAAAAATCCCAGGAGCAGCGCCAGAAAAAACTCCTGCTCGTCATCAGTCTCATCTCCAACATTGGTATCCTCGCGTTTTTTAAATATTACGATTTCGTTCAGGAATCGGTGAATACCATCCTTGCCAACCTGCATTTAAGACCGGCATTCCCAGCATTCACGCGGCTTATACCCGGCCCGATCGCCGAATGGATGACCACCGGAAGTGGTGCATTACTGTTGCCGATCGGTTTGTCGTTCCACACATTCCAGGCCATGAGCTATACCATCGAGGTGTATCGCGGCAACCAGGCGGCCGAGAAACATTTCGGGATTTATGCATTGTATGTGATGTTTTACCCGCAACTCGTGGCCGGGCCGATCGAACGGCCGCAAAACATGCTCTTTCAGTTTCACTCGTTTTTTAAATACGATTTCGAGCAGGTAAAGGAAGGGTTGATGCAAATGGCTTTCGGGTTTTTCAAGAAAATGGTGATCGCCGACCGCCTCGTCATGCTCGTCGACTACGCCTACGATAAGCCTTCAGAGCATAATGGACTGACGCTCATCGTTGCCACTGTTTTCTTTGCATTTCGGATCTACTGTGACTTTTCAGGCTATTCGGACATTGCCATCGGTGCAGCCCGTGTAATGGGTTTTACTTTGATGGACAACTTTAAAACGCCTTACATTTCCAAATCCATTTCAGAATTCTGGGGCAGATGGCACATTTCGCTATCGTCGTGGTTTAAAGATTACCTCTACATACCATTGGGCGGAAACCGAAAGGGAGAGTGGATCAAATACCGCAACCAGTTCATTGTGTTCCTTGTGAGCGGGCTTTGGCACGGTGCGAGCTGGAACTATGTGATCTGGGGCGCATTGCACGGTTTTTACCAGGTCGCGGCCTCACTGCGCGATAAGTGGTTGAAACAAGCCGGGATCGAAATGCCGAAAAACGCATTGATGGATGTCCTGAATATGGTTTTTACCTTTGTGCTGGTAACCATTACCTGGGTATTCTTCCGCAACCACAAGGCGCCGGTTAGCCGGTCGTTTCTGATTCTTGAAAAAATGGCCGGTTTTTCATTTTCCGAGCCGTTGCAGACTCCGATGAATCATGTGGAAATGTGGTTTTGCCTGTTCCTCATCGTTTTCCTGATGGTCAAAGAGCATTATTATCTGAAAATACCTACCCGGAACACGACTGTATTCTTCATCCTGTTTCCGCTGATCCTGCTGGCAAACTACCTGCTGGGAGTAGTTTCTGAAAACCAGTTTATTTACTTCCAGTTTTAAAAGGTAGCTGCAAACATTTGCCTTTAATTATTTGTTACCCAATTTTTGAAGGACTACCTGACGTTCTTATTACCGATTAAGTATCAATTAAAATGTACGAAGTAACATCCGACAACAGGCTTAAAAGCCTGATCGTAGTAGGGGACCGTGTTTTGATCCGTCCCAAAAGCCCCAGCGACCGCACCAACAGCGGACTTTACCTTCCTCCGACTGTAACGGAGCGCGAGCAGGTACAGAGCGGATATGTGATCAAAGTGGGCCCGGGGTATCCTATCCCAGTGGCTGCCGAGGACGAGCCGTGGAAGGAGACCGAGGAAAAAGTAAAATATATGCCGTTACAATCGAAGGAAGGTGATCTGGCGATTTATTTGCAACGCAATGCCATTGACCTGGAATACGACGGTCAGAAATATGTGATCGTTCCGCAATCATCCATTCTGATGCTCGAACGCTCCGAAGATCTGTTTGAGTAGAGGGGCGGCATGGGAGTTTAGAGTTTAGGAGTTTAAAGTGTATGAGTTTAAAGTATGCGAGTTTAAAAATATATGAGTTTAAAGTTCATAGTCTTTTGAATTCCAAAGTGCGAAATTGCAACACACCGAACTCCTAAACTCTCCACTCATAATCTCTCAACTCCTCAGCTCACAACTCCTAAACTCTAAACTCCTAAAACACATGAAGTACAAATTTCTAGGGAACACCGGCGTGCTCGTTTCGGAGCTTTGTTTCGGGACGATGACTTTCGGCGGGGATGGCTATTTTGAAGTGATCGGCAAGTTGCAGCAGGAAGAGGGAAGTGCATTGGTGAAAACCGCTTTGGATAGCGGGATCAACTTCTTTGATACTGCCAATGTGTATTCCTACGGCAAGTCTGAGGTGATCCTCGGGCAGGCGTTCAAGGAGCTGGGTATCAAACGCAGCGATGTTGTGATTGCAACGAAAGTACGGGGCAGGATGGCTGCCGGTGCCAACCAGATCGGTCTTTCGAGGTTGCATATCATGGATTCGGTGGAGGAGAGCCTCACCCGGCTGGGTACCGATCACATTGATCTGTTTTACATTCATGGTGTGGATGTGGAAACATCGCTGGAAGAAACCATGCGGGGTCTGGAAGATGTCGTACGTTCGGGTAAGGTCCGTTACCTTGGTGTGAGTAATCATGCCGCCTGGCAGATCATGAAGGCCAATGGCATTGCCGAGAGAAATGGCTGGACGAAATTTGTGGGTTGCCAGCATTATTACAGCATTGCAGGCCGTGACCTGGAAAGGGAACTGGTTCCGATGATGAAGGACCAGAACCTGGCACTGATGCCGTGGAGCCCGCTTGCCGGAGGCTTTCTGTCGGGGAAGTATACCCGTAACGGCCAGTCGAGCGGAGATAACCGTCGCGATAATTTCGATTTTCCTCCCATTGATAAGGAAAAAGCTTACGATATCATCGATGTGATTGAGCCTGTTGCGGCGGCGCACGGAGTATCTGTTGCGCAGATCGCATTGGCGTGGCTCCTGCACCAGCAAAGCGTGACGAGCGTGATCATTGGTGCTAAAAAGCCTGAGCAGCTGACCGACAACATAGCCGCGATAGCCGTGGTGCTAACCGACGACGAACTTCAGAGATTGAATGCCGTCAGCGCATTAAAGGCTGAATATCCACAATGGATGGTTGAGCGCCAGGGGCGTGACAGAATACCGGGTTGAATTGAGGATGAATGCACTGCCGAAAGGTGGTGCATTTCTTTTTTTATAAACTATTAAAGGCCAGTCATGAAAAACCTGATTTGTACAATTCTGTTTGCCGGGATCTTCTTATCCGCTTCTGCACAGCAGCGGAGCGTTGCCATTACCATCGATGATGTGCCTAATGTCCATTTGTTTGAAGCCAGCGGTTATTCGTCCGGGTTACTTCAAAGACTGGATTCGCTGAACCTTCCTGTCGCTATTTTTATCAATGAGGGAAACCTGCGGCTCAACAACGCTTTTGAAAAGAACAGGTCACTGCTTCAAAACTGGATTTCAAAGCGCTACGTGACAGTGGGAAACCACAGCTATTCACATCCGAACATGGGAGAAATCGGTTTCGACGCGTTCAGGGAACAAGTGCTGAAAGGGGAGGAGCTGAGCCGTCCGATGGCGGACAATGCGGGGAAGAACCTGGTATACTTCCGTTTCCCCTTCAATGGAATGGGCAAGGATAGCGTGGAGCAGGTGCGCATGCAGCAGTTCCTGACCGGGAAACATTACATTTCAACGCCATTCACAGTCGAAAGCGAAGACTGGCTTTACACACAACTTTATGAAAAGGCTTTGAAAGATGGTAAACGGGACGAGGCAAGGGCCATTGGCAATCGTTATGTGGCACTTAGTCTCCGGCTTTTCGATTACTTCGATAGCCTGGCGGTGGCAGTAGCTGGAAAACCTGTTAAGCAGATCTACCTTTGCCATGATAACCGGTTGAACACGGACTTTCTGCCGGTGCTGGTACAAAAACTGAAAGAAAAGGAATATCGATTTATTGACCTTCCGGAAGCAATGAGTGATCCGGCCTACGGTTCGTATGGTCACTACTACGGTAATGCCGGCTTTTCCTGGGTGTACCGATGGATGAAAGATCCTGCATCACGCCGGGCAGCCATGCGGGCGGAGCCTTCCGACCCGGAAACACAAAAGGCATATGAAGCGATGACCAAGGGAAAATGAAAACGGGGCATTAAAAAAGCACGCCCCTCGGAGACGTGCTTTCGAAATGTCTTTATTATGACTAACCTTAGATAACTCTTACGTTAACTGCGTTTAGACCTTTTCTTCCATTTTCTACCTCGTAAGACACTTTGTCGTTTTCACGGATATCGTCTTGAAGACCTGAAACGTGAACGAAAATGTCTTTCTCACCTGATGCTGGTTGAATGAATCCAAATCCTTTAGATTCATTGAAAAACTTAACTGTACCTTCTGCCATTAGAATTGTTCTTATTATTTGTAAAGCCAAATTTAGACAGAAAAAGCATATTTACAACACTTAAGTTCTTTACTATAAAATTATTTTCGCATTTTTTAATGAGTTTTGTATCATGCCGTTACTTCAACTCCAATCAAAAATATCACCTTATTGGCTTCCCAATGGGCATTTCCAAAGCATTTACCCCGCACTTTTCCGACAGATAACTGGTATAAAATATTTTCGTGAAAAAATTGTAACTCCCGATGACGACTTCCTGGATCTTGACTGGTCATATGGAGACGCGGAGTATAAAAAACCACTGGTCATATTGTCTCACGGACTCGAAGGGAACAGTACACGTCAGTATATCACCGGCATGGTGAAATTGCTGAACCGCAAGGGCTTCGATTGCCTGGCGTGGAATTTCCGAAGCTGCGGAGGCGAAATGAACCGGACAGCGAGGTTTTACCACAGCGGAGCCACGGACGATCTCGGCCTGGTAATGCAGCATGCGCTGGCCAAAGGTTACGACCGCGTGCATTTAATGGGTTTTAGTCTGGGAGGTAATCTCACCCTTAAATATCTGGGTGAAATGGGTGCAAATCTGGACCAGCGAATTAAGAATGCATTGGTTTACAGCGTTCCTATGGATCTCAAAGCATGCAGCCTGTCCATTATCCGGCGCGAGAACAGGGTTTATATGCATCGATTTCTAAATACCCTGAAACCAAAGGTTGCCGCGAAGGCAGCACACTTTCCGGTGGAGATCAGCCTGAAAGACCACAACAATGTCCGGACACTTTACGACTTCGATCATATTTATACTGCGCCGCTGCACGGATTCAGCGGTGCGGATGATTATTATGCGAAATGCAGTTCCATGCATTTTGTGGAGGCTATTGCAGTTCCAACAATGATCATCAACGCCCAAAACGATCCGATTGTACCTTTTTCCAGCCTGCCACTGGACCTGATCCAAGCGCACCAGTCGGTGTGTATGGTCGCTACGCGTGACGGCGGGCATTGCGGTTTCAGGCCTGCGCGCCTGGCTGGGGGCTTTTATTGGTCGGAGACCCGCGCCGTGGAGTTTCTGACACAGGGAGCCTGAGATACTTTTGCAGACAAGAAAACTGATCCAAAGATTATTTTGTTAGTGTCATATCTAAACAGATTTGGTAATTTTGTGGCCTGTTTCGAACAGGCCGGACCCTTAGAGATAAAAATTACGTTAACTCGATCATTTTTCCAGTTATTTCCTGCTTCATGTCCACATTAACTCTCAATCCACCACCGTACATTATCATCGATTTCGACAGCACTTTCACCAAAGTGGAAGGGTTGGACGAATTAGCTGCGATCGCCTTGAAAGGCCACCCGGAGCGTGATCAGATTGTTCAGAAAATTTCTGACCTGACCAACATGGGTATGAATGGCGAAATGTCGTTTGCGGATGGTCTGCGCCAGCGCATTGCCTTATTGAAAGCAAACCGCTCACATATCGATGAACTGGTTTCCTTTTTGAGAACTAAGGTTTCGGATTCGTTTAAGCGGAATACGCAGTTTTTGACTGAGAATACAGAGCAGATTTTTATCGTTTCCAGCGGGTTTAAGGAATTTATCGTGCCGGTAGCTACGGAAATGGGCATTCTGGCCGATCACGTGTATGCCAACGAATTTATTTTTGACGAAGAAGGAAATATCATCGGTATCGATGAGGAGAACGTGTTGTCCATGGATGGTGGAAAGATCAAGATACTTTCTGCATTAAATCTATCCGGTGACGTTTACGCCATCGGTGATGGCTATACGGACTATGAACTGAAAGCGTCCGGCCTCGCTAACCGTTTCTACGCATTTACCGAAAACATCGAGCGTCCGCGCGTTACAGCGGTGGCTGATCACATCGCCACCTCTTTCGATGATTTTTTATATGATAATAAATTCAGCAGAAGTCAGTCTTATCCCAAGAGCAGGATCAAGGTACTTTTGCTTGAAAACGTCCATCCTGTTGCGCGCAAGGCATTTGAAGACGAGGGCTTCAATGTGGAGTTCGTGAAAGGTGCATTGGATGAAGACGAACTGTGCGAGCGGATCAAAGATGTGTCTATCATCGGTATCCGTTCCAAAACAACCATCACGAAACGCGTGCTGGAAAATGCCAATCGCCTGATGGCTATCGGCGCATTTTGCATTGGTACCAATCAGATTGATCTGGATGAGGCGGCTAAGAAAGGTATTGCAGTATTCAATGCGCCTTATAGCAACACCCGGTCTGTGGTGGAACTGGCGGTGGGAGAGATGATCCTGTTGATCCGTAATATCGTTGGAAAGAGCAACCAGCTTCACAAAGGCATCTGGGACAAATCGGCGAACGGAAGTTTTGAAGTTCGCGGCAAGAAACTCGGAATGGTAGGCTACGGTAGCATCGGTACCCAGCTATCGGTAGTGGCCGAGGCGCTTGGAATGGAAGTTTATTTCTACGATGCCGTCGAAAAGCTGTCGATCGGAAATGCGAAGAAGGTGAGCTCATTGGAAGAGTTGCTGGCTATTTCGGATGTGCTCAGTCTCCATGTGGACGGTCGGAAAGAAAATGCGAACATGATCGGCAAGCGTGAGTTTGACCTGATGAAAGACGGCGTAATCTTCCTGAATTTGTCACGCGGGCATGTCGTGGATATCAAAGCGCTGGCAGATGCTGTGAAAAGCGGCAAGGTGGCCGGTGCAGGCGTCGACGTGTTCCCGAAAGAGCCGAAGACCAATGACGAAATGTTCGAAAGCGAACTGCTGGGATTACCGAATGTGATTTTGACCCCGCACATCGGAGGAAGTACCGAAGAGGCGCAGGAGAACATTGGTCACTTCGTGCCTTCCAAGCTGCTTGAATTCATGAACAATGGCAGCTCTTACGGTAGTGTGAACTTTCCGGAGGTACAGTTGCCGAAACTGAAAGATTCGCACCGTTTGCTGCATATCCATGCCAATGTGCCGGGTGTGCTTGCGAAGCTGAATCAGATTTTTGCTAAAAACAATATCAATATCACAGGCCAGTATCTCAAAACCAATGAGCATATCGGTTATGTGATCGTCGATATAGCCAAGGATTATACGGAGGAATTTATCCAGGAAGTGAAAGAGGTGGAGGGAACGATCCGTTTCCGGATGCTCTATTAGTAAATGATCTGGCCGGTTTCGTTTCAAAACAACCTCATTCAGTCATTCAATCATTCAGAATTCATCAAACCGGCGATCCGGTCATTGGACATGTCATTAACATTTTTCACTCCTGGGCCAGCGGCTCTGTACCCTACCTTTGAGCAACACCTCAAGACGTTTGTCGAAAAGCAGCTGGGTTCGATTTCCCACCGCAGCCAGCAATACCGCGATCTGCATAAATTCACGGTCGACCAGCTTAGAACATTGCTCAACGTGCCGGACACGCACGCAATTCTCTTTTTGGGATCGGCGTCGGAAGCCTGGGAACGTATTCTGTTCAGCTGTGTGGAACTGGAAAGCTTCCATTTGGTGAACGGCTCGTTTTCAAAGAAGTTTTACGACTATTCCAATGCATTGAACAAATACGCCCATAAGTTTGAAAAACCGATGGGCGAAGGGTTTGTTGCTTCGGAAATTGAAGTGCCCGAATATGCTGAACTGATTGCAACTACGCATAATGAGACGAGTTCTGGTGTGCAAATGCCGGTTGCCGAGATTCATAAACTGAAACAGAAACATCCTGACAAGTTTATAGCCGTAGATATGGTGTCTTCTGCACCCTATCCCGAACTCGATTACAGCCTGATCGATACGGCGTTTTTCTCCGTACAAAAAGCATTCGGTCTGCCGGCTGGACTAGGCGTATGGATCGTAAACGGGCGCTGCCTGGAAAAGGCAAAAAGCATTCGCAACACTTATTCCATCGGCGCGCACAACGACCTGCCTACATTATGGAAGAATGCAGAGAACAACGAAACACCTGCGACACCGAATGTCATGGGTATTTATCTGCTGGGCAAGGTTGCGGAGGATTTTAACCGCATTGGCGTAGCAAACATCCGCAAGGAAACTGAGCAGAAGGCGAGCCTGCTGTACAAGTTTATTGAAAAGACTCCGGGCTTTTCAGCGTTCGTGAAGGAGAAGTCGCTCCGGTCCCAAACTGTGATCGTGACCGATACCGAAGCTCCCTCAGCGGATATTATCAAAAATATCAAGGAAAAAGGCATGGTAATCGGAAGCGGTTATGGTGCCGGTAAGGCCACTCAGCTCCGCATTGCCAACTTTCCCGCGACGTCTTTGGAAGAAACAGAAAAACTGATCCACGAATTAGGCAAGCTCTGAAATAGCTTGTAGAATAGCGTTACCAAAAGGGTGCCGAAACGTCTAAATGTTTTGGCACCCTTTTCTTTTTTGGAATGAAGCGTAACGATATTTTATGAAGCTGGTGAAGGTTTAAAATTGATCTGGCGAAGAGGCTGCTAAGTCGTGATTTTTCGAAGAGGAAGATTGCAAAATTGCTGTATTTTTTGAAATTTATATCGATTTGGGAAACAGGGAACTTAACAAAGAGTTCAATAAGGAGAACTATCAACCCCAAACCGAAACCTATGACAATCGAGGAAGCTGTTTTGTATATTGTAAAGGAGGAAGCCAAGGAAGAGCTAAGCGTAACTTTCATTAAAAACCTTCTCAGTGAAACCCAGTTTAGTCATGAGGAGATTGCTCGGCTGGTGGGCATCCGCTGAAATGTGTACAAGGCTTCGTGGAAGGAACATGGCCGGAATACGATTAACAGGTAAGCTGCCCCATCAGGCAGCTTTTTTTATACACACTCAAATTCAAACAGGATACCCGCTGCTTCAATGGTATTTTAAGGATAATTTTTTAGCTTTATGGGTTCTTACAAAAACCATTCAAAGCGGTGATTCACATTGCTACCTCAACGAGCGATACCAAGGACTGTGATCTGTGGCAAAGGATTCGGATGGGCGATGAACAGGCCTTTACCGCGATTTTTGAAAAATACCACCGGACACTCTACAACTACGGAAGCAAACTTTCGCCTAATTCATCCCTGGTGGAGGACGCCGTGCAGGATGTTTTTATCGATATCTGGCGGTTAAGACATAACCTGACCGAGCATGTTACCTCGGTCAAATTTTACCTCTACCGCGCATTGAGGAGACGCATTCACCTCGCATCGGACAAATTTCCTTCCATGGAAGAAATCACGGGCCTGGACGATGAGGACATGCCGGCCAATCATGCCCATTCAGAAGCAATACTCATAGAAGTGGAGTCGTCCTCCATGCGTGCGCAGCGCATTCAGGAATTGTTGACGCAGTTGCCCGAGCGTCAGCTGGAAGCATTGACCCTGCGGTATTTCGACGACTTCAGCATTGAGGAGATCGCAGATATTATGTCCGTCAATGAAAAATCGGTGCGTAATTTCATCTATAAGGCACTCACCTCCATGCGACAAAGTCGCGAAATTTTGCTTGTTTCTGCCCTGATTTCCTGCCTGTTACTGATTTTTTAGAATTTTTCTTCAAAAAACTTACATTTTGAAGAGGTCATTTCCGCAATTCGTCGCTCTGTACTATTGAAAGACGATCATTGCACCCCGCGAATATGAAACACGATCCTTATTCTCTGACCGAGCTGATCAGAAATGAAGAGTTTATCGCCTGGGTAATGCATCCCGACGAGCTAAACGACCGAAAATGGCAAGCCTTTCTGGAAAAGAATCCCGGAAAACGGAAAACCATCGAATCGGCGAAGGAATACGTCATTCTGCTGGCAAAAGATACCGGAAGGCATCAACCCACCCGGAAGCAAAGCGACCGGATGTGGAGTGCAGTGGAAAGCCGTATGCATGACGACACACCCAAACCTGTCGAGCCGGAGCGGCAACCGTTTCAGGCGAGTCGTGGGCAAGGTTGGAAATGGATGCGTGTAGCGGCGTCGGCTGCATTGATTTTAAGTATAGGGTCGGTCAGCTATTGGTTCTATTACAAAAAGGCCGAAAATCATGCACAGGAAGTCGCCGTGCAGGATGGTGGTAGTTTGACGGATACCATTCACAAATTCAACGACAGCGATAAACCGATGACGGTATTGTTGCAGGATGGCAGTTCGGTTGTACTGCAACCCGGCGGACGGTTGAGCTATGCGGAAGGAGCAAATAAGAAACGAAGGGAAGTGACATTGACCGGAAAGGCATTTTTTGAGATTGTAAAAAATAAGCAGAAGCCATTCCTGGTGTACAGCTACGGGCTGGCGACAAAGGTATTGGGAACGAGCTTCATCATCGACGCCACATCCGACAACAAGGAGATCAAGGTGGAAGTGAGGACGGGAACAGTTTCTGTATTTTCGATCAACAACCTTGATAACAGCCAGAAAGAAGCAGTCCTGGATAAGCCCGAACTGGAAGGCGTGACCCTGAATCATGACGACAAGATCGCATTTTCGAAGGAGAGCGGCAAGATCGTCCAGGTGTCGGCACCCATTGCGGTTTCGTCCGAAAAGGATGTGTCCAAGCAACAATTTGTATTTGATGAAACGCCGGTGTCCGAAGTATTCAGGATATTGGAAATGGCCTACAACGTCCGGATTAGATATAACCGGGAGAAAATGGGCAGTTGCCCGTTGAATGCGACCTTGATCGGGCAGCCCTTCCGGGAGAAGCTCGAAGTGATCTGCAATGCGCTCGATGCGCAGTACGAGATAGCCGATAACCAGATAACGATACTGGGGAAAGGATGTAAGTGATTTAAAGGCTACATATTGACAATTTACACTGAGACGCCGCCTATGACGTAGAGCTACCCTCTTGCCTAAAAAAAAAGACCAGCCATGTTCCAGCATGACTGATCTCAGGCTCCCCAACGGTAACGGACATTACTGTACATCCATTTGGACAATGGATGAACGGGGAGGATTTCGTTGAATAATCTCCTTAAACAACAAATTCATTCAAAAATATGAAAAAAGTTCGACGACCAGAAGACTTTCTCATCAAGCTCATGCGAATCACATTTATACAATGTATCCTGGCTGGCCTTTTCGCAGGCATCACGTGGGCGCACGACGGGAGAGCTCAGTCTGCACTGAGCCAGAAGGTTACCGTTGATATCCGGAGCGAGGAGATCAAGACGATCTTCGCGCAGCTGGAAAAGCAAACCAATGCGAGGTTCATTTTCAGTTCCAAACTGATCCAATCGGATAGGAGGGTATCTTTGAAAGTGAAAAATGGCTCATTGTCAGCCGTTTTAGATGCGATACTAAAACCCTTGGAACTGCATTATCAGGTTAAGGACGATCTGATCGTCATCAAACCCGACCACACTACCCAGCCGGCAGAGGGCATTTCGGAGGAAATACCGGTCGTGGAAGTGAGCGTGGCGGCGATAGACAAGAGTGTTTCCGGTGTGGTTAAGGACGAAGCAGGCGTGGGTTTGCCCGGCGTTAGCGTCGTTCTGAAAGGCACACAGACGGGCACGCTCACCGACGAAAAGGGTAAATATTCGCTTACCGTGCCTGCGGGAGAAAATGTGATGATCTTTTCATTTGTGGGCTTTTTGTCCCAGGAAATAGCCGTTTCGTCGGCCCAGAGTGTGCTGGATATCACTTTGAAAGTAGATAACAAAGCGCTGGAAGAAGTAGTCGTGGTAGGGTACGGTACTCAGAAAAAAGAATCGCTGACCGGTGCCATCGCGACCGTCACGAGCAAGGACATCGAACGGGTGCACGGCGGATCGACCGTCAGCTCCGGCCTGGCAGGTAAAATTCCCGGCGTCACTTTCCGCATGCCGGATGGCCGCCCGGGCGCAAGCGCCAATGTGCAGATCCGGAATATGGGCAATCCTTTGTTTGTAATCGACGGAATTCAGCAGGATGTCGAACAATTCAATAATATTTCACCCAATGATATAGAAAGCATTTCGGTACTGAAAGACGCTTCTGCGGCTATTTACGGGGTTCGTGCGGCGAATGGCGTGGTGGTAGTGACCACCAAGCGTGGCAAAATGGGTGCGAAGAACACCGTGAGCGTGGATGCTTATACCGGTTGGCAAAACTGGTCCCGTTTTCCGAATGTGGTCAATGATTCCTATCAATGGATGCTTGGTAAAGCGGAGGGAGAAATGAATCAGTTTGGCAAAACCTCCATTACCCAGGCCGAACTTGAAAAATACCGGGCAGGTACGGAACGCGGCTATCAGACTTTCAATTGGAAGGATTTCATCATTAAAAAGAATGCTCCGCTTAGCTCGGTCAACCTCAACATGACCGGAGGCTCGGATAAAATAAACTATTACATTTCAGCAACCCGCCTGAATCAGAATTCCGTGCTGGGCCGGGAATTTACATTCGACCGTACCAACATACAAAGCAATGTAGATGCGAAGATCACCGACCGCCTGAAACTGGGCGTGCAGATCAACGGCCGGATCGAGAAACGCGACCAGCCCGGTATTCCGGGAGCCGATGACTACTGGCTGCCTCGCTTCGCCATCCTGCGTAACCGCCCTTTCGAGCGCCCATATGCGAACGATAACCCTGAGTATCTGAACGATATCAAGCATAACGAAACCAACTGGGCTTACAATAACAAGAAGCTCGGCGGCTACTGGACCGAGTACTGGCGTGTGCTGCAAACCAATTTCTCGGCAGAATACCAGATTCTGGGTGTTAAGGGATTGACAGCGAGAGGCATGTACTCGTACTACATCGCCGATCGCGTCATGAACGGGCACGAGTATACCTATAAGGCCTACACCTATAACCCGACGGACGATACCTATACCGTAACCGGCGGCAGTACCAATCCCTGGCGAGAACGGGGTACTAAAAAAGTAATGCGGAATGTATACCAGGGGCAGCTGGCGTACAATAACACATTCGGGAAGCATACCATCGGCGGCACGTTCGTTTCGGAGTGGCAGGATGAGCGGGTACAGGAGCAATGGGTGCATGCCGTGCCCAAAACCAACGTGCTTCCGCTGATCTACTTCCCCACCATGGATACTTACAATGACACCGACACGGAATGGGCGCGTATAGGGTATATCGGTAGGGTTAATTATGATTATGCAGGTAAGTATTATGTTGAAGTTTCGGCCCGCCGGGATGCGTCCTGGAAATTTGCACCGGACCGTCGTGTGGGATATTTCCCATCGGCTTCGGTAGGGTGGAGAATTTCGGAGGAAGAATTTTTCAAAAAGCTGGTCGGTCAGCGCAGCATTCTGGATGACCTGAAATTCAGAGCATCTTATGGTATCCTTGGGGACGACAATATCTTGTTTGACAACGACCCCAACAAGCCGCTGAGTCCCTACGCGTACCTGCCGGGTTATGATTATAACAAAGGCAACGTGATCCTGAGCGGAAACGCAGTGGTGACCAGCCGCGACAAGGGACAGATCATCAACACTATATCCTGGTTTAAAAGCAAGATTACCGACATCGGTGCCGATTTCTCATTGCTTGGCACCAAGATCACGGGTAGCGTTGACTACTTTTATCGCCTGCGCACCGGTCTGCTGGGCCGGAAGTACGATATCCTGGTTCCGAGTGAATTGGGGTACCCCCTTCCCGATGAAAACGTAAACAGCGACTCGCAGCAAGGCTGGGAGGGGGCATTGACCTACAATGGCAAAGCAGGTAATGTCAACTATTCGATCGGCGGCAATGTGTCCTTCACGCGCAGCAAATTCGTATCGTCTTACAAGCCGATCTTCAACAATTCCTGGGACCGCTACCGAAACTCGAAGGAAGACCGGTACAGTAATATTTTCTGGGGTTACGAAGCCACTGGACAGTTCCAGTCGGCACAGCAGATTGCCGAGTACCAGGTCAATATCGACGGACAGGGCAACCGCACATTGCTGCCGGGTGACCTGATCTACAAGGATATCAACGGGGATAAGGTGATTAACGGACTGGACGAACGGCCCATCGGCTATAATGCGACAGGTCAGCCTAATGTGAACTTTGGATTGAATTTCGCGGTGAGCTGGAAAGGGATCGGCTTCAATGCGGACTTTTCCGGTGGCGGCATGTACTCCTGGAACCAAAACTACGAGCAGCGCTGGCCTTATCAGAACGAGGGTGCATTGAACAGCATTTTCCTTGACAGATGGCACCGCGCTGACCCGTTCGATGTTAACAGCGAATGGATCCCGGGCAAATATCCTGCGCTGCGTTACAATGACGGTGGGCATATCAATTACAAAAACTCAACTTTCTGGCTGCACAATGTGAAATACATCCGCGCCCGGACGATCGAGTTGAGCTATTCCCTGCCCAAATCCATTCTCGAAAAGCTCCGTTTGCAGCGCGCCCGGTTCTATATCAATGGCTATAACCTGTTCTCTATCGATAACCTGAAAGAGTACGGCATCGACCCCGAGATCCAGGATGATAACGGTCTGCAATATCCCCAGAGCAAGTTTGTGAACATAGGCATCAACCTATCTATTTAAACCGATTGGAATCCGACATGAAAAATATATTCAAAGTACTATCAATTGCTGTATTGACACTGGGTTGGAGTTGTAACGGCGACGATTTCCTGAACCGTCCGCCTACCGCACAACTTTCCGAAGACCAGATCTGGACCGATGAAGGACAGGTACTTTCGGTGCTCGGCGACCTGTACAACCGCTACGTGGATCTTTCGACATTCAGGACCTTTAAGATTAATGATGTAGATGTGCCGGGATGGACAACGGTGGGTGAGTTCAATGAGGCGTTTTGGTCGGAAGCAGGACGTTACAACAATTTCCAGAACAACGGCTGGGACACCAAATCCTGGGCAAGCTGGGATTACGGGTATATCCGTGAGATGAACCTGTTTATCAAAAAATGCACGGCCGCCGAAAAGCTGGCACCCGCGATACGCGACCGATACGTCGCCGAAGCCCGCTTCCTGCGTGCATCCTATTATTTTGAATTGGTGAAAAGAATGGGAGGCGTTCCGCTGATCCTTGAACCGATGGCTTACGATTTCAGCGGTGATCCTACTTACCTGCAACATGCCCGGGCGAAAGAATCCGAGATCTATGATTTTGTGATCCGGGAAGCAGAGGAAATCAAGGATAAGCTGCCTTCGAGTGTAGGTGAAAAATCCCGCGCGACCAAAGCCGCTGCATTAGCTATGGAAGTGAGGGCCGCGCTATATGCCGGCTCCATTGCCAAATATGGCGCAAACACGCCGCAGGTGGCACTGCCGGGAGGAGAAGTAGGCATTCCCGCTAATCTGGCCAATGGGTATTATACCAAAGCGCTGGCTGCCGCGAAGGAGGTCATTTCAGGCAATGCGGGAGCTTATGCTCTTTATGCCAAAAAACCCGACCTGTCCGAAAACTTTGCAAGCATCTTTTACGACAAAGCCAACAATCCGGAAGTGATTTTTGTGGAGGATTTCAAATTGCAGAGCGGAAAGGTGCATTACTTTACCGGCTGGAACCAGCCCCGTTACGGAGCCGAGGAGGAAGAGGGTGGCCGTATCAATCCGTCGCTCAACTTTGTGGAAGCATTTGAAAAACTGGACAATACCTTTGCACCAATCCCGACGACGAATTCAGCCGGAGCGCCGGTTTACTACCAGGAACAAACCGATATTTTCGCAGGCCGCGACGCCCGCCTTGCAGGGACCGTCATGCTGCCCGGGACTACGTTCAAGGGCAGAAAGGTCGATATCTGGGCCGGTTACCAGCTGGCCAACGGCACGATCATCAGCGGGGATGACCGCGGTGCACAAAAAACGCTGCCCGGCAAGACTGTACCCGAGCAGGTGGTAGGCTTCGATGGTCCGATCGACGGTTTCGAATTTACAGCGCAAACCGGGTTCTATCTCCGCAAATACCTCGATCCGGTCGTTGGATCCGGTCAGCGCGGGGTCAATAGTGAGGTGTGGCTCGTTCGCTATCGTTTTGCAGAGTTGCTCCTGAATGCGGCCGAAGCGGCCTTTGAACTTGGCCAGGTTGCCGATGCGGCAGGCTATATGAACCAGGTGCGCGCCCGTGCCGGCCTGGTGACACCATTGAAAGCTTCGGATATCACCTTTGACAGGATCGTGCACGAGCGTCGGGTTGAGCTGGCTTTCGAAGGACATTACCTGTTCGATATGAAGCGGTGGCGCATTGCCCATCAGATCATGGACGGTAATGCGATCGCTGCCGGTGAAGTTTCCCGGGACCTGGGAAAGGCTACCAAGCGCAATACCCAGCCCTGGGCGCTATGGTCGTACAAAATCTATGATCCCGGATCGGCCAATAACGGCAAATGGATCTACAAGCAGGTAAAATTGAGCCGTGTCACCGGTGCCGACCGCTTTCAGCTGGGCAACTACTATTCCTATATCGATGACGCGATTATCAATAATAATCCGAAGCTGGTCAGAAACCCGAATCATTAGGCAATCACATTCAAACGATACGATATCATGAAAATCAGATTTCATATAATGCCGCTCCTGGCCATGGTTATGCTGATCGCGGCTTGTGATAAAGACAACTACCTGGAACCTAAATCGACCCTTTCGGGGCAGGTGATGTACAAAGGCGAGCCGATAGGGGTCGAAGACAATCAGGTGCGGCTGCAACTCTGGCAGCCTGGTTTCGGAAAACTCGCAGCCATCGATGCGCCGGTTGCCCAGGACGGGTCATACTCGGCCATGCTGTCCGACGGCAATTATAAGTTGGTATTTCCAAAAGGCAGAGGGCCGTTCAGGACCGTCGTGAAGGATGCCGCCGCAAAAGACACCCTGTACGTGAACCTGTCCGGCAATCAGAAACTGGATGTGGAAGTACTGCCCTACTATATGATCCGTACGCCGCAGTTCAGCGGGGGAGAAAACCGGGTTTCGGTTTCCCTGAAACTGGAAAAGATCATCACCGACGCCGATGCGAAAAACGTGGAAAGGGTGTCGCTGTATGTGAATAGAACCGAATTCGTGTCGCGCGCTGCTAATGTAGCCGTGACCGACGTGGCCGGAGCGGATATCAAGGACCTGAATGCGATCAGTCTTGCGGCCAATGTGCCTGTATTATCGCCTGCCCAAAAATATGTTTTCGCGCGGGTGGGAGTCAAGATTAAAGATGTCGAGGATATGGTTTTTACCACCGTTCAGAAAATAAACCTGTAAAGCGGATTCCTATACTAAAACCGAAACTTTTCTTTAAAACCAATTTGAATGAGGAAGTACATTGCACCCCTGCTGGTCGGATTGATTGCACTGGCATGTGCAAAAACAAAAATGGGAGCGTCGTCGGGAAAAGACGGCGCCCCCAAAGGAAGAAGGGCCGAAGTTTTGTTCCTGGGACATAACAGCAAGCACCACGACTCAGGCAAGTACGCCCCCTGGCTCGCCGTAAAATTGTTCAAAAGCGGTATCAATCTCTCGTATACAGTCAATCCGGGAGACATTAACGCCGAAAACCTGAAAAAATACGACGGGCTCGTCATCTACGCCAACCACGACTCGCTGTCGCCATCCCAGGAAAGCGCGATGAAGGCATTTGTAGAAGGAGGCAAGGGACTGATCCCGATCCATTCGGCCTCGGGTTGTTTCAGGAATTCTTCCTGGTACATCAAAACCATCGGCGGGCAATTCGCTTCCCATAAGACAGGAACTTTTAAAAACACTATTCTAAAACCGGAGCACCAGGTCATGAAGGGCATCACTGCCTTTCAGACCTGGGATGAAACTTACTTGCATAAGAACCTGAACCCCGACAAGACCGTCCTGGGTGAGCGGGTGGAAGGCGACGTGCACGAGCCTTATACCTGGGTGCGTAACGAGGGTAAGGGACGCGTGTTTTACACTGCCTATGGTCATGAGGACAGTACCTGGACGAACAAAGGTTTCCTGGACCTGGTCAGGAACGGGGTGTTATGGGCCATGGGCGATCATGTGCAGGCGGAAATAGCCGCATTGAAATTGCCGGATGTCGATATCTATCAGTCGGACACCATTTCGCATTATACCAAAAGGCACACCGTACCGAAAATGCAGGAGGCGCTTTCACCAGCCGAATCCAACAAGCTGACCCAGGTTCCCGCGGATTTTGAGATACAGCTTTTCGCTTCCGAGCCCGACATTACCAACCCCATTGCCATGGCATGGGATGAGCGCGGACGGCTCTGGGTTGTGGAGTCGGTGGATTATCCCAACACGTTCAAGGAAACAGACGGAGCGGCGAACGACCGCATTAAAATATGTGAGGACACCAACGGTGATGGTAAAGCCGATAAATTTACTGTCTTCGCCGACAAGCTGAACATCCCCACCAGCATGGTATTTTCAAATGGCGGGATCATCGTTTCCATGGCCCCGGATTTTGTTTTCATGAAAGATACCAATGGCGACGATGTGGCCGATGTGCGTGAGGTTATCATGACGGGCTGGGGCAAAAACGATACGCATGCCGGTCCATCGAACCTGCAATATGGGTTCGATAACAAAATCTGGGGTGTTTTGGGGTACTCCGGCTTCAATGGGACCATTAACGGGAAAAAAATGAGCTTTTCACAAGGCGTGTACCATTTCACCCCGGATGGTAAGGACTTCGCATTTCTTGGGAACAGCAGCAACAATACCTGGGGTTTGGGATTCACGGAGGATAACAACATATTCCTTTCGACTGCCAACAACACGCACAGCGCATTCTACTCGATGCCTGGCCAGATGATGCAGCGCACGCTGGGGGAAGAACAATCCCCGATGCAGGCGGTGCAGAAAATCGACGGGCATTATGACGCCCATTCGATGACGCCCAACCTGCGCCAGGTGGATGTAGTAGGAGGTTTTACTTCCGCCGCCGGTCATCATTTTTACACTGCCCGTAGCTTCCCGAAAGAGTACTGGAATCGCGTCGCATTCGTTACGGAGCCCACGATCCGTTTGGTACACAATGCAATCCTGGAACCGGATGGTGCGGGTTTCAGGGAAAAAGACGGCTGGAACCTGATGGCCAGCTCCGACGAATGGTTTGGTCCCGTGCAGGCCGAGGTTGGCCCCGACGGTGCGGTCTGGATTGCCGATTGGTATAACTTCATTATCCAGCATAATGTATTCGTACCTGCCCAGTCGCCTGCGGAGTTTGTCCTGCCTTTCAAAGACCAGCCGCGCGGCCCCGGAAACGCATTCAGCAGTCCGATGCGGGACCTTAACCATGGACGTGTATACCGGGTTGTTTACAGGAATGGTAAAAAAACGCCCACAATGAAGCTTTCCAAAAGTGATCTGCCCGGACTTTTGGCCGCATTGGAAAACGACAATATGTTCTGGCGGATGACAGCGCAACGTTTGCTGGTCGAATCCAAACAACTTTCCGTACTGCCGGATTTGTATAAAATCATCAATAATCAGAAAGTCGACGAAATTGGCCTGAACAGCCCGGCGGTACATGCATTGTGGACACTGCACGGACTGGGGGTGCTGAACGGTTCGAATGCCGGCGCATTACAGATGGTGAGTAATGCGATGAATCACCCGGCTGCCGGTGTGCGGAAAGCTGCGGCGATGGTTTTGCCAAAAAATGAGCAGAGTTTCGAAATACTTCAGAAAGGGCTCGTAGATCCTAATCTCAACACCCGTCTAGCCACGTTTGTAGCTATGGCGGACCTGCCCGCTTCCGAGAAGGCCGGCGAAGCCATATTCCGCGCCGCGCAGGATGAACGCAATGCCAAAGATCCCTGGATTTCGAGAGCCATTCTCGCCGCGGCCGTCAGCCACGAGAAGGGTTTTGCCTCGGCGGCAGCAAAGGAGGGAAAGTCGTCGGCATTTGCAGCCCGGGTTTCCGAGGCATTGGATAAGGAAGTTTACCCGCTGGGAAGAAGGAATACATTACAGTTCCCGCCGGATGTTACCGGCAAAGAAATTACCATCCGTGCTTCTATCACCCGTTCGAAGGATAAGCCATTGCAAGGCTTCATTGCCGGTCAGGGCGGTAAGGATGGCGGATATGCACTGTACATTCAGGACGGTAAGCTCATCATGGCTGTCAGGCAGCACGGTACGGTCAGCCAGGCCGCCACTACGGAGCCACTGCCTGATCAGTTCGATGCGGTGGCGAGTCTGACCGAGGGCGGTAACATCCGGATCGTCGTCGATGGCAAAATAGCCGCAACCGGAAAAGCACATATGTTATTTGGGGCACCATTGACCAATTCGGTAAGGACTGGGGAAGATCTGGAGGGAGACGACCGCATCGGTAATTATGAGGGCAAATTTGGTTTTGCAGGTAATTTTCAAAAGGCTTCACTGGCATTGAGCAAACCTTCGGCGAATGCGGCCGCAGGTGCTACGTCGGAGGCTGGGCAATCCCCAAAAACGGCGGCATCCAACGCGATGGTCATCGAACTCAAGGTGGAGAAAGAGATCATGCAGTATGATAAAAAGCTGATTACCGTGAAGGCCGGACAGAAAGTGGTGATCAATCTGGAAAATCCGGACGGTATGCAGCACAACCTGCTGATCATCAAGCCGGGTACATTGCAAAAGGTCGGGAAAGCCGCGGACGAGCTCCTCAGTAACCCGAAAGCGGCTGAACTGCATTATGTGCCCAAAATTCCGGAGGTACTGCACGCCACCAGGCTGGTTAGTTCGGGCGAAACCGTCACGCTGGAATTTACAGTACCCAATGAGCCGGGTGATTATCCCTACGTGTGTACATTCCCCGGGCACTGGCGCGGCATGAACGGCATCCTGCGCGTGACGAAGTAGAAGAAGTTCAATTTAAAACTCAAACCCATGACCCATTCATTTTTTAAGACCGTCCTGTCATTGTTGCTTGCCGTTGCTTTTTTAGGAAATGCCTGTGCCGGAGACCATCCATGGAAGAAAAAGGCGATCCGCGTGCTGCTGGTAGGCGGAGGGGCGTCCCACGATTTCGATAAATGGTACAAACAGGAGGATGTACAGACATTGCAGAAAGACGGTCTGGCCACGGTAGAATACACCAGCGATCCAACGACCATTCTATCCAAACTGAAAAACATCGATGTGCTGTACCTGAGCAACAACCAGCCGATCGCCGACGAGGCAACCCGGAAGGCGATCTTTGCATTCGTTGACGCGGGCAAAGGTCTGGTACTGGCACATCCGGCATTATGGTACAACTGGGCCGACTGGCCGGAGTACAATCAGAAGCTCGTGGGCGGAGGCTCTCGCGGTCATGACAAGTACGGCCCATTCGAGGTAACCATTACCCAAAAACACCCCGTAACGAAAGGCGTCCCGACAAGCTTCAAGCTGGATGACGAGCTGTATTATTTCAAACCCGACGCGGCGGGAACGCCGATAGAAGTACTGGCAACTGCGAAGGCAGAAACTTCTGACAAGGTTTTCCCAAGCATTTTCATCGTGAAATATCCTAAGGGAAGAATCGTAGGCATTGCATTGGGCCATGACGCCAAATCGCATACCATCGAGCCGTATCAGACCCTCCTGCGCAACGCCATAGAATGGGCAGCAAAATAAGCCCCGTTCCCCCGAATTGAAATCGGGCGAAACCAAATGGTTGAGCCTATGGCTCACAGATCTCAAAGCCGTAGGCTTTGAAAAAACGACACAAATCAATCCATTTCTTAACCCCGGGTTTCAACCCAGGGGCATTAAACAAAACAGCAATGAGCGACAAGCAAATCACAGTAGTTATCGTGGGTATGGGATTCGGGAAGGAGTTTATCCCTATTTATCAAAGTCACCCTAATATCAAAGCCGTGGGAATTTGCACGCGCAGCAAAGAGACGCGTGACGAATTGACTGCCAAATTCAATCTTGACCCAAACCTGGTTTTCGAACATTTTGAAGACGTGCCGAAACGCGAAGACGTAGATGCCATCCACGTGGTGACGCCCGTGCCCGATCACGCCCGCATGACCCTCGCTTCGCTGAATGCCGGCAAACACACCGCCTGCACGATTCCCATGGCCATGACCGTCGAAGACTGCAAAGCTATTGTGGAAGCCAAGCGTCGCTCCGGGAAAGTATATATGATGATGGAAACCGCCCTGTACACACGCGAATTTCTTTATGGTCTGAAACTGGCCGAAACAGGTCAGCTGGGACGCATCCAGTTTGTCCGGGGATCGCACATCCAGGACATGAGCATGGATGGCTGGGGAGAGTACTGGAAAGGCTACCCGCCGATGCTCAACGGGACTCATGCGATCTCCCCGCTTTTGAAAATCAATAATACCATCGCCGAAACCGTCGTTTGCCATGGCTCCGGCCGGTTGAGTGAAGACCTGGCTGGCCGGTACGGATCGCCATTCGCGGTTGAAACGGCGACATTCACGCTGAAAGGGACGGACGTGGTAGCCGAAGCAACACGCTCACTCTTCGATGTGGTGCGGCAGTACCGTGAAAGTTATGATGTGTATGGTACTAAAATGTCCTTCGAATGGGAGCAGTTGCAGGATGAGCAGCACGTGATTTTCGACGGAGGTGAAAATGCCAGCCGCATCGACGTTCCCGACACCGACGAGCTGCTGATCGAGCCGATCAAGCACTTTACCAAACGCGAAAAAATTGACGACCCTAACCACGTTTCGTTCCTTCAGGGGGCGGGTCACGGAGGCTCTCACCCGCATTTGGTGCAGGAGTTTGTGGCCGCGATCATTGAAGGACGCGATTCGGCTGTGGATGCCGCATTGGCTGCGAACTATACCTGCGCGGGTATCTGCGCGCACGAGTCAGCCATGAAAGGCGGCATTCGTGTGGATGTGCCAAGTTTTGAAGCGTAATTGACCTGCCGGCCGGGCCATAGAAACCCGGCCGGCTTTTTAAATAACTACCTGTATGCTATTCGGAGCCAGTACATTCATTTGGGTATCCCCGTTTTCGACGGGAAATATAGACCTGCTGACGAAGGTCAAAAACATGGGCTATGACATCATCGAAATAGCCGTGGAAGATGCACGCATCATCGACTGGCAACTGATCAAAGCCATTGCGGAAGATCTCGATCTTAAAATCACTATCAGCGGTGCATTTGGCCAGGAAAGGGATATTTCCAGCACCGAGCCGGCATTCCGGCAGACAGGCAGGCAGTATATCGCCGATTGTATCCGCATTGCCTCCGAAATGGGAAGCCCGCTGTTTGGCGGACCGCTTTATTCGGCTGTGGGCAAAACCCGCATCGTTTCCGACGAGCAGCGGAAGCAGGAGCGCGAATGGTGTGTGAACACGCTGCGTGAGGTGAGCAGGATCGCCGGGGAAGAAGGTGTCATACTTGGCCTTGAACCACTGAACCGGTTTGAAACAGATATGGTCAATACGGTGGATCAGGCATTGTCGATCGTGGAAGAAGTGGGGAATCCGAATCTTAAGATCGTACTGGATACCTTCCATTCCAACATCGAGGAGAAAGATATTCCGGCTTCGATCAGGAAAATCGGCAAAGATCTGCTTTGTCATGTACAAGGTAACGAAAGCGACCGCGGCACACCTGGCACCGGTCATCTCGAATGGGAAGGAATCAGAGATGCGTTGAACGAAATCGGTTATGACGGTGCCGTCGTGATCGAGACTTTCGGGCAGCCGTCCAAAGAGCTGGCACGCGCGGCCTGTATCTGGCGGCCGCTTGCCAACAGCGCCGATGAGCTGGCGACCGAGGGCCTTGCTTTCTACCAGAAAATGTTTGCTCAAACACCATCCGTTGCCCATGCATAAATCACTGTTTGTTTTCTTGTCAATGCTCACCCTGGCCCTGCAAGCCCAGGTTCCTGTGGATTTAAAGAATTTTGACAAGAAGAATGGCGTTCAGGCCGTTGTGAGCGGTGGGATGCTGCATATTGAATGGCCCGCCGGCAATGCTGAGACGGGAAAAGTGTCCATTGATTTGGATAAGGCGCATCCGCTGATCGGGAGCCTCGCCATAGGCCAGGGCGGAAAGCAGCGCACCATCGCCCGCGACCTGGATCCGGCCATTATCCTTACGGTAGGGAAAAGGGACCTGGTATCGCAAAATGGCTGGAATATTTTCTTTGATAAAACAGCTTACCAGCAGTACCGGAGCTACGCCGTAAAGCTGGAAAAGAAAGCCGTGCAGGTCGTAAGTAATGGCGCCCGCACGGAAATCCGCGTGAACGGTGCCGAGGCCGGGCCATTTACAGGTGCGATAGAACTGACGCTGTTTCATGGCAGCCCGCTGATGAATGTGGCGGCTGTGATGACCACCCATGTCGATTCGCTGGCGGTAATTTACGATGCTGGCCTCTCGTCGCGCCAGTCACCCTGGAAAAAGTTATTCTGGGCGGACACGGAGGATTTTGTCCGGAATGTCTCCGTCGCGAAAATGGATACCGTGGAAATGATGCCGGTCAAGTACCGGACGATCATCGGACAAGGTGAGGAAGGAAGCCTGGCTGTTTTCCCTGCCCCGCACCAATATTTTTATCCGCTGGATAATTGCTATAACCTGGAACACATCTGGTATGGTGAGAACTATCGTAACCTGTTGCCCGGGTTCGGGATCGGGATACGGCACGACCTGCTGGGCGACCGCCGCTGGGTGCCCTGGTTCAATGCGCCGCCGGAAACGCAACAGCGCTATAATTTCTTCTGTTTGCTGAGCAGCGAGCAAGATGGAAAGGTGCTGGAAAACGTAAAAGCATTTACACACGCAGACAAATATGTGCCGATCACGGGCTATTACACCATGGCCAGTCACTTCCACCAGGAACATGTCGACGACGTGCTGACCCGCAAACCGTTACCGGATATGCCGGGTTTTGTAAAAGCTTTCCGGAACACCGGGGTTAATATCGTGCATCTGGCCGAGTTTCATGGTCCCGGAAGCCCGCGCGGCCCGGAGGCTAAGCGTTGGCCGGAGCTCAAAACGATGTTTTCCGAATGCGCCCGGCTTTCCGGTGGGAATTTTCTGCTGCTCCCGGGCGAAGAGCCGAACAACTTTTTCGGAGGGCATTGGATGAATATCTTTCCCAAGCCGGTGTACTGGCTGATGTCCCGCGAAAAAGACCAGCCTTTTGTGGAAGACCATCCCGAGTATGGCAAAATTTACCGGGTAGGGAATAAGGAGGAAATGCAGAAATTGCTCGAAATGGAGAATGGCCTCGCCTGGACGGCCCACGCGCGTACGAAGGGCTCAACCGGTTTTCCTGACAAGCATAAGGACGAAGCATTCTACAAATCGGACCACTTTCTCGGTGCCGCCTGGAAAGCAATGCCTGCCGACCTGTCCCAGCCGAAACTAGGCAAGCGGGTGCTGGATCTGATGGACGATATGGCCAACTGGGGCTATAAAAAGAACGTCCTGGCCGAAGCGGATCTGTTTCGGATCGAGCCTAACTATGAATTGTACGGCCATATGAATATCAATTACCTTCAATTGGACCATTTGCCGGAATTCAAAGATGGCTGGCAGCCGGTCCTGGACGCGATGCGGAAAGGTAAATTCTTCGTGACGACCGGCGAGGTGCTGATCCCTTCTTTCAAAGTCAACCAAGCAACTGCGAATGAAACGGCCAGGCTGGATGCCAAAGGCTTGGCGGAAGTGAATCTGGATATCAAATGGACATTTCCGTTGTCCCGCGCTGAGATTATTTCCGGAGACGGCAAGGACGTTTTTCATGATGTCATCCATTTGAACGACACCCAGGCTTTCGGGGAAAAGACTTTCAAATGGACCCGAAACCTGAAAGGGAAAAAATGGGTGCGGGTAGAGATCTGGGACGCTGCTGCCAATGGCGCGTTTACGCAGATCGTCTGGCTCGAATAACTGGTTTACAATGTTGAGATGGATATGATCAGATTACTTTTTTTGCTTTTCTTTCCCCTGATCCTGTCGGGTAGCGGTCCGGGTGATGCTGTCAAACGCCACGCGAAAGCAACCGCCAAGCGGAACCAGGTAGCCGCGCAGTATAAAAACCCGGTTTTCGAACCCATTCTCGCCGACCCGACGGTCGTTAAGGCGGACGATGGCTGGTTTTACGCCTACGGAACAATGGATGACTGGGGTGATGGAAAAGGCGCACGCCTGGTTCCTGTGGTACGTTCCAGGGACCTTGTACATTGGGACTATGTCAGAGAAGCATTCGTCGCGAAACCCACATGGAAAGAGAAAGGAGGGATTTGGGCACCGGATGTGGTGAAGATCAATGGCAAATATCATATGTATTACGCCTTTTCTACCTGGGGAGACCCCAATCCCGGCGTGGGATTGGCCATTGCAGACGCGCCGTCGGGACCATTCAGTGATCATGGCAAGTTGTTCCTGAGCCAGGAAGTGAATGTGCCGAATTCGATCGACCC
Source organism: uncultured Dyadobacter sp. (assembly GCF_946482605.1). Next base: position 217 of record NZ_CAMLSE010000024.1, on the reverse strand, counting down.
GTTTTACCTGGAAGATGACGGTAAGAAATATGTCTTCTGGGGAAGTTTCAGCGACAAGCCAATGCAAGGTACCTATGGCGTGGAACTGTCCGGGGATGGCAAATCGGTCCCCGATCTTTCGAAAAAATTCAAGGTCGCGGCGGGGGATTTCGAGGCGGTGATGATCCAGAAGAAAGGCGGGTACTACTATTTTCTGGGGTCCAAAGAAAGCTGCTGC
>NZ_CAMLSE010000023.1 GCF_946482605.1 uncultured Dyadobacter sp. | reverse complement strand
CCTTCATCACCAGGTCGAATCCGCCAAATGCGCAGGCAGCCATCAGAAGAATGGATTCAGGCAATTGGAAATTCGACAACAATGCGTTGGCGATTTTGAAATCGTATGGAGGGAACACAAACTTGTCTGTCCAGCCTTCGACAGCTTTCAGATGACCACTGGCTGATACTGATGATTCGATGGCTTTGAGAGATGTAGTTCCAACCGCACAGATCCGTTTTTTTGCGTCAATCGCCTTATTGACCACATCAGCACTCGCCTGGGTAATGCGGTAGTTCTCTGAATCGGTTTTATGTTTGGTAAGATCTTCTACGTCGACGGTCCGGAAAGTCCCCAAACCAACGTGAAGTGTAATGGGTGAGAAGTCAACGCCTTTGATTTCCAACCGTTTCATGATCGCCTTGGTGAAGTGCATACCTGCAGTAGGTGCGGCTACTGCGCCTACGTGTTCCGCGAAAATCGTTTGAAAACGTTCACGATCCGAGCTCTCGACCTTGCGGCGGGAAATGATTTCGGGGGGAAGCGGCGTTTCGCCGAGCTCGTCCACGAGCTTCATAAATGCGTCATTATCACCGTCGTACAGGAACCGGATCGTACGGCCACGTGATGTCGTGTTGTCGATTACCTCCGCTACCAGGTCGCTGTCTCCAAAATATAGCTTATTGCCAACCCGGATTTTACGGGCCGGGTCCACCAATACATCCCATAAACGCATCTCGCGATTCAGCTCACGCAATAGGAATACTTCGATTTTCGCACCGGTTTTCTCTTTTTGACCGTATAGACGGGCAGGGAAAACTTTGGTGTCGTTGATCGCCATGACATCGCCGTCATCAAAATAATTGATCACGTCGGCAAAGGTTTTATGTTCGATCTCGCCGGTTTTGCGGTGAACAACCATCAGGCGGGACTCGCCGCGGTCGGAAGGATGAAGTGCAATTAAACTCTGGGGAAGATCAAACTTAAATTCGGATAGCTTCATAGCTGGATATTCTGTGAATTGCTTTGGTCGTAGATAATGTGATGATCAAGTGCGCAGAAGTGCTTTTCCGGGGTGTTCTGACACTCAATGCAACGGTATTATAGTAATAATTAACGTATAACGTACGCTCTTAGTGAAAGAAAATTTATCACGGAGAATACTTGCAAACGAATTCCAAAATCCCTGAAATTTGTGGAATTCGCCCCTATCTAAAATAAGTCCGCAAAAGTACGAATTTTTTTAAAATATTTCAATAATTCCCCTTGTTTTAACGCCGGGCGAGGCGACGATCTTTCCATTTGGAGCTGTTGATGCTCACTAGCTCATCCTTAACGGGTTCGCTTTTCGCGACCGACTGTAATAAGTATGCCGAAATCAATGCAGCCAGGGCCTCATTGCCGGAAGCTGCAATTGCACTTAACTTATCCGGATGAAAATGGCTCGATACGAAATTAGTGTCGAAGCTTCCGCTTACAAACGCTTCATGTTCCATTACAAACCGGCAAAACGGCAAGGTAGTTTCCACACCCGTGATCTGGTATTCATCGATCGCCCGGATCATTTTCCGGATTGCCGTTTCCCGGTCTTCACCGTAAGTGATCAGTTTCGCGATCATCGGGTCGTAATAGATCGGGATTTCCATACCCTGCTCAAATCCGTCGTCGACGCGGACGCCATTGCCATCGGGCTTGATATAGGTATGCAATGTCCCGATGTCAGGCAGGAAATCGTTTCGCGAGTCTTCGGCGTACACCCGGATTTCAATGGCATGACCCCGGATTGTCAGATCTTCCTGTTTGAGCGACAGCGCCTTTCCTTCTGCGATCCGGATCATTTCCTTTACCAGATCTACATTCGTGATCAGCTCGGTTACCGGGTGCTCGACCTGAAGTCGGGTGTTCATTTCCAGGAAGTAAAAGCGATTGTTTTCATCCATGATAAATTCCACTGTGCCGGCGCCGTAATAGCCGCAGGAACGTGCGACATCGACCGCACATCTTCCCATCTCCGCACGTACTTCAGGTGTAATGGAAATCGATGGCGCTTCTTCCACCACTTTCTGGTGCCGACGCTGAATAGAGCATTCGCGTTCGAACAAATGGATGATATTTCCGTGATGATCACCCAAAACCTGAATCTCGATATGTTTGGGAGAGGTAATGTATTTTTCTATGAAAACAGAGCCATCGCCGAATGCGGCCTGCGCTTCGCTGACGGCCCGATCCATCTGCTCATCAAATTCTGCTTCCTGTTCGACCACGCGCATGCCTTTGCCGCCTCCGCCCGCACTCGCCTTGATCAGGATCGGGTAGCCGATTGAAGCCGCGATAGCTTTCGCTTCCTCCCGGTCCTGGATAGCGGACGCAGTGCCCGGCACCATGGGGATGTTATATTGAGATGCAGCTTGCTTTGCGGCCAGTTTGCTGCCCATTACTTCAATAGATCTGGGCGAAGGGCCAATGAAGATGAGCCCGGCTTCATTGACTTTCTGTGCAAATCCTGCATTCTCGGAAAGAAATCCATAGCCGGGATGTATCGCGTCCACGTCAAGATCGTGGCAAACTTTCAGGATTTTTTCCGCATTCAGATACGATTCAGAGGCAGGCGCGGCTCCTATGCACACGGCCTCATCCGCGTAACGCACATGAGGGGAATTACGGTCGGCCTCGCTGAATACGGCAACTGTGGCAATATTCATCTCGCGTGCGGTACGCATAATGCGTAATGCAATTTCGCCGCGGTTGGCGACGAGGATTTTTTTGATCTCGGGCATTTGAACAGGTCAGGATCGTAAGTGCATTGTCGATAATGCTGGTAAAAGCATCTGTTTTAACGTCGCCTACTCACTGCGACCAGCAGGTTTTGCACCGAAGGATCATTAGGGCGTTGCCGTAGGATTTTTAGGCGGTATGTCACCGATTTATATAGAGCGGGGGCGTCGTAGCTTTGGTTTCAACCAAACTGATAAGAACATGTTGATGAAACCCACAAAGCACAATTTGTTAAGGTATGCAGGCTTCCTGGTGTTCCTGTTGCTCACCGCCGCCTGCGACGATCATGAACCACGCCCGGAGACCGATCCAGAGCCGATCCCGGCTGTGAATGAGCGGTTGTTGTTGGAGTCTACCCAATTTTATACTGTCAAAGCAATAGAATACAATCCGGATAAGACTGTGAAGAAGTTTCAGGCTGGACAAGCAGCTGCCTTTAATGTTGCATACACTCCCAACAGTGCCATTTACACTCAAAGTACCAACGGAAAGACTTCGGGTAAGAGTGTCTACGAGATGGAGAATAGTGTGGCGAAGAAGGTTACCTTTTACGCGGTCGATAATAACGGAAATGAGACAAGTTACTTGACAGTGACTTATTTGTACAAGAAGGGAAAACTTTCTAAGGAGGTTTACTCAGGTCAGGTAGAGGGATACATTGAGCATTATTATGATGATCTTAATGAGAATGTTAAGTATTCACAATCTTTTGATAAAAACGGGGCGCCGGATTTCAAGACCACGTTTGAGTATACTAATTTGATAGATAAGTCCGGATCACTTAGCCAGGACGGGGATCAATACAATGGCTATATGGATGGTACACTTTTCCCACGAAAATTTAAATATCTTATTAAAAAGAGGATTATTGAAAGTGCAGATTTTAATCTACAATCTAGTTTCTCATACGTAATAGATCAGCAAGGTTATGTAACAAGTGGAACGCAGACTGATGACAATGGAGATGTAACAAACTGGACCAACACCTGGCAGTAGGCTCGAAAAAAAAGTCATCAACAGCTCTTCCCCTCAAATCCCGGCATCATAGCCGGGATTTTTTGTTTGGTGGGAAAATACCGGATTCATTCACAGGCATATGGCCTCATTTGGGCTATTTTACTAACTTACCGTAAGTTGCAATGACAACGGTCTTTTTATGTTAAAGGTAAATTCTTTATTTTTGCATTTATCTAACATTTAAATCATCAGTTACCCACATAAATTAATAGAGAGTGGATATTTTCGAGAAATTGCGCAACAACTCAGGTCCGATCGGAACACCAGCCAAAATGCTGAACAGCCACCATTACTTTTCGTTTCCGATGCTGGAAGGTGAACTTGGGCCGCGCATGAGGTTTATGGGTCGTGAAGTGCTGAACTGGAGCCTCAATAACTATCTGGGGTTGGCCAATCATCCGGAAGTACGCCAGGCGGATGCGGAAGCCGCGGCCAAATGGGGACTTGCCTATCCAATGGGCGCCAGAATGATGTCCGGAAATTCCACTTTGCATGAGACTTTCGAGAAGGAACTGGCGCAGTTTGTCGGTAAAACGGATGCATTTCTCCTTAATTACGGTTATCAGGGCGTGATGTCCGCCATCGAGTGTCTTTGCGACCACCGCGATGTGATCGTTTACGACGCCGAATCGCATGCCTGTCTGATCGACGGTATCCGGTTGCACAAAGCCAAGCTGGGCGAATATTACAAATTCAACCACAACGACATGGCGAGCCTTGAAAAGAACCTGATCCGCGCTACCAAACTGGCCGAAGAGAAAGGCGGCGGTGTTCTGGTGATTACCGAAGGCGTTTTCGGAATGTCGGGCAAAGTAGGCGACCTGAAAGCCATTGCCGAACTGAAAAAGAAATACAATTTCCGCCTGCTCGTAGACGATGCGCACGGATTTGGAACAATGGGTGAAACCGGTGCCGGAGTAGGCGAGCTTTTGGGTGTTCAGGATGAAATTGACCTGTACTTCTCGACATTTGCGAAATCCATGGCGGCTATCGGTGCATTTATCGCATCAAACGATCCCGATATCATCATGTTCCTGAAATACAATATGCGTTCACAAACCTACGCCAAGGCACTTCCGATGCCTTACGTGGAAGGCTGCCGCAAACGTCTCGAGATGATCAAGCAAATGCCTGAGCTACGTTCCAAACTGTGGGAGAATGTGAAGGCAATGCAGGATGGCCTGCGCAGCCGCGGGTTTAATATCGGGGAGACTGAGTCGCCTGTGACGCCCGTGTTCCTGCACAGCGAAGGCGGTGTGCCCGAGGTGACACGCATGGTGCGTGACTTGCGCGAAAATATGGGGGTTTTCTGCTCCATCGTGGTCTATCCCGTCGTACCGAAAGGTCAGATTATGCTCAGGATCATTCCGACAGCCTCCCATACGCTGGACGATGTCGAGTACACTTTGAACGCATTTACGACATTGGCGGAGAAACTTAAGAACAGAGTTTATCAGAGCGACGACGTCCAGGAGGTCGTGGAATAATCATAAAACCGCGTTTTTTCGCGTATAGAGGGCTTTTTTATAAGGAGCCCTCTTTTTTATTGAATTCTCGAAAATATTTCTACTCAATTTAACTTCCTGTAATTGAGTTACTTAGTTGATTGTAAATGGTTAATTGTATTTTAGGAGTGTTTTTTTTTGTTTTTTGGGTTGCTAAAATGGTTTTAATTACTAAATTTCGGTCAAAACATGCGTTTTTAGCGTGTGAGAGGCATTTTTAAAACTAAAAAACAAGAAAACATGGCAAGATTCGATGAAGTAAAGGATTTAATTCTTTCGCTTGAAGGCGATTTCGATAAGTTCTATAACAAAGGAAACCAGGCTGCGGGAACGCGCGTTCGTAAAGGCATGCAAGACCTGAAAACGTTGGCTCAGGACATTCGTGCAGAAGTTCAGAACAAAAAGAACGACGGCGAAAAGTAACGAAGCACACGGAAGATTTTTGAGCCCTGGCGGATTACCGTCGGGGCTCTTCCTTTTTCAGAACTTTTCCTGATTGACCATCGATGCAACGCCCCGGGTCGTAATCTTATTCGTCGTGGCGTCATAGATCTCCGTGGAAATCTCGGCGATGTGTTTTTCAGGATTAATGGATACAATCTTGAAAACGGCGCGGTATTGTGTGTCGACAAACATGGGCCGGAGGAATTCCACAGTTTGTTTGAGATAAATAGAGCCGAAGCCCGGAAACTGCGTGCCCAGCACTTTTGTAAAAACAGTTATCCCAAGCATTCCGTGAATAATTGGCCTCTTGAACGAGGTTGTAGCTGCATAGTCGGCATCGAGATGGACCGGATTGTTATCGCCGGTCAGATCGGCAAATGCCTGGACCTGCTCCTGCGTAAACTGGAAAAAATAGTCGAACGTAGCATCGACAACGGGTTCTATTTGCATATCGGGTAGGTTACTAGCTTAAAACACGGGCAAATATGGCATCCTTCCTCCTGAAACGCAAGAAGCCGCCTGGCGGTTGGCGGCTTCTTGAATCAGAAAGTTAAAAACGCTATTCTTCGGCTTCCTCTGCCATCACGGTTACCCCGTCATCTTCGCTCAAGCCGTCGATGTTTTTGGTAACCCTGGAATTGTTACGTTTGTTTTTAAACTTCTTCACCTGCATTTTCAAGGTATCTATTGCTAAGTCAGTAGCTTCTTCAAATGTTGTTCCCTGCTCTCTCACAAACATCGTTCCGCCAGGGACGTAGAGCTTAACTTCCAGGAGTTTGGTATGTAACTTGGCATTGTCATTTTTGTCGAGCTTAAGGAATACCTCTCCACTGGTGATCCGGTCATAGAACGTATCCAGTTTATCCAATTTTTGTTGAATGAAGCTCAACAGTTTGGGATCGGCATCAAAGTGAATTGCTTGCATCTGCAGTCTCATAAGCACTCATCATTTAAAGTAAAACATATTTCCAACCGTCTTCGCGATATTTACACCGGAGTCCTATTCATCTTCGGATAGTTATAAAAACTGCCTCTACACCGAGTGACCTCCTGGTTAAATCTGCCTTAACGGTAGATTAAATAAAGGGAAATATTAAGTTAATGTCAAGTAATGAGCGTGGTTTTTAAGGATTATTATTTAAGCCCAAAACCGGGGAATTCAAGTGTTATGCCTCCTCTAAAAGTGTCCTGAATGAGACATATTGTCCATTGAAAAGCGTATGGTGGCGCTCCTGTAATTCGGGTTGAAAGCTGGTTTGATAGGCCAGGAAATCCTCCATTGTCCTGAAACTAAACTGCGTGGTGTAGGTAGAGCCCTCATTCTCGATTTCCGTCAGAAGCCGCAGTAACTTGCATTCAAGGGGTAAGGTGGTGCCCAGAATTTCAGGGATGTGAACGGATTTCATATAGTTCAGCCAGTCTTTTTCTGCCTGGTGACTGATGTTGACCGTGATGTTATAGATGATCATTTTACAAAAGTTTATTGTTTGCGAGTTACATTTGCGTGCATATCGTTATTCACCGTAATCAATAGTATCATGAATATTCTTCTACACGCCCATTCGGGCCTCCGTTATGTGGTGTTAGGACTTTTGATCGCAGCTGTTTTTACTGCATACTCCAACTGGCAGAAGGGTAGCCGGGAGGACAGCAAGCTTTATCTGTTCACATTAATCGCCACGCACACCCAGTTGCTGATTGGCCTGGTGCTTTACTTCATGAGCCCCAAAGTTAACTTTGACCTGATCAGCGAGAAAGTGTTCCGCTTCTACTCGATAGAACACGTTTTCATGATGCTGATCGCCATTGTGCTGATTACATTGGGAAGGGTTCGCTCGAAGAAACTAAGTGGCGCCGAAAAGCATCGTACCGTGCTGTATTTCTATGCGATGGCATTGGTAATTATATTGGTTGCGATTCCCTGGCCGTTCCGCAATCTGGGATCGGGGTGGTTTTGAGGAACTTCGGCAGTCGGCTTTCGGCGATCGGCTATTGGTTCAATGGACAATAGCTGACTGCCGAAAGCTGAAATACTAACCGAACAGATCGCTTGACAGGTAGCGATCGCCGCGATCGCAGATGATAAACACGATCACGCCTTCCTTCAATTCTTTAGCAAGTTGTATGGCAGCCCAGGCGGCTCCCCCGCTGCTCATTCCTGCAAAAACAGCCTCTTCGCTAGCCAGTTGCCGGGTAGTCAGGACGGCATCTTCCTGAGTAACTTCTATCACTCTGTCGACCCGGTCCCGGTCGAAAATCCTGGGAAGGTATTCGATCGGCCACTTACGGATTCCCGGAATGCTCGAACCATCGGTCGGCTGGCATCCCACGATTTGAATTTTATCGCTTTGTTCTTTCAAATATCTCGATACGCCCATAATGGTACCGGTAGTACCCATGGACGAAACGAAATGTGTGATGTCCTGATTTGTGTCCTTATAGATCTCAGGCCCGGTAGTACGATAATGCGCCTTCCAGTTGTCGGGGTTCGCAAACTGGTTCAGCATAAAATAATCGCCATTGGCGGCCTTCTCCTCCGCGAGGTCGCGGGCGCCTTCCATCGTTTCGGTAAGGATCACTTTGGCTCCGAATGCCTCCATGGTCAGGACACGCTCCCTGGTGGAATTCTGGGGCATCAGCAGTTCGAGTTCCAGGTCGAAAAGGCGGGCGATCATCGCCAGAGCGATGCCGGTGTTGCCGCTCGTGGCTTCGATGAGTTTCATCCCGGGCTGGATCTCACCGCGGTCCAGCGCTCCTTTGATCATGCTGTATGCCGCACGGTCCTTGACGCTTCCGCCGGGATTATTCCCTTCCAGTTTACCAAAAAGCCTTACGTTGGGATTGGGGTTGATTTTTTTTAGTTCAACAAGGGGTGTATTGCCTACCAGATCCAATAATGATGACATGGGGTTGCTATTCTTGATGTTGTGATTCAAAAAGGTACGTATTAAGATAGGGGAAGGCCCCGCTTATCTTTTGAAACATAAATCAACAACATCGTGAAGACCGAAAGAATGCCCGCACCTGGGAAAATGTAGGAAAGTACTGGGTTAAAAGCATATTTACCCTATTCAATTAATGGGATGCAAATATACCTGAATATTTATTTGGTTTGAGTAAAAAAGTCCAGTGTGCCGAGCAGGAAGGCAGCAATAGAGCTGCTATGGGTACCACCCGGAACTGGTATGAACTGGACATTGGTGGCTCCAAGCGCTTTCATGGCATTAAAGGCGTTCTCCGAGTTGAAGTAAAAAACCAACGGATCCACAGTGCCGTGGTAGAGTCTTGTGGGTGTTTTGGGTTTCCAGTTATACACGTCGTTGTCGGCAATGGCGTCGATAAACCCTTTATCGGTCCCGTCGTTCAGCGCCTTTTTGAATGAATCGTTAAGGGCAAGATGAAAGCTTCCGGAAATAGCGGCATCCTTACCCGAAGCCGTGATCTGGGCTGCATATTTGTCGGTGAAGTAATAGGAAGCGGGTTTATTAAGCTTGTAAATGCGGTCGTACGTAAGCAAAACCCAGAGATAGAGTGAATTGTAGCCAACAACACCCTCTGTTTTCGTGTTAATGATATATTTCATAAAGGCTGTTTTATCATAAGCCCCCGCCCCGCAGCTCGACGCCCGCAGATTGAATTCAGACGACGCCTCTTCTTCAATTTTCTTTTGCAGCGACATGGTGGCATACCCGCCTTCCGAATAGCCTGCTATATATAATTTTTCATCCCACTTCACCTCCGTCTGGCCTCTCAGGAACTCTTTGGCTGCCCGAAGCATATCCAGCGACGCCGACGCAAGACTCGCGCGATGCTCATACGGGTGCGGGAGATCTGTGGATGCACCATAACCAATGTAATCGGGATAGGCTATGATGTAACCCATGGAACCGAAAAGCGACCCGAACGATGCCGCTTCCGAATTGTCCCGAAAATTGGATGGTGCGTCATTTTTGTCGGTGATGGTGCCGTGCTGGACACTGATCATGGAAACCGGCCCGGCCACTGTGGGTACTATGAGCGCGCCGGAGGCAGTAATGTCGGTGCCGTCGGTGTTCTTTGTTTTATAGGTGATTTTATAAACTTTAACCCCGTTCTTTACGTAACCTGCCGTCAGGGGAATCGCTTGTTGAAGGATTTGCTCTTTGGTTAACGTCTTAATGGACGCACTTTCCTTTAGGTAAATGTTTTCCTCCGTGGGCGGTATCGTCGGAGTGCCATCATCCTTACAGGAATTAAGTATGATAAGGCTCCAGAGGAGGAGAAAAGATAGTCTGTGCAGCAGGGAAGAGGCGGTAGATTTTTGCATAGCTAAAAGATGAACAGGTCATTACACTTTGCTAGTAACGCATAACGACCTGTTTTTGATGACAGTTTATCCTTTTTCTTCAATTAAATTTTACTCATGTACCAGTTGATCATCCGGGCTGTGGCATCCGGACGTTCCACCATGCCCATATGGCCGGCTTCTGCGAGTATCAGCGGATAGCTTTTCTTAGGAAATTCAGATAGGCTGATCACGCTTTCGAATGGGATCAGCTTGTCTTGCATCCCGATGATGAGCAATACGGGAAATGGCATATTGGTCAGTACAGCTGTGCGGTCCGGGCGGTTGCGCATGGCTGTGATACCCGCAATGAGCGCGTCGGCCGGTAATTTTCCGAAGTAGTTGATATGCTCCCTGATACGCTCGGGATAGAGTTCTTTGTAACGGTCGCCAAAGAGGTTCGGGGCGGTATTCTTGATGAATGATTCCGTGCCGTATGTACGCAAGAGGTCGATCATTTGGTTGCGCTGATGCTTTTTGGCCTCGTCGTCGGCATATGCAGTGGAATGGAATAGCCCGAATCCTTCCAGCATGTTTCCGTATTTTTCGGCAAATGCCAGCGAAATGTACCCACCCATGGAGTGGCCGATCAATGTACATTTCCGGATGTTGGCGTTGGTCAGAAAGCGATGTAACTCGTCTGCATAATCTTCAACGGACTGGCAGGACGTAAATAGTGAAATATTAGGCCTCACCACTGTATAGTACTCATTGATAGCGGCATCGAGACTGTCCCAAATCGTGTCGTCTATGCCATGACCATGTAGTAAAACCAAAGTTTTCCGGTGTAGATTCATATAGATTTGCATTCAAGGTTGAGAACTTGTTTGCCTAAATATACTAAACCTTCTCCCGTTTATGGCCTTAATGGGCAACTTTCGCCATTTCCTCTTCACGGAGCGCACGGCGCAATATCTTGCCTACATTGGTTTTCGGCAGCTCCTTGCGGAACTCGATTTGCCTTGGACATTTGTAGCCGGTCAGGTTTTCCTTGCAGAATGCCTTTACCTTTTCTTCCGTTAATTCAGGGTCTTTTCTGACGACATAAATCTTGACCATTTCACCGGACTTCTCATCGGGAATACCTACACACGCCACCTCTGCCACACCCGGGCATTGAGCCACCACATCTTCTATCTCATTGGGGTACACATTAAAGCCGGAGACCAGGATCATGTCTTTTTTACGATCCACTATCTTGAAGAAACCGTCCGGATCTTCGATGCCGATGTCTCCCGTTTTAAACCACCGTCCGCTTCCATCTTCCAGGATTACTTTGGCTGTTTCGTCGGGACGGTTGTAGTATCCCAGCATGATCTGCGGTCCCTTCGCACAGATTTCCCCTTTTTCACCCGGGGTTGCCCAGGTTTCGTCGTCCCGGAGAATACGCATCTCAGTACTGGGGAATGGCAAACCTATGGTGCCTTGTTTATGACGTCCATTCAGCGGGTTCACGGATAGGACCGGAGCAGTTTCGGAAAGCCCGTAGCCTTCCACTAATGGGCAACCGGTCGCTTTTTCCCATCGCTCTGCAACTATTTTCTGCAGTGCCATACCGCCTGCAATGGTGATTTTGAGATCAGTGAAATCCACCGAAGCAAAATCGGGGTTATTCAGCAGGCCATTGAACAGCGTATTGAGCCCGGGGAAAATATTGAAGCGGTATTTTTTAAGTTCTTTAACAAACGCAGGTATGTCCTTGGGATTGGTGATCATGACATTCAATGCACCCCACTTGATGCCGCACAAGCCGTTGATCGTCATCGCAAATACATGATAGAGCGGCAATGCCGCAATGAGGGTCAGCTGCCCTGAGGTCTGTGAGTTGCGCATTTTAGACATGAGCCACTCGTTGATCCCCTCTACATTGGCGATCAGGTTCCGGTGCGTCAGCATCGCGCCCTTGGAAACGCCAGTCGTGCCACCGGTGTATTGTATGAATGCGAGGTCCAGGCCGGAAATATTGGGTTTTTTATAGGTAATGCCTGATCCGATCGACAATGCATTGGCCAGACTGGTCGTATTTTTCAGATGGAAAGGAGGCACCATCTTTTTTACATATTTTACCACTGCATTCACAATCAGCTTTTTGGGAAAACCCAGCATATCGCCGATCTCCGTAATGATTACGTGTTCGATATTGGTATTGTCGATGATCTTTTCCAGGTTGGACGCAAAATTGGCCAGTATCACAATGGCTTTCGCTCCGGAGTCCTTAAACTGGTGCTGCATTTCACGCGGTGTATACAGCGGATTGGTATTGACGATCGTGAGTCCGGCCCGTAAGGAGCCCATCATAGCCACGGGATATTGCAGGAGATTAGGCATTTGCAGTGCAATGCGGTCGCCCTGTTTAAGACCAATGCTTTGCAGATAGGAGGCAAAATTCCGGGAAAGATTATCCAATTGACCGAACGTAAGCTCCTTACCCATGTTAGCGTATGCCGGCTTATCTCCATTTTCCGCGAAGCTCATTTCCATGAGTTCAAGTAGCGACGAGTAGGCGTCGGGATTTATTTCGTAGGGAATACCTTCGGGATAGTTTTTAAGCCAGGGGTAAGTCTCCATGGATATCGCCGTCATAATATGCAGAGTAAAGGGTAAGAATGATCTATTTGTGAATTAAGGTAATCAATTAAGCCAAAAAATTATCGAATGAATCCAATTTATTTTTGACATTAAATGCCCTCAAATATGCATCAATACAAATAAACAAGCACTACCGTCGGGTAATTTCCCAGCGCCATAGCAAGCCGTCCTCGGGGTCGTTCACGTCTTCGGTCTGGGCAAATCCCAGCTTCTCAAGAATGTGGGCGGACGCATTTTCCTCGGAAAGGGTATGGGCGATCACCCGATGAACGGATTGATGCCGGAAGGCGTGGTCCAGGAGAGCCTTCGCAGTCTCCGTTCCCAGCCCTTTTTCACGGTAATTAGGCATGATTTCATAGCCGATTTCAACCATCCCGCTGGAATCCGGCTCACCTTTATAGCCGCATGAGCCGATCAGCATATTATCGGGGATGTAGATTATGAGATACACCCACCAGTCTCGCAGCGGAGGGTGGGCTTTCCAACGATGGTAAGAAGGGGTAAATGTGTCCCTGAACTCGGTCCATTTTTTTGGGACATTGACGCCCATAACGCGGGCTAATGTATTGTTTCCCATGCGGATAGCGTCATAAAGCGTATCATCGCAGGAGATGATTCTTAAATGGGGGGTTTCAATCATAATTGGTGAAATAATCCCCCCAAGTTAAGAAACTATAAGTTGTTTTCGTCAAAACGGTCGGTAATCGCCTTCCGGATCGCCTGGTGTGGCCGCATTCCGGTGCTGCGTGTTCGGGGAACGGCGCGGTCGGCCGTTGCATTGGATTTGGCGCGTAGGGCAAGGTCTGAAACGGTAAGATGACTGTTCCGCCATGAATCGTATTCTTCCTCTCCCATCACGTCCCGGGTTACCTGCCCGTGGGCATAACCATCCCCGAATGACTGTATCCGGCTATCGGTCAGGGCCTGGCGTCTCTCATTTTCCAATGCCTCGATCTCTGTCCTTATTTTAGCCTCTTCCGCCTTAAGTTCTTCCAGTTTTGGAAGGATCGCGATGTCATTTTCCAGAATGGTTTTCTGGGTCATGTGCCGGGTTACAGTTTGCTGTAAAGGCTCCATTTGTTTCAATATCCGCTTTCTTCTTCTTCTCAACCTCCACAATTTAGGATCAACCTGCAACCAGCGATACCAGAAGCCCTGCAAAACAGGAAGGGCCATGCCGAGTGAAACGGCACCCGCAATGGCAAACAGTACACCGCTTAGTACGAATGAAAGCAATGCCCACGGGCTGTTGACGAGGTCGAGATTGAGCTGATCCGAATTATGCAGTGCCTGCTCGATCTTGTTGGTTAGCTCCGGGCTGTTGATCGGGGCACCTGTAAGCGGGTCTACGGCATTCAATTGTATATTTTTCACCGATTTGTTAATGGCTTCTTTCAGCTTGTCGGTGCGATAGGCTTCATAACGAAACCAGCCCAGCACGACCAGCGTAACGATCGCGAATATGGAAAGAACCAGTTTGAACCCGGCGTATCGGGATCTGGCCTTGGGCGTCTCGTCACGGTGATAAGGTTCTTCCACAAGCCTGTCGTAGGCGGGTTTCAACAATACCGAAAGCATTGCCAGACCAATCGCAAAGGCCCAGGCTTCATTGCTGTTCCGGATATTGAGCGCATAGGCCACGATTTCATGGGAGATGATCAGGTCACCCGCAATGAATGAAATCCCGGCAGCGAGGAAGATCAGACCGGCGATGAGGGAATAAGAAGGAGCCTTGTCGGCACGTTTCGTTTTCAGCTCTTCGGTTTCGGCATCGATTTCCGTCATCGACCGTTCCATGTCTTTCATCTGCGTCGCAGCATTGTTGAGGCCCATTACCTCATGCTGCAACCTGTCGTAGGCGGATCTGTGCTTTTCCAGGGTTTGCTGGTTATCAGCACGTAATGAAGACAGCGCCTCCTTCTTTTCATTGAGCCTGTCCTGAATCCAGTCGTGGTTAACGTTACTGGACAAATAGTTCTCATATACCTGTCGGTCGATACCTTCTATTCCACGCGTATAACCGTGTTGGTAATCTCCGTTTTCATTTAGATTTTGCTCGTTCATGACCTTTATTGGGGTTGATCGAATGTAAATGGGGATAAAAAATCGCGCCACCGTCGATTTTGGTACAACTCAGTTGCCTTATTTGCTGCCTTTCTGGATCAGGTTGAGCTGACGTGTGGTCAGTTCATTTTTCATGCGGCGGGCGAGATAAAATTCGCTTTCAAAGAGCTTGATAAGCATATCGCGCTTTGCATATAAGCGGTCGCGTTCCGTCTCGGCCTGGCTCTGGTCGCGGAGTATCTGCCATTTCTTGACACGCAGTTCGTCGATTTCTTCCTCGAGTGTCTGGCATTCCGACTCCCAATTGTAGTTATTTTCAACATAATCCTGGCGGTCACGGCGAATGTTGAGCCATGCTTGCAGGTCGTTCCGAAGCACTGTGATGTTACTCAGCAGCAATTTGCCTGCAAAAAGGAAGAGGAAGAAAACGAATATGAACAGGGCAAAAGCCTGCCACCAGGCCTGATGCGTGATGACATTTGCAAATACAAACAACGCGGCGGCAAATGGCAGTCCGACTTCTTCCAGCATCGATTTCCAGGTAACCCGCGAGTCGGTATCATGAAAGAGGGAGATCCGGCCGAAAAGGCTGAACATCCCTGCCAGGAAAACACCCAGGGCTATCCAGGAGTTGTCTGCAAAAACCGGTTTCAACGATTCACGGATCAGGAAGAAGTTACCTATGCACATGGCCACACAAAGGGAAATACCAATGAGGGTGCGGGGGAGCTGATGTTCGCCTTCAGCCCGGGATTTGGGGCTTTTCAACCTTTCCTGTAACTCCTCGATACGGTTGGTCTTCTGACCTATGAAAAGGTTGAGCTCCTGAATGCGCTCATTGTGCTGCTCGATGCCTGCGATGTGCGAAGCTGCCAGGTTCGAGAAGTATTTGTGAATAATGTCGGTTTTCTCGTGCGGGTCGGATTCGGACAAGCCAAAAAGTACTCCTTCGTCGCGAAGCGTGTCTTCATCTTCCAGCCAATACGGAATCTGGACCTCTACTTTGGGGAGCGCTTCCATCACTGGAGCCGGTTGCGCTGCGGGCTGCGGAAGCTGCGGCCGTGCTTCGGGCAATGTTGTCTGTCTGATAGGGGTGTTTTCCACTGATTGGGTAGGGGTGTCGTTAGCCTCAACGGGCTCGTCATCATCATAAAACTGATTCTCGTCGGATTCTTTGGGACGAAACCAGCCTGCAAGTAATTCAGTCAGTTTGGCCATAGTTTTCATGGGTTAGCCTGCGATTATCCATGAAAACAAACAAATTCGCTATAATATTGTGATGACCGGCTATTAAAAAACGTAAGGTGCTCGCAGTTAGGACATTTCGAACATTTGCTGTAACGCTTGCCAGAGTTTTTTCTTGAGGTTACGGTCTGCTTCGATCACGACCAGCGGGTCAACCAGCAGAAACCAGATCCCTTCAATCGCTTTGGGGGTGTAAGGTGCCAGGAGCAGGTCCAGGTGAAGTTTGATCAGCGGTACTCCGAATGAGATAAAAAAATTGGTTTTTCGTCCCGACAGCACGGTTCGTGCATCCTGGCCAGGCAGGAAACTGAAATTAAGTGTATCGCTCGTTTCTATCGAATGCCCGACCGCTTTCAGGATGTTGTCCAGGAACAATGCTTCCGACATGATCATCTCTTGCTGCTTGGGCTCGTCGATGAGTACAAGGACTTTGTGTTTCAATGCAGGGAATGGCGGCGTTACCGGCGGAGCTGGTGCAGCAACGGGCGCAGATGCCGGTATTCGAATGGCCGGTGTGGATGGCAATGCGGACGCAGGCGCTTGAACGGAACTCGCTACCGGGACGGGCGGCTCCTCCCTGATAGCCGGCGGGGCCACAGCGATTTCGACAGGGGCACGATCCTCCAACTGAAACAGCGTTTCGTTCTGATACAGTATCCGGAAAAGTGCTACCGAGGACGGCTCCATTGGATTCGCTTATTTACAAATGCCCGAGAACCATTCCGGGCTGGCTCCAAATCCCTATTTTCTGCTTTTTGGCGATAACTTCCAACCTGGCATACTCCTGGTCGCTGGAATATTTTTTAAAATGGACAGCCAATCCCTTTTTTACCAGTTCCTTGTTCAGCACCTGGCCATTTGGCAAAACAATTTCGCCCAGCAGCCTGCCATATTTGTCGAATTCTCCCTTATGCCGGATGCTGACCGTCTTCCGGAAGCATTGTGAAGCAGTGAATTGTTTCGCATTGCTGTAAAAAGGCATGGAGCGCTCGGGACAATTGATGTGCAGGAACCGTATCCTTACATTTTTGCCCATTCTCCGGCCTGCTTTTCTACCCGAGTAGATGAATTTCAATTCGATGGTGTCACCATCCTGAATGCCGATTACCTCGGCTTTCAGCGGATTAGGTAAATCAGTATTGCCCGGGAACTGATCACGTTCTTCGGACGCCAGCACGCATGACGCGAGCATGGATGGCGCTGAGACGAGAACAATAAGAAGCAGGCAGACAAAAGATAATCTGGAAGTCGGGAAACGGAACTTATGCACGCTAATAATTCAGGACGTTAAAGCGCCCAAAGATAGGAATTGTTCCGATCAGTTCTGATCCAGTTTATACCACTTGATGTCTTTCAGCGGGGCTCTCCTTGCCACTGAGGCAGTTGGCGAGTAATTTTTTTCCAGATAATCAAGTACCTGCTTTTCGGTATCGCCAAGTTCCCAGAGATTATGGTTGGCCTGCATCCACCGGATCTTTTGCTTCCAGCCATCGCGCGTAAAACGGTTGGCAATAATCAATTTGGAAGAATGGCAGCTCGTGCATTGTGCCTTGACCATATAGAGATTCTCATCAACGACAAGGCCCGTTTCGGTGTCCTTTTTAATAGTATCAGCCAGTGCCTCTGCGGCAACGAACTGCTCAACCGCTCTGTCGGGCAATGCCTGCGAAGCAATGCCGGCACCCAGCATCATCAGTAACAGCGTTTTCATGATTATGCGATTAGCCCGGAGGCATTTAAATAAGATGATGTCTAGCCTACTTTTACCGCTATGCGTTCGCAGGCATTGTTGAGGTACCCCCCCGGGTTCCACGCTGGGGTAAGCATGGGCTGCGCATTGCCGGCATCATCCGTAGCTTTTACCCACACTTCATAGTAGCCGTTGGTGGGAAATTTCACATTCGCAGTCCAGTGCTGCCATGCCAGCCGGTTAACCGGCGCTTCCAATCTACATTCCTTCCATGTGGCACCAAAATCGATCGAGATTTCAACCTTCTTCACGGCGCGGTCGCCTGCCCACGCATGTCCGCGTAATGCGAGGTCGGTTTTATCGATCATCGCGCCGGATTTGGGATAGGTGATAAGCGACTTCACGGGCATCGATTCGATGATCCTGTAGTACTCGTCGGTCGTCGGAATCTCGGTGCCGGGGGCAACCGGATTCCTGGGCATTTTGTAGCTATGCCCTTCCATCTTGGCGCCGTCATGTACTTTATTCCGGACCGAAATGCTGCTCAACCACTTTCCCGACACGGATGCAGGCCAGCCGCCAATGACGAGGCGCAATGGATAACCGTGAAATTCGGGGATGTCTTTGCCGTTCATCTGCCAGGCGATGAGCGTTTCGTTTTCCATGGCCTTCGCAATGGGGACGCCACGCGAAATGGACTCCTTTTTAGGGTCCCGGCTCAAATGCAGGTCTTTGCCGTGGTAACCGATATATACGGCGTCACTCTTGATGCCGACATCATTTAACAGGTCTTTTAACCTGACACCCGTCCATTGTGCACAATGAACGGCACCCTGCCCCCATTGATTGCCGGATGCCTGCGGCTGGTAGCCGGAGCGTCCATTGCCGCCGCATTCGAGTACCAGCTGGTAGGTATAGTGTTTGAATTTACTTTTAAGTTCTGCGAGTGAGTACGTTTTGGGAGCTTTTACCGACTCGCCGTCAATGGTCAGTGACCAGTTTGCAGCATCTATTTTCTCAGGAACAAGGCCATTGTTGCGGATAAACATTTTTTCGACCGGTGTAATGCGGTCATCCAGCAAATGCACCGGCGACTCTACGTTCCAGGGCTTGTCTCCCTGAACAATCATTTCGGCGCTCTTCCCTTTCAACGCATCTTTTTCGTCCGTAAAAAGCGGCGTGTAGCCGACGGGCATATTGTGGGCAAATACAATGCGGGAGCCCATGGCCGTAGCGAGCGCAGTCAGGCCGCTTTGTTTGAGAAAACCTCTTCTATTTAACTCGGGAATCATTACTGGGTTCAGGAAAACGAGTGTAACATGTTTTTCAAATTTACATAAACGATCTCTGTTAACCGATAAGGATACCCTATTTAAGAAGTGTTTTAAATAAAAAGGAGGTTACCATTTGGGGGTAACCTCCTGATCGTTAAATAGTGTGTTGTTGCATTTTCGAACATTACTCACTTAAAAAGTGCATGTATATGCTCAACAGGGAGAATTTACGGTTTATGATTTGATGAACGGCCCTGCAATGGCAAGTACCTCTTCTTTTTTTAATGGCTCATCAAAAGCTTCGGTGATAGCAGCGTCGGATTTGGAGGCCAGACCTTTGAGATCTTTACCACCCTGTGTCATATTGTCTTCCCCCGCATAAATAGGAGCTACCACTCCCTCTTTGCCTGTAATCCAGCCTTTCATGGCGGGGTTGCCCAGGAGCGTAGCGGCAAGCCGGCGGGCCACGGCGGCATGGCGTGCTTCCACGGAATGCACTTGCAAAGCATACTCAAGGATTTGCGGGTCGGCGATCAATGCGCCAGCCTGACCTTTGTAGGCACGAACACCAGTGTCTTCCAGTGCGCTGGAAACCGTAACAAAAGTTTTATAGTTGGTGAAAACGTCACCGAATGCTCCGCCGTATTTGAAGTCGAATGTCGGCTTTGGAATGGCTTTGTTTCCTAATGCTTTCACCAGGAATGCAACGTGTTGTGTCTCGTGCTTGCCGATCTGCATGAAAATCGCTTTGTCGGACGCAGGAATCAGATTGGCAGCCGCATTACCCGCTTTGTAGAATTCATCTTCCAGGTATTCGAGCGTCAATGCGTAATTCAAAACGGCTATGGCGTCGGCAGACTGCGCAAACGCTTTGTTGACCACAGCCGCAAACGTGGTCGGGATAGCGGCGGCGGCGAGCTTGCTGCCTATTTTGTTCATGAAGTGGCGGCGCGACGCATATTCGAGTCGTCCTGCTGCATCCCCATCGATTTGCTGAAATTGATCTATGATCTTGAAAATATCCATTGTGTCTGATCCGGTTTGTGTTGAAATTATTTACCCACGCTGGCTCCTGTGATTGTATCCTTCACATAACCTTTCACAGCGGACAGGATATCTGCCGGAGCAATGGCCTTGTCCATTCCGTTGACGTCGATGATGTCGTCACCAGCGAAATCGGCGGACTTTGGATTGATCAGGTCGCGGATGACGGCGGCATGCCGTGCTTCCACTGATACGATTTTGCCGGCCAGCAGCAAATAATTGGGATCCTTGATCAGTTTACCGGCTCCATTGTAGGCTGCTACACCGGTATCTTCGAATAATTTGGCTGCGCCCAGTACCGCATCTCTCTTCGTGAAGTCGATTGCAGCGAAGTTCGGCGTAAGTCCTTTGATGGCTTTATCCCCCAACGCAGTCTTGAAAAAGTCACGATGGACGATCTCGTGATCTCGGATGTCAGTAAGAATTGTTTTTTCCGCGTCTGTCATGCCCGAATATGGCGTAGCGATTACTTGTGTGTAGAATGCAGCTTCAAGTTGTTCAAGAGCGTATGCATAGTTGAGTACACCAATGTCTCCTGAGCCAAGATCGACGGTGTCGCCCGCGCCTGGGATCATCGGATCGTCGTCGTCATCGTTGCAACCAGCAGCGATCACGATCGTTCCCAATGAGGTGGCCAGCCCGGCTGAGCGCAAAAACAAACGCCTGTTCACCACCGACGCGATATCTCCCTCTGCCTTGCCGGAGTTTAGTCTTGTTTTTGTGTTTTTGTTCATAGCAATAAAGGTTTTGAGTCACCTTCCGTGTGTTCGAAAGACTTTTGACAGACCTACGTACCTTTGATTGCTTTAGATCATGACGGGAAAAAAGAGGATAAAAGAAGGGTAGCTATAAAAAACAAAAAGAGTCCTGATGGAGACTCTTGATGTTTTCAGACTAGCCGATTGTAATAAACTAAATAACGTTGAGTATTAATGCCTGAGATATAATTCAATATTATGAATGTATAGCGTTATGAGCTTCTGGTGTGTAGTAGTTGTGCTACCTATTTGGTATAAATAATTTCTACGCAAATATAAGGGATTATGTATTGAACAAAGAAACAATTTTTTAAAAAAATTTGAATTTTTTTTAGTTGCTTTAATAAGATATGGATATAATTCACCCGGCTAGCCTAACTCACTTATGATGTGAAATTCTACAAACTGAGGAGTTACTCCCATTCTGACGGTTACATAGTTTTGTGCAAAAATTGTTTAGTGTCTGATTATCAACTTTTTTTTGTGCGTTTTATCTCTTGGCACAATATCTTTTTCTATATATCATAAAAATTAAATGCCCGATCCACTATGCGAATTACCCTGATAGCCATCGCCCTTCTGACATTTGCCGGCGCTTCGAACGCGGATGCAACCAGCCATCAGCCTGCACAAAATTACATCATTGCTACGCAAAGCAAAGTAACGGTGAGGCCTGAGGACCTGCCGGAGGCTGTCAAAAGTACATTGGCAGGCTCTTACTCCGAATGGAAAGTAACCAGTGCCTACCTGGTTACCCGGGACGACAACTCCCAGTATTACGAAATCAACATCAAGCGCGCGGAGGAAACTTCGACACTCAATCTGGATAAGTACGGGAAGAAGGTCGATTAGAACCGACTATTCCAGGCCTCTGACGGACTCACAATGAAAAGCCGGAATTTCTCCGGCTTTTTGGTGTTTGTTTTTATAATTTTACATGTTACCCACTCGTTAATTAGTATTTATTTTTCAGAAATAATAACCCCATGGCTCATCTGCTCCTCATTGAAGACGATTCTACATTTTCAAAGTTGCTTACCAATTTTCTCGGCAAGCATGGTCATCAGGTGAAAGTCTGTTCAAGTATTAAAGAAGCAAAGGAAACGCTGGGGAAAAGTGATTCTGACGGGCCATTTGAGGTATTGATGCTCGATTATCGTCTCCCTGACGGCAATTCAGTGGATTTTCTCAAAACACTCAGAAGCGAAGGAAACCGGACCCCGGCCTTCATCATGACCAGTTTTCATGACGTCAGGACAGCGGTAACGGCCATGCAGATCGGAGCGTTCGACTATATTACGAAGCCGGTCAACCCGGAGGAGCTGCTGATGGTTTTGAGAGAAGCGCTTAATAAAGGAGAGGTGATGAGTGTGAAAACAGCGCCCAAGGCGAAAGCCAACGCAAAGGCAGAAAAGCAGTCGCTCGACTACATTGAGGGGAAAAGCAAGATCGCCAAACAACTTTTTGAATATGTAAGACTGGTGGCACCTACGGATATGTCGGTGATCATTCAGGGCGAAAGCGGTACGGGTAAGGAACATGTAGCGAAGTCCATTCACCGCATGAGCAAGCGGGCCGACGGTCCATTCGTTGCGATCGACTGTGGTTCGTTATCTAAAGACCTGGCAGCCAGCGAGCTATTCGGACATAAAAAAGGTGCATTTACCGGTGCATTACAAGATAAAATCGGGCAGTTCGAGGCCGCCGACGGAGGAACTTTGTTTCTCGATGAAATCGGAAACCTTAGCTACGACATTCAGATCAAACTGTTAAGAGCTTTACAGGAGCGGATCATTGTTCCAATTGGCGGTACACAGCAGGTCAAAGTGAACGTACGCCTGATAGCTGCAACCAATGAAGACCTGATGTCCAATGCTGCCACGGGGGATTTCCGGGAAGATCTTTACCACCGTTTAAATGAATTCAAAATTGAGGTGCCCGCTTTACGGAAGCGGGGAGAGGATCTGCCGATTTTCGTTCAGCACTTTGTCGATAAGGCCAATCAGGAGCTGGAACGCAATGTAAGGGAGTTGTCCAAAGAGGTGATGGATGTGTTTCAAAAATACGACTGGCCTGGTAACCTGCGCGAGCTGAACAACGTCATCAAGCGACTTGTGTTGCTTTCCAAGGAGGAAGTGGCGACTTTGGGCGCATTGCCTTCGGAAATGATCACCGCCATGGAAGATCAGCAAAAGCCGGCAGCGGGATCGGACCTGAAAGCATTGCAGGAGACGCACGAAAAAGAGATGATTGAAAAGGTGCTGCAGGAAGTCCGCTATAACAAAAGCAAGGCGGCAAAGCTCCTGAACATCGACCGCAAGACGCTATATTATAAAATCGAGAAATATCATATCGAGTAGGTGAGGGCTTTTTCCTCTACTTGCTCGATCACCGACGCTGCATCATTGACCACCGCTATCATTTCATCGGTAGCGACCTCGTAAGGGCTTTCCCGGAGCCCGATTTCCAGGGCTCTGAATCGCGCCGACAAATCTTTCGCACCAATCTGGCCGGTCCTGCCGGCCATTCTGTGCATCAGTTCCTGCGCATGTCCGAGTTCTCCTTCGGCGATAAGGCTGCGCAGCAACCCGATGTCCTCCCTGGAATCCTTCACAAATTGGTCCAGTATCTCACGCAAAAGGCTTTCATCGCCAAAAGTCATTTCATTCAGCATCGAGAAGTCAAATTCCGCATGATCGGGTAGCCGGACGGGCAATTGTATTTCGGTGTCAGACGATGATTCGAGCAGTTCCAGCAGATCCCTGGAATGGAACGGTTTCATGAGGTATCCATCAAAACCCATCCCCAATAGTTTTTTTCGCTCTTCCGGCAATGCCTGTGCCGTCAGCACGAAAAACCGTACATCCTCGGGCGCGGACCTGCGCAGTCTCTTGCAAAGTTCGGCACCATTCATCCCCGACATGCGCATATCGGTCAGTATGAATTTTACTTGATTGTCCCACGGACGGCTGAGTACCTCTTCGGCCGAGGAGAATGCAGTATGCGGAATGCCGTTCATTTCCAGCACCGACGAACACCATTTAAGGATAAATGCATCGTCGTCCACGAGCCAGACTTTGCCATGGATCTGGTAACTCCGTTCAGGGGCTTCTTCCGTCAATTCCAGTGTTTCAGCTTTTTTCATACTCGTGGTGACAAAAAAAGTTGTGCCCTGACCTTGCGTGCTGGTAACATGTATATTGCCCGACATGCCTTCTACCAATGCTTTTACAATGCTAAGCCCCAGACCGGTACCGCCATACCGGCGCTGGATGGACGGGTCGGCTTGCTCAAACTGGTTGAAAATGCGCTGAACCTGCTCCGGCGATAGTCCGATACCTGTATCCGAAACCTGATATTCCACCTTTACCCGATCGCCCGATTCATGGCCGTTCACTTTCAGCACCACTTCTCCGGTTTCCGTAAATTTGATTGCATTTGTCAGCAAATTGTACAGAACCTGCCTCAGCCGGAACGGATCACCATGCAGGTAAAGGTTCGGAACGAGGTTATTTTCCAGCTTCAACGTCAAGCCTTTCGACAATGCATTGGGGCGCAGCACCTGAACGACCTCGTTCAGCAGCGGATTAATAGAAAACACGCGATCCTCGAATGTAAATCGATCGGAAATAATGCGACTGTAATCGAGTACTTCATTCACGAGATACAGCAAGTGTTCGGATGCCGAATGCAGTGTTTCCAGATCCTGCTTGCGTGGTTTTTCTTCATTTTTTAATGCCTCTGCGTAGCCAATGATCGATTGCAGCGGTGTCCGGATCTCGTGACTCATATTCGCCAGGAACCGCTGCTTGGCCATGCTGTGGTATTCAGCCTCTTCCTTGGCCTCTTCGAGCTGTTCGCGGTAATCATTGCTTCTGGTAATGTCGGTAAAGATCAGATAGGCCATTCCGGCTGTGAGTATAAAGAAGCCGAGCATGATCCATTCCAGGTACTTGATACTCCCTTCGACAATGCTTTTGGCCTGAATGCTGCCGCTGTCGGAATCTTTGAGCACTTCCGCTTCAACTTCCTGCATGACGCTGAGAAGTTGTTTGACGAGCGAGTTACCCGCCGTCGCCAGTTCCTGCTCCCGGTCCACGAAGGTATTGGTCCTGATCTTCTGTTGCTTTTCAATCGCATGTACGGCTTCGCCTACCTTTTCGATGGTACTGTCCTCCTTGGCAACGCGAATGGTATCGACCTGTACATTCACCTCTTGCTTCTGAACCACTTTGGCTGGCTCGGCGGGCGCCTTCTTGCTTTTTTTATTATTACCGAAAACGCGCCCGAAGAAGCCTTTTTTCTCACTTGCTTTCTGCGCTGTGTCGGGCACTTCGGTATATACAGTCGTAGTAGTGGTCCTTTTCTCCGTCTTGACCACCGTGCTGTCAGGTTTCAGTTTGGTGGTAATGAGGCCCGAGATGGATTTGACTTCGTCTTCCAGCGCCTTGTTGCTGACCAATTTCGTACGCACCTTCACGTAGTTGCCGTAGATTTTGTCCCTGGCTTTCAGAATGTTTCTCATCGAGTCGATCCGGATGATCTGCATGTCATCTCCGATGCTCATATCGCTCAGTGAATCGAGCGTAGCGAGGAGTTCCTTCGATTGGGCGATTACTTCGTCGTCCATTTCCTCTCCCTTCAGCTTCCGTTCATTCTGAAGGTGATCGAGTTGAAGTATATTTTTGAAAGTCTTATTGACCAGCCTGAGTTTGTCGTTCGGCGTGGAAAGCACTTCCAGTTTGCTGAGCATGTTATCAAATGCCAGTTTGCTGGTGATCCAGGAAGCGGCCAGGGCAATGGATGCAATAAAAAAGCCCAGGAGGATTTTTCCCTTTACAGATCTAAAAAAAGACGGGGCACGCAGAGTAGACATAGCTTCGATCACATTCAATATCAACTAACGCATTTTTTGCACTAAAACGTGCAATGCGGGTGGTATCTGGTTGATTTGTAATGTGAATATAATGCATTAATGCGTAATGTTGACATTGCCGGCTTCAATGGAAAAAGGCTGCTTCCACGAAGGAGGCAGCCTTTTAGAGACTTGTATTTTACAGCTTGCTTAGCGTTTGCTTTATTTGGCCAAAGAGTTGATCCAGGCGGCTATTTTAGCAGCTTCCGCCTTGGGAACCTGTGGCATAGGTGCCATTGGGGTGGCGTAGTCAGGCCAGTTTTCAGGTTTCGGTGCGTAAATCAGCTCTACGATCTTCTCGTTGCTGTACTTGCGTTTTGCAACATCCGCGTAAGAAGGTCCTACCACTTTTTTATCAGGTGCGTGGCATGCAAGGCAAGTGTTTTTCGCCAGCAATGGCTTCACTTCTTCCCAGGTTGGCGCTTTGGCTGCTCCGCCTTTTGCAGGAGTAGCTTTGCCTTTTCCATCCGGTGAAACGTGCTCTTTCGCAGGCTCAGTAGAAACAGAAGCCTGTGCTTTGCCCGAACGGGTTGTTTTCAGGTCTGAAACTTTCAGTTTGTCGCCGTCAGGAATGTTGTTCAGCGTATAGTAAGCATCGGGGTGAACCAATGACCAGCTGTTCGAAGCCGCACGAACGCCTTCCAGAGAGATCTTGTGAACATAGTACTGCTTCATTCCATCGAGCACGATACGTACCTTCTTGTTGTCGTCGGATACTTTCACACCTGCGATTTTTACGTCTTCCAGGTTAATTTGCGGGCTGCCGTAAACAGGGTAATGCTTGTAGAGGTAGCTGCTCACTTTATAAGAATCCAGGTCTTCTGCTGATTTACGGTCAACGGGCATCGTGAATTCGATCTCGAAACCGTCTGGCTGTGCTTTTACTGTGTACATTTCGAAAGGCATTTTGCCATTCCAAACAAGGCGCTGCAGACCCTGATTTGCATCACCTGCGGAACCCCATCCACGGTTGGTTTCACCTACGAACATCGATCCGTCTTTATCGAAAGCCATACGCAGCACACCCGACTGAAATCCGCTGCGGAAGCCAATGCTGGCACCCTGGTACTCGCCTTTCACTTTTTCAAGCACTACACGCATGATATTGCTTTGTCCCTGGTCACCTACGAAAACCTGTCCGGTAAATGGGCCGAAGTTTCCTTTGGTATCATCAAGGATCAATTCGGAAGTCGAAACGCCGTGTACACCATAAGGCAGCCATACAGCCGGAAGCTGTACCATGTCATATTTCTGTTTCAATTGGTACAGGAACTGAGGTTCTTCTCCCATTGTGTTTTCAGGCTTGATCGCACGGCCTTGTGCGTCTTTGTTCTGGCGGTTGTCACGCTCTGCAAAGAATTGCTTTTCAGTCAGCTTTACAGGTGAGTTAGGCAATCCTGCCCATTTCAAACCGGCCGGGTGGCCCATGAAACCTCCCTTTTTAACCTGGAAAATACCACCGGTTCCCATCCAGTCGCCCTGATTGTCGGTGTAGAACAGTTCGCCGTTCAGCATACTGATACCCGCAGGAGAGCGCACGCCGGTTGCGTATGGTTCGTATTTGCCGTCGTTGGTAATGTGGAAAATCCATCCACGGCCTGGTACGCGGCTTTCGCCTCTCCACCATTCCTCGTCACCGAATGCAACGTTGCCACTCACGAAGAAGCTGCCATCCGGCGCCAGTTTCGGTCCGAACGAATATTCGTGATAATGTCCCGACAATGGCCATGCATATACGGTCTCATAAACGTCGGCCTTGCCGTCACCATTTTTGTCGATCAGCTTCGTGAGCTCACCGCGTTGCGCGCAGTACAATGCGCCTTCCTTGTAAGCCAGACCAAGAATCTCGTGCAAACCGGTCGCAAACTTGCGGAAATACGGTGTGCGGCTGGTAGGATTATCCACGATCCAAACTTCACCCCGACGTGTAGAGAGTGCCAGTGAACCATTCGGCATGGTAGTCAGACCTCCCACTTCAAGGATAATGCCTTCCGGAATAGGTGGGGTAATGATTTTATAAAAATCTTCTTCTTTTGGAGACTCCTGCGCTTTCAGCGTAGAAAGGCCAGCCAAAAGAGCGAATGCTATGTGAGCAAGTTTTTTCATTATCAATCAGATATAATAAGGTTAGAATCAGAACAGGATAGAATACTTCACTTCGCCGTTAGTAACAGGTACGATGAGTTCCTGCTGGCCTTTGGCGCCTCTGATTTCCGGTTTAATTTTTTTGTCGGCAAGCTGGATGTAGTACGATTTGTCGTCTACCGCATACAGTCCTTCCGAGATTTTTTCAATGGAAGTACCATCAGCCAGTCTGGCAACGAGATCCTTTGCAGGGTTGTTAACCTTCACAATGCGTTCGAAATACTGGTTGTTCACAACCGAAATGTAGTCTGTGATCGCAGATCCGAATGCCTGATACTGGAAAGTAGGAGCATCTGCTTCATCGAGTACATATCCTTTCGGGCGATACCCGCTTCCAGTCGTGTCCGATTCCCATTTTGATTTACCTGATTTACCCAGGAACATGTCGTCGCCAAGCAAGGTAACGCTGCCGCGCGGACGGGAAGAGCCGTCACCACGGTCGTGCCACATGGGGGTAGCGTCGAGGAATTCACCACGCCATACTTGCAGGATCGTTCCTTTGTCGAGATCGTAAGTATAATGCAGGCTAGTCGGACTACCGACTGACACTGCGTGTACCACACGTGTTCTTTTCGCCTTTTCGTCCTTGCGGAAATCCATGAACGAGCGGGTAATGGTGTTGGTAGGCGCCTGGATCAGGATCGGGTCTGTAGATCCGCCGCCCATTGCAGAGCTTGCTGCGTGGAAAGCCACCTCGCGGAAACCTGGTCCGCTGGCCCAAAGGCCCAGCACCGGACGCATCCAGCCATCTCTTTTGTTATTGAAAACTTCGATCGTATGATCACCGGCCTTCAGGTTCACTTTGCCGAAACGGAATTCGTTGTTCGATTTCCACTCTGGTTTGATCACATCCTTGCCGTCGATTTTCAGGTATGAATTACCCGAGGCCTGCAAACGGAAAGAATAATCGCCTTCGCTGGCCGCGTTCAAACGACCATTGTATACGTAGGAGTAATTGTTGTTTTCTTTCAAAATCTCCCAGTTCAATGCTTCCGATTTGCCGGTTTCAGCCGGGGTAAGTTTAGAAAGGTCTTCTGTTTCCGATAAAGCGCCGTAGTACGTCTTGTAAGTAAGCTCCGAAACGGTAGCCGGTTTTTTATCGAAATTGTTAACCACAATATTGCGGATAGCCAGCGATCCATGGTCGCCCTGGATGCGGATCGGGCCCATTGGCACGTCCTCGGCTGTGAGTGAACCGCGGGTAGGGCCGCTCACTTCCACATTTTCGTGGATTGTAACGCCATTCAGCACGATCGAAAGAAACACTGCATTGGCGATTTTTTTGCCGTTGGCGTCGAAGCGGGGAGCCTGGTAAGAGATCTTGATATGTTGCCACAAACCCGGTGCCTTCGCCACATTGAAACGGGGTGCATACCCTTCGTAGCCTTTTTCCCCTTCGGGCTTAGAGTCGTTCCAGCGTTCGTAGATACCGCCGGCATCGTTGTACTTCGCGCCTTTTTTACCCCAGCTATCAAAAAGCTGAACTTCATAGTTGCCCTGAAGGTAGATTCCGGAATTGGAACCTTTGCTCATCATGAAATCCAGTTCAATGTCGAGATCGCCGTGTTTGAAGTTGGAGATCAGTTCATAGTCGCTGCCATATTTGCCTTTCTCGTGCGTGCACGCAAGGACGCCTTTGCCCGGGCTGGTGATCAGCACATTTTCTTTCGTAATGTCAGCTGCCGCGTTGCCGACGATTTTCCAGTCACTGGATTTGGTCGTGAAAGCACTGAGGTCGTTGAGAGGAATGGGTTGCTGGGCGTAGGCAGATTGCATGGCAAAAGCAGCTACCCCAGAGGCGATTAATTGAAAAAGTGAACGGTTGGTTTTAAACATACTTACAGTAAGCTTAGTCGGTTTTAGATTAGCAATCAGGCTACGAATGCCTTTAGCCCTGCAAATTACGTGATAAGAATCGGGAAAATTACATTTATATAGATGAGAATCCCGTTTGTTGTTGCTTTTTGCTTAATGTTGTCCTGTGATAATATTTCAATGAGTTATTAGACTAAAACGGTTACTTTTCAATGAAAAAATTAATGCTTACCGCGTTCAGCCTGGCTTCTGCATTTGCGGCACACGCACAATTGCAGCCAGCGAAACAAACTCCTGAATCCAGCGAATTGTGGAGCCCGGTTCCCCGTGTTGTAACGCCTGGTAAAAGCTCTTCGGCCGTCTCCGGCTTCACGGCGCCTTCCGACGCTATCGTTTTATTTGATGGCAAAAACCTGGATCAGTGGGTTTCCGGAAAGGATGGAAAGTCGGCTGCTCCCTGGACCGTGGCTGACGGTACGATGACCGTCGCTCCGAAATCAGGCGACATTCAAACTAAACAAACCTTCGGCGACTACCAATTGCATATCGAATGGAGAACGCCTGCGAAAGTGGACGGAAACGGCCAAGGCCGTGGTAACAGCGGTATTTTTATGCAGGGAGTCTACGAATTGCAGGTACTCGACAGTTATAACAATCCGACTTATTCAAACGGTCAGGCAGGTTCGATCTACAAACAAACGATGCCGCTTGTGAACGCAGCGGTAGGCCCGGGCGAATGGCAGACTTACGATGTGGTTTACACCGCACCGCATTTCAATAAAGACGGCCAGATGAGCATTCCGCCATACATTACTGTGATCCACAATGGTGTATTGGTTCAAAACCACACCGCGATCCAGGGAACGACTCCTTACATCGGGCAGCCGACGATCGAGCCGCATGGCAAAGGCCCTATCAAATTGCAGGACCACAACAACACCACCAGCTTCCGGAACGTCTGGATCCGCGAGTTGTAAGAATTCAAAACATACCAAAAAGCGAAAACGGGCTGCTTCAAATGAGGCAGCCCGTTTTAATTCATAATCCACTAGCGTTTTGAGATTTGAGCGGATGACAGGTTGGAACAAGTTGGGCGTAGTCTCCGACTACGTCCGAGCGTCCGCTGGTCTCTGACCAGTCAAACCGTCGAATACATCATGCAAGCCGGTCGGAGACCGGCATCCGCTCCGACGTAGTCAAAGACTACGCCGAACGTATCGTTTAACCGATTATCCCTCGTTTCACTCAGAACTTGATCGCCAGATTGGCCGATAAATTCCTCGGCATTTGAGGCGCTGGCAAACTCTGAGCCGAAGAGTGTCCGCTGGTCTCTGACCAGCCAAACCATCGAATACATCAAGCAAGCCGGTCGGAGACCGGCACCCGCTCCGGCGTAGTCACAGACTACGCCGAACGTATCGTTTAACCGATTACTCCTCTTTGCACTCAGAACTTGATCGCCAGGTTGGCCGAGAAATTCCTTGGCATTTGAGGCGCTAACACGCCCTGTCCGGCGAAATAGCTTTTGTCGAGCATATTGTCAAGTTTAAGGCCCAGGCGCCATGCTTTGGTATTATAGAAAATAGTCGAGTTCAATACCGTGTAGGAAGGGATGGTAAAAACGCCCGTCACCGCTGAATTCGATGTCAAATGCTCACTGATGTAATTTCCGCCGATCCCCGCGCCGATTCCTTTGAGCTTGCCGAAAGGCAGATTGTAGCTGATCCACGCATTGGCCAGATCCGCCGGACCCGCATTCGCCGGGCGTCGACCTTCCAGCGCAACGGTAGACTTGGTCAGTTTGCTGTCGTTGTGGCTGTAACCGGCCACCAGGTTCAGTCCGGTTATCGGGTTAGCAATGATTTCTACCTCAATCCCCCGGCTGTATTGCGTACCGTTCTGCACAGTAACATTGTAATTCTTCCCGTCGCGCACGAGTACCTCGGTGCGTGTGGTGTTATCCACCTTGATATCGTAATAGCTGACGGTCATATTCAGTTTGCCCTGGTAGCTTTCCAGTTTAACACCGCCTTCCAGCTGGTTGGCCTGTTGTGGCTTGAAAACCCCGGAGATATCGGGCAGCGGCTGCGCTACCGGGGCTACATTGAAGAAGCCGTTCATATAATTTCCAAAAACCGAAAGCCGGTCTTTGATCACCTGATAGACCAGGCCGAATTTGGGCGATACGGCCGTTTGCTTGAATTGCGTATTGGCAACGTAGGTGCGTGTCGCGTGGTTTAATGTGCCTTTATTTTCAAAACGGTCGATGCGGAGGCTGATCATTGCGAGCAGGCGGTCGGTTACATTGAGGACGTCGGAGAAATAGGCACTGTACACATTCCCCGAATTGTAGTTTCGGAGGGGCGCATCGTTGCTGGCGGCCAGGCGTGCTTCCACGGACGTGCGATTGATTTTCAGGTAATTAGGGTCGTTGTGAATGCCGCTTACATTATCGAACACGATATAAGGCGAGTTGTTGTTATGTGCCGTGCGGTTCAGGTAGTCGAGGCCGGCCACAACCCGGTTCCGCAATGTGCCGATCTTGAAATCGCCGATGAAATTCTGTTGAATGTCGATCGCATTGTTGGTCGTGTTTTGCAATGAAATGTTGCGCTCCAGCAAAGTGTCCGTCACGGCACCACGGATGAACTGGTATTGGTAAAAGCCATCCGATTTACGGGTATTGCTGGAAAATGCGGTTTGCGACGTCCAGGCAGGCGAAAGTTTGTATTTCAATTGACCATACACATTGATGGTCGGTGTTTTCATTGTCAGGTCGTTGCTGGTATAGGATTTATTCCAATCGAAACCCAGCTCCTGCGGCGTATGGGCCACAAACTGGCGGGTACGGTTCAGGAATATGGCAGATGGGCTCGTCATTTCACCCTGATAAATACCTGCATTAAGCAGCACGGTCATCTTCTCATTCACCCGGTATTCAAGCGACGGTGCTATCACCAGACTTCTCCGAAAACCCACGTCCTGGAAGCTGCCCTGGTACTGGTAAGCAGCATTTACCCGTAACAGCA
Source organism: uncultured Dyadobacter sp. (assembly GCF_946482605.1). The sequence continues at coordinate 89,553 of NZ_CAMLSE010000023.1, read as the reverse complement.
GGTTCTTTGAAGCATTGATAGGGGAGTAAATATCAGCGGTTAGGCGGTTCAAACCGAAACTGCCGGTGGTATAACCAATCTCGCCGCCTGCTATTTCAACCGGCTTTTTGGTTACAATATTCATCAATCCTCCAAAAGAAGTCACCGAACTGCCAAACAGCGTTGCCGACGGTCCTTTGATGACCTCCACTTTTTCCACATTGATCGGGTCGAACTCACCGTTCGTTTGCACCGGTAATCCATCCACGAACGACAATTCCGTGCGGAAACCGCGCAAAGCATAAAATGTCGCGCCGTCGGCGTTAATACCACGGTTGGCCTGGATTTTATAAACCCCAGGCGCGTTTTTGACAATGTTGGAGAAATCAGTAATGAGCTGTTCTGTAAACAGCGTTTTGGACAATGCGCTGTAAACCTGTGGGTTCTCCATGTTACTGATGGGCAGTTTGGCCACATTTTCACTTTCCTTTTTGGAAAACTTGTTGATATCCCCGCTGATCACGACTTCCTGTAATGCTTTGCTGTCTTCATTCAGGAATATCGGTTCGAATGTGACAGTCCGATCCGCCTCGATGGTCACCGGGCGTTCGATCGGTTCGTAACCGAGTAGTTGGATCACTACTTTATGCTCGCCCGCCGGAATATTGCGGATGATAAATTGCCCGTCGGCATCGCTTTGCGCGCCTTTGCCGGTACCCCTCACGGTGATGTTTACAAACTCGGCCGGTTTGCCATCCGAAGTTTTCAATGTGCCCCGCAATGCGCCCCGGCCTTCGTTGGCCTCAATGGTGATCACGTTTTCCTGCACATGCAATTCCTTCAATGCCGAGCCTACGACGCGGTGCAACGCGTCTTTCATCGGTACGTTGGTCAGATTGGCGTGCACTTTTTTGGCTACGTTCAGTTGCGTGCTGCTGTATGAAATGGATGTTCCCGTTTGGTCGCCTATTTGTGCGAGCGCATCCGAGAGGCGAACATCATTTAGTTTTAATGTAACGGCTTTGGCAAGAACCGGTGCCTGGGCGCGGATTCCGTTTGAAATAAGTAAAATGATAACACAAAGCACGGCGGCCATGCTTTTTCTGAGTGGAGTGAAACAGATTTTGGCACCTGGTTGGGGCGAAGTATAATGGAGCTGCATATTTTTGTTTAAATGTTGATTGATCTGCGATTGATTGGCATTCGACCCGGTGTTAAGTTTGGCGACAGCGCATCGGGTTTTCTATGCTCACAGCTAGGGCGATTTATTCATGGAATTCATTGGGTTACTATTCATATAAACGGATGGATTCTCCCTGGGCCTCGTACCGCAAACCGACGGCAATGCTCAAACTCCCCAATACCGCATGCAGCGAAGGGTTTTTAAATGCGCCCGTGTAGCGCTGGCTTTTCAATGCCTCGCTATCGATGTGGATGCTGACATTGTAGCGTCTTTCCAACTCGCGCACTACTTGTGTGAGCGGAGCGTCGCTGAACCGCAGTGCATTGCTCAACCATGAAACTTGTGCTTCCGACCCCGAAACGGTGTGTGTTGAGAGCTGGCTACCAGCGATCACGCCCGCAATTCCGGGGGTGAGGATTTGCGATTGGGCGGTTTTTTTGTTGATGAAGTGTACTTTGCCTTCGGTAACGAGCAATGTGGTGTGGCCTTCGCCCGGATATTCTCTTACATCGAAAACCGTCCCCAGGACGCGCGTCTGCGTAGCGGCAGTTTCCACGATAAATGGCTGTTCCGGGTTCTTTTTGACGGAAAATTGCGCCTCTCCGATGAGCATGACGCGCCTCACCGAATCGCTGAATGCGGATAGGAAACGGATCTCGCTGTCAAAACTCAGCATGGCCACCGAACTGTCGGGGAGTGTGACTTGCCGGGTTTCGCCTTTTTGTGTGCGGATTACCTGCACCACGGCCCGCTGCCGGGACGCCGAGCCGGTTTCATTTTTCTTTGCATACCAACCAATAGCGCTTACCAGTACGAGTATAGCGGCCGCTCCCGACAAATAATGCTGATAGCGCACCCAAAACGACCGTGGGGCTCGCGCCTTTAAGCGTTCCCAGACCCGTACGCCCGATTCCCGCCCGACTTCTCCGGGGATTTCAGCCAGGCCGTTCATAGCAGCATCGGGATCGTCGAGCCATTGCTCCACGGCCGTTACTTCGGCTGGGGTGCATTGTCCCGCGGTGTAACGCTTCAAAAGTTCAGGTGTAATGTTCATGTACCGCCATTGGTTCGCGAGACGAAGCGTCTCTACCCATATTGTTGCGCAGCGGGAGGCTTACCCTGGTGCAGGGAGCGAAAAAATTTAATTCTGATATTCGGCCAGGTGCTTGCCGAGGAAGCGCAATGCACGGGTGAGGTGGTATTCAACCGTTTTTTCCGAAAGCACGAGCGAGGTTGCGATCGCTTTGTTGGACATCCCGTCCTGCCTGCTCATCACAAAAACCTCCTGGCAGGGATGCGGCAGATCCGCCACCAGTTCCGTCACGCGCTGCGAAAGCAGTTGATAGTCGACGTGACGTTGCGTAGTTTCTTCAAAGCCTGTCTTGCTGATGACCTCATTGAAAATTTGCTGCCTGTTGGCCGAATCGCGGTGAAATGCGAGTAGTTTGAGTTTTGCGGCCCTGACCAGGTAATGCGCCGCCGGTCCGTGGACGCGCAATTCATGGCGCCGTTCCCACATCGACTGAAAGATCTCGTGCATCAGGTCTTCGGCCTGGACCAGATCCCGCGTTCCCTGGTAGCAAACTGCCAGCACTTTCTCCCAATGCAAATGATAGAGCTCTTCAAATGCCTTTTCGGTTTGAATCAGCAATGGGGTAGTACTATTTTCTTGGAGCTCGGCCAATTTGGTCCCGGAGTTTGATCGGCCGCAAAGTTACAATACTATTTATATTAAGTCCAAATAATGAATTGAGCTAGTATGGTATTTTAAGACTTAAATGATCGGTAACATCAGCTAACCCATTTTTGTTTTCATTTATATTCGTATTTACAGCCATTTCAAACCGTTGCCATGCAGGAGCTAGAGCCCTATTACAATTGGGAAAAACATTATGTAGCCAGCCACGATGAGCGCTCGCCGTTCTTTGGCAGGACCTACAACCTTGATTATTATGAAAATGCGATATACGGCTACTACATTCATCCGCTCTGGGACGATATAGGCTCGGAGACATTGTATGTGAAAATCCTTTTTGCGGACTACAATAAGCGTTTCGTGGTCATCGAGATGTTTGGAGAATGGAACGATGCCCTGCATAACGACATTATGTTTTTCAAACGGCAGGTAATCGACCCGCTGGTCGATCAGGGAATCAACCAGTTTATCTTACTGGGGGAAAATGTGCTCGATTTTCACGGTAACGAGGACGATTACTACGCCGAATGGTTTGATGACATCGAAGACGGATGGATCGCTGCTGTGAATTTCAGGGAACATGTGGAGGAGCAATGGAAAAAATACAGACTCGACTACTATATCAATTTTGGTGGGACGCTGCACCTGCATAACTGGCGCACGTTGCAGCCGGAGCCGTTTTATGAAATAGTTAAAAATTTGATGATAAGACGGTTAACATAGCATAAAGCAGGTCACATTGCTTGCAACGTTGATAACTCCTTTGTAGCTTACGCATTCATCTTATTATCTGTTCCCACTTAAAAAGCATATTTCCCATGGCAGAGCATACAGAACCTACCCCAGAAGAAGGAAAAGAATCGCTGGAAAATAAAGTTGAAGAACTGAAGGCCACGACTGCGGATGCCAAGGATGAAATAGTGGAGGAAGTGCTGGAAATCAAGGATGAGGCAAAGGAAGTGGTAAAGGAAGAGGCAGCAGCAGTGGAAGCGGCAGCAGAGGCGAAGGTTGAAGATGCAGCCGAGGCGGCAGATGGTATCAAGACCGAGGTATACGAAACGCTCGATGACTTGAAAGCGCAGGCCGAAACCAAGACTTCAGAAGTGGTTGAGGCAGTGGAGGATCAAGCGGAAGAAGTGAAAGAAACAGTAGCTGAGGTGAAAGAGGAAGCAGCTGTGAAAGCGGAAGCGGTAAAAGAAGAGGTTGTGGAGCAAGTAGAAGAGGTGAAGGAGGAAGCAGCTGTGAAGGCGGAAGCGGTAAAAGAAGAAGTTGTGGAGAAAGCAGCAGAAGCTCAGTCGGGATTTTCTGAAAAAATAGGGCAGCTGCAGAATGAAGTGGAGCTGGGCATTGCGGCCGGTAAAGTGAAAGCCGAAGAGGTATTTACCGACATTTCCGGCAAGGCAGCAGATCTTAAGGATGCTGCGTCGGACAAGTTCGAAGATATCAAGGAGGCGGCTGCCGAGAAGTTCGAGGACATTAGGGAGGATGCTGCTGAGGCCTTTGAAGATGCGAAGGAAGTTGCCGCAGAGAAGCTTGCCGAAGCGCAGGCCAAGGCAGCAGAATTGAAAGCCAAGGCCGCTGCGGAAATCGAAGAATTGAAGGAAGTAGCTTCTGAAAAAATCGTCGAAACCAAAACCAAGGCAAAGGGCTTCTGGGCCCGTCTTTTTGGCAAATAAAATCCGGTCAATATTACCAATGCCTGGTCAGAGCAATCTGGCCGGGCTTTTTTGTACCGCTCATTGCCTGCCTTTTCATGTTGACATGGCACAATTTTATAGATTGGGTGTACACAGACCCATTGTTTCTCACCAAAACTCCTTCTGATGTTACAGCAAGCTTTCACAGTTCCCTACCAACATCCGTTCTCAGCGGATAAAAATTATAAAAAATCAGTTGCCTATTTTTCAATGGAATTCGCCGTCGACCAGGCATTGAAAATATATTCCGGCGGATTGGGCTTTCTCGCCGGGTCTCATATGCGGAGCGTTTACGCGCTCAAACAGAACGTCATTGGGATCGGCATGCTGTGGAAACACGGCTATTACGATCAGGACCGCGCGAAAGACGGAAGTATGCAGCCGGGATTCCGGGAGAAGATGTATTCTTTCCTGACGAATACGGGGATCCGGTTTCAGATACCGGTCATGGGAAAGGACGTCTGGGTGGCGGCATATTACCTGGATCCGGAGGTATTTAAGTCCGCTCCGCTTTTCCTGCTTACAACAGATACGGATGGTAATGACGAGTCTGCCAGGGCGATCAGCTATTCGTTGTACGATTCGGATGTTTCCTATAAGGTAGCTCAATGCATGGTGTTGGGCATCGGAGGCGCGCGCCTGCTCGAAGCGCTGCAATATGAGCCACAGGTTTATCACCTCAATGAAGCTCATGCCGTGTCTGCTGTGTTTCATTTGTTTAAAAAATACAAAAAGACAAAAGAGGTAAAGAAACGAGTTGTGTTTACAACCCATACGCCCGAGGAAGCAGGCAACGAGAAGCACGATATTCATTTTCTGGACGAGCTGGGCTTTTTCTCAGGCATTGACCTGAAAACCGTCAGGGAGATTAGTGGCACGCGCGATGACATCTTCAACCATTCGCTGGCTGCCCTTAACCTCAGCCGCAAGGCCAATGCTGTTTCGAAGCTGCATGGTGAGGTTTCGAGGAAAATGTGGGGAATATACCCGAAAATCGCACCGATCGATCACATTACCAATGCACAGAACCATACATACTGGGCCGATGCAGCGCTTGAAAAGGCCAGAGTTGCGGGAGATACCGAACGCATTGCCAGCCGGAAGAAGGAGCTCAAAGAGACATTGTTCAAAACGGTGGCCGATCAATGCGGCAAGATTTTTGACCCCAATGTGCTCACCATCGTTTGGGCGCGCCGGTTTGCAGCTTACAAAAGACCGGATATGCTCGTTTGGGATTTGGAAAGGTTCAAAAAACTGATGGAAAATAAGGATCAACCGGTTCAGGTGATCTGGGCCGGCAAGCCTTACCCCAAGGATGAAGGAGCTATCCATACCTTTAATCATCTGTTTTATCTCAGTCACCTGTTTCCCAACATGGCTGTGTTGACGGGTTATGAACTTGCATTGTCGAAACTACTGAAGGACGGGTCGGATATCTGGCTGAACACGCCCGTAGTGACCCGCGAGGCATCCGGTACAAGCGGAATGACGGCGGCTATGAACGCTTCGCTGAATTTGTCCACCTTCGACGGTTGGATCTGTGAGTTCGCGAAAGACGGCGAAAACGCGTTCCTGCTGCCCGTTGCGCAGGGTGAGGATATCAACAAGCAGGACTGCGACAACCTGATGGAGGCGCTCGAAAATAGGGTTGTCCCAACTTACTATGGTGCGCCTGACCAATGGAAACAGATGGTATTGAACAGCATGAACGACGTCAACCAGCCTTTTAATTCCGACCGGATGGCCCGGGAGTATTATGAGAAATTGTACAGTTGACATACTGAGATTATTGATTACCTGGCTGGCATCGAGCGGTCCTGACGGCTAATTTTCGATTTGTTTCGCCAGCAATGCAATCCCTTCCCGGAATGTATGCGGTTCATAGCCTAATACGTTCCGGGATTTGGTCAGGTCGAAACCGGTGCGTGGAGGCCTGCGGGCAGGTTGCGTGAATGCGGAGGCATCAGTGGGAGAAATTAATGAAGCATCGAGACCAAAATAGTCGGCGGCCATCAGTGCCATTTCATAGGGCGTGAGAAAATCCTTTCCGGATAGATGGAAAATGCCTGTTGCCTGATCGTCCGCTATCAGATAACAACCGTTAGCGAGATCTTCGGCCAGTGTGGGCGTTCGGAACTGATCGGTAACCACTTGAATGGCCTTTCCTTCTTCCAGCGACTTTTTCACCCATAGTATAATGTTGCTCCGGCTCATGTCGTGTGCAATGCCGTAAACCAGCACCGTTCTCGCTATTGCCCACCGGATGCCGGATGAAATGACCGCTTTTTCGGCAGCATATTTGCTCCACCCGTAAAAGCTGACAGGATTAGGAGCGTCTTCTTCCCGGTATGGCCCGGAAGTGCCGTCGAAAACAAAGTCTGTCGAAACGTGTTCCAGAAATATGTTGTGCTTGCCGCATACGCGCACCAGCGTTTCGACCGCATTGACATTGAGTTGCCAGCAGGCCTCTTTTTCCATTTCGCATTGATCCACATTCGTCATAGCCGCGGTATGGATCACGACATCGGGCAGGGTCGTACCCAGCACGTTTTCCACGGCCAGTGGATCCGTGATATCCATTTCCAGATACTGATAGCCCTGCTTAAAAGGCAGCCGGTTCTCACCCCGCGCCGTGGCAATGGTGTCGATATGGGGTTTTGAAATAAGCAATTCGACCAGCTTCTGGCCGAGCAGGCCGTTGGAGCCGGTAATGAGGATCTTCTTGTTTTTCAAGTTACGCTTCGTATTTCCAGCCGTATTTGCGGGTGATCTTTTTCTTCTTCATTTTTTTGACCGAAATCTTCATAGAAACGTCCTTTTCGGGGCGGTCGCGCTCGTCTTTGTCAACCGACGCGATTTTGTCGATTACGTCCATACCGTCGATCAGTTGGCCAAAAACGGAGTAGGCACCGTCGAGGTGCGGAGTACCACCCACGGTTTCATATACTTTTTTCTGATCTTCCGTCAGCTTCCGTGCAGCGCGGGCTCCCTGTTTTTCAAGATCGGTCTTGCTCCATTTGCGTCCTTCCACAATGTAGAACTGACATCCGCTGGACTCTTTCGCTGGATTATTGTCTCTTGCGGCGGCTAATGCGCCTTTCTGATGGAATCTTTTGGCACTGAATTCCGCAGGCACTTTATAACCGTTATCGCCTTTGCCCAGCATGTCGTCGGCTTTTGCATTGCGAGAATTCGGGTCGCCGCCCTGGATCATGAAATCGTCGATCACCCGGTGAAACAGGAGGCCGTCGTAAAATTTATCCTTGGCCAGTTTGATAAAATTGGCTTTATGCTTGGGTGTTTCGTCAAACAAAATAAAGCGCATTGTCCCTTTGTCAGTGGCGATGGTTATAACCTCGTCTTTTTTAGAGGGTTTTTGTGCCGAAACTGAAAGGCAAATCATGCACAACGCACTCAGGATAACAGATCTTACGTTTTTCATAGGTGTTAATTTGCGGCCAACGCATTTTTGTCAGCCGGGAAGAATTGAAATTTTAAACCATAATCCTTACCCTCGGAAACATCTTCCATCTGAATCCGGATCGTCTTGTTGTTCCAGGTCATTTTCCGGGTTGCTTCTTTGGGCGATGAATAGGCCTCACTAAAATGCCGTTTGCCTGCATTCCACAGCTGTTTGGTGGCATCCGGACTGTTCAGGTAAACGTCGACCGTAATTTTGTTTACTTTTTTGTCGGGCGTGAGGAAGTATTGGACATCGATCGTTTCGAGCCGGGCCGTTTCCGATGTGTAGCCAAGATGGTCGGGTGTTTCTTCAAACATCTCGAAGGTTTCCGTTGCTTTAACCTTCGCAATGGGGTCACCGAACGAAATCCCTCTGAGGATCGCCTGAGCCTCTGCGTTTTGTTGTGGCCCCAAAATCGTGCTGAGTAATTCCGACTGGTCGCTGTTCAGGTCCGCCGGAGCAGCGTCATGCAGGACCACGGAGTCTGTGGCAGCCTCGGTCTTTTCATTTGTTTTGGTATCACAGCCTGTTGAAAGCAATGCGAGAATCCATATCGCAGCACCAATTTTTAACGTATTCATGCGTGTAGAGGTTGTAAGCATTCGGTTAATGATATAAGTGAAAATTATCGTGCCTTGTAACTATTTCGATGTTGCCTTTCGCAATTTAACGATATTTGAAAGTTTTGAAAATGACCTCAGAACTCCCTGGACAAGTTGAAAAAGAATCTGCGTTCACCCTCCCCGTTAAGCGTGACATTGAACCTGGCCACAATGTTGTAAAAGGTTACGATATCGATCCCGGCTCCGGCTCCGTACAAGGTGGTGTTACCGAGCCGCGTGTTACTGAACTCGGGATAGCTGTTTTTGACGTAACCAGCATCCGCAAAAGTATTGATATAGGCCGCCAACGGAATGGTATTGAACTGCCGTACCGGGATAAACGAGAAGTGTTTCTGAAATGAGAACAGCTTGTATTTCAATTCATTCTTAATCAAAGCATAATCCTGTCCGTCGATCACGTAAAGTTCATAGCCGCGCACCAGGTCATTACGATAGCCCAATCCCACCGTCTGCGTGTAGGGCTTGCGTTTTGGGAAGGACATGCGTCCGCGGAGATTAGTGTTGAAAAACCACTTTTTGCCAAGCGGAATAAATCTGCGGTAGGAGCCATACAAATAAAAGGTATTGACGTCGTCGGTCGGAAGCAATCCGGTTTTCGATAGCTGCAATCCGCCCGTTTGTCCCCGCAGGGGATATTGTGCATTATCGCGTTTGTCGTAGCTGTACGTGTAGGTTAGCTGGAAATACCGTTGCCGTTTATTCCCATTGAGGAGATAATTGGGGTTCAATGTGGCAATGGTGTCCGAGATGCCGGTGAAACTCCACCGGAGATCCAGTGAATGAAAAGTGTAGTATTTATTGCGTCGTGTTAGGCTGACGTATGTATAAAACCGTTCGCGGTTGATCTCTTCGCTGCTCAGGTATTGCAGCTTGTCCCGCCAGGTTCTGTACGCGGTGTTTTTATTAATAGTATAAGAGGTGCCTATGGTAATCCCTGTTTTTTGGGCTTTATCAATGTAGGGCAGGGTGTATGCGACTTCAAACTTGGGAATGAAACCGAATTCGGCCAGAAAGCGCAGTTTGTCGGCCCGCCCGGTCACATTTCCGTAACTGAGGTACACGCCGTAGGTCGTGCGGGACAGATCCCGTTTCCGCTCGTACCACCATTCGTTGAAATTCCGGTCGGCCAGCTGGAACACAGGCAGTATAATGAAGTACCAGCGTTCCTTGACCACAATGCGAATGTCTGTATGAACCGAGTCGACATTCGGACGTGTGAGCAGGTCCACGGTAATGAAAAGGTTGGTGTTAACGACCTTCCTTCGATCGATTTCAAGCTTTTCTTTGAGCAATTCGGCGGACAGCGTATCGTCCCGGCGGATCGCCATTTCCCGCATGATAATGCCCGTACGCGTCCGGTGGTTGCCTTCAACGCTAATGTCGCCTATGATGACATTGCCGCTACTGTCGGCTATGACGGTCTGACCACATGCAAAGTGGGAAATTAAGAGGATTAAAAGCAGAAAGTAAATCTCCTGACAGCACTTCTTAGGGTTCATTCTTCACAGCCCGGTTTCGGTATAGAAACGATACTTTCTGTTAATATGATAAAACTTTTGCAAAAATAGGGGTTGCAGCGGGAAGATCAACCCGTTTGATTATCAAAATAGGCTACTTGGTAATTTAGATTTTTCAGTGAAAAAATTGCAGTTAGGTTTGTTGCGGTTGCATTAGTTGGAATCCGGGACCGAACTAATGCTTGCTGGTACTCACTTCGTTACATGTTGCTCTTTTTTATGCGCTTTCACAGAAAGTGTGAGATGCTACATGCATTCATTTTTACAAACTCTAACGGAATGAAAAACATAATGTCCTTGTCGCTGTGCGCAGTGACGCTTTTAATGGCCCCTGTGCTGGCTCAGGTGAAGCCCTTCACTATCGACAGCGTGAAAGCGGGCAATATTCCCAAAATGTTGGTGAGTACGCAGGAGCACATACCCAAAGCGCCTAAAACAATCCAAAGCCCGAATGCTGCCACACTAGGTGCCTACGGTGAAATACCCGTTTCTTTATATGCAGGTAAGCCCGAGATTACGATCGACCTACATTCATTAGGTGGTGCTAATGTCAGTATACCCATTGCTTTACATTACGATGCAGCAGGAGTTCGTCCAGATGTGCACGCTGGCTGGACCGGATTGAATTTTAGCCTGTCTACCAATTATTCCGTGAGGCGAACTGTCAAGGACGGGTATGACGAATACATTCCTATTGCCGGAATTCCGGACCAGCTCGGCTACATGAATACATACTTCATCAACAACGGCGCTAACTGGGCTGTTCCGGACACTATCAAGAAAACTTCGCTCACCATGTCGATTCAAACGGGAACTTTCGTCGATACCGAGCCAGATGAGTATGCATTCAATGCGCCCGGTTTATCAGGATACTTCTATCTTGGAAGTGACGGAACCTGGAAAGTGCAATGCGACCGACCTGTTAAGATCGAATTGATCACGACCCAAAACATCCATCTTTACACACCATTCATTCCTCCCGCAAGTGTAAAAGATGGTAATCCTTGGGCAATATTCAACTCAGGCAAATACATGGAACACTTCCAGGGTTTTGTACTTACCGATGAGTTTGGGACGAAGTATACTTTCGGGGGCAGTGATATGGCATTTATGGAGTACAGCATCGACTTTTTTGATCAGGGAAGAGATACTTGGGCATGCAATGCCTGGTACTTGAAATCGATTGTCAGTCCAACGGGACACCAGATTGATTTTGTGTACGAACGCGGTGATTTCGTTAATCAAATGTACTTCTCGGTGTATAAAAAGTTGGCGAGGGTTGATGGTGGGTGGTGGTTTGGTTGCGAAAACTGGTCGTCCCAGATCAGTGAATATGGCCCTTATACCGGAAAATTGATATCCCCGATTTATCTAAAAGAAATTGTCTCGGATAATTTTAAAGTCAAATTCCTTTCGAGCGAAAGCACGGAGCTGAGATATTCCGATGATATCTTCACGACATACGAGAATAGGAAGGTCATAACTGGTTATTCAAAGCTTGATTTTTTGACCTTCTTGTATGATTGCTATTATCCTGTTCAAATTAACTACCCAAATGGCTGCGGAGCTCCTTCTTTGGCTCAATTGCTGTCCAAACTGAAGTGGCGAAAACTTGATAAGATCCAGATACAAAATGGTAACGGGCAGACTGTCAAGGAGTTTGAGCTTACCTATAATAACGTTTCAAATGAGCGCTTGATGTTGCAGAAGGTAAGAGAAAAATCAGGTTACTCTAACATAGTCTTGCCTGGATATGAATTTACTTACTTTTCCAACGGAAATAGTTTGCCAGCGTACTGCAAATCCCACACGGATCATTGGGGATTCAATAATGGTAAATTGATTAACATCCAGAATGACTACGGCTCATTTCCCACGTATGGAGATATGTACAGAAAGCCAGATCTTAACGAGGATGTTCTACGGCTGGGTTCGCTTATTCAAATGAAATATCCTACCGGGGGCATTACAAAGTTTCGGTTTGAAGCACACAGGTTTGCGAAGGAGGTAAAACTGAAGCGATGGGAGGGGGAGGATATGTTGGTTACAAGTCAACTCGCCGGGGGACTCAGGATTAAAGAAATACAGAGCTACGACCCCGGAGTCCAGTTTCCGGCTGTTGTAAAAAAGTATTTTTACCCCGCAGTTTTCAATGCAGCAAACCCTGATACCGCTGCTAATGTGTTGTCCAGCGGTATTCTGGGAGGCAAAGCACAGTACTACTGGCCAGACTATAAGCCCCTCCCGGATGACGAGGATATTGACGTTGAGGAGGAAATATTTTCAACGCAGTCGGTATTACCAGCATCTGAAAATGCGATGGGAGCTCACATTGGCTACTCACAGGTTGTGGAGTTATCCTCCGCAGGGGGATGGACAGTGCATAAATTTTCAAATTTCGATAATGGTTACCGGGACGAAGCTCCATCTGGCTTTTTGCAAATTAGTACAACCCCTTATCAACCATGTAATAACAAAAGCTTCACAAGGGGAAAAAAACTGGCCGAAGAAGTTTACTATCAGAATGGCAGTCCTGTTTCAAAAATTAATTACCAGTACAATTTTGTAGGAGCTCTTCAAAATTATTCCGCCAGGTCAGTAAAAACGCAGGTGACATTTCTATGCGGAACAACACACGCCACTTTTGATGGCACCGCATACATTTATGATGTAAGGAAATTTCTGCCATCAGAAGTAACTCAACTGACTTACGATCAGGACAATCCCGGGCTGTTTAGCACTTTGGTAAAGACACAATCTTACTGGCCCAACGGACAGGTGCACATTGAAGGGCAGAACGACAGCCGGGGACGTACCATAAAAACCTGGTACAAGTATCCGCCGAATCTCGGCGATGCAGTAAGTAATGCCATGGTTGTCAAAAATATCGTGGGGCCGGTGAGAGAAATATTCAGATACACTGGAACTGAGATGTCGCCAGCACCCATTAAAGCGACGTCGATCCCTTACGATCTTTTTGCAGGTACCCACCAGCCGCAGAAGGTGCAAACTAAGTTGGGAAATGCTGCATTTTTTAATACTGAAATAGAATTTCTTAGCTACGATCCCAGGGGGAATCTTTTGACCTACAAAGAGCTCGGCGGCTCAGTGCAAAAAATGGAGTATTTTGGTCTTGCCGACATCGGGAAGGTCGATTTGCTCAAAAAGAGAACATCGGGGGATGGAACATCGATTGCTACATCGAGCCACTATACTTACAAGGCGGCGATCGGTGTGGAGACAGTCCAGGATCCGAATGGAAAGACAACCTTTTATGACTATGATAACTTCAATAGGATCAAGTCGGTTAGTTCAAACAATGCGGCGGGACCGAAACGGATTTCTTATTGCTATAACATCGCCGGGCAAGTAGTTGAATGTGCGGCTATTGCGCCGACCGATATGATGGTGGCATTGCCGTTGCTATTGATAGCGGAGGCTGCACTTCCCGTCACACTAATAAAATTTACTGCGATCCGCCAGGAAAATGCATCGTTACTTTCGTGGATTACTGCATTTGAGTTAAACAGCGATCATTTTGAGATTGAACGGAGCCATGACGGAAGACAATGGGAAAGTATTGGTAAGCTGGCGTCACAGAGAGAAAGTAATGATGAATATACCTACATATTCAGAGATTCTGCTCCATTAGAAGGTGAAAACCTTTACAGGCTAAGGATGGTGGATCAGGATGGGACTTACACTTACAGCCGGATTGAAAGTGTAATTTTCGACAGTGATCATACTGTCGTTGTACACCCGAATCCTGTGACAGTGGGAGATCAGTTATCCATCCGTACATCAGATACGTCGTTGATCCGTGCCATAGCAGTTTTCAATGCCGAGGGAGACAACGTATTATCGACACCGTGGAAAGCAGCCATCGACATTTCCCGCCTACCTCCCGGTTTGTACATCGTCCGAATCTTCTATCATGATGGTTCTGTGGGCAATCACAGGATTGTCAGGCAGTAATCTTTAATCTACACAGATTGCGCTCTGCCGAGAGACGAAGTCACTCTGTGGCATTATCCTATCTTTTTCAAACCTATCTCTGCTATGAAACACACATTATTATGGCTATTCGCCGGTATTATGTTAATTCCTTATATTACTTATTCACAACAAACCGATACGCGCAACTATATCATCCAGCGGGCCTATAAGCAAAGTGGTGCTAACGCCGATGATGTCAGTAAGGTGGTTACTCAAGTACAATACTTCGATGGATTGGGGCGGACTATACAGCAGATAGCTGTTGCACAAAACCCTACGGGGCAAGATTTGGTGGAACCGTTAGAATACGATGCGGCTGGGAGGGCCGCTAAAAAGTATTTGCCTTATGCAGCGGCAGGTGGCGGAGCGTTTCATGGCAATGCTGCGACTGAAGCTTTAAATTGGTATGCAATCAACGCGGCAGGTTTAGAATCATCGGACCTAGGAAGGCCTTATGAGGAAACATTCTTTGATCTGTCGCCCTCTGGGCGAGTGTCTGGTGAACGAGCACCGGGAAACAAAAGTGGTAGCTCGGTTATCAAACAGAAGATAAACGGAGCTAACCAGGTTAATCGCTACGACTATGATCCGGCAGCTAATACGATCGTTCAGGCGGGACAATATGCTCCTGGAACATTGACTTACAAAAACATAACGGACGAGCAGGGTAATGTGATCAACGAATTCACTGACCTGCTGGGACAATTGGTCTGCCGTCAGGTGGTCGTGGCAGCAGGCAATACTTTATCGACGTATTATGTGTATGATGATGTGGGGCTTCTTAGAGGCGTTTTACAACCCAGTTACCAGGATGTGTCCTCGCTGGCCGATCACGCTTTCACTTATGATTATGATGATCGCGGAAGAATGACGGTGAAGCGAATGCCCGGAGCCGGAGTAACCGAACTAGTTTATGATCAATACGGTCGCCTCGCACTTGTGAGAGATGCCAACCAGCTGGCAAGGGGCGTTTGGGCATTTACCAAATACGATGCACTGAACCGGCCGATTGTAACGGGGGAAGTCGTGTCTAATCTTACCCGGCAGAATTGGTCCGTGGCCGTCGATGCGAATACCGAACATCATGAAGAGCGCAGTAATGGAACAATACAGGGCTATACCCTGGACAAAACTGCCCCCAAAACTGCGACCGAAGCGAATTTGTTGACTATTACGTTTTATGACGACTATTCATTTTTAAAGACTGCTGGTCTGAATTACAGTTCGATATACTATCCGGCAGTCAACGCGACAGTGAAGGGACAGATTACAGGAACGCGTGCAAGGATGCTTCCGGGAAATGGGGCAGCAGGCGGCTGGCTGACCGGCGTTACTTACTATGACGCCGAATACCGGCCAATCCAGGCCAGTCGTGAACTTTATGATCTGGGTGTAAACAGTTTGGAGCGGGTATCGAGCCAATATAAATACGATCTGGCACCGGTGTTTTCTGAGCAAAAAACAGAACAGCTACTGGCGGGTAATGTAACCCACAGTCATACTGCTACTTTTCAATACGACCATACGGACAGATTGCTGAGTGTTAAAGAAAAGGTCATCAGCGGGAACAAGACAAAAGAGGCGTTTACGACTGCGCATCGCTACAATGCCCTGGGGTTGCAACAGAGCCAGTGGCTGCATTCATTGGATAACGTCCATTACTTGCGAAAAACCGACTATACCCATAACATCCGGGGCTGGCAGACCGAGGGGAAAACCGTTTACAAACAGCAGGACAACAGCCCCGAACAGAATGTGTTTGGATACAGTTTGGCATATGCTAATGGGAACAATTATACCAACGGCAATGTGAGCCAGATGCTATCGCTCAACAAAGATGAAACTTCTTACACCAAAGGGTTGAATTTCAGTTATGACGGTGCAAGCCGGATGACCGGCTCGACGGGTGTTGGCGGATATGGCGATACTGAAAGCGGCATTACCTATGATAAGAATGGAAACATTAAGACGCTGGCAAGGGCCGGGGCGGTGGTTGACAATCTTAGCTACAGTTATCTGGGTAATCGACTCTCAATAGTCACGGACGGAAGCGGTAACAGCCTGGGAGTCAAAAGCGGGGTTAGCAATTACGGCTATGATGGCAACGGTAACATGACTTCGGACGGTAACCGCGGTGCCGTGCTGACTTACAACTACCTGAATCTTCCCCAAACAATCACGGTCGGGGCCAAGATAGCGACCTACGACTACGACGCAACGGGGAACAAGCACAAATATGCCTTCGATACACTAACATTAAAATATGGGGGTAAATTCGAGTACCGGCAGGTCGGCAATGCAACCAATCTCTATCGCATGTCCCTCTCAGAAGGGCAGGCTGTTTTTAGGAATAACAATATCAGGTTCGAGTATTATCTGAAAGACCATTTGGGCAATGTGCGATTGGTGTTTGACGAGAAGGGACAGACCTTACAACGAACGGATTACTATCCGTTTGGCATTGATATCGACCGGAATAACTCGGCGCAGCAGCCAGCGATAAGAAATGGATATAACCGGTATCTTTATAATGAGAAAGAATTGCAGGTGGGGATCGGCTATCTGGATTATGGAGCAAGGATGTATATGCCGGAGGTTGGTAGAATGGGCACAGTCGACAGGTTTGCTGGTAAATATCCAGATGTGTCAACGTACCAATTTGCACTGGGTAATCCGGTAATCAATATCGATGTGAATGGGGATAGTGCCTGGAAGATCAGCAATCAATGGAATCCGAACTTTATTTCAAAATTCAATAAGGCTCTTCCCGAATATATTCAAAAGTATACAGCAAGGAACGATAAATATACATGCGACGACTTGGCTCTGTCACTAATCATGGATTTCTCAAGGGACAATGCACTGCCATTTCAATGGAAAACAGAGGCGAAGAACTTTGATGCTGCTTCGACCGAATATAACGATTACGAAAGTTTTTCGCATGACGTCAAGGCGACGTCGGGTGCACCGGATTTTCAGAATAACGCGAACACAACAGCCAGTACTTCTCAGGATGCGAATAGTGGTACGATTCTGCTCAATGAGCGATCTGGCAGCACTAGGGCACATCATGTTCAGATGATTATGGGAAAGAGTGATAATGGGAATAGTTTTTTAATTAAACAAGGGAATTTTACTGGCTTCTTGCCAGCTCAAAGAATTTGGGGGTCTGGCGATCCAACCTCCATGCGTTATTTGGGAACTTCGATACAAACAGGGACCTACGATAGTCAAGCTGACACATGGAGGAATACTAGTAGAGCAACTACTACTACCAATTTTTCAAAAGAAGAGCGCTTGATTTTTAGATGTTTTAATTTTGCTAACTGGAACAAATGAAAAAGTATATCCATATTGTAATAAATATATTTTTCTTGTCGTCTTTTCTGATTTTGTTAGTTTTGACTCGCAGGGGTTACTTTACTGTATCGGAGAGATTATGTATTATTGATATTGTAGGTGTTGTATTTGTGTTTATTATCTGTCACATTCTACTAATAGGATTTATAGTAAATCAATTAAAATGGCTCTCCCTGTTCGTTTCAATTCTTACACTTATTGTGTACATTTATTTCAATGGGGAGTTTAATCCATTTTAGTTCACTATAAAACAGAGATGCATTTTAATATTTAGTGCTGTCTTATTAATGCAGTGGCTGATTTATTTATAGTTTAATAAAATGCATGATGATCGATTTTGTCTTATTCTTAGAACAAAGTGCTAAAAAATATACATGTGGCAATTAATTTGACTTGGTTAGCCATGTTTTTCGTCTTGTTCGAAATGTCCAAAAGAAATTTTTTTTCGGTAACAGAAATGCTTGACATACTCGATTTTTTAGGAGTAGCGATCGTTTTGATGCTCTTGCATTTGTTATTTATAGTTATAAGAGTAAAGGATCAGAAGATGTTAAGCATTGTTGTTTGCGTCATCGCTTTGCTCGTGTATATTTTTTTTCCCGGCAACTTTAATCTCTTTTGATGGATCCAATTGCTCGCAAGCAATCCGGATCACGGCGACACGCATGCAATAATGCATACCCTAATTTTTTTGTATCGTTAACATAACCAAACACACCTATGAAAAATCATTTCACACACATCGGGTACCAATGCATTCATTTTTCCACCAAAGTTGCCCTTGCGCTATTGCTGATTCATACGATGGCCCCCACCCTGCTCCTTGCTCAGGGTAAATTTGCGGAAGGCTACATCATTACCAACCAGAACGATACGATCCATGGTCTGATCCGGGACGAAAACTGGGCGAAGAGCCCGAAAAAGATAGCATTTAAGAGCGGGGACCAAAAGGTACAGACGATCCTGGCCGAGCATGCAAAGGGGTTTGCCATCAAGCATGCGGAAATATATAAAAGCAGGAAGATCGGGTTGCTGGATATTTCGATGACCCAAAGGTATAGACAAGCTCCGTCATTGGAGGCAAAGGATTCTCTTCAGGTATTTTTACAAGAGTTGGTTGCTGGCAGGGCTACGCTGTTTGAATTTGCCGATGCGTCGGAACATTCTCATTTTTTTCTGGAAAAGGAAGGGTTATTGAAAGAGCTTTACTACTATCCGTTTTACAAATCGGTTAGCGATCAGACTTATCTTTTGTTGTACGATAAATATAAGGAGCAGCTCCGTGTTTCTTGCGGAGACTCAGATCGGTTCAGTGAGCCGCCTCCTCCGTTTCAGAAAAAATATCTGAGCCGGTACATCGAAAAGTATAACATGTCATTTTTGACCGGAAGCGAACTCTACATCGCTGAGCACGATGAATTTACGTGTGACATTGAGACAGGTATCGGTCTTGAAAATTGGAAAGAGAACCGCTTTGAGGTTACCAACAAACTCACGTGCGGTCTGGGGCTCAGATTGAATTTTCCCAGAAAATTTCATAATCGATATGCCAAAATCAGCTTTTTGGTTACACCCGGTATACTGCTCGGTTTCTACCCGGATCCAATCCGTAAGCGGATGCTGAAAACCTTTGAAGTGTCGGTCGGGCGATACCTGGGCACGGGGAAAATGCGTCCGTATTTCGGTGTTTGTGGTAGTGTGGTGAACCGGGGTTACCGGCAGGAGATCCTGGGGCTGCAGGCGGGACTGAGTTATAAGCGACGCATTAACGTGGAACTAGGCAACTTCTGCAACTTTTACACGCTGATCACAAAAACAGGGTTCTTCCTGCCGCCTAGGATCAGTTTGCAATACTACATTCTCCTGAATGCCCGGCGAGGCAGGATGCGTTAATGGATCGGTTATTTCCGTCCGGCCGATGCCCTCGCCGCGTTTTTTTACCTTTGAGCTACCATGTAATAAACCCGGTCACCGGCAGGCTAGCCCGATGACACCGTTTGGTCGACCTGCCGATTGTTTAGGAAACAATCGCTTTTTTCCTCCTAAGGGATCGACAGAAGGCGCTGTAAAAAATCCAGGCAAAGTAAATAGTCCATTACATTCGCATCCCAGTATTTTACACAGACTAAACCAGCTAATGATATGGCACTTTCCCGGGCAGAAAAATTGATTGATAAACTGATCAGCAACAGGATATCCGGGGAAGAATTATCGGAGCTGCTCGCCGGTATTACCAGCGAAGAGGAGCAGCAGAAGTACTCGGATGCGCTGGAGATTTATTTTGACAGACTTTTGAAGGAAAACCGCACGAATGGTCACGCCCCGGAAGGGGACTAAGTAAAGTAAGCCCTATATATGAAACCGTTACCCAATCTACTAATATGAATTCAGTTTGTACATTTCGACAATTTTTACTGCGCACACGCTTTGCCATTGTTCTGGCTGTGTTGCTGGCTTCGGTAGCCGAGGCCCAGGTGGTGAAAGGGAGAGTAACGTCCAGAGAGGACGGCACGACGATGCCAGGAGTTAACATTTTAATCAAAGGAACACAGAGCGGCACCACTTCCGACGCTTCCGGGAATTATTCGCTGGAAGTGGGTACTGGTAACCCGACCCTCGTTTTTTCATTTGTGGGTTATGTTCAGGAGGAAGTCGCTGTCAACGGACGCAGTGTGATCGATGTGACCATCGCGCCAAGTGCGGAAAACCTGAAAGAGGTCGTTGTAACAGCTCTCGGAATCAGCCGGGAGGCGCGGTCTCTGGCTTATTCAGTGAGTAATATCAAAGGGGAGGATATGGTAAAGGCCGGTAACCCCAACCTGCTTAAGTCGCTGGACGGTAAGGTCAGTGGTGTTAATTTTACAAACCTGAGCAGTGACCCGACCTCTTCGGTGCTGGTCAATATCCGGGGTACGACGGCCATGCCGACGACCGGCAACGGCGGTACCAACGTTTCGGTGAAGTCGCAGCCGCTCTATGTGATCGACGGTATCCCGGTGGGGACACAAACCTTCACCCAGAAGGACGGTGTCGATTTCGGGAATATTCTCTCGCAGCTCAACCCCAACGATATCGCGTCCATCACGATCCTGAAAGGCGGTAGCGCCGGTGCATTGTATGGTGCAGAAGGCGGAAACGGGGTTGTTATGATCACCACCAAATCCGGTAAAGGAGCGAAGAGAGGGCTTGGCGTTTCGTACAGCAGCATGGTGAGTGTCGAAAAACCCTACCAATTCATTGAAAGCCAGACCGAATTCGGGCAAGGCGAGCGGGCATACGAATGGCAGTATGACAATACCGATACCTGGGGACCAAAGCTGGACGGCAGTTTTGTGTCGGATTACTGGGATGTAAAAGCGAAAGCCTGGAAAAACGGACCGATGGTTTCGTCCGGTGAGAACCGTATGAAAGCTTATCTGCGGACCGGAAGTACATTTACTAATAATGTCGGAGTTACAGGTAACTACGAGAAGGGCTCGTTCCGTTTGTCATTGTCGAACATGACCAACAATGGTGTAATGCCCAATACAAAAACGCAGCAGAAGTCGATCAACTTCAATTCACAATACAATATCACGAACCGCCTGACGGTGTCGGTGAATGCGAGTTATATCAATACTTTCAATCCGAATAAGGCCAACACCACTGGTTCGAACAGCGTATTGAACAGCTTGTTGTTCAATATGCCCAGCAACCTTCAGCCGCTTTCGGATATGAGGAGCTACTGGATGGATGGCTTTGAAGGGGTGAGACAGAACGGAGCCATCATGAAAGATAATGGCATCGACGTTTCTGAAAACAACCCATGGTTTACAACCTATGAGAAGATCCACCGTTTTGGCCGGGATAACTACTTCGGCAAGATCCAGCTCAACTGGCAGCTCACCGACGAACTGTCGCTGTTACTCCGGACCGGTACTCAGAATGTGAAGGAAAACTACGAGTTACGTAAATCCTGGGGTGACAAAGGTGATGCCTACGGTCAATATGTGCAGGGAAGCAATAGCAGCGTGGAAGCCAATACGGATGCGATCCTGAGTTACAGCAAGAATTTTGGCAAATTGTCGATGACCGTCGCGGGTGGTGGTAATTATCGCTACACCAATTCCAGTGACATGGAGATTTCGGGTGGTGACCTGAACTCACCTGCATTGTTTACATTGGCCAATATCAAGGCGGGAACCATGACGGTAGCGGGTAACCCGTTCGTCAACAGCAAATCGGTGAGTGCGTACGGAACCGCAACACTTGGCTGGGATGAAAAGCTCTTCCTGGACGTGACTGCACGCAATGACTGGAAAGGGATCCTGGCAGAAGAGAAAATCCATTATTTCTACCCGTCGGCTTCGCTGAGCTGGCTGGCTTCGGAGACTTTCAAAATGCCGGAGAGCATTAACCTGATGAAATTCCGGGTCGGTCTGGCGGATGTCGGAAACGGACTGGTCAGACAGCGTTCTATCGATACTTACAGCTACGACCCGAGCGCATGGGGCGCCATCAACACCGTTTCGCTCAATGCACAGCTTGTGGACCCGAATATCAAGGCGCAGCACTCGATTACCCAGGAAGCGGGTATTGATGTGGGATTGTGGCAGAACCGTGTACGATTTGACTTTACTTATTTCGTCAAAACACAGAAAGACCAGATTGATAACATACCGCTTCCCAAAGGCTCGGGATATACAGGTATGCTGACAAACATTGGTGACGTGAGAAGCCGTGGTTACGAATGGGGACTGAACTTTACGCCGGTTAAGACAAACGATTTCTCCTGGGATGTATCGGCCAGCTTCACGCATTATAAAGCCAAGATCATCCGCCTGTCCGACGTGTTTGCGCCAAGCGGATATATATTCGCCAGCTACGACGGCAAGACGAAAGTTAAGATCGCCGAGGGGGAAACAATTGGTAATATCTATGAAGAGAACCCGATCCTTCGCGTCAAATCCGGTAAATACGCCGGAATGCCCCTGCTGGACAGTGACGAGGGCAAAATCCAGAAATCGGCCAGTGAAAAAGACCGTGGCCAATTGGGCAACTTCAACCCCGACTTCATCCTGGGTCTGAACACCACGCTCCGTTACAAACAGTTTACATTGAATATGGTAGGTAGCCTGCGGAAAGGCGGAAAGTACATCTCCGTAAACCAGCAGTACCTGGAATCGAACGGACGGGCGGTGACCACACTTGGTTCGGGTGACAACAACCCATGGTGGGTAGGTGGCCGGGATGCCGAGCACGGTGGAATGGTGTGGCCGGCTGTCGGTGCGAGCCAGTACGATGCGATCAATGCCAACAACGATGGTAAGCGCTCCGACTTCCAGGATGCAAGCTACGTTAAAGGGGTATTCCTGAACCCTAACTACGAGGGTGATCCTGCAAATGCTCAGGATTCGGACTACATCGTGAACGGTGCTGATCCTAAAAATACCTTCTATGATTTTCCATACAACGGCTATGGCGACATCATCTGGAACTTCACGGCTACCCGTACTTACGACGCTACCAACTTCAAAATGAGAGAGATCTCTTTCGCATACACTTTGCCATCGGCATGGACGAGAGCGCATAAGCTCAACAATGTAACGTTCGCGCTGGTAGGAAGAAATCTGTTCCAGTGGAATAAGTCGGGACGTCACGAAGATCCGGAATCGGCATTTACCGGAGTTGGCGCGAACCAGGGAGTTCTGAGGGCTACATTGCCCAGCATCCGGTCGTACGGTGTCAAACTGACCCTTGATTTTTAATTACCATTTCCATTCAGAATCAATATGAAATCGATAAAAATATTCGCCCTTGTTGCACTTGCAGGACTTTTCTCTTGCAGCGACGATGAGCTACGAACTTACGATGCATTGCAGCAAAAGGACGCGGTGGAATCCGTTAACGACCCCTATCTGCTCGCATCCATTATCAAAAAAACAGCCCTTTTTTATCAGAAGATGGGTTATGATACCCGGATGTTGCCGGGAGCTGTCCAGCATATGGAAAGCAATTATCAGAGCGGCGATAACTTCTACTCGGGTTTTAAATCGCCCATTACCGACATGTACACGGCAATGGAGATCCTGAAACTGACCGACGGATCCATTGGTCTGGCGAAGCAGCGCGGCTCGAAAACCCATGAAGGAATTTTCAAGATCTTTCGCGTGCTCCTTTTTTCATACATGACCGATTTTTACGGCGACGTATATTACTCAGAGGCACTGAAGGCGAGAGAAGGAGTTTTGTATCCGAAATATGACAAACAGGGGGACATATATACCGGGCTCCTGGCTGAGCTGGACGAGGCCAATGCATTGATGGACGCCGGCACGGAAACCGTTTCTGATACTTATGACCTGATGTTTGCCGGTAACAAGGAGAAATGGAAGAAATTCTCGAATTCTTTGAAACTCAGGTTGGTGATGCGTGCATCCGCCAAGCTCCCGGACGCAGGTGCGCGCATTACTGCGCTGGCCAATGCGCCCGTGATGTCCGATCCTGCCGACAATGCGGCGATCTCCTACATCGGGACCCTCGGTGGAGACAACAGCAATTCATGGACCGGCGGCCCGCTGAACTGGGGAACGATTGACAACTTCGACACCAGACGACCATGCAAAACCTTGATAGACAAACTGACAGGCCTGAATGACCCGCGTATGCAGGTATGGTTTGCACCCGTAGAGAAACCTTGGACCAGCGACCCCGCAAAGAATGGCGTCAGCTTCACGACCACCGATCCGAACGGCTATACCTACACCTCGACGTGGGAATACATCGATCGTAAGAACAAGGACATTGCAGCTTATGCAACCAAAGAAATCCTGCTCGATTCCAACAAAGTGTATGTCGGTTTCATAGCGGGAATGCTTGCCGACTGGAAGAATGGCAACGGGCACTATGACGTGGCTGCGGGCGGCTCGGTGGGTAATTTCAAGGTATCGAAATTCTCCAAGTTGTTCCGTGAAAACAAGCATGCATTGCTTAAAGCGATGATCATGAACAGCGACGAGATCCAGTTTATTCTGGCGGAAGCAGCTGCCAAAGGATTGATATCCGGAAGCGCCGACGCTTACTATCGCAAAGGCATTACCAACTCAATGCTGCGCTGGGGTGTAAGCCAGGACGCGATCACCAAATATCTGGCACAGCCCGTGGTTGCATTGCCTGCGGACAAAGCCGGGCAACTGGCTAAAATTGCGGATCAGAAATGGATCAGCTTGTTCCTGGTATCGTCTGAGGCTTATCTGGACCTTCGCCGTACGAAACTGCCCGATATCTTCGGTAATGGGCGTTTGAGCGGCTTTCCGTTCCCGGAACGTTACCGTTATCCGGGCGATGAACTTGGCCAGAATAAAAATGCATACGATGTGGGCGTCTCTTCACTCACTCCCGCTGTGGACGATCAGTTTTCTAAAATGTGGTTATTGAAATAGCAGTTAATACCGGGTGGCAGGTACAGCGCCGCCGCCCGGTTTCTTGAATCCCAAATCCTCCTCTATCTCATTGTTTTCGTTCAGGAATAAATTAAAAACCAGAGTTTTACAATAGTACTAAAGACACCGATACCAGTAATGTAGACAGGATTTCAAACCGGGTTGATTCCGGGCTTAACGGCCCGGTGGTGATTCCAGACTTCAATTGAATTTAGCTGTAAATATTTCTTAGACACTGATTATATAAGCCGCTTCGGCTGTGAATTCTTTTTAAGCTCTATTTCTCAGTATCATGACAAGTGACAATCACCTTAAACTCGAAAATTATGGACCCCAATTCTATTAACTATCTGCGACGGCTCTTTTTATGCCTGCTGGTTGCAGTTTTTCTAGTCAGCCCGTCCTTTGCAGGGAAAATGCGGCTCGACAAGACCATCAAGGGAAAGATCACATCCAAAATTGACGGCGCTTCTCTGCCGGGAGTCAGCATTATCGTCAAAGGCACGCAGGTCGGAACCTCCTCCGACGCTTCCGGAAATTACTCCATCAATGTCAGCGAAGGAACCAGGGCGGTTCTGGTATTCTCCTACATCGGGCACGAAACGCAGGAAGTTGCGGTGGGTAATGAGTCTGTGATCAATGTTACCCTGGTGGAAGGAGCCGAAACGCTCGGTGAGCATGTGGTTACGGCATTAGGCCTTTCCCGCGAGAAGCGCTCGCTGGGGTACTCGATCGCGGAGGTCGATGGTAAGGATATCAGCCGTGTAGCACAGGAAAATGTATTGAATTCGCTGTCCGGTAAAGTTCCGGGTGTGACCATTAGTTCGACCGGCGGCACCGGTTCTTCGGTGAGCATGATCATCCGGGGGGCCACTTCGCTTAGTAATGATAATCAGCCGCTGTTCGTCGTGGATGGTGTTCCTATTGCTAATACATTGAACAATATCAGTGAGATAGGCAAGGACAACAAGGTCGATTATGGCAATGCGATTTCCAGCATCAATCCCGACGATGTGGAGAGCGTGTCGATCCTGAAAGGCCCTAATGCCGCTGCCCTCTATGGCTCGCGCGCAGGCCACGGGGTAGTGCTTATTACTACCAAAAGCGGGAGCAAGGCCAAGAAAATGACGGTTTCTATCAATTCCAGTACGGTTTTTGACAAACCTTACAAATACCTGAACATGCACCACAAGTTTGCGACAGGTATACTTCCCTTTACACCCGACAATAATCCATACCCGGGCGGAGTGCTGCTTATTGATGAGGGTTCTGCGGGCGGTGTCGGACCTGAGCTGGATAAAGGCTATAAAGCAATACAATGGAATAGCCCGAAAGATGCCAACGGCAAACCGATCCCTACCGAGCTGATTTCTCATCCTGATAATGTGAAAAATTTCGTACGCACCGGTATCACGACCACCAATGGCGTATCGGTTTCCAACAGTAATGATTTGGTTACCTACCGGTTATCGTATTCAAATATGTCCAACCGAGGCATTGTCCCGAACTCCGATTTGTTCCGTAACTCGTTAAATGTGAATTCGACTGTGCGGCTTAGCAAGAAACTGACGGTGAGTACCAGTGTGGATTTGAGCCGGAATAATTCAAACAACCGACCTTCGACCAACCGCGGAACCAACCCGCTGCAATGGGCTTACGCGGTATCCCCGCACATCGATATCCGTGACCTGCGTAACTATTGGGTACCGGGGCAGGAGGGATTACAGCAATTGTCGCAAGGCCCGGGTGCTTACAACAACCCCTGGTTCCTGGCTTACGAGGTCAATAACAGCTTTGTCCGTGACAGGGTTTTCGGGAACCTGAAGGCCGACTTGCAGATCACACCGCATTTGAGCTTAATGGGCCGCTACTCACTCGATACTTATCGGGAGGAGCGCCAGACGAAGGTAGGCAACAGTTATACGAATGACAGCCGCGGCGGTTACGGCGTGATCAATCTGTCGAGATTCGAGCGCAATGCAGACTTCCTGTTGACCTACAAGCGGGATATCAGTGCTTTGAGTGTATCAGTTTCGGGTGGTGGCAACACGCGTTATCAGAAAAATACGGACCTGAACTCATCCACGAAGAACGGGACAGGGTTGGTTATTCCAGGGCTTTACACATTAGGGAATATTGCCCCCGCCAACCTCAATTATAGTAATTATCTTTACGAGAAGGCGGTATTCAGTGCTTATGGTTTGGTAAATCTCGGATTCAAAGACATGATTTACCTCGATCTGACCGCCCGGAACGACTGGTCGAGTACGCTTCCCAAGGCCAACCGGTCGTACTTCTATCCGTCTGCTTCTTTGAGTGTACTGCTGAATGAAATGTTCCCGATGGCGAACCAGATCAGTTTGTTTAAGCTGAGAGGCGGATGGGCGCAAGTGGGTAACGACACCAACCCGTACAGTTTGCTGGCAACATTGGGCAATGCAGGGGCCTGGGACGGCATTACCCGGCTGTCCAAACCGGGACAGATCCTACTTCCAGATCTTAAACCGGAGATCGCAACCTCTTACGAATATGGTCTCGACCTGAATCTTTACCATAACCGCGTGCGGTTGGCAGCTACCTACTACCAGGTTGAAAACCGAAACCAGATCATCCCGACCAAAATTTCGGGAGCCAGCGGTTCTACCACCATGAATATCAATGCAGGTTTGCTTGTAAGCAAGGGCCTGGAACTGTCGTTGGGCGGCACGCCGATCGAGAAGAATGGCTGGCGCTGGGATGTCAATGCCAACTGGTCGAGAAACCGGACCACGATCAAGTCACTGGTGGAAGGGCTCGACTCCTACACGCTCTGGACAGACGCCAAGGGCGGTGCGTGGACGTACGTAGGCGAAAAGATCGGGGATATTTACGATTCAGAACTCGTGACCGTAACGGATAAAGGCTCGCCTTACTATGGTTACCCCATTCTGGACGAGAATGGCTCATGGCAGTCGGTTGCGGCAGCAAAATCGCGCAATAAAATCGGGAATTTTAACCCGGATTTCATAATGGGCCTGCAAACTTCGCTGTCTTACAAAGGATTTAGCCTGAATATGTCGTTCGACTGGCGCCAGGGCGGTGACTTTGTATCGCAAACTTACCGTTACGGTGAATCCGATCTGAAATCGCAGCGCTTCCTGGATAACCTCATCAATCCGAACGGTATGACAGGCGATCAGTTACGCAGCTATCTGATAGACAATAACAAGGTGGCTGTACAGGGCAATAAGTTCAATATTGTGGGTGGTCCTACCAAAGAGTACGGCGGCTACCCGTTTGAATACGGCGGCAACACCTATGACTATGCGGTGTTCAACCCGGGTGTGATTGCGCAATACAATGAAGGTGGTGATATTATAGGTTACACCGAAAACCTAGGTGGTGCGGGCACCAAGTACATCCCTTACGGCGACAACTATCCCTGGGATTTCACGCGTGCGGCTACATTCGACGCTTCATTTATCAAACTGCGTGAAGTATCATTGGGTTATGACCTGCCGGCTGGTTTCGTAAGACGTCTGGGCCTCCAGAACGCTAACGTCGCCATTTACAGCCGCAATATCATTCTCTGGACAAAAGCTAAAATCGGTATCGATCCCGAACAGGCATTCCAGCAGGAAGCGAATGCGCAGGCAGGCACCCAGTTCAAGCAGGGTATCGAGCGTTACAACGTAACGCCATGGGTAATGCCCCTTGGTTTTAAACTTGGGTTAACTTTCTGATATAGAATCATATAGTCTATTTAATATAAATAAACTCATGAAAAAGCTTCATAACAAGTTCGTCATCATACCGCTGCTGCTGGCATGCATGGTCTTTTCCTGTAAAGATCTGACGGAGCTCAATGAAAATCCGAACGGTGTCACTCCGGAGTCGGTAAACCCGAACCTTGTGTTACCGACTGTGTTGACGGAAGCCGCAAAATTGTATGTCAACCTGGGCTACCAGGACATCGCGGGCGTCGTGCAACACACGCAGAAAGACGCCTGGTCGAGCGGGCATAACGACTACGACTGGGGCGGCGACCAAAACTGGAACGGCTATTACGACGTGCTGCGCAACAACGAACTCGTATACAAGCGCGCAGTGGAAACGAATTTCGAATTCCATCAAGGCGTATCGCTGGTCATGAAATCGTTTATGTTCGGGCTGATTACCGATCTGTGGGGTGACGCACCCTACACCACAGCATTAAAAGGAGAGGAAGGTAAGACGGCGGACATTCTGCCCGCATTCGACAGCCAGGACAAGATCTACGCCGGAATTATTGCGGACCTCGAAAAGGCCAATACCTTGCTGTCCAAATCGAAAGCCGATTATGTCGGTATCGTGGACAATGTGGACGTTTTTTACGGTGGTGATCCTGCCAAATGGCGGAAAATGGCCAATTCGTTGCTGCTGCGTTACTATATGCGGCTGTCAGTAAAGCAACCCGAAATTGCCAAAGCCGGTATCGAGAAAATCGTAGCCAATGCCGCACAGTATCCTATTATTACTACTAATACGGAGGATGCCACGATGGGCTTTCCCGGCAACAGCGAAGCGGATTCATGGCCTGCCAACACCGTTATCGATGCCAGCGGAAGCAATTACCGCCGGATCAAAATGTGCGCGACGCTGGTGGAAAGGCTGCAAACCCTCAAAGATCCGCGTTTGGGCATCTGGGCAAATAAGGTGGAAGTGCCATTGGTAGTTGACCCCAAGCAGCCGGCCGGAACCGACAAGATCGTCGATGGTAAGCGCATTCTTTCACCCGATAAAGTGGGTGCTGCCGTGATCGACACTGATCCGGAATATGTGGGATTACCTCCAAGCTTTTCCGCACTGCCATCGGCCTACAACCTGAACCCGACTCCCGGACAAACGTCGTTCAACCCGCATGTGTCCTTCCTGAACAACATTTACAAAGCAGCCAAAGGTCCGTTGCTGAGAGCGAGGTTGATTTCGGCTGCGGAAGTGAATTTTATCCTGGCCGAAGCCGCATTGAAAGGCTGGGCGGCCGGCGTAGCCAAAGACCGCTACGAAGCCGGTGTGAAGGCCTCGATGCAAACCTGGACGGTCGGAGACAAGTATGATGCCTACATCGCAATGCCTGGCGTCGCATTCGACAATACATTGAAACAGGTGATCGAACAAAAATGGATCGCCAGCTGGACCGCCGCGACCGAAGCATGGTTTGATTTCCGCAGGACCGGATTACCCGCGTTGAAGGCAGGGCCGGCAGCCAAAAGGGAAGTATTGCCATTGCGGTTCTACTACATGCAGGATGAATTGCGGATCAACAAAGCGAATGCGGAAAACGCCGTCAGCAAACTGGAAGTAACCAGCTATTCGCAGGCAGATAAAGGAAACAGTCCATGGTCGAAGCAATGGCTGGTACAAGGTACCGGCAAACCATGGTAGTCGCATTAGTTTAAGGTGAGTATTTCAAACCGGGGCTGTCTGGATCCGCCGACAGTTCCGGTTTATTTTTGAAGACCATCCATTGAAACCTGTTGATGATGAAAGTAAAATGCATACTGTTTTGCTGCCTTTGTGTGCTCACATGGGCTGATGCGACGGCCCAGCATTTCAGGGCTGCCGCGGAGGTTCGGATGATTACGCCCTATCCCCTGCTTCCGGTTTCGGGAGGGATTGGCACGCCTAAAAAGGCTACGGAAAAGAATGGCGAGCTGTCGGTGCGGGTATTGGTAATGGAGAAAGGTAACGTGCGTGTTGCCATTGTGAATGTGGATAACCTGGGCTGGCCGGCTGCATTGGGGAACAAATCGCGGAAACTCATCAAGGGCATTCCTCCGGAAAATGTACTCATCGGTGCCACGCACACGCATAGCGGCCCGGACGCGTACGGATTTCCGAACGAAAAGGGAGAATCCTTTGCGGACCTGGCGTATCTCGATCACTGTGTGGCACAGATTGCGGATGCCGTGAATGGAGCGGTTCGGAACCTGCAAGACGCTTCCCTGAAGATCGCGGTGGGGGATGCGAAAGGTAAGATCGCCTACAACTACTATGCCGACCAACTATATGACCCGCGATGCGGGGTGATCCAGGCGATTGCCGCTTCCGGTACCAACAAAGGGAAGCCCATTGCAACATTGGTGAACTACGCCATTCACCCCGAAGTGATCGGGTCTGGAAGAGGAATATTGAGCCCCGACCTGTGTGGCCCGCTTTATGAACGCATTGAGGCACAGGGAGGCGGAACGGCGATCTTCATGAATGGCGCACAGGGAGGCATGGTAACGGCCGACAACCGGCTCGAAAACGGGAAGGAAGCCAACGATTGGAATGAATGCAAGCGAATAGGTGAACTGTTGGCTGACGAAGCGCTGCGGATCGTAAAGGGGGCGGTTGTTCAGGAGGATCCGGCTTTGTACTGCGCGGCCAAAAAAATTGAATTTCCGGTCGATTCGGAAATCATGCGCTACATCCTTCAAAAATCGCCGATCAAAAACGAGATGGCGGGGAGTAACCGCATTGCTACCCAATTGAACCTGCTCAACATTGGCACGGCCCAGGTACTCACCGTGCCGGGAGAAGCGTTACCCAACATCGGATTCTACGTAAAAAGGCATATGCACACCAAACAACCTTTCCTGTTCGGATTGACCAACGATGCATTCGGTTATATGCTCACCAAAGTCGATTTCAATAGTTTCAAAAGGTATGATTATGTGAGCCGGACTAGTCTGGGCGAGATGACCGGCGAGATTTATATGGAACAGGCATTGCAATTAGTGAACGAAAGCCCTAAGCCTTCCGCAGGGCAATAATCAGTTTTCATCCAAACCTCATACCAATATGTTTTCCAGAATTGCCGGTACAACACTAAAAACCATCATCCTTGCATTGCTGACTGCTATGTCGGTCAGCGCACAGAAGATCACTCCTGAAAATGCATTGGAAAGTTATCTGAACAATGGCGACAAAAACTTCAAATGGGAGCTGAAAGAGACTTTTACTCGTGAAAACCTTACTTTTTACAATATCCTGCTTACCTCACAAAAGTGGCGGGAATTTACCTGGACGCACCAGCTCACGGTAATTGTCCCCAAAGAAAACCGGCACGACGATGCATTGCTGTTCATCACCGGCGGTTCGAACGACAAGGGGCTGCCTAATTGGAACAGCAAAAAGGATGAAAAAATGTACAACTCGCTGGGTGCGGTAGCAACGACCAACCATGCGATCGTAGCATTGCTGAAACAGACACCTAACCAACCGTTTTATGATGATCTGACCGAGGATGCGCTGATTTCATACACCCTGCATAATTTCAAGAAGGACAAAGATTATAGCTGGCCACTGCTCTTCCCGATGGTTAAGAGTGCCGTCAGAGGGATGGACGCAGTGCAGCAATTCGCTCGCCAGCAGCTGAAACACGACGTAAACCGGTTCGTAGTGACAGGCGCATCCAAGCGCGGCTGGACGACTTGGCTCACGGGCGCGAGCGACAAGCGTGTAGAGGCGATCGCACCGATGGTGATCGACGTCCTGAATATGCCGGTAAGTCTCGATTATCAGATCAAATCCTGGGGCGATTACAGCGTTCAGATCGAGGACTATGTGAAGCTCGGCATTCCACAATCGACCGGCTCACCCGATGGTCAGGCGATCACGACGATGATCGATCCGTACTCTTATCGTGCGAAACTCACCATGCCCAAGATGATTTTTATGGGAACCAACGACGAGTACTGGGTGGTAGACAATATCAAAAATTATCTGGACAAGATCCCGGGGATCAACATGCTGCATTATGTCCCGAATGCCGGGCACGACCTGGGAGATGGCCAGCAGGCGATGGAAGCGCTTAGTGCATTTTTCGGCGCAACTGTGAATAAAAGGCCTTATACTGAATGTAAATGGAGTCAATCGGTAAAAAACCGCACGGTAAGCCTGGATATCAAAACTACTCCCGATGCATTGGTGGATGTGATCTTATGGTCGGCCAGCTCCACCGATCAGGATCTGCGGAACGATACCTGGACTTCCAAAAGTCTGGGCATCAGCAAAAAGGCGGCGGTGAAGGTTACGGAGTCCCTTCCTTCAAATGGTTTCCGCGCATTCTATGTCGATTTGAAATACAAAACACCCAAAGGGGACTACTACACGGAAAGCACGAGGGTGTTTCTGACGGATAATAAATCGGTACTGTAATTCCCGGAATTAGGTGTATCTATACCCGACGGGAAACTTGAAATAGCCATGATCAAATACAAACAATTGCTGCTGTGGGGCTTGTTGTGCCCCGGCTTTCTATCCTTTTGCACAAAAACGAAGGAATTGCCAAAAGGGACTGTCAAAGAAGTCATCGACCGGACTGTGACGAAGTTTTACGAGACGCTGACGCCTGCTCAACTGGACACCATTTCGGACAACTATATCCTCGGCATGCTGAATGAGCA
This sequence comes from uncultured Dyadobacter sp., assembly GCF_946482605.1. The sequence continues at coordinate 56,207 of NZ_CAMLSE010000023.1, read as the reverse complement.
GGATAAAGAGGTCCTCGCTACCCGTTTCTGGACTTTCGAAGCCGATGTGCCTGTGAAAGTGTCGCTGATGCGGCACACCGCCCAGTCGGTTCCGCCATTCTGGCTCGAAAAGAGTGGGTTCAAAAAAACGAACATGATGGTCAGGAATGACGAATTCACCTATGAAGTATGGCAAAAGGATTTCGACAAAGGTCCGATAGGGTTGGGGATCAATGGTTTTGACAAAGACCGGCCGGTGTATTTCATCAGCGTGGCGCCACAGAATGCGAGTGACAAACTCACCATAACGAATGTGACCCCTTCTCAATATCCTTTGGATACGATGGAGGTGGGTGCATTTACCTATCACGACTGGGACGGACTGACCCTGACGGAGGTGCCTGACAAACTGAAAGGCCAGGTGCTCTTCACGACTGTGCGTGGCCGTGCGCGTGAGGCGCACCTCACGAACGCATTCCGAAGGACGGCGACCCCATCAACGGATAAGCCCGACCAGGTAATCCTGACATGGAGCGGAGACCCGTCGACGACCGTTAACATCCAATGGCGCATTAATCCACGTATCGGTGATGGAAAAGTAAAATACTGGAAGGCCGGTGCTAAGGATACCCTCGTATCCAGTGGTTCCGCATTCAGGATGGAAGACCGGCTTTTGCAGAACGACCGCTTTGTAAACCGTTTTACAACCAAACTCACCGGCCTGGCACCGGGCACATCGTATCAGTATTCGATTGGCAACGGCAAAGACTGGTCTGCGCCATCGTCGTTTCAGACGGCCTCGGATCAGAACAAGGACTTTTCGTTTATCTGGTTTGGGGATACGCATTACTCACCCATTTGGGGTGATATGGCGCAGAAGGCCATCAAAAGACACCCGGAGACCGCTTTTTTCTCCATTGCCGGCGATCTGGTTTCGACGGGACTGCACCGCGACGATTGGGATCAGCTCTGGGACCACGCCGGACCGACATTCACGACGCGACCACTGATGCCTGTGCCGGGTAACCACGACAGTCAGGATGGGTTGGGCGCTTGGATGTATAAGGAGATGTTCAGCTTACCCGAGAATGGACCGGCGGGGCAACCCTCGGAGATGACCTACGCATTTCATTACCAGGACGCATTGTACATCATGCTCGACGGCACGCTGTCGGTACCGGCGCAGAGTGCCTGGGTCGAAACGCAACTCAAAAACTCCAAAGCGAAATGGAAGTTTGCGATGTTCCATTTCCCGCCTTACAACTTCGAAGAACCTTATGATGAAATTCAGCGGGAGTGGTGTGCATTATTCGATAAGTATCACGTGGATATGGTCATGAGCGGGCACATGCACTATTACCTGCGCACGAAGCCGATGTTTAATCAAAAGGAGGCGGCATCGCCTGCGAAGGGCACGATTTACACCATGTCAATCAGCATTCCCGGGAAGCAGGTGCGCTGGCCTGAAGAGGACTATGCAGTGGTGCGCTACAAGGATGGGCCGCTTTACCAGCACATTTCGATTAAGGGCAATACAATGCATTACAAATGTTACAATCCAGAAGGTGAAATAAAGGATGAGCTGACGATCACCAAGTAGTATTCAATAATTTCAATCATAATGATCAGGATTACATTACCATCTGCCCTCTTATTACTTATTGTTTTTAAAACGCATGCCCAAAAGCAGCTTGAACCGATCAGGAAGGAATTTCTGAACCCGACTTCGAAAAATGTGCTGGTAGCTTCGCACCGGGCGGTACATCACGAGCTTCCCGAAAACTCGTTGCCAGCGATCCGTGAGGCCATTCGGTTGGGCGTCGATATCGTTGAAATCGATGTGAAAGTGAGCAAGGACGGTATCCCGATGCTCATGCACGACGGCAAAGTCGATCGTACTACGACCGGGAAAGGAGATCTGGAAACCCAGACTTTTGAAGAATTGAGAAAATTAAAACTGGTTTCAAAAGGTCAAACCACCTCGGAAACGATTCCAACGCTGGAAGAAGCATTGCAAGTCGCAAAAGGAAATATCCTGGTCGATCTGGATCTGAAAACCGACCGGATCGACAAAGTGATCGAAGTAGTCAGGAAAATGGATGCGGGCGGTTTTGTATTCTTTTTTGATAGTGATTATGAATTGCTTTCCAAAGTGGATTCCGCTTCTAAAAAGTTCATGATCATGCCAAGAGCCGATTCGCAAGCCATGGCGGACTCTGCATTGACCCGTTTCAATCCGGAAGTGGTACATATCGATTCGGACTTCTATACGCCCGAGGTGACTTCGCTCATCAGGAACAAACATGCCCGGGTGTGGATCAATGCGCTGGGCGCGCCCGACGAAGAAATCCGGAAAGGAAATGCAAAGAAAGCGTTGGTGGATTTGACAAGGCAGGGAGCAAACATAGTCCAAACGGACGAACCGGAGAAGGTGATCCGTGCATTGCGGGAATTAGGATTACACAAATGAAAAACGACCGCCATTCCGAGGATCAACGGAATGGCGGTTGTTTCGATATTTATAAATGCAGCCTGCTCAACTCGGTTAAGAGATGAGGTAAATAATGCGTTTTAATTTCCCAGACAATCATATAGTCGATACCAAAATAGTCATGGACAATGCGGTTTCTGAATCCGCGGATTTTGTACCAGTCAATGGTCGAATGCTGGTCCTTGAATTCTTCGGGTAACCGGTTTGCAGCTTCACCAATGATCTCGAAATTTCTGATAACGGCATCAATCGTCTTATCATCACTGATAAACTCCTCGTACGACTGATCCTGCGTGTATGAAAGGATTTTGCTCCCGCTATCAATAATGTCCTGAACCAGTAGGGATGGTTTGCGGCTAGACATAAACTATTTCGGGTGCTATCTCGCTGTAATACCTTGGTTTAACCCCATTTCTGGATACCAGATCAACGGGTTTGCCAATCCGGTCTTCAATCAAATTTGCCAAATCAATAAACTCGATGCCAACAGGCTGACTGAAATCGACGATAATGTCGACATCGCTGTTTGCGGTAAAGTCATTCCGCACGATCGAGCCGAACAAGCCGATTGAGCTTACGTGATATTTATCCACAAGCTCTGGTTTTAACTCTTTTAATATCTGAACAATGTCTGACAGCGCGTCCATTTTAGATTTTTTAACATACTAATCTAGCTCTTTTTACAACTAAAAAAGAGTCAGCTGTCAACTAATTCAGGTAATGCCTTCACTCAAACCGCCTGTTGGCACCGTTCAGCTCTCCATGTGTACTGATGGCAACGGCCGTCAGGATCGCAAAAATGGCGATGACGAAGATGAAATTGATAACCCAGCGATTGAAATTCAGGCCTCTTTCGGAGAAGCCGGGCTGCATTTTTTTCATCAGAAAGCCGATCGCGAGCACGTTCAGAATATAGAGGTACTGCTCGATCCGGTAGAGGCTCATATACGCACCGGTGATCAGGATGCTGTAAATCGTGTACAAGCCCAGATTCAGGAAGAAAAACATCTGTAGTCCTTCGTACTGCTGCTCAGGAAAAGTATCGCTGCCGCGAAGATAATAGCGGTAGATCGAGTAACCTCCGAATGCAAGCACCAGCAAAAACGCTATCCACTGCACGTACAGCGTAATACCTGCCGCATCTGCAACAGGATTGAAGCGCCGGATGATGTCTGTCAGCCTCTCCGTCTCAAACGACTGGTCCCAGACGATGAAGGGGATGATCAATGCCAGAATTATGATCGGGGCCAGTAGGGAGGAACGGTTTACTCTGACCTCCGAAACTTCCCATTCCGACGTAAACGTACCATATGCCATTCCGATTCCCCCGAAAAAGCCGATCGAGTACTCCATCACATTCCAGAAGTTGAATTTGACACCGGAGACGTTACCCATTACCTGTAGAAAGTTGCCGAACGCGAATCCAAAGCCGCCGCCCAATCCGGCAAAGATAGCCAGCCGTATGGCCGAATGCTGCTTATTCCGAATCATGTACCAGAACATCGCGATGGTCATTCCGACGCATGCCGCCCAGGCTTCCGAACGCGGAGGCGTCATCAGCCAGCCCAGCTCTTCGATCAGCAGATAGTAAAAAATAATCGCCCCGACCGTCATTTCGATGATCAGCTGCGGCCATTGGATAGGCTTTTCCTTGCTGGACGCCAATGTAAGGCCGAACAAGCCACCACCGATAAGGCCGAACAGCCCGCCGATGATAAATAGCATCAGGAAGCCATAATACACGTTTCCGAATTCGAGACCTCTGGCAAAACCAACTACCTTTCCATAACTGATGATGCCACCCACGCCCCAGCCGGCCGCGGAAGCGAGTGTGAGCTGGAATGCTCTGGCATACCAGTCCCTTCTTTTTGCAAGTAATACAATGCTCAATCCGCCGATGCCGCCCGCCCAGGCCGCGCCTTGCTCATGTCCGAACTGGCCCCGGATCGCCCATGCGGTGCCAAGGGAGATCCCCGCAACCAGCAAGGCGTAAATTAACTGTTTGTTTTTCATTGTGGGATGGGTCAGAGTTTCTGGGATAAATACTGGGTTGCCGCGTAAAAAGACTATAAAATTGCCGTTGAACAGGGCCAAATAGCCCGAAATTGGTCAAGCCTAGTATTTCGGGTAAAAATCAGTCAGAAATATTCCGGAATGATCGAACCTATGAGCAACACACGGCAACAACTCGCCATCCACGGAGGGCCGGTAACCATCGCTAAGACTTTTACATGGCCTGTTTACGATGAGCGGGAAGTTGCTGCCGTTTCGGCGATCGTCGCGAGCGGCAAATGGGGCAATCCGGATTGCGGTGATGAGGTTGAGCGGTTTGAAAAAGCATTCGCAGCCTATTGCGGGAGCAAGTACGCCATTACCTGTGTAAATGGTTCCGTGTCGCTAAGGCTGGCATTGATGGCCTGTGGTGTGAAGCCTGGCGACGAGGTGATCGTGCCGCCGTACACATTCATCACAACCGCCTCATCGGTAATCGAATGCAATTGCGTCCCTGTTTTTGCAGATATCGACCCGGATACTTACAACATAAGCCCGGCCGCCATTGAAGCCGCGATCACGCCCCGGACAAAGGTCATTATCCCCGTTCATTTCGGTGGCCAGTCGTGCGACATGGACGCCATTATGGACATTGCCCGGAAGCATAACCTGAAAGTGATCGAAGACGCCGCGCACGGTCATGGCGCTGAATACAAAGGACAAAAACTGGGCACGATCGGGGACGTGGGGAGTTTCAGTTTCCAGTCTTCCAAAAACCTGACATCCGGTGAAGGTGGTATTGTGATTACCAATGATGACGCGTTATACGCTATGATGCATTCCCTGCGTAATGTAGGCCGTATCGAAGGGGGCCAGTGGTATGACCACTACAACCCTGGCTGTAATTACCGCATTACCCAAATGCAGGCGGTACTGCTGTCGGAGCAACTCAAACGGCTTGAAGAGCAAACACGTCGGAGGGATGAAAATGGGGTGTATCTCAGTAGTTTACTGGAAAAAATCGAAGGGGTCACCCCTTTGAAGCGCCCGGAAGCGATCACATTGCATGGCTATCATATTTATATTTTCAAATACGATGCCTCTCGGTTTGGAGGCCTGTCCAAAGGCGAATTTGCAGCTATGCTTGCCGCCGAAGGTGTGCCAAGTTTCAAAGGTTATCCGCATCCGCTTTACAAACAGCCATTGTTTCAGAACAAAAACTTCATGTGCTACGCGATCCCGGAAAGCGTGGACTACACCGCCGTCCATTGTCCCGTAGCCGAGCAGGCATGCAGCACGGACGCCGTTTGGATCCTGCAACACGCGATGCTGGGCGATAAAGAGGACATGGAAGCGTTTGCCCGCGCTATTCTTAAAATTCAGGAAGCTGTTCAGTGAATCAGATCTATAACTCCCGTCGCATCATAATATCCGTCTGGATATCATCTCCCAACTTGAATAGATGCTGGTCGAATGCTGCGAAACCATTACGTTTATAAAAGCCGATCGCATTTTCATTCTTTTCCCACACTCCCAGCCAAACGGACGTGTAGTGATGTTCGCGGGCAATGGCGACTGCTTTTTCGAATAGTAATTGCCCGATTTTCTTGCCCTGATGCGCTTTGAGGACATAGATGCGCTCTATTTCAAGTGATCTGTCATCTTTAAGCTCGGTTTGGGCCGGTCCGTGATTGATTTTAAGGTAGCCAATCAGTTCATTGTCGAAATAGGCCAGATGGAACTCGGAAGAGGGGTTTTCCAGCTCGCTGGTCACTTTTTCAATGCTGAAACCTGTTTCCAGGTAAGCCGCCATGTTCTCCTCGGTGTTAACATCTGAAAATGATTCGAAGAAAGTCCTGACGCCCAATTCCCTGACGGTTTCCAGATCGTTGTTGGTGGCCTTGATGAGTTGTAATGACATTTGGGTTCTACTTTTTTGGTAATGCTTTAATTCTCACGCCCTCGCTGTGCGCCGTGAACTCGGGGGCGTACATGCATTGGATCGTGGTGATGCCATTACTGAAATCACCCTCGTGCGTTATAAAAAGCGGATATTCGAAGACATAGGTTCCTTTTCTCAAATAATTAAAAAAGAAATTGGTGCTGGCATCGCGTGTGCTTTCATAATAGCCCAGACCTCCTTGCCAGCGATAGCCGCTGAGCACATTCACGGGTTCGAGTCCTGATGCGCGCAGGTCCTTCATATGCACGTACTCCATATCGCGATCGACGCGAAGTTCAATGCGGACTTTGATTTTATCCCCAACCTTCACCGCATTGCCCTCGCGTACGGGCGTGAGGACAGGGCCGTTGTCGGTATTGGTTTCTATGAAAAGCTGTTTTGACAGTTTCAACGGTGTTTCGGCGAATGTGATTTTGTCGAGATCTTCGAAATACTGCCAGTAGACGGCACCCCAGCCGGGCATCTGCGATGTGCCGGCGGCAGCTTTGACGTCGAGACTGATTGCGCCCATTGCCGGTGTAATGCCGGTATCGATGGTCTTTTTAAAATAACCCGTTCCTGCTTCGGTTTTCTGATCGTTTTGTATGATTTCGGTCGCTCCCAGCCGGATAGTAGCTTGCGGGCTATCCGAAAGCCAGTCTGTACCCGTCATCAGCAATGCATAGCAAGCCTCTGCCGTGGCTTTGGTGCTCTCCCAGCTATTGGTCTGCTTGTTTTTTAGCAACCAGGTTTTAAGATCTGCCACTGTTGCCTGGTCATTACCGATCTCCTGAAATGCTTCGATCAGTAAAGCCTGGCGCTCGACAGGGGCTTCATGCCACCACCAGCTGCGCTGACTTGTTTTCCAGTACATGCCCAATTCTTCATGGCGAATGGCGGTCTGGCGCAACGATTCAAGGATCTGGTTTGCCGTTTTGCTGTCTTGCGTACGGTTTGCGACTAGTGCGGTCATCCCCTGCAGCAGTTTGGGTTGGGAAACCCAGGTCAGCCGGGCGCGTTCGCGGTAGTACTGGTAGGCCTTTTGAGAAGAAGCGGGAATGGGTTTGGTGAAGAAACTCCTTGCATACAGATACTGCAACTCCACCGGTCCGGGCACATACTTTTTCAGGTCTGTTTTGTATTTGACCAGATTATTGTAGTCTTCCTGAATACGTTTATCGAGGTAAGGAATGGCCTTTTCGAGGATAGCGTCGATCTTCTGTTGCTGCGTGGGTGGAAGAGCCTTGATTTTTTGCAAATGCCCGAAGCCGGTAACGATGTACTGGGTAATGTAACGGTCGTCCGGGCCGCCCTTGAACCAGACGAATCCGCCATTGGAACTCTGCATTTCCTGTAATTTGAGCATGCTCGCATTCAGCTCGTTTTCCATCCTGACGAGGTCGAACAGCAATGCGACATTCCGTTTCTGCTCCGCTTCGGTTTTCGACGCCAGCACCCAAGGCGTTTCCTGTAAAAGCAGCGATTTTAGTTCCTGATTTTTGGACAAATTGCTTTCCAATGCATCTGTCCCTTTCCACGATCTGAAAACCTGTGCAATGCGTGGCGAAGCATTCACAATGTGCGATGCAAGGGCATTGGCATAATAACGGTTCCAGGTTTGCTCGGCGCATTCGTAGGGGTATTCCATCAGATAGGGCAGGGATTGCACGGCATACCAGGCAGGGTTGCTGCTGTACTCGACGGTAACCGACTGATGTGTCAACGTGGTAGATTTGGAAGAGCCGAGTAATTTTTCAAAAGTAAATTGCTTCTGGCCGGTTCCGCGCATCGATAGCGGCATACTCTCCGTCACGAGCATCCGGTTGGGCAATACCGGGAGCATATTTTCCTCTCCATCCGACAGACTCCCCGCCTTCGCCACCGCGCGCCAGGTAACCATTTTGTTGAAGCCTTTTGGTATTTCCAAAGCAAACAATGCAGTCTCACTCTGACCCGCTGCGATCGAAAAGGAGGCCGACGGTTTACTGTTTTTGAAAATGCCGTCGATAGGCTGGCTTTTTTCGGTGTCGATCAGTTGGAGCGTTACTTCACCTTGTAATGAGGTTTTTGTCAAATTGGCAACCTTAACGGGGAAGCTGATCCGGTCGCCTTCGCGCAGGAAACGGGGTGCATTGGGCTGTACCATCAGTTCTTTCTGGGTGATGATCTCTTTGGAACTGTATCCCAATGCGAGGTCCTGCGTGTGCGCGAGCGCCTGAAACTTCCATTTCGTGAGCGCTTCCGGCATTGTAAAAGAGAAAGTAATGTTACCGTCTTTGTCCGTTTTCAGGTCGGGAAGGAAAAAGGCGGTTTCGTTGAAGTTGGTACGAAGGGTCGGGGCCGCATTCTTTGGCGCGGTACTTTCAATGTTACCTGTTTTTGTTGTTTCAGCATCTTGTTTGAGTTCGTTGCCGATAGCGACTTTTTTGGCGATAACTGCATCTTTTACCTCCACTTCCTCCATACTCATCGGGGCGGCTTCTGGCACAATCAGATTAGACGAGCCTCTAACTGCCATTCGCATGTATCTCGAACGACCACCGCCTGCGGCACTCATAGGCCTCCCGTTACCATACGTGGCCAAAAACTGGATCAATTCGTCATACCTCTTATCAAAAGATTTGTACTCACCATACTCGGCATAACGGATATCCGCGTCGGCTGACTGGAAGTTGCCGTTGTCCATCCAATATTTCAGGCCGGTTCGTCCGCGCCAGACGTAAGGTTTAGTCCATTGATGCGGGTAGAATTGATCGAGAGACGCGTCATACATGCTTCCCAGCATTTCAGCAGCCACTTTTTCTTTCTGATAACCACTTATTTTAACCGTCCACGTTTCCTTACTCCCCGGCAGCGTTTTGTCGCGGAATGTTTGATACTCAATTTTCAGGTCTTTGTTCGTCCAGGGTACAACGATGGTTTCCATATAGGTGTGCACGCGGTTGTGCTTGACGAACATGTAATCCACCGAATAGCCGCCCCGATCTGCTTCCGAAGCGGTGTAATCAAATGTCCTTACCTCGTCATTTAATGTGATGTAGGAGAAGTCCTTCGCCGCAGATTTCCGATTGGTACTGGTGATTAGAAATGCCTTTTCCGCGGACGTACCTAACGCGTAGCGGCCCTTTTCGCCCGGCTCAGTGGCCTTGCTGTGCGTTGGTTCGATATACTTCGGATAAGCCAGTTTTTGGGCATTGGGATCGGTTAGCTCAATGAATCTGACGTCGGAGAGCTTTTCTCCGGCGGCATTTACCGTGCTGATCTGAATCCTGTAAAAGCCGGCCGTAAGCGCATATTCCGAAACGGAAACTTCGGTATCAGGGCTGAGACTAACGGTTTTTCCTACGCCAGTACCGATTATCTCCCACTTATCCATTTCTGTTTCATCGTCGTACTCATCGTTTGGAAAACTGGCTACATATTCGTCCCTGGTCATCACAAACAGGTCGGGACGTTGCCAGTAGCGGTTCCTGATGAGTCGCTTTTCCGGCGCGATGCGTGTGATCTGTATGGTGGCATCGGCTGCGGCAAATGAGCCGGCGAGGTTCTCGGTACGGATGGAAAGCGACTTGAAATGGCCGATATCCTGCTTTGAGGGGATATCGGCTTTCAGTATGTACGATTTGTAACTTACGGAAATCAGCGTCTGCGAACTCCGGGTTTCACCATTACCATCCGTCACATCGGCATAGATGATATAGTCAAAGACCGGGTCCGTTTTGGGGTCGATTTTTAGATCTGGAATGGCTTGAAAATCAACTGCAAACGTGCCGTCAACGCTTGTGGTTGTATCGCCGTGTGCAATTTCCATCGGTTCCGTCGGCTGCCACCAGTGTCTGAGCATCCAGGTGTAGATCATCCGTGGCGTGCGCACAACGCGGTACTTCACCATTGCGCCATCGATCGCATTCCCGGCATAAGCCGTTGCCTTTCCTGTTACTTTTATCTGCTCATTGACCTTGTATGTGGTTTTAAGTGTGTCAAACGCGACAGCAAACCGGGGACGTTTGTATTCCTCCACCCGGAAGTCCGCCCGGTACTTGTCCCGAACCTGTATATAAAAATTACCGGCAAGGCCGCCCGGCGGAATGGTGAACGAGCCTGAAAAGCTGCCGAATGCATTGACGTGATGCTTCGTTTCAGCTATATGCTCGGCATTCACGTTGTAAAGCGAGACTGTAAACTCCGCACGCTGATCGCTGAGCACTTTGTCACCTTTTCTGACGATGCCTTTGTAATAAACAGTCTGCCCGGGGCGATACAAACTTCGGTCTGTGAAAAGGTACACATGCTCCGCCTTGTCGGCGGCTTCTTCCGCTTCCTCTTCGTTGTAGTAGTAGCGATTGGTGTTTTCCTGTAAAAAGAGCCTGTCTTGCTGATAAGTGATTTCAAGCAGGTGTTGCTCCCCTCGGTTGGTTTGTCGCAGGCGCGGCCTTTTGAAATGCCCGAATGAATCGGTAGTCAGCTGGGCTCCTTTGTTACTGACGTAGGTCCTGGTATTATAGTTGTAACTTTTTTCCCACAGCTGCACCGTCGCTCCGGGCAGGGGCTGGCCGTTTTCACGATGAAGGATAAAGAAATCATCCGCCTTTTGTACGTAGCTGATATTCGACACATAGAACAATGTAGCGCCGACCACTGCTTCATTGTTCTTGAAACCGGGATCGGAGCTTGCCAGCAGCATGTATTCGCCCGAGGGAAGACCGTCGGACTTTATTTCAACAGCATGCTCCTGATAATCTCTGGTCTCAGGGAGCGCTTGGTCCCAGGCCCGCAATGGGTGGGCACTGGTCAAAAGGGGCCATTTGGCATTGTTATCGTCGCGTTCCAGGCTGTTTTTGATCGGAGGGGACACCTTAACCACCCGCAGATGCAACTTGCTGAAATTCCTGTACTTCACCAGCATGCGGAACGGTTTCTCAATGACATTCACGTATTCGGCCGAGAAGTAGAGGCTTTTGCGGGTAATCTGTTTTGATAAATTGAATGCATTGATGCCGCCTTCCTTCCCCGGATTTTCCCGCTGAATTCTTTGACATATTTCCAATGCCTTCACCCGCTCAAAACGGAATGTAGTGTCCCCGCCGGGTTTATAACTATCTGCCTTTTCATTCAGCCAGGCTGCTTTCAAATACCATGCTTGCGCAGCGGCGGGAGTCGATTGATATTGATCCGCGACATGGCTGACCGACATAAAATACAGCTCATCCTTGTCTGGATGCACCGATTTTTGCCGCACATATTGGAGGCGTGCCAGGTCCACGTCGATCAGTGCTGCCGGGTCGCTGTCGCCAATATGAAATCCGATCAGCTTTTGATAGAGAAGCAAAGCATGGTATTCCAGCGATGCGGAGTCTTTTGTTTCAAATTTCCGGTGAATGAAATCAGCCGCCGGGTCAAAAGCCGAGGCCGTATTGATTTCGAATGCGTAGGCAGGTTTTTTGATGTTACGTTCATCGTTCGAGAAGTACTCCAATGCCTTAAATGCGAGCAGATCATACAATGTCGGTCGTAACGTGCGGGTGTTCCCCTTCGTGATAATGGCGTCGTAAGGTTCCAGCCTGGTACTTTTCAGGAGCGCTTCTTCCCGGATCGATTCCAGGTATAATGCGCCTATTTTTTGGTGAAAATCCTCCGTGCCCCAGGTTGCAACGTCCGTTTTGTCGAAGTTGGTCGTTGCCGTGCGGTTGTACAATTGCCAGCGGACGGTTTGGTAATAGAAGTAATATTGCGACGCGAGCAGGCTTGTCATAATGGACCGGGCGGCGCCGGTGCTTCCGGCTATTTCTGTTTCGAGGTCCCGGATCGAGGCGACCGCATGGTCCTCCCTGCTTTCCGCCTGCAACTGGATCATGTACACCGCCGCTTTGATGACCTGAGCCTCCTGTTTCTCTTTTTTTGCAAGCTGGTATATTTTCCTGACCGCTTCCAGGGCATCCTTGTTGAGCCCCTTGCCGGTAAGAGTCTCCACCGGCTTCCATTCCTGAGCGTAATTTTTGATCGGGGTTTGTCCGAATGTGTGCATAGTTAATGATAAGATAATGGTGATGAACAGGTATCGCATGAGGGCTGGTACTATTTTCATAGCCTGAGATGTTTGTGATGATTTGTTAAAGATAGTAAAACGTTGCAGTGCCAAAAATGGCATTGAGCAGCCGGAATACGTCATTCAGCAAACAACTGTGGAAAGCCTGTTTTTATGGAAGTATAAAACCTCTACATTGGCGCTTTTTACGATATGAAGTGTCTTTCAATAGGGCTTTTGGCGAAAATATAACTAATCACTATTCTTTTTGAACGAATTTTATTTTTAGTAGATCTATGCGTACGATTATATTGGTGGCGGGGATTATTGTCGCGCTGGTTTTGGGGAAACTATTCATTTTTTCCAAAACCGGGGATGGCAAAGCTTCGGATCCGAAAAAGGGTGGGGATGGGAAGAATGCAAAATCGGCCGGCGGTGCAGTACCTGTCAATGTATTTATTGTCGGAAGAGAATCCATTGAAAATCAAATATTTGCCTCTGGAACCGTATTGCCGAACGAGGAGGTTAACCTGATGTCGGAAATATCGGGCAGGCTCGTGAAGCTGGATATCAAAGAAGGGGCATACATTACCAAAGGACAACTGATCGCCAAGATCAACGACCGCGAACTGAAAGCCCAGTTGCAGAAAATCGCTTACAACCAGGATTTGAGTAAAAAGATCGAAGCACGCCAGAAAAAGCTATTGAATGTGGAGGCGATCAACCTGGAAGAGTATGACGTCACTTCGAACAACATCCGGGTCCTGGAAGCCGAGAAAGAAGTGATTGAGGCACAGCTTGAAAAAACGGAGATCCGTGCACCGTTCAGCGGCCGTATCGGGTTGAAATTCATCAGCGAAGGGGCATATCTGGCTCCGGGCACGCCCATCGTCACCATTGTCCAGAGCAATCCGGTTAAAATCGACTTTACTGTTCCCGAGAAATACACGCCCAACATTCGGGTAGGTGGCACTGTGAAGTTTAATCTCGACGGGGACCCTTCCACTTTCAATGCCAGAATTCTGGCAGTTGATCCCAAAGTGGATGAAAACCTCCGCACGCTGCGTGTACGCGCGATTGCGAGTAACCCCGAAGGCCGTTTTGTGCCGGGCATGTTTGTAAAAGTCCTGGCAGATCTCGATGCCAACCGTTCGGCGATGATGATACCTACGGAAGCCATTGTGCCGGTTTTGAAGGGTAAGAAGGTTTTTGTGGTTAAAAATGGCAAGGCGCAGGAAGCGATGGTCACCACCGGCCTGCGTACCGACAAAAAGATCCAGGTGATCGACGGGCTTCAGCCCGGCGATTCGTTGATTACTTCGGGGATCATCGCTATCAAACCTAACACTGCCGTGAAGGTGAACCTATGAGCATCTCAACGCTTTCCATCAAAAGGCCGGTTCTCGCGATTGTGATGAACCTGCTGATCATATTGTTCGGGTTCCTGGGCTATAAATTCCTTGGGATGCGTGAATTCCCGTCCATTGACCCGCCCGTGGTGTCGATCCGGACGAGCTACACCGGTGCCAATGCGGACATCATTGAGTCGCAGATCACCGAACCGCTCGAAAAACAGCTGAACAGCATTGAGGGGATCAAATCCATCAGCTCGACAAGCAGCCAGGGTACGAGCCAGATTACCGTCGAGTTCGATATCGGCGTGGATATGGAGCGGGCTGCCAACGACGTGCGTGACAAGGTGGGATCGGCCTCCCGGACATTGCCGCTGGATATCGACGGCCCTCCGGTGGTGAGCAAGGCCGACGCCAATTCAGAGCCGATCATTGTACTCACATTCAAAAGTGACAGCCGTTCGCACCTGGAAGTAAGCGACTATGCCGAAAACGTGATCGCCCAGCGCCTTCAGACCATCGAGGGCGTCAGCGAGATCCGGATTTTCGGACAGAAGAAATACGCGATGCGTATCTGGATGGATCCTGTGAAAATGGCGGCATTAGGGGTTACAACGCAGGACGTCAAGGTCGCGCTGGACCGGGAGAATGTGGAACTGCCCAGCGGCAAACTAGCCGGCGATAATACCGAACTGACCGTAAAAACCATTGGCAGGTTCCGCACCGAGGACGATTTCAATGAGCTGATCGTCAAGAACTCCGCGACGCAGACGATCCACCTTAAAGACGTTGGTTTTGCGCAGCTGGGTCCGGAGAACGAGGAGACGATCCTGCGGCTCGATAATGTACCGATGATCGGTCTGGCCATTTCGCCCATGCCCGGCGCCAATTACCTCAACATTGCGGAAGAGGTTAACAAGCGCATGGCGGCGATCAAGAAGGAGCTTCCGAAAGACTATGAGCTCGACACGCTGATCGACAACACGATTTTCGTAGAAAGATCCATTGAGGAGGTAGGAGAGACGCTGCTGATCGCCATTATTCTGGTCGTCATTATCATATATCTGTTCTTCCGTGACTGGCTGATCGCCTTCCGGCCGCTGATCGATATTCCCGTGTCGCTGATCGGGACGTTCTTCATCATGTACATCATGGGCTTTTCGGTGAATGTACTCACGTTGCTGGCCATTGTGCTGGCGACCGGTTTGGTTGTGGATGACGGGATTGTGGTTACGGAGAATATTTTCAAGAAGATAGAACAGGGCATGAGCCCGATCGAGGCGGCCATTAAAGGTGCGAATGAGATCATATTCGCGGTTTTATCCACATCCATTACGCTGGCCTCTGTGTTTTTGCCGGTGATCTTTATGGAAGGTTTTGTAGGAAAACTATTTAGGGAATTCGGTATCGTCATTTCCGCAGCCGTTTTGATCTCCGCGTTCGTTTCGCTGACGCTGACGCCCATGCTGAATGCGTACCTGGTCCGTAAAACACATAAGAAGAGCTGGTTCTACGAAAAAACAGAGCCTTTCTTCGAGCGGATCACCGATAATTACGGCAATGCATTGGCCCAGTTCCTGAAAATGCGCTGGGTAGCGATCCCGCTGGTGGCGATTACGATGGGTATGATCTGGTTTTTTGGCAAAGGGCTGCAATCTGAGCTCGCACCGCTGGACGACCGTAACTGGTTCCGTATCAACATGACTGCGCCGGAGGGCTCTTCTTTCGAATTTACCGACCGGTATGTCCGGAACGTGAGCGACATGCTGATGGACTCCATGCCGGGGCGAAAGGGGCTGATGATGATCACATCCCCGGGAAATTCGGGGTTGGGTGCCGCCAATACCGGAAGCGGCCGTATCGCGCTGGTGGACAAGAAATTCAGGAAGGAGACACAGCAGGAGATAGCGGATTATATCAATCAAAGGCTGAAACAGATGCCCGATGCGAAATCGTTCGTGGTACAGCAGCAAACGATATCCGTTGACTCGCGTGGGGGATTGCCCATTCAGTACGTGATTCAGGCCCCCGATTTTGAAAAACTGAGGGAATATCTTCCGAAGTTCATGGAAGAGGCTTCCAATGATCCCACATTTGCGATCACCGACGTGAACCTCAAATTCAGCAAGCCGGAAATTCAGGTCGTAATCGATCGCGAGAAGGCAAAATCACTGGGCGTTTCGGTGCAGGACGTGGCGCAAACGATGCAACTTGCATTCGCCGGGCAGCGTTTTGGGTACTTTACCATGAACGGGCGACAGTATCAGGTAATTGGTCAGTACGACCGTGCTAACCGCGATGAACCGCTGGATCTGAAGAGTATGTTTGTAAAAACCAATACGGGCGCTCTAGTACAGCTGGATAACATCGTAAAAGCCGAAGAGGAGAGCAGTCCGCCGCAACTTTTCCATTATAACCGATACATGAGCGCGACTGTGCAGGCAGCGCTTGCACCCGGGAAGACGATCGGCGACGGCATTGCAGCGATGGACAGAATCCGGGATAAACTGAACGATGAAACGATCCAGACTGCATTGAGCGGATCATCCAGAGACTATGCTGAAAGTTCGTCGAACACGATGTTCTCGTTTTTCCTCGCATTAATCCTCATCTACTTTATCCTGGCGGCGCAGTTCGAGAGTTTTGTGGATCCGTTCATTATCATGTTCACGGTGCCGCTGGCGATTGGCGGAGCTGTATTTTCACTATGGTTTTTCGATCAGACCCTTAATATTTTCAGCCAGATCGGAATGATCATGCTCATTGGACTGGTGACAAAAAACGGTATCCTGATTGTGGAGTTTGCCAACCAGCTGCGGGAGCAGGGCAGAAGCATTCAGGAGGCAGCTTTGGAAGCTGCTACATTGCGTTTCCGACCCATTCTTATGACCAGCCTGGCAACTATCCTTGGCGCTTTGCCGATTGCAATGGCACTCGGGTCAGCGGGTAAAAGCAGGATGTCGATGGGAATTGTGATTATGGGAGGGCTGCTGTTTTCGCTGGTACTGACCTTGTACGTTATTCCGGCGATTTACACCTTCTTCTCACGCCCTAAAAATTATGAGAAAATGAGGATGATCGACAGGGTAGCGCGGGATAGCGAATTGGAAGAGCCGGCACATTTTTGAGGGATGAGTTGTTTGATTGTCATTGACACTAAAGTTTGTTATCTTTTGGATGAAGTTTTATGGCCATGCAAGCAACAACAAACACGACTTTCACAAACCTTCAGCAGGAGCTGCTGCTTCTTTACGCCCGGCAAGTGAGCGAGGAAGATTTACAGAACATAAAACATCTTATTGGTGATTACTTTGCCAAACGAATGACAATGATGGCCGATGTGGCCTGGCGGGAGAATAATTGGACTCAACAAGATATGGAAGATATTTTGGATGAGCCCAATCAGTAAATAGATGAATGTTGTTCAAGTTGCGCAGCCGATTATCTAGTTAGCAACGACAAACACTTTGATATTCTTGCAAGCATTCAATTCCCCAGGCTCAGGGTGATAAAAGCCGAGGAGTTCTTAGAGATGTTGAAAACCAGCGGTTGACTACCGCGTCCCCATATTTTTCAGCATTCTCACATGCGAACCCAATGCATGGCTAAAATTGGCTTTTGCATTATAAATCAATCCAAATTCCAATGCGGTAGCCTTGACGATCGGTGACAATGCGTGGTAGTGAACATGGGAGATCGAAGGGAATAAATGGTGTTCAATCTGATAATCGAGCCCGCCGATAAACCAGGATAACACCCGGTTTTTTCCCGCGAAATTGGATGTCGTCTGAAGTTGGTGCACCGCCCAGGCGTTTTCGATAGACCCGGTATGGTCCGGTTCGGGCTGCTCTGCACCTTCTACCACGTGAGCCATTTGAAACACGGTACTCAGTATCATGCCCGCCGTTCCGTGCATAATCAGGAAACCTATCAGCCACTCTCCGAATGAAATAGAAGTGAGAGAAAGGGGGATGATGCATATGAACACGATATAGGCTAGTTTTGTCCAGATCAGGCGTATGAGCTCTTTCTTTGGAAACGGCTTGGTCATTCCCGATTTCGCCATTTTATTAAACAGGGATATCTCCTTGAAATCCTTCCATAAAAACGACAGCGTCATCAGGCTGTACAGGAAAAAGGCATAAATGTGCTGGAACCGGTGAATGTATTTCTGCTTTTCCTGATAAGAAAGACGGAGTAAGAACTTGCCTGTAATATCTTCGTCAACTTCGTGAATATTCGTGTAGGTGTGATGTAGCCTGTTATGCTGTACCTCCCAGTTGTACGCATTTCCTCCAAGCAGGTAAATGGAGGCGCCAAAAAACTTATTCAGGATGCGGGAAGTCGCGAGTGAGCCGTGAATGGCGTCGTGCATGACCGACATACCTACACCAGCCACACCAAAGCCCATCACCACCGCTAATCCAGCCATCACAAGGTTTGAAAACTGGTTTGACAAGATCAATGCATAAGGCAAAATGTAGAGGCTGAGCATGAAAAATGCCTTGTAAATGATCGCCTTACCGCCGGATTTACACAACTGGTTAGCAGAAAAATATTGATCAACCCTGTGCCTTAGCGTGGGAAAGAAGGTGTTTTTCTCTGCATTGTTGAATTTGATCTTCTGATACTGCATGGAGGCGGGTGCGATGTGGGCGAACAAGTTTGTAGTCCCCTTAGGAACGGGATAGTGTCGGTATTATTGGTAATCTACGGCTTTTATTTCCCCTGACGGGCTTATTATCTTGAAATGTACCACAATGGGAAATTATGTTTGGCAATGGAGGCCGGACATGAAAAGGAACCGGCAAAGCTTGCCGGCTCCCTTAGTTTGGTCATATCTGATACTATTACAGCGCGAACTTGCTTTTGATCGCGTCTACGAAATCTAGTTTCTCCCAGGTAAACAACTCCACTTCCACTTCTTTCTCTTCTCCGTTGGCACCTTTAAACGACTTTTTGACGATCTCGTTCTTGCGTCCCATGTGACCGTACGCCGCTGTTTCGGAGTAGATCGGATTACGCAGTTTGAGACGTTGCTCGATGGCATATGGACGCAGGTCGAAGATCTCACTGATTTTTTCAGCAATTGCACCGTCATTGTCGGCTACTTTGGCGGTACCGTACGTGTTGACGTACAATCCGCAAGGTGTTGCCACACCGATGGCGTAGGAAACCTGAACCAATACTTCATCGCAAAGGCCGGAGGCAACCATGTTCTTGGCAATGTGACGCGTCGCATAGGCAGCCGAACGGTCGACCTTGGAAGGATCTTTTCCTGAGAATGCACCACCACCATGCGCTCCTTTTCCACCGTAGGTATCGACGATGATCTTACGGCCGGTAAGTCCGGTATCTCCGTGAGGGCCACCGATCACGAATTTTCCGGTCGGGTTAATGTGGTGTGTAATATCGCCCGTGAACAGTTTCTGAAGTTCAGGCGTCAGTTTCGCTTTTACGCGGGGAATAACAATATTAACGATGTCCTCTTTGATTTTGGCGAGCATGGCTGCTTCCGTATCAAAGTCGTCGTGTTGCGTGGAAACAACGATCGTGTCAATACGCAAAGGCACATTGTCGTCGCTATATTCGATCGTTACCTGTGATTTCGCATCGGGGCGCAGGTAGGGGATTAATGCCGGCTCATTGTTACGGATGAAAGACATTTCCTGAAGAATCTTATGCGCCAGGTCAAGGGCGAGGGGCATATAATTCTCCGTTTCGCGGGTAGCATACCCAAACATCATACCCTGGTCACCGGCACCTTGTGCGTTGGCTTTCTCTTCAAAGCTTTCGGAAGCGGCCACACGGTCAACGCCCTGGTTGATGTCGGCGCTCTGGTCGTGGATCGCCGAGAGGATACCGCACGAATTGGCTTCGAACATGTATTCGCTTTTGGTGTAACCAATCCTTTTGATCACATCGCGCGTGATTTTCTGGACATCCAGGTAGGTGTTGGTTTTGACTTCACCAGCCAAAACTACTTGTCCGGTCGTTACCAGTGTTTCGCAGGCCACCTTACTGTTGGTATCCCATGCTAGAAAATTGTCAATCAGTGCATCTGATATTTGATCGGCTACCTTGTCGGGATGTCCTTCAGATACGGACTCCGAGGTGAATAAGTATGGCATTGGAAACGAAATAAAAGTTAAAAGAAAAATTCAAATGTGTGATAAAATCACCTTTGCTAAGGCTAAGCTATTTTTCTAATCGACGGCAAAAATAAGTAATCCTTTAGATATTGACTTTGAGAATCGCATTGTTTCAGCACAAATTCCTGAATTTTATTAAAATTCCGCCGTCCGTTAAATAAAAATCTATTCATCGTGCAGATCTGCCATTTAACCGGCAGGCTGTGATGGATTGGTTATTCCATGAAAACGCCGGCATAGCTATGCTACGCCGGCGTTGTATTTGTGGATTTCGGCAGGGAGATCAGATGGGAACATTGACATGCCGTTCCGCATGGTAGCTTGATCGTACCAATGGGCCGGATTCGACGTATTTCAGTCCTCGTCTCAATCCTTCCTCCTTATAGTTTTCAAACATTTCCGGGGTAATCCATTCGATCACCTCGTGGTGCATTTTAGTGGGCTGAAGGTACTGACCGAGTGTAAGGATATCCAGACCGCTTTCCGCGAGGTCGTCCATTGCCTTATACACTTCGTCCACTGTCTCGCCCAGGCCCAGCATGATACCCGACTTGGTGCGCTGTCCAAACTCCTTGGTACGTTTGATCTGTTCCAGGCTGCGGGTATATTTGGCCTGAGGGCGTACCGCGCGGTATAAACGTTCAACAGTTTCCATGTTGTGGGAAACTACTTCCTGCCCTGCCTCGATCATATGGATCAGCGCATCCCAGTTGGATTTAACGTCGGGAATGAGTGTTTCGATGGTTGTTTCAGGTGTATTTCCCTTCACCTGGCGTACAGTCTGATACCATATTTCGGCACCCTTGTCTTTCAGCTCGTCCCTGTTCACGGATGTGATCACCGCATGTTTGACCTGCATCAGCTTGATGGCTTCGGCAACCCGGCGGGGTTCATCGGTATCATACTCATTGGGACGCCCCGTAGCGACGGCACAAAAACTGCAGCTTCTCGTGCATACATTTCCAAGAATCATGAAGGTCGCGGTTCCCGCTCCCCAGCATTCGCCCATATTGGGGCAGTTGCCGCTTTCGCAAATCGTATGGAGTTTATAATTGTCGACCAGCTGTCTCACTTTCCTGAACTCAGGGCCGGCGGGGAGTTTTACCCGGAGCCAGTCGGGACGTTTTCTGCGTTCCGACGGTATTACTGGCAATTCAATCATATCAATCTGTAATCTCTGACAAGCCGTAATTTTCGCGGTTTATCAATTTATCAATTGTAATTATCTTTTCTTACTGCCAAAATACAGCGTCAGATATCCCGAAGTATAAAAACTCCTGTTTTCTGCAAATGCCATAATCTGGATTTTCCGGGTAAATGCTTCTGCAAGAAACCCTATTTCAATGCCTGTTACATTCTCACGGAATGCGCTCAGCTCAAAACTCATGGCCGTTTTGATATGGATACCGGGGACGATTTTGGATTGTCCGAATCCCTGGAAAAAGCTTCCGGCGCCGACGATGCCGGTTTGAGAGCCGCCTCCGGTGTGCTTAACGGGATCAAAAGGCTCCGTAGTAACCCGCCCGTCGGTATTTTGGTATTGTACCATATAGGGCTTCTCAATGCCGAGCGACGGGCCGGCTGCGAAAATCCCGCTGATCGCAATTCCTTCGTCGTCCTGACGATTAAACAAGGTCAGTTCACGTCCGTATTCAGGGCGCAGCACAAACAGGTAGTTTTGCTTGCCATAAACCAGCCTTGCGCCTGTCACAAAGTCCTGAGTGGATAGTTCTTTCGGATGCTTCACATTCACGAGTTCCAGTGCAAGGTACCTGTACTGGTTTTTACCAAACATTTTGGAACCCAGGGCAGAAGACTGGCGAAATACCGCACCCCCGAGAATTCCGGAGTTGGTATTGGTGGTAATACCCACGGAGGTAAAAGACTTATAGCTCTCTTCGCTCTCCTCGTTCTTCACTGATCTGCGCTGAGCGTATATATCTGTCGATAGTGCAAACAGAATAGATACTGATAGTAAAAGTTTTACACGCATCATATTATCGATATAGTTCTCCGTGACGTATGTATGTGTCGTATGAACAGTGAAAGTACAAAATAATAGCGTATGCAACTGTATATCGACACCACATTAACGGTTTTTTGTACATTTATGTTCTTTAAACGAAAAAAGAAAGAGAAAAGGCTGCCGGCCATTCCGGAACAGGTCTGATCCGGCCTTCCTTCTTCCTTTTTAACATCCTTTTAATCAGAGTGCTTTGGTGAAAGTCATCTATCAGGTCGCCATCCATATTATCGCTTTTCTAATCCGGTTCGTTGCACTTTTCAACCATAAATTAAAGCTCGGCGCAGACGGCCGGAAGGGACTGATCGCAAAGCTCGAAGGTTCATTCCGGGATGAGGTTGCCGGACGGCCTGTCGCATGGTTTCACGCGGCGTCACTCGGGGAATTCGAACAGGGGCGACCAGTCATCGAAGCTTACCGCGACGCTTACCCCGGCCATTTTATTCTGCTGACTTTTTTCTCTCCCTCAGGGTACGAAATCCGGAAAAATTATACCGGAGCGGATTATATCTGCTACCTGCCGATCGACACGCCCGGTAATGCACGCGCATTTGTGAGGGTTGTGAATCCCAGGGTAGCGTTCTTTATCAAGTATGAATTCTGGTTCAATTACCTACGGGAGCTTCGCCGCAATGGGAGTTATATTCTGTCTTTCTCCTCTATTTTCCGCCCTGAGCAGATCTTTTTCAAATCTTACGGTGGATTTTTCAGAGACATGCTGGGCTATTTCGATCACCTTTTTGTCCAGAACCAGGCGTCGGTTTCGCTTTTGTCCGGCGCTGGAATCAGTCAATGCAGCATAGCGGGCGATACACGTTTCGACCGCGTGCGTGCGATCGTCTCGCAGGCGCGTGAGCTGCCGGAGATAGCGCAGTTCAAAGGCAGCACTCCTTGCATAATCGCCGGATCCGTGTGGGATGCCGATATGCAGGTGCTGATCCCTGCATTGAACGGGTTCAGCGGAAAATTGAAGGCAGTAATCGCACCGCATGAGATCAAGGCCGACGAGATAGCCGGATGGCGGGCCAAATTGAATGGGACCTCCGTCTTGTACTCGGAAATCTGCGAGGGGAAAAGCCCGGCAAGTTTTGACTACCTCATCATTAATAATATCGGGATGCTCTCGTCTCTGTACCGGTATGGCGATATGGCCTATATAGGCGGAGCATTTGGTTCGGGTCTTCACAACATCCTGGAAGCTGCGACCTTTGGTCTGCCGATTGTTTTCGGGAACAAAAGCTATCACCGTTTCCAGGAGGCGGTAGATCTCGTAGAAAAAGGGGGCGCTTATGCAATTGCCGATACCGACGAACTAGTGAAAACGGTAACTCGCTGGGTAGGCAGTCAGGAGATTGCGCGTGAAACCGGAAACATTACCCGCGACTACGTATTGTCAGGTACCGGGGCTACCAGTCTTATTATGGCGAAAGTCAAAGCGGTAATGGGCTGATGGCGCCTGGTACGAGCACCATCAGCAAGAAATATCAGGAAAACTCCTTAGTAATCAGGTTTTCGAAGAGGTAGGCTTGTGTGCCGAGCAGACGGGCCTTAGCACCGAGCTTGGAAATATGGATCGAGAGAGAATTTTTGAAATCGGACAAGCAGTACTTATTGATCGCCTGCTCGATCGGGTTGGAAATGAACGGCCCGGCTTCTGCCAGCAGCCCTCCCACGATAATCACCTCAGGGTTAAATAAATGAACCGCCGTGGCCAACCCTTTACCCAACTCCGTCCCGACAGTACTCAGCAGATCGATTGAAAATTCATCCCCGGCATGCACGGCCTCGATGATATGCGAGGTTTCGAGCGTTTCCAGCTTGTTGTGTACAATCTGTTTCAGGATGGTCGCCCTGCCGCTGTGAATGCCCTCCTTGGCCTGGCGGATCAATGCAATCGCCGAAGTGATCGTGTCCAGACAACCTACCTTGCCGCAATGACAGAGCATGCCGTCAGGCTTCACCTGAATGTGTCCCAGCTCACCCGCAAATCCCGAAGCGCCATTGAAAACCTCCCCATTGATGATGATTCCCAAGCCCACGCCCCAGTCGATGTTGATCGTAAGCACCTGAGACTTGTCAACCGCAAACCCGAACCGGTGTTCCCCGATCGTCGTGGCTTTGGTGTCGTTAAAAAGGCATACCGGCAAGTCGAAATGGTCCTTGAGATGGGAAACCAGCGGAACGCCCGGCGGTGTAAGGTTCAGATAGGTGAGGTTAATGCCCTGGGAAGAGTTGATCAGACCCGGCATCGATACTCCGATACCCCACAGCTTGCCGCGGGTGATGTTGTTGGATCTAAGAAAATCGTCGGTTGCGTCGAATAGTTCTTTTAGGAAATTGGCCGAATCGTCGAGACGAATATTGACTTTTCTTTTCAGGATCAGCTGGTTGTGGAGATCGAATATGACCAGCTGCGTATCATGGCGGTTGATATCCATGATCAGGGTCAGGTACTTTTTTGCATTCAGGCCGTATAATACCGGCGGACGTCCGGCTCTGGCGGGTCCGGTTCCCGTTTCGGTAATCCAGCCTTCACGCATCAGATCGTTGACAATTCCGGTTGCAGACGGGATACTCGCATGGAACAGCTTTGCCATTTTGTTAATGGAAGTGTCCCCGGATTGATACAAATGAAGCAGAAGACTGCTTCTGATACGGTTTTTGCGAATATCAATGACCGAACTCGGTTCTTCTACCACTAAGTCCATTATGCGGAGTAAAAATAATTACAGGTTGACGTTTTTAATTTTCTTTATAATTAGGTGGTACTAATGTATGAAATAAACGGAAAAATTGGGTATGATTTTAAAAAATATTATTATTTATTGTAAAATCCTTAGCTGATCGGGCGGAATGCCAAATGTTTTTCAACAACACTTACTTTCACAGGAAGGTGGATTTTAACTTGGAAACCGGCTGAGGCGAATGTCTCCCAATAAAAACGCCAAACCAGAAAAACTACTTGGTTTTCGCTCCCGGTTTGAGTTACACGGCATTTTTTAACAACTTTTCCTAAACTCCTCTTAAATTCGCTGATTCCAAAACAAAGACAGAATGAGTTTAATCAGGGGATTGGTGCTGCGCTCGACGGGATCATGGTACGAGGTACGGGACAGCAGGGACGGGCATGTATGGCAGTGTCGCTTAAAGGGTAAGTTCAAAGCACTGGGGTTAAAGGTAACCAATCCCATTGCAGTGGGCGATTATGTCAATTTCGAGGTGGAAAATGAAGTGGAGAACTTCGGGATAATTCATGAAATCGTACCACGGAACAATTATGTAATCCGAAAGTCAGTTCACAAAACGGCCCACGCTCACCTGATAGCTGCAAATGTCGATCAGGCGATCCTGATTGCTACCCTCGTATTTCCGAAAACGTCATTGGGGTTTATCGACCGCTTTCTGGTAGCGATCGAGTCGTTTCGCATTCCCGGCGTTTTGGTTTTTAACAAACAGGATCTGCTGAATGACGAAATGAAGGAATTCCAGACCGAGCTGATGGATCTTTACACCGGACTCGGGTACCGCTGCATGGCAACCACGGCATTGGAAGAGCTGGGGGTCGAAGAGTTCAAGTCACTGCTGAAAGGCAAAGTTTCGTTGCTTTCCGGCCATTCAGGCGTAGGTAAATCGACGCTCGTCAATGCCATAGCACCCGATCTGGACATCAAAACGCAGGAGGTTTCGACGTTCGCCAACAAGGGGGTACACACGACGACTTTCGCCGAAATGTTCGAGTTGGAGAAAGATACTTTCATTATCGATTCACCGGGAATCAAAGAGCTGGGGCTGGCCGATATGGAGCCGGGCGAAATCAGCCATTACTTTCCGGAGATGCGTGATCTGTTGAACCAATGCCGGTTCAACAATTGCCAGCACATCAACGAGCCGGGGTGTGCGGTGAAGGACGCCGTGTCGGAGGGGAATATTGCTTTCAGCAGGTACGAAAGTTACCTGAGCATGGTAGGCGGTGGGGACAATAGGAAATAGTGCTGCGAGTTGAGTTCAGGTTTGGTAAGTCTGGCTCAGTAGTTTGGGTAGATGCATTCCAATCATGTATGAGATATGAATAATGTAGAGCACATCGGTATCGCCGTCAAGGATCTCATCGCTGCCGAACAACTATATGCTGTTCTGTTGAACGCGACGCCCTACAAGCGTGAGGCCGTTGAATCGGAGCAGGTGACGACTTCTTTTTTCAAGGTTAATCAAACAAAAATAGAGCTTCTGGAAGCCACAGGAGCGGACAGTGCCATCGCGCGGTTCATTGAAAAAAAAGGCCAGGGAATCCATCACGTCGCGTTCGAGGTGGAGGATATTGTTGCGGAAATGGAGCGGTTGCGCGGTGAAGGTTTCATTTTGCTGAATGAAACCCCCAAGCGCGGTGCCGATAACAAGCTGGTCTGTTTTGTGCATCCCAAAAGTGCAGGCGGTGTGCTGATCGAGCTGTGCCAGGAGATCAGGTAAGCCGCAACGTGCATTAGAACGGTAACCCTACCGCGATATTCAGGATCAGATTTTCACGCCGCCAGGCTTTACTCCCCAAATTGATTTCATTGAACACCCAGGGGTTTTTGTAAGTCACGACCCCTTCGTCGGTCACCGATTTTACCTCGCTTACATACCACGGCTTACGGAAAGGTGTGGCCAGGTCGAGCCTGAAAATGAGATAGGAGAAATCAAGGCGTAAACCGATCCCGCCACCCACGGCAACCTGTTTCATAAATTTGTTACTGATCAGCGCAGTGCCGGGATAAGCCGCTCGGGTACTATCGCCGAACGACCAGATATTTCCGGCGTCCACAAAAACAGCCCCATTGATAATGTTCGTAAACTTCATCCGGATCTCGGAGTTAAATTCGAGACGGATGTCCGCAAATTGCTGATAGCCAAGTAACCGGATCGAAAGTGTGTCGGGAGCCACGGAGCCAGGTCCGAGCGCTCGCGCACGGAATGCGCGTATGCCTGTGCTACCCCCCGCGAAATACTGCTTGAACTGAGGCGTTTGCATTGTTTTCGAATTACCATATGGGCGAATGGCGCCTACCAGCAAGCGGTTCGCCCACTTGATCGAGGGCGTGATCGTCCGGTAATAGCGCACATCTCCATCCACCTTCACGTATTGAAAGACAGGGACCTTGAAGAGTTCCTTCGGGGCATCTGTCGAATCGGATCTCTTGGCAAACAAGCTCAGCAGGTTTCCTCCGTAGTCGATTCCGCCGGTCATTGCAAACTGGTTTTTGCTGAATGGCCGCGGCCTGGGGCGATATGATACCGAGTAGTTGGAGCCCATGATGAGGTATTTCGTTTCCAGAATCCTCAGATACCGCTCCACATCCAGGGGGTTTGTGTTGGGGTCAAAAACGATATCGGTATATGTTTCCAGGTTGATATTCCGGGGTTCGATGAAGTTGATCGAAATCGGGGTCAGGGTATGTTCAACCTCGGAATTCCGCCGCCATACGTAAGACCAGTCACCCCGAATCGAAGTGGTGGTGAAGAAATTCCTTTGAACCCTGTTCTCATAGTTCAAGGAAAGGATGGTTCTCGGCAGGGCCTGGCTTTTCTCCGGTCGTATGCGCACAAATGGCACAATGAAGCGGGGGAATGAAAGGCTGGCTTCGCCCCCGTACCGGATATACTCACTACCAATTTTGTTTGGATTGGATTGCTTATTTCCGCCGAGCTGAACGTCGAAACCGTAATAGGCACTGATGGCAAGGATTTCGGCCCCTTTGAAGAAATTACGGTGCTGCCACTTCACATCCAGCTGAGATCCGCCCAGGTTATTGGATTTGGTGCTCGCCGATAATTTTGTCTGCAGCGATTTCCGCTTCATGGGCGACAGGTCATAATGCACATCCAGCAATGCGGAATCTGAGCGCGGTACCAAGTCGAAGCGATTTTTGACGAAACGAAAATTTTGCAGGTTCACCAGTCTTTGCAAAGACACATCGTGCATGGTGTTCGTGTACAGGTTCCCGCGGCGGAAGCCGATCGCGTCGTAGAAAATGCGTCGCTTGTAGTCGTGTCCCGGGTCGTTGACGGTAATACCCCGGCGCAGCCGCCTGTTTACCGCAGAGTCGGCTTCCTGGCTTGCCTCAGTTCCGGTATTAACAAAAATGCGGTTGATAAAATATTGTTTCAAAGAAGTCTGCGCCGTCTCCTTTTTGACTTCCAGGTATAAATTCACCTGTTGCGGTCCTAATGTGGAATCAGCCCGCCCGATGGTGGAATCGACCTTGACTATCAGATAGTCTGGGTTGAAATAGTAATAACCTTTCCCTTTCAGTTCCTGGTCAACGCGGGAACGCTCTGTGGTAATGACTTCCAGACGGATGGGATCTCCTTTTTTAAGCAGGGTTTTCTGTTTGGTAGAATCCAGATCCTTGTTGAAGGTTGAGCTATCGCGGAGCACGTAATTAATTTCATTGATCACATAGCGGGGCATTACGTAAGCATTGTACTCGGTAGTGGCTGTTCGCTTCTTTTTCTTTTTGCTTTCCACGACTTTACCTTTTACCGATGACCGGTAATAGCCCTCATTATCCAGAAATGCGACCATATTGGCGGCATTGATGTCCACAACGCGCTGGGTAGCGTAGCGGGGAGGTTCGCCGAGTTTTTTGCGGAACCAGCTTCTCAATCCACCTTCATCCTTAGGTTCGCCGATCCAGTAGTAAAACCATACTTTCCAGGGGAAACCGAAAATAGTCTTGTTCGGCGGCGGTTTGACCAAGCCTTCCAGCTGGTCGGCGACACCGGAGATATTCGGTTTGGAAATGCTGTCGGCGTCCGCCGTGACCTTGTTGCCTACGTAGATGCTTTGGCCCGCAGGTACATACTTGTTTACCGAGCAGCTGCCCAGGAAAAAACAGATGGCCAGAATGTACCCTATGTTACTTCTCATTGCGCTGCTTTTGAAAAATTTCACGGAAGAGGTCATAATCTGCCGTAACGATAAAACTTACACCCGTTTCGATGATGAAACCTTCCAGGATCGACTGGTACTGATTTTTCCGGTATCCACGGAACATGTACCGGCCGTCGCGGGAAATAGAATAATCGAGGGCAATATTGTCGAATACTTCTGTTGAATTGCCTGCATTGTTCTGGCTTTCGAGTTCGAAGTTCTTGCCTACCGAGATTTTCAGACGGTTGTTCAGGAATGCCTTGCTGAGCCCCAGGTTCAGGTCCGTGCGGGCACCGGTAGACTGGTCAGCGGTGGAGTTGAGCCCAATGTCGAGGTCGACACCTTTGATGAGATCGGAGGCGAGGTTGTTTAACTGATCGCTTAGGAGCTGGCTTACGCTTTGTCTGGCAACTGCCTCGGCACTGGAACCGATATTAAATCCGGCCGTGGACTGGTCGGTGATAAATTTATTGGTGATCAGCAATGCAAATGCCTGCTTGTTCGCTTCGGAAGGACTGTTTTCCATATCCTTCCAGAATGTTTGCTGCGTAATGTCGTTTTGAACCTGCTTGTCGACCGAATTTTCGGGTATTACAATCTTGAATGTAATATTAGGCGTTGTGAGATTTCCGGTGATCACGATCTGCACCTCGACGGGTATTTTGCTTGCGCCCTGAAACTTCGCTGCAATGGATCCGGGATCTACCATTACCGGGTAGGACGCCGTAATATTGAGGTCGGCCTTCATCGGGTCGCCGGTCCATAGCAGCGTACTTCCCTCTTTGATCTGAAACTGTCGTTTCAGGATTTGCAGCGTCAGGTCGTAAGAACCCTCCGTGAGATCGTACGAGCCCAGGAGGAAAAGCTGTCCGTTGGGCGCTACGCCGGCATTGAGCTGCGCATTCCCTTTGAGGCGGATATTATCGCCATTCAGTTCGTCGATTACTACTTTGAACTCGGATTTATCGTCTACATCGATGTCGAGTGAGATCTGGGACGCGAAATCGACCATTACATTTTGTGTCTTTTCGACAGAATCGGTTTTTGCCACCTGTGTGGAATCGCTCATATCCACAAACTCGATCACGCCTTTCGTCGCGTCACCGGCCTCGGTGGCATCGTTAGGCATTACCACCGTGATATTGCTGCCAGGGTCTACCTTTACATTACCATCGATCACCGATTTGGCCCCCTGGCCCTTCACAGTAAGGTTTGCATCGATGTTTGCCTTACCGAAAAACAACTCATTCTGCTTTTGGGTTGAGTTAAGGACATTGAAATTCTTCGCCGAAACAGTGAGGTTATATCCCACATCCGGGAGCTTCGCAATGCTCACATTTCCATTGATCTTCATCGCCTGGTTGAGCGAATCGGTGATCGTGAAATTGTTGAAATTGATATTTTGATCATTGAACTGGATCTTTTGCCCGGCCAGTGAATAGCGCGCTCCCAGCTGTGTTGCATTGAATGCCACGTTATCGAAGCTCACACCGCCGTTGAGCCGCGGGCTGTCGGTGGCGCCGGTAATGGCGATGTTGCCCGTGAGGTTGCCCTCCGCTCGTTTCAATTCGCCGAAACTGAATGCCTCGATGGTTTTGGCACTGAGTTTTTTAAGATCCATCTTGAAATCCATCGGCGTTTCGGATTTCAGATTGTAGCTGCCCCCGATATTCACGTCGTTCTGATCATTCACCAGGGACATCGCCACCCGGATCAGATTTTCGGTCTCATTGGTCGATTTAACGGACAGGTTTCCTACCGGTATTTTAGTGACCGCAAGATTGTCGATCGTGAGCTCTCCGGTGTATACCGGCGCGGTCATATATTTGTCCAGAACGATTTTGCCATTCAGTGTACCGGTTGCAAGTGTCGAATCCAGGGTAGCGATTTCGATGAGCGGACCAATGGAAATGTTCGACATTGCAATATCCAGCGGGCTGTTGGGTTGTGCCGAAGTAGAATTGATTTTCAGCGACTGTCCGTTATTGCTGATCATAAAGTCCTTGACGTACAGGCTATCGGTCGCATACTGCACATAGCCTGCAGTGTCCGTTGCCCATTTATCGTAGTTGAGCAAAAGGTCGTCGCGAAGGTTCAGGCGATACCGGTTGCCGTTGACTGCAAGATCGCCTTTCACCGAATGCCGCTCCGTATTCAGAGAATCCCGGACAATGAAGTCGAATTTGACGTCATTGTTCACGATTTTACTTTCCAGCGACGCATTCTGCATTCTGAAACCGCCCGTATTCACCATCCCCACATTTGCATTAAGGGAGGCATTGGCATCTACTGTGCTGAAATCAATGGAAACACGCTCGGTTCGGATGCTATCGTAATCAACCATCGGAATACTCAGCCTGGCGACGATCGATGAATCCTTTTGGTTATCCATGCGCGCCTTCAGTTGCACAGCATTCATTTCACGAAGCGCGGGGGCAAAAAGCTGAATAGCCGGGTGATTGGTCACCGTCGCTGTAAGGTCGAAATTGACGGGTTTGGTTATTTCCCTGTAAGTGAGATCCGGTGCTTTGAAATGCTTTCCAACTTCCGTCAGCATGGCGTCTCCCAGCTCGGCGTAAGAATAATTCCCTGTCATCTTTGCTTTCAGGAAGGGAGAGTCGATGTACGCCTGCCGCCCGCCACTCGAATCTGTTAGCTGGACATTAATGTTGGAAATGCCAATCGGTTTGCGATGATGTGTCAGCACGAGGCTATCGATATTCACGGTCCCCAACGGGTTTTCAGGGTTGGTGGATGGCATATCTACTTTGATATTCCCCTTCACCTGCAAAGAATCGGCATAGAGGTTCAATGCTGTCAGGTCCAGATTGGTGATCGCAAGGTCGGCTTTAACCGACGGATATTCCTTGGAAAGGTCCGCCTGTGCTTTCAGGTCGAGGTCAATGTTGCGGTCGTCCATGTTGGCCGAGATATTAGCCATCCCATGATCGATATCTCCTTTTAGTCTTAAATTTTGATAAACATAACCCTTGATATCGGCGCTTTCGATGGTGCCGTCCAGACGTGCGATCATCGTTTTGGGGGCATATCCTGTGCCTTCCAGCTCGGTGCGCAGTGTCAGTTTACCCATTTCGGATGGCGGCTGTTTCAGTAATTTGCCTAAATCGAATTCACTGAATGTCAATGTGCCATTGTACTGCGCTTTGAGGCTGTCGGTGATATTTTTAAGGTTTCCGGAAAATGTG
Organism: uncultured Dyadobacter sp.; assembly: GCF_946482605.1. Next base: position 24,132 of record NZ_CAMLSE010000023.1, on the reverse strand, counting down.
CCGGTCCCAAAAGAAGTGTTGATCGTCGTGGCCAATGTAAGATTCTCCATCGAGCCTTTGATCTTTCCTGAGATCTTTATCGCATCCGGAAGCTCCATGGAGGCTGGTAGCGCGCTGTCCGGCAGCATTTTGAGCAGGTCGGCCTTGGTAGAAGAAATTTCGGGGATATCGAGGTCCATTGAAAGCTTCTCTGCATTGGGCAGGCCGCGCAAGCGTCCGTCCAGATTCAGAACAGTCCCACCAAGCATTGTAAACCGTGCCCTGGAAATCAGCATATCGTCCACAGAGCCGGTGATTTGTCCTGAGCCTTTTACCACGCCGTTGGGCTCCTTATCGAACGGCGGGGTCTTTGCCAGGTCGGGGACGAGTAACAGGATATCGGCAAATGCAATGCGGCTGTCGGTGAGCCTGAGTTTGAGTTTCGCCTTACCGATATCATTCGTGAGTTGATCGAGGTTCTTGTAGCGCAGGCTCAGTTCGTCGCGCAGCAAGGTATTGGGTGTTTTCAGATAAAGATTGCGGAGGTAAGTTTCCTGGTCGCCATATGCAAAGTTCGTGCGCAGCGCGTCCAGGCGGAAGCCGCTTTTTTCTTTGAACGAACCTGCTTTGAGTGCGCCCGCGATCTTTTCAGGAGAAAACAAAAATTCCTGTAAGTCAATATTCAGGTCCTTAATGTTCAAATGCGCATAGTCGAGCCCTTTCGGCTGTGCGGGCGAATTGAAATCGTCGTAACGGATATCGTTGTCCACAAGCCGGATCTCGCCGACCTTGACATACCAGCCGGGCGCAGCCGATCCGGTCGTGTCTTTTTTTGTCTCCGGCGCTTTCGGTTTTTTGGCAAACTCGGCAAAAAGCGACATGTTTTCGAGGGACACGTTCCGAACGTCGACGCGCTGGCTGCCCATGAAGATGTTGTTCACATGTCCCGCGAATTTGCCTACCGTGACACCGTTTTTCAGACCCGAAATTTCATCGTCAAACTGCCATTTAAGTTGACGGATATCGATATCCCCTACCTTGATGTCCAGCGAGTCGGCAGGATCGGGCTCCGGCGCAGGTCCGGCCGCAGCGGTTTTCAATGCCGGATACATTCTCAGGCGAACCTGGCTATTCAGCAAAGCGGTATTGGTGAGATGATACTGGGAAAGGGTAGGATTGAATTTGTCGAATTTGACGACAGCCGAGTCGATATTGGCTTCGGCGTCGGTGCCGATGACGGCGTCGCGATACGATAATCGGACGTTCTTAAGCTGGATATGGTCGAGCCGCATTTGGAGCGGTTTCGAAGGCGTCGTATCGGGTTCTGCCGGCTCTGTTCCCGCAAAAGCATCTACGATAAACTGAAAATTGAATACCGTATCCGGTAAAACCCGGCTGATGTTTGCATTCACCCCTTCCAGTTCTATTTTGTTGATCCCGATATTGCCTTTGATCAGGCTGTACATATCCAGGTCTACATACAGGCGCTTGCCCGCTACGAGCGTATCACCATGGAGGTCTTCGAAGTAAACTCCTTCCAGCAGCACCCAATCCGGGACGTCGAAACGGACTTTTTCGACATTGACCTTGGTTTTTAGTTTTTTACGGAGAAATGAATTCGCCTGGGATGTTAAAAAATTCTGGCCGGCCGGTGTCTGGATTCCCCAGATCAACACGCCAACCAGAATCAATACTGTCAGGATTATGATGGCCAATACTTTCAGTGCTTTCTTCATCCTGCGCTGTTTTCCTGCCCGGTAGCATGGGCAGGTGTTGAGAATAGACTATTGGTAAATGGAAGGCCAGACCGCCGGGCCCGGCCTCCCTGACACCGGAATGCTCGCCGGCTGATTATCTTTTAAACAACTCTACATTGACCTGATCGTTGACCGTCAATGCCGATTTAATGGTAACAGGCTTCTTATCAGCGCTGTTCAGTTCCACGATTTTGGTAGGATAGGAGATGCCATAGGCCGATTTTGCATAGTCAGAGAAATCGCTCACCGTCTCCACGCCAGCCAGGGTCTCTTTCTGACGCACAAGCAGTCCCGTTTTTGCGTCGAAATACAGATTATATTTTGCGCCCTTGCCCTGCAGTTCCACCTGATTTACCTGAACACCATTAAGTGCCTCGGTGCCCACGGTAGTAGCGATAAGGCCCCGGTTTTTATAATCAATGAATGGGACGAGGTTTTTGTACAATTCCAGCCGCATACTTTGCTGTTCTGCCTGACTCAGGTCTTTCACATCCACTTTCTGGCCAATGGGCACCTTGATCCAGCCCTGGTCACCTTTCACGGTGTAGACAAAACTGCGTTTCATAATAGTCTTGTTTTTGTAGAGCGACTGATCCGGCAGTGAAGCGGTGATTGCGGCATCATAAGGCGTTGCTGCGGCAGCCGTGTAACTTCTTTTAAGGTTATAGGATTTGACACCATCCCATAAAGCTTTGCCACCCGTTGCATTATAGAACTGGGCAAATATTGAATCAGCAGGCAGTTTCTGTGCGTAAGAAGTGGCCGATATCAACAATGCGGCGGCCAGGAGTTTCAGATTCTTCATTTTTGTAAAATTTTGATGTTAGAGCTTTCCGATCCTATTCCGGAACAGCGGTTTTTAGATCGCTTTTTGCGTTTGGGGTTTAATTAAGCAAAATAAATCGACTCCTGCCATGACCCATTTGCAAAAACCGTTCCACAAATACCAGCTACTTTCATATCGACTGTTTTGTGGCATTCCCGCAATAATGGGAACTGCTTGTAAATGAAAAAGGAAGGGACCTGGATTGCCCTTCCTTTTTTGGAAATGAATGAATTTGAGAAGCCGGTCAGGCATCGTCGCCGCTTGCGGAAATTTTGCCAAACCTGTATTGAAATGTCACATTCACAAGCCGGTTGGTCTGGTGCCAGTTCGATGATTGAGAATAGGTATCGGTGCTCAGCTGGCTTTTGTAATTCCTCGAGAGGAAGATATCCTGAACATTGAATGAGATCGTGGCTTTCTTTTCCAGCAGGTCTTTGCGGATACCCATGTTGGCAATGAACACGCCGTCGCGCGTGCCCTGCGCGATCGCACGCGGACCTTCGTAGTTCACATATGCAGACGCCCGGAAGTCGGCGGGCAGCGTGATGAATGCATTCAGGTTTCCTGAATAGCTCCATGTGCGGTTATCGATCTGCGCAAGTGCAGAAACGACCTCGCTGCGGAAAACCCGGCCGCTGCCGTTGATTTTCAGCACATCATTAAAGAGCTTTTGCGAGAAATCTGTTTCAATACCATAAGATAGTTCGCGACCGACATTGTCGTAGCGGGTAAGCGAAATGCCTGCTTCGTCGATGGTCCGGATCTGCGTAATCGCATTGTTTGAGTAATCCATAAACAGGGACGGGCCCCAGCCACCATTCGCTTCGTAGTTCGAATATCCCATTTCAGCCTTGTGAGTGAACTCCGGACGGAGGTTCGGATTACCGGTCCTGACGTTACGAGGGTCGGATACATCGGTATAGGGATTAAGCCAGTCGGCTTCAGGGCGCTGCACACGGCGGCTGTAATTCAGCTTCATCTGGGACGATTCTCCCAGTTTCCTCGTCAATGCAAGTGAAGGGACCAGTGTGAGGAAATGCACGCTGAACTCCTGATTACGACTGATCTGGTTGATATCCTGGTTATAATCGGTAACCCGCAATCCCGCACGCATACCCCAGAGGTCGGTTTTTTGGGAGAACGTCATGAAGCCGGTGTAGGTCGCATCTTTATAACCGAACACATTACTGATGTTATTATCAAAAACATAGCTGCTGGTTTCGCGATCCAGATTGTAGAATGCATTTACATTGTCGTTCGAACTGGTGCGTGAGCGTACTCCCGCTTCCAGTGTCGCTTTCGGTGTGATCGGCCAGGTATAGTCGGCATTCAGGAACAGGGAATGGCGGTTGTTGTTGCGAAGATTCTGCTGGTTGCGGATCAGACTGTCGATTTTGCTTTCCTGAGAGAAATAGGACTCGCCGTCGGAACCCCCGAGCGAGTAGCTGGAATTGAAGTTAAACTGATGGTCTTTTTCTGCAAATTTCAGACGGTAATCCAGGTTGAAGTTGACGTTGTCGCCATTGCTTTTGCTGTTGTTGAGCCTGCGGAAGCTTTCTGAAACGATACCTGGTGCAAGGCTGGTTTCGTTGAGGATGTTGCTGTTGTTGCGGCTATTGTCGCGTGAATAGTTGACACCCGCTTCAATGGAGTTCTTGTCGTTAAAGTCGTAATTAACGCCAACACGCCCAAATGCATTCTTTCCCTTATTACCTCCGGTACCGTCCTGTTGCAGATGGGAAGTCGATTCGGTTACGAAATTATCACGGCTTAATGCCCTTTCCCAGGTCATAGCGCGCGTTTGGCCGCTCAGCGAAGCATTCAGGCCAAATTTACCTGCCTTATAACTGAGGTTACCCGACGCGTTATTGTTGTTTTTGTTACCGATGCTGAGGCGGGCTCCCCCGTTCATGCCGCGGATCTTGGTTTTCTTCGTAATGATATCGATCACTCCCGATGCACCTTCTCCTTCATACTTGGCTGACGGGGTCGTCATCACGTCGATCCTTTCGATCAGGTTGGCCGGAAATGATTGAAGAATGGTAGGCAGGTCACTTCCATAGAGGTTAGAAGGCTTGCCGTCGATCAGGACCACTACATTGCCTTTTCCACGGACCTGCGGGTTGCCGTTTTCGTCCAGTGACACCGCGGGCACTTTTTCGAGCAGGTCGCTCACATTGTTACTGGTAGCCAGCATATCCTTGCCGATGTTGACGATTTTCTTGTCGATATCGTCGACGATCATCGTTTTTTCGCCCTTTACGATCACCTCGTTGAGTTTCTGTGCTTCGGGCAGCAGGGTAATGGTTCCCAGATCGAGCAGGTTTGCTTCGGTAGCCACGCTGATATTGGGGCGGTACAAGGTCTGATAACCCATATTGGTAACCCGGAGGATATAGTTGCCGGGTGTCACATTCGCAATGGTGAACACGCCGTTTTCATCGGCCACAGCACCATTTGCCAGGGTAGAGTCTTTGGAAGCAAGCAATGCAACCGTCGCGAAACTAACGCCCGCGTTGTTGGGGGCTTCGACGATTTTTCCCACCATTTTTCCACCATCGACCTGCTGAGATTTTGTAACATTCACAGGTAAGTGAGGATGTCCCGGGGAAGCGAAAAGTAGTTGTGTAGGCAGAATTAATGCAAGAAGATGAAGAAACGAAGTTCTTTTCACGGGTATAGGATTTAGATTTTATTAGGAGCTAAGTTAGGCAAAAGTGCTGATAGCGTGTGGAGAAATGTAACAAAACCCAGTTGTAAAGCTTTAAGCGGTACAAAGTTACACGTAATCTTTTTAACGCGCCTTTTTTTGAAATAATTACATAAAATTATTAAAAATTTAAGATTGGTAGTATTTTAAAATGTGAAGACGTTAATTTGCATCATTTTTAAATAATTTTAATAATTCCTGCTTTTAACCGAAATGAAACGTTTTCTTCTTCTCATTTTCTGCTGTGTGTTCGTGCAAAGCCTACACGCTCAGATCAATGTCATTCCCAAGCCCTCGCAGGTGCTGACTGCGAAAGGCGAATGGACTTTGAAATCAAAAACCAGGATCGGTGCGCCTGCTGATGCCAAATGGGCACACGTTGCGGAAATGCTCTCGTCACAATTGGGGAAAGCAACTGGGCAGCGCATCGAGATCGTGAAAGGCAAGGCCGACATTTCTTTTGTAATATCCTCCGATGCCAGTCTTGGAGAGGAAGGTTACCGCTTGCTTTCCACTCCCAAAGGCGTTACGATACAGGCGCAAACTGCCAAAGGCGCTTTTTATGGAATGCAAACGCTTTTGCAACTGCTGCCTGCCGAGGTGTTCAGCGCGACGCCCGTTGCCGGTGTGAAGTGGGTGGTTCCTTATGTGACGATCAAAGACGTTCCGCGTTATGCATATCGCGGCCTGATGCTGGACGTGTGCCGTCATTTTATGCCGGTCGATTTTGTTAAAAAGTACATTGACCTGCTCGCATTACACAAGCAAAACCAGTTTCACTGGCATTTGACCGACGACCAGGGGTGGCGGATCGAGATCAAGAAGTATCCCGAGCTGAAAACGATCAGTTCGAAGCGGAAGGAAACGATGAAAGGCCATTACAGCGACCAGAAATACGACGGAAAGCCTTATGAGGGTTTTTATACACAGGAAGACATTAAAGAGGTCCTGAAATATGCGGAAGAGCGTTTCGTGAATGTGATCCCTGAAATCGAAATGCCTGGCCACGCGCTTGCCGCATTGGCAGCTTATCCGCAGTTGGGCAACAATCCGGACAAAATTTATGAAACCGGAACGAAGTGGGGCGTCTACGATGACGTGTTTATGCCTCGTGAGGAGACTTTTAAGTTTCTGGAAGATGTGTTGACAGAGGTGATCGACTTGTTTCCAAGCAAATACATCCACGTGGGTGGCGACGAATGTCCCAAAGTTCAATGGAAGGAGAGCCGTTTTGCTCAAAATCTGATTCAGAAAGAAGGCTTGAAAGATGAACACGGCCTGCAAAGCTATGTGATCAAGCGGATAGATAAATTTATCACCGCGAAAGGACGCCGGATGATAGGTTGGGACGAGATTCTGGAAGGTGGGCTTTCACCTAATGCGACAGTCATGAGCTGGCGCGGGACGGAAGGGGGCATCGCGGCTGCAAAAGAACGTCACGACGTAATCATGACCCCTAACAACTTCTGTTATCTGGATCATTATCAGGCCGAAGCAAAAACGCAGCCGGTTGCGATCGGCGGTTTCACGGATGTGGCGGAGTCATATTCGTACGAGCCTACACCTGCCGAACTTTCGGCCGACGAGGCGAAGCACATTTTGGGTGTCCAGGGCAACGTTTGGACGGAATATATGAAAACCCCTGCCTATGTGCAGTATATGGTATGGCCACGAGCAACGGCATTGGCCGAAGTAGGCTGGACCAGCAAGGAAGGCAAGAACTTCGAAGACTTCAGTAAACGGCTGGATGTCCACAAAAAGCGTCTGGATTATCTTGGCGTCAATTACTTCGGAGCGCCGATCAACGGGCAGTTCGAGTATGTGTGGCCGGAGAAAAAGTAGTTAGGTTATTTTGCTCATTTACAAAGCATCCCGCGGCGGCGGGGTGCTTTTTTGGTTATATTTGTCTAATTGAAAAGCTAGGATGTGTATGAAAACTAAGGGAGTAATTACCGTTTATGAGGACTTGAATGGGCCATATATCGATGCCATGCTTCACGGAATGAATGAAAGGCCAGAGGAACGATTTGAGCGATTTTTCCAGACTAGGCGAAAGTTTGAGTATTTCATGGGACCTGAAATCGTATCCCGTGGGAAACGGATCATTACAATTGGTAAAGCAGAATGGATCTAGAAAACGCTGATTTTCTGTATTTTACAAGATGTGCGCATGCACATCAATTGGAGTACCTCATTGTTGGTGGATTTGCAATGTTTCTGAACGGACTTAATCGAGCGACCAACGATGTTGATATCTGGATTAATCCAACTCAGGAAAATGGCATGCGTATGATCGATGTTTTCAGATGTATGGACCTGGATGACGGCGAAATTTACAAATTGGAGCAACTTGACTTTACCAAACCTCAAATCTTCGGATTTAATGGAGAATTGGATATCATAACACAAATTCATAGAAGATTTAGTTTTGATGATGTATTCAATAGGTCCAGGAGCTTCACTAACGGAGAGGGTGCCGTTATCCATTTTTTACATCTTAATGATTTACGCGAATTAAAAGTATTGGCCAGAAGGCCGCAAGACCTTCGTGATGTTGTCATGATTGATGATTTTATCAAGCTTTTTGAGCGTGGTGATCAGAATTGATTTTCTGCCGGACAGTCAAAAATAAAAATCCTCCTCCCGCCCGCGCCTTCCTGCGAAACATTCTATTTTTGCAGGATGTATAAGATTCTCATCTCCCCTATACTTTTCCTGTTTGACGCTGAGCGCATTCACTATTTTGTGTGCGAAGTGCTCCATATTGCATTCAAAATCCCGTTTCTGCCCCGGATCATCCGTGCAATGTATACCTATGAGCATCCCGACCTGGTTCAGGAGATAGCTGGGTTACGCTTCCGTAACCCGGTAGGGCTGGCAGCGGGGTTTGATAAAAATGCGGAAATGGTCGATCAGCTGGAAGCACTGGGTTTCGGATTTATCGAGATTGGAACGGTAACGCCCAGGCCGCAACCCGGAAACGACAAGCCGCGTCTGTTCCGCCTTAAAAAGGATAAGGCGCTCATCAACCGGATGGGTTTCAACAATAAGGGTGTCGCAGTTGCGGCCGCCAAATTGGCGAAAAGAAAATCCAGCATTTTAGTGGGAGGGAATATTGGGAAAAATAAGGACACCCCTAATGAGCAGGCCCTGAATGATTACCTGATCTGTTTCCGAGAATTGTTCGATGTGGTGGATTATTTTGTGGTCAATGTAAGCTCGCCCAATACGCCGGGATTGCGGGATCTTCAGGAGAAGGAGCCGCTCACCGCATTGCTGAAGGAACTTCAGACCAAAAATCTGGAAAAGGCAAGCCCCAAACCCATTTTCCTGAAAATCGCACCTGATCTTACATGGAGCCAGTTGGATGATATCATCGACATTGTAAAACAAACCGGTATCGCCGGCGTTATTGCAACCAACACGACCATCAGCAGAGAGGGACTCGCCACCGATAAGGCGGAAGTAGAAAAAATAGGAGCGGGCGGGCTCAGTGGTGCACCTTTGACGCATCGCTCGACGGAAGTAATTCATTACCTTTGTGAACAATCCAATCATGCTTTCCCGGTCATCGGAGTCGGCGGTATCGCCACTCCCGGAAACGCTTTGGAAAAAATAAATGCAGGCGCCGGCCTGATTCAGCTTTATACCGGTTTTATTTACGAGGGGCCCGGTGTGGTCAGCAGGATCTGCAAGGCATTGGTCAGAAAGTAAAATCAAACTCAGCACTTCACGCATTCCCGGAATTGAAATAAATGTCAGTCAATAAGCCAAGAGGAAACACACAGCGCCAGAAACCGGAGGAGACAACCGCTCCCCGCTTTCGTGTATCCCTCGATTGGGAGCACATTTTCACCAGCCCTAAAAATACATTGGCCTGGGGCACATTCTTTATCATCCTGGGACTGATCCTGGAAACGTCTTTTTTCTCCTACATTATTACCGGACTCTCGGATCAGAGTGTTCTGGACGGGCTGGGGCACCAGTCTATCCGTGACGCGGGCCGGCAGACACGCAATTTTCTGGGGGTAATGGGCGCCGTGGTATCCCATATTTTTGTATACCGGTGGTTTGGGATCGGGGCATTGATTTTGCCGCTGGTCCCGTTTGCGGCGGGCTGGAAAATGGCATTCGGGCGGGAAATTCTTCCTTTGGGAAAGGTTACCAAGGAGGTGATCTTTTTTTCATTGTGGATGAGTGTGCTGATGGGCTACGTCGTGCTGATGAGCAACAGCGAAAACACGCTCAGCTTTCTTTCGGGCGGGTTTGGCTATTTGGTCAACGTTTCGCTGTTCGACTGGCTCAAATGGGGCAGTATTGTGCCGATCCTTTTCGCCCTGTTCGTGTTTGCAGTATTCTTTTACGACGCCCGAACGGTTTATGAATCGTGGCAGGCAAAGAATGCCAAGCCGGAGCCATCTGCGGAGGATGTGAAGGAGGATATCGCTGCTCCCGAAACCGCAGAGGTCCCCGTTCCCGAAAGCAAGTTTGTGTCGGTGGTTAACGACACTTATGATGATGAGCTGCTAGTGCCGGAGGAAGAGCCGGATCTGGATATCGAAGTAGAGGAAGAAGCGCCTCACCTGGTATCCCACCCAGCCGTAGTTCAACCTGTGAAATTGGCCGGACTGGCTGCCACACCGCCCGTAGCGCCGCTGGAAGTATCCTCGGTACCGATGGAGCCATTGCTGGAACTGGAAGTGGAGGATACGACGCAGGTCAAGGAAGCCGTCGATGAAGATATAGAAGATGAGGATGTCAATGCGTCCATTTTGCGGGAGTTTGGCCAGTATGATCCGATGCTGGATCTGCCTTCGTACCACTTCCCTAATGTCGACCTGCTGAACGAGGTTATCGAAAATCAGCATGAAAAGGTAAGTCAGGAGGAGCTGGAAAGCAACAAGACGAAGATTGTTGACACGCTCGGGAGCTACGGTATCAATATTTCGAAGATCAAAGCGACGATCGGACCGACGGTTACGCTCTACGAGATTATCCCGGAAGCAGGTGTTCGTATTTCAAAGATCAAAAACCTTGAAGGGGATATTGCGTTGAGCCTTGCAGCACTCGGGATACGGATCATTGCGCCGATGCCGGGACGTGGTACGATCGGTATAGAGGTACCCAACAAGAATCGCGAAACGGTTTTCGCCCGTTCGGTACTTTCCAACGATCGTTTCCAGAAATCGAATTTCGACCTGCCGATCGTTCTTGGAAAAACGATCTCGAACGATATACACATCGCCGACCTCGCCAAAATGCCCCACTTGCTGATGGCCGGTGCGACCGGGCAAGGTAAGTCCGTCGGTCTGAACGTCATTCTGGCTTCGCTGATCTACAAAAAACATCCTGCTGAGTTGAAATTCGTGCTGGTAGATCCGAAGAAGGTGGAGTTGACCCTTTTTAATAAACTGGAAAGGCACTTTCTTGCCAAGCTACCCAATGCAGAGGAGGCGATCATCACGGACACAAAAAAGGTAATTTTCACCCTCAATTCGTTGTGTATCGAAATGGATTCCCGTTACGACCTTCTGAAAGAGGCGGCCGTGAGGAACCTGAAAGAATACAACGCGAAGTTTGCACAACGCAGGCTGAACCCCGAAAAAGGTCATCGGTTCCTGCCTTACATCGTACTGGTGATCGATGAGCTGGCAGATTTGATGATGACGGCCGGCAAAGAGGTCGAAACGCCGATCGCACGTCTTGCACAGCTGGCGCGTGCGGTGGGGATTCACCTGGTGGTAGCTACCCAGCGACCTTCCGTCAAAGTCATCACCGGCCTCATTAAGGCCAACTTTCCGGCGCGTCTTTCGTTCCGGGTAACGTCCAGCATCGACTCCCGCACGATCCTCGATATGGGTGGTGCCGAACAGCTTGTAGGACAGGGGGATATGCTGCTGGCGATCAACTCCGAGGTGATCCGTCTGCAATGCCCGTTCATCGATACAAGGGAAATCGAAGATATTTGCGAATACATCGGCGGGCAGCGTGGCTATGACGAGGCTTATGCCTTGCCGGAATACGAGGGTGAAGATGCCGCGGAAGGCAAAGCGGAACTTAACCCGGATGATTTCGACAGTCTGCTGCCTGATGCGGCAAGGTTGATCGTAACCCATCAGCAGGGCAGTACATCGCTCATCCAGCGTAAGATGAAACTCGGGTATAATCGCGCGGGACGTATCATGGATCAGCTGGAAGTGCTCGGAGTGGTAGGTCCTTTCACAGGAAGTAAGGCCCGGGATGTCATGTTCCATGACCTGAATATGTTGGAAGAGCATTTGCGGGTAATGGGCGTCAGCTGATTAAACCTTCCGGATTGGCCTTGGTCCAATATTTGAAATATTTCACTTAAAACCCCGTTTTTATAAACTCACTAAGGAATAAACTGTTGAATATGAGAAATTTGAAAAAAAGTGCTTGTTTGCTTGCGGTGATAACGATCTTCTTTTTAAACCCCGTTGCTTCACAGGCACAGGGCGATAAAAAATCATCGGCTATCCTTGAAGCCATGAGTAGCAGGTACCAGAAGATCAAATCTTTCAAAGCGCTTTTTACCTACATCAGCAAAGGTGAAAAGCCATTGAAAGGAGAAGCGACTGTGAAGGGCTCGAAGTTCAGATTGAAACTGGCAGGCCAGGAGATCTTCAATGATGGCAAGCTGATGGCGACTTACATTAAAGAAACCAACGAAGTGAATTTGCAGGATTTCGACCCGGCGGCATCTGGCAACCTGGATCCTACCAAAATTTATACTGCTTACAAAAAAGGATTTAAATCCGCATTTATCAAGGAAAGACAGGAGGCCGGTAAGGCACTGGAAGTAGTGGAATTGACTTCGACCAATAAAACCAGTCAGGTTGATAAAGTGCAGATTGAAGTGAATAAAGCGGATAAATCAATTGCCAGCTGGAAGATCTTTCAGAAAAATGGTCAGGAGGTAACTTACAAAGTGGATCAATTCCAACCGGATGTAAATGTAGCGGACAGCTTCTTTGCGTTCAACTCCAAGCAATATCCGGGCGTGGAAGTTGTGGATCTGCGATAACGTTCTTCGGACATTACTAATAGCAATGGGTGAGCCTTTCGGTCTCACCCATTTTTCTTATACGCGTTGTGAATTGTTGTCTTAGTTCACCGCCTGGTGCAGATCACGGTATTTCTTGATGAGGTTATGCGATTCCAGTAGTTCCGCTTTCTGATTGGCGATCAGCTGTCGGATATCTACCGGAAGGTCGGCATCACTGGCCAGTGCGTCGTCGTAAGCTTCCTGCGCGGCGTCTTCACCATACTCACAGCTTTCGAGGACAGAAGTGCGGTCGTGGCCCGTAAATGTGGCTTTAATGTCCATCCATACCCGATAAATTTTACCGGAAGCGGTAGTTCCTGTTGCGACTTCCCCGCCCAGATTGCGGATTTCGATACCTAGTTCGTTTATATTTTCACGGCTTTCATTGGCCATCTTTTGAAAAATTCCTCTGAGATCCAGGTCGATATCTTTCACCTCATCGAGTGCTTTTTCATAGCCGTCCACCCGGTCGTTATTGATCCGGATCAGATCGTTCAGTACTTCAATAAGATTTTCGTTGGTTTCCATGATGTTGATATTAAAGTTGTGACAAATTTGAGTTGCAAACTGTTGTAACGGCTTTCAAATGTTGTGCCATTATTTCCGAACAAGGCTTCTCCGCGTGTTTTAAACCATTGCATTGTGCGTATATGTGGGAGATATTGCCCGCTGCGATAGCGCCGGATGTCGTATATGCTTCTTAAATTCATCACACAAACGGTCAGGGCCGGGCGAGCAGGGATCTCACATGCTGCTCGGTGGCTGAAAAATGGTTAAGCGTTTCCGTTGGTTTATTCAGGAACCGTTGGAGGCGGTTATCTTCAAATGCTTTGAAAACGGCCGGGTGCACATAATACTTTTTACAAACTGCCCGCGTGTTGCCAAGGTGCGCGGCCACTGCATCCAGGCAACTGTTGAAGACCCGCGTCAGCTGTCGTTTGGAAGCGGCTTTTTCCTGTTGGCTCAGGTATTCAAATGCGGTTACGGTGCCCATCCAGGTACGGAAGTCCTTGGCCGAAAAGTGGGCACCGGTATAGCGGCGTATGTAGTCATTGACCTGCTGAGCAGTCAGCGCGCATTTTCCACCGCTGGCGTGATTGTATTGAAATAGTCTTTTACCAGGCATCTCCTTGTACTGCTGCACCAGGCGTGCCAGCTGCTTGTCGCGCAGGGTGATGTCCTGTCGGATACCTTTTTTTCCTTTGAACATAAAGCGGATGCGTGTGCCCGAAACAGTTGCGCAGCGCGCATCGAGCGTGGTAATGCCCGATGAGCCATGCCGGATCTTGTAGCGCTGGTTGCCCACCCGCATACAGGTTTTATCCATCAGCTTGATCACCAATGCGATGGACTTTTCCAAATCGAAATCGCGCTTTCTGAGGTCATGCTCAACCTGCTCACGCAGCTGCGGTAGCGCCTCCGAGAACGTCAGGAGTTTATAATACTTCGTCTGATTCCGGATCAGGTTCCAATAGGGGTGATAACGGTACTGCTTCCGCCCGGCGGCGTCGATGCCGGTGGCCTGCAGATGTGCATTGGGGTCGGTGCTGATCCAGACTTCCGTCCAGGCAGGTGGTAGTACCAGGGATTTGATCCGTTTGATAGCCTGCGCGTCTTTGCACCGTTCCCCATTGGAATCGGTGTAATAAAAGCGGGGTGATTTTCCCTTACGCTGGTACCCGGGTGCATTCCCGGAACGGATGTAATGCAATCCAGCCGCTTCTGCGGTCAGCGATGGGTTTTTTCTGAGCTTTTTATATTGTCTGGCTGTGATGACGGGCTCTTCCGTCAGTGTTTCAGCGATGGCGGCTTCTGGCATGTGGTTTACGTTTAACTGTCCCGATGCCAGTTAAAAACCAATACCAAATAAAAAATCCACAAGGGAACCTGATTCCTGATCAGGCCTGAGGAACAATGTACTCAAACGAGCCTCACGGGACTGGGAAAAATAGGCTGAACACAGATCCTTCTCCCGGAACCGACGTAGCGCCGATAAAGCCGTTATGGTTTTCCATGATCTTTTTACAGATCGCGAGGCCGATGCCCGTTCCGGGATACTTGTGGGCAGGGTGAAGTCGCTGGAAAATGTCAAAGATCCTTTGTTCGTATTCCTTTTCAAACCCGATCCCATTATCGGTAAAAGCGATCTTGTGATAGGCTTGGTCCCTGAAAGCTTTTTCATCCGGAACCAGATCTCCATCGACAATACTGGCTGTGATCGCGATCTCCGGCTTCACGTCGGACTTCACAAATTTGATGGCGTTACTGATCAGGTTGATGAAAAGCTGATGGATCTGAAACGGAATGATGCTCACAACGGGCAGCTCTCCGGCGTGTACCGAAGCATGTTTTTCCTCGATCGTATCTTGCAGTTCGGATAGCACATTTTCCAGGACGACATTCAGGTCGGTTGAAACAAAAACCTTCTCCATCGTGCCCGCTTTGGAATAAGCCAGGATGTCTTCGATCAGGACCTGCATTTTTTCCGCGGCAAAGCGCATTCGCACAACGGAATCTTTTACCTGGGCCGATAAATCCGGGTCTTCCCTGTCGAGAACCTTTGATGCAAATATCTGGATCTTCCGCAATGGCTCTTTCAGGTCGTGGGTCGAGATCCAGTTCAGGTTGGAGAGCTCCTTGTTCGCCAGTTTCAATTCCTGATTCAACCGCCTGTTTTTATCCTCCTGATTTCTGATAATCCGGAAATTGATATGCTTCTGTAGGGCATAGGAAAAACTGGAAGCAGCATTGATCTCCGATTTACGCCATGGGGTACTTTTGTGCTTAACGACCTCCATCCACAGTTCGAACGATTTCCTGGGCGAGAGCCGGACGCCATCCTCATTAGCCAGGACGGCTTTATCCGGATTACCTGCCCAGTTGATGGTTTCTACTTTTTCCTTCCTGAACCAGAGTATACCGTTGTTCTCACCGGGCACCATCGAATGGTAAATGACGCCGGCCGCATACTTTGAAATGGCTTGCGCATCGGGGTAGATGTCCAGTAATCGGGTGGTTTCGACACCTTTATTGGGATATCTGAGAGACAAATACCTGAAGAGTTCGATCAGTTCCGTATCATCCGGAACGAATCCGTTCTTGTACAATGCGCCGTCGTAGAAAATGGCCGCGCCGGTTGCATTGGCCAGTTTCAGCAACGAGGCAGATTGGTGACAGGTCTTGATGAAGTTCTCGCTTTCATGAAGGAGAGTCAGTGACTCTACCAAAGCTTTGTCCACCTCTTCTCCGATAGTAAACTCTTCAGCGACTTCGCGGACTGCAATTTGCGAAGTCAGGAAGTGCCCCTGCAGTAGCGCCGACAAGCGTGTATAATGCGGCAGGATCTTAGGCGAATAATGATGACAGGCAATGAGCCCCCAAAGCTTTTGATTCTGCAGCAACGAAATGGTAAGTGTAGCACCTACGCCCATGTTCTTAAGATACTCGATATGCATGGGCGACACACTGCGCAGGATCGAAAGGCTCAGGTCGAGCGAATGATTCCCTTTTTCCGGAGCGTCATCGATGGTCAGCAGCGGAACAGGCGTGTAGTTGATATCAGCGATCATCCGCAATGGGTTGCGAATGTAAAGCTCACGCGCCTGTACCGGGATATCGGTATGAGGATACTTCTGGTTGGCAAATGACGCCAGGTCCTGTCTTTTACTTTCCGCAACCACTTCGCCGTTGTATTCCGGATCGAACCGATAGATCATGACGCGGTCATATCCGGTGATTGTCCTTGTCTCGTCGGCAATTTCCTGGAAGAGATCGGTCAGGCCGCTGGACTTTTCCATGATCCCGACGAAGTTGCGGGTCTGGGTGTACAAATTCGGCAAATCGAGGGTACCGTCGGGAAATGGCTCCAATTCCATGATCACGTTGGCGCCACTAGCATGCACCGTCGTGTTGAACGGAGTGCCATGCCACGAAAACACAAACGGGTGGGCCGGGTCGATATCCTGCCGAATGTATTCGGCAAACGCCGCTGCCTGTTCCGCGGGGAAAATGGCCGCGATTTCCTTCCCCAGGAGTAGTTCCGGCGCCAATCCGATAAAGTCGGAACTGTTGGCACTGCAGTATTCGATACGGGAACCGCCTTTTTTAACTCCCAGCAAAAAGCCATGGGGTTGAATGGTGCCCGGAATGTGGATGGGTTCACTTTCGCAATTTGTCAGATTGACAACATCACGATTTACAATGTCCTTAATATTCATTACCTGCTGATCAGTTACGACCGGCCTGGCCATCCGGCCGAGCCAACCTGGCCAAGCCAATCTGGCTGAGCCAATTGTCAATGATTGTAAAAGTTTTTTTAGCACTTTCTATGACTTCTTCTTCTGTGCCTCCCATTTCGACAAATTGGGTAAGCGAAGAGATGAACGATTTCCACAGGTTCCCCGTTTGTGCGCCGTATCCCCAGAAATAGCTGGCACCGTTTTCGGGCGTGAAGCCCAGTGTCTCGTTGATCTGCTTGTACAGAATCCTTCCGCCAAGCGTGGATCCTTCCAATACGTACATAATGCCCAGCGCTTCGGCGGTCGAAGCAAATTGGTAACGGTACACCGGCAACGCATTGATTTTTTCGTCCGAAAAACCTGTGGCGATCAAATCGTCCATGATCAGCTGCGACTTGTAGCGTTGCTGCAAGTCGGTGATTTTGTGTGCAATTGCAGGGAATACCTGCTCTTCGCAGGCAATTGTCATCCCGAAAAGTGCTGCCAGGTAAGCCTGGTAATCCGCTATGGAAACCGACGGAAGTAGTATCGCTTTGGAAAGCTGATTGTCTTCCAGTTTCTGGTGGCTGTCAGCGGTCTCTTGTCTTAATCGTTTGAAAAATAATTCGTGCTTTGTATCAAAAGCTGTCGCTTCACTCATATTGAATGCAATTGAAAATCTGTAAGAATTATGTAGTTGTCAAAAATTGTTCCACCGTTGCCCGGGTCGGTAGATCCGGCAATTCCGGCAAGGCATTATCCGGTACGTTCAAAGGGGAGCATGGTCAAAGAATGGGATAGAGGATGCGTTTTTTAGTAACCGTGGATGTTCGGACTGCGATGATCGACTGATAATGACTCGCTGGCGGATTTGGCATGCTTTTTTAACCTCATGTGGCCTAAATCAACAAAAAATGGAAACCGTTATGAAAAAGTTCACAATGAGTGCCCTGATGATGGCTTCGGTATTAGCGTTCACGGCATGTAACAGCAATAAGTCAGAAGATAGCAAGGAAATTGCGGAAGACCAAAATGAAGCCAAACTGGACACCACTGCACTGGAAGACGATTCCGAATTCGCAGTGGCCGCAGCCGATGGCGGGATGATGGAAGTGAAATTAGGAGAACTCGCACAAACCAATGCGGCCAGTGCGGATGTCAAGAAATTCGGACAAATGATGGTCACCGACCATAGCAAGGCAGGCGACGAACTAAAAACGCTGGCAGGACAAAAAAATATAACCCTGCCCGCAGCATTGAGTGATGACAAGCAGAAGCATTACGACGACCTGGCCAAGAAGAAAGGTAAGGAGTTCGATAAGGCCTATGTCTCGTTTATGGTAGACGATCATAAGGAAGACATCAGTGAATTTGAAGAGGCCGCGAAAGATGCCAAAGATCCCGATGTGAAGGCCTGGGCGGAAGGCAAGCTTCCTACATTGAAGCATCACCTCGAAATGGCCGAGGCCTTGAACAAGAAAGCCAACTAAGATCAAAAGCGTTTGCCAGACGGGCCGGGATACTTTGAGTATTCCGGCCTTTTTGTTTTTGGATGCATTCGATAGTGAAAACAAATCATCAATTTGTAATTTTAGAGCCGTCAGGTGAATGTCCGCAAAGTAAATCCCCGGAAATATTTGCGAATTGATCTGCTATAAGTTTATTTTGTCTACCTACTATATAGAGTATTTCATGTTTACAATTCCTACCCGTTCCGTCAGGTTGATTTTAATGGCTGTTTCAGGTTTGCTGGTGACACTGGCTTACTGTGGGCAGGCCTGCGCGCAGGCCGGTCAGCGGCCCAATATCATTTTTATTTTTTCGGATGACCATGCCTATCAGGGGATCGGCGCCTACGGAAATAAAATTGTAAAGACACCCAACATCGACCGTATCGCACGGGAAGGAGCATTGCTGACGAATAATCTGGTTACGAATTCCATCTGCGGGCCGAGCCGCGCAACCTTACTGACGGGCAAATACAGTCATTTGAATGGCTACAAACGTAACGACCGCACGCGGTTCGATACGAGCCAGACGCTATTGTCGGAGACATTGCGCCATAATGGCTATCAAACCGCCTGGATCGGGAAAATGCATTTGAATAGTCTTCCCGCTGGTTTCGATTACTGGAATGTATTACCTGACCAGGGACATTATTACAACCCGGAATTCATTGGTCAGCCCAACGACACCACGCATTATACCGGCTACGTGTCAGATCTCATCACGCAGTTTGCAACCGGCTGGCTCGAAAAGCGGGACAACAGCAAGCCATTTTTCCTGATCGTTGGCCACAAGGCGACCCATCGCGAATGGATGCCCGATTTGCAGGACCTGGGCGCTTATGACAACGTAAACTTTCCGCTTCCTTCCACTTTTTACGATGATTACAAAGGAAGAAAGGCGGCAGCCGACCAGGATATGACCATCGACAAGACGATGCGCATGAAGCTGGACCTGAAAGTCGGGATAGACTATGAGAAGGATTTTCTCTACAAGCGGCTGAACCCGGAACAGAGAAAAGTGTTCAAAGCCTATTACGACAAGGTTTCCAAAGAAGTGACCGATAAGAATCTGACCGGTAAAGCATTGGTGGAATGGAAATACCAGCGCTACCTCCGGGACTATTTTTCCACAGCGAATTCTCTTGATCGCAACATCGGCAAGTTGCTCGATTACCTGGATAAAAGC
The DNA here is from genome assembly GCF_946482605.1 of uncultured Dyadobacter sp. The sequence goes on along the minus strand of NZ_CAMLSE010000023.1, from coordinate 4,883 downwards.
GGATTATCCAAAAATACAGTGGTGATCTATGCGTCCGATCAGGGTTTCTACCTGGGAGAGCATGGCTGGTTCGACAAGCGGTTTATTTACGAGGAGTCACTCAAAACGCCATTTGTGATCCGCTATCCGGGGGTGATCAAGCCGGGAACGAAGGTTGACAACCTCGTTGTGAACATCGACTGGGCGCCTACGGTACTCAATATCGCAGGTGTGGCCACTCCTTCGGACATGCAGGGTAAATCGTTTTTTCCTCTGTTGAAGGGGCCTCAAACGACGCAGGTACCCTGGCGAAAGGAAGCTTACTATCATTATTACGAATTCCCGCAGCCGCACCATGTCCATCCGCATTTCGGATTAAGGACGAGCCGCTACAAACTGGCCTATTTTTACGAAGGAGCTGATTCGTGGGAATTATACGATTTGCAGAAAGACCCCAAGGAGGTTTCCAATATTTACGGAACGAAAGGGACCGAAAAGCTAACAGCAGACCTCAAAACGAAGCTGAAAGCATTGATGAACGAATACAAGGACGACGAGGCCCTGAAAATCCTCGCGACGGCCAAACCCTGATCAGCGTGGTGAATACACGAGTGGGCACTTCCGGAGTAGGTAGTCCGGGAGCAGATGCTTCCGAATATGATGCAATAGTGGTGGGCTCCGGACCAAACGGGCTCGCGGCGGCCATTACGTTGCAGGAAGCAGGGCTTTCGGTGTTGCTTGTAGAAGGAAAAGAAACGATCGGAGGTGGAATGCGTACAGCCGAGCTGACGATACCCGGGTATCACCACGACATATGCTCGGCCATACATCCGATGGCATTGATGTCGCCGTTTTTTGAAAGATTACCTTTGGCGGATTTTGATTTAAAATTCGTCCAGCCGATACACGCGGCGGCACATCCGTTGGACGGCGGCAGGGTAGCGGTTCTGGACCAGTCGGTGGAAGCCACTGCCGCGCAGCTGGGGAGGGACGGCGACACTTACCGTACATGGATGGGGACCTTGCTGGAATCCATTCCCAGGTTGTTGCCCGATTTGCTGGGGCCGCTTCAATGGCCTTCGGATCCGATCCGGTTGGCAGGGTTTGGATTAAAAGCATTGCCGCCTGCTACGTGGACGGCTGCGAAATTCAAGACCGCGGAAGGACGGGCATTGTGGGCCGGTATGGCCGCGCATTCGATCCAGCCGCTCGAAAACATCGCAACGTCGGCGTTTGGCATTATGCTGATGGCCGCAGCGCATATCAAGGGCTGGGTAATCCCGGTTGGAGGCAGCCAATCCATTGCCGACGCCCTGGCCGCTTACTACCGGTCGCTCGGCGGGAAGATACAAACCGGTTGGATGGTGGAATCGCTGGATGAACTGCCGTCGGCGAAAGTAGTTTTGATGGACGTGACACCGGGGCAACTCGTCCGCATTGCGGGAAACAGGCTAAGTTCGGGATATAAGGCGCGGTTGGAAACTTACCGGCACGGACCGGGAATTTTCAAAGTCGATTGGGCCCTGGACGAACCGATACCATTTCAGCGGGAAGAGTGCCGGGGTGCGGGTACAGTACATTTAGGTAATACCTTTGAAGAAATTACCCGGTACGAACGGAATGTCGGAAATGGAAAGCGGGGCGAAAAGCCTTTTGCATTGGTAGCGCAGCAAAGTCTGTTTGACAACACCCGCGCACCGGCAGGCAAGCACACGGCATGGGCCTACTGTCACGTGCCTCATGGCGACGACAGAGACATGACCGAGGCACTCGAAAGCCAGATCGAGCGCTACGCACCAGGGTTCAGGGATGTGATCAAGGCCAAACATACGACCAGTGCCACCGCATTTGAACAATATAACCCGAATTATATCGGAGGCGATATTAACGGAGGTATTCAGGATATTTGGCAGCTGTATTCACGCCCGGTGCTGAGCATTTCGCCTTACAGGACATCGGCGAAGGACATTTATATCTGTTCGTCGTCCACACCGCCGGGCGGGGGCGTGCATGGGATGTGCGGGTACCACGCGGCGCGACAGGCGCTGATGGATGTTTTTAAAATTGAAGTAAAAAGAGCTTAACAGAGTTTTTAGAAATATGGAGTTTTCAATAAAAGGATTTTGTGGGTTGATGGGCGTGGCGGTTGTGGCGCTATGGAGCTGCGGAAGCAAAGAAACCGCCGAGGAGAAACGCAAAGCCGACAGCCTCGCGGCTTGCATCGCCGATGGAATGCCTTCACGCGCCGCCGCGATCCGTAATGCAAGCATGGTTACGGAAGGCACGGGAGACAGTACCGGCATGGTGTGGATACCGGGCGGCAAGTTCCTCATGGGCGCCGACGAATTCCCCGATTCCCGCCCGATGCACGAGGTGACTGTGAATGGCTATTTTATAGACGCGCACGAAGTTACCAATGCTGAATTTTCAGCATTTGTAAAAGCAACCAACTACAAAACCGTTGCCGAACGTCCATTGAACCCAGCCGATTATCCTGGTGTGCCTGCTGATAAGCTGGTTCCCGGCTCGGCGGTTTTCACGCCCACGCCCACGCGTGTGAGCCTCGAGAACCCGCTGCAATGGTGGAACTACGTGCCGGGAGCCAACTGGGCGCATCCCGAAGGGCCTTCCAGCTCGATCAAAGGGCGTGAAAACTACCCGGCAGTGCATGTTTCCTATGAAGATGCTGCCGCCTATGCCAAATGGGCGGGGAAAAGATTGCCTACCGAAGCCGAATGGGAGTTTGCGGCGCAAGGCGGAAAAGGAAATCATACCTATTACTGGGGTGATGAATTGAAACCGGGCAACAAATGGGTAGCTAACATTTATCAGGGCAGTTTTCCGGACAAAAACACAAAGGAAGATGGTTACCTGACGGCCGCACCGATCAAATCATTTCCAGCCAATCCTTATGGGCTCTATGACATGGACGGCAACGTATGGGAATGGTGCGAAGACCTTTACCGCCCCGATTATTACCAGAAAAGCCCGGGAACAAATCCCAAAGGCCCTTCGGACAGCTACGACCCCGACGAGCCGGGAGCGGTTAAACGGGTGCAGCGCGGTGGTTCATTTTTGTGCAGCGATGATTATTGCATTCGCTACAAAGCGGGTAGCCGCGGAAAGGGAGAAGTCACCAGCGGAAGCAACAACCTGGGGTTCCGTTGTGTAATGGATAAAAAATAGTGGGATTACCTAATTGACGATTTTATGAGTACGCGCTTTCTGACCGTACCGGGGCTCGCGAGCTCAGGACCACAGCATTGGCAGACGATTTGGGAAGAACAATATCCCGACCGTTTCGACCGTGTACAGCAAGCCAACTGGGACTGGCCTGTGAAGGAGGATTGGGTTGGACAACTACAAAAGCAGATCAGCGCACTGACCTCCCCCACGATTCTCGTAGCACACAGTCTTGGGTGCATCACCGTGGCACATTGGGCACAGGAGCATAGTTCTGAATTGATCAGGGGCGCATTACTGGTAGCCCCGGCCGATGCCGAGCATTCGAAGCGGCTGAGTTTTGTGGTTGGCTTCACGCCCATCCCGGTGCGCGCGATCCATTTTAAAACGATAGTAGTAGCCAGTACCAACGATATGTATGCAACGATCCATCGGTCCAAAGTCTTTGCGGCGAACTGGGGAAGCGAATTTATCAACGTAGGAAAATTGGGACATATTAATGCGGTGTCGGGGCTGGCAGACTGGAATGAGGGGAAAAGGATTTTGGAACAGTTCGAAGGCGTGAAACTGCCGGCGGGAGAAGCAACGCGTTACTGAGCAATCACGTATAGGATTGTTAAAGCCTGTTAATGATTTGAATAATACTCTACTTCTTTTATATATTACAATTCTTCTACACTTTAAACGATTGAAATTATTATGAAAAAAATGTTTGTTTTCGCGGTAGCGGGTTTGCTTTTCAATGCTGCTGCTATTGCCGACGGTCCTGGCAAGTCAAAGGCGGCCGACAAGACGCTGGCGATCGATACGAAGGCCAGCTCCATTGTGTGGGGTGCTAAGAAAGTGACCGGAACACACGCCGGAACAGTGCCTTTGGAAAGCGGAACACTGATCGTTGACAATGATAAGTTAAAAGGAGGAAGCTTTGTGGCCGATATCAAATCCCTGGTGGTAACCGATGTGACCGACAAAGACATGAACGGCAAGCTCACCAATCACCTCAAAAGTGATGACTTTTTCTCTGTGGAGAAGCACCCGCAGGCGAAACTCGTGATTTCATCCGTGACACCCAAAGCGGCAGGCTCGTATGAAGTTGCCGGAAAGCTGACGATCAAGGGCATTACACAGGATGTGAAGTTCCCGGCAACGTTGAAATCTGATGGCAAGAAAGTAACTGCCAATGCGAAGGTCGCCATCGACCGCACCAAATACGATATCAAATTCCGTTCGACCAATTTCTTCGAAAACCTGGGCGATAAAGCGATCGACAACGACTTTACCCTGGACGTAAGCCTGGTAGCGAACAAGTAAACCAGCATATGCATCCCATTCCAATCCGGCCTGAGACATCAGGCCGGATTTTTTTTGCCCTGTTGCCTGGCCGGTGAAAACTGGCGAAATGGATTATATTTGACCGTTTGATATGATAACTGATAAAAAATCTATGAAAAATTTTATCGCCGGTTTAGCTATATGCACATCGATATTTGCGGGAAGCGCATTCGCGCAAACGGAAAACAAACTTCCGGATTGGGCCCTGGGTGGTTTTAAACGCCCTGCGGGCGTCAACCCGGTTATATCCCCCGACAGTACTTCCCGGTTTTTCTGCCCCATGAACAAGCGCCTGGTCGATTGGGAATCCAATGATACCTTCAATCCGGCTGCGACGATCAAAAATGGCAAGATCGTGGTGCTTTACCGGGCGGAGGACAAGGCTGGAA
>NZ_CAMLSE010000022.1 GCF_946482605.1 uncultured Dyadobacter sp. | reverse complement strand
ACATTAATCAAATAACAAAAAGCCGACGGCCGAAAGCCGATAGCCGAAGTACACCCATGAACCTACTCAAACTCCTGTTCTGCCTATCCCTCATTTCCACAAGCTGCAAAGGCAGCGATGATGACAAGAAACCGGAAGGTCCCAAACCCGTCGAAGAAGTCAAATACGATGAATCGCATTCACTTTTCAAAAGCTACAAAGGACTCGTGATGGCGGGTTACCAGGGCTGGTTCACCGCAGAAGGCGATGGCGCCGGCCGCGGCTGGCATCACTACCAGAAGGCGGGTAAGTTCGAACCCGGTTTTGCATCCATTGATTTTTGGCCGGATGTCACGGAGTATTCCAAAACCTATAACACTGCATTCAAATATGCAAACGGCAAACCGGCCAGCGTGTACAGCCCTTATGACGAAGAAAGCGTCGATCTGCATTTCAAATGGATGAAAGAGCACGGCATCGACGGCGTGTATATGCAGCGCTTTGTAGCAGAAGTGAAAGGGGAGAGCGGAAAAAAACATTTCAATAAAGTACTTGCCAATGCTTTGAAAGCCTCCAAAAAGTACGGCCGGGCGATTAGCATTATGTACGACCTCAGCGGCTCGACGTCCGCCGATATGGATTTCATCGTCAGGGACTGGGAAGAGCTGCAACAGCTTTTCAAACTATTCGACGGGCAGGAAAACCCCACTTACCTGCGGCACAACGGCCGCCCGCTGCTCGCGATCTGGGGTGTTGGGTTCAATGATGGCAGGAAATATACCATCACCGACATCCAGAATCTGGTTGAAAAAGTAAAAGGTCCCGCAAAAAAGGCCTCCATTCTCCTGGGTGTTCCTTATTACTGGCGCGAACTGGGCCGTGACACCGAGAACTCACCGCTGCTCCACACCGTAATTAAGCAAGCCGATATCATCATGCCGTGGGCAGTGGGCCGGTACAATGCAGCAACTTACACCGGTGTCGCCGGCCCCAACCTTCCGGCGGACATTACCTGGTGCAAAACCAACAAAATTGACTACGCACCTCTCGTATTCCCGGGTTTCAGCTGGGGTAACCTGAAAAATGACAAATCGCTTTACAACCAGATTCCCCGTAACAAAGGCGAATTCCTCTGGCAGCAAATCGCGGGTGCAAAAATGTCAGGCGCCGAGGCGTTATATGTGGCGATGTTCGACGAAGTGGACGAGGGCACCGCTATTTTCAAGACAAAAAAAGAAGGAGAAACCCCGCTGAATGGCGACGGAAAGTTTGTCGGCATTGAAGCAGATCTCCCGAACGATTACTACCTATGGCTCGTTGGACAAGGCGCCAGCTGGTTCCATGGCCAGAGCGGGTATGGGGCGGCGAAGCCGGTCAGGAAGTAGTAAAATGGTAGAAGTGAATTTGTGCAAGTGACACCTGCACAAATTCACTTCTACCATTTTACGTCCAAAAGATACTACCATTTTACCTTCTGCTAATTCAATTCGGCTGCCCGGTAAGCCTTCGCCAGTTCGGGTTTATACAAATTATGTTTATTACTAATTTGTGACCTTACCCTCCCACTAATTTGATGCAACAAGAGCACTTACCGGCAGGCTACGGCGATTTTCTAGACAGGATTAAATCTGAAATCCGGTTAGTCAGGTTTAAAGTAAATTTAGCTGCAAACTCCGCATTACTTCTCATTTACTGGCAAATAGGGCGTTGGATACTAGACCAGCAAAACCGCTCTGAATGGGGTGCCAAGGTGATCGACAAGCTCTCACAAGACCTTCGGAAGGAGTTTTCCGACATGCAGGGATTTTCAGCGAGAAATCTCAAATATATGAGGCAATTTGCGTCTGTTTACACCGATGCTGAATTTGTGCAAGCGACACTTGCACAAATTCCCTGGTATCATCATATCACCCTGTTGAACAAAGTAAAAAGCCACGAAGAACGTATTTTTTATGTTCAGGAAACCCATAAAAATGGCTGGTCTCGCAACGTGATGCTCGCTCAGATCGATTCGGGTTACTACAAAAGGAAAGGTAAGGCCATTTCCAATTTCAGCTCGGTGCTATCTTCTCCGCAATCCGATCTGGCGCAACAAATTACGAAGGACCCCTATATATTCGATTTCCTGAATCTTACCGAGTTTTGCCAGGAAAAAGAACTAGAAGATGCCTTAACCGATCACGTCATGAAGTTTTTGCTGGAACTGGGAGCAGGGTTCGCATTTGTAGGAAAGCAATTCCATGTTGAGGTGGGTGACCAGGATTTCTACATGGATTTACTTTTTTATCATCTCAAATTGCATTGCTATATTGTAGTGGAGCTGAAAAAAGGGAAATTCATGCCTGAATATGCTGGAAAGCTCAACTTCTACCTTTCGGTCGCCGACGACAAATTAAAATCAGAATTGGATCAGCCTAGTATCGGGTTGCTGATCTGCCAGGATAAAAACGGCGTCATCGCCGAATATGCATTACGCGACCTTTCCAAACCAATAGGCGTTTCAGAATATCAATTGATTGAAGCAATGCCCAAAAATCTAAAAGCCTCCCTGCCGTCCATTAAGTCAATCGAGCAGGAAATAGGTCCGCCAAAAACTAATGGACACCGGAAATCGAAATGATATGATGCACCCATTGGGCGTTGAAATTCAGAGCTGGTAATTTGTGCAAGTGCCGCTTGCACAAATTCCAAAGCACCCACAAACCTCCGCATTTCGCCATTTTTAATTATGTTTAAACAAAATAGAGGAGCAGTGCTCCATTGTTAAAACATAACCTATGAAAATTACATTTTCCCTGATCATTTCTCTCCTTTTGGCCGGTCTGCAAACGGTGTCTTTTGCTAGTGGCGAAAAAAAGCAGAAGGCGTTACCGCGCATTGCCATTGCCGGGTTAGGCATTGAATCGAGCACATTTTCGCCGGCCAGAACGCAGGAGGCTGCTTTTCATGCCAAACGCGGCGAACAGATATTCACCTCCTACCCCTTTATGGCCGCGGATTCCAATCTGCGAAAACGGGCCGAATGGTTGCCTGCATTGGTGGGAAAATCCCTGCCCGGGGGCATGGTGACGCGCGAGGCTTATGAGTCGCTCGTGAAACAAACACTGGAACTTTTGAAAAAGAACGGCCCCTATGATGGTTTGTACTTCGATATTCACGGTGCTATGAGCGTGGAAGGGCTCGACGATCCGGAGGGTGACCTCATTGTCCGTATTCGTGAGGTGATCGGCAAAAAAGTATTGATTTCTACTTGTATGGACCTGCACGGCAACGTTTCCTGGCGGTTGGCGCAGCACACAGACCTGATCACTTGTTACCGTATGGCTCCTCATGAAGACGCCATGCAGTCCAAGCGCCGTGCTGTGGCCAACCTGTTGTCACGGCTCGAAAGCGGGAAAGGGAAGCCCGCCTACAAAGCCTGGATTCCGGTCCCAGTCCTGCTTCCCGGCGAAAAAACCAGCACTCGCATCGAGCCCGGCAAATCGCTATACGCAAAAGTAGCTCCCGCCTCGGTGCAGCCCGGCATTATCGACGCCGCCATGTGGGTCGGCTATGCCTGGGCCGACGAACCCCGCAACCATGCCGTGGTTATGGTCACCGGCGACGACAAAGGCAAAGTGACACAGACCGCCGAAATGCTGGCAAAAAGTTTCTGGGATGTGCGAAAGGAATTCGCATTCGTAGCCCCGACAGATGACCTGAAAGGTGCATTGCAGAAAGCGCTCGCCAGCGACAAGCACCCGTTCTTTATCAGTGACTCCGGCGATAATCCTACCGCGGGTGGTGCGGGTGATGTGACCTGGACGATCACCGAAATCCTGAAACGCCCGGAGTTCAAATCAGATAGTGGCCCATCACTCATTTACGCATCCATTCCCGGCCCCGAATTGGTGGAAGCAGCGGTGAAAGCAGGGGTCGGAGGCAAAATCGACGCGCACGCGGGTGCAAAAGTAGATGCGCGTTTTGCACCGCCCGTGCATCTGGTTGGAACTGTCGAGGCCATCCACCACGGTGATATCAATGCGGAGACCGAAGTGGTTATCAAAGTGGGCAGTGTGCACGTGATCGTTACTAAAAAGCGTAAGCCCTATCACAAAGAGGCCGATTTCACCCGGCTGGGCCTGAATCCCCACAAATCCGACATCGTGGTGGTCAAGATCGGTTATTTGGAACCCGAACTCTACAACATGCGCGCCGACTGGATTCTGTCGCTTACACCCGGTGGCGTCGACCAGGATCTGGACCGTCTGCCTTACAAACGCATCAAGCACCCGATGTTCCCCCTCGACAAGGATATGAAAGATCCGGATCTGAAGGCGAAGCTGGTGCCGGCGTCCGACAAACTCTGATCAGCACCTGTACACAAAGCCGCTCGCCCTATTCGGACAGCCGGCTTTGTGTACAGCTACTGATAAAGAGATAGTTTCACAGCAAAAACCTCCATCCGCCCCATGCGATCTACGTATTGGCACTTCCTATCGGCCCTGTTGTGCCTCATCTTTTCAAAGCCTGCTTCAGCTCAGCAGCAAGAGCTTGATGCCATTATCAAACAGATTGATTTTAAACAAGATACCATTCGGAGTGCATTTGAATGGGTGGCAAATGAAATCGAATACGATATGCGCAGAACGCTGCTAAAGAGCAAAACACTTACCTGGGAGAACTCCGATAAGGACTACGTCCGCGAGGTGATCGTAACCAAAAAAGGCATCTGCTTTCACTACGCCCGGTTATTCGACGCGCTCGTGAAACGCCTGGGTTACCAATCCTATGTGATCGACGGATATGTCATCGCGGGTGGGCGTGTCAATGATCAGGTCGGGCACGTCTGGAATGCCGTCAGGGTCAATCAGGAATGGCTCATGTTCGATCCGACCTGGGCTTCGGGTTATGTCATTCAAAACAGATTTGTGAAGAAGTACGACGATCAATGGTTTGCCAACAAGCCTTCGGAATTTGCCGAAACACACATTCCTTTTGACCCGCTCTGGCAATTTCAGCACCACCCCCTGTCACACATTCAAATTCAGCAGCACAGTTTGGAGAGCAATACAACTGCCCCTTTTCAGTTCGAAGATTCACTTCGGCTATACGAGAAGCAATCAAAGCTGGCGCGACTGAAAAGCGAACTGGCCAGAATCGATGCAAAAGGAGTGAAAAACCAGTTGCTGCAAGACTATCTGGCATATCTCGATAACAAAATCAAACATTACCAGCATGTGGATTGGATGGACAGCGGTTTCCGCAACATGCAACGCGCGGTTGATGAATACAATAATTATGTAGCCGGGAAAAATCGTCGTTTCAAAAATCCGGATTGGAGCGACGGGCAATTACAGGCAGTCCCCGATTCCATCAGATCAAAAATTGAAGCCACACTCAAAACTGTTGAGCTGATCGATACACCGAATGCTGCTATTACGGCCAACATTGCGTCGCTTAAAAAGAAAGCCGCCGAGATTTCCGCATTGATTGACTCCGAATCTGCCTTCATCCGGCGCTACCTGAACACCCGAAAGCCGCTGCGCAGGTTTGTCTTCGTCATGTAGTTTTTGATCAACATCAATCGACGTTTCCGCCCACTGACGGCTCAGGCATTTAATGCGAATGCGACCGCCGCCTGTGAATGAATTCTGGTAGTGTCGAAGACCGGCACCTGTACGTCCGGCTGACTGATGATCATCGGTATTTCCGTACACCCGAGGATGATGCCTTCGGCGCCCTGAGCAATGAGCTGGTCCATGATTTTCAGGTATTCGCGGCGGGTTTCCTCTTTGATTATCCCCTTGCCTAGCTCGTCACGCAATGTTTCCTGAATGTAATCGCGCGTTTCCCGGCTTTCCGGGATCATCGGTTCGACACCCAAGCTGCGGATCTTGTCTTTATAAAAATCCATTTCCATGGTAAACTTCGTCCCAAGCAAGCCTACCTTCTTCAAACCTTTCCGATGAATGGCTTCTGCCGTTGCGGTAACGATATGTATAATCGGAAGTGACAGATGCTCTTCTAGCCGGTCGGCCACAGCGTGAGCGGTATTAGCGCAAAGCACAATGCCCTCAGCACCGCTTTTTTCCAGATTCTGACAGGCAGCCAGGAGCAACTCGAAAGTACGGTCCCAGAGTCCTGCTGTGTTGTTGATTACAAACTCATGGAAATTGACGGAATAAATAATGCATTCCGCGGAATAGATGCCGCCCAATCTGGCATTCACCTCTTCATTGATAAAACGATAGTAATCGATGGTCGAGACCCAGCTCATACCGCCTACGAGCCCTAATTTTTTCATGGACTAATGCTAAGGATGTGGATGTAAAGGGATTTATTAAGCTAAAACTGTCAACTCATTTCCTGATGATCTTAATGCTTTTCTGGAAACCCGCGGCATCGTCCTCGATGATCACGGTATAAATTCCCGCCACCCGGCCACTCAAATCGAGCGACATTCTGCTATCCGATTGCGAAGTTCCCGACCATAGCCTGTCTCCCGCCGCATTGTAGAGCGCGATCCGCGCACCTTTTCTGATACCCTCGATCTGACATTGGTGCGAAACGGGATTGGGATATACCAAAAGCTCCGCGTCCTGCCCGCCGATGCCTGCTACAATTTTACTGTACGCGTAGCTTCCGTCCAAGTCCGTCATTTTAAGCCGGTAATAGCTGGTTTTTGTAGTCGGTGTACTGTCCGGAAATGAATATGTACGACCCGCGCCCAACGGCGCAATGTGATCCAACAGTTTGAAATGATGCCCGTCGGTGCTCCGTTCCAGTTCGAAATCTGCAAAATTACTTTCAAAGGAAGTTTTCCATTCCAGCACAAGGGAACGTTCGCGCCACTGAGGCCTGAAAAAGACAAGTTTAACCGGCAGAGGATCGTCCGGGCTGGTCATCCGTGCCAGCGTTCCGTTCAGAAACGAGAGCAGATACAGTTCGCCCGCCTGATTTTCCCCAAAAGAAATCACGGAAGGATAGCTGAGGCCCGCATTGACGGTTGGAATACCTGACGGGTTAACGAACCCGATTTTGCCCGATGTATAATCCCCAAAGAAGTAATAGCCTTTCAGCGAAGGATAACGGCTTCCGCGGTACACATATCCGCCCATCACCGACGCGTCGAGACCGCCGTTGTTGGTAAAACCAGGGTACGTTACCCTGGGCGCCTGGTAAGTAGTGCCCGGTGCGCAATGGGATGCGGTGTAGCTTTGATTTCCTTCCAGGCAGCTCCATCCGAAGTTGGGGGCCGCTACTTCAAAAGGATATTTGAGATAGTTTACTTCCTCCCAGCCATCCTGGCCATTGTCGCCGATCCAGAAGTCGCCGTTGAGCCGGTCGATACTGAACCGCCAGGGATTGCGCAGGCCCAAGGCAAAGATTTTGTCGGGGGTTGGCGTGACAGGTAATGCGTTTACGACATCGATCCTGAGAAGCTTGCCGTAAAGCCGGGTCGTATTCTGGGCGTTGTTTTCCGGATCGCCGGTCACCCCTCTGGAACCGGGCCCGTTGTCTCCCGTCGAGATATACAGAAAGCCATCTTTTCCAAAAGCCATATCCCCTCCCCTGTGCCCTCCCAGGACATCCGTGTACGGGATTGTAAGCACTTTCTGCTCCGAATTGGGGTCAGCCAGATCGGCGTCGCCTGCGGAGCGGCTGAACCGGGAAACCTGCACTTCGAAACGGTCTTTAACAACGTACAAGACGTAGAAGTGGCCGTTGGCCTGGTAGGCCGGATCAAAAGCGATACTGAAAATGCCTGCCCAATCCGGATTGTTGACTTTCGCCCCTATATCGAGAAACGGTTGAGACACAATGGCGCCGTTCTTGACGATCCTGATCTTCCCCCCGATCTCCGCCACGAAAAGACGGCTGTCCCCTCCATTGGTTACTTTCACGGGCCTTGTGAACCCGGAGACGACGGGTTCGATAACCATTGCCGGCTGTGCCAGGCAGCACGCCGCGGCCATTATGATCAGAGCAGTGATAGAAAGAGATAGCTTCATGGTACCGATTGACGAGGAGTTTTGTAAAGATAAAAAACCCTACCCAACGTCGCGGTAATTTCTTCGAAAGCTTTCCGGACGGCTACCTGCTCGACCTCATCGCTTTCACGGTCTTCGTTTCTTCGTCATGTACAAATTTCTGGTATTCCGGGCTATCGCATGCATACAATGCCACTTTGCCCTGCTCGTCGTGATGAACGCCCCAACCATAGCGCTTGGCAAGAGGCGAGGCGCGTAAACAGGCCTGCCCTTTGGAAAAAAATTGCTTTCTGGCCTCGTCCAACTCACTTTCGGTCAAATCCTTGCGTTCAGCAAAGACCTGGAACAGCACGTCGTCCGAGGTAAATTGATAGGGATTCTTCCTGATCATATCGTACTGGATTCCCGCAATGGTCTTGCCCTCGCCTTTCATGGGCGGTACTTCTCCGGATATAGCCGGACAGTCGTCGGCCACTTCGATGAAGGTATTTTCGTAGTTGGTGGTGTGTACTTTCATTTCAGCTCTGTTTTTGAACGCAAAATAAATGCCCGGGTGACAACCTTATGTCAGCAGGGTTCATAATTTTGAACAGATCGACCGCTTTGGTTAGGCTACCAGGGCAGCTTCGGCAAAATCCTGCGCGCGCTGCATGTCCCGGTAAGCCCATTCGGCCATCGCATTGATCACCGTTTCGAGCTCCCGTCCACCGTCCGTGAGCGTATAGCTAACATAGGGAGGTACGACGGGTTTTGCTTCCCGTACCAGCAATCGATCACTTTCTAACTGTTTTAAATGCTGAATCAGCATTTTTTCGGTAATATGCGGCATGGCTTTCCTGATTTCGCTGTATCGCTTGCTGCCGGCCAGCAGGTGGTACAAAATAATGGGCTTCCAATGGCCCCCGATCTTGTTCATGACGTAGGTTACCGGGCATTGCTGCATCACGATCTCACGGTTCGCATTGTAAGTCGAGCTTTCTTTAATTTTAGTCATACATACTTTCGGGTAAGTACTTGTCAAAAAGTAAGTACAAATATAATTTTGCTGCATCAGAAACAATCACAAGGACATGAAATATATCATCACAGGATCTTTGGGCAACATCAGCCTTCCCGTTACACAGAATTTGATCAAAGCTGGTCACGAAGTGCTCGTCATCAGTAGCAACGCAGGTAAAAAAGAACAGATAGAAAGTCTTGGGGCACAGGCTGCCATCGGGTCTGTTCAGGATACGGCATTCCTGGAATCTGCATTTCAAGGCGGCGACATTGCCTATCTGATGATTCCCAGCGACTTTGCACTTGCCGACTATGCTGCATTCCAGCTCGAAGTCGCGGATAAGTACGTCCAGGCAATTCAGTCGGCGGGTATCCGCCGCATCGTGCTCCTGAGCAGCATAGGCTCGCACCTGCGTAAGGGCGCGGGACCGATCGATGCATTGGGATATCTGGAAGAAAAGCTGGCCGCCATTTCCGGTTTACAGGTCAAAATCCTGCGTCCCTCCTACTTTTTCAGCAACCTGTACAGCCAGATCGGACTGATCAAACACGCGGGCATTGCCGGAAGCAATTTTGGAAATACTGGCGAAAAACTGGTGCTCACCGACACCGACGACATCGCACTGGCGGCAACGGATGCGTTGCTGACACCATTCACGAAGACGGAAAGCATCACCTATATCGCCAGCGATGAACGCGATCCTTCGGAAATCGCGTCGGTATTAGGCGAGGCCGTGGGCAAAGAAGGTATTCCCTGGGTAACTTTCTCCGACGAAGATGCATATAACGGGATGGTGCAGGCGGGTCTGAACGACGTTTTCGCTCGACTTTACATGGAAATGGGCCAGGCGCTGCGCAATGGCACGATGCAGGAAGATTATTGGAAAAACCGGCCGGAAATCACCAGCAACTTCAAACTGGAAGATTTCGCAAAGCGGTTTGCAGGGGCTTATGCTGCTGGCTGACAACCATTCAGGGCCGGTGCATAACCGGCCCTATCTATTCAAACGTCGCAGCTATCAAGATCCTTCGAAACGGGTAAAAGACAGGCGTTTTAGCGAAATGGGTTAACAGTAGACTTTTGTAATCCTGTACAAAGCGATCGTGCATCTCTTCGCCCAGCCTTTCCAGATAGGGGATCAGCGCCGTACCGGAAACCCATTCGAGCAATGCATCCACATCCGGCAACACAAGCGGGTATATTTTTTCAAACACCTGTATCGATTTCCCACCGTTTTCGAAAAGCAGCTCCGCATAACCTTCGATGCCGAGCACCGGTGAAATGCGGTTCCAGCCTTGCAGCGCCGTCGCGTAAGGTTCCAGGCCAGCCAGTTCGTGTAAAAGGCGGTTTGAAATGTTTTCATGCTGATTGGGCATCTGAGCCAGCAACTGTCCTCCCGGCCGGACGGCGGCGATCAGTTTGGGAAACAACACCTTGTGATCAGGCACCCATTGAATGGCTGCATTGGAAAAGACCACGTCCCATTGCTGTGCCCTAGCCAGCAAATTTTCTATTGAAATGCATTCAAAACTGAGCCGGTCAGTCACGAATGCCGCCGACTTTTCCAGCATTTCCCGCGAAGCATCTACGCCCAACACGTTGGCACCAGCTAACGCTGTTGCCAGATGCTGCGTCAACTCGCCGGTACCACACCCTAAATCGACCGCATCGGAAACAGACTTTCGTTCCAGCATTGCCAGCAGGTCGAAAAACGGGGCCGAACGTTCCGTTTTAAACTGATCATAAATCTGTGGATTCCAGGCCATTGTCGCATTGTTTTAATCAAACACCCAAACTTATTATTTCGCTGACCATTTCGGCTAGCGGTATTGCTTCCGCATTTCCTGTCATCGGATATCTTTCCTTTCCGGGGTAAACCAAAAAGCGTTTGGTAGCACCAATATCCTCGCAACCAAGGTAAAAGCCCTTGGATAGCGAGGGAGCCAGCGACCTTTTAATTTCGATAGCATAGCGGTCCTGCCCTCCTCTTTCCAGCACAAGATCGATTTCGGCGCCGGCAGCGGTGCGATAGTACCAGGCCGTTATGCCCAAAGGCAAAGCCGAAAGCAGATTTTCGATCACGAACCCTTCCCAGCTATGGCCAGCGACAGGGTGCCCCAGCAAATCGTCCAGCGTCGTGAGGTTCAGGAGCGCGTGGGTGAGCCCGCTATCGCGAATATAAACCTTCGGTGTTTTCACCAGACGCTTACCGACATTCCCTGACCAGGGCCGCAGCGTTCGGATCAAAAACAAATCTTCCAACAGCTCGACATAGCGCTTTACGGTCGGCAGGGCAATATCGAGGCTGGATCCCAGCTGTGCGGTATTGAGCGGGCCGCCCTGATGGTGCGCCAACATAGTCCACAGCCTTCGCAGCAGTACCGTGGGGAGCCGGGGGCCAAATTGAGGAATGTCCCGTTCCAGATAGGTGTTGATGAAATTGAGCCGCCAACGGAAACTTGCGGTATCGCTTTTAGACAGGTAGCTATCAGGAAATCCGCCCCGCAGCCACAGCCGATCTTGTGACGAAAGCCCACTTCCCTCGATTTCGTTGACCACAAAGCCTGACAACTCCTTATATGCGATCCGCCCGGCGAGGGTTTCGGAAGATTGTCTCAACAGATCCAGCGAAGCCGACCCAAGTATCAGAAACTGGCCAGTCCGGAACCCTTCGCGACGGCGACTGTCGATAACCCCACGCAGCACCGGAAAAAGGGCAGGTATACGATGCACTTCGTCCAAAATGATCAGCTTTCCTTTGTGCGCCTCAAAATAAGCTTCCGGCTCGATCATTTTGGCGACATCCAGGGGATTCTCCAAATCCAGGTAAACCGGCTCTACCGGCTGGGTTTCCGCAATGAGGTCTGCCAAAGTGGTTTTGCCAATCTGCCGCGGTCCTAAGACGCCTACGGCTGGAAACTCATCCAGTAAAAGTGCAATATCTTCTTGTGCTAATCTTGGAATCATCCTTGTAATTATAACATTCAATTTTAGATTTACAAGGTAAAAGCGGGCTTAAAGACAGCCACATTTACCAGTTTTTTACCTTGCAAATCTAACACTTACTATTATATTTACAAGGTAAAATTCTAAAAATACACTAGCTAGATGCCCCCCTCGGCCTTTCTATTTTGCTGCACAAACAAAACTTGCCATAAGTAGGTTGTCCATAAAAATGGCCTTTTGTATCCTATGTAAACAATAGTGTACTTCATTTATGGCAGTCAAAATAAACGCCGGATACTGGCTTATCTTCCTTGCATTACTCAGTTGCATCTCGTCGCAAGCTCAGCATCCCGACGATCGGCATGCCGAAGCTGCACTGATCATGAAAAGAGCCGATGGTTTCAGGGGTATCTGGTATATGAACCAGCCTTCAAACGACGAATATGTCTATAAATACTCCGGCGGGTTAGCCGTTTACCCGGCCAATCACCGGCCCTTTGCGGTCTATTCCAAAGTGGTGGATAAAACATTTTTCTGCTTCGGCGGTACAGACAGCACCAACTCCACTTTGCTGCATAATGTATCTTTCTTCGATCATAAAACAGGTAAGGTCGCCAATCCGCTGACCATTCTCGACAAGAAAACGACCGACGCCCACGATAACCCCGTCATTTCACTTGACGATCAGGGCTATGTCTGGATCTTCTCTACATCCCATGGCATTTCGCGCCCGTCCTACATTCATAAAAGCAAAAAACCATTTGATATCAACGGTTTTGAAACGATCCGCGCAACCGAACTGGTGAACGGAATTGAAAAGCCGTTCGACAACTTCTCCTATTTCCAGGTATATCCGGTCAAAGGCAAAGGTTTCATTGCATTATTTACCAAATACAACCAGAAGGGCCAGCGCGTGATCGGATTCAACACGACTCGCGACGGTGTGCATTGGAACGAATGGAAAGTGCTGGCGCACATCGAGGAGGGACATTACCAGATCAGCACCGAGCGGAATGGCAAGATCGGTGTTGCATTCGACTATCATCCCTTAGGCAAAGGCCTTAACTACCGCACGAATCTGCATTACCTCGAAACGTCGGATTTTGGCAAAACCTGGCAGAACATTCAGGGCGAAACGGCGCAATTGCCATTAACCAGTCCTCAAAACCTCGCTACCGTGCACGACTATGCGGCCGAGAAAAGAAACTGCTACCTGCTCGACATTACATTCGACCAACAAAACAAACCGGGCATCCTGGTGATCGCGAGCAACGGTTATGAAGCCGGCCCCGCCAACGGCCCGCGCGAATGGACGCTGCACCGACCGGGCAAGAAAGGCTGGGAACACCATATTGTCACCACTTCCGACAACAACTACGATATGGGCTCGGTTTACCATGTTTCCAGGGACAGCTGGCGGGTGGTCGGGCCGGGCTTCGATGGTCCGCAGGCCTACAACCCGGGTGGCGAAGTGGCGATGTGGCGGAGCGATGACGGTGGCAGGCAATGGTCCCTGGAAAGACAGCTTACCCGAAACAGCCCGATGAACCACTCGTATGTGCGCAAGCCCTTGCACGTGCAGGACGGCTTTTACGCGATCTGGGCGGATGGCCACGGCCGGAAACCGTCGGAATCGTTCATTTATTTTTCCAATGCCAATGGCGACGTATATCGATTGCCGAGGAACGGCAATGCGGAAATGCTGATACCTCAACCGGTGAAATGAGCGGGCACAAAAAAATTGCCGGTCACAACGACCGGCAATCCAACTTATATAGCGAATATGTGATTATTGTTGCTGACGTTTCTTTTTGACGCTATGGTCAACAATCGCGCCGGTACCCGCACCTACGCCGGCGCCGATGAGGCTACCGATCAGCGCGCCTTCGCCCCGCTTCTTATTGATGATAGCGCCGGTGATCGCGCCCGTACCCGCACCTACAACCGCTCCTTTGGCGGTATGGCTCCATTTCTTTTTAGCGGGAGCCGCTTGTGCTGGTGTGCTTGCAACGGCCTGAGTGTGGTTTGTTGCCTCATTTTTGTCGATTTCTTCCCACTTTTCAGCTTCCTGGCGCTGAGCTTGCAGTGCATTCATCGAATCTATTATAGCCTGCTTTTCCATGGCAACACGCATGGAATCGATGGTTTTCTGTTGTGATTTCAAGAGTGCTTCCTGCTTGTCTGACTGCGTGTTACAAGCTACCATAACGGAGGCGGCAAATAACATCGAAATAACAGCTTTCATCTTTGGTGTTTGGATGGTTATGCAGTAATATGATCTAAAATTGTGCCACAGATGTCGCCTCAGGCCACTAATCACACTTTTTGCGATGGGCCTACCGCTAAATAACAAACGATTGAGTAGATCGGGGATACTGGTTAACTTGTAGAACTACCTTGACTCTTAGACAACCACCTCTTATGGAAGGCATTATCAATGACAACCTCGACCAGCAGTCACAGCGCCCGGGCGCAAACGGCGCGCGGCCCTTTTTTAGGCGGGGCGACAAAGTACAGGTGATCCGTGGCGAACAGGACGGCCGCACGCTATGGTACATTACCAGCGACGGCACGAAGGTAATCGGCAACAAAGTCGAACTCGATGCGTATTCCGGCTTATCGGACCACGATAAATCGCATTTTTTTATCTGTTACCGGGCTAGTAATGCCGGCATTCCGGTCATTGATATGGCCGATGCACCTACCAGGCTCTCGTTTGCGAACCTCCCTCCCGCCCCGAACCGCGATTTCAAAGTAATGGAGCTATTTCCCGAGGTATGGGCTACCGGCGTCACGCAGGCCGTAACCCGGCTGCCGGAATCGCGCAAACACGTTTTTGTATACATTCACGGATTTGACTGGGAACCCGGCCTCAAACTGGACCTTGTGCCGCAATTCGTGCAGAGCTACCTCGCCCACCCCGAAAACAGCGTGGCCAATGTGCTTTACTTCGGTTGGCCGTCGTACGGCTGGCGCAAAAAAGCAGACGACCGCTCGATCGGCTATGGCGAGCAATTTACCCGGAATGGGTTGTTTGAATATTTTGAAGTGCTTTCAAAAAAACTGAAAGAGGCGGGCAAGACGCTCAACCTCGTCGTGCATTCATTTGGCCACCAGCTCCTGAACGGCATGATCAATCCCGGCGAGGGCCACAGCTTTCCGACCGGCATTTTCGAGAACATATTCCTCATGGCGCCTGACGTGACGCACCTGGCCGTGCAAAAAGGAGGCGTGCAGCTCAAAAATATGCGCAGGAAATTCAAAGGGCCCCATTTTCATTACAACTATACACCCTTAAAGCAGCTCGCCAAGCACGTACACATTTACTACGATCCGAGCGATTACCTTCTGTATGTGAGCTCCAAGCAGTTCAACCTCAATGCAAACACGGCCAATTTCGATCCCCGGCCCGACGCCGAAGGCCTCACCACCGACTTTCGCAACCTGGGCAGCTACGGCGACGAAATTTTCAAAAAAGATCCCAATCTGCAACTTGAAGAAGGCTTTAATTTCTACAACGTGCTGGATATCATCAAACAGGACGCCGGTCCACAAGCGGACCCGCTCTTTTACGGCTTCCTCGACAACGACGACGCTGCCATGGCAAAGGCAAGGACTGGCGACTACAGTGGAATCAACCTACTCAAAACCTTCTGGGATAAGTACTTCCTGATGAGCCACCACGCCTACCTTTTCAGTTGTCGGCCCGTGGTGGCGCACGTGTTACAGCGCCTCGCAGGTGTGCCCGCGCAACCGCCCGTGCTCGAAGGCGAAGCGCCTATCGCATAACATTGATCTGCTTTCAGGGTGCTCGCAAGAAAGCTCCTTGAATGCATTTTAATATAAAAAAGCGGCTTGGCTCCCAACCAAGTTTCATGTATTCCGGTCTTCGAACTAGCTCACATTCTCCCGCTTAAAGCTATGAAGACCTTTCTATCCATTCTCGCGCTTCTTATGGTCCTGGGTTGCAAAAAGGACCAACCGACGCCTATGTCATTCGATGATTTTTCATTTGTAGCACCATCTAGCTGGAAGAAATTCGAGTCGCAGGGCTATGATTCCAAAGTTGGCGGCATTACGAACGGAAAAGATACACTGCGCTACGACATGGGCATGTACTCCTATTCATTTAAAAATGAAACCGACGCCACGCATTACCGCACCGAGTCCGTCCAAAGCGGCTATAAGACGCTCACTGTCAAACCCAAAATACTCGGGCAAGGATTGATCGGCATTTATATTAAAGTCGATGATTTTCGTAAGCTTAGCATTTACGGGGTGAGTAAAAATGAAGATGAGGTTTTGAAAATACTGGCTTCGGTGAAGATACTTTGAATGTCTTCAAATCCTGATTGTTAATTTGAGAAACCGTTATGCTCCTTCAAGCATCTGCTTTAAATGTAAATTCCTCCTTTGCAAAAACTTTCTCATATAGTTTTCCAAATACAACTTATCAAAAAGAATACCTAAAATACCGAACGGCGCTTCGTAGCGAAATATATCTATCATCACCGTAACGCCATTTTCTTCCTCAAAATGATGCTCGTGACACATGCTTTTGAAAGCCCCTTTCAGCATCCGGTCTTCAAAAAACGTCGGCTTAGTCACCCGCACGATTTCGACGGTGAGCCGTTGCCTGATCCCCAGATGCGTTGCTTCCCAGGTAACGACGTCGCCTGCCTCGAACAAGCCGGACATTCTGCCCGCCAACACCCTTTCATTGGTGCCAGCCGTCGACGACAAATGTGCGTCCACACTTCGCGCTGCGTCGAAACAGGCGTCTATGGGTGCGTGAATTAGTGTCGTCAAATGGATCGTCGCCATACTACTTTAAATGCTTCAATTCTTTCCCGTCCCAAACGCCTTTGTAAGTTTCATTTAAGCCTTCGATTTCAATGCGAAATGTGTGATCCTTTTCATTGTATTGAGATTTGATAACATTGTCGCTTTCATCTAAAAACTCGTTTCCGTAGTGAAATGGCAGTTCTTCGCTGATGAAGCGTGTTTGGATACCGCCATTTTGCATATCGAAAACCGCAATGTGGAAATGCTCCGGATAACCTTTGTCGGCGTAAACTTCGTAGCCCATATCTTGCGAGGCTAGCAGAAACAGCTGCTTATGATGTGCTAACGATTGCCGGTAGGCAGCAAAATCGTGCGGCCGAAAGTCCGTATAATAGCGCTTACCATCGACGCGCAGGGAATAACACATGTCAAACGTATACTTTCCGTCATTGCCAGTCTTGTCCAGGTAGACCTGATTGTAAAAAATGGTATCTACAATCGCCATAGACGGGCTCGATAATTTGCCCGCTGCATTCTTCAAGTCCTTCATTTCCCTGTTCTTAAAAAGCAAAATCCCTCCCGGCTCAGGGAAGATAAACCACATAACGGCGTCAGAGTCAGGCATGAATGTCTGCGAGGGAATTTCCGTTTTCACCTCCGCGAGTGCCTTCGCGTCCGTACTCGCGGGTGTGTACGAGCCATTTTGTATGTTGAAATTGAATGGCGCCACTACGAACTTTTGGGCCGATGCGTGGTATGCCCCGTTGCCGGCAACGAGGATCGAGATCAAGGAGCATATAAACCGGGCCATTCGGGTGGCCATTTTGCGATGAAGAGTCATTTGAATGCGTTTTACACAATGCGGCTGCAAGCTAAACAAGTCCGGCACTTCGCTATTAAAAAGGAATGAAAAAATCTGCAAAAGCTTGCTTGCGGGCATGTAAACCCTAAATTTGGTCAATCTAACTATACAGATCATGAAAACTACGTTCACCTTTTTACTCCTTTTCGCGGCCTCCCTTTGCTGGGCCCAGCTTCCTGCACCCGATGAAATCAAGACCTCCAAAGGTCCGCTCAAAATCCAGCCACTCAACCACGCCACGCTCGCGCTCACGTGGAACGGCAAAACCATCTACGCCGACCCCTACCAGGCCCCCAAAACCTTCGTCGGCATCGCCAAACCCGACCTGATCGTGATCACAGACATCCACGGCGACCATTTCGACCCGGCTTCCCTCGACGCCCTCGACCTGACCAACACCGTGATAGTCGCGCCGCAA
This sequence comes from uncultured Dyadobacter sp., assembly GCF_946482605.1. Next base: position 107,341 of record NZ_CAMLSE010000022.1, on the reverse strand, counting down.
GCCGTCGCCGACAAAATGTCCGACGCCCTGAAAGCCAAAACGACCATCCTCGCCAACGGTGCTACTACCGAAAAACTCGGCATTTCCATCACCGCCATCCCAATGTATAACCTGCCCGAAACAGCCGACTCGCGCCACACCAAAGGTCGCGGCAACGGCTACGTGCTCAAAATCGGCGGTAAATCGGTGTTTCTCAGCGGGGATACTTCCGGCATTCCGGAAATCAAAGCATTGAAAAACATTGATGTGGCATTTGTGTGCATGAATTTGCCTTATACGATGGATATTAATGAGGCTGCTACTACCGTGCTGGCGTTTAAGCCGAAGGTTGTTTATCCCTACCACTATCGCGGGCAGGGTGGGTTTAGTGATACCGAGGCGTTTAAGAAGTTGGTGAATGAGAAGGATGGTAAGATTGATGTGCGGGTGCGGGATTGGTATACGGTGAAGTGACATTGCGCATGTGCTTCGACTTCGCTCAGCATGACAAATGTAGAATGTCAGTCTGAGCGAAGTCGAAGACAATCCATACCAAGCAATGTTTCCTCCCTTCGATCAACGGAGGGATTTTTTTATAAGCAATGTTACCAATTTTTGGTACTTTTAATAAATCAGCTACTCAGCAAAATTGATCATGACCAAGAACACATCCATTTCCATCGGCCCTCATTTTGATACATTTATTCAAAATCAAATTGAAACCGGCCGCTACGCCTCCACGAGCGAGGTCGTAAGGGCTGGCTTGCGCTTGCTTGAAAGAGAAGAAGAAAAATTGAAGCTATTGAGACAAGCATTAGCGGAAGGCGAGCAAAGCGGCTGGGTGGAAGACTTCGACCCGGAGGAATTTAAAGCCAAGATGAGAGGTAAAAGAAAATCGTAAATGGGATCATACCGCCTGGCTCGTCGAGCCGAGTCCGACTTGGAGGATATTTGGGATTACACCGAAAGCACCTGGTCGGCAGAGCAGGCGGAAAAGTATCTTGATGGATTGTTCAGCTGCTTCCAAGCCATTGCGGACGGAAGAGCGAAAGCCAAACAAATCGACGCGATTCGAAAAGGCTATTATAAAACCTTTTGTGTCAAGCATAATGTGTATTTCCGAAAGTCCTCCGGTCACGTAATCGAAATTATCCGCATTCTTCATGTAAGCATGGATGTGGAGCTGCATCTTTGAACTTCCATTGCCCAGCCACGATTTCCGCGTCACCGTTTTCGCCCCGGCCCAGGTTCTGCCTCCTCTTCCGGGTTCAACGTAATCTCCAATTTATTCCCCAAACACCGCACCGTCACTTCGTCGCCGCATTCGAAACCGGCTTCTTTCAGCCACTTGCCGCAGAGGCGGATTTCGGGCATGATGGCGTATTGGTAAACACGTGGGAGGAACTTTCGGTAGACGGTTAGTTGCCGCTCGGTGGGTTTGGAAGATTTTTTTTCGTGTGTCATAGTTCAAATTTTAGACTACAATAGTACTATAAATAGTAATAAATACAAATTAAATATACACAAAAATACTATTTAAATACACTTAGAGTGCTTTTAAAGTTGTGCAATATTTATATTTTATTTACACGAAACAGCTATAAATGAGCATCTCGTGGCAAAATTGCGTCTTAATAGGATTAAACTTGTTCTTGTAGAGAAAGAGAAATCGGGGAAAGACCTAGCTAAACATTTGGACAAAACCGAAACAACCGTCTCGCGTTGGGCTCGGAATGAGGTGCAACCAACTTTGGAGACGCTGTACGAGATTTCCGTGTATTTGAAGGTGGATATTAGGGAGTTGTTGGTGAGTACTGCGAAGTGATAAAATGAAGAGCCGAGTAACGCTCAGTGCTATTTTGTGTATTCGTTTTCACACCTAAAAACTCTTAGGATTTCCTGCTATGATCAATGCGGACCGTAAATACTGCTACCGGATCTGTAACATTCGAAATCTGCCACACATATTGGAGGTTGGACTATGCACGAAAAGTCATCCGTCTGCTAGTAGGGAGTTCCATTCGATCGGAAATCCGGACATTATCGGCACGAGAGACACAACACCTGTAAGAATTGATGGGTTTGGAAATATCGGGGACTACGTCCCATTTTACTTTACACCGCGATCCATCATGCTGTACAACATTGTCACAGGGTATTGGGCCCCGCTTGTTCCGCAACTTTCCAGAGAAGAAATCATTGTAGTACGTTCAGAAATCAATGTATTGAGCCGAAACGGTCGCTTTTTCTTTACTGATGGGCAAGCCAATGCAGCCTACTCGAGACACTATCGGGACCTGAAAGATTTGGATAAAATTGACTGGGAGAGCATTCAAAATAGCAATTTTCAGAAATCTGACTTAGATACAGATCGGCCGCGAAGATACCAGGCCGAGTTTCTTGTTCATTCGCATGTGCCATTAGAATCGATAGAATCTTTTATTGTGTACAACGAAAACGCCGAAGCTATTGTTAACTCACATTTGAACTCGGCTCGCTTAAATATTCGTGTTACGGTCGCACCAATATGTTTTTTTCCTTAATTCGCTTATGATACGATTCTCAACGGGAGATTTGCTCCAAGCCGAAACGGAAGCGCTGGTAAACACTGTCAACACTGTCGGCGTGATGGGGAAAGGCATAGCGCTGCAATTCAAAGAGGCATTCCCGCACAACTACAAGGTGTATGCAGATGCGTGCAAGCGCAACGAACTTGCTCCCGGAAAGCTGCTGGCTGTTTGGGACGAAAGCATGCTTTTAGGTAAACGACTGATTGTCAACCTCCCGACCAAAACGCATTGGAGAAAACCTTCCGAATATTCGTACGTAGAAAACGGCCTCATCGCTTTGCAAGAGCTTATTACAGAACAAAAAATTTCAAGTATCGCTCTTCCTCCTCTTGGCTGCGGAAACGGCGGGCTTGACTGGAATATAGTTAAGCCGATGATTGAAAAATATCTCGGTGGGCTCAGCTCAGACATCGTTGTTTTTGAGCCTAATGACCACATCAAGGCGATCTTACAAAAGCAGGCGACCACCAAAACCGTCAAACTGACTCCCGCCCGCGCTCAACTATTATATGCATTATTCGCCTACGAGAGCATGGGCGAGCACAGTAGCCTTTTCGCTGCCAACAAGTTAGCTTATTTCTATCAGCGTCTTGGACAGCCTTTGCAACTGACATTTACTGCGCAACATTACGGCCCTTATTCGATTGGTGTCGAAAAGGTCCTCTATGCATTAAATGGTGTATTTTTAAAAGGAATGGAGCAAGGCCAGGCCAAAGCATTTGAGCCGCTCATGCTCAATTACGAAAAGTGGCACGAAGTAAACGATTACATCAACAACGAGCTAAGTCCGGAAGCAAAAGCAATAAATCAAAAACTCCTAACATTAATTGACGGGTTCAGCTCGGACCTGTCACTCGAAATATTGGCGACTACCGATTTCATCGTCCAAAACCATCCGGAATTTGGCATTGATGAGATTATGGATCGGATACAAACTTGGAGTAAGCGGAAAAGCGAGCTGATTAAGAGGGAGTATGTTGAGATTGCGTTGGGGCATTTGAAGGTTTATGGCGGGTTGGTTGAGGGGAGTTTGGCGGGTTAGGTGTGTCGCGGTTTCTAGCAGCATTTCTCCCGACCTTTTGGCTAAGTAAGGTATGGCCTAATCCGGAGACACTTTTTGACATTTCGAGCTGGTTAAAGCTGGTTGTCAGGGAGTTGTTAATGAAACTAGCGATACTTAAATATCAATACAACACTCGTTCCAGAAGATCAGCTTCCTTGTTCCAATTCAGCTCGATACTTAATTAGACTTAGGATTCTGGCAGGAATTAAGCCTACTGCCCTTGTGTCTTCCTCATAAGATCCTCTTAAAACAAGGTGATACCCGTGATATTGATTCTGAGGGTCGTTTTCAAATTCAAAACGAATATATCGATTGTGAATTGAATCCCAGTTGATAAGATAATCTCTTTGGCGCCAGTCTCCAATTGCCTTTTTAAGCAGTGAAGCAGCATGTGCCTTTCCACCTACTCCTCCTATTAGTGGAGATTTATCTGAACGATAGTCGTGGTGGTTCTCGCAATGCCTGTTATCATTGTTGTTATATTTTCTCTGTGGCATATTTTCACTGATCCACTTATCCAACGACAAGAAATTATTAGTAGACGCGACATTTATAAGGACAGGTTGCTCTTCATGCCTGCCAACAACCAGTGACACAAAAGGCGAATAGGTTTCACTTCTTGTAAAGTCCACAAGCAGGTGCAGCTTAGCATACGTCGCTACGTTTTCCTTGCAACTTTCCGCTAATTCATTAAATATCAATGGGTAAGAATCTATAAAAGATCGATTTTGTGAGCTAAAAAATCGATAAAAGGTATGCTCCTCGTGAACATCATGCAGCGGGTTGCCGTTCCAATACTGGATGTTTGATTGGTCAAGCATTAAGAAGAGCAGCTCGTCTAACTGATATCCAGCAATGTAATCTACTATTTCTCCCAAGTGAGCCAGATTTTGCTGAAAGGTGTCAACATTTTCACGGTCTGCAATAAGCGCAGACTGCCTCTCACAATCACAACGATCAAGGCAGTTTTGAAGCTCGCGAAGAAACTCCTTAAATTGCTGATCGGAAGAAATTATGTTTTCTGGTTCCACCGGGAAGTGTAGGTAAAAGTGCATTTTTATCTAAATTTAGTTCACCATATATCTGATGTCTTTACCTATTTGATCAAAGAACGTATCGGGCCTATTTGCTAATCGCCCTTCTGCTCCAACCAAAACCTCGATAGGAACAGTCATATGTTGTTTTTCATCTCGCTCAAATGAATATATTTTCAGTAGCTCCCTATCAATCCCTTTTTTCTCCTTCTCAAATCTCTTCGATTGAACCAAAATACCATTAATTATGTGATCTGAATGAGTTTCGATAATTATTTGGATACCAAGTTGAGCCGCTAGACAAATCAACTCAGCAATTTTTGATTGGCCATATGGGTGAAGGTGAGCCTCCGGATTTTCAATCAGCAATAAAGTACCCGGCTCAGCAGAAAGAATTGCTACTACAATTGGTAGGGCATATGAAAGTCCAAAGCCGACATTATCAGACGAAAAATAGTCAGTTTCTCCAAGGGTTGAATCGTTGAAACTAAATCGAATTTCATAACTAGACCCAATTGCCACAGGAACTACATTCACACCCGTACTAATCTCTCTCTCCCACGCCGTGGTCTGCGATAGTAAATAGGGGTCACTTTCCGAAGTATGAAGCAGGGCCGGGTCAACTCGAATACGCTTCGCATAATAGTCCAAGAATTGTGCGGTAAGCTCGCCTCTTCCCTGATATATTGAGATTTGACGCAGAACTTCAACAGCATAATTATCTGTCTGATAACTCGCGGTTCTCGCCGCACTTATATATTGAAATAGATTACCAAAAAGTGACAAGTTTTCATATCCCAAGCTTTCCAAGGGTGCATTTATTCTATTTAGAAATGTTGATTCATTTCCTGCGTCAAAGTTCCACTTATATTCCGCACTTTCATCCATCAAGCGGAACTGGATGGAGATACGATCTTCCTTATCCGGATATAAGTATAATGCATCTTTTGTCTTTCCTATAAAGCAAAGTGGCGAGTTAAGGTCTAATATTGTGTCCAGTCGGCTTTTGGATTCTGTCTGACGAAGTAATAGGAGCGCCTGTATCAACGAAGATTTACCCACGCCATTTTGCCCACACAGCACCGTTAAATTGCCTAAACTCAACTTTGTATGCTTATGAGATTTAAAGTTCTTGATCTCAATTGACTCTATCATTCTTATTCAGTATTTCTGTAATGATATTTCTTATATCCGTAAAACGCTGTTCAACATTTTCTTTTCTAGCCGTACCCTGGGTAATTGCTGACAGAAACTTCGAATCTTTCGCACCTTGAATGGCAACGACTTTTTGTTTAAAAGATTCCTTTTTTTGCGACAAAATCGAGATATTTTCATCACTTAGTTGAGCAAAATTCACGGAAATTACCTCAAACAATGCCTTGTTTATTGGTTTTCTATTGTCCGAAAATGATAATCTCTTTCTGAATGCATCATTTCCAAAAATATCAAAGGCTAGATTTAATGCTTTAACAAATGATTTTTTCAATTCAATAATTTCTTCGCTCGAAAGCTCACGTAGCTTAGCCATACCTTTATTAAGAAAGCTATCCAGGTCTGGCTCGTATAATTTATAAGATATTAAATAAAAGGAAACAAATCTTGTAGCGAAGTCTCTATCCTCCATCCTCACAGAAGGGATTCTCTTTTCAGTCACTTTCCTAAACAGCTTTCCTTCGAACGTAGCGGATAGCGGCGTTTCACTATTATCTCTATTTTTACGAATACGGAGAACGCCATTGGTGTCGACCACATCTTCGCCGCGAACCAAGTCTGCAATTATTTCAGCTGGCTTGCCCTGGTTAATCGCATGCCTAATTTCTTGCGGAGTCAACACCAACCCGCCTTGATTAATTCTTTTAAAAATATTATATTTTACATCGTCAGGAGTTCCTTTTTCTACTAAGTAAAGGGTTATTGGAAAACGAGTGATTCTTTTCTGCAACGTTACTGGCAATTCACTATAAGTAAGCCCGTTGTAAGTGTTCAAAAATTCCAAATTTACTAAGGGAAGATTGTTGTGAATCACAAATTGACGTAAAGTACTTACACGTTGCAAGCCATCAACAACTTCCCAATCATTTTCTTCCTTTTCATTGAAATAAAATGCGGGCACCGGCAAGTTTAACAGCAAAGACTCAATAAACCTACTTTTCTTCTGAGCATCCCATAAATCTGGAAGTCGTTGAAATTCTGTGTCAAAATCGATCACACCATCTTGCAAATCGTTGATTATCTGACCTATGGAGTAAGGCCTTGTGTCAACCTTGATGGTGGTCGGATTGAATGGCACTTTAATCACGACATCTTCGTTCCCCGCTTCCGGCTCAATATCCCGGTTCAGGTCTTCGTCAAAAATTTGCTCTTCCATGTACTTTAAAATGTTTATCTCTCATCAGCAATAATAAGATTCAAGATAGTAATAGTAATGTCAAAGCTAGCGAAAAGATCTCTAATGGTTCTTATCAGGATGCCCTATGGTTATGTAATCTGTGCTTTGACGCATATAAAAGTAAATTTCAGTAAATCAAATAACTAACCTAGCAACTCGCTATGCATACTCTTCAAGTTTATAAATTGATTGACTAGGCCCAAGCTTCGATTGTCTCGGCTGCTTTGGCATACACATCACAAAAATGACCGCTCCCAGAATCGAAGATATAGCCTTATACGATTCTAAATATTTCAACAGCCAGATATACAGGAGAAAAATTTATCAACTCTGAGACTGTCTGCTCACCTCCCCACCCCACACGCCCGCTCAACCTCCCCAACAAACCCCTCCAAAACCCCCGTCACCCGCAAAATCCCCTCCTCAGCCTCCTTCCAATTCTTCTGCTCAATCGCCTCCCGGATCATCGGCAAAGTCTTCACCCCATACCCCGTATAAAACCCCGGCGCATAAATCTGATGCCGGTACCACGGCCGACGAGGTAAGCCATCGGCATGAATCAGTTTCCGTTCAGTTTTGTATAAAATCTCATTCAACTCCTTCAACTTATCCGCAGGCAAAGACGGGAATTTCGAAGAAGCCAAGGCAAATGCTTTGGCGCTGTTTTCGAGTGCGACCAATGCATTATCCAGCGGCGCGAAGTTCAGATAAGGAGCGACCGACAACGCAGCGGGTCTGACGAAGGGGTCTTTCGGGTCGGCGGCGGCTTCGAAGCGGGATTCGGCGAGCATTTTGTTGTGGTCCTCGGCTTTGGTGCGGGCGTTTTCGAGCTCTTTCTTTACCTCCGAGGCGTATTGCTGCACGGTGTTGGCGAAGTTGGTGAAGTCGAAGGGCAGCACGTCGGCATTGGCGAAACGGAGGACGGAGCGGCCGAGGGTTTTGGCGAGGGTGACGCCGTAAGCGAAGTCGCCGTCTTTGAAACGGGTGTAATGGTCGTAGGAGTCGAAAATGGAATGGTAGTCGCCGCCAGCATCCTCGCCGCCGTAGCCGACGTTGAGGGAGGCAATGCCGAGGTGCTGGATGAACGGCGTATAGTCCGAACCGGAACCCAGCGCGCCAATGCGCAGGTCGGCGCGGGCGCGGGCCTCCTGCCGGGCGGTCGGGCTGCCGTTCAGGATCGTACGCGAGCGCAGCCGCTCGATCACGCTGGTGCCTTTTTCGGGGTCGGTTACGTCGCGACCTACCTGGTTCAGGAACTTTTCGAGCGTGTGCGACCCGCCCGCGCTCAGGTACCCGCGACCGTTTCCGTCGGAGTTGAGGTACACCACGGCCTTATCCTTCAAAATGGACTGGTATTTCTCCACCCATTCCGTCGAGCCGAGCAGCCCCGGCTCCTCACCGTCCCAGAAACAGTACACAATGGTACGTTTGGGTTTCCAACCGGTTTTGGCCAGTTCGCCCAGTGCACGCGCCTCTTCCAGCTCGGCCACCGCACCGCTCACCGGATCAGCCGCGCCGAACACCCAGGCGTCGTGGTGGTTGCCGCGAATTATCCATTGGTCGGAGAATTCGCTGCCTTTCAGCGTCGCGATCACATTGTAGCAAGGCACGATATCGAAGTTGAATTCCAGTTTCAAATGCACCTTCGCCGGGCCCGGGCCGATGTGGTAGGTGATCGGCAGCGCGCCCCGCCACGTCGCAGGCGCTACCTGGCCGCCCAATGCTTTGAGGAGCGGTAATGCATCGCCGTACGAAATCGGAAGCACCGGGATCTTCATCATCGCCGGTGCTTCCGCCACCGACAGCCGCTTATGCTCGGCATCAGCCACAAAACCGTTCGTCAGCGGATCGCCCGGCGCCAGCGGCAAATCCACCACCGACCCGCGCTGCACACCCGACTCGTTTTTAAATGCCCCTTTGGGATATACGTCGCCCTGAAAATAGCCGTCCTCCTTCGGATCGGAATAAATAATGCACCCGATCGCCCCATGCTCATAAGCTACCTTCGGCTTGATCCCTCGCCACGAACCGCCATATTTGGCGATCACGATCTTGCCCTTCACATCCACCCCCAGCTTCGCCAGCTCCTCATAATCGTCGGGCACGCCGTAATTCACAAAAACCAGCTCTGCGGTCACATCCCCATTGGCCGAAAACGCGTGGTAAGGCGGCAGCACATCCTTCGTCTGCGCCGAGGTGGCGTCTTCCTTTAATGGTTTTTCGGTTAACGCGGCTTTGAATTTGGTTGGCTCGGTCAGTTCCAGAATCCGCACTTTGGGCGTCGGGAAGAGTACATGAACTGTATCCAGCCGCGCCTCAAAACCCCAGGAAGCGAGCTTATCGCGCAGGAAAAGAGCGTTATTGAGGCCATACGGCGAGCCTAGCTGATGCGGGTAGGCGGTCATCCGCTTCATCCAGTCGCGCAGGTTGCTGGCTTGGAGATGCTTGTCGAAGGTTGTTTCGAGGTCTAGTTGCTTTTTGGCAGCATCGGTGCCGAAGCCGAGAAGCGATTGCTGTTGCTGAGCCCATGAAGGGGCGGCTGCCAGGCCGGAAAGCAGTATTGGTAAAAATGTTCTTTTGAAAAGGTGTCGCATAGGAATGTCGTGAGCGATTTTTGGAATAGCTAAATATAGTAAACGAACGGAAACAATGCCGGATAATGCCGGACAATGTGCCACTGCAATGTCAGTCTGAGCGGACCGGGCCGCCGCTGCGGTCGACGGCAGGCCATACTGCAACGTCGCACAAGGGCATCTCGCTACAATGCTTCGACTCCGCTCAGCATGACAGTACCGATTTTTATACAAGTAATGTAACGACATGTCACGAGCGAGAGTCGAAGGCAGGCCATACCGCAACATCGTACAAGGACATCTCGCCACTGTGCTTCGACCGCCGGGTGGCCCCGTCCGCATGACATGAGCGTTCTTTCATAAACTATATTGAATATCCAAAATGCACCGAAATGTCAGTCTGAGCGAAGTCGAAGACAGTCCATACCGCAACATCGGACGCAGGCGTCTTGCCAATATACTTCGACCGCAACACGTTTGTACGGCTCTTTCTACAAAAGCCGTACAAACGCCGCTATCATTTCCTTTCTAAAACCCTTAAATTTACTCAAAACAACCTGAACATGAACAAACAGACCACCGCCGAAAAAATACGGACTTTACGGAAGGCAAAGGGACTTTCTCAGGAAACCCTTGCCGAAAATGCGGGCATCAACCTCCGGACATTGCAACGGATCGAGAGTGGAAATGTGATACCACGCGGAGAAACGCTGCGCCTCATCGCGCAGGCATTGGAGGTGTCCGTGGAAGAACTCTCGGTTACGGGCACGGCGGCGCCAGTCGAACTATACGAGGACCAGGGTTTTCTCAAACTCATGAACCTTTCCGCATTGTCCTTCTGGTTTATTCCGCTGGGCAACATGCTCGTTCCTTTCGCGCTCTGGATGTACAAAAGAAATTCCATTACCGGCGCCAACGAACTCGGTAAACGCATCCTGAACTTTCAGATCACCTGGTCGGTAATCTGGTACGGGGTGATTTTCGTCGGCGTGCTTACCGGGTTCATGGGCCTCTTGAGCAACCCTTTCCTCATTTTCGGCCTCACCGTCGCGCTGGCTGTCGCCAATTCGATATTCATCATCAGCAACAATCCAAAGATCGCACGAGGCGAAGAGGAGGTTTATGGGTTTGGGCTAAAGATCATTGAGTGATTTTAATCCGGATCAACATCAGACCTTCCCGACCTAAGCTGATAAAGCGCTATACATTCGTCGAGTTTGGCAATTTTAGCATTCGTCAATCCGACGATGTGGGACAGAATACCGGGAGAATAGCCGCCGCTACCCTTATGGCGATATTCGTGGCGGCTCGACTCAGACGCGTGGCCTTGCCCGTTCACATGATCATAGGCTTCCTCCGCTACTTTACGATGCGGCATCCTGAAACTTTTCAATTGTTGAAAACACAAACGAAGCGCTCGCAACGATTCACAGACCACAGGGTTAAAGACCATCCGCTCGTCGACGATGTTTTTCAAACATTTACCTAACAAACTATCTTTCCCATCGAATTCAAGGTAAATGCCGCGCATTTCCGGATGAACATACGGCAGATAGGTATTTTTAAAGACTGCATATTCCGGATCTTTACAATCGCTGCTCCAAAGTAAATGATCGAAAATGAACATCGGCATCTCGACAGCGCCGGGGCCGAGGTATTGCCGCCCATCCAATGTAATGGGATCGAAATAGAGCCGTAATTCCGAAGAAAAGTAGGAAAGGGATACTTTCCGGCGGGCCAGCACAATGCCGTCGATCACCTTCTGAAAGCAATTCGTTACTTTCTCACAAATCTCCCTGAATGCCCTGGCGTGCAGGGAAGTGTAATGCAGTTCACCAAGCAATCGGATCGCGGCTACCAGCGGGTCCATAGCCATTACCACGCTGTCTATCAAATGTATTTCGTCCGCCGTGCCGGTATAAGTCCGTCTTCTGTCGTCGACAGGATTCCAAATGGTATAATGCAGCAGGGTGTCCCTTGGAGGCAGGGATGTTTTTGCTGCAAGCCACAGCATTTTATCCGCCAGACCGTCCACAACGGTATGCGGCTCTATCCCGTGCCTTTTCAGCGACCCCAGCAAAATTCCGATATCACGGGTAGCGGCGTTGGCTTCATGGTAGCCGAAACCCCGCAAATCCGGCTCGGCGGGCATGATCATCGTGGCAATTGATACAAGTCCCTTTACATCTCTCTTCTCATTCATGCGCGGTATTCTTGCCATCACATCATCCGCGCGGAGCGGGTCGAGGCTGGCGATCCATTCATTTTCATTGGTTACAGACTTTAAATCGGAAACAGAATAACAGCTTGGTCTCATGTGTACAGTGAATTTGATTTTAGATAAACCCATGGCTTTCGCCCCATTTGCAGGACAGATCTGCATATCAGATGCATCCCGGACGGGCTATGTCAAAATCAATATTGTACCATTTGTAGAAGGATATCAACAGCAGAAAGCGACCGGTCATAACCGTCTATCCATCGGTAGAGTAGATCGATGCCGCTTTTGAATATCCGCGATTTCAAGAAAAGCTTTGGGTAGTTGTTCTACATTATTCACGACATTCAGCGCGCCTCTGTTTGCCGTAATGGCGGTTGGATAGCATTGGGGAATCTTGATTAGCAGCCGGGGCGTTGCTGCGTTAAAACATCGCGTTATGCGTGCACATCATCCATCCGTCATCGCCGATTCCCAAAATTCCTTCGGGGTCAGAATCAGTGTACCGCGGTATTTTGGAAAAGTAAAATCATTCGTATTCCCGGTAACGATGAAGTCGGCCCTGCACTCTTCAGCCAGCTCCAATATCTTATTATCATCCTGATCTGCAATAAGATCAATCTTTGTCGTAGGGAAATATTTTACGGCTCTACCGCCGATATCTGCTAAAAGGGCTTCTGCCCGAATGAAGAAATCAGGAAACTTGGAAAACTTTGGTCGCGACAATACCTCGTAATATTCGGCAAGTAACTCATCGGAAACACAAACCTGAATCCGCCCTTCAGCAAAAAGCTCTCTGACGATTAGATATGGATAACTTCTTTGAATAAGTGCTGACACAAAGACATTTGTGTCAATGACGACTTTTTGCATGTGTGCGTACAGCTTTCACCTCCTCGGTGATTTCGTCTATCGTCATGTCGGATAGACCATATTTCTCGGCCAACTCGACCGATCTTTCAAGATTCTGACGAACCAACTCTCTACTGACTAAGTTGAAAAGCTCCGAAAATGTGAGATTTTCTTCTTTCAAGCCAAGTCTCCTATACTCATTTTCTGAAATTGAAACATTCAAAGTCCTCATCACCTAACTGTTTACCCGAAGTTAAGGAAATTTTGGACAACATGGTTCAATCAACTTCCCTACCCTTCAAACCGCTCATACAGCTCAGGACAGATCGCCCTCATGCTCTCCGGATCCTCTTCGCTCCAATTCAATTCAAGAGCGGGATAGTTCCCTTCCGAAGTGCGGAAATGATCGTGATCAATGTAGTCGTACAAATCTTCGTCTGTCTGCTGCTGGAATGCTTCAAGCGCCACATACCAGAACGTTTCGAACTCGTAAAACTCGACATCGTCAGCTACTTCCGAGACCAGCGAATCGGGGTTTTCCTTTGCTTTGTAATAGACATCCTTGCCTCTTGAAATCACCCAGTTCCTGAAATATTCAAAACCGTCGTCCGAAGCGCCCCCGTTCATAATGTAAGCAGCGCACCACATGTCGGAAGTATAAGTTTTGAACAGCAATTCATCCGTTCGCAAACGAAAACCCACCATTTCCTTCGGCGACAGATTACTGATTGCATCAATCAAAAACTCCTCCTGATCTTCCTGATCCGAACTATTGTCAAGTGACCTTTGAACGATGTCCCAGTAAAGAGCTTCATCCAGCATTTCGGCCGTAGGTTCCAGATTAACTGCCATTGTTTACTGATTTGAATTTTTAATTAGCTATTCATTTTCCACTATCCTCTTTACAAATGCAACACCACCAGTGCCACGATCGCCGGCAACGCCTGCACAAAAAATATCTTCCTGCTGGCCGTTACAGCCCCGTACACCCCAGCCACAACGACGCAACTAAGAAAAAAGACGCCGACGTAGAGCTTCCAATGGTGGTCGGTGATGAGCAGCGACCAGATGAGACCGGCAGCGAGGAAGCCGTTGTAGAGGCCCTGGTTAGCGGCCAGGGTCTTGGTCGGTTTGAAAAGCTCAGGCGCCAGGGAGCCTTTAAAGGTCTCTTTGCCTTTGGTTTCCCAGGCAAACATTTCGATGTAAAGAATGTAAAGATGTTCCAGGGCAACGAGAGCGACCAGAATGGTAGAAAGTGTTTGCATCGGTTTAAATGGGATCAGATTAGTACATATTCTCGAAAGTCCTTTAACATAGCAGCATTTCCGTCGCCAGACAATTCGATCAACTCTTCAAAAGAACGGCTTATTGACATAGTAATTATTGTTAGTCGAAACCTGCTTCAACGGATGGTCGATCAATCCGGCCAGTGCCTTCGCGGCGCGTCTCAAAAATGCTGTTTTTCCAATTGCCATTTAAGTTGTAGCCCGATTGTGGCTTCTATGTTCCCAATATAGCAATTTCTCTTATCTTGCCGCACAGTTCACTTTCACTGCTATTCACCAACCAACCCATGAAAAAACACGCTCTTGCCTGCCTGCTCCTGCTCACATACATATGCGTACGCGCGCAAACACCCGACAAAAGCCTCAAAACCGACGATCTGGTCCTGCAAAAGCTAACCGATCACACATACCAGCACCTCACCTACCTGCAAACCGAAACCTTCGGCAAAGTACCCTGCAATGGCCTGATCGTATTCGACGGAGGCGAGGCGGTGATTTTCGATACGCCGGTGAACGATGCCACATCGGCGAAGGTAATCCGGTGGGTTGAGGACAGTTTGCATTGCAAGGTAAAAGCCGTCATTGCGACACACTTTCACGAGGATTGCGTAGGAGGTTTAAAAGCATTCCACGCGCACGGCATCCCGTCATATGCGACGAACAAGACGATTGCATTGGATAGAGAGCACAAATTCCCTGTGCCTCAGAAAGGGTTCGATAACAAGCTGAACCTGAAAGTAGGTAAAAAATCGGTTGTGGCGGCATTTTACGGTGAGGGACATACGCGGGACAATATCATCGGCTATTTCCCGGATGAGAATGTAATGTTCGGCGGCTGCCTGATCAAGGAAGTCGATGCAACGAAAGGCAACCTCGCCGATGCCAACGTACAGGCCTGGTCGGCGACTGTGACCGAAATCAAGCGAAAATATCCGGATGTTAAAGTAGTCATTCCAGGTCACGGAAAGATCGGCGATGCGGCTTTGCTGGATTATACCGTGAAGTTGTTCGAGAAGTAGTTATATAAGTCACGGCAAACTTCAATCCGGACACATAGGTTCGGTCTAAGATAGTTTAAGCAGAGTTTTCAGATTTTTCCAACCAATTTGTGAAGTGATAAAGCAGGCAATCAGATCGAATTTTGTTTCAGCAAGGATTGCCGCAGGTCTTAATTTACTACGCAAGGTTAGTAAATGGAAAGGGGATCAAAACAATGTCACCCTTAGCCATTGTATACTTCCTTTAAGTCTGCCAGCGAGTAAATTTCTTCTTCATCTTTCAGAAAATCAAAGGCTGAATTATCCTCGACCAGTTTCTGAATCCCCTCAGTAAGTTGCTGTTCCTCGTGGCGTTTCCTGACAAAATCGGCAAAGTCAGATATCTCCTCCGCCTTGTCGACTGGTAGGTGATTAATGGCGTCAATGGTTCGTGCTATGATTGCTTCCTTTTTCATGATTTTATAGTTTGTGTAGTCAAATGTAAGAATTTGTCTGATGGCATCGAATTAACCATTCATTCTACCACAGAGTGGTTCCCTGTTTATAGAAAACAAGGCGCCACCAAACGTTTCAGCTCCATCGGAGCTTCCTGATGCACAATGACAAAGGAAGCTCCGATGGAGCTGAAAAGTTATTCGGGCATACGGATCCTATAAACAGGAGGCCACACTGTGGCCTGTCGTTGCCGACATTTGTTGTGTTCTATTTCAAACCTTTACCCGTTGCAGCCCAATAGATCCCGCCGTACAGGTGATCCAGAAACGACTGATCGGAATAAACCAAACCAATGTGGCCCAAACCGGTATAGAATGCGCGGCCGCCGTCGAAGTTGTGGTACCAGGCGATCGGATGGTCGCCCATACCGTTGCCCTGACTGGTTTTAGGGTCGTACGTCTTTTCGTCGATCGTAATAAGTACTTTCAGATCGTCGGCGTTAAGCGGTTTTTTGTACTCGTACCATTCGTCGGTCCAGAGCATGCGTTTCGGGAAGCGTTCGAGGCCCGGGAAGTTGCTGTCTTTCACGTCCAGGAATGCCGTCTGCTGTGCGGGGTGGGTTTTGAAATAAGCACCGCAGAGCTTGCCGTACCATGGCCAGTCGTACTCCGTATCCGCCGCTGCGTGGACACCTACCCAGCCTTTACCGCTTTTAATGTATTTTTCGAGGGCCGCCTGTTGCGCGTCGTTGAGGATATCGCCGGTGGTATTGAGGAAGATCACCACCGAGTAGTTGGCCAGACTTTTGTCATTGAACACGTCGGCATTCTCCTGCCAATCGACCGAAAAATTATGCCTTGACGCGAGGTTCCTGATCCCGGCCACGCCTTCGTGGATGGAAACGTGGTGAAAACCGGCAGTTTTGGTAAAGAGCAACGCCTTGAACTGCTGCGCGTGCGCTGTAACCGCGCTTCCGATCACAAGAGCCAGGGCCAGTAATTTTTTAAACATGATGTTTTGAAAAATGATTAATGATGTAATTAGTACTAAAACAAATGTGGGAAGAAATTTACTGATTTGGCCTCTGGAAGATTAGAGGTCTACGTTATATTACCTGTTCGGTTTAATGCCAAAAATCGAGCTAACATTAAAATCAATATCATTTTGATGTTAGCTATAAAAAAAGGATTAAATTTGATGCCAGATCCCGGACTAACATTAAATCATCCCCAGTTTTAATGTCAACACCTCAGCCATGCTCTACCCGATCAATCCCGACCGTAATATTCCCTGGAACGACCTTCCTGAGCTGCCCATTTCAGAAGAGCTTTATCGGAATATCGAGGTTTATGAGGCTTTGGCCAACGCGAAAGCTGCATTAGGAAGGTTACAAGGAAGAAGTATAGCGATTCCGAATCAGGCCATTCTCATCAATACGATCAGTTTGCAGGAAGCCAAAGCATCCAGCGCGATTGAAAATATCTTCACCACCGATGACGAGCTTTACAAAGCATTCAGCGAACAAGGGCGTAATGAAATCACTGGTTCTGCGAAAGATGTTTTGCGCTATCGCGAGGCATTGTGGTTTGGACATAGCTTTTTGAGGGACAGCGACCAGTTCAGTGAAGATTATTTCAGAGCGGTGTATCAGGAAATATACCAGACAACCGACGGCATCAGACCGCCATTTGTCCAAACTCACATCCGGCAAGGCGGCAGCAGCCCGAATGCTGGGAAACCGGTTTACACGCCACCCAGAGGTGTGGGAATTATTGAGACCAAACTATCCAACCTCGTAACGTTTCTGAATGATGATAAAAATTTCAGGGTTGACCCCGTGATCAAGATGGCGATCGGCCACTTTCAATTTGAAGCCATACACCCTTTTCGCGACGGCAATGGCAGGACGGGGAGGATATTCAATATCAACTACCTTACCCATAAAGGCCTGCTCGACTACCCTATTCTCTTCCTCAGTCGCTTCATCCTGGATAATCGCGAAGACTACTACGGCGGGCTCATGGGCGTAAGTCAGCGGGGCGACTGGAACAATTGGCTAAGGTTTATGCTCAAAGCAGTGGAGACAACGGCGATCATGACCTACGACAAAATCAACGACATCCTGAACACTAAAGATGCCATCCGGCAGGTGATTATCAGCGACACGGCCATTGCCCGCCCGGAGTTGCTCGTTAACGCGATTTTCACGCAGCCATTCACCCGTGTCAAACATTTAACAGATCAAAGATTGTATGCGGAGAACACGGCAAAGAAATACCTGAATCAGTTGGTTGACCTGGGCGTGTTGGAAAAAAGGGCGATTCAAGGGAATCACTATTATTTAAATCTTGAACTGTACCGCATTCTGGCAGAATAAATTGAATTTGCGATGGCCGGCGCTCTAATGAGTGCCGGCCGAATTTATAATCAACCTCGGGCAAAACTATTTCCCCATTCTCAACCGCGTCTGCGCACCTCCGTCCGCATCTTTTAACTCCACTTTCAATCCGCCTTTCACCACGTTCCGGTCGAGTACCAGCGTGATCGGCTGAATGCCTTGCGAAAGGTTGGCGGTGATAGTGCCGTCGGAGATTTTCAGGGGCTTGTTTCCTTGATAGGCAGCAACGCCGCTGGCATTGCTCAGACCGAAAGTTACCGGGCCTTTGGTCAGTGCTTCAATTTCAAAGCGCACAATGCTGAAAGGTTTGCCCGCACCATTCTGCATTTCAGCCAATTCGTCGGTCGGGAGCTCGCCGGATACTTTGCTGTAAACGGGTGAGGTTGTAACCTTTGCGCCTTTGCCTGCGATCGCTGGGCCGCCATCCATCGAAAATTTGCTTGCCAGGTCTTTACTCAGCTCCACCGTCTCCCACCTGCGCACATAGCGCGTCGCGGTTACGCGGAAGTCGCCCGGCTCGCCGAGTTTGGTGAGGAACGCGATGAGGTTCACAAACTGGTCGCGGTCGAGGCTTGCAGTAAGACCCGGAGGCATGAGTGAGCCCGGTACTTTCTCCATGATCTGCACCTGGCTTTTGGCGATGGACACTTCCTTGCCGGTCACGTCACGGATCACGATTTCGTTGGCACCGTCGGAAGCGAGGTAGCCCAGGAGTTCGGACCCATCTTTTTTCACGACGCGTTTCAAATCGTACCCTTCCTTGATGGAGGCGCTCGGGTAAAGGATCGAACGGATGATAGTTTCCGCGGGCGAGCTGGTACCAAGGCTGCTCAGATCGGGCCCGATCAGTCCTCCCGCGCCGCCAATGGCATGACAGGTCGTACAGCTGGACTCCACTTTACGGAAGATCAGCTCTCCTTTAGCCGCATCACCTTTTTCTCTGGCTAGTTTCGCGAGGCCTTCAATCGCCTTGTCATCCAGGTCCTGCGGCATTTTCGGCGCAGGCATCGAGCCTCCCGATGCTTCCAGGGCCTTTTTCAATACGGCAATTTCGTCAATGCTCTGGCGTGTCCAACCGGCGCGCTGCTGCACCAGCACACGGCCCCTTTTGGCCACTACTTCGGGAATCTTTTTCGCCGCGATGGCTTCTGCCAATGCAGCTGAACCGGGGTTCGAAGGGATGAATGCCAGGAATAGATCCGACATATCTGTGCCTTCGGGCAGCGTACGCATGAGCTCGGCACTCACGCGCGCACCCTCCTTCGCATCCAGGCCTGCCAGCTGCGCGGCAGCGATGATACGAACTTCCGCCGTGTTTTTAGGACCGGTAAGATCGGTAACGAGTTGCAGGGCCTTTGGCTTGTCGGTAGCGCCCAGTGCACCAAGCGCGGCTTTTTTGGTAGCCGGGTTGCCGCTTTGGATCAGGCCCGTCAGACGATCGTTCAATGAGGATAGCTTCCACAGACCGATCAAATGGATGGCGCTCAGGCTTATAGCTTCATCTTCGTTGCCTATCAGCGAAGCAATGCGCTCAGGATTTTTGTCGGGTGCTACGTGGCGCTGACTACCGGCTTCTTCCAGCGAGGCCAGTTGGGCAGAGGCATTCTTGTTGTTATTCTGAACCGCCAGATCGAGTAGCATATTCAGGTCGGCAGGCTGGCCCAGGCGCGCGATCGAAGCGAGTACGTCTTTCTGGTACTCCTCGGGCACCTGGCCTTTCTGATACAATGCGGTAAGCAATGCGGCCGCCTCCGGGCTGGTGGCGGATTTCAATGCATAGGAAGTTTTTTTAGCATCACCCAAAAGGCTGGCGTCGGATTTCAGCCTGGATACCCACACCGGTTCCAGTTCACGAACGGTTTGCCACAATGCGAAGTCCAGGAATTCATCCATTTGCGCGTCCAGTACCATCAATGCGGCTTTCGCAGCGGCGGGTGTTTTGGTTTTGCGCAACGCAAGTACCGCTTCCAGGCGCACTTGCGGGTGACTATCGGTTACGGCTTTGGCCAGCAATGCAGGCATGTTGGATATTTTGGGGTACCACAATGCCATCGCACGCAATGCCGCCGCCCGGGCGTTGTGGCTTTTGGCATTCAGCAAATTCAGCAGGAGCGGCTCGTTAATGGTTTCCATGGTCTGATACACCCAAAGTGCTTCGAGCAGGTTGTGCTCATATTGCGCGTCGTTTTTATCCAACCCTTCTACCCATTTCTGCAATGCGGGGATCACTTCTTTGGCGCCCTTTGCTTTCAATGTCTGCTTGGCTTGCAGGCGTGTCCACTCTTCGGGAAGTTTCAATGCGTCCAGCAATTCGGGCACGCTGGCTTTCCCGAGCTCCGGCTTCTTCACAAGCGGGCGGTTTTTGGCTACGATCCGCCAGATACGGCCGTGCTGCTGGTCGCGGCGCGGGTCATGGAAATCCACTTCCCCGTGTTGGATAATGGGGTTATACCAGTCGGCAACGTAGATGGCGCCATCCGGACCGACATTGATGTCCACCGGCCGGAAAGCCACATTGTCCGACCACATCAGGTCGTCGGTCTGTTTGGAAACGTATCCGCTCCCCTGCTCTTCCAGCTTGAAGCTGTTGATCCGGTTAGCCCGGAAGTCGTTCGTGATCATGCGGCCCTGCCACGCGTCGGGCAAGTGGCGGCCGGAAACGACATCCAGACCGCTGTGCTTCGGCTGACCGGGGTTCAGGCCCCGCAGTAAGCGTGCAGCGCCAGGGGCCGTCACGAAGGTAGCACCCGGGAATGCGTAATTGATCCCTTCCCCGCCGGCACCGTCGGTCAGGAACGACTGTCCCCAACGGTCGAACTGCAAGCCCCACGGGTTCACAAGCCCGCGTGCGTAAACATCCATATCCAGGTTACGTGTGTTGAGCTGCCACACCCCGCCGCCTTCGAGGCGCTTGATGCCAAAAGGCGTTTCAACGTGGCTGTAAATGTAGATCGATTGGTTGAAATACATCCTTCCCTCCGGTCCCCATCGGAAAGTGTGGATCAAATGGTGGGTATCACCGGTTCCGAAACCATTGAGAATCCGACGCTTTTTATCGGCTTTGCCGTCACCGTCAGTATCGGCGAAATGCAGGATCTCAGTCGAGTTGGCGACATAGCAACCGCCGTCTCCGGGCAGGATACCGGTCGGTTGGATGAGTCCTTCGGCAAAAACCGTGGATTTATCCGCTTTTCCGTCGCCATCGGTGTCTTCCAGCACAAATATCTTGTCATTTGCCGATTCCCCGGTTTTCAAATGCGGGTATACCGTGCTGCTGACCACCCAGAGGCGGCCTTCGTTATCCCAGTTCATCTGGATCGGTTTTGCCACCATCGGGTCGGCGGCGAAGAGGGTCACCTCGAAACCATCGGCCACTTTGAAGGATTTGAGTTCCTTCTCTACGTCCGGGTCGAGGTTGAATGGATGCTGCTCAGGCTCCGTCGAGGAGGTCAGCAGGACCATGGGCAGGAGCAATGCTCCGTATAGTAGTTTTTTCATATTCGGGCTATCGGCCGTCGGCTGTCAGCTTTCGGCTTTGTTACAAATCTTGCGGTGCGGCGCACCTTTTTTTAAACATCAAAACTCACAGGAACTCAAATTGCCGACTGCCGAAAGCCGACAGCGGAAGTCCCTCATTCCAGCTTCCTCAACTCATACACCACTTCTTTGGGCTCGGAGTTCAGGATGATCTGTCCTTCCAGCCATTTAATGAGGATGTTCTGTTCTTCTAATCCTTGCACGTGTCTGCCTTGCTCGTATCTGCGGAAGCCGATAATGTAAGTCTGGTTCAGCGGGCGGTACTGGAAGAAATGCAGTTCATTCTTTTTCAAAATCATCTGCCTGATCTCCTCCGACTGCGCAAACTGCGGCCCCTGGCCGATCTCCACGCCTTTTTCCCAGTCTTTCGCGGAGGCCGTTATCACCTGGTCACCTTTCGCCGTCAAGGCATAATATCCTTTTTTCAACCCCAAAATGCGGATGATATGGGAGTTGTCGGCCAGCCAGCTTGCGGGTTGGGGAGCCGGTAATGGCAAATATTTGTCTCCTGCCACAAACCTGACCAGCGCTGTGCCACCCTGCTCAGGTGCCAGCACCTTTACGTTGGAAGAATAAGCATTCGGCTTACCCATTGTGATCGTGGTCGTTTCTTTTTCCGTAGGCAACCCCAGTGCCTTTTCAAGAACCGTGGCGAGGTAGTAGTATCCCGTTTCGTTCAAATGAACGGTGTTTTCGATGATATCGGCCTTCTTACTGGTATTCAGTATGGGATTGTAGATGTCGATAAACTGCTTGCTGCGCTGCGTCGCGACTTCCGAAATTGCTTTGGAATACAATTCAAGATCCGCATTACGGTTATCGATATGCTGCGCGGTATCGCCGGAGACCACCGGGATCGTGGATAGCAGAACCGTTTTCGCGCCCAATGCGTCGATCTTATCGATCAGTTTGTTCAGACCTTCCTTGAAATGTGCAACACCCTGCTGCCCTTCCTGCGCCTCCACGCCTCCGTAGGCGAGGAAAACAACGGTGGGGGCCGCTTTGGTAATGTCCTGCATGAGGTGCTCGTACGGCGTCGGCGGGTTGGTGTACGTGCTGCGGGCTTCCCCCCAGACGTTGTCCCCCGTCCAGCCGAGGTTACGGAAGGTAATTCCCTTGTCGGCGAAGCGGGTAGTCAATGCGAGTTCGAGGTAGCCGTACTGGAAATCGTTCTCAAAAATGGAATTTCCCAGGAAAACAACCCGGTCGCCGTCTTTCAGCGAGAATGCCGCGTTACTGACAGGGCTTTTGTTTTGTGCAATGGTGGGTCCGTAGACGAGGGCTAAAAACAACAGGAACACATAAACCGGCAGTACCGGCACCTTCATTCTTCTCATTTACTTTGAGTTAAGTGTTTGGCAGAGTAATTATAAGGATACAAAGACCCGAAGAGACAGAACTTAACCGTTCAGTTCTGTTAAAAATAGGAATATTACACCTCCTCCGGCACTTTGTAACTGGCAACGGGCGAAGGGATGACTATCATGGTAATAATCGTCGCGAGCACGAGTGCTGCTGCCATCAATGTATAGGATGCATTGAAATTGCCTGTCTCGCTATTGAGATACCCCACCAGGTACGATCCGGCGAACGAGCCGAGTGCCCCCAGGCTATTGATCAGCCCAATGGCCCCGCCTATGACATTCTTCGGCAATATGTCGGCAATGGCCGCGAAAAAGGGGCCATATGGCGTGTACAATGCGCCTCCGGCTATCACCAGCAGCACATAGGCGAGCCAAAACTGCTCCGTCCCGATCCAGACCGCCGCATAGAGGCATACCGCAGCGATCAGCAGAAACGGCCAAACGAACACTTTCCGGTTGCCTGTCTTATCCGAAAAATAGGAAGCCGAAAGCATACCGATCACAGCCAGCAGATACGGCACCGAAGACAGCCATCCGGTAGCCACCATATCCATGTTGGGAGCAGCTTTGATGATCGACGGCAACCACATCACAAATCCGTATACACCCACACTCCACAACAGGTATTGCAGGCACAGCACGATCACTTTGGTGGATTTAAATGCCTCCGCATAGTTTTTGACGGGCTTAATGCCTGCCTGTTCTTCCTGCAACTTTTGCTCCACGGCCCGCTTCTCCTCGTCGGTCAGCCATTTGGCTTCCATGGGCCGTTCGTCGATTAGCTTCCACCAGATAAATGCCCAGACAATGCCCGGCGCGCCCTGTAAAATGAACATCCACCGCCAGCCCATCGAGTCGATGAGGTAACCCGACAGGACAGACATCCACAGCACCGTGACCGGGTTTCCGAGGATCAGGAATGTATTGGCTCGCGAGCGTTCTTCTTTGGTAAACCATTGACTGAGTAAGATCAGCATGGCCGGCATGACGGCACTTTCGACCACACCGAGCATGAAGCGGATCACGACGAGCACCGTCGTGTTATTGACCATACCGGTCGCGGCGGCCAGCCCTCCCCAAAGGATCAATGAAATGAATATCAGCTTTTTGGCTGTTCGTGTGGCGGCGTAATGCGCACCCGGGATCTGAAAAAAGAAGTACCCCAGGAAAAACAGCGAGCTCAGGAGCGTGGAGGTATTGGGAGTGATTTTCAGATCGTCGGCCATGCCGCCTGCAACGGCGAACCCAAAATTGGCGCGATCGAGATAAGCAAGACTGTAAGTGACAAAAACAACGGGAATGATCCGGTACCAGCGTACCTGGGCGAGTTGCGGTTTCATGCAGGGATTAGGAATTGATATGCATTAAAACGCATCCATCCACGGATTCTACCATCGCCCGACGCTTTATCGTGCGCCCCACTGCAGTTCCCCTCAATCCTTCTGAAGCCGGCCGTAGAGCACACCCGCTTCTCCCAATGCATTTTTACAAATTGCCAGTACCTTGTTCAGCCGCTCGCTGGTTCCGCTGTCGTTCAATTGTTCATGTTCCAATGCATCCAGATCGTCATCCAGCAACGGGTTCAAACCCATGATCGAAATGGTGGTTTTCATGCCGTGGGCGATCCGCCTGACCTCCCGCAGGTCGCGCCTGGCTGCTGCGCCCGACAACGCTTCCAGTTCACGGGGCATGAGGTGGAGAAATTGCTCTGTGACAAGTTTTTCGTAAAGATTGTCGCCATGACTGATTTCCTGCATATAGTTCAGGTCTATGACGGTGAACCCTTTCTGAGCACCGCTATTTGGCCCGGTATGTCCGTTCAATACCGGCTTACCATAGCGTCGGAACACCCGGTCGAGGTCACTCTCCCGCACGGGCTTCGAAATATGGTCATTCATGCCGAAGCTCACGCATTTCTCCAGCTCGCCTTCCATCGCGTGGGCCGTCATGGCGATGACGGGTATATCGAGCGTCAGATCGTCGCGAATTGCCTGAGCGGCAGTGTAACCGTCCATGACAGGCATTTGAATATCCATAAAAACGAGATCGAAAGCCTCTTTTTGAAGGATGTCAATTGCCTCCTTTCCATTCCCGACAATGCGGCTTTCGATTCCGCGTGCCTGCATCAGACGCGTCATCAGGCCCTGGTTGATCTCGTGGTCTTCCACGATAAGTACACGCAACCCCGGTTGCCCGGGATGCTCCTCTCCACTGGCAATGCCGGTCGTATCGGGTTCGGCCCCCTGTGCAATGCGATAAGGGATCTTCACCGTTACCGATGTGCCTGTCCCCTCTTCACTGGTCACTGCGATTTCCCCGTCTTGCAAGTACACGAGATCCCGGACGATCGACAGCCCCAACCCGGTGCCGCCGTACTGCCGCGTGGTGGAGTCCTCGGCCTGCCTGAACCGTTCGAAGATCGTTTCCAGCTGCTCCGTCCCTATTCCGATGCCGGTATCGGTCACTTCAAAGGACATCATTACCTGCTCATCGCCGATCGGCTCCGCGGCTATACGCAGGGCGATTTCGCCTTTCATGGTGAATTTGAATGCATTACCAACCAGATTGACGAGTATCTGCGTGAGTCTCGTGGGATCGCCGCTCAGCATTTCCGGAATGCCCGGATCGAGTGAAACCGACAGAGGCACATGTTTTTCTTCCGAACGGTGGTGGAAAAGGGTTGTCACCGAATGTACCAGTGCTCCGGGACTGAAAGGGACGTACTCGATACGCATCATCCCCGATTCGATTTTGGAAAGATCAAGAATGTCGTTCACGATCGACAGCAACGTTTCTCCCGACTGTTGCACCGTATGTACATGCAACCGCGTGTCATCGTCGAGTTTTTTCTTTTGCAAAAGATTGGTGTAGCCTAATATTGCATTCAGCGGCGTGCGGATCTCATGGCTCATATTGGCCAGGAAGTTTTCCTTGACCAGCACTGCCTGCTTTAATTTCTTCTCACTCGTATTCAGTTGCCCGATCAGCTCTGCCTGCTTTTTCATCCGGCTGATGATGATGACGAAAACGGCGGTCAGCACGACAAGCACGAGGACGATCACGTACAAATTCCAATGCAACACGCGTTTCCCGCTCTGGTCGACCGACTTCACCCGCTCCGCCAATGCAATGCGTCCGCTGGTATCGATACGGTGGGTCAGGCGGGTAATCTGTTCCGACAACCGGATCGCGCGGCTGCCTGCGATCAGGTGCTCGGGTACGGGCTGGCCTGCGCGGTAGAAGCTGTCGATCAGTTCATGGCTGTATTCGACCTTCCGGTCCACCAGCGAATTTAATTCCGGCAGGTACCTCAGCGACGCTGCGGGCGTTCCTTTCCTTTGCAGGGCATCCAGGTCCTGCCTGATCTTCGCAGCGTCCTTTTCAAACTCGGTCAGTTTCCCCGAATCCCCGGTGCTGATTGCCGATCTCATATGGTTATCCATGAGCAACAGGTCCTTTTGCAGGCCTACCAGCCCATTGCTGAGGCGGTACTCATTGAGGAGATTCTCGTTTCCGCGGATCAGCTCCGTCACATTCCCGCGCATGATGTACTGCGCCCCTATCAGCGCCAGTACCGCGACCACAAACCCGATGGTAATATAGATGACGAGCGTCCTGACTCTCATAAAATCAATTGCTTTGAATGGAAATCCAATTTAGCGGATGCGGCAGTCTTCTTCAAGTGACAATAGCCGGAATGCCGTTTTACATCGTTGAGGCAGGGTTATCGGTCGTTGAGCGCGGATTTCGCTCTGTTTCAGGAACAGTCGGCACTAACCATTTTGTGCCGGGTTTCACAAAATATTCAGCCGCCGGTTCAGCGCAGCACGGTAAGTATCGGCCACCGGCACCATCTTCCGGTTGATGATCAGGGTACCACCCTCCATGGTGTCGATCTTTCCAACCTGCACGATGAATGAGCGGTGTACGCGCAGGAACTTCGAGTCGGGCAGTTTCCCCTCCACTTCTTTCAAAGAGGAATGCACGGAATAGAACTTCTCCGCGGTATAGAGCTTCACATAATCGCCCATTGCTTCGGCATACAATATTTCATCGATCTTCAACCGCCTTACAATGCTGGAATCGCGGATAAACAGGAATGCATCTTCCTCTATTTTGACTTCCTGCCTTTTGCTCCTGTGGATCTCCTTGGCCTTTTCGACCGCCTGCAAAAATCGTGCTGCCGTAACGGGCTTGGTAATGTAATCGGCTACATTGAGTTCGAAGGCTTCCGCGGCGTACTCTTTTTTGGAAGTAGTAAAAATGATCACCGGGTTTTTACTCCCCAGGCTCTTCACCAGCTCAATGCCCGTCATGCCTTCCATTTCTATGTCGAGGAGCAGCAGGTCCACCGGTTCGTCCATGATCTTCCGGTAAGCATCCATCGCATTTTCACATTCTCCGGCGAGCACCAGATCACGGTCCTGTTTTACAAGTTGTTTCAGAGTGGTGCGTGCGATGATGTTATCGTCGATGACCAGGCAATTCATGGGAACGGGCGGTTAGGTTGGGGAAATGCGAAAACCAATGTAAGGAAAAAGAAATTACAAAGACACTTTCCCGGCTTTCACCGACTGCTTCTGCCCTTCTGCCTACTCCCTGTTTCCCGGATCGGGCCCGCCTGGTAGTTTTGGATCATTCAAATGCATCAATCACCAAAACATAGCATCACAATGAGAACTTTCATCACTTCCGCCATCATCGCCGCATTCGCCATTGCAGGCGCTCAAACACAAGCTCAAACGCTCGCAAAAGACGCAAAGAAAGACCACAAAGCAGAAAGAAAAGAGGCCCGGGTGGAGGCCAGGACGGAAGCCAGGGCTGATTCCAGGAATCAGGTCGCTTCGCTTTCCAAAGACGCATTCTATGCAGACTTTGGCCAGCTACCCGATGTGCAATGGGTGCGGGGCCCGCAATTCGACGAGGCGACATTCACCAAAGACGGACAAAAACAGACCGCCTATTACGATAACCGCTTCACGCTGGTAGGCACCACCGCCGACAAAAAGTTCTCCGACATCCCCGCCAATGCACAGAAAGACATCCACAAACACTTCAAAGGATATGCGATCGGTGCGGTAGTAGAGTATAAGGATAATGAGCAAAATGACACCAACATGCTGCTCTACGGCACCCAGTTCGACGATGCAGATCACTATTTCGTCACCGTTTCCAAAGGCAAGGAAGCCAATGTGCTGATGATCAAAACCGATGGAGAAGTATCTTTTTTCAGAAACATCGGCAAATAACGGGGGCGCGGCGACCGGTTTAAAACCCCTTCTTCATCAATGGACAGACGTCCCGGACAAATTTACGTCCGGGACGTTTTTTATACCCTATTTCATCAGGAGGCAGTATTTACTATGCTGATTCTACTTCGCAATGCGCCGCGCTTGTTTCAACAAACTCAATGCAACTGCATTACCCGGGTCCTTCCGAAGCGTTTTCGTAATGTATTTTTCCGCCGCGGCCGCATTGGCGAATTTGAGATAACCTTCGGCGAGCTGGTTACTCAGCGCTATGTTATTGCTATCTATACCAAACTTCCTTTTGACTTCAACCAACTGCTGCACAAAGACATGCAATTCATTGAGGCTAAAACCCGAGCTGTTGTTTACGGCTGCATAGGCCACATAGGGCAATGCTTCAGAAGGCCTGTCCATTTTAAGGAGTATTACAAAAAGCATCCGTGCGCGTTCGAAACTGTTCTCCATGCGGAACGCCCTGGTCAGGTAGTTGACGGCCCGGGTGTTCTGATCGAGCGCGGCGCTTAGTTTTCCGGCCTGCTCGAAATGCATGGGCGTTAGCGGATCATCGAGGGCCAATGCTTCCGCTACACGCAGCATTCCGGCGGTATCCTGGGCCACGGCATAATGTCTTTGCAGCCGGGCCATGGCGTCGCGCCACGTTATTTGTTTGACTACCAATGCCCCCGCAAGTTTTTCCTCCTCCGTTTTTTCCCGCTTTTCCTCCGCAGGCATCGGGATATTGAACGGCCAGCCTTCTTGGAGGATCATCATCTCGTATTTTCCTTTCAGCGAGTCCATAACGGTAACAGGCATTTGCTTTCTCAAATCCGAAAAGGAGATCTCCGCCGGTGGACGGGGCAGCAGGCCTGTTTTTTTGAGCCCGTCATAAAATGCATCGGAGAGCAATGCATAGCCGCGCAGGTTGGGGTGTACGTGTTCCAGCAGCGTTTCCTTTCCGAGAATGTGCTGGGTAGAATGTTTTTCAAAAAGTGCTTTGGAATCGATAACCGTAATGCCTTTGTGCCGGCCTGCTATGTCCCGGATCGAGGCGTTCAATGCTTCCGGGGCCCGAAATCGGAGGGCGTCCAGCTCTCTGGCGCGAACCAACTCCTTTTTGGCAGCGATAGAATCACCCCGGTTATACGCCGCCAAACCGGCCCGGTAATGCCTGTCGGCCGAGTCGCCGTCTTTCCCGGCAATGCTGATGAAGGGTTTCAAGTCCTTTTCGTTACTCACCAGATTACTGATCAGCAACGGTACACCCCTATCGCTCATGACCTTCGCCAGTTCATCCATATTCGCCCCGAACTGATCGATTCCAGCCTGATAGGCCTCCGAACCGAAGGCGATCTGCTGGTCGGCAGCCATGCGTTTCATCAGGTTTTCACGAAGATCGGTCTTCTGCCCGGACACCATTTCACCAGCGGCGTCCATGGCCGATGCGATGAGCTGTGTTATCCTGTATTCTCGTAAATGCATGAGCAGGCGTGCAAGCCACCGGCGATGCCCGATGCCCCTTGTGGCTGCCACGCCCATGGCGCCGTAATACTCATTATGCCCGGTGTATACCAATACCGCATCGGGCTCATAATCGAGGACCGCTTTACCAAAATCCAGGACCGTGTAGGAGTTAACGGCCGTCAGGGACAAATTGATAACTTCAAAATCGCGCTCGGGATAGGTATGCATCAGCCGGTATTGCAGCCAGCGATGGAATGAGCTGTTGTGCATGTAGGGATAGCCTATGGTCGTCGACTCGCCCAAGACGAAGATGCGGAAAGTACCAGGCGACTTCTTCGCCAAAAATGGTTCTGCATTTCCGAATGTGGCGTTTTTCTGGTTGGCGAAATAGCGTTTCGAGGCATGCGGGTTGAGCACCAGGTAGCCCTTCCGGCCCGGATCTGCTGTAAAAACACTTAAATCGTAGCCGTAGCCGAACAACCGCAATGCCCCTTCCAGTACCAGCAGTACGAAAAAGGGCATTAACAGGGCAATGATTTTAAAAACAGATTGGCGTTTGTGGTTCATTCGGGCTATTGATGTTGTTGCATGCCATGCGGTTTTCCCGTGTTTTACGGCCGGATGATCGTCCCGTCAAATTTACGAACCTGCCAGTTGGATTTTGTGCCTATCGGATATTTAGCTGCCTCTTTTTCATCGATATCGACGCCCAGTCCCGGCACTTCGTTCACCGACATGTATCCGTCCTTCATCGTCGGGCAGCCTTTGAAAACAGCCTGTGTTTTATCATTGAAACTCACAGCCTCCTGGATACCGAAGTTCCAGATCGCGAGATCGACGTGCGCATGCGCCGCGTGGCCTACCGGGGAAACGTCTCCCGGGCCATGCCAGGCCGTTTTGATATTGAACCATTCGCCCAGCCGCGCTACCTTCATCGCGGGGGTAATGCCGCCGATCTGCGATACGTGGCAACGGATGTAGTCGAACCATTGGTTCGCCATCGGGTCCCGGAATTCGTTGATATTGTTGAAAAGCTCGCCCATGGCAATGGGTACCGTGGTACTCTGCCGCAATTGCCTGAACCAACCCATGTTTTCGGGCGAAAAAGGGTCTTCGATAAAGAAAGGGCGGTACTCTTCCAATGCGCGGATCATGTTGATAGCGTCCATCGGCTGCACGCGCTCGTGAATGTCGTGCAGCAGCTCAATCTCCTCCCCGCATTTCTTGCGCACCGCTTCAAAAAGCCTGGGCACCGATTTCAGGTAGGACCTCTCGTTCATGTAGTTATCGGTAGCGCCGCCGAAGCCCGCGGCTTTGAAGTCCGGCTTCTGCTCCGTGGCACCCACCGCTCCATACCCGCCCTGTTGAATGCGGATGTATTTGAAACCCCGATCCATGATGCGTTGCACGTCTTCGGCCACTGTTTCGGGTGTGTTACCGTTGGCATGGGTGTAACATGGGATCGCGAAACGCGTCTTGCCTCCCAGCAACTGGTACACCGGCATGCCGGCGCGCTTGCCTTTTATATCCCATAGCGCTTCGTCCAGACCACTCAGCGCATTGTTCAGCACCGGACCGTTACGCCAGTACGAGCTTACGTACGTCGACTGCCACATATCCTCGATGTTATCAACGTCTTTCCCTACGCAGAATTCATTAAGATAGGTATCAATGGCCGTCACCACTGCCACGGCACGCTGGGTAAATGTGGCGCAGCCAAGGCCATACAAGCCCGGCTCCGTCGTTTCCACTTTTACGACGATCAGGTTGGAACCCTGGGGCGCGGTGGCAATGGCCTTAACGCTTTTGATTTTTACCGGGGCCAATCCTTTCGCGTAGGCGGGTGTCGTATAATGCTCGCGCGCCTGCCCGGGCCGGGCGTAAGCGCGGTCGGCGCCGAGGAGGCCCAATATTCCGGCCGCCGATCCGGCACCGAGCATTTTCAATGCATTACGACGGTTTTCATCGGGCTCAAAGCTATTCTTCTTCATGAGTTGTTGGATTAGGATTCAAATAATAAAGAGGTCAGGAAATGGTTATGGGTCAGGAATAGTCATTCTTACTGTTAATGGTTCAATGGGGGTTTCACAAAATGGCTGCCTCTGCGCGCCGGACCAGCCCGACAATGCGGTCGGCGAATTCGGGCCAGAGCTGCTTCGGAAAACCGTGGCCTACCCCATCGTAAAGCACCAGCTCCGCTCCGGGAACAGCCGCCGCCGTGGCCCGGCCTCCGCTGACGTCTATCATCTTGTCGGCGGTGCCGTGCATGACCAACGTCGGTACATTCAGCGCAGAAAGCCCCTCGGTCCGGTCGCCGGATTTCACAACCGCCACGGCTTGCCGGAGCATGCCCAGCGGATCGTGGTCCCGGTCCCATGCGCGGGCAGCCCGATCGGCCGCCTCCGCTTCGTCGAATGGGTACGCCGTAGCGCCGATAAGCCGCAACGAACGGACCTGCCACCCGATGGCTGCCTGCCGGTCGTCCGTCGGCGGCGTACCCACCGTGGCCAGCGCTGCGTAATCGGGCTGCCCCACAGAGCGGTTTCCGGTGGTGGACATGATCGATGTCAGCGACAGCACGCGCCCGGGGTACTCTATCGCCACCGTCTGCGCGATCATGCCGCCCATGGATGCGCCCACCAGATGTACACGGTCAAAGCCCAGTGCGTCCATCAACCCCACGGTGTCGGCCGCCATGTCGGACAGTGTGTAAGACACCGACGTGTAATCTCCCGCAAGTGCGGCCGCGAGGTCCGGCACAGGCGCTGCGTCAAAGTGCGACGACAGCCCGGTGTCGCGGTTGTCGAACCGGATCAGTTGCAGGCCGCGGCTCGCCAGTTCGGTACAGAAACCATCCGGCCAGGCAATAAGCTGCGCACCGCCCCCCATAATCATGAACACCGGCGGGTTTGCCTGCGAACCGATCCGCTGGTATACGATTTCGATCTGTGATGGGCCTACATGTAAGGCTCTTTCTTCATTCATCATGACAGTTAAGATTTCGTTCAGGCCGCGAATATATGCGAATGAATATCAATCAACTATCTGTTAATCAATAATTTAAACTATAATTTTTCGTCAACAATAACGGGTGCGGCACGTCGTTTTTCATGGGGGATAGCTCTTTCGGAATACATCTCCGCGTACAACCGCCAGCGCACTAAAACCAGTTGATTTTCAACACATTTATGGCAGCGCAAAAGCAATGTACTTCCCGCCCGGCTTATGGCCGTTTTTGGCGCCGCCCGCTGCTATCACCACATATTGCTTCCCATTCACCATGTAGGTAGCCGGTGTAGCGAAGCCTCCCGCCGGTAGTTGATATTCCCAAACGGTCTTCCCCGTTTTCCGGTCGAATGCCCGGATCCTTTCGTCCTTGGTACCCGCGATAAACACCAGTCCACCCGCGGTTACGATCGGTCCCCCGTAATTTTCAGTCCCTGTAATGGGCATTCCTTTTTGGGTCAGTTCGGGAAACTCGCCCAAAGGCACCCGCCAGAGGTATTCACCGGTATTGAGGTCAATGGCATTGAGCGTCCCCCAGGGCGGCTTGATAGCCGGATACCCATCGGGGTCGAAGAAACGCGTCCAGCCATTGTTGATGTAAGGGGGGACGTAAGGGAAATCTTTTTTCGCGGCAGCCAACGGCGCTTCCCCGGAACTATGGTTTTCAGTAACCGGCATCACCCTGCTTTCCTTGTTCAAAAGAAAATCGACCAGCTCCTTGCGCTCCTTTTCAGAGACATGCTGGAACGAAGGCATCCGTCCCCGCCCGCTTTGAATAATGCTGCCGATCTCGTCGCGGCTTAGTTTGTTACCTACCTGTACCAGCGCGGGGTACTCCTGCCCGCTTCCCTGCCGGTCGGCGCGGTGGCACGCGGCGCAGTTGCGCATGTACACTGCCTGCCCGGGCGAGGTCTGTGCGCTGGGTGGCCCACTGTAATCCATCATTCTGAGGTCCCACACCATCTCGTTCGAGTTTTGGTAAAGAACCCCATCCGGGTCCGCGGCATTACCGCCCCATTCGGCACCGCCCCCGATGCCCAGGTAAAGACTTCCTTCTTTGCTGGGTGGCATATACTTGTTCCCTGAGCGGCTCGCGGTAAATTTCTGTTTTACAAATGCATGTGCTTCGGGTGTCCGGTCGGTGATCTCCTCCAATGTAAACGACTGGCGTGCAAAAGGCGCGGGTTTCAACGGATAAGGCTGTGTAGGCCAGGGATGTTCGCCGGGAAGTCGATAGTCAGCCGCGGCAGAGCGCTCTTCCACCGGGAACAATGACGTACCCGTATCCCGGTCCAGCAGAAACAACAGCCCATCCTTCGTCGCCTGCGCCACCGCATCGATTCTCCTGCCTTTGTGCTGAACAGTAACGAGGTTAGGCTGGCATGAAATGTCACGGTCCCAGAGATCGTGATGCACGGTCTGATAATACCAGTTCATCTTTCCGGTTTCCGCATTCAGGGAGATCACGCAATTGGCGTAGAGATTCTTCCCCTCGCGGTCGGCCCCGTAAAAATCCACCGAGGGCGAACCGGTACCGAAATACACCGCGCCCCGCTTTTCATCCAGCACCATCCCGGCCCAGTTGTTTGCACCGCCGATGCGTTTCCACGCATTTTCAGGCCAGGTATCGTGTCCGGGCTCCCCGGGCTCAGGTACGGTATGAAAGGTCCATTTGAGTTTGCCCGTACGGACGTCGAACGCGCGGATGTGCCCGGGCGCTGCGTCCCCGTATTCGGATACGCGTGAGCCGATCACGAGGACATCCTTGTAGATCACGCCCGGTGAGGTCGCATCCACGGAAAGTTTATCGTCCCCGCGTCCGGGCCGGCCGCTAACACCCTCACCCAGATCGACCTTCCCTGCGTTGCCGAATGTTTCCACCAACCGGCCGCTGGTCGCATCTAGGGCAAACAGCTGGTTACCTGCCGTGTAAAGTATGCGCCTGTCCTTCCCGCTTTCCCAGTACATGACACCGCGATTCACATGGAAACGCGGCGTACCGGACTTGAACGGATCAAATCGCCAAAGTTCCCTACCCGTATCCGCCTCCAATGCAAAAAGGCTCAGATGCGGTGTGGTCCCGTAAATAATTCCTTTTACGATAATCGGCTGGCATTGTATTTCCATGGGCCTCCGGGGGGCAGCCACGCCATCGGGAAGCTTCGAAGCATCATACTCCCAGGCCACACGCAGCTGTTTTACATTCTTCAGATTGATCTGCGTCAAAGGCGAATAACGGTTACCCGCCTTGTTTCCCCCATAAGCGACCCAATCCGTATTGCGGTCGTCCCCGCCCGACTGCGCCCCTACCAGTGTGACAAGCATCGTTAATATACCCAGCCAATGCCAATACCCTGCATGCGGCCCGGCACTTTCCTGTTGGTTGGAATTCATGAAATGATAGTAATGATTTTAGGAAAAACAGCTTGAATGTCAGTCCGGAACGTCAGTGTGAGCGGAGCCGAATTGTCAGTCTGAGCGACGTTTGTGCAAGCCCTTCGACCGCAGCGGCGGCCGCTACGCTCAGGGTGACAAGGCAATTGTCAGTCTGAGCGGACCGGGCCGCCGGGCGGCCGAAGACAGTCCGTACGGTCCCGATGTTCAGATACCCTTCGGCCGCCGCTCAAACCGCTCCGCGTCAATACCCCGGGTTCTGTCGCATGTTCACATTCGAGGTGATTTCGTTGATCGGAATTGGCTGGGCATAGTCGGTGGGGTCCCATTGAATAGCACCGCCACGGATGCGCTGGTAGTAAGCCGCTTCCTTGTCGCCGATCTGCCAACGCCGGACATCGAGCCACCAATGCCCTTCCGCAAACAGCTCCGCCCAACGCTCGTATTTAAGCGGGTCGTTTTTCATGACCGCGTCGCTCGCTTTCGTCTGGTCGGTAAGGCTTTTGTAGTCTACCGCCGACGGCGCATTGACAGGCAGCCCATATGCCCGCCGCTTCACCTTATTGATGTATTCCAAAGCCGTCGCATTGTCCCCCGACTTCGACAGTGTTTCGGCATAAAGCAGGTAGATGTCCGCCAGCCTCAGCCAGGGGATATTCGCCCCGCTCGACATATTGATCTCCGCTTCTGTACCCGTCGGGTTAGTGAATTTCCGGAAGCTCCATGCCTCCATGTCCAGCTCAGTGATGTCCAGGTAATGCGAGATCGGCCGTTTTTTGCCGCTGACGATCATCGAATCCACATAAGGCTGGTAGCAGGCCACCCACAGGCGCGGGTCTACGGTTTGTTTCTTACGGGCTTCCACGGAACGGGTAATGTAGGCCGGATCCACATTGGCAATGTTCGCACTCGTGGTACCCGGTTTGAAATAATGTCCTTCATTAAACCCGAACCGGGCGATATTTTTGGCATGCGGAAACACGTTCGACCAGGCCGAAGCAGCTTGTCCGCCATTATCGCTCACATAGGTGGGCGCAATCACCATCCCGATGCTCGACCCCATCGACTGGTCGTCCCCGCCCCGGGCGGTCATGTCTACATTCAGGTTGATTTCAAACAGTGATTCAGAGGTGAATTCGTTTTTACCATTGAACATATCCTTGTAAACGTCGAACGAAACAAGCGACTTGCCGCTGTTGGCCACCACATCGCCCAGATACGTCTTCGCATTGGCCCAATCGGCCTGATAGGCATATATTTTACCCAAAAACCCTTTAACCGCCCAGCCCGAGACCTTGTATTTGTCGGTCGCGCCGGTCCAGTTGGTGCTTTTAAGCAGTGTTTCGGCCTGTTTGAGATCCCCGATAATGAAGTCCCAACCTTCCTTCACCGTTTTACGCGGCGCCTGTGTTTCGTCCAGCCCGGACGCTACCTCAGTAATGATCGGGACGCCCATTTTGGCCCCGTCGGTACCCGCATTGAAACCCTCTCCCCAGGTGCTCACCAGGTAAAAGTAGTACCATGCCCGGAGGAACAATGCCTGCCCCTTGATCAGATCGATCGCCGCACCATCCTGCGGTGCCTTCTGGCGATAAGTTTCGACACCTGCCAGCAAGGTGTTGGCCCGCTGAACACCCCGCCAAAGCTCCCGCCAGTTGTCGTACAGGAAGCTATCATTGGGTTGCGAATTGTTCTGCCCCATCTGGATCCAGGTGGGCGTTCCCTGCCAGCTCAGGTCGGTAGTATGATCCCAGAGGAAGGCGTTTTTCGCCAGCATCGTGTGGCCAAACAGGCCGGTAGCATGCTGGGTCGCGTACACGCCCGTCAGCAACTGTTCCAGGTCGGCAACGGACGCCGGGTATTGGGACGGTGCAAGTGCTCCGGGGTTTTCGACATTCACAAAGTCGTCACTGCATGACGCCATTCCGGTCAGCACCAGGAGCAGGAGAAGTTTTTGAAATATTTTCATAGCCTTGCTAGCTGTTAAAATCGTTTAGAAATTCAGATCGATACCCATGGAAACGAGCCTCGTGCGCGGATAGGAATAGATAGTATCCAGTCCGCGTGCCGTGGTGCCGTTGCGTCCCAGCACTTCGGGATCAAGCCCGGAATACTTCGTGAACGTCAGCAGGTTCTGTGCCTGGAAATAGATCCGCAAGCCGCTCATTTTCCATTGCTTCACCAGCGCCGAAGGCAAGGTGTAGCCAACCTGAAGGTTTCGCAGTTTCAGGAATGAGCCATTTTCCACAACAAAAGAGGAAATTCGGGTATAGTTCGAGTTCGGATCACGCACATAGTTCCCCGAAGCATCCTTAGTACCCACTCTCGGCTGATCGGTGAGGCCGTTTCCATTGAAAAAGGAAGTATTGAAAATATCCCTTGTCGTATTGTAATCTCCTACGAAGAATTGGGTATAGTATTTATTTCCGTTAAAAACATCGACACCCTGCACACCCTGGAACATCGCCTGTAAATCAATGCCTTTCCATCCCAGATTGAGCGAGAAACCGTAGGTCATTTTCGGCCAGGGGTTTCCGATGTAAGTCTTGTCGTCAATGGTAATGCGGCCGTCCCCGTTCACATCGCGGAACCGCAGGTCACCTGCGCCGGTACCCGCATTCTGGTAGAAAACACCGGTGGTTGGCTTCCCGGCGGCCGCCGCGGCTTCCTGTGCTTTCTGGTTCAGTGACGTCACATCGGCGTCGTTCTGGAACAACCCTTCGACGATGTAGCCGTAAAACTGGCTCAGCGGCTTGCCTGCCTGCGTACGCGTAACGGTGCTTTCAAGATAGTCACCCGCCGCACCGTCGTTGATCGGGTTGTTGTTGGTGCCACTCAACTGCTTCACGAGGTTGCGGTTAAATGCCGCATTGGCACTGATCGAGTAGGTAAAATCCTTCACCTTGCCGCGGTAGTCCACAGCCAGTTCCAGCCCCTTGTTGCTCATCTGGCCAATGTTCGTAAACACGCCGCTGGTTCCGTAGAATCCAGCCGAAACCGGCACGGGCACCTGGTAGATCATATCCTGCGTCTGGCGGCTATACCAGTCGGCGGTGATGTTCAATGCGTTTTTGAACAGGCCCAGGTCCAGACCGATGTCCGTCTGGTTCACCTGCTCCCACTTGATGTTCTGGTTCGGCAGCTGCGCGGTCAATGCATAACCTTTGGAGCGGCTGCCATCCGGGAGGCCGAGGATGTTGGTGCCGCCGCTTCCCCCGTAAGAGGCCTGGTAGGTGTATTGCGGAATGCTGCTGGTACTACCCAGTTTACCATAACTCGCGCGCAGTTTCAGGTTCGAAACCTGCGAAAAATTGTCCCTTACAAATGCTTCCTCGCTCATTTTCCAGCCTACCGAGAAGGAAGGGAAAACACCCCATTTGTTTGCCGGGCCAAAACGGTCGGAACCGTCGCGGCGTACATTGGCAGTGAACAGGTACCGGTCTGCAAAGGTATAGTTGATACGCCCGAATTGCGAAAGCAGCCTCGTTTGCGGGAATTCCCCGCCGCTGGACTTGTAGGTGCTCGGGTTGGTGGTCATGCCCAGGTTATAGGTGATCACCTGAAAACCCTGGGCTTCTCCGTGGAGGTTGCTCAGGTCCGACTGGTAAGCTTCATAACCAGCCATGGCCTTGACTTCGTGGCGACCGAACATTTTATTGTAGGTCAACACGAAGTTCGCAGTCAGGTTGCGGGAATTATTGAGATCGCGGCTCAGGAATGCATTGATGTTTTTGAGTGTCCCAAAATCATAGGCTTCCGTAAACTTGTAATTAGCCCCGCTGTAAATCGATGCGCCGAAAGTTGATCTGAAATTCAGCCCTTTCACGATTTCCCAGTCTGCATAAATATTCCCTTCCAATGCATACTGAATGTTCTTGGCATGGTTGATATACTCATTTCCGACCAGGTTGGGGCCCGTGAAAAAGGTACCGGTCTTGGCCCAGCCACCTACCGGGTTGCTCGGATCATACACGGGAATCAACGGCGCCGAGCGGAATGGAAATGTGCTGGTTTGTACCGGATTGTTACCCGTGCGCCAGCCATAGAGCGTCTCGCCGACTTTCAGCCGGTTGTTAATCTTGAAATCCGCATTGGAACGGATGCCGTATCGTTCGAACCAGTTGTCGATAATGGTACCGCCCTCGCGCTGGTAGTTTGCCGACAGGTAATAGTTGGTTTTGGCGGTCGCGCCGGAAAGCGAAAGCGAATAGCTCTGGTCGCTGCCGTTGCGGTAGATCTGGTCCGCCCAATCGTTGTCAGGCAATGTCGCCGGGTCGCCCCATCCGCTCGTATTCACCCCGGAAGCCGCTTTGGCCTTGACATAGTCGGGCGTGTTGAGCATGGAATAGAGGTTGCGGGGCTGACGCACACCATAATAGGCATTGAAATTAATATTCATCTTGTCGGACCCGGCCACGCCGCGCTTCGTCGTCACCAGCACCACTCCCCCCGCAGCCTGCGCCCCGTAAATGGCAGCCGCACTTGCATCCTTCAGGATCTCAATGGATTCCACGTCCTGCAAATTGAAGTTGTTACCTGCCGACATTCGGATGCCATCCACTATATAGAGCGGGGCCATTCCGCCGATGGAACCTACGCCACGGATCACGATATCGGCGCCGCCGCCCGGCGATCCGTCGGTGCGCGTTACCTGCACACCCGCCGCACGTCCCTGCAGCGCCTCGTTCACGCTGCGCACGGGAAGGCTTTTGATGTCCTCCGCCTTCACCGAAGATACCGAGCCCGTAAGGTCGGAGCGCTTTTGTGTGCCATAGCCAACCACTACTACTTCTTCCAGCGCCTTGTTATCAATTTTCAAAGTCACATCGATCTGGCTACGCCGTCCCACGATCACCTCCTGGGAAGTGAAGCCTACGAACGAGAATGTCAGCACGGCGTCCGCGTCGGTAATGTCGATGTTGAAAACACCCTTCCCGTCGGTCGAAGTGCCGCGCTGGGTGCCTTTCTGGATGACATTCACGCCGGCCAGCGGCTCGCCTTTTTCGTCGGTTACCTTGCCCGTTACGCTGATGTCGAAGATCGTCTGGAGGTTTACCTTTTTAAGCATAAGCTCCGTCATCCGGTCCTTCAGAACGGGGTCGGACGTAAACGAGAACGGTTCCCGGATGCTCGCTTCGTCCCGTGGCTTGCGGGGTTGTTCCTTTTTCTTTTTGACGATAATCGTCTTGTCCACAATGTTGTAGGTCAATGGCTGACCGGCAAAGCAGGCGTCCAATACTTCCTTCAAAGGTGCATTGGTGACATTCACGCTGACCTTATCGGCCTGTTCGAGCATATCCAGGTCGCAGATAAAAAGGTAGCCCGTCTGCTTCCGTACGGTTTTGAGGACCTCCAACAGCGTCGCATCCTTCTTTTTGAAGGACACCTGCTGGGCGAAGGTATCTTCGGCGAGCACCTGTAACGTACCAATCAGTAATATGAATACGGTCAATTTCATCGTCAGGAGGACTTTACCAAAGTCGATTCGTTGTTTGACGGCCCACGCACCCTCGCTGTAACGCATATATATATACGCTACCCAAGGGGCAGTTTTGCCCTTGTATACAAATTTCATAGTTTTGTATGCTTGATTAAAATGAATGTATCGTTGTCCAATGATCTCAGAGTTAATCAGGTCGGGCCGGGTGCGGTCGCAACGCATCCGGCCTTTTTTTCAGATCAACCCCTTTGCAACTATCGTCAGGAAGAATTCGGGGATTTCATGGTTTGTCAGGGTTAAGTTGAAGGTATTGATCAATCTGTATTTTTCACGGTAATGCGCCGGTCGTCGATCCGGAACTGGATGCCGCCCGTCAGTTCGAGCATTTTCAGCACTTCCGACACGTTGTTCTTGCGGGAGATCGTACCGGCAAAAGACTTCCTTTCTACATTCCCCTCGTATTTCACATCCAGGTCATACCACCTCGAAATTTGCCTCATAATTTCCCGGATGTTGCCGTTGAATTCGAAACGGCCTTCTTTCCAGGCCACCACGCTTTCGGTATCGACGGTTTTCACAGCTATTTCCGGCACCGACTCGCCCGTCGCCACTCTTGCCTGCTGACCGGGCGTTAGCACTTTGGTTATTTCATCCTTCTTCACACGCACCGAGCCTTCCAGCAAGGTCGTCTGCATCGTGGGCTCGTCGCCATAAGAGCTGATATTGAAATGCGTACCCAATACCGTGATTTCCATATCCTTGCCTTTCCGGTCCGTGACACGCACCTGGAACGGCCTGGTTTTGTCCGGTTCGATTTCGAAGTAGACCTCACCCGTCATTTCGACATCGCGGTTGCGGCCGGAGAACGCAGTCGGATATTTCAGGCTCGACCCGGCGTTGAGCCACGCCCGCGATCCGTCCGGCAGCACGATCTTATACTGACCGCCCAGGGGTGTTTTCAACATATTGAACGCAATGGCCGCCTCCCGGCCCGACGATTGCCCGTAAGTGATCTCTCCCTTCGATTTGTCGATCCGCGTACCGGGCTGGCCCGAAAGATTGCCCTCGGTAATGGTGGTCAGGTCGTAGGTATGCCCGTCGGACAGGGTAAGGCTTGCCTTGTTTCCTCCCGCCGGAACGTCGCCGCCGTATACACTGCTCAATGCCACTGCCGGCGCGGCCGCTTTTTGTACATTAAAAAATTTATAACCGCCATACATGAGCAGCAATGCGATCGAGGCGGCAGCAAGCTTGAAAATCCACATCGGACGTGTCCGGGTTTCATCCGGCTCCTCCACCTCCCGGATGTCCTGGCCGGCAGGTTGGGAAGTGGCGGAAAAAATTGAACTGAGGATGTCGTCCGCCGTTTCGGTGGATAGCTTTTCCTCCGAATCGTCGCTGCGTATAAACTGGTCGATCAGGCCGTTGATCTGCGTGCGGTTCTCATCCGCCAGCAGCATAGCCATGAGTTCTTCCCGTTCGTCGTCGGTTATCTTTTTCTCACAATACCGGAAAAACAATTCATCCAGGCGTTGATTTTGCATAGGTAGTCAGGATTACGGCCACGCCGGACCGGCGCTTCAACCATAAAGACTCCTCCCAACGGGCGTCGGGTGACAATGAGACAAAAAAAAGTTTAAAAATTATTTTATCAAGAAAAACAGCAGCCAGGAAATGCTGATATCCAGCCTTAGCTTGCTGTACGCCCGGATGTGCCGCAATGCGCGGGCAAGATGTGTTTTAACGGTTTCCGACGAAATGCGCAGGGCTTTGGCGATTTCGTCGCGTTTCAGTTCCTGCTCTTTGCTCATCAGATAGATCTGCTTTTGCTGGGCGGGAAGCAACTCTACGGCCTGGTGCAGGATCTCTTCAATTTCAAGGTCGATGATGCGGTTATAGGTTGTGTCTTCCGCCGAAGGAAGTTCCAGTTGCAGGTCGTCGACAAGCTGCTGATGCCTGGCCATTCTTTTCAGGGTTGAAAAAACATGGTTGCGGGTCATGATGAACAGGT
This sequence comes from uncultured Dyadobacter sp., assembly GCF_946482605.1. The sequence goes on along the minus strand of NZ_CAMLSE010000022.1, from coordinate 65,084 downwards.
AATCTTCAAAGCCCGTGATCGCCACGAGGCTTTCCCTTTTGACCCATAACTTCAAAAAAATGTCCTGAACAACCTCTTCGGCCAGAAATGCAGAATGCGTAAGGCGCAATGCAACCGAATAAACCTTGTCGCGATACCAATGAAACAGCGCGGCAAACGCCGTTTCGCTACCTGCCGCGATTTGGGTCAGGAGCTCCGCCTCGTTATGTAACGCTTCAATTTTCAATGGGTTTTCAAAAAAGATCCGGCAAAACTAGCAGATAAACGACGAGAATATAAAAATATAACTATAAAATGTCAATATTTTAAAGGCTTGTGTTGCACAAAAAAGAAAGAATCTATAAAAAACAGGCTGCGAAACTTCCTGGAAATCAGGAAATCCGCAGCCCTGCATAGCTTATGTTTCACCTTGCGGCTGGTGTTATCACCATCCGCACATCAGGTCATTTGGTAAGCAGCTTCTTCATCTTTTGGTAGATCTCGGTATTCTCGTACACGCCGCGGAAGTCCAGTGAATGAGGGCCGTACGCGAACACCGGCACCATAATACCCGTATGGTCGCCGGTGCTGAAATGCCCGTCCACATAGCCTGTTCTCAGGTTGCCATCCAGCAAAGTCAGCCCGCCCGTTTCGTGATCGGCAGTGACGATGACCAGCGTTTCGCCATTGGAATCGGCAAAGCGGAGCGCCTCACCTACCAGCTTGTCGAAGTCCAGCATTTCGGTCACTACATAAGGGACAATATTGGCATGGCCGCCGTAATCTACCTGCGCACCCTCAGCCATCATAAAAAAGCCTTTCGGGTTGGATTGCAGGGATTGCAATGCTTTTTGAAAAGAGTCTTTCAGAAAATCTCCCCGGCCGTTGCGCATTGAAACCACGTGCTTGTCATCCAGCAAAACGAACGGCGCCTTCATGCCGGCGAGCTCGTTCCAGTCATTGGAGACCTGGAAACCGCGCGCTTTGAGCGAGTCCGCTGTTTTTGTTTTGGCAAAGTGGCTGTATCCGCCGCCGATCAGCACGTCCACAGGCTCTTTGAGATAATCAGTCGCGATCTCGTCCATCATACTGCGTTCCGGACGGTGCGCGTAGAAGCAGGCAGGCGTGGCGTCGGTAATGTCGCCGGCCGAAATCAGCGCAGCCTTCCGGCCGGAAGCTTTTACCTGACGGATGATCGAAGGAACTGCGACCAGGTTGGAATCGACCCCGATGGCACGGTTGCGGGTTTTGTTCCCCGTCGCAAAGGCCGTAGCCCCGGCGGCGGAATCGGTAATGTAGTTATCCGACGATGCAGTTTTGGAAAAACCAATATTCAGGAAACGGCCGAGGTTCAGCTGCCCGCGGTTCGCTGTAAGTCCCGAATGGATCTGCGCCAGCCCCATTCCATCCCCGATGAGCAGGATGATGTTTTTTACCTTGCCCATCGCGTCGTTGTTCTGGTAGGTCGGCTGGTAGGGTTGGTAGGCTTCCTTACTTTGATACTCCGCGTTCTGGCGGTTGGCCAGGAATTTCCCGAGCTCGGCCACATGGTCGGTGTTGATATAGTCGACGCCCAGGTTCATCAGAATTTTCCATGCATTAATGATGTCGGGGCTGGCCCAGAAACGGAAAGGCTTGCCCAGCGCATGCGCCGCCGCGATCACTTCCTGAATTGCCTTACGATCCTTTTCTACCGGGATCCCCTTGCCGTTCCATTGCGAGTATTTGTGAAAATCCTGGCTGATCATCCCCAGCCGCGCAGCCTGTGCGGGGGTATAGGCAATGCCCGGACGGCCGTCAAAAAAGATGAATGCAGGATATTGGCCAAACTGGTCCGGCGCAGGCGTATCACCGCTCACGACCACCTTGACGGTGCCTTTCGGTAGCAGCAGGTCCTGGTAGGGGCTCAACGCCCTGACCAACGCCTGCAAGGTGGGTTTCGAAGTCGTTTTCAAATCTACGAGCAAGGTCATTACCCGGCTTTTGTCTTTGTAGATGCTACCCTGGTTTTTACCGATCTGCTTCGCGATCTGTTGCAGATAGAGCTTTTCAAAAGTGCGGTCGGCGCTGATGTCCTTCGAATCGTGGGCTACAAACAGGGTGTCGTTACGCAAATGCACGTCGGCTTCGACAGAACCGAACTGGTTCTGGTAGGCCAGTACAAATGGGGCCGCCTGCATGTAGTCATTATGCGAATGGGCGCGGTTCAGCGGGTTTTCGACGCTGGTCTGGGCAGAGGCGGCCCAGGGGAAAAGGGCAAAAAAAGGCAGTAATGATCTGAAAAACTTTTTCATGAAAATGCGTTACCGGCAGGCTGTTTTAGATGGTTGTGGCCGGTTAATGCCGCAAATATCCGTTTAAATGGCATTCGGGTATCGCCGAATGCCATTTTCATAACAATAATTTAAAAGAGCAGCGGGACTACCGGATCGTTTAGTTGCTGAACCAGCGTGCCTTGTACACGTGCAGGTCCGGGAATGCGAATGCCCGCGCCGGATTGTGAAACCTGACATGAAAAGTCCACCAGCTCTCTTCTGGAACCGTGTAAATATATTGACCGGCCCGGTTCCGCTCGAGACTCTTAATATTTTCCCCGTCGGGAAAGCCTTCGATCTTTTTGAATTGCCCCGAAGCCAGTTCAAACCGCCAGGTACCATGATGTTCTGTCACGAACAGATCGCCATTGTCGCCGGCAGGCTGCAATTCGTGGCCGCCGATACCGGGGATCTTCCAGTGCGCTACCATTTTCAGGCTGTTTCCGGCAACGATCCTGTATTCGCGCAGCACATCATAGCCCAGTGCAAAAAGACTCTTCCGCTTTTCGTTCCACACAAGCCCGTGCGCCGAATAAAGGCTGTCGGTAAACAAAGGCTTATCGGGCTGGCTAGTGCTGAAAAGCATCACTTTATTCCCTGTTTTATGGGTAGAAGCTGCGGCGGCAACAAGGTCGCCAGGCAGCAATGCGATCGAATGCGCATTAGGCACGGCGGCATGGAACACGACCTTTTTGTCGGATACATTGACAATCGCGATCGCTCCTCCCGAAGACGAAACCAGCAGTTGTTTGCCGCCCCGGATGGGTTTACAGTCGTCCATGCTGTTGAACATTTTCGTTCGGAACTGGTCCGGCAGGTCCATCGCTTCGTGCGCGTCCCACTTCCACACGACCGAAGGAATGCTGTCTTTGGATTGATTGTAATCCACCATCAGCACCTTGCTGTCGCCGCAGACCAGGAACGATTTCTTCGATTGGGCAAATGCCGGGTTCAGCGCCAGCAGGCAAAACGCGAGGGATGCGAGCTTTCGTCCTGTTCTAAAATTTGTCATAAGGGTTATCGGTCAGTTTTAACAAAAGCGTTTTTTGCATAAAAACAACAAAAACAGCCGGAAAGCAACTGCATTTCCGGCCATTCTTACCGTTAATATCCTGCGTTCTGGTCCAGGCTCGGATTGCGGTCGCGCTGGACATCCGGGATCGGCCACCAGTAATCCCGGGCCGGGTTGAAGGTGCGGGTCATGATGGTCTTGTTGTCAAAGGTCAGGATGGGCGCATTGAGCACCTTCTCCGCTGTTTTCCAGCGGCGGATGTCATTATAATAAAAACCCTCCTGCGCGAGCTCGATCCTGCGTTCGAGACGAATGAGCTCCCGAAGTTCCGCCTGTGTTTTACCTTCGGCCACTTTGGGCATTCCCGCACGGGTCCGGATCTGATTGAGAGCTGCATACACAGAGGCATCGGGGCCTGCGGCCTCATTCTGGGCTTCGGCATACATCAGCAGCACATCCGCAAACCGAATCACCATGTAGTTGATCTCCGAACGGTCTCCCTGGATGTTGTTACTGTTGGGCTCTTTGTCGTAAACGGTGTACTTCTTGGTGCCATAGCCAGTGACAACGAAACGTGCGGGCGTTACGAGCTCGCCCTGAAATGTGTCGCCAGGGTAAACGATCGTCTGGGACATGCGCGGATCCCGGTTCTCGTAGGGTTTCGCCGCGTCGTACAATGGCGATTCGGTGCGGGGCAGACCATCCTTCATGAGATAGGCGTCGATCAGGTCACGGACAGGCGCATTGGTATTATACTGCCGGCCGATGAGGTCGAAAGAACTCCCCTGCTGCGGCGTAATGAACTGCACATCAAAAACCGATTCGACGCTGTTGTCGTTCTGGGGCAGGAAGAGCTTGCGGTAATCCGGGAACAATGCATAGCCGGAACCAGCCAGTTCCATGACCGCTTTTGCGGCATCGGCCGCCTGCTTCCATTTGGCCTTGTCGCCCGTGGTATTGTTCAGCGGACTCGCCTCGAACAGCAATACGCGTGCTTTCAATGCCATCGCAGCACCTTTGGTAGCACGACCAACGTCCCCTGCCACGGTGTATTTAACCGGCAATGCAGCCGCTGCGGCATCCAGGTCTTTCAGTACCTGCTGCACCACCTCGTCGCGCGTGTTGCGCGGGAGCGACGCCTGTTCGTTCGGCTCGGGCTCGCCGAGGATCAGCGGTACGCCGCCGTAATACATTTCCAGGTTGGTATAAAAAAGCGCGCGCAAAAACATCGCCTCCGCCTTCATGCGGTTCTTGGTCGCATCTGCCATTTGAATGGCGTCAATGCGTGCAAGCAGGGTGTTGCAGCGGCCAATGCCCCGGTAGCTATCGTCCCAGCGGGACCCCACAATGCCGGAGTTGGTGGCGGTTTGCGTACCGGAGGCGATCACGTTCCAACCGCCGGAATTGTCATAGTTATAGGCGTTCGGGGTGGCAGTTTCTTCCCAGAGAGGCGTCGCGACACCTCCGAATGCGCCCGTCGAGCGCAACACCGAATAGCAGCCGTTCAGGCCCATGGCGGCATTGGCCTCGCTGGTCCAGAAGGTTTCTTTCGAATAACGGTCGTTGGGATCGGTGTCGAGGATATCGTTACCGCAACCGGTCATCAGCAATCCGCCCAATGCAATGCAGAGTATATTTTTCAAGGTTTTCATAGGCATATCAGAATGAAGCGCTCAGACCAAAACTTACTGTTTTCAGCAATGGGTAGTCATACAGGGTATCCTGCCTGATGTTCCGTTCGGGATCCGAGTCTTTGTACTTCGAGAAAGTGAAGAAGTTTTGAAGGTTGAAGAACATGTTCAGCTTGCTGATTTTAGCCTTGCCAAGCCATTGTTCGGGGAATGCATAGTTCAGCTGCACGTTCTGTACGCGCAGGTAAGAGGCGTCGCGGAGCCAGAATGTCGAGTTCTGATAGTTCTCGGACGCGCCCTGCGGCGTGGTCAGGATCGGCAGGCGTGCGCCGGTGTTCTGCGGCGTCCAGGAGTCGGTGGCCCATTCTTTGGTAAGGCCGGCACCATTGTTGACCGGATAGGCCAGGTTGGCGGTCGGGTAAATGCTGATACCTTGCACGCCTTGGAGGAATGTATTCAGGCTGAACCGTTTGTACGACAGGTTGATCGCAAAGCTGTAATTCCATTTCGGGATCGAGGAGCCGGTTACCATGCGGTCGTCGCCATTGATCTTGCCATCGTTGTTGATGTCCCTGTATCTCAGATAACCCGGTTTGACGGCGCTGCTGACGGTCGCGCTGTTTTTGATCTCATCCTGCGTCTGGTAAATACCGTCGGCCTGGTAGAGGTAATACGCGTCGATCGGCGCACCTTCTTTGAGGATCCTGCGGCCGTCGATCACCGTTTCTCCCCGCAGGTCTTTCACTTCATTTTTAACATAACTCAAACCAGCCCTTAGCTCGTACCTGAATTCGCTGATGCGATTGCGGTGACTCAGCGAAAGTTCAAAACCGGCATTATTCACCGCTCCGATGTTCCGCGAAGGTCCCGCGAGCGCTCCTACCTGCGACGGGATCGCTACCTGACGGAGTATACCGGTCGTTTTGCGTGTGAAAATATCGAATTCTGCGCCCAGCTTGCCCGACCAGGCTTCCAGGTCGATCCCTGCATTGTAGTTCGCGGTCGTTTCCCAGGAGATAGCGGGATCATTATAAGCGGTCGTCGCGGCACCGGGCTGGATCACGCCTCCGAAAGAATAATCGCCACCGAGTGCAACTACATTGAGATAACTGTACAATGGCACCGACTGGTTACCCAGCTTGCCCCAGGAAGCGCGCAATTTCAGCAGGTTGATGAATTTCAAACGGAAAAATTCCTCCTGATCGATGCGCCAGCCGCCGGAAATTCCCGGGAAAAGCCCCCAGCGCTTACCGGTTGCGAAGCGGGACGAACCGTCGTAACGCAGCACCGCTTCCAGCAGGTATTTCTCCTTAAATGCGTAGTTCACCCTTCCGAAGTACGAAGCCAGCCTGTCGCGCGTGACGGCACCACCCACGGCGGGATTCAGCGAACCGGCGCCGATATCGGTCAAGGAACTGCCTGGCGTGCTCTCTACACTGGAACTGAACCTGCCCCGGTCGAAATCGTTGTAGCTCTGGCCAATCATGGCCGACACGTTGTGGCTTCCGCCCAGCGTCTGGTCCCAGGAAAGCGTCTGGTAGAACGTCAGGTTCAGGTTGTCCGCGCTGGCATTGTAGGCAACGGGATTTCCGTAGGTCATCGGCGCAAGCGTGAGCGGATCGTAGGTGTTCACCCGCGAGTTGAACCTGCGTTCCAGACTGTCCAGCTTATCAAAGCCCACATTGATACTGTATTTGAGATTGTGTGGCAGTTGGTAGTCGGCGTAGAGTTTGGTCAGCAGGCGCTGTACGCCATAGGTACGCTGGCCTTCCTTCACAAGTTTCATCGGGTTTTCGATGGAATTCCTCCCCGGCGTTCTGAATGCCACATTACCATAGCGACCGTCCTGCACGTAAGGGGTAAAAATGGGCAGTACGCGCATCAGCGACCCGAAATAGGAAGAAGTACCGTCCACCGGCTCCTGCGAATTACGGTAGCTGCCGATGAGGTTGGCCCCTACCCGGAGGTTCTTAGTGACTTTGGCCGAGAGGTTCAGGTCCAGGGAATAACGGTCGGCCTTGTCGTTATCGATCAGCACGCCCCGCTGGTTCATGTAACCCAATGCAAGGCTGTAAGTGAGCTTGTCGGATCCGCCCGAAAATTGTAAATGGTGCTGGTTGAGCTTGCCCTTCCGCATTACCTGGTCGAACCAGTTGATGTTCGGATAAGCGTACGGAGTGGTCGCCATTCCCTTCTGGTACTGGTCGATCTGCGCGTCGCTGTAATCCACGACGGTCTTCCCTTCGTTCCGCAATGCCTGGTTTTTAAGCTGCATGTACTGTATCGGGTCCCACACCACGTCCGGCATCCGAGTAGGGCTCTGGAAGCCGTAGGAGAAATTGTAGTTGATCTGCGTTTTGCCCTCTTTTCCTGCCTTGGTGGTGATCAGGATCACGCCATTGGCCGCACGGGAGCCGTAGATGGCTGCCGACGCGTCTTTCAGGACGGTGATCGTTTCGATATCGTTCGGGTTCACCATATTCATATCGTACTCCATTCCGTTGACAAGCACCAGCGGATTACTGTTATTCGTAGTCCCGACACCCCGGATCCGGATCGTCGCATTGTCGGCGCCTGGTTTGGAGCCGGCCTGGTTCACCCATAATCCCGACACGCCGTGCAATGCCTGACTGGTGTTCGTCAGCGGCGTATTTTCCTTGGTTTTCATTTCCAATGTCGACAATGCACCGGTCAGGTTGACCTTTTTCTGGGTGCCGTAACCCACCACAACGACTTCGTTCAATGCCTGGTTATTTTCTTTCAAAACCACATCCAGTACCGACCGGTCGTTCACCGGAACTTCCTGCGTATCATACCCGATGAAGGAGAAAATCAATGTACCGCTGCCGCTTGGGATCGTCAGTGAAAAATTACCTTCCGCGTTCGTGGAAGTGCCGGTGGTCGTACCCTTCAGCACCACGTTAGCACCGGGAATAGGCTCCCCTCCGCTCCCGGTCACTTTTCCCGAAACGGCGAAGACCGCGGCGACCACGTCACTGCGGATGTCGCGGTGATGGTCCAGGGAAACGGAATCCAGCCGGATGCGCATCCGTTTGTAGAGCAGGATCTGCCGGCCCGTAATTTTATAGCCAATGTCGGTGTTCCGGAAGATCTCGTCGAGCGCACGCGTGACGGACACGCCCCTGATGTTTACATTCACCTTTTCGGACACGTCGACCCGTGCGTGGTTGTAGAAGAAGCGGTACTGGCTTTGTTCCTCGACCTGTTTGAGGAGGTCTTTGATTGAAACACCGTTTTTCAGGATGGATATCTGCGGCTGGGCGCTTCCCGGGCCGGCCTGGACCTGGAAAAGCGAACCAAAAAAGAGAAGCATTAATGTCACCATGGACAGGCGTAACAGGTTTTGTAGGACGTTGAATCCCGGAAATGCCGGGCAATACACGCCCCGCTCGCTCGGGTGTCGAGTTTTTTTCATACTTTCAAAAGTTTTTTGATAAAACATCTCAAGAAGCGCTTGCCACTCCCGGCATCGCTTTGTAACGCCAGAAGTGTTCGCACCACTTCCGGCGTTTTTTTATGGATCGTTTCAGTGCTTCATAAGTGGGTCCGGGTTTACTTCATTCGTACAGATACTGCCATTGATAAAAACTTCATTTCCCTTGATCTGATAAGTTACGTTATGTGAAAGTGCAATGAGGTCGAGGATTTCTGCCAGGCTCTCCTTTTCGAAATCGGCCGTAAAAAGACAGTTTAGGCCCTGCCGGTTGTCAATATGGATTTTAACCTGAAAACGGCTTTCCAAACGCGATAACACCTCTTTGAAAGGAGCTGCTTCGAAAATCATGTTCTGCCGCTCACGGGCCGAAAGGTCCAGCGCCCGTATTTCCTGAACATCTCCGACCAGGCTGACGGTCATAGTCCTGGCCTCCCGGGAGTACACCGCACGCTCGTTCGGTGCCAGTATCACCGCCTCCGACTCCGCCAGCCGGTTCTTTTCCACCATTACTTTCCCGCGCACGAGGGTCGCTTCCACGGTTTTGTCCGACGGATAGGATTTCACATTGAAGGTTGTACCCAGCACCCTGATTTTCAGATCGGTTGTGTGCACAATGAAAGGCCTGGATGCATCATGCGATACATCGAAGAATGCTTCGCCATTGAGGTAAACTTCCCGTGTTTTTCCCTCAAAATCCCTGACATACCTCAGCGTCGAGCCAGGCTTCACCCACACCGCCGAACTGTCGGGCAATACCACTTTTGCAAGCCGGTCGCTGGTCGAGATCACGGCATAGCCATTGTCGGAAGGTCGCTGCTGCCACCATACACCGCCGGCGATCAACAATGCGAGGAACACAGCCGCCGCCATCCGCATCCAGCGCACCGGCCGTATCCGTGGCGATGCCGGCTCGGATAATACAGGATCGGTCTCGGGAAAACCCGGCAATGCATCCCGGATTTCGCCTCCGATGCGGGCAGCGGTGCCGGGTTCAAGTTCCAGCTCCATTTCAATGTCCCACTCCCTAGGGGAAAAGGAGTCGTACCAGGCAGCCAGCTCGGCGAGTTCGTCGGCCGTGCAGGTCCCGGTTTGTTGTTTTTCCAATAAAAATGCCAGTCGTTGCCTGTCCACTTTTTGTGCCTTGTTTATCCCAAGACAAACCGGAACGGTGGTTGTACCAGATGCAGTTGAAAAAAAATTCAGGAATTACGGTAACGCTCGACGCGTTCCTTGATCCGCCGCAGGGCATTGCTGATCTGGTTGCGGACAGTCTGGTGAGATAATGCGAGGTGTTCGGCGATTTCGACGCCGGTCATGTGTTGCTCCCGGCTCAGCAGGTAGATCCTCCGCATTTGTTCGGGCATGTAGGCGATCTCCTTTTCGATCAGTAATGCAAGTTCTTCGAACCCGTCGGAATAGTTATCGGGCTCTTCATGAAACTGCGTTTCGTGCGCATAGGCAAGGAGGTGCTTCTGATCGGTCATCCGTGCGTGAAACAGGTTGAAAACCCTGTTTCTGATGGCGGTATGAAGGTAACCGGCCACCGAAAGCGGCAAAGTAAGTGACTCACGCCTGGTCCAGATCGTCATAAAAACCTCCTGGACACAATCCTTGGCATCGGCTTCGTTTTCGAGGCGCGCGTAGGCCTTCACGTAAAGCCGCTGCCAGTAACGCTCAAAAAGTTCGGCAAAGGCGGGTAAGCTGCCTTCGCTGATGATCATTTCAAAAATATGACTGTCCGAGGCGTTTTTCACAGCTGTCGACGCAAGTAGAAAGGATGCTCCATTTGCAAAATTAAGTGCCCAGAGGCGATATTTCCGGCCAGCGGAGATATTTACCAATTTGTTAACATACACCAAAACGGCGGGCCGACCGGCACAGCCGCGATCTGCGGCTGTCATGGTAGTTTCCCTAAAAATAATGTAATGTTAACAATTTGGAATCATCCCGGCCACAATATGCTGGTAGTTTTGGGCATACGAACCTGCAACCTATGTGGAGCATCTTCCTGAATGACAAAAACAGACTTCTGAAAGCAACGACCTGGTTGTTCATCCTATTTCTCCTCTCCGACGCCACCCCTTATCCACGGCCGATCACCTCCCGGTCCGAAGCCCGCACCCTCCTCCCCGATTCCGCGGACACGGGCAGCTTTTCGGTCATCACTTACAACATTGCCGGCCTGCCACAGGTCATTTCAAGCGCCGCGACGCCCCGGAAAGAAAGCATAGCCGCCATCGGCCGGTTGCTCAACCGCTACGACATCGCGCATGTGCAGGAAGATTTCAATTACAACGACCAGCTATACCGCGCGGGCAACAACCACGAATACCGCACGCCTACCCTGGGTGCCGTCATGCGGGGCGACGGCCTGAATACCCTGTCGCGGTTCCCGGTCAGCGGCATCCGGCGAATTCCCTGGACCGACTGCACCGGTGCCGACTGCTTCACTCCGAAGGGTTTTACCTACACGCGCATCGAGATTGCGAAGAACCGCTTCATCGATTTCTACAACGTACATGCCAACGCGTACAACCATCCCCGCGCAGCGCTCGCCAGGCGCAGGAACATGGAACAGCTGTCGGCCTACATCCGGCTGCATTCCTCCGGCAAAGCGGTGGTGATCATGGGCGACCTGAACGGCAGGTACAGTTTCGGGAGGGATAATGTAAACAGGTTGTTGATGGAAAACGAACTTACCGATGCCTGGGTCGATCTGCATTGCAAAGGCAAATTACCCGCCAGCAGCAATGCGCTGCCAGCGGGTGACATTCTCTCCCTGACCGATTCCTGCGAAACGATCGACAAGATCCTCTTCCGGAGCAGCCCGTTTATCGAGCTGAAACCGGCGGCATATGCACTGGAAAAGAAGCTATTCTCCAATGCCTCGGGCAAGCCCCTCTCGGACCACCATCCGGTATCGGCGCGGTTTGAGTGGAAACTGAGGGAGGCGAAACTTACGTTAACAAGCCTGGCGAAGCGCGATCAGTGAACAATCGCCACCGGAAAATTCTCAACAGTTTCGGTAATGCTTTTCCGAAACTGAAATGGCGTGAAGCCGGTGAATTCCTTGAAATTGCGGATAAAATGGGATTGGTCGGCGTACTCCTGCTCGAATGCAATGTCGGAGAGTTTGTCGTACGACTGGCTCCTGAGCTGATTGAGCGATGCCTGGAAGCGGCAAATGCGTGCGAACAGCATCGGCGAAAGCCCTATCCCTTCCTGGAAACGCCTTTCCAGCGTCCGCTCCGAAACCTGCAATTCCGTACGGAGCTCTTTCATCGAAATATTTCCCTGAGATTGTATCAGCCGCTGCAATGCGTATCGGGTGGCCGCCTGTAAAGCGCCGTCGTGTTTGCAAATCTGCTCCCAGAGGCAGGCCGACAGTACCCTTACCTTTGCCTCCACGGTAGTTTCCTCCTCCAACCGTTCCCGGAGCCGCGTCCCGTTCAGGAAAAGGTCCAGGTCGACGCAGTCGTCCGTCAGTTCCTGCGAATCCATTCCAAAAACGGATTTCAATGCCTGCGGGTAAAAGTATACTCCGACAGTGCTGAAATTGGCGGGAGACACAATGCGCGAATGGCCGGTGGTTTGTCCGTAAAGAAAAGCCGGCGCCAGCTGCTTGTCGCCCTGAAATGAGGCTCCGCCGGTCGTTTGCTGAAAGATGATTCCCGGAGAGCCATCGGCGATGGTCACGAAATGGACAGGCGTATCGGGCTGCCCGCTGCTTTCCAGGGCCCAGAAATACCGGACGTGTTCCTGCAAATGCGGCGGAGGTGAAAACTGATGGTATTTCATGGCTTTCCGGCAAATCCGGTTGTTCTGGCTTGACCTGTTTTATCCAAATATCCTTAATAATTAACCAAGTTCGGGAAAAAGAGAGGGAATTTTCAATAAAGGCTGCGGAGATAATCGTCCACGCCGAGCGGTTTCCTGCCCAGCAGCGTTTCCAATGCGGAATCGGTTTCTTCAAATTCGCCCGCACGGATGCTGTCGGCCATGCTACCGTAGAAAGCTGCTTCTTCCTCTCCCATTCCGAAACCCAGCAAACCTTTCCGGTAATCTTCCGCGGAAATGTCGGTGTGGGCTGCATCGGCAAATCCGGCGATATCCTGCAATGCGCGTGCGATATCCCCGAAGCTCCATGCGCCGGGACCCGTGATGCCGAACACCCGGTTGTCCAATGCATCGCCTGCCAGTACCGTGGCCAGGGCCTCGGCAATGTCGGCGCGGGAAACAAAGCTCACTTTACCCGCCCCCGACGGATAAAAGATGCGCCCGTCCTCCATTCCGCTTCCTATAAATAGGGGGATGGTCTCCTGGTACATGCTGTTGCGAAAAAAAACATAGCGCATTACACTCTTTTTAATAAGCTCCTCCGTGCTCCGGCAAATGTGTGCCGCCTGGAAATGCGCCGTCTCCACGGGATGAAGGGTGCTGGTATACACCACTTCCTTGACTCCGGATTTCACAGCGGCGAGCACTACCTGGCTTTCCTGCGCCATCGCCTGAACGCCGGTAACCGACGCCGATACCTGCAACAGCCTGTCGACCCCGGCGAGGGCTTTTTCGAGCGAGGCGGGATCGTCGTAGTCGGCCACACGGATATGAATTCCTGAACCGGCGTACTCCGCCAGTTTTGCCGCGTCCCGCACCACCGCCACGATATTTTGGGGTTGTGTTTTTTGTAAAAGAAATGAAAGGGTTGTTTTGCCCAGATTTCCGCTGGCTCCTGTAATGGCTATCATCGTTTTTGTTTTTTAGTGTAAAGCAAAACTATCACCAGCCCGTCCGGTAAAATAGAACAAAACCGTCACCGCCTTTTTTTCCAGCCCACAACCCTTCCTGTCATAATCATGACTAGATTTGGGCAGCAGCAAAAATGCGGGTTACCTACCATTTGAATACGCCAACGCATGGAGAATTACAGTATCGTCATTTTTATTTTAGCCATTATGATCGGCCTGTCCGCTGTGGCCGACAGAATCAGGATCCCCTACCCGGTCCTGCTCATCACCGCCGGCATTGCCATCGGCTTTATTCCTACACTGCCCGCGATTGACCTCAACCCCGAAGTCGTTTTTCTTATCTTCCTGCCACCATTGCTGTACGACGCCGCATTCAATATCAACTTCCAGGATTTCAGGACAAACATCAACACCATTGGCACACTGGCCATTTCGCTGGTTTTCATCACGGCCTCGGGCATTGCCGCCGCTGCCTACTACCTGATTCCCGGCATGACCTGGCCGCTGGCATTTGTATTGGGTTCGATATTATCCGCTACTGACGCCGTGGCGGCCATGAGCATTACCAAAGGACTGGGCCTTTCGTCCAAAACGAATACGATACTCGAAGGCGAAAGCCTGGTCAACGACGCATCGGCCCTGGTCGCTTACCGGTTTTCGGTCGCGGCTGTAACAGGTTCCGCCTTTATTTTCTGGAAAGCCTCCGCCGAGTTCGCGGTACTCCTGCTGGGCGGCGCCATCGTCGGGCTGGTGATCGGGCGCGTCCTGGGCGCGATCATCCTCCGCATTCACAACAATGCACAGGCTACCATCGGCATGATGCTGCTGATGCCGTTCGTCGCCTACCGGGTGGCGGAAGAGCTGGAAGTGTCGGGTGTGATCGCCGTCGTGATCCTGGGCCTGGGCATTGCCGATTTCAGCAAGAAAATCTTCCCCGAACGGCTCAAACAACAGTCCAAAACGATCTGGGAGATCGTCATATTCCTGCTCAACGGGCTTATTTTTATATTAATAGGACTACAATTCCCCTATGTGATCAAGAACATCAGCAGCGATCAGCTGATTCCCTACGTCGGCTACGCGCTGATTATCACCATCATCGCGCTGGCGCTCCGGATGGTGCGGGTTTTCTGGCAAAGGGCAAACCTTCAGAAGGGGTTCGAAAGCGGTCGGGGGAGAATCAGCGAAAACGCGCTGCTGGACGTAAAAAACAGCCTGATCATCAGCTGGTCGGGCATGCGCGGCATCGTGTCCCTGGCCATTGCCATCGGTCTGCCCACCCACCTGCACGACGGCTCGCCATTCCCCATGCGCGATGCGATCATATTCATTTCAGTCGCGGTGGTGCTCTTTACGCTGATTGGGCAAGGGCTGACCTTACCGTGGATTGTGAAACGGCTGGGAGAAAACCAGAGCCGGTAAGAATTAATGCAATTTCTTAACCTAGGTTAATGTTTGGCGTTCCCGGCTGGCCTAGTTTTGTCATATCAAATCAAGCAGCACAAAACGAAACAAATATTAAATCTCAAAACCTTTCAATAACATGGAAACTCCTAATATCATCGACCCAGCCAACGATCCTGCCATTTTTGAGGATGTGAAAACATTTCTGAACGCCCTCAACAGCGGCGGCGGTACACCACTGGAACAACTCTCACCCGCCGATGCGCGTAACGTGCTCGTGGGAGCGCAAAACTCCGTAGAAGTGGATTTGTCGGGCGTCGAAACGAGCGAAAAAACCATCACCCAGGACGGCATTACCGTGAAACTGGATATCGTAAAACCGGCCGGCGCGACTGAAAAGCTTCCGGTGTTCATTTTCATCCACGGTGGCGGCTGGGTACTCGGTGATTTTCCTACCCACCAACGCATTGTCCGTGACCTGGTGGTTTACTCAGGTGCAGCCGCGGTGTTTGTGAACTACACCCCCTCACCCGAAGCCCAATACCCGGTTGCGATCAACGAAATTTATGCCGCCACCAAATGGGTAGCCGCACATGGCGACGAAATCCATGTGGATGGTACCAGACTCGCCGTCGCCGGTAACAGCGTAGGCGGCGACATGGCTGCCGTGACCGCATTGATGGCCAAAGACAAACAAGGACCCGAAATCAAGTTGCAGGTGCTGCTATGGCCCGTAACCGACGCGAATTTCGAAACGGCATCGTACAACCAGTTCGCCGAAGGCCGCTTCCTGACCAAAAACATGATGAAATGGTTCTGGGACAACTATACCACCAACGCCGAAGACAGAAAACACCGCTACGCATCCCCGTTGCAAGCAACTACCGACCAATTGAAAGACCTGCCCCCCGCGCTGGTGCAAACCGCCGAGAACGACGTACTGCGCGATGAAGGCGAAGCATATGCCCGCAAGCTCGAAGCAGCCGGTGTTCAAACCACACTGGTGCGCTACCAGGGCCTTATCCACGACTACGGCCTATTGAACCCATTGGCGGCCGTTCCCGCCGTACAGGGCGCTCTATTGCAAGCCGGTGCTGCGATACGCCAGGCACTGAAATAAGTTTTTCATCTCCTATTATACCAAAAGCAGGTTATGCGCAAGTGTAACCTGCTTTTGACTTTAAAAAGGTTGCTATTAGCCAGATAATCAATTATTTATAAAATATTTAATAAATAATTTAACAATATTAAGAAAATAGTAACGCTGTCGTTCGTTGTGTTTACAGGCAACAACCTAAATTCGCCACGTAAACCATACACTTACTCTATGACGCAAAGACAAATCGGGCTGATAACCGCCTTTTCGGGTTATCTCCTGCTGGCCATTACCATTTATCGATGGCAGCTTTTCACACACTACATTTCCACCATCCTGATCTTCAAAGCGTTAGTGCCGATTGCCTTTGTACTGCTCTTTCTGGGAGTAGCGCGTCTTTTGAAACTGCCGTTCTGGTCGGCATTGCTGGTACCTGCCGGGCTGGAATTACTGGCTTTTTGCTACATCAGCCATACCATCAGGGTCAATGAAGCTGCGGATTACCATGCGACCGGTGTGCTCCGCCAGTGGGTCAACTACCGGGATGTGATCCAGTTTAACGGCCATTTCAGTAGCTTTTCGCCGGATCTCGGCTATGTGCTCCGTCCGGGTAGCGAACATGTGCATTCCGGTTTGGAATACGAAAACATGTTCCGCATCAATAGCTTCGGCCTGCGCGATGATGAGGATTCGATGGATCAGCCCAAGCTCGTCTTCCTGGGGGACTCTTTTACCATGGGCTGGGGCATCGACCAGGACCGGACGTACGCCGACCTTACCGGAAAAAAACTGGGGATCAAGACATTGAATGCCGGCATTTCATCCTACGGCACATTCCGCGAGATGGTTCTTTTTTCCAAAATCAAAAGGGACTCCTGTCAGCTGGTTGTGTTGCAATACTGTGAAAATGATCGCGAGGAAAACGAGGCGCGCAACGAGCCGAACGCGCAGGGCCAGTTGCTGACAGCAGAAAAGTTTGAAAACACCGCGGTTTTCAACCGGATCAATGAAACGTATTTTCCCATGCGGTTCACCTATTTCTTCGTTCGGGAGAAAGATCTTCTGAAACGCATCTGGACCAGCCCCCTGGCGGTAACCGACGAGATCGGGGGCGCATTGCAAGCCTGGATCCAGGGAAAACCACTGCCCCCGGCCACTCCTCCCGCGAGAAAAACAGCTGCGGAGCTCCAAATCCACACGGAATATTTTTTCAAGTCCCTGGCGAAGATCAGAAAATTCTATCAGGGAAATATCATCGTGACGCACCTGGATGGCCTGCCGATCCAACCCGACATCATGGAAGCTTTTGAAGCGGAGGCCCGCAGAACCGGCGATCCGCATTTGTTTTTCCTGCCCGTCCACAACCTGCTATCGGCGAAGCATTACTACCCGATCGACGGGCACATCAATGCGTCCGGCCACGAGCGGATTTCGGAAGCGCTCGTGCACCTCATCCGCGAGCGCGATCTGGTACACTGACCCATTAAAAAACAAACCCGGAGTGTCGGCATTGCCAACCTCCGGGTCCCATTCACACCCCCCACTTAACCTATGCGCTGACTGGCCGTGCCCCGAACAGTTCGATGATCTCCTTCGTTTTCCGCCTGCTTACGACCGCTTCATTTCCACAACGCATTTTAAGCGCCCGCCCATCCTCCGCACAACCGACCACATAATCCGAATTGATCAGGAATGACTTGTGCACGCGGATAAAATTACTATTCAGCCTTATCGCCAGGGATTTAAGCGTTTTACATATCAGGTATTTCGTTCCTGTATGTGTGTATACGTAAGTGTAATTTCCATCCCCTTCGAATAGTGTGATGTGATCGATACCGATGCTGACGGTCCGGCCCATGTGATGCACTGAAATATGCGCGGGACGAGTGCCGATCGTCGTGAGGTCCTGGTGGCTTAATCCTGTAAAAGCATTCATAATGTAAGAGATAGCGCTGGTGAATTGACTAAATCAACTGCGAAATGATGGTGACGGAAAGAGACGATATCAACGGACGCCGACGTTGAAGCTACCTTCCGTCAGTGTGCGTTTGAGTGTGCCGGTCGCGTCTACGGCAGTGAAGCTGAATGTTCCCTGAAGATTGGTAGCAGATTTTTTGCTGATCGTAATGGTGCCTTCGCCTCCATTAATCGTCGAAAAGTCCTGTTTGTCGAGTGTCATCATGGCAAAATTGACTGTATTGATCGGAAAAGTACCTTCGCTTACCGTGTTGGGCAATGCGATGGCGACGATATCGCTCGTTTTACTATTCATCCCGTAAATAGCGTAGTATCCGTCCTTTCCGGGGAATGTAGCCAGGGCGTAGGAAAAGTCAGATGCGTAATCCTTCCCATCCACTTTCACCTTGAAGCCGGCCGCACCCGTCGCCGGATCAGGATCGACGTCATCGCTTTTTTTACTGCATGCGGTCAGGATAGTGAGGCATAGAATGGACAGGATGGATAGTAATCTAAAAGTTTTCATGAACTGATGTTGTTAAGAAATTGTGTAGTAGTCGTTTGACATTTCAAAACTAGTGGATTCAGTTACTTAGCGGTCAACTCACTATACGTAAGGGCGGTTTGACTTTAAACGCGGCGAAAGCAAGGCTAAATCCGGCGATGGCGAGCAGGTAATTGCACAGAAATAGTTATGTTAGGACCGCCGCCCGCATCCGGGATGTCAGGCACGTATCGATATGGAATTGCTTCAATTTGTAAAACAGCACATTTTACTTTCCTCTGAAATGGAAGCCAAAGTCCTGATGGCTTTTAAAAATGAGGAATTACCCAAAGGTCATCGGCTGCTCTCTCCCGATAATTTTTCGCAGAAAGTATTCTACATTGAAAAAGGCATCGCCCGCACTTACTATATTAAAGACGGCAAAGACATCACCCATTCTTTCATTCCCGGCGGCACCTTCTTCGTGTCCATCGAGAGCGTCTTTTTCAACAACCCTTCTCCATATGGAGCCGAAATCATGGAAAACAGTATGGTGAGAACAATCCTGTATCAGGATCTGGAAAAATTCATCGACGAGTCGAATGCATTACAGAAACTGAGCCGCATCGTGATGATCAGTGCTGTGAAGACTTTTTCGGACAAGCTGTACTCGATCCAGTTCCAGTCGGCGCAGGAACGCTACAATTCCATGTTGGAAAAATTCCCGGACATCATGCTGCGTGTACCGCTCGGCCACATCGCTTCCTATCTGGGCATCACGCAGGAGACGCTGAGCCGAATCCGGGCGGGAAAAGTTTGACAAAATTTCGATCTTAGGTTACTTTTTGATCTAGATCAAAAGCATTGCCATCAAACGGCGCCAATTTTGCGCCAGGATTTTAACCTAACGGTCGTCCATTATGAAAAGCAATCTCATCTATCTTCTTCTGCCTCTTGCGGTTGTCACCGGCTGCAACAAACCCAAAGACCAGGCCAAATCGGTCGAAAAACCCGTTCCCGTGGTTACGGAACAAGCCCGGAACATTTCTGCCAATAACCGTATTTCGGTCAGCGGCAACATCGAAGGCAACAAGACCGTCCGGCTCGGATTTATGGTAGCCGGCAAGATCAATTACATTTCCGCGTCGGAAGGGCAGCTTGTCAGACAAGGCCAGCTGCTATCGAGCCTCGACCCGGCCAGTTACAGTATCGCCAAGGAAATCGCCGATGTGCAGGTCGCGCAGGTGCAGGACGAGTACGACCGCCTGAAAGTGATGCACGACCGCCGCAGCCTCAGTGAAAGCGATTTTGCCAAAGTCGGTTTCGGGCTACAACAAGCCCGTGCGCAGGAGAAACTGCACGCGAAAAACCTTTCGGACACCAAACTATATGCACCCATCAGCGGGGTGATGCTGAAAAAGCTGACCGAGGTCGGAGAGATCGTCGGGACCGGCACACCGCTGTTCGTGGTTTCGGACATCCGCACGGTGAAAGTCAATGCGTATATCCCGGAAAGTGAGTTGCATAATATCAAACTGGGGCAGGAAGCCAAAGTGCTGGTTTCATCGCTGAGCGAAACTTTCACCGGAAAAGTGACGGAGGTCGGCTCCGCTGCCGATGCGGCGTCACGGGCATTTACCATCAAGATTTCGCTCCCCAATCCCAAACTTCTGATCCGCCCGGGAATGATCGCCGAAGTGACGCTTGCCTCCAATCAGTCTAAAAAAGCATTGGTACTGCCTACCGAAGCCGTTCTGCATGACCAGGACAATCAGAGCTACGTTTTCGTAGCCGATCCCAGGCGCAGGATTGCATTAAAAAGAAAGGTAAGCATCGGACAGCTCACCGACAACCAGATCGAGATCACATCGGGCATCACCGAAAATGAACGCGTCGTAACAGGCGGCCAGAACAAACTGACCGACGGAACGTCTATTTCCATCACCCAATAAGCTGCGCTATGAACTTTGTCAAATCATCCCTGAAATATCCGCAGGTGACGCTGTCGGTATTGCTGCTGGTCTTTGCGACAGGCGTTTATTCGCTGCTGAATATGCCTCGGCGGGAAGAGCCGAAAATTACCGTCCGGCAGGGCCTCGTGCTCGCCTATTTCCCCGGTGCCAACTCCGCACAGGTGGAAGACCAGGTGACTAAAAAACTCGAACAATACCTTTTCCAGTTTGAGGAAATCCGGAAGGACAAGACCTACTCTACCACTCAGGACGGTATGGTGGTTGTCAATGTAGAACTGGGCGAAAATGTCAAAAATCCGGATGTCTTCTGGAGTAAACTGCGACACCAGCTGCTGGTCGCCAAAACCGTCGACTTTCCCAAAGGCGTCCGAGGCCCCATTGTCAATTCCGATTTCGGGGATACAGAGGCGCTGGTGATCGGTATCGAGAGCGATAAGGCTACTTATGCCCAGCTTAAAGACTACACCCAGAAGCTGGAAGACAACCTGCGTACGGTAAAATCCGTTTCGAAAATCAAACGGATTGGTGAACAAAAAGAGCAGATCACGGTCACTTCCAGTTCGGAAAAACTGTCGCAGTACAATGTAAAACTGTCGCAGGTCGTGCAGTTGCTGCAATCGCAAAACGTCATCAGCCCGACCGGCGACATCAAAACGGCGACAAGCCAGACGCCGCTTTATACGTCGGGGTATTATAACACCGAGAATGAAATTGCCAACCAGATCGTAGGTGCATCCAGAACGGGAGAGCTGGTGCGGCTGGGCGACATCGCCGACGTTACACGCCAGTATGCCGAACCAACCAGCAAAACCACGGTGAATGGCAACAATGCCATGATGCTTGCCATCCAGATGCAAGAGGGCAACAATATTGTAAAGTTCGGAGAAGAAGTGACCGCCAAACTAGCCGAAACCGAACGTCTGCTTCCGTCGGACGTGACGCTTACGACCATTGTGAACCAACCGAAACTGGTGGACGAAAATATCAGCCATTTCATCCATGAGTTCTTTCTGGCCATCTTCTCGGTTGTTATCGTGGTAATCCTGCTGCTTCCGATCCGGATTGCCGCGGTGGCTGCGATGGCGATTCCCATGACCATTGCGGTAACCTTCGCGTTGCTGAATGCATTCGGCATCGAGCTGCACCAGGTATCGCTGGCCGCACTGATCGTTGTGCTCGGAATGGTGGTGGATGACGCCATTGTCATCGCCGACAACTATGTGGAGCTCCTTGATGAGGGCGTAGAGCGCTGGACAGCGGCCTGGCGGAGCGCCACGGACCTGGTTGTTCCGGTACTTGCCGCCACCGTTACGATTATCGCATCCTTTATGCCCATGGTGATCCTGACCGGCTCGGTGGGAGAATTCATCCACGCATTACCGGTAACGGTAGCCATCGCATTGGCAGCCTCGTTCATCGTCGCCATGATCCTGACGCCTTTGCTTTGCTATACATTCATTAAGAAGGGCCTTCACGACCACAGCGCGGAAGAAACCAACAAAAAGAAGCGCATATCGCTCCTGGACCGCATGCAGAACGGCTACAACAGCGCCCTGGAATGGTGTGTGCGCCATTCTGCATTGACCATCGGGGTTAGTCTCCTGACCATCGTGCTATCGCTGTTTGTGTATCAGGGTATCAAACAGAAATTCTTTCCCGCCGCGGAACGTAACCAGTTCGTGGTAGAACTCTGGATGCCCACCGGTACCAAACTGGATAAAACCAGCCAGGCGATTCTCAAAGCCGAAAAACTGGTCAAAGGAGACCCGCGCGTGACTTCCTATGCCACCTTTACCGGTACCAGCGCCCCCCGTTTTTACTACAACTTCTCTCCGGAAGTGCCCGTAACGAATTATGCCCAGATCCTGATCAACACGACGGACGACAAAACGGCGGAAGAATTCGCACACGAACTGGAAGGAAAAGTAGCTGCCCTGATCCCGGAAGGTTCGCCGCAGGTGAAACTGATGCAGCAGGGCTCACCCTACAAATCGCCGGTCGAAGTCCGCATTGTGGGCGACGATATCGGCCGGCTGAAAGCCATCGGCACGCAGGTTCAGGAGATCCTTAAAAATGCAAAAGGCAGTGCGATGGTCCGTCCCGATTTCCGGGAAGATTATTATGGAATCAGCATTCAGCTGAAAGACGAGGCCAACCGGCTCGGGTTCACGACAGGCAGCATTTCGCAAATGGTGTACACAGGCTTCAACGGAGCGCCCATTTCGACTATGTATGAAGGCAATAATCCGCTCGACATTGTTTTCAGGCTCGACGAGCGTAACAGGCAATCGTCCGATAATCTTGAAAACATCTACCTGGCATCACCCGTAACAGACGCGAGCGTTCCTTTGCGACAGATCGCCGAACTGAAACCACAATGGCAAACGGGCAAGATCATGCATCGCAACGGCGTGAGGACGCTTACCGTACTCAGTGAAACGGAAGGTGACGTGCTGCCCGCAGACCTGGTGAAAGAAGTTCGTTCGAAGATCGCCGAACTGCCCCTGCCCGCCGGATACCGGATCGAGTACGGCGGCGAGCAGTTCAACAAGAACGAGACATTCAGCCAGATGATGGTCGTGCTGGCCATCAGCCTGGTGCTCATCTTCTTCATCCTGCTGTTCCAGTTCAGGAGTCTGAAAGAAGCCGCGCTCGTGATGCTCACCATTCCGCTTAGCCTTTTCGGTGCATTGATCGGGCTTTACATTACCCATAACAACTTCGGTTTCACCGCATTCGTGGGACTGATCAGCCTGTCCGGTATCGTCGTCCGAAACGCGATTATCCTGGTCGATCATACCAATGAACTATTGGGACACGGGATGGATATCCGCACAGCCGCGATTGAATCGGGCAAGCGGCGCCTCCGGCCGATCTTCCTGACCGCCATGGCTGCGGCGATCGGCGTGCTGCCGATGATCCTTTCCGGCTCGCCAATGTGGAGCCCGCTGGCCAGTGTGATCGCCGTCGGCGTGATCTGGTCGATGGTCATGGCACTGCTCACCGTGCCTGTGCTGTACATCGCGATGATCAAACCGCACGACAAAAAAGATCTGATGGTAACACCTGTTGCTGAACACCATGAAAACTAAGTCATTGCTCCCCCTACTGGTCCTGCTCGCATCCGCGACAGCCGCATATGCACAACAAACGCAGCCGGTTACGCTCGAACAGGCGGTAGACCTCGCTCTGCAGAACAATCATCTGCTCAATGTGAGAAAACTCCAGGTCACTGAAAAGGAAGCCAAAATCGCGGAGGATAAAATCAAACGTTACCCCATTGCGACCGTCAATTCGGCCTACCAGTACAATGCCAATCTCGGGTCACTGGTCATCCCGCAGGGCTCGTTTGGCGCGCTCCCGCTGGGCGGTACTTCCATTGCGCTGCCTAATGAAGAAAAGACGTTCGCATTGGGTAAGCACCACAATTTCAATGCGGGTGTGACGGTTTATCAGCCCATTACCCAGTTGGGAAAGATCAATACCGGGATTGCCATCGCCACCACCGACGCTGAACTTGCGCGTAAAGAGCAGCTTAAAGCGTCATTGCAGATCCGGCAGGCTATCGAAAAGTTGTATTATGGATTGCTGATTGCCGAAAAACAGAAAGAAGAGGCACGGGCCAAGATACAGTTTGCGCAAATGCGGCTTTATGATGTCGAAAGCGCATTGCTGTCCGGCAAGACGATCGACGTCAACAAAGCAGGATTACAGGCGAGCATCGCCGACGAGGAGCAAAATCTTTTAAAACTGAACATTCAGACAGAAGATTATACGGCCGATCTCAAACAGCTCACCGGCATTCAGGCCGATAGCCTTTCTTTATCGCCCGTTGCGGCCATCACTGCCCCTCCCGCAACGCTGGACAGCTATCTGGCCAATGCATCCGCCGGAAACGCAGACATTCAGATCGCTAACCTGACTGTCGTGAAAACGGAACAGGCTATCAAAGCCGCATCGCAAAGCAACCGGCCGGACATCGGACTCGTAGCAGGTTACTCCTACCAGACCGGCAACCTCCTCTATCCGACCAACAACCCGTTCGTTGGCGCGCAGTTCAAATGGAATATTCAGGACCTTGTCGCCAACAAACAGGTGATCCGGCAACGGGAGCTGCTTCGCCAACAGGCGCGGGAACAGGTGGCGCACACGCAGGAACAGGTAAAAAACGATGTATCCAAAGCACACCGCAAATTAAGCCAGGCCACAGCATTGATCGCAGTGGCCGAAAAGGCGGTGCATTACCGAAAGGAAGAACTGAAAGTACAGACCGACAAACAAACATCAGGGCTGAACCTGCAAGCCGATATGCTCAATACCCGGTCGCTGCTCGCGAAGGCCGAAGCCGATCTACTGGCAGCCCAGCTCCATTACCGGCTCTCGGTTTCGGACCTGCAAAGACTGACGTCGGAGTAACGCAATGGGGCGCGATTTGTAAAAAACTAAACAATGCATTAAGGAACCGTCAACTCCAATGCGTTGACCCAAACTGCCTGCTGGTCCATTTCCCGCCGGTACTGATTGAGTATAAAAGCCCGGTCCATTTCGACCGGGCCATTGAAAACGGTCCGGCCATTGATAACTACCCTTACATTTTGCTTCAAATCAATCATTTCCGGGGACAAATAGATCCTGATTTTTCCGACCCGGGATGTTTTTAATTCGAAACGGTTGCCGGCATACGTTGCCTGTACCGCCCCGGATTGTCTTGGAAACTCAAAAGCCTGGGAAGTGCTATCCAGCATTACCTCGGGTTTCATCATATCGCGCCAGCCCGTCACAACAGCGTTCACGGGGCTTTGCCAGGTGGCCGCCCGCATGGCGGTGTCGAGTTTAACAATTTCCAG
The DNA here is from genome assembly GCF_946482605.1 of uncultured Dyadobacter sp. Next base: position 40,182 of record NZ_CAMLSE010000022.1, on the reverse strand, counting down.
CCAATCACAGCGGCCGTGTTTTGTATCATCGCACTCCCAATACAAGCTGTTTCTGAATGGGTTACGCGTTTGAGCTGACATGTAGTCAAAAAGCTGCCCGTACACCTGATGCGCTGTGCTATCCTTTGCATTCATCAGATAGCCATGTGACCGGTGCCCGGTTATTTCCTGATTTTGCCAGTCAATACCCAACTTTTGAGCCAGGCCGGTTACCGCTCTGTGTCCTTCCAGTGGAAAATAGTAATCATAGTCGGTCGCCACGTTGTAAAAGGAGCGGTTTACTGCATTTCTGAAAAACGTACCTCCGGTGCGCACCTGCGGACGGTTGTTCAGCCCGGAAAAGCCGGCAAAAAGACCCGGCTGCTTCATGAGATAGGAAAATGCGCCGGTCGCACCATTGGAATGACCCGTAACATAAACCCGGCTATCGTCGATGGAATATAAATGCTTGACCTGCCGCACCAGCTCGGGTACAAGGCCAAAGCCGTCATCGGGCATCATCCAGTTGTATTGTTTGTTGCTGTTGGGAAAAACAGCGATAAAGCCCGATTCACCGGCCTTTTGCATAAACATCTTTCCGAACGGGACGTGGGCAGTCGTACTGTCGGGCACATCCGGGATCTTGGATTGGCGTCCCACGGCGCCGTGAAGCACGACGACCAACGGATGCTGTTTTCCGGGGTCGAAATTTGATGGGAGCTGGATCAGATAAGGAAATTCAAGGGTATCAGCCAGTTTGACCCATGCATACACATACCGTCCGTAGCGGGTATACTGATGCGCGGGCCGGTTCTCCCTGATCGCTTGGTACAGTGCAGCCGGAGACCTGATTTGAGAGAGCGAATCCACGTATTGAGCGGCTTGCAGCGAAAGCTCCTGCTGATAGGCACGAAAAGGTAAGCTGGCTTTGATCTTTTCCTGCCGTTCCTGTTCCTTGCGGGCGTCCACCTTGTGCATGAGCGCGCGCCATTCCGGATCGTCCCGCAGCCAATCAAAATTGTTCTGATAACCCGCCTGGGTAATGATCTCTGAATTCACTACCAGGGTGGCATAATGCAAGGCCAGCTCCCTGTTCCTGTCGCGGCTGGCAAAAATAGCGGCATTCAGGTATCTCCAATTTCTTTCCTTCGGATCCGCTTCAGCGGCTTTTAACGCCCATTCCATGGCTGCCTTCCAGTTTTGCCTGCCCATATGGAGCCCCATGCTGTCGAGGGCGGGAATTCTGGACTGTGCCATGCCGTTGAGCGCGAACTGAACGGCGAAGAGCAGCGAGAAAAGAAGGCGTGAAAATGTAGTAAAAGATGTGCGCATATGAGGTCCGAAGTTTTGATTTCAAAATCCCATTCGAATTCGAATAACGGTTACAAAGACAATTCTCCCTGACGGATGTTGCATGCGCGATTGTAAAATAAGATTTCAGACGACATGATCTTTCCGGTTATCCAAGGCTATATTTTTAAAAGCATTTGTAAAATGAAGGTGAGAAATAGTAACTTGTAACCGATCATTCACATTAAAACATCCATCCCGACAGCCATGAAGCAAACGCTACTGATCCTTGCGGCATTTGTACTCCTTATTTCATGTAAAAAAGACGAAAGCCCGGACCCGGTGCCGGAAAACCCCGACTGGTACGTTCTGAGAGCACCCGATAACCGGGACATCAAAGCGGTGCACGGCAATATCGACGATACGCTGGTCATCACGACCGGCTTTAAGATTTACATTACCACGGATCAGGGAAAAAACTGGACGACCACCAACTACGATGCGCGGGTCGGTCTCTTCGGTTTTATGGAACAGCAGGATACACTTTTTGCAATGGAGAGTCAGTATGGCAGCGGTGACGCGCTCGGAAACTATTTCGCAGGCCAGCCTTCTTCGTTCAGCACCGATCATGGCCTGACCTGGGAGCGTGTCCGCCGCAGAGCGGCCATGGATAACTGGAAAGTGCCCATCAATTATGCTTACTCCGGAAATGGCATCGCATTCGGGATCGATATCGTCCAAAGCGGGAGCTATCTCCGGACGGTCGGCATCAAATCGGAAAGTGGCCGAAAAATATCCCTGCCTGCTCATCACCAGTTTATCAACGTCTATTTCGATCCCCAATCACGGCTGTACGTAGCCGGCTCCGCGCCTATTTGCGGTGAAGGAGAAGATTTCAAATACTGCAACGCCCCCAACGGCACGGTGTACGTGTCGAAGCGGGCGGTGCTTTTTTGAATGAGTGAATGAGCCGCAGTGGAACTGGGAATTTTGAATTTTGAATGACTGAATGACTGAATGATTGAATGATTGAATGATTGAATGACTGACCGGGTCGCCGGAGCGATGAGCCGCCGCGGAACGGGCCGCCGTGGAACGGAATGTGTGACCGGGTCAGCAAGCGATGAGGTGCTGTGGAACGGGCGATCATGGAACGGTTTCGGCATCACCGTGGTAAAAAATGCCGTCAGGCATGTAACATCGGTAGCAATTAGCCACAATCCCCACTCCCGGCAAATGCCCTTGGGCATGCAACAACAATGTCCGAGACAGCTACAATGTTTCGAAAATGCCGCTGGGCATGTAACAGCAGGGCTTTGGATCGATGATCATACTTGCTGTTACATCCCTAATGGGATTTGAAAAAGGTCTAACCTTTGGGCTTTCTGCCAATGTTACATCGCTACGCGATTGGTTATTCCACATTCAGTCATTCAATCATTCGGTCATTCCAGTTCCACTACGGCCCGTTCCACGGCGGCTCATCGCCCCGGCGACCCGGTCATTCATTCATTCAATCATTCAATCATTCAGTCATTCAGTCATTCAGTCATTCCAGTTCCACTGCGACTCATTCACTCATTGACTCATTCACTCATTGATTTTCGTCAGCGGCGCTACGTTCCGGTCGGCGCCGTCGTAGCCTATGTTCTGATTGATTACGCCCTTGGTATTGGCTGTGATGACAATGGACGGAATGGGCCACAATGCGTGGAAAGGTGCCATGTTTGCCGTGTTGCCGAGTAGCTGTATTTTCTTCTCGTAAGTATTGTTGTACCGCATCACCCGGTCGAAGTAGAAGTTCTTTCCGCTGAAATTGGACAGACTGTACCCATTCAGGCCGGCCTTGGCCATGATGTAGGATATGCGCACCAGTTCCGAATGACGTGGCTCCTCCGCAAAAAGCTCCCTGGCGCGTTCATGCAGAATGAAATCGATCGTGACTTCTCCGGCTGAGATCGGCAGCGCCTTGGCGCGTTGTCTCACCTTGTTGATATCGTCGGCGGCCAGGGCGAGCTGGTTTTTCCAGTAATATGCCTCAGCCCTGAGCAGGTAAGTCTCCGCCAGCCTGAAAATATACCAGTCGCCATTACCCCCCATCGGCGTCGCCTTCGGATCGTCCTGAGGGTTATACATAATGTAATGCGGCATCGCATACACGTGCTTGAAGGTGTCTACCTGCGCGGCCAGGTATTTGGTATTGATCGGTTTACCAAAATCAACCGAAGCCGGGTTGTTGTATTTCAGCTCATGGATGTCGACCCAGTTGATGTCCGCACGGCGCAGGTCGGGCGTCGTCCGCCAGGTGTCGCCCTTGTATGACCAGAGATTATACTGATAATGGCCCGTCAGCCGGATATTCGCATTGCCGCGACCAAGTGAATCGTACATCGGCCCGCTGGCCACCATGCCCGGCTTGCCCTGACTGTCGAGTACCTGCGGCTGAAACCACTGGCAGTTGTAGAGCCGCATCGTGTACAAACCTACCGAACGGGCTGCCGGTGGCGCTTCGTACCGGTCGATGGCCGCCAGAATGGTTTCGGTGTTCTGCGCAATGCTGAAATTCTTGGCGCGGTGCAGGTCCCAGATCAGGTTGCGGTTGGACTTGGCGGCATCGACGCCAAAGCGCTGGGTCATCAATGCATAGGGCCCGCTGATCACTTTGTTCGCCGCTCCGATTGCCTTATCGTATTCGAGATTGGCCAAATAAACCTTCGTAAGCAGGTGATTGGCAGCTCCTTTCGTAATCACGCCCGGTTTGGCAGTTGCCGGTAGCCATTCCGCCGCAAATTCGAGGTCGGACTGGATTTTGGAAAGAATCGTCCAACGGCTGTGCGTTTGAAAATCAAGCTTCGCCTCCTGGATTTCCCCACCCAGGAACGGCACATCGCCGTAGGAATTCACAAGCCTGTAATACCAGTAGGCCCGGTGCCATAGCGCCTCCGCCAGAATGGCGTTCCGGTCCTGGTCCGATTGCCATTTGATCTCGTCAATACGGCTGATCAGCACATTACAGTTCTTAATGGAAGAATATGTAATGGTAAACATCATCAGAAACCGGTAGTACTGGTCGGTATTGGGCGTGAGGTTGTAAAAATCAAGCTGTGACCAGGGCGACGCGAGGTCGGAAGCAGCGAACTCCATCGTCAGGTTGGGCATGGTGCCGGTACTCTCGTTTTTGAGGTCCTTACGCATCGTGATCAGCAGCGCTTCCATGCCCGCTTTGTCAACAAACACGTTTTCGGGACTGAAAAACGACAGTGGCTCCGGTTTCAGCCAGTCTTTGTCGCAGGAAGACTGTCCGAGCAGCAAAACAAACAGGATCAGGTAGGTCTGGATACGGATTTTCATAATATCTGGGTTAATGCGGGTTACAATGAGAGATTGAGTCCAACAGTGAAATTCCTGGGCATCGGTATATTGAAACCGTCGTCATCCCAGGCCTCCGGGTCCCATCCCGGCCATTTGGTGAAAGTGAGCAGGTTACGGGCCGACGCAAATACACGCACATTGTTCACTTTCAGCTTCTTGGCAAGTTCAGACGGCAGGGAATAACCCGCATTGATATCCTGCACGCGCAGGAATGAGAGCTTCTTGTACACCTTGATCCCCCCGCCGAAAACATTGGTGTTGGTATTGAGCCGCGCATAATCATTGTTCTGATTTTCTGGTGTCCAGTAGGGAAAATCATTGGTATTACGCCGATCGTACGTGTCGGCTCCGCCAGTGCGGAGCCCTTCCGCAAATGGCGCCATGTGCCCGAGTTCGCTGCGCAGGAAGATGCTGGCCGTAAAGTTTTTCCAGAATGTGAATTCATTCCGCAAACCGATCCGGAAACGGGGCTGGCGGTAACCAATAAACTGCTTGTCCATCAAAGCCTCATACTTGCCGTTACCATCTACGTCCGTTGCCTTGAAGTCTCCGGGCTGCAACTTGTATACGGCCGCGGCATCCTTTTCGGGCGTTTGCCATATGCCGGTCACATTATAATTCCACACCCGGTCGATTGCCTGGCCGGGAAACCATTCGTTGGAATAGTCGGGAAGTTCCGTCCGGACGGTTTTGCCATCCACGGTTTCTTCCTTGTAATCACCAAATAACCGCTTGATCTTGTTCCGGTTAAACGAAAAGACCAGTCCGCTGCGCCACGAGAAATTAGCTTTCTCGGTGTTTACGGTGTTGATCGTCATTTCAAAACCCTTGTTGCCCAGCAAGCCCAGATTAGTGGTGATGTCCTTAAAACCGGTAATTTCGGGCAACAGGCGTTTCATCAGCAGGTCGGTGGTGGTCATATCATAATACTCAACACTCATGTCGATCCTGTTCTTCAACAGACTCACGTCCAGTCCCATGTTGATCGATTTGGTTTTTTCCCAAACCAGGTTCGGGTTGGCCAGCGAGGTATTGTAAACGCCTACCTGCACATTGGTACCATCATAATACATCGCCGACAACAGCTGCGCTAATGCGGAGTAAGCGCCGATATCCCGGTTACCGTTCACACCCCAGGATAACCGCAGCTTCGCCTGACTGATAAACCCGACATTGAAAAATTTCTCCTCGGATATCTTCCAGGCGATCGCAGCGGCCGGGAAAACGGCCCTCGGCTGCTTGGTTCCAAATGCAGAAAAACCATCGCGACGCACGGAGGCCGTGATCAGGTATTTATCCAGCAAAGTGTAGTTGAGCCGTGCCATGGCCGCGTCGCCGGTGATCTGGGTATCGTTCGTTTCCAGGGCAGGGCTGGTGCCGTATTGCAATCCGTGAAAACCCAGGTTCTCATTCGGCACAAAGGTCTGGTTCGCGATTTTAGAGTACCATCCCCGGTTCCGCTCGGCGCTGTAAAGCAATGTAACGTCAAACTGGTGAATGCCGAACTGCTTGTTCCAATGTAAAAGGTTGTCCAGAATATATTCGTAAGTAGAAGCATCAGCTCGGGTTCCATATCCTCCCGAACGCGTCGAGCCACCGTCCAGCGTTCTGGAAGACCAGAAATTGTAGTCCTTCGATGTCTCGTAGCGGGGCTGGAAGGATATTTTGTAATCCAAACCAAAAGGCAGTTTGATTTTGCCATAAAGCGATGCAAACAGGGTATTCACCTTGTTCATCCTTTCCTGCCCATAGTAATTGATCAGTGGATTAGCCGTCGCAAAGCTGTTCGGATACCACGATACGTCGCCGTTAGCATCGAACATCGACCCGTAGGGGCTCATGATAAACATCTGTCCCAGGTTTGCAGGCACTGTGCTCTCGTCCCGGTCGGCAAACTGGGTATTCACGCCCACATTGAGCCAGTCGGTAACCTTGAAATCCACATTAAGCCGCGAACGAATCGTCGAAAACTTGTCACCCCGCAATATTCCTTCGTTGTTCTGGTATCCCAGCGACCAGTAGTAGGTCACATTCTGAGAGCCGCCCCCAATGCTGACGTCGTAGTTCTGGCGAAGCCCGGTCCGGATCACCTCTTTGTACCAGTCGACTGTCTTCCCGGCCAGGTAATTCTCCGTTTCGACCGGGAAAAAGCGTAGTCGGCCAAGCCATTCCTGGGTATTATCGGCCTGGGGATTGTTGCTCGCGTTCCGCCATTGCTCCAAGGAAACACCCGTCGGTAGCGTACCCGGATTGTCATAATAAAAAGCGGGACGGTCGGGATTGGTGGCCCGGAGCACATCGCGGCGGAACGAAAGGTAGCCTTGTGCATCGAAAGGCCGGAAATCGTTGGCGGTCTGGGTGGTACCGACGTTGGCAGATACATTGATGACCGGCTTGCCTGTCGTTCCCTTCTTGGTCGTGATCAAGATGACGCCCCCTGCTGCCCTCGCCCCAAAAACAGCGGCTGAGCTGGCGTCTTTCAGAATGTCCATGGTTTCGATGTCGGCCGGATTGATGTCCGCGATACTTCCGTTGAAAATCACACCATCCATGACGACCATCGGACTGGAATTGGCCGTGAGCGACTTGGGTCCTCTGATCTGCAGCGAACTTCCCCCTGCTGCCGAAGTGGCCTGGTTCGCATTGAAACCCGCCACCGTGCCCGTGAGCATATCAGTGAGTTGGGTCATCGGCTGGTTTTTGAATGTTTTGGAATCGATCCGGATCACAGCGCCCGTCAGGTCACTTTTCTTCATCGTTCCATACCCTACCACCACCAGCTCGTCGAGCGCATTGGTGCTGGGTTTCAGGCTGACGGTAATGACCGACTGATTGCCTACCGTGACTTCCTTCAATATATAACCTACATAGCTAAACGAAAGCACGTCGCTCGCAGCTGCCTGGACGCTGTAACGGCCCTCTGCGTCGGTGGTAGTACCGCGTTGCGTCCCCTTCACGACGACGGTCACGCCGGGAAGTCCCTGGTTGTTCAGGCTGTCGGTGATTACGCCCGTCACGTTTGTCAGGCTCTGCCCAAGAACCATCAGCGGGCTCAGCCAGGCGATCAGCACGAAGATCTTGGCCCAATGCGGGATCGGTAGTTTTACATGCATGGAAATTGTGTTTAGGATTTGAGATGGATGTTCAGAAGCGGCCGGTTAAAAATTCGGGCACAACACATTCTGCTTCGCAATGCGGCTTGCGAAGTCGTTTCTAATGCATTTAATGCACACGGCAATATTTAATTTTGGCTTATAACAATGTTACAAGGAAATCTATCGGTATCAATACAATTCATTGAAAATAGTAACGATAACGTTCTCGAAAACTAACGGCGTTGATGGTGAGGAGGGAAACGCAATTTACCCGGCACGCTATCGTACCAGGTACGGGCGAAATCCGGCAGACATGGTGTCGCCCACGGACCCGTCAGGCTTTTTGTAAATCAGGTAGGCTTCCACGCGGGGGGTCTTGTGCAGGATCGCGAATGCGCGCGTGAGCCCGGCCGCAAGCAATGCATTGTCCAAGCCGTCGGCGGTGATGGCATCGGGAGCAATGACGGTAGCGCTTATAATGTTGCTTTGGGAAGGATAACCGGTTGCGGCGTCGATAATGTGCGACAAACGTTTACCGCCCGCTTCCCTGAATTTCCTGTAACTGCCCGAAGTAGTAACCGCTCCCTCTTCTACCCGGATGATTTCCCGGATACCGGCATGTTCAAATTCATTGGCGGACGGTGTTTCAATCCCGATCGTCATGGCTTCATTCTCGGGATACTTCTTCCCCCTGACGCGGATCTCACCGCCTACTTCGACGATATAATTGACAATGCCGAACGATTCCAGAAAACCGGCCACTACATCCACAGAATAGCCCTGTGCAATGCCATTGACGTCGATTTTTACGCAGGGAAGTTCTTTATCCAGCCTGCCGTTCCGGAGAGCCAGTTTGCCGGAGCCGACACAGCGCAGCGCCGAGCGAACAGCCGCGCTGTCGGGCAGGTCGTTAATTTCTTTCGTTCCGAAGCCCCACATGCCCACGAGTGGGTACACGGTGACGTCGAATGCGCCGCCTGTTATCCGAAAAACGTCCAGAGATTTCCGGATAACCCGTTCGAAATGGGTGTCCGTAGCCACCCCGTCGCCCGAATCGTTGAAACGGTTGATTAGCGAACCAGGCTTGTAAATGGAAAGAGAAGCATCGAGTACACTGAATATGCTGTCGACCTGCTCCTGACGCACGGATGCTTTCTCAGCAAAATAGGTGATGCCATAGGTTGTTCCCTGTGCATGGCCAGTGATGCGGAAGCGTTGCAGGGGCGCGCCGGAGTACCGTCGGGAAGCCACGCAGGAAAACAGCAACAGCAGAGCCAGGACCGTTGCCGCAGGCCCCAACATCCACAGCGGCTTCCTTAAAAGCCGCTTTCGCCGTCCCTCACATGCGTTGCCCGATCTCCTTTGGCCGCTCATTTGCTATCAGGCTGAATATTCAGGTTTCCAGTATTGTACCGATTCGGTGTCCGCTGCCGCATTACCCATATGGATCGCGATCGAGCCGTCACGGCCTGTTTCGACGTTCGATACCGGTTGCTTTTTGGTCCGCACGCATTCGGCGAAATCCTTCAATGCGAAAACCGTTGGTTCGAGTTGCGCCTCTCCCGGTTTGCCGAATTTGAGTTCCACACCCGTACCCTGGGTAGTGACAGCTATGGTGGCGCCAGTGACGCCATCTACAACGCCCTTCGCATGATTGGTCGTTTCGGGATAAATAAGTGCCTTGTCCCGCAGGATCTCCGCGGTAGCCTTGTCACCTAATATCCTGATACTGTATCCATTGTATGCATTGGACAAAACAGAAGTGACACTCGCCTTAACGCCGTTGGGATAATCGTACACCGTGCGGATATTATCATAGGTATCGCGACCGTCTTTCCAGTAATTGATCCCTCCCAGCCCGACAACCTTTACAGGGTGGCTGTCTACCAGGTAATTCACTACGTCGATCTCATGCGCACAGAGCTCCGAAAGCGGCCCTCCACAGTACTCGCGGTACATCCGCCAGTTGATCGCCCGCTCCATTTTGGGGTCTTTGACCGGGAAGCGCCAATTGGAATTGCGATTGTACTGGCATTCGAAGTGCGTGATCTTGCCCAGCCAGTTTTCCCTGATAATCTCCTTGACACGGTGGTAAAGTCCATAATAGCGGTATTGGTAGCCGATCTGGAAAACCAGCCCGGAAGCTTTCACTTTTTTGACCAGGTCGATGGCCTGCGGTATGTCGTAAGTCATCGATTTTTCAAGGTAGATGTGCTTCCCCGCCTGCAATGCAGCTACTGCCATGGGATAGTGCAGGTACAGCGGTGTTGCGATGACGACCGCATCAATGGACTTGTCTTCCAGAAGCTTGCGGTAATCCTGATAGCCTTTGGCGTTTTTAGCGGCATAACTAAGCCCTTTTTGCAGATTTTCAGGAATGATGTCGCAACAAGCCACCAACTCGAAATCAGGCATTTCTTTGATCAGTGTCGCCAGTCCGGCCCCTCTCGAACCCGTACCGATCATTCCCAGCCTGATTCTGTCGGCAGGCCGGACCGGCGCTCCCCATGCCGGTGAAAAAGTGCTGGTAAGTCCGGCACCGGCCACAGCGGCAAGCCCGGTGGCAATAAAATCTCTTCGCGAAGTAAATGACTGGGCCATGGGTTCAGAATGGGGTTTAGAAACGTTACGGGCACGTGCCCGTAAATGTAGGTATTTTTTGTACAGATCGATTGCTGCTTTGTTAGAAATTTTTTGGAGATAAAAGATGGTCCGGCAGTGTGATTGCCAGACCATCGCCGGTGCGGATCAGGGCTTTACAAAACGAAGCCCGGCAGAGATCCCCACGCGGTACGGCTGATAGTAGAACGGGTTTGCGAAACCTTTGACCTTAACCGGACTGAATTCCGCATAAGGTCCAATGCTGAAAGCTGTATTCCGACTGATGGCGAATTGTTTTCCCAATCCCAGGCTGACCCAGCCCAGGCTCTGCTTGCTGTTCAAAGCACGTGAATATTCCAGGCCGAAATTGGCGTAAAACCGGCTGACAGGCGAATGTCCCCAGCGCAGTTGCTTTGCTACGCCCAGGCCGAGCATTGAAAACGTCCTGTCCTCCTGCATTTTGTCGCCCTGACGTACGGTTTGGTACTCCCCTTTTTCATCGGGCTTGACGAGGTAATTGTTGTTGGCGATTTCGTATGAATAGGTTTGCCTGAAATTACTGTAATGCAGCTGCACCTGAATTCCCCGCCGCTCCACCCCGCCGCTGAACTTGTAGCCCATCGAACTGGCCGTGAACAAGGACGGGAAGTTGAAATTCTGAAAATCCTTCGCGGCCGACGACGGTACCGTCAGAATCTGGTAGGAATGCAATGCGGACACGTTGAAAAGCCAGGCGACCCGGGCCGGGTTGGTCATAATCGCCTTTGCGGGCTTATAGGCAGGCGCCACCACACCGCGCAGGTGCAGGGGTATGGATGCTGCTGTCAACGGCATCCCTTCCAGTTCGGTGAGATTCGACGTATGCTCCACCGAATCAGCATCCGCAGGCACCGTCAATGGTAATTCCGACGTCGCCTGCGTATAGTCTAAAATATTCTGCAACGGGTCTGCCGAACGGTCGTAACCTTCTGTACCGTCCGCGCGGTTGTGGTTGACAGTAGCACGTCCCACGTTGCCTGCCGGGCCTGTTATGCGGTCCGCTGCCGGTTGCTCAGCAGCTCTTTTCTCCGAAACCGTTACGTTTTTATTGGTTACGGGTGACGACGGATCTATATGCGTGATCGTCTTACGGTGCTGCGTTACGGCGGCGTGTTCCACCGCACCGGCGCGTGTTTCACCATGACCGGCATCTTTTGCAGTCACAGTCTCCGGCACCCGGCTACCTGGCGATGTTACTTGCGATTTTATATGGTTTGAAGCCGTTTTTGGCAGATTACTTTCGCCCTGGTACCAGTTCAGCATCAGTCCGGAAAAAGTGATCAGCGCCAGCGAGCCGGTCAGCCACCGGTATTTCCAGCCTCGTGATGGCTTCACCCGCGCACGTATGCGTGCGTAGGCATTCGGATTAGGCTGTTCCTCATAGTCATCAAACTTTCGTTTGAGGACGTCGCCCAGGGCTTCGTTGAATTTGTCCTCAGAAGTTTTCATGATGTACTATTCCTTTAAGTTCCAGTTTTTTCATCAGCAGGTTACGTCCTCTCATAAACTGCGACCGTGCAGTCGCATCCGAAATACCCAGCATTTCACCTATATCGGTGTGTGTATAGCCGTCAATCAAATGCATGTTGATCACTGTTCTATATTTGTCAGGAAGCTCATTGATGACTTCCACAAGGTCCCTCACATTCATCTGGTCGATCATCCGGATATAATCGTCCGATTCGATCTGCCATTCCATTCCTTCGATCGTACTCTGCAACTCTTCATGCCGCGTAGTGCGGTTATAATAGTTGATCGCCGTCCGGATCACCGTCACCTTCACCCATCCATCCACCGCATCCGGCTCCTTCAGGTCACCGATGTTGTTGAAAATCTTCACAAAAGCATCCTGGAAAATATCGTCCGCTTCCGCGACGGTCCGCGCGTACCGACGACAGATTCCCGTCATCCTGGCCTTGTACCGCTCGTAAAATACGGTCTGCGCCCTCGGGTCCTGCTTCTGGCAGGCTTTGACGAGGCTGGCTACGCTGTCGTACTTTTTAGAGAGAAAAAATTTCATCAGGGACGTTGGCTCAGGAACTTAACTAAAGTTACTTAATTACTATTTTTTAGTATAATGTTACAGCATATTTTTTGTTCAACACATTGAAATCCTGGTCAAAATACAGTTCGCACCTTCCGGCACCGGCGGCTAGTCTGATATAGTAGCTGGTCAATCCCCGGTAGTTGCTCACAAGCTTCCTTTCATACTCAAATCCCGTCAGCTCAGTCAAGCCTGCTACGTATTGCTGAATTTGGGCGGGAACAGTTGGCAGGTTGGACGTTGCTCCGGTCACGCCGGGCTCCGTGAAGGCAGTACTGCTCCACCGCAACTTTCCTTTTTCATCAAACAGCATCGACACCCGCTCCGATTTTGTACCATCCCAGGTGCTGCCGATCACATAATAAAGCTTGGTATAATCCAGCCTGACCCACGTCTGCGCGGTTACGAAGTTCATATTCGGTATAACCTTCATCGTGTCTGAGACAAATGCAGGAAGGTCGGATTTGTCAAAAGTGGTGATCCGGTACAATGCAGGGTCAAAGGAAGCCCAGCTGTTGCTGCCAGGATTGACCCCGCTCCATTCAAACGAGTAGTTTTCTCCCCTGAAACTGTACATCAACTTATTCTTCGTGGATGCGGCGAAAAAACCAGTCGCGGGAGCCGACAATGTGCCGTTACCCAAAGCTGTTTTTTGGAGCGACTCCTGCAATGCGGAAGGCACGCCATCTGCCGATACTTTGAAAGTTTCCCACATTTTGCCGTTATCTACGAGCGAGGTATAGCGATCGGCCTCCGACTTTAGTTTCACTTCCCAGATCTTGTCTTGGAGGATCGGCTTGAAAACCAGGTCTTCCGCTTTGGGAAACTTACCTTTCACTACTTTCACGGTAGCCTCCGGGATCACAGTAGCGGGGTCGACCGGGCGGAGGTCATTCAGATTGTTGCAGCTGCACATAGCCAGTGCAATTGCCATTATCAGAGCGAGGGACTTCATATGCACGATATTTACCCTAAAAAGGGACAGGTACTTCGTAATCAAACCATTCATACATCAAGGAAACACCACAAACTTCGCTTCGTTCTGCTGCAAGGGCGCGCGGTAATACTCATACATCGGTTTCAGGGTAATCTTGTATGTAACCTTGCCCAGCCTGGGGTCATCGTCTTCATAAATAAAGCGCATACTGGGCTTGACGGCCGCATTCTTCGCTGCATCCAGCGACATCCGCACATTAAAACTGGCCGGGTCGAGGTACCCTTTCTTGCCCGGAATAATCATAGGCAGGTAACTGGTCGTACCAATTGTTTCAATACCCAACGTACCTTTTTCATCATCCCATTTCAAACTCATTTGCGTCGGGAGGTAAATCCTGATATTCAAATTAAAAGTAAGCGCATTACCCGGCATTTCGGTATTGGGAATGGGCTTTCCGCCGTGAAACATGAGCTGGCCCTGGCCTTTTTCAATGAAGAAATTGAGATAAGCCGCATTCGCGTAGAGCCGGAGCAAGGTATCTTCCTTAAACATATCGACAGAATCCTTCCCGGTGAAACGCCAGGAATCGGTCACATAGAACGATCGCCTGGCAAGCCACATAGACACCGTGTCGCGGTCGAGTCGGACCGGCTCCGGTTTGGGATCGGGTTGCTCGTTTCCATCATTTCCGCATCCGAATTGCGCCATCGCGCAGGCAAATAACAGGGCAAACAGTAATCGCTTTCTCATGGTAATAAAAGGTTCAGTACACAACGAAGTCCGCAATCGCCTGTTGAAGCGGTTCGCGATAATACTCATACATCGGTTTTAGTGTAATTTTGTAGGTTACCTTGCCCAGCTTCGGGTCTTCGTCTTCGTATATAAACACCATTTTGGGTTTCACCTTCGCCGCAGCGGCCTGTTCCCGGTACAGGTAATCGCGGAAAGTAGCCGTTTCGAGATAGGCCTTTTTCCCGGGAATGATCATGGGAAATGTGTTCACGGTCGTCTCGCTCTCTACCCTGGCAGTCCCCTTTTCTTCGTTCCAGAATATGCGCAGACCCGTTGGCAGCTCCACCCGGATTCTGACACTGAATGTGAGGGCACTTCCGGGCATCGTCGTATTGGGAATGGGATTGCCGCTCCAAAAATTGACATAACCCTGATCCAGGCGGAATTGCAGGTAAACAGCTCTCCTGTAAATAGTGTACAGTGTGTCCAGTTTGAACAGATCCACAGAATCAGCACCTCTAAACCGGTAGGCTTCTGCGACATAAAATCGCTTGAAAAGCGCGGATTCCACAGAATCCCTGCTGAGCTTCACCGGTTTGGGTTCCTGCTTCGGCACCTCGTTTTTGGAGCAGGCGCAAAGCCATCCGGCAACCAGTAATATGCTACCTATGTATAAAATCCTTCTCATCAACGGCATGGATCTGTTTTTCACGTTTCTCCGGTTCCAAATACAGAGACACGGGCGCCGGACGGCAGCGTGGCGATTTCAGTCATTTTTTTCTTATTAAACCAAAAAAAGCATTGCAAACCTTTGTGAATCAGGCTGCAATGCTTTGAAAATACTAATGGTTTACCCTTATTTTTCCGGAAAGTATACCCGCACGTCGGGATGCATGGTGTAAAAGCGGTACTGTTTGCCATCGAAAACCGGGAAGCCGCTCGATGCGTCGTTACCGATGATGGGATTGCCTTCATACTTTTTCCAATGGATAAGGTCTCTCGATACCGCCACGTTCATCGACCATTCCCGCCAATCCTTGAATGCGGATGCGTGATAATACCCATAGTACAGGCCTTTGTACCGGATGATCTTATTCATCGCCACGGCGAATGCGTCGTACTTCTCGGGACCCGCATGAAGCACCGGCTCGTCTTGCACGTGGGTCCATATTTTAAGGTCCTTACTGGTTGCCAGCCATACGGCAGCGTCGTTGCGCTCATAGAAAAGATACCAGATACCCTTCTCTTTCCAGATCGCCGGCGTCCCATAAGCGCCTTTGCTGATCGGCTCCCCGTTTTTCATGCGGATATCGACGGCCCCCTGGTCTTTCCAGTGTATGCGGTCCGAAGAGGTGAGCATATGCGCGATGTCGTCCTTGCTTTCGGCAAACATGTAGTAGGTATCGCCCTCTTTCAGCACACACATATCTTCCACCCACAAAGTGGTATGAATAGGATTTTGGGCATAGCGCGTCCATTTCAGGCCGTCGTCGGAGGTGGCCAGGCCGAGGTACTTCATGGTTTCGCCGGTCGCTTTGGTGTACCCGGTGTACCACATGTAGTATTTCCCGTCCTCGTGCAGAATGTAGCCACGCTCGCGGATCTTTTCGTCCCAGGTTTTCGGGTCTCCGGTTCCTTTGAACAGCGGGTTACGTGCATCGGCCTTAAACCTGACGATTTCTGCCGGAAACTCCTCCGCAGCCGGCGAATGGAAGGCCAGCAAACCGGCTGCCAATAGCAAACCGGACCATGCAAAAAGTAAACAGCGTTTCATAAGGTAAGGATCTGTAATAAAATTCATCGTTTTTCGGCCACATCTGCCGGGATCCGGTCTACAATGCGATTGGCCTTTCCTTTTTGTTTCAGCAGGTCGAATGCATCGTAAAGCTCTCCCGTCGCGGTGTATGTATCAAATGAAAGCTTGTTGCCCGATACATTTACTACATGAAAAAGCTGGGTGTAAATAGCCGACCGGTCCATCCAGGCGGCGCGTTCCACATTGGAGTCGGTCATCTTCGGGCCGCTCACCGATACCACGTACATCGTACCCGGCTGCCTGCCCTTTTCAGCCATCGGGATCTTCGCCATCCCGCGCGCATAGGTGTGGTCGTGCCCCTGTAACACCAGGTCCACGCGGTACTGATCGAACAATGGCTTGAAGGTTTCGCGCATGCGCTTGTTGTCCCGGGTTGTTTTGGGTGAAAAGATCGGGTGATGGAATGTAATGACCGTCCAGCGGTTGGGATTATTCTTCAAAATCCCTTCCAGCCATACTTTCTGGACCTCCGTCCATTTCTCGGAAACATCGACCTGGTCCGAGTTTAACGAGATGAACCTTATGCCCTGGATATCTGCATAGTAGCAAGTTTCTTCCAACCCTTTCGGGCCATTCTCGGGCAATGTAAACTGTGGCCGCCAGAACACCGAGGTCGTGTTAATGCCCTCTGGCGTGTCGAAATGGTCGTGGTTGCCGGGCGTCGGGAAAGCGGGGATCATGCTGTGGATGAAACCGCCTCCCCGGAACCAGTCGCCCCATTCCACATCGCGGTTGGCCTTGTTGATGAGATCGCCGGCGTAGATGGCCAGGCGCGCGTCCGGCGCCTTTGCGTAGGCCTCACGCGCCACGCGCGACCATAGTGAAGAGATGTTGACCTGCACGTCGCCGTAGTAAATGAATGACAGCTGCTGCTCGCTGGTCCCGGCCGTCGTGAAATGGATCCATTCACTCCAACCCTGGTCCCCGCCAACCCGGTACGCATATTTGGTACCGGGTTGCAGGTTTTCGAAAATGACGGAATGATAGTTGGCAGCCGGTGTATCCTCCCAGGCGAGCCGCTCGGTCCTGGCCTTCACCCGCTTTGCCTTTTCAACGAAGCGGGGATCAGCTTCCGCGACCGCGATTTCCGCAAACCCTTCCGCCGCAGCTTCCGAGGTGCGCCAGTTGACGGCCATGGAGGTCGATGGGTCGGCCGTGACATTGAGTACAATGCGATCGGGCGTGGACGATGGGGCGTACAAATCTGCGTTCTGTGCCGAAACCGTGCCCGCTGCCAGTGCGCCTGAGATAAGAAATTTTAAAGTTGCTCTTTTTAAATACATACTATTAAAACCGGCCGGAGCCAGCGTGTTACCAGGGCGCCGACGTTCCTTTCAGCAGCCACATTTTTGAATATTGATGATCCTTGCTCTGCCCGGTGGGCACGAAGTTCGTCGTTTCGAGCTTTTCCACCGCCGCATTATAATTGGCCAGGTACTTGACGTCCGCATTGGCGACCGGATACACGAACCGGACGGGGATCGCCGCTCCGAACTGTGCCGCCGGACCAGTTTTCAGCGCCGGATAACCGGTCCTCCGCCAATTGAACCAGGATTCGATACCCAGCCATCCTGCGATCCATTTCTGTTCCGAAATCCTTTCCAGCTTATTGGAAGCAGCCGCCAGGCTGACGTTGGTTTGCCCATAATATTTTTCAAAACTAAACCCGGCAGCCGTTTGAGCGCCGTACTTGTCCATTGAAGCCTTGATAGCGCTTTTGTAATGGTCCTCGGCCGTTCCCGATACGCCCCAGCCATTCAATGCAGCCTCCGCAAGCATGAATTCCACTTCTGCGTAGGTAATGAAATTCATTTTAACATAAGCCTCGCTGTTGGCCCGGTAGCGGTTATGCAGAAATGAAATGTAGGGGCTGCGCTCCGGATTGTAAGCCGTACCATCGCTGCCTTTATTGTAGGACGTGGCATCCACCACCGCCAGGCCTACCGGCAGGCCCACGTACAACGACGTATCCACCTGCTGCGCAGCTGGGGCCGGCATGTATTTTACGGTGTAACTTTCGCCAAATGCATTGGTTACCGTTTTTTCGACGGGAGCCTTCACATGGACGTCCCATTTGTTGAGCACCGGCTGAAACCAGCGATCGCGCCGCGGGTCGGCCAGGGCTGTGAGTTTTTCGACAAAGGGTTTGGAAGGCTTGATGTAATACAATGGGTTACTCGCATTCAAAAGCCCGCCGGCCGCGGAATTGTCCCGGTTGGTACCCAGGAAAGCCAAAGAAGCGTCATCCGCATTGGCAGTGAAGGTCGTTCCCGCCGCATCCTTGAATTCCGCGGCAATGTCGATCCCCGCCGCAGCCAGCTCCGCCTTCCGGGCCGATAGCCGCATGGCATAGCGCATACGTAATGCATTGGCGAACTTCTGCCAGTTGGGCGCCTTCCCGCCGTACAGAACATCCGATCCTGCACCCACCACGTCGGCAGTACCGAGGCTGCCGAGCAGGGCCGATGCTTGTTTCAGGTCGGTGAGAATGCCTTTGTACACGTCGATCTGGTTGTCGTATTGCGGATAATATTGTTCGCTGGCGGCTTTGAGCGCTTCCGAATAGGGAATGTCGCCGAAAAGGTCCGTCATTAATCCAAATACGAACGATTTCATGGTAAGGGCTATCGCCTGAAAAAAACGGTTATTGTCCCGCACCGCATACTGGTACATCAGGTCGTTGTTTTTCAGAATGTTATAGTACTCCGACCAGTTTGAAGCCGACCAGCCATACTGGTTTATTTTCGTAGCACCTTCGTTAGTACCCATCTGAATGTACTGCATCGCACCGGATAGGTCGGAACCTTCCGCGCCCAGCGCATAATAGGCCCTCGACGAGTGCGTCAGCACATAGCTCAGGATGTAATTCGGTGAAACCTCCTCCGGGCTGTTCGGGTTCTCATTCACTTTGCTCAGGTCTTCACAGCTCGACAGCAACAGCGCGAAAACGGCCGTGAGCGTATATATGGTTCTAGAAATTTTCATGATGACAATCGTTTAAAAATCCACATTCAGCTTTAACCCCACAGATCCCGTCCAGGGCATGACATTGTAATACTCGACGCCCTGCATCCAGGCGGAACCGCTCTGGCGGAATGCCCGCTCCGGATCGATGCCCACCCCGGCGGCAGTCCATTCGTACAGGTTGTTGCCCACAATGGAAACCGATGCATTTTGTAGCCTGAGCTTTTCAGTGAGGGTTTTCGGCAAATGGTAGGTAATGGCTATCTCTCGCAGCTTCACGTAGGTAGCACTGTACATGTTTTCGCTGGGGAATGGACGGGTCGAATATCGGTACGCGCTGAACGGATCGAGCCAAACGGTGTTTGCGCCCCCGAGGTTCTCGACATAAGTGGTGTTGCCCTCAGCATCCTTCGAAGACCTTACGCCCACATTGAAACTCGCGTCCTGCACGCGGGTGGTCTTTTTGGAGCCTGTCCAGGCGTCGAAACCACCATATTCCGCATTGCGGCCACCGACCCACTTGCCCAGGAAAGCCTCAGGATTAGCCTTGATCTGCTGCTCGATCGGTATATTCCTGTCGTAAGGCACACCGGAAAGCGACTCGTCCAGCTGCCCGTTATTTCCCAGGAACATCATGGTGTTGGAATAGAAAGACCCGCCCTGCCGCCAGTCGATATTGGCAAAGAGGCTGAAATTCTTGTAACGGAATGTCTGCTGAATGCCCATCAGGAAGTCGTGGTTGTAGTTCCCGATTTTCTGAATGTGGTTAATGTCAGTGTCGGTCTGGTACAAGCCACCGCTGGTGAGCAAGGGGTATCCGTAGTACGGCGAGTTCTGGTCCGTCACTTTCAGCATGGGTTGCTGGTAAATATCCCCCACGTCGCCGCCCACATACGTACGCACCTCCGCGCCGCTGTAAGAGTTGAACGAGAAGTAGGTAATGCCCTCAGCCAGACGCTTGATACGCGTGCGGTTTCTGGTGAACGAGAGGTTGATATCCCAGGTAAAGCTGCTGCTCTCCACCGGCGTCGCATGGATCCCGAGCTCGAAACCGCGGCTCTGCACCAATCCGGCATTGATGAGCTTGCTGCTCGACCCTGATTCAATGGGTATGCCGATCGTCAGCACCTGGTTTTTGTTGTTCCGCATATAGTAAGTACCCTCCACGCCCAGCCTGTTTTTGAGAAATTTCAGATCGAGGCCAATTTCATTCGCACTCGAAATCTCCGGTTTCAGGTTGTTATTTTTCAGAATGTCGTTCTGGTACATCCGTTTCGAAGCCCCCCAGTCGGTATCGGCGAGGTAGGTTTGACGCAGGCTGTAAGGGGCCACATCATTACCCACCTGCGCCGATCCGGCGCGGAACTTTGCAAGGGAGATCCAAGATGGCAATGTGAACACATCCGAAAGTATAATGCTCAGCGAAGCCGAAGGATAGAAGTAGGACCTGTTGTTTTTGGGCAAAGTGCTCGACCAGTCGTTCCGCGCCGTGAGGTCCAGAAAAGCGACATTCCGGAAACCGATGGACGCGGAGCCGTATATGCCGTAAAGCAACTTGCGTGTCCATTCACTATTGTAAACGATCGTTCCGGGAGCGCCATTGGCGATGGTGTAGAGCCCGGGCGTCACGAGTTCGGTGGTGGCATTATTGATAAAGTTGGATCGCTGTTCCAGCCGGTTGGCTCCCGCAAGCACATTCAGGCTCCATTGCTCGCCAAAGTTCTTTTTCCAGCTGGCGATAAAATCGAAGTTGGTTTCCTTGCGGTCGTTCATTTCCACTTCGTAGCCGCCCTTGGTTGCTTCGAAATTACTGTATGCTTTTTTAGCTTCGAGCTTTTCCTCGTACGCATCGCGCGAGAAGCGTCCCATGAGCGAAAACTCGCTCGTAATGTCGTAGTCGAGCTGCAATTTGCTGACCGTACGGTTGCGACGGAAGCCGGTAGGATTTTCGTAAGCAATAAAATAGGGATTGTTCTGCTTCGATTTGTACACACGCTGCTGAATTCCCTCCTGGCCAGGCACCCAGTAGTCTTCCAGGTCGAGGATGTTGACCTGTGCACCCATCTCGTAAATACTCCTGACGGGTGAATTACGACTGGCATCGATCAAGGGGCGGTTGTCCGAACCCGATTCGGATATGTTGAAATTGGCCTGCGCCCGCAGTTTGTCGGTGAGGTTGTAGGTGGTGTTCAATGCCAGCGTGAGCCTTGAAAGATCGGTATTCGGCACAACGCCTTTGTTTTTCATATTACCCACCGAAAGGCGGAAATTCCCCTTATCGTAGTTCCCGTTGACGGAGACGTTATTGGTATTGGTGGTTCCGGTCCGGAAAAAGTCTTTGAAACGGTCGGGATAGGAAACGAGCGGCGCTTTTTGTCCGTTGCTGTTCCATTGTACCCATTGCTCGCCCGCATCCAGGCGCGGCCCCCAGCTTTCGTTCTCCTGCTCTTCGAGGATATGCGCACCGCTTTTGCCGGACCCGAACTTGTTCTGCACCGGCACATATTTCAGCGGGACTTCCAGCACCATGGCCGTGTTGAGCGAAACGCCCAGCCCTTTCTTCGTACCCCGTCCCGATTTGGTAGTGATTAAAATAACCCCATTACCGGCCCTCGAACCATACAATGCTGCCGCACTCGGACCTTTCAGCACCGATATGTTGGCGATGTCGTTCGGGTTGATGTCCGAAATCGCATTACCCATATCCGCGCCTGCAAAACCATTGTCGAGTTTGTTGGCCACAGGCACGCCGTCGATCACGAAAAGCGGCTGATTGTCGCTGTTAAGTGAATTGGCACCGCGTATCACCACGTTCACCGTCGAGCCCGCCGTCCCATCCATTTGCGAGATCTGCACCCCGGCTACTTTGCCCGACAATGCATTCAGCACATTGTTCTGCGGTGTCTGTGTCAATGCTTCTCCCTGCACGTTTCCTACCGAATAGCCGAGCGAACGCTTGTCACGGGTGATCCCCATCGCGGTGACGACTGCCTCTTTCAATGTCTCCACGCTTTCCTGCAAACTCACATGGATTACGCTCTGGGCGCCCACTTCCACGCTCTGACTGTTGAAACCAATGTAGGAAAAGATGAGCTCCGCACCCTGACCGGTTACATCTATGGAAAAGTTGCCCGCAACATCCGTGGATGTGCCCGTCTGTGTTCCCTTCACAAGAATGTTCACCCCTGGCAGCGGTGCCCCGTCTTTGGCCGAAGTGACTTTGCCTGTAACGGTCCGTGCAGGTGCTGAATGCAGCCCCGGCGTTACTTCGTCGTTCACGGAAGACGTCCCGCCCTCCTTCACCGGCGTCAGGACGATCTGCTTACCCATCACCTTGTATTTCAGGCGCATCGGGTCCAGGATTTCGGTCAGTACCTTAGCCAGTTTCTCGTCATTCACTTCGAATGAATACTTCCGGGTTTCGGTGATCAGCTCAGGCCGGTAAGTAAAACGTACCTGTGCCTGCTTCTCTATGGAAGTCAGGATCTGCACGACGCTCTGATTCTGAACGTTGAGGGTGATACGGCGGTTCAGCAGGTCTTGCGCCCCTGCCTTACCCGCTATCGAAACGGCTGCAATACTCACTGCAATACAGAGCTGCATCAGGGAAAAGCGCATCAGTTCGTGGAGTATTTGATAGTTAAATAGCTTTTTTTTCATTACGTTTAAACCGGTTCTTGTTTTTGAAAAGAGACAACAACACTCCTTGCACCCAATAGGATCGGATGTACACAGCGCATTCGGTAAGGAGCCAGAGCCGGTAACGTCGGAACCGTTGCCGGCTTTTTTATGGTGTAATGGGGGCTATTCTGTCATAGACGGGCTCGGGTTTAGGTTCGGGTTCATATCGGGATCGTCAATTGCAATGCGGTTCGGATATAAGGATCTTTCCGCCTACGACCTGGTAATCGGCTTCAATGGCCTCACAGATCACGCCCAGGATTTCAAACAGCGATTCTTCCTGCACCGACGACGTCAGCCGGCAGGCGGCCACTGCTTCCCTGTCATACACGATGTCGATCCCGTAGGCTTTGCCCAGCGAATCGAAAATGTCACTGACGGGCGCATTGTTGAATGTAAACCGGGCCAGCTCGGCTTGCGGGATCACCGGTTGCGGCGTTTTGACCAGCCCCATACTCAGCTTTTCTTCCTTTCTGAAAAACGAAGCCTGCTGATTGGGGGCGAGCACGACCGACTGTGTCCTGCGCGGTGCCCGAGCCACGACGGACACGCTTCCGGTCCGCACCTGAACGGTAGCAGTATTTTCCTTTTCAAATGCCCTCACGGTGAAGCTCGTGCCCAGCACCCGGGTCGTGAGCTCATCGGCATACACGAAAAATGGCCTGGAAGGATCTTTTTGTACATCAAAAAAAGCTTCTCCTGAAAGGTATACCTCACGTTTCAGGCCATTCGATTGTCCGGGGAAGCTGATCCGGCTCCCGGGTGCAAGTGTAACGCGGCTGCCGTCCGGCAATGCGACCAGGCGGGCGGAATCGCCTGCATTAACTTCCTCGCGTTGATTGTCCAGCACTTCCGTCCGCTGCATATAAGCCGATTCAGGAATACGGTTCCATTGCTGCGCGGCCCAGCCTGCCACCAGCACCACCACGGCCGCAGCGGCATACCGGAACCAGCGCATCCGGTAAATGGGCCGTGCCGTGGAATTACCGTCGATTTGCCCCTGTATTTGTTCCCAGATAAGCCCGGCCTCCCGCTCGTCGAAAACGGGCTTCGACAATTTCGCCAGGTCCAGAATGGTTCGTCTGGCCTGGGCGATCACCTCTTTCTGATGAGGATATGCTTCCGCCACGTTCTGCCAGAATGCGTCCCGGGCAGCGTCGGGCGAATGTACCCATTGGATGAATGCATCATCCTGCATAAAGTCCGATAAGGTGTAGGTCTGGTATTTTTCTGTCATCGTAAAAACCTTTCGCTACCCTAAACCGGCCGCGTGAGGTTTTGTACTCAGTGAGTGAAAAAAAATTATCCAGTCCAATGAGAAAGAAAAACCAGCAGTCCGCCGGCAGTCTCAAAAAACAGCCTCAGCTGTGTAATGGCCCGGTGCAGCAGGTTCCGGACCGACTGATTGTTCATCTGCATCATGTCCGAGATTTCTTCCAGCGAAAATCCGTGCAGGTAACGAAGCTGGATCACCTCGCGCTGGCGGGGCGAAAGGCGATTGAGGGCTTCGGCCAGCTTTTCATAGCTGTCAGAAAGTCCGTCGTCACCCACTGCGTCGAAACTGTTGCCTTCCCAGGCGAGGTCGGCCACCAGGCCAATGTCGGCGTGCAGCCGTTCCGGATATTTCCCGAGGTTCCTGACGATGCGGTTGCGCAGCGAACGGAAAAGGTAAAACTTGATGGAGTCTGTCATCGCCAAATGCTCCCGACGCTGCCAGATATTCAGGAAAAGATCCTGAATGCTGTCGCGGATTACCTGACGGTCGGAAGTGACGCGGTAGCCATAGCTGAGGAGCTCATCAATGTATTTTTGGTAAATCGAGGCAAATGCGTCCTGATCGCCACCCTGAAAGGCGCTCCACAAGAGCATATCGGAATTGGCCTCTTTCAATGGGATCGGTGGTTTGGGGTCGTTAGAGAAACACCTTGCGCAGCGAGGCATACACCTTCACTAAGCATGGCACTAACCCGGTATACTGACTTTTTACCTTGAAATACTACCAAAAAATATACAAATTGAAGATACCGGCTCTAATAATACCGAATCATCCGTGCAAAGCACATTTCAGGAAATTGTTTTAACAGATTATTAACGTTGCCAATGAAAAGTGGCATTAATCCTCACGCGGTCTCCCACACCGAGGTTAGCGATCCAGACATCTTCGCCCGTGTGGGGAATGCGCAACGGCTTACCGGCAGGGACGAGCGAGCTACCTTCCACAGCTTTCAGAACGGCGATGGGTGCAAAGTCGCGATCCAACAGCGTAGCGCCGGTATATAATGGCGCAAAAGGCAGATTCGTGTCTGTGACCAGCGAGTCGGCTGTGTTGCGTACGGTATGCGCCCGGCCGATCAGCAGGTCATCCTCCGTTTCAAATGAGAGGACACTGCCATTTACCTTGGCCGACCGCACCGGATGCACTGTGCTTCTCCATACATTGGCGAAATGGGCTACGGTGCCGTCCGGTATCGAAGCCGGTGCCTTTCCACTCACTGTGACTGTCAATCTGCGGCTTTTCAAATCGACCGCAGTCACGAGCCCTGCGATTGCCGTGGCCCTGAAAACCCTTCCCCTTACTTTCAAATAACTTCCCCCGCTGAAAAACACCCGCTCCAATACGCCTTTATCATCAAAGCCAACGACTGCGGCGTGTGCGTCGGTCTCGATCCCGAATGCGGGGATCACTTTCCTGGCATCGGTCGTATCGCTCATGACCACATCCCTGCCGCCGGCCCGCCACACCTCCACCGCAGCGCCCCGCGTCATGGAGAGCACCCGAACCGAACGGATCAACGGCTTTCCGCGATAGGGTTCCATAATACCCGTGAACGTACTCTGCAACGGCCTGCCATCCGTCGATTCACGCCTGGCGATCATAAATTTCAGCAGATGACTCTTCGCCCGCGGCTTGTCCCAGGCGTCGGCCATCATGATTTGCTGGCCCCGTTGCGGAAGTATGCGGATTTTAACCTTCGCTTCCGGATCCAGAACATGGCTGTATGTGACCGCCGCATTATCACCATTCGATTTTTGAACACCGAAAAGGTATTGATAACCAGAGCCTTTGTAATTCCAAAAACTCCCCGCATAGCCCTGCGCCCCCATGCGTGCATCGTCATAAATCGCTCCGAAAGGGACACCTGCCCCGGCCAGTGTTCCGGGCTGCTTTTCGCTCCATTCACCTTCCGCCGACACACTTCCCGGCGGCCCATGCAATGCATAATCGTGCTGCCTGCCGCCGGAAACCCTGAAAAAATCGACCACGTAGCTGCGGGTGCTATCCACATCGACCATGATGAGGTTCCTGCGGTAAGCGCTCGTCTGCGGATAGGTGGCCGAAGAGGCGTCCATAGTTCCTGCAAATGGTGCAGAACTAAAATCGTGTAGAACGCCCTGAACATTGTTAACCTGCCGCTGAGCATCCACGACCACGGTATTGTGGGAGACCGTATTGAACGACCAGGTATACACTTCCTTCACATATTCGTTCATCGCATCGGGATAGCCGATGTCGGGGATCATTTTCTGGTTATGGGCGAAGAGTTCGAAATTGAGGAAGTCCCAATGGTAATGTGTGCCTTTGAAGCCATAATTGAAGGTTAATGTGGCAGCGTCGGCCCGGTTACTCAACATTCCCATGCCGTATCCCGCCAGCAAATGCGAAGGACGCGCCGGTAATGCCCGTCCGCCCGGCAATGGGGCCACTTCCGGCAACACATCCCTGAACAGCGACCCGAAGGTAGAGAACGACTGTTCGCCGGTTTTACCCACCGCCGACAGCCAGGTCAGGTATTTCGGATCCCGGTAAGCACCATATCCGACCTGGTACACATCGGGGTCCTGCCCCACCAGTGACCCCAGCACGAAGTCGCTGTCGCCGATACCCGGAGTGAACTTGCCGATTGCGACCATGTCCAGGGGACTGTTGAGCAATGCCCTAATTCTGGCCTCACTAAAAAGGTCCATTCCATTCGCACGAAGCATATCGGCAAACTTCGTTATCTTTTCTACCGTGAGCATGTTGTAATGCGGCGCTTCCAGGGGTTGCCCGTCCCTGAAAATCATGTTGTACAATGCATAGCGCAAGCCCGCCTGCACGCGGCTTTCACCCGGCTCATCCACGAGCATATGCAGGTATTTAGGGGTGTCCATGTTCTGCCGCGCGAGCAGGATGTAGAGCAGTGCGATCTGATGCATTCCGTAATTCCCTTGTATTTTTCGCTGCATATAGGCGTCCAGTGCATCTTCCAGCACATTGGCTTCGATGAACGACCGGATTTGCTCGCCGTTTTTTCCGACCGCCTTCTGTAATGCCATGTCGCCATCGATGCTGTCCCAAACGGCGTCGTATGCTTCGGCCGCATTCTGAATCAGGCTGGTTTCCCAAATCAGGTTCAGGATCTTGCCGTTATATGTGTTCCCTTTCATCTTCTCCATCAGCCCATAGCGCGACTGGTTGGCATGGTCCATCGACGGGTACACTTCCCCCAGCCGGTACAGCATCACCGCTGCCTTGTGCGCATACCGCCTGTCCCCCGTGAGGATGTAGGCATGCGCGAGGTTTGCGAAAGCCGGCTCGATGTGAGCTTTCCACATCCATTGGTTGGCATAAGCGACAAACCAGTAACGCTCTCCATCCGGTGCCAGCCAGCCCCAGCCGTCGTCGGCATAGGTGGTATCGAGACCTTTCCTGTCTTTAAAGCCGCTCTGATAGTATGCTAAAAAGTTGTTGGAGGGAAAAACCTGACCGTCAACCGGCGACTTTACCTGTAAGGGGTGATCCGGATCGACGATCCAGGGATAGGTGCCGCCCACCTTAAAAACCCGGTCGCCATGCACGGGGCTTCCTTTGGGGTTCAGGTCGAATGCGCGTGGGACGCGAGCGTCGGGCATCAATGCGACGATCGCGGAATCCGACCGGTTTAGCCAGGGATCGGCTATCTTGAGTATTTCATCACGAACTTTCCGTGCTCCGGCATAGCGCAGGAGGTTAGTCCTTGCCTTCATCACATCCGTTTCCTGAAAGATCGTCCGGGCAGTCTTCAGTGGAAACTGCGGGGTTCGCTCCGGGACCCTGACAAACGGCGGGATCAGCAATCCATCAGCGGTCGGGCTGGTTACCCCCTGAGCCATTGAATGACTATGCACCTGTGCAATTAGGCATAGTAAATACGCATGCCTCATTGCCTTTTTGATAGCTGACAAAATCGTTTCCGAAGAACCGTAACAGGAAAGTTGCAGAGCCATTTTTGTTAACAAAAAATTTTAAGACACAAGCAAGTATTTGAAACCATCGACGCAGCAACTTGTCATTCACCGGTCGCCTCACACCGCAATCCGCTCTTGGCTATCGCATATTTCAGTAAGAACAAATTTGATGTAATTTTTTGTAAACTAAAATGTTTTATTCTTGTAAACTTTTTATTCCAAAATATTCTTTTCCTATTTCGCAAATTGATAGATTTGCTCGCAGGAGGGATGCCGTGCATTCAGACCAATCTTCGGGCACGTACACGCGTTCCGTTTATCCTTAAACCTTTTTGTAATGATGCAGCTGAAAAAAATTGCAGCAGCGGGTCTGACCCTGATTGCATTTCATTCCCCGGCTCAGAAACGGTACACGGAAGCCCTTTCGCCGGCCGAATCCATGAAAACTTTTCAACTCAGGGAAGAATTCGGCATAGAGCCATTCGCTACCGAGCCGGATGTGCTCTCGCCCGTTGACCTCGTGTTCGACGCTGCGGGCAACGCATTTGTAATTGAAATGGGCGATTACCCCTACGACGCGCAGCCAGGCCGTTTCAAGGGGCGCATCCGCTTACTGAAAGACACCAATGGTGACGGAAAGCCGGACCATTCGCATGTATTTGCGGACGGACTGCCCAGCGCGACCAGCATACTTCCCTACAAAGACGGACTGATCGTCTGCGCCGCGCCGGACATCCTGCTGCTGCGTGATACCAACAACGATTTCAAAGCCGATACGCGGGAGGTGCTTTTTACCGGCTTTTTCGCAAAAAATTCGGAAGCTCAGATCACCAGCCTGCGGTACGGTATCGATAACTGGATCTACGCCAATAACAGCGGCCAAAGCGGGATGATCACCTCCCCGCTCCGTCCGGATGCTCCGCCGCTGAACATAGCAGGCGGAAATTTCAGGTTTCGGCTCGATAAAAAACTGTTTGAAGCGGAGTCGGGTAACGGGCAATTCGGCCTCGCCATCGATGAATGGGGGCACCGATTTTATACCCAGAACACCCTGCATATCCAGCAATCGCCCATTGCCTGGCGCTATTTGCACCGGCACAACTACCTCCCGTCGTTCAGAAGCGACGTGAACATCTCCGATCATGAACTGGAAATGTTCCAGAAATCGGCCACACCCTACTGGCGCCAGCAGCGCAGCGACCGCCGACAGGCTAAATACGATTCGCTCAAAAACGGCTATACCGAATACGCCCGCGATCACTTCACGGGAGCGTCCGGCGGTACCTTTTATGGCGGCGACGGTTTTCCCAAAGCATTCCAGGGCTCGGTTTTCACCGGCGAAGTGGCGGGTAACCTCATCCATCGCGACGTGGTCAGGAGCGTAGACGGCAACCCCGCATTCACCGCCAGTCGTGATGCCGACGAAAAAGACCGCGAATTCCTTGCCGCCACCGACCCCTGGTTTCGCCCGGCCAACCTCACATCGGGACCCGACGGCTACCTGTATGTCGTGGATATGTACCGCCAGCACATCGAAACACCGGTTTCGATTCCGGAAGACCTCAAAAAGGATATGGACTTTGCAAATGGCGAGCAGTACGGCCGTATCTGGCGCATCTTTCCAAAAGAAGGTTCCAAACGGGCGCCGGAACTGCCGGACTTTCGTACCAAAACGCCAGCCGAGTTGGTAACGCTGCTGGCACACCCCAATCAATGGTGGCGATTGAATGCACAGCGGATATTGGTCGAAAAGCAGGACAAATCGGTGGTGACCGCATTGATGAAAATGGCCGCGGAAAATGCCGATCCCCGTGCACGCCTGCACGCAACATATACCCTGGATGCATTGGGTGCTTTGGATGAGTCAGTGATCAGAAAGGCATTGAAAGACGCTCACGCAGGCGTACGCGAGCATGCGGTCATCCTTGCCGAGCAGTACCCGGCCTTCCTTCCTGAAATCATCCGGCTTATGGACGACAATGCACCACAGGTAGCTTACCAGGCTTGCCTGAGCACCGGCCAGTTTACCAACCAAGAAGTGCTGACTGCGCTGGCTGGCAGCATCGAAAACAATGCGGAGCATCCATCGTGGAGGCTGGCCGTGCTGAGTTCCGGTGCAGGGGCTTCCCCCGAACTGGTCCGTTTGCTCGCCGAAAGGAACCGTTTCTTCACTACGCCTTCCCCCGGGAAACTGAAATTCCTGGACGACTACGCCTATATCGCCGCAGCCAGGAACGAGAAGAATGAAATGGCAGGACTGCTGGAATTGCTCAATACCAAAGTGCCAGGTAAGGAATGGTCGATAGCGGTGCTATCCGGTTTGAACAGAGGAGCCCGAAAATCTACCAATAAGCGCGAACCGGAAAAAGCGGTGGCAAAAAACCTCAAGAAGCTAGAAAGCCAGGGCTCCGAAAATGTAAAAAGGCAAGCGACCGAGCTCATGAAAGTATTGAACATCGATTAAACGGCCCCATTTTCCAAACTTGATTCACCACGATACGCGAACTGTATGAGTACTATTTCAAACCGGAGGGCTTTTCTGCAAAACTGCCTCTCAGCCGGGGCATTGGCCGTCGGCGGCATGCTGGCACAATGCACAAGCTCGAAAAAAGTGCCCGTAACAAAAGCAGTCGACACAAAGGCCGTCCCATGCAGCGACCTGACGGACGTAGATCCGACCGACGTCGAGAAGCGAAAATCGCTCGGGTACACCAATCAGTCGCCTCTGCCGGATAGCCAGTGTGATAATTGCAAACTCTGGGTTCCGGCCAAAGAAGGTCAGGAATGCGGCGGCTGCCTGCTATTTGCCGGACCCGTCAATCCAGGCGGTCACTGTACCTATTGGGCACCACAGGTTTAACCCACAAAAATATGCCGGATCAGTCATTCAGTCGTCGTGATTTTTTAAAGGCCAATGCCGCGATGGGGCTTGGTTCAGTAGTTTTACCAGGATTTACCAGGGAGAGTCGGGCGGCAGGCTTACGCGAGGAACAGCCAGCGACGGACGTCCTTTATTTTGACGGCCTTACACGTGTCGGACCGCGGAAATACAAGCATCCGGCAGAGAAGTGGAAGCTCGATGACCTGCTGAAAGAAATGGATCAGTGCTCGATATCCGCTGCATTGGTGGCTTACACCCAGTCGGTCAATTATGATCTGATGTATTCCAATCTGGAACTGAGCCGGATGATCGGGCCGCACGCGCATTTGTACGCGATCTGGAATGTCATGCCGCATCAGACCGGCGAGTTTCCCGCGCCTCCGGAACTGGGTAAGCTCATGGCCGCGCACCACGTCCGCGCCATCAGCATTCATCCGAAAACCAATGCCTGGGACTGGAAAGCGCGGCATTGCACACCTTTGTTTGCGCATTTAAGTAAAAACAAAACACTCACCATCACGACCGCCAGCGAACTGGGTGCCTGGGAAGATGTGGAAGAATTCCTGAATCGCTACCCTACTCTCCCGCTCCTGCTGACCGGCGCAGTCTGGAACGAGCAGCGCTATTTGCTGCCATTGGTACAACAATACAAAAACCTCCATATCAGCTTCGAAAATTTCCAGATCAACGAGGGGATCGAATACCTGCACCGCATGGGTTGTACGGATCAATTGATTTTTGCGTCGAACAGTCCCACCATGTCCGCAGGGGCACACCGAACCTACATTGACTACGCCGCAATTCCGGAAACCGATCGCGCGAGGGTGGCGGGCGGCAATCTGATGCGCCTTTTAAAAATTGACCAAAAACCGGCCCTGCGGACGAACCCGGCGGAAGACATCCTCATGAGGGCGGTACGCGCGGGCTCGCCGTTGCCTGTGCCGGTGATCGATATGCACATGCATATGCTGCATGAAGGCCTGAATGGCGGCGGATGGACCTATCGTATGGAAAACGGCGGTCCCGCGGGCATATTCGGGATGGCCAAACGGCTCGGATACCAGGGAGGCGGGATCATGAGCTGGAATGGTGTGGTAAGCCAGAATGCGATTGCCGGCAACCCCTGCACCGCCGAAGCACTTGACGCGGCGCCCAAGGGTTACTGGGGCCTGGCGACCTTTGATCCCAGCCATTACAACCAGGACGAACTTCGGAAAATGATCGCGCATGTATATGCCGACAAACGGTTTATCGGCATGAAACCCTACCAGTTCTACGGTTTTGAATTCCATGACCCGGTGTACGATGTTTGGTGGGAATATGGTAATCAGAATAAATTTTACGGACTGATTCACAATTCGCGCTCCGACCTCCTCGAAGTAGAGACGCTTGCTAGAAAATACCCCGATGTTCGGTGGGTGATCGCTCATGCGGGCGGGAGCTACAAAATGGCGGATATGGCCATCGCGGCAATGAAAAGGTATCCGAATGTGTTCGCCGAAATCACGCTGACACCTGTACCCCTCGGTGTGATCGAGTACCTGGTGGCGGGTGTGGGTGAAGACCGCCTACTCTACGGGTCAGACCTGCCAATGCGAGACCCGCGCCAACAATTGGGATGGCTGGTGTTTTCGACGCTTTCGCTTTCGGTGAAAAAGAAAATATTGGCAGAAAATGCCTGGCAAGTGATCAAACCCTGCTTCGACCGGCTGCCGGAGCACAACCGTCCTCAAATCTTCTCCAAATAACATGACCATGGCTTGTCATAACGCCCACCTGACCAGACGCGAATTTCTCGCCGGAACCGGCGCATTGCTTCTCGGCGGCACACACGCCCCGGCGGCCAGGGCGGCGGAACCGATCATCGACATTCACCAGCACACCGACTACGCAGGCCGCCCGCACGACGTGCTGGTTGCGCACCAGCGGGCCATGGGCATTACGCAAACCATCCTCCTCCCGGCCGGCACGCCTGCATTCGGCATGTCGACGCACATGGGAAAAACCAACGGGTTGCAAGCCAAATGCACCGGCAACGAAGTCTGCCATGCCATTGCTCAAAAATATCCGCACGAATTCACCTTTGGCGCCAATGAGGTCCCCGATCTGCCGGACGCGGTAAAGGAAATTGAAAAGTATCTCAAAATGGGTGGTGTGGTGATTGGTGAACTGAAATTCGGGCTCGACTGTGACAGCATGGAAATGCAGCTCATTTACAAGCTTGCCGAGGATTACCAGGTGCCCGTTTTGATGCATTGGCAATTCCAGATGTTCAATTACAATTTTGAACGTTTCCCGAAAATGCTCGAAAAGTACCACAGGGTGAATTTCATCGGCCACGCGCAAACGTGGTGGGCTAATATCGATAAGAACCACGGCGACCAAAGCATTCTTTACCCCAAAACCAAAGTTACCCCCGGCGGCCTTACCGACCGCCTGCTCAGCGACTTCCCCAATATGTACGGAGATATGTCCGCCGGATCGGGGCTGCTTTCCATGACCCGTGATGAGGACCACGCCCGTGACTTCCTCCAACGGCATCAGGACAAACTGCTCTACGGCAGCGACTGCGACGATCACATCGGCTCCGGCGAAAAATGTCAGGGCTCTCAAACGATCCTGGAAATCAGGAAGCTGTCCGCATCGAAGGCTATCGAGCGAAAGATCCTGTATGGCAATGCGAAGAAGCTTTTCAGGTTATAAAACAAATGCCCCCCGATATTGAACCGGAGGGCATTTTTTCACGCTTTCAATAACCTCTTAAACACCCAGGCTCCACCCTTCGCGATAGTTGCGTTTCACCCACTGGTTCACCTCGTCGTAGTTGGTTACCTTCATATTCTTCGCATCCCAAAGCATTTTCAGGTTCGATCCCGGATAGTCGAATCCGTTACCGGTTGCACGCGGTTTCGGTAGATCTGCACCGCGGATCGCCAGGTTTGCCATCAGGATTGCCTCCGTAAGCGGACCCGCCCTTTCGAAAGGCGAGCTGAGCTCCATCTTACCATAACCGGCAATGCAGCCTTCCACCCATTGCGCATAGTGGCCATCCGCTGAACCGGGAACGCGGGCAAACTTTTGCTTCACCTTCACCTCTTCCATACGCGAAAGCGGCAACAGGCGCGGGTTCGCCGCGTATTCACTCGCCATCATCTTGCCTTTGGTACCTACAAAAAGGATACCGCTGTTACCATCACCGAATAGTTCGTTGGGGCCGAGTTCCTCGGGGCGTTCGGGTTTGATGCCGCCATCCATCCAATGCATCGTTACCTGGCCTTTGGTCTTGGATGTTTTTGGGAAAGTTAATGTCGCGTGGCTCGATGGCGGGCAGCTGTCGGGGAAGATACCGCGCTTACCGAATGCCGTGAAAACACTGCCCACACTGGCCTGCATATCCACCGCATATTTAAGATCCAGCACACGGAAGGGCGCCTCCATGAGGTGGCATCCCAGATCTCCCAATGCGCCGGTACCATAATCCCACCATCCGCGCCAGCTTCCGGGGATCAGGTTTTCTACATAATCCTTGTAGGGAGCCGTACCCAGCCAGAGGTTCCAGTCCAGCTCCTTGGGAACCGCCGGCTTGTCTGATGGCCAGGGAATGCCCTGTGGCCAGATCGGCCGGTTCGTCCAGATGTAAACCGTATGCACATTACCAATCACGCCGGCATCGTACCATTCGTGCAGCTGGCGTACACCATCGCCGGATGAGCCCTGATTACCCATCTGAGTTACCACTTTGTGCTTCTCAGCGGCTTCCGTCAGCATGCGTGCTTCGTAAATATCATGCGTCATAGGCTTCTGCACATACACGTGCTTACCCAGCTGCATCGCGCCCATTGCGACGACCGCGTGCGTATGGTCGGGTGTTGAAACCGAAACGGCATCGAAATTTTTGGATTCCTTTTCAAACATTTCCCGCCAGTCTTTGTAATATTTTGCCTGCGGAAAGTTCTTAACGGAGGTGACTGCACGTCTGTCATCCACATCACACAGATAGGCAATATCTGCTTTACCGCTTTTGGCGAAATTGGCCAGGTCGGACGTTCCTTTTCCACCCACACCTACACCTGCAACAATCAGCTTATCGCTGGGAGCCACGTATCCTTTGCCCAGCACGTGGCGGGGAACGATCATAAAACCTGCGGCAGTACCCGCGGCCGCTTTGATGAAATCCCTTCGCGAAGAAGAAGACTGCTTTTGAACGGTATTCTTTTTTTCCATGTACGTGATATTTGATTTAGGAAATGGATATACAGATTACAGGGACTTACCCGAAGTTTACTACTCGGCTAAGCACTTTTTTTTAATTATTTACTCAGAATACTGTAACCTTACGTCACAAAGTCACTATTGAGGCGCACATCCACCTATATACGCAGGCGGTTTAATCCAGCTGATCGAGCCTTTTGCGGATCAGTACCTCACGAAACTTTTTGACTTCGCAGTTGATTTCCAACAAACGTTCTGCCGAAGTGTCGGGTTTGCCTCTCTCCTCTTTGAGTTCATGGAGATATTTGTTCACACGCTTTTCTGTGAGCAGCAAAGAAAGCCAGCCGCTGAACTCACGAAAGATGAGACGTTTGGCAAGCACCACGACATGATAGGTGAGATAGCTGAGAAACCCTACCAATATCAGGAGGCTGTCTTTCAGAAGTCCTTCCGGGAATTTAAATATCAAAGTACTTAGAATGGTCGTAATCGTCGCGATAGCCTTACTTTTCTCGTAAGGCACCGGCAATTTGCGTCTGGCGGGCATTAATCCAGCATGTCCTGAAGCTCTTGCGCTAAACCTCTGCGATAATGCCTGCCCAGCCTCACCGACTTGCCGTTTTTGGGGTTGGTAAGGATAATGTCTCCGAAAAATAAATTGTAAGCAGAACGGCCCAGCTTAAAGATGAGCAAAGCGGCAGCGCCGACTAAAATGGCAGTGGACAGAAAATCAGTAAATTCCATGTATAAGTGTGAGTTAAGTGATGAAAGCACGAAAATAAAAAATTCTTTTATCTTAAAAAAAGCCTCGATGAATATTATTTATTGAACTATAAAAAGATTTCTTTATACCTTTTACATACCAAGATACGCATTCGAACCTAAACGAAACCCCCGATGAAAATGACGAACCATTACGTTCCCGCCTGGATTCTTCCGTTGTGTCTTTTTGCCTTCGTGAACGGCACGGAGCCTTCCAAAGGAAAAATGACTTACAAAACCGGCAGCAAGTCCTTTGAAACAGATCTGAAATTTGTGCATTTCGTTACAGGTCCTGATGCATTCGACGACAAAAAGAAAATCCGGAGGCTGATCTTCACCGCAACCAGTCTCGACGATAAGATCAAATCGTGCAATGCCATGAACTGCGTGGATCAGTACATCGAAGGTCTGCAGGTCGATCTCGATGCCGCCCCGCGCCTGCTTTACTGGCTTAGTCTCAACAAACAGCTCGTCCAGTACTCGGGCACGGTGCAAAATGAAGAGCTCACACTGACCACGGATACCCCGGATCAGCTGTCAGGGACCTTGCGGTTCGACCAATCCGGTTCAGGGGGGGCCAAAGTGGAGGTGACTTTCGATGCAAAACGACTCAAAACATTTGCGAAAGCCAGATAACACGCGGTGATTTTCTCAGACTCCCCCGGTGGAGCGGAATTGCTTGCGGTAAGTGGCAGGAGTAACGCCGCCAAACTTGCGGAATTGCCTGAAAAAGAACGGCAGGCTCTCGTATCCGCATGCGTAGCCTATCTCAGCCACCTGCATATCGGTTTCGATGAGCATTTTGGAGGCCATGTTAATGCGATATTCATTCAGAAAAGTAAACAATGGTTTTTGCATGATCCTGCTGAAAAAGCGGGAAAACGCCTCTTCGTTCATATGTACCAGTGCCGACACATTCGCGAGCGTAATGCGCTCCGCATAATGCTCGCGAATGTGGTTATACACCGTGTTAATACGCTGATTGTCTTCATAATTAAGCGGGTACGCAAATCCCTGCTCACACAAAAAGTGGACGTTTTTAGCACCGGCCAATAGTTCCAATACCTCCATAAACCGTAACAACCGGGCAAATGGCTGCATTTGCAGCATTTCGATAAGTACGGGCTTCACGCGTGCCGATATCTCCTGATCAAACCGGATACCCTGTCCGGCCAGTTGCAGCAATCGCTTTACAGATTTGAGTTCCGGCACATCCAGCCACCCGCTCCCCAAAAGCTGCTCGGGCCATTGCGCGACGATCGAACTCGCACATCCGGCATGATCAGATGTATTTTTCCAGCAATGCGGCAGGTTCGGTCCGAGTAACACCAGGTCGCCGGCTTCAAAACTCTCCATACTGTTGCCGACATAACGGATCCCCCGGCTTTTCAGGATAACCGTGAGCTCGTATTCGGGATGGTAATGCCAGGGCGCATCGAATTCCGCGACCTCATATCCGAAGATCCGAAACGACGATTCAGGGAGCGGCGTAAATGCTTCAAACTGCGCTTTCATCAGATTTACCTTATTGATTGTAACCTATTTGGACGCTATAATCAGCCAACGCACCGATAAGATTACAAAATAAGTTATTTATTGGTCAAAATCAGCAAATCTGAATACCGATCTGTTCGGCCATATTTGCATTCGACACTATCACAACCTCACATACACATGGAAGTAGCGACCCGGGACCTTTCCAGATACCACGAATTGGTCTCCGACCTTTTCAAACAACCCTCTACTCCCGAAGAATGGGAGCAGTACCGACTTACCGATGAGCAGGTAGCATTTTACCACGAAAACGGCTATTTGTCCAACATTAAATTGCTGAATGACCGGCAGGTAGAAATCCTGAGAGAAGAACTAGCCGTCACTACTGATCCGACGCACCCCGGACATCATTTGTATTATGAATTTCATTCCAACGAATCATTGGACCCAAATGCCGTACTGCTGCACGCATTGGGCGCCTGGCGCGTCACGGACGGTTTTCACGATGTGCTCTGGAATCCTGCATTCGTGATGGCAGCCAGCCAGTTGCTGGGTGGAAAAGCGGTACGGTTCTGGCACGACCAGCTGTTTTGTAAACCTGCCCGTCATGGCGGCGTCGTGGCGTGGCACCAGGATTATTCCTATTGGACACGCTCGATTCCAATGCAGCATCTTACCTGCTGGACCGGCCTCGACGATTCGCTGATCGAAAACGGATGCCTTTATTATGTACCCAAAAGCCATCGCTGGGGCCTGCTCGACAAACCTGAACTCGCCGGCGACATGGAAGGACTAATGCAATACCTTACTGACGACCAGAAGGCCGAATTCAAACCTATCCCCATTGAAATGAAACGGGGATATGGGACATTTCACCATCCGCTGATGGTGCACGGCTCATACGAGAACAAGTCGGAAAGATCCCGGCGTGCATTCGTGATCAATGTTTTTGCCGACGGTACTGCTTCCGATACGAACAATCCGCTGCTGGACGGCGTGCCTGTTGTTCCCAAAGGAGAGAAACTTCAGGGGCAATTCTTTCCCCTCCTCTTTGACCCGCTGCATTGACTATTCCTGAATTCCTGATATTTGTTACACACGCTCAATGACCGGGGCTGCCTTGTAGGGAGGCAGCCCCATTTTATTTGCATTTCCCCGGAAGTCACGGACGATGAAAGGAAACTTTCAGCTGAATGCCCAGCGAAGTGAATTTCAGGTGTCTGCTGGTAACTCCACCAACCGGGTATCTGACGTATGGTTCTGCCAGGATGAATATTCCTGGGGAAAACTGTCGCTGAACGCCCACGGATGCATTGAGAAACGTGAATGGCCGCCATTGAGGCCCTCCCTGCGAGTCGCCTGTGCGATTTTCGATCTGCGTTACGACGCTTTCAACTTCCCTGATCTCGCCATTTTCCAGCACAACCGTCGTGAGAATAGTACGATCGTCCCTGTACTGCTCTTCGTAATGCTCCCGCCAATGGACAGAAGAGGTCATACCGATAGCCGCGTACCATGAAGCATGTGGCTTTCGGATAAAGGCGTATTGCACTTCCAGCGGGACATCCGCATTCCACCACCGGTAAATGCCTTTGTTGAGCCACTTTACACCACTTCCTCCCAGCTTCGGCAGCGTGTTTTCAACCATGGCCACAGACCGCCCCGCAGCGACACCGGTCCGGATGGACAGTTTCCTGGTCACCGGAAAACCGGCTGTGAGCACCAGGCCCGGAAAAGACCGGTTTTGTGATGTGGTAGTAAAATTGGTCTGAAACAAAAGGCCGGCACCGAGCTCCAACGCATATCGACGGCGAACGATGGAACGCGCCGGTGTTCCCGGTGCTTTAATACCAGGTAACTGCAAGCCAACAGCCTGATTTCTGAAAGGCAACGATTCCAAAAAACCTAGCGAGCTGCCAGCTGCCGATGGAGGAACTGTCGGCATTGAATCCGTAACCTGCACTAAATTTAAACGCTTATTCACCAATGCTTTATGCCCAACAATTCTCGACCCGATGCTGTGTTCCCGGCCCGGCTTCCACATTTCGGCGCTCCGTTCTTTTCCTGTATTCAAAGGCGGAGGCATTACGTGCGGTGCTGCGGTAACCGGACGCAAGGTCTTGTTTTTGACATCATTTCCCCGCCAGACACCCACACCGACTCCGCCAGCAAGAAGCACGACGGCCGCTACGAGCCACCATGCCGCAAAAGGCCTCCTGTCTTTCTGACGTCTGTGCGCTTCAAAAGCAGCCCAGGCATCCGAAGGAACATCTGGTTCGAAACCGGTGAGGCGGCCTTTGAGTTTGTGGGCAAAATCGTTCTTTTCCATGGTGTGCTACATGTTTCTTTGTCTTAACAGCCACTGCATACGCTGTTTGGCCCGCGTCAGGTAGGTCCTGCTGGTCGCTGCCGGCAGCGACAACATCTGCCCGATTTCCTGATGGCTGTACCCCTCGATTTCATACAGGTTGAAAACAACACGGTAGGTCTCCGGAACTTCCTGCAACAGTCCGATGATATCTTCTGCCGACATGCGGTCGATCACGTCCTCGTTCACCGCCAGCTCCGTTTCATCGACGCCGGTTTCCAGCCATTCAGCACGTCTTTTTTCCTTTCGGTAGTGATCCAGCGCGGTGTTGACCGCGATACGCCGAAGCCAGGCCCGAAAGACCTGGATGTCGGCGGTAACGATGATTTTTTCAAACACTTTGAGAAAACTGTCGTTCAGCATTTCCTGCGCCTGCTGGCGGGAGTTGGCATAACGCAGGCAAATCCCCATCACAAACCCGTAAAAGTGACGAAACAGCTTCTCCTGACTACGCGCGTCACCGCGGCGACAGCCTTCAATGAGTTCCGGTTCCAGCAATGATGATGAGGTCAGAAAGTCCAAAGTCCGAGATTGTCTGACCGCCACACCTGTTTCCGGGTGTGGCGGCGTTGGTCAGTGTCTGATAGGTTTATTTGCTGGAAACAACCCCATCTTCATCGATGAGCTTATCCTGCACCTTTGAACCATTTGACACCGTTACGACAAAGTCGGTTGTATTGAATCCGTCGCCGAGCAATGCTTTCAGA
>NZ_CAMLSE010000021.1 GCF_946482605.1 uncultured Dyadobacter sp. | reverse complement strand
CGATGTTAATATATTAATTTATTTCTTACTTAATTATTATATAAATCATTTAATATTTGACTTACACATTCACTAATTCACTCATTCACTCATTCACTCACTCACTCATTCACTCACTCATTCACTCATTCACTCATTCAAAATTCCCTCCCTCCCTCCCAAACCCGCGCCAGCTCCACGATTACCTCAACCGCCTTTTCCATATCCTGCACCGATACCCATTCCAGTTTAGAATGAAAAGCGTGCTCCCCGGCAAAGATATTGGGGCATGGGAGGCCCATGAACGAGAGTCTCGAACCATCGGTGCCGCCGCGGATGCTGCGTTGGATGGGCTTTAAACCGACCCGTTCCATGGCTGTCAATGCATTCTGAATGACTTCCGGATGCCGGTCGAGCACTTCTTTCATGTTTCGGTACTGCTCCTGCACTTTGAATTCGGCGGAAGAATTGGGATAATCCCTTAACACCTCTTCCATAATACCTCTCAGCAATGCCTCTTTCTCATGCAGCCCTTCAACCGTAAAGTCACGGATAATGAAGCTCAGCACCGCTTTTTCCTGGATACCCTCCATTTGAACCGGGTGGATAAAACCCTCCTTATCCTCCGTCGTTTCAGGCGAAAGTTTGTCTTTCGGCAGTCGTGCGAGTATTTCAGCAGCGATTTTCAATGCATTTTCCAGCTTGCCTTTGGCATAACCGGGATGCGTGCTCACACCCTGAATGGTGATCTTTACGCCGTCGGCAGAGAAAGTTTCATCTTCCAGCGTTCCGATCGCTTCACCATCGACCGTGTAGCCAAAGTCAGCGCCGAGCTTCGCCAGATCCACCTTCTCCGTTCCTCTGCCCACTTCCTCGTCAGGCGTGAAAAGGATTTTGATGTCACCATGTTTGATTTGCGGATTGGCAAGTAGATACTCGGCAGCGGCCATAATTTCGGCAACGCCGGCCTTATTATCAGCGCCCAGCAATGTGGTACCACTGGCAGTGACTATGTCATTCCCGATCTGCTGATCAAGGTCGTGGAGCTCGGCTATTCTCAAAACCTGCGAATGATCATCCGGCAGAATAATGTCCGAACCATCCCAGTTTCGATGAACGATCGGCTTTACATGCTCACCGGAAACATCCGGGGAAGTATCGACATGCGAACAAAAGCAAATGACGGGCACATCGTTTCGGTCCGAATTGGATGGAATCGTCGCATACACGTACCCATGCTCGTCCACATGCGCATCCGCGACACCCAGCGCACGCAGCTCTTCCGCGAGCAGGCTGCTCAGGTTACGCTGCTTGGCAGTGCTCGGAAAAGTCTCCGAATTAGGGTCCGACTGTGTGTCGATCTGCACATAGCGCAGGAATCGTTCGAGAACTGAGCTCATCACCTTGAAATTGGTTTGATAATGCAGATTAACCGATAATGGAAGCCAGATCAGCCGGAGAATAATTGACATTCTTCAAAGTCTTGTCATCGGCTGTACGGTACACGAGGTACTTCCCATTGTCTTCCTTGTAGTAGCAATCGGTACCTTTGGCCTGGTAATGCGCCACGGTAGCTTCGGCTTCTTCCACCGAGTTGCAGGCTTTCGACATGTTCGAACGCTGCACCTCATCGAACAATGTCCGGAACTTCTCTCCTAACCCGAATTCCAGCACAGCGCCCGACAATACATATTGCAGGTCGCAAAGCGCGTCGGCCACTTCCACAATGTCCTTTTCGAGGATCGCAACTTCCAGCTCCTTCAACTCCTCGGCCAGCAATGCTACGCGCAGGCGGCTTCTATCTTCGGAGGGAATGGTCGGGGTTTCCAGAATGGGATGCTTGAATGTTTTGTGAAAATCCGCGACCTGATTAAGGCTATCCAGTTGTTGCATTGTTATATTGATTTAAATATTAGTCTTAAAAAAAACCTGTTTTACAGGCATTTACATTGAGAGATTG
This sequence comes from uncultured Dyadobacter sp., assembly GCF_946482605.1. The sequence goes on along the minus strand of NZ_CAMLSE010000021.1, from coordinate 150,609 downwards.
GTTTTAAAAAGCTTAATGGAAATAGCCAGCAGGATAATCCCGAATACCTTCCGGAGAATATCGGTGCCGCCCTGTCCGAGTTTCCTTTCCAGCCAGTTCGAAGATTTCAATACGAGGTAAATAAAAAACAGGTTCAGCAGAATGCCGACCAGGATATTCTCGATCCGGTATGCCGAACGGAGCGACAGCAACGTGGTCATCGTCGCGGCACCAGCGATCATCGGAAATGCGATCGGGACAATGGATGCCACGCTGACGTCCATGTTGCCATGTTTGAAAATTTCGCGGCCCAGGATCATTTCAAGTCCCAGCAAGAAAAGAATAATGGCCCCGGCGATAGCGAAAGAAGCAATGTCGACCCCGAAAAGGCTCAGTAACCTTTCTCCCAGAAACAGGAAAATGACCATGATCAACCCGGCCACTACCGTGGTTTTTTCGGATTCGATCTTGCCGAGCTTCCGCCGGAAATCGACGATAACCGGCAATGAGCCAAGCACATCGATCACCGAAAAAAGGATCAGCGTCACGGAAACGATTTCCTTAAAATTGAACATGGGCATACACTTTGAGGCGTTTCTATCCCGCAAAGTTGCTCAAAACCGACTGTTTACACAACCCCAAATCTCGCTGGCCGGGAAATCGAGCCGTTCAGGAAGCGCTTCCGGGCAGGAAGTTCAGGAATGTATTAAACTGCTTTTTATACTTCTCTTCGTCGATCTTGTAGAAGTAGGCTCCTTTTTTGGAATAACCTTTCTGTTTCTCATCCAGCTTTACCAAAAGATTGGTAGATAGCAACTTACGGCTAAAATTCCGCTTATCCAGTTCCGTTCCGAAAATAGCCTCATACAGTTTTTGTAACTGCGGAATCGTGAATTTCTCAGGCAACAGCTCAAAACCGATCGGATGCTGGGATGCCTTGTACCTTAAATGTTGTATCGCCAGATCGACCATTGTTCCGTGGTCGAACAGCAGCTTGGGCAGCTCCTGCATCGAAAACCACTGCGCCTCATAGTTCTTTGAAATCTTATGATCGTAGTCCTCCACATTGATCAGCGCGAAATAGGCCACTGATACTGTTCTTTCGACCGGATCCCGCTGCGGGCTTCCGAAAGTGTAAAGTTGTTCGAGGTAAATGTCGGTGAGACTGGTTAGTTCAAAAAGAATCCGGGAGGAAGCTCCTTCGAGGCTTTCATCGGGCTGGACCCAACCTCCCATCAGTGACCAGGTGTGATGCTCGTCTTCAATACCTCTCTTAACCAGCAACAATTTGAGTTCCTCGCCGTCAAAACCGAAAATAATGGAATCCAATGCAACCAGACATTTGGTCTGGGCCTGGTATTGCTTTAAAATATCTAATCGCACAATTTATTAAGCCGCGGGTGAGTAGGTTGATTTTTAGTTATAAATACAAAGAGCGGCATTTACTACTCATTTCCTTCGTTGGGAGCCATTTTCGTCAGGAATCGCTTCAATGTATCGATTTCCTCAGCGCTGATCGCCGGGAAATTCGCAATGCGGAAGCTGGTCTCTTTCTCTTTTCCATAACCGTTTCCGAGTGTGATGCCTGCCAGCTTCGCCGTCTTTTTCAGTTCCGCAATCCGTTCCCGCGTCGCTCTTACGGCTATCACCGTATCCGAACGCACGGCCTTGTTCTCCACCACCAGTTCGTAACCGTTCTCCATCAGAAAAGCATACCATTCGGAGGCCCTCTGCCGTGTCTGGCGGTCAACTTCTTCGATCACTGGCACCTGCTGCATCACCTTCCCAAGCAGGTAAATACCCAGCGTGTTAGGAGTATATGGGGTCTGAAATTTGAGAAAATTGTCGCGGATAAAAAGCAGGCTGTTGTAATGCTTATTCTCGCCGACCTGAATGGCGCGCTCGACGGCCTTTGGCGACACCACCATCACAGCCATGCCGGCAGGTAAGCCGAAGCATTTCTGCACCGATGCATACCATACATCGGCATTCTCCCAGGGCAAAATAACGCCTGCCATGGCGGATGTAGCGTCTACGGCGATGATATTGTCCACCTTCTTACGAATATCAAGCAGGAAGTCTTCCGGTATTTTAGTACCGTTCGAAGTTTCATTATACGTCACACAGATCAGCTCATTCCGGGAAAAAGCGGCCGAGCGATCCATCAGCAACGTGTCGTTGAGCCCGAAAGCGGCATCGCTGGTCCGAAGCGAAATGCGATGGGTATATTCCATCCATTTCTCACCAAATGCGCCGTTGTAAATATGCAGGCTGGAATCGATAATCAGCGACTGGGCGATGATCTCCCAACATTCTGTCGCTGATGAAACAAAATAGACCTCATAGCCAGCCGGGATATCCAGTTTCAATTTCAGATCGGCGATGGTCTGCGCGAGCATTTGCATAAAACCTTCGCTGCGGTGGTTGGCGCTGATCAGACCGCTTTCAAATGCTTCCCGGATGTATTGTTCAACCTGCGGATATACCTTGGACGGACCCGGATAAAACGTGATCATAGCTTTCTGTTTTTGATTTAAACAAAAAACATCACAGGCGAGAATTTAGTCCCCTAACCTGTGATGCCTCTTATGCTGCTGGTGGCAGATCAATTATATAAAACCTTCGCGGATCATGGCTTTCTGTAACTTTTCGCCCAGTTCCTTTGATGCCGGCAACAATGGCAAGCGCACATCTGCACTGCAAACACCCTTGATTTCCAGACACTTCTTGATCCCCACCGGATTAGACTCAATGTAAAGCAACGTATCGAATTCCAGGAATGCGAGTTGCAGCCGGGCAGCGTCTTTGAAACGGCCCTCCAAAGCATGCCAGGTGAGTTCATGAAACTCTTTCGGGAATGCGTTGGCAATCACCGAAATAACGCCGTGCCAGCCTACGCTGACCATCGTGGTCACGAGGTTGTCGTCGCCGGATAGCAACAGAAAATCGTCGGGCACGCGTGCGGCAAGCTCCATACTCTGTTCAATGCTGCCCCCCGCGTCCTTGATACCGATAATATTCGGATGTGCGGCCAGCTTGATGATCGTATCCGCTTTCATGTTAATCACCGTGCGGCCGGGCACGTTGTACAGCAGCACAGGCACCGGGGAAGCGTCAGCAATGGCTGTGAAATGTGCGATAATGCCTTCCTGCGTAGGTTTATTATAGTAAGGACATACAGACAGGATCGCATCGACGCCATTGAAATCGGTTTCTTTGATCGTGTCCAGAACGGCCTTGGTATCATTACCCCCGATCCCGTAGACGATCGGCAGCGACTTGTAGTTATGCTTGATGCTAAATGCCAGGATATCACGCTTTTCCTTGGAAGATACGGTCGGCGATTCGCCGGTTGTTCCCTGTACCACCAGGTAGTCCGTACCACCTTCGGTCACCAGGTCGATCAGTCTTTTCAGACCCGGATAGTCAATCTCATTCTGCTCATCAAAAGGTGTGATCAGCGCCGCGCCTACCCCTTTGAAACGTTGGTCCAATGGCATTATTTACTTATATAATTGTTAGATTTTAAAACACAAAGTTAGCCTTCCGGGGGCATTTTTCTTTACTTAATTACCAATCATTGCTAAAAATTCTTCCTCGGAGATGATGGTTACACCCAGTTTCCGCGCTTTTTCCAGTTTCGAGGGGCCCATATTCGCGCCGGCGAGCAGGTAACTAAGTTTGCCGGAGACACCGCTCAGCACTTTTCCGCCGTTGGCTTCTATTTTTTCTTTCAGCTCATCGCGCTCGAAATGCTCGAATACACCCGAAATCACAAACGTCTTACCTTCGAGCAAATCACTTTCGATCTCAACCGGTTTCTCATCGCTTTCCATCTGCAAGCCGGCCTGTTCCAGACGCTCTACCAGGAGCTGGTTTTCAGGCACGCTGAAAAACGATTCGATACTCAATGCAATTCGTCCGCCGATCTCAGGCACTGCTACCAGTTGATCGTAAGTCGCGGCCCGCAGCGCCCGCATCGATTTGAAATAGGCTGCCAGCTTCTCAGCTACCGTTTGGCCCACAAAGCGGATCCCCAATGCAAAAAGGACATTTTTAAATGGTACGGTCCGAGAGAGGTCAATACCTTTCAGGATATTCTCCACCGTCTTCTCCCGAAAACTGATCTTTTTGACCTTACCGGTTTCTTCGTTCAACAGGTTCTTTTCAAGGCCCAGCAGCTTGTCGTGATTCAGGTCGTACAGGTCCGCGGGTGTACGCACGAGATCGAGGTCGAAAAGCAGTTCGATTTTACCTTCACCCAGGCTCTCGATGTTCATGGCTTTCCGGTGGATAAAATGCTCGATCCGGCCTTTCAACTGCGGCGGACAATGGCTGTCGTTCGGGCAGAAAAACGCAACCTCGCCCTCATTTCGCTGCAATTCGGAGTTGCATTCAGGGCAATGCGTCGGGAATACGATCGGCTCAGTTTCATATTTTTCACGCTGCGAAACATCGACACCGGTTATTTTCGGGATGATCTCTCCGCTTTTTTCCACAAAAACCGTGTCGCCGATACGGATCCCAAGCCTTTCCAGCTCATTGGCATTATGCAGCGTCGCCCGCTTCACACGGGTACCCGACAGATGCACACCTTTCACCTGATTGTAAGGTAATGCGCGCTCGGACAGGTCGGATAAGTTTGCAACCGGGGTAACCGCACCGGTACGTCCTACCTGGTAAGTTACCATTCTGAGTACCGCGGGCTTGTTTTCAGCTTTGTATTTATAGGAAATGGCCCACCGCGGGCTCTTGGCCGTGAAACCAAGTTCCCGCTGTTGTGCAAACGAGTTCACTTTGATCACAATACCGTCGGTTGCGAGCGGTAAATGCAGTCGTTTTTCCTCCCACTCATGAATATACGCGATGACCTCGTCGATATTTGAGACTTTTTTCCAGCCCGGCGACACATTGAAACCCCATGATTTGATGCCTAGCAAGCTTTCCTCGTGACTTTTGAAGTAATCATCATCCGACAAAAAATAATAGAGGTAGCAATCGAGGCCGCGGCGGGCAGTTTCGGCCGAATCCTGCAACTTAAATGAGCCGGAAGCTGCATTACGCGGGTTCGCGTATTGGTTTTCACCCAGGGTATCCATTTCCTCATTCAGTTTCTGAAAAGAAGATATCGGCATGAAACCCTCGCCCCGGATTTCGAATACCGGAGGCAGATTATCCGCTTTTACCCGCAAAGGCAGCGAGCGGATCGTTTTAACATTATTCGTGATCTCATCCCCGCGCGTACCATCCCCGCGCGTCACGCCACGTACGAGGACGCCGTTTTCGTAGGTAAAACTCAGCGAAATCCCGTCGAATTTCAGCTCGCAAATGTATTCATATGCCTCACGGTCAAGCCCTTTCCGCACCCGGTCGTCGAAATTCCGGAGTTCCTGCTCATTATAGGTATTGTCGAGCGAAAGCATCGGATACCGGTGATAAACCGCATTGAATGCCTTGGTTACCGTCCCGCCTACCCGCTGCGTCGGGGAATCGTCTTGTTTGAACTCCGGATACTGCGCTTCGAGCGCCTGCAGTTCTTTAAGCAACTGGTCAAAATCGTAATCCGATATTTCGGACTCGCTATCCTGATAGTAACGGTCATTATAGTAATGTAGCTTTTCGGACAGCTCCTGGATTCTTTGTTCGGGATTCATGATGATCACGGCGGCTTTGATGATTCGGCCCAAATTTAAGATTTATTCCAAATTCTGAGCACTGGAATATTCGCAGGCAGCCGATTAAAAGCGCAGGGATGTCGGCTGAACATTTGGCTATTCGAGACTCGTCAAGGATAGCGTACTGCCTTGTATTTTTGTTTAAAAACCGCAGATTTCATGAAAACAATAATTAATCGGAAGGTTTACATTAATACTGAATATACGCAGATAATCAATGGTGAGGAGATCGATTTACCGAGCCCGAAAGTTATGCATCAGGCTGCTATGCGAGAACTACTACTAATGTTGTACGATCATGTAAAAACACACCAGTTGGGCGATTTTTTTCGTGTACCATTTGACGTAATCTTTGAAGAAAACTTCAATGTCCTACAACCTGACTTTCTTTTTATATCGAAACAAAATAAAAGTACTGGTCAGAGTGGGGTCTATGGTATACCTGACTTAGTCATTGAAATCGTCTCGCCTGAAATGTTCGAAATGGATACCGTCATCAAAAAGGACATTTACGAAAGGTACGGCGTGCCGGAATGCTGGATTGTGTTTCCTGAGAAAGTCTGCATTGAAGTTTACACGCTTATCGGCGGCAAGTATGTGTTGTACGGCGCATTTACAGATCAGGAAATAGTGCGATCGCAGGTGCTCGGCGGGCTTTCGTTTCCGGCAGGCGTTATTATCGAATGAGGCATTTAGCCAACACAAATCCTTTCCATTACCCTCTTTGCCCATAAATTCACTAATTTCGGCCTCATCAATCCTTACTAGTTCCTGATTTTCATGGCTGAAATTGCCCCTTCCATATTGGCCGCAGATTTTGCAAACCTGCAACGCGACGTTGAAATGCTGAATGCGAGTTCGGCCGACTATATCCATGTCGATGTCATGGATGGCATGTTTGTCCCCAATATTTCATTCGGTTTACCGGTTTGTGAAGCAATTCACCGGCATGCAAAAAAGCCGTTGGACGTACACCTGATGATCGAGCAGCCCGACCGTTACCTCGAAGCATTCCGCAATGCCGGAGCGTGGGGCCTCACGGTGCATTATGAAGCATGCCCTCATTTGCACCGAACGATCCAGCATATCAGGGAATTAGGCATTCAGCCAGGTGTCGCGCTCAATCCCCATACACCGGTAGAAGTACTGACCGAAATCCTCGGTGATGTTTCATTGGTACTGATCATGTCTGTGAACCCGGGCTTCGGAGGACAGCAGTTTATTGAAAACACTTACAGGAAGATCAGCAAATTGAACAGTCTGCGGCAACAGTTCGGGTATAATTTTAAAATAGAAGTGGATGGCGGCGTGAACCTCACCAATGCGCCATTGCTGGTACGAGAAGGGGTTGATATGCTGGTTGCGGGTAGTTTTGTCTTTAATTCGGCCGACCCTGTCAAAACCATCGCGCAACTCAAAAACAGTTAGGTTACTCCTTTCTGACACCTTTCATGAAAAGAAATAAGCGCTTCGCTTTCGGCCTGATCCTGGCAGCTTGCCTGTTTTGGGCAGGATTTGCTTTTCGGAATGACGACCAGGCTCCGGCAAGATTCCCATTGAAAATCAGCCCTAATGGCCGGCACATCACCGATAATAACGGAACTCCGTTTCTGATGGTCGCTGATGTGTCCTGGCAATTGCTGCGAAAGCTGACTTACACCGAGGCAGTCCAATACATGGATATTCGTAAATCCCAGTCATTCAACACGCTGCTGGTGCATTTGCTCCCCATGCTACCGACCCAGAAAAATGTGAACAAAGCTTCTCCCTTTCTGGACAACAATGATTTGACCAAACCCAACAAACCTTATTTTGATCACCTCGAAAAGATCATTGTCGCAGCCAGGGAGCGCAACCTCGTGATCGGGATCGTGGTATCGCGGCAAAGCTGGAATATCGTTTTCGACACCCAAAAGGAAGAAGTCTGGCGGACTTACGGAGCCTACGTGGGCAAGCGGTTTGCGAAATATGCGAACATTATCTGGATCGTCAGTGAAGAAGAATACCAGAGCGCTTCCCAATTCAAGGCCATATCGGAAGGCATCAGGGCCGAATCCGACGGCCAGATCCTGGCCTCGCTGAACACTTGTTCCCCAACCAGCGTAAACGACAATTCGCCCAACCATTCGGATCTCAAATTCATCATTCCCGACTCCACTGTAACACCCGAGGAGTATGCAGCATTAGCCAACTGGCAAAAAAACGCCGCAGAAACAGCACTAAGGCCCTTTCTGATTGCCAATTCGGAGTTTCCCAAGGAAATTACGGACCAGTCGACTCTCATCAGAAATCAGGCTTATCAGTCGATACTCAGCTCAGCGGCGGGCTTCTGCCATATGAGTACGATCAAAAATTTCAACCCGACCTGGAAAGTAAACATCAACAAGGACGGGGCCGAGTACATTCATCAGCTGGTAAAAATCCTGAAAGGCATTCCCTGGGAATATATGCTACCCGATACGCCCGATATTCTTGTAGATTCCATTGACAAAGCAGATATCGGCATCGTTTCGCTGTCTAACAAACGCATGGCCATGTTGTACATCCCTTCCTCCCGACAGGTCAAACTGGACCTGAAACACCTTGCAGGCACCGATTTCAGTGCGGTGTGGTACAGCCCGCGTACCGGGAAACGATGGGCTGGCGGAAATCTCAAATCGACGGAGGAAGCCATTGTGCAGCCGCCCGACTCCCAACCGGAATGGGACTGGATTCTGCTGATCGGCACAAAGCAGTAGGATTGACATTCTTTTATATTCTTAATAATATTACTGTATGTTGGATAGCCCCGGCCGGTATAGGATCACCTCATGAATTTATCTTTTAAAAGCATTACATATGGTCTGCTGATCGCAGTTGCTCCCTTGCACGCCTACTGCCAGGAGACTTTATGGGCCAGTAAGGTACTGGGTTACTCCTCCGAATACAGGCCTGAGCAGATCGGTCACGGGTACCGCGCCAAACAGATTCTGGGCATTCCTAATAAACTTCCCGTATTCGGCGACAGCCCCTGCGCCTGGACGCCTGCGGATGCCGATGGCCGCAATGAAGAGTGGATCAAGGTAGGTTATGAGAAGGCCATTCTATTAAAACAGGTGGCGATCGGCGAAAATTTCAATCCGGGTGCGATCGCCCGCGTATATGCCTACGACGAGAACGGCAAAGAATACCTGATCTCACAAGCCACACCCGGGCAACAGGCCGTTCGGGGCAGAATGCTTAGAATTTTCCCTGAAAAAGAGATTCATGCCAATGCGATCAAGATCGTACTGCAGCCGGACAAGGTTTCGGGAGCTAACCAGATCGATGCGATCGCCATCTCTTCCCGGACCGTCCCCATTGAGGCTGAGATCAACTTTGCCCCCTCCCTGGTGAAGGCCCAGAAGGAAAATCTGGGAAAAGCCATTAACACCAACGCCCAGGAAGTTGCACCGATCATTTCGCCGGATGGGAAGACACTGTATTTTACGAGAGACGAATACGAAGGTAATACTGGATCCTCCAAGCAGGACGTCTGGTATTCGACTATGGATGAGAAAGGCAAATGGACTGATGCTGTTAATATCGGACCGCCGATCAACAATGCTGAGCATAATGCTGTAACAAGTATTTCTGCTGATGGCAAAACGTTATATCTAATCAACGTCTACAAGCCTGATGGCACTGTGGTATTCGGATTTTCCAGATCATTCAAAACCAAAAATGGATGGGGCTTCCCTCGGGAATCCAAAATAGTCAAATTGCTGCGGCCGGAATACAGTATGGAAGTTACCGTCTCTCCCTACGAAAATGTGGTGATCCTCTCTATCATACGTGGCGATTCGGAGGGAGGAAAGGACCTGTACGTTTCATTTCTACAAAAAGATGGCAACTGGTCGGATCTGCTGAACTTGGGCAATGTAATTAACAGCGCAGATTATGAGGGTACTCCGTTTCTGGCATTTGATAATAAAACCCTTTATTTTTCCTCACAGGGTCACTCAGGCTATGGCGAGGGTGATATTTTTATGTCACGGCGGCTCGATGATACCTGGCTGAGCTGGTCCAAACCCGAGAACCTCGGCCCGGCAATCAACTCTCCTCTCTGGGATGCATTTTTCAATGCACCTGCAACCGGTGACTACGCTTATTTCAGCTCGAGTGAAAAAGTAATGACACAGGAAGACATTTTCCGGATCAGGATGACGCCCGAGATCAAGCCCGAGCCGGTGGCCATCATTTCCGGGACCGTTCTGGAAGCTGAAACCAATAAAACCATCCAATCGGATCTCGTCGCGACCGTGAAAAAGACAGGCTTACCTTTCGCACAGGCCCTTTTTGATCCCGAGTCCGGTGACTACAAACTCATCCTGCCCGCCAAAGAAACTTACACGGTAACCGCTTCCGGTAAAGGTTATTTCCCTTTTTCTGAGGATGTCGACCTGACTTCCGAAATGGGGCCACGCAGCATCAGAAAAAACATTTACCTGCAACCCATCAAGGCAGGGGAGCAGATACGGCTCAGCAATACGATGTTTTCTCAAAGCAGCGCCGAAGTTACCTCATCTTCTTTCGCTGAACTCGACCGCATTGCGGAGACCATGAGCGCCTATCCCACAATGGAAATCCTGCTCGAAGGCCATACCGACAACCAGGGGGAAGTCCAGAAAAATGTCCAGCTTTCGGCCGACCGCGTGGAACAGGTCAAAAAATATCTGCTATCGAAGGGCATTGACGCAAAACGCATTCAAACCAAGGCTTGGGGACCTGCCAGACCTATCGCAAGTAATCTGACCGAACAAACCCGGCAAAAAAACCGTAGAGTAGAGTTTACGATTCTTAAAATCTAAAAAACATCCCGTCACGGGAAATTTCGCTATTTTCGCGCCATCTTGATATGTTAAACCGGAGCTTGTCCTTGCAGATAAGCGGAAACATCCATCATCAGCGAACGCATAATGTCTCCCAGCCATACCAAAGAAACCCTTCGAACAAGGCTCATTCTAATCCTTATCCTCGTTGCAGGTCTTGCATTAAGACTTTACCATCTCGACCGTTACAGCATTTTCCTGGATGAGGCCAGCACCTTGCTCGTCAGCCAGGGCATTGTACTCGAAGGTGCCAACCAGAAAGAGGCATTTTCGACCCGTGAATTTGTGAATTCCCGCTTTTGGGAAACCCCAAAACACCCTCAGAAGCAGGTATTGCGTAGTTTTATCGTCAATGAGGTTTACCACCCGAAATCCTTCACGCCGGCCGAGTTCTGGGCGCCGAAATCCATGGAGGATTATTACGAAGCCATGACCCGGAGCGATATTGGCAACAGCCCGTTCTATTATCTGCTTTTGCATCCGTGGATGGACGTGTTCGGCCTCTCCGACTTTTCAATCCGTTTTTTCTCCGTCATTTTCAGCGTATTGATTATCGGGCTGAGCTACTTATTCGCCAAACGTTTCTTTGGTGAAAAAACAGCGCTGATCACCGCGGGCATTACGGCCATCGAGCCCTTCTTTATTGCATACAGCCACCAGGCCCGCAATTACTCGCTTACATTCTTCCTGATGCTTTTGGCGACCTACCTGTTTTTACAAATCATTGAAAACAAGGCCGACAAACGCAATACAATATGGCTTTACATCGGCTACATTCTTACCGCCGGGCTTAGCCTGCTTTGCCATTTCCTCGCCATTTCAGTGCTGTTGGCGCATGCATTATATGCATTGTTTTTCCTGAAAACATGGAAAGGCTGGATCAGAATGGCCATTTCGGCGGTACTTGCCCTTTCGGGCGTAACCTGGTGGCTGGTCGCTGGCGGGGGTGTTTATACATTGTCGTCACTTCAACATCAGGCCGATCTCTATCGCAGAATGGCCGAAACCGGCGAAGGTACTTTCGGGAATATCCTTCCGGCGACGCCGCTGAATGTCTTCAATAAGTCGCTTCCTCTGTTTACAGATCTGATATTGTTCACCAATGGTCTTTCGGACGCATTGGGGGGAAAAAAGAATGTGGCCATTGCCCTGCTGACAGCCCTGATCCTGATCTGTTGGTACCGGTTCAAAGGCAAGATCAACGTGCCGGCCTGGCTTGCGCCACGCTTTCCTTATTTACTGATCATTGTCGTTTCGTTTTTTTACAATAATCACAAATTGCAGTTCTGCATTCTGAGCGTCAGCCTGTTTGCATTGTCATTTATCCCCGATCTGCACAAAGCCGCCAGTCCTGAACAGAAGAAAAGGCTCTGGCTGCTTTATATCATGGCATTGGTTCCTTCGCTGTTCCTGATCCTGATGTCGTTCAAAAACGGGCATACCTACGGCATCACACAGCGCTACTCGGGCTTCTCGTTTCCTTATGTGATCGTCGTACTCAGTTTGCTGCTTCAATATTACACCACTCTGCAAGCGGAGTTCAGGGTGCTGATTTTTGTATTTCTGGCAGCTCAGCTCTATTTCGTAGGAATACGGCTGAATGAATTCTATGAAGATCGCTCGCCAAAATATGGTTACTTCGCTGTTCCCCGGGTTGCTAACCCTTATAGCGAGGCGGCCGCGAAGATTGAGGAGGTATACCAGCCGGGCGATACTATTTTTTATCCAGCCCCGCGCTATGAGATCACCTCCGAAATGGACAGAACTTTCCTCCCCTATTCCATTCACGACGCGCAGCTTACCAACCTCTATTTTCCTAAGGACGCGCAATATGTTCAGGCAATGGACACGACGCAGCGGGAGCAGATCTGGATCAAAAAGAAGGGACGCCCCGAACCCTTGGAAATCATGAAACTGACCGGAAAGCGTTATGGGTTTGAGTAACCGGCACCGGTATTCCAGCGAAGCCGTCAAATAAGATTTCGTATATTGCGGACTTAAAACCCGAGATTAGGCCATTATTTTGTAAGCCATTTCTTACATCGACATACAACAACCGGCATGACTGCAGAAGACATATTGAATGACCCGAAACTGATCAGCGGTGAACTCCGGCTGAAAATACTGGGCTTATACCACCAGGCCAATGCAGGCCATATCGGATGTTCACTGAGCTGTGTCGATCTGATGATTGCCATTCTGTTTTTGCAAAAAGCAGCGGATGACACCTTCATTCTTTCCAAGGGACATGCCGCAGCCGCGCTCTATGCCTGCCTGAATACGCTTGGAGAAATTACGGACGAGGAACTGGCCACTTTCTATCTCGACGGCACTACATTACCGGCACACCCTGCCCCCCGCCAGTATAAAGGAATACCCTTCGCAACGGGCTCGCTGGGTCATGGATTGCCCATTGCAACCGGCATCGCGCACGCTGCCAAGATCGGCGGCGATGCAGCATATTCCTTCGCGTTGCTGTCAGATGGAGAGACAAACGAAGGTACCACGTGGGAAGCGGCACACTACGCGATTCAGAACCAGCTGGACAATCTCTTCATGATCATTGATAAAAATGGTTTACAAGGATTTGGTTTTACAGATAAAGTGCTCGGAGAAACTGCATCCGCAGAAAAGTGGAATGCCATCGGGTTCGAGACCGTGGAAGTGGACGGTCACGATATTGCCGCTGTCAGCGCCGTCATTCGTGAGTTGAAAGAACACAAAAACGGACTGCCCAAAGCCATTATCGCAAATACTGTGAAAGGAAAAGGCGTGTCGTATATGGAAAACAAACTGGAATGGCACTATCTGCCGATGAACAAAGACCAGTATGAGCAAGCCACACTTGAAGTAAAGGAACGCTATTTTAATGAATTGACGAATGCTTGACCATTTACCGGTTTACCGCGATAAAATAGAGAAATTAAAAGGGCCAGTTTTTGTTTTCGGTGCCAGCGGGTTCATCGGCGCCAATCTCTTCAATGATATATTCAAAATCCGCAAGGATTGCTACGCGGTTACGCACGACGCCACCAAAGCATGGCGCCTGAAACTCCTCAATGTTCCTTTCGAGAATATTATCCATTGCGATATCCTTTCCGATAATTCCATTCAGGAGGTTTTTGGCAAATACAAACCACAGACCGTCTTCAATCTTGCCGCTTACGGGGCATACAGCAAGCAAAGCAATGTAAACCTGACCTACGAAACCAACGTACTGGGCACGGTAAATATCCTGCAAAACTGTACCAAGGATATGGTTTATATCCATGCAGGCAGCAGCTCCGAATACGGCTTTAATTGTACCTCTCCCAAAGAGACGGACCGGGTGGAGCCCAATAGCCATTACGCGGTTTCGAAAGTTTCCGCGGCTTATCTGTTGGAATATTACGCCAAAGTTGCTAACCTCAAAACACTGAATCTCAGGCTCTACTCAATATATGGGTACTGGGAAGAACCCGATCGCCTTATTCCGAGGCTGATCGAAAATGCGAGAAAAAAAGACCTGCCTTCACTCGTTTCACCGGATATCAGCCGCGACTTCGTTTTCGTGGAAGATTGTGTCGAGGCGTTCCTCGATGCGGCATTGAAGATCGATGAAACGACGTCGGGCAGATCCTATAATATTGCTACCGGACGTAAAACCACGATGGGTGATCTGGTGGATACCACCCGAAAAACCTTTGGTATCGCCAAGGAGCCGCAATGGGGCAGCATGTCGAACCGCAAATGGGACCTGGCCGAATGGTACGGCGACCCTACGGCTTTCGAAACTGATTTCGGCTGGAAAGCTACTACTTCCCTGGAAGACGGGCTCGCCCGTTACAGCCAATGGCAGGAAGCGATTGGCTACGAGGACCGACTCATCCCGGCTTTCGAAAATCCAAAGCTCAACCCGGTTATCACGGCTATTATCGCCTGTTATAAGGATGCTCAGGCCATTCCGTTCATGTACCAGCGGCTCGTCAAGACTTTCAATGAGCTGAAAGTACGTTACGAGATCATCTTCGTCAACGACAACTCCCCTGATAATCAGGAGGAAGTGATCAATGCCATTTGCGACAAAGACCCTAATGTGGTTGGTATCAGCCATTCCCGGAACTTCGGCTCCCAATCGGCGTTCCTGAGCGGGATGGAGATAGCTACCGGGGACTGCGTGGTGCTGATGGACGGCGACTTGCAGGATCCGCCGGAAATTATCCCGGCATTCTATGAAAAATGGATGGATGGCAACGATGTGGTGTACGGCGTCCGAGTCCAGCGCGAAATGAAGCCGCATATCCATTTCTTTTACAAGTCATTTTACAAGATTTTCCAGGGGCTCAGCTATATCCCTATCCCCCGTGACGCCGGCGACTTTTCGATGATCGACCGGAAAGTAGTGAAGGAACTCGTGGACCTGCCCGAAACGGAGCAGTTCCTACGCGGCTTGCGTGCCTGGGTAGGCTTCAAGCAAACGGGTGTGCCTTATGTGCGTCCCGAGCGCATGTTTGGCGTCTCTACCAACAACTGGACCAAGAACATCTGGTGGGCGAAAAAGGCTATTTTCTCTTTCAGCTTCGCCCCATTGGAACTGATGAGTTACGCCGGGTTCGGATTAACCGGCCTGTCCATTCTGGGGATCCTCTGGCAGATCCTGGCAAAACTTTTCTTTTTCCCGGATACGCCGCGTGGAATTTCCACAGTTATAGTCCTGATCGTTTTCTTCGGAGGACTTACAATCCTGGGCATTTCCTTCCTCGGAGAATACATTACCAAGATATTCGAGGAAACTAAAAAACGACCCAAATACATCCGTACCCGGATAAGGCGGGGATCGAAGGCCTATAAAACAGCTGACGAGATCCGGGCATTGGTAAAGCAATTGAGGAAGTAAATTATAATGGCCTTTCAAGTCCGTTTCCTGTTTTTGCTAAATTGCATCATATCAACCGATTAGAAGAACTAATCTTTTTAAATCAGGAATCAATCGGCTCAGGCCCACTTCAAAATGAGAAAAGAATTTTCAACTGCCATAGAAACGCTAGCCATGGAGGACGACTCCATTGTTTTTATCACAGGCGATCTTGGATATAATGCATTGGAAAATTTGCAGGCCCAAATGGGTAAGCGGTTTATCAATGCTGGTGTTGCCGAACAAAATATGGTGGGCGTGGCGGCTGGCTTTGCACATAAAGGCTACAAGGTGTTCTGTTACAGCATTGCGCCATTTATCGTTTACCGCTGCCTCGAACAGTTCCGTAACGACGTTTGCTTCAATAACCTGCCTGTTTTTTTGGTAGGAAACGGCGGTGGTTATGGGTACGGCATCATGGGCAGCAGCCATCATACGATCGAGGATCTGGCTTGCCTGAGTGGTCAGCAGAATGCGCAGGTATGGGTGCCGGCTTTTGCCGACGAAGTAGAACCTGCTGTACGTCGGATCGTCGCCGACGGACGTCCTGCTTACCTGCGCCTGGGCGCGGGGAAAACGACTCCGCCACACAGCTATCAGATGGGTTCGTTCAAGGTAATACACCAGCCTGAACATGCGGAAATCACGGTTTTTGCATTAGGACCGATTGCCAACAATGTACTATCAGCCCTGGCGCTGGCACCCGAGCTCGCCGGGAAAGTCAACGTCGTCACTGCAGTGCATTTCCCGTTACAGATTACCGATGAGCTGGCGTCCCTGGTCAAAAAGGCACCGGCGGTGCTGGTTGCCGAGGAGCATGTCAGCACAGGCGGTCTGGCACAGCAACTGACGGTTCAATTACTTGAAAGGGGCATTTTCCCTTCGGTTTTTAAAAGTCTCAAAGCGGAAGGATATCCTAACAGCCGCTACGGTAGCCAAAGCTATCACCAGAAACTTTCAGGACTTGACCCGGATTCGATTTTGTCAAGCATCGGTCAACTAATGATTACGGCATGACAAAAAAGGCTTTAACCATTATCCTGAGCCTGATTCTGCTGTTACCCGTCGCCATTTATTTCACGGTTTGGGATTACTATGCCATCAATATTCCCAAGTGGGACGACCATGCGCTGAAGACTTTCATCGTCGATTACGCGCAGGCCGGCAACTGGCAGGAAAAAATCCAGGCACTTTTCAAGCAGCATAACGAGCACCGCATCGCGCTTACCCGCCTCTTTGCCTGGATCGACTACGCTGCTTTCGGGCATCTGAATTTCCGGCATCTGATGACCGCGGGCAATCTGCTGCTCCTGGCTGTGATCCCGCTCTGGTACGACTTACTCAAAAAAAATAAGAAGCCGCTTTTTGCATTGGTACCCATTCCATTCCTGTGGATGACGCTGGCATTCTGGGAGAATATGTACTGGGGGATGTCGGCAGTGCAGAATTTCGGAGTGGTAACGCTTGTGCTATGGACATTGTATCTCTGTATCAATCCCAAAACACTGCACTTTTGCATAGCGCTGCTGTTGACGGTAGCCACCGTGCTGACAAGCGGCAACGGACTTATGGTACTTCCGCTGGGCGCCTTGCTGATCTTTTTGACAGGCAACCGGAAACGCTTCGCATTATGGATCATCGTAAGCATCGCCGAATTCTTCTGCTATTTTTACTGGTATACCAAACCTGAATCTAATCCTGAATCGAAAGCTGGCATTATCCAACTCGCGAAGGGCTATATGGCATTCCTGGGTTCATTCGCTGAATGTATCCCGGTACTCGATCACGTCAAGGTTTGCATTTTTCTCGGCGTAGTACTTTTCCTGGTTGCCGTTTCGATCGGCTCGACAACGCTTTTCAGAATCCTCAGGAACAAGTATACCCATAAATTCGAGCGTACTACCGACCTGTTCTGCTTTGGGGCGATACTGTTTATCCTGGGCACTGCGGCGATTGTCGTTCAAGGGCGCGCAGGTTTTGGGTTCGATGTGCTCATAACAAGCAGGTACAAGATATATTCCGTTCTCCTGCTGATCATCGCCTACATTTACGTCGTAGTCCCGATACGTGGCAGTTTCCTTTCGCCTTACATCACCGCCATTGTTGCGTTGGCTGTGACGTTCAATGTGTTCAGCTACCATTATCATTTGGTAGATGCTTATAATTTCAGGAAGCAAATGGTGACGTGGCAGTTCAACTGGACATTTACCGATAAATCGTTGAAATACCCGACCGACACTTCATTCGCAGCCCGCATTGTTGAAAAAACACCGGTGATTTATGACAAATGGCTCCCGCTTATCGCTATTGCCGATCGTCAGAACTATGCCGGGAGCTCTCGCGGGATGGTCGACCTGTACGACAAAACCACATTCGCCACAGATACGGCATCGATTAAGATAAGTAATACCTCATTCACCAGCCAGCGGTTGCAGGATAGCGGCGTGTATGTGCTGCTGAGTTCCGAGGAATGCTATTACATTTTCCCGGCGCTGCGAACAAGGAATACCAGCCGGAAGCAGCTTTTTCTCAAACAATACTATTTCGCCCCGGGCTTCTACGCCGACATTCCGTTCTCGGCAATGGACAAGGGCACTTACAGAGTCGCGCTGATCCATCAGCAGGGCGACCAAACCGGCATTCTGTTCAAAGACCAGCGTGTGACGGTCAAAGAATCGCGTAAAAAAGAAGTGAAAGTTAACTGGTAACCATGCGCACCAATTCGGAAGGACACATTATTCAGCTTGACGGCGTGCGCTTTATTGCAGTGGGACTGGTATTACTCGATCACCTGATCGTGGAAATCAATATCATCCCGTTCGGAGCGCTCGGCGTGACTATTTTCTTCGTGCTCAGCGGTTTCCTCATTTCACGTATTCTCCTCAAAAGCAAGGAGAAAATGTATGGGACGCCCGGCGGATTTAAAAAATACCTGCGTAAGTTCCTGATACGCAGGACGATTCGAATTTTCCCAGTCTATTATCTCATCATTGCGTTACTGTTTATCTTCAACGTGCCTCCGGTACGCGATAAGCTGCCCTGGCTCGCATTGTATGGGACTAACATTTACATTGCCCTGCACAAAACCTGGATGGGCTCGGTGGATCATTTGTGGTCGCTGGCAGTGGAAGAACAGGTATATCTTTTCTTTCCGTTTTTGATTTTCTTCATTCCGAAGAAAAAATTGGTGCCTGTGCTGGGCTTGATGGGCGTTTTCAGCATTCTGCTGCGTGCTTACATCTTCTATTCGGGCCGGATCCCCGGTACCAACTTCGTCACCATGGGCGAATGGACCGTCGCGTACGTATCGACGCCTGCCTGTTTCGATTCGTTTGCATTGGGCGGGCTCATGGCATGGATGCAGCTTTATAAAAATGACTTATTTGTCAGATTCTTCAACAAATCGTGGCCGGTACTGCTGGGGTTCCTGGGATGGGTGCTGATACAATGGTGGGCCAAATCACTGGCTCAGCCTTTCAACTTCCCGTACGTAGTGCTCGACAGAACCATGTCGTCCATTTTCGGGTTTATGCTCATAGGACGCGCTGTGATGGGTTTCAAGGGTTGGATGGCTGCGTTCCTTGAAAATCCTGTATGCATTTATCTTGGCAAAATCAGCTATGGCCTGTACCTGTACCACAACTTTGTTTACAACCATTTTCACAGTGGCCCCATGCATCCGACAGTCAGGCTTTTCCGGAAAATCTATCAAAACATTCCCAGCCTCGAAGGCAATATCGCGTTCGAAGCAGCGGTGGTAGTCGCGCTCACTGTCCTGGTAGCGTCGGTTTCCTGGCATTTCTTCGAGAAACCTATTAACGCCCTGAAAGACAAGTACGCTTACTAAATAATGAAACCCCATAGCCCGGTTACAGGCTTTATTTATTAATTTCGCGCAACCATACCAAATACGCTTTTTGCATGTCATATCTTCTGAGTATAGTAATGCCCGCATACAATGAACAGGATTGTATCGAAAAAGTAGTTTATAGTTGGACAAACTTCCTGAAAACCAAATTCCCTAACGATAACACCACACTGATTGTAATCAACGACGGGTCTAAGGACAATACTCAGGTTCTACTCGATAAGCTGGGCGCCGAAATCTCCAATCTGACGGTAGTTCATCAAAAAAACGGTGGTCATGGTAATGCGGTGGTTAATGGTTACCGTAAAGCATTGGAACTGGATTCCGAATATGTATTCCAGACAGACAGTGACGATCAGTTCGTTTCTGATGATTTTGACAAACTCTGGGCAAAGCGCTCTCAATCCCAATTCATATTAGGCTATCGTGAGGTAAGGCATGATGCAGGCGTGCGCCTGTTCATTACCAAGTTCCTCCGTGGCACCATCTCAACTGTGTATGGTACATTCATCATGGACAGCAATATCCCATTCCGTTTGATCAAGGGTACATTCCTGAGAAAGCTGATGGCGCAATTACCCAATCCGGAACCCTTCGCTCCGAATATCTTCCTGGCCGTGATGGCAAAAAAATCAGGGCAGGAGCTGTTCGATATCCCCATCACCCACAAAGACCGGGAAACCGGCACCGTTTCGATCGTGAAATGGAACCTGTGGAAAGTTTGTATACGAAGCTTTAAAGAACTCCTGCGGTTTCGCCTCGAACTGAATGATAAAGTGAAAGCGATCCGCGCTTAAAAAACAGGCTTGTGTCGAAAAAAAAACTGATTGCTATCCTGCTGATCGTATTTATCGCATCGGCAGGATATTTCCTGTTCAAATGGTCGAGGGGTTCGTCAGCAGCCTGGCAGTTTATCCCTTCCAACGCCATCGTAGTCATCACCAGTGAGCACCTTCAGGACTCCGCCTACACCGCGACGGAAGCCGGTCTTGACCTCAAAAGGCTTCCACTGCTGGATATTGCCAGTGACAACCTGACGTTGCTTAACCTGCTGACGAAGGATCAGAAAAAGTGGAAGCAATTCCTCAAAGACAAAACCCTCTCCTACTCCTACCATCCCCGTACCAGTACCGAATGGGGAGTAATTATGTACATTCCGGTAACCGAGGAGGAAACCAAATGGCTTGCGAGCCCCCAACACGCCAATATCCGGCTCCTGCACCACAACTTCCAGGATCACCGCATTACCGACGCGATAGACGCCAACTCCCGGCCACTTTTTTCATACCTGGTCAAGGATCACTTTCTGATCGTCAGCTATTATGGCGACCTGATCGAGGATGCGGTTCGCGCTTCTTCGCTGAACATCGGCTCTTTCAGGCTTCGTTCGCGTTTTTCCAACAGTAACGACTCCGATTACGGCACCAGCCTCTACCTGCGCTCAGACGCGTGGAAATCAGTGGTCTCCGTGAACGATGCCGGCACATTGACTGAGTTTGGAAAAAGCTTCCCTGCTTATCAGGATTTCCATATAGAAACTGCAAAGGATAAAGGTAACCTGGTCGTCAAGTCGGACGGAACCGATGCACCGGATTATTACCTCGCCGATATCCTGAAAGATATTCCGGGTGCTCCCTTCACCGGGCACAAGCATATTTCACAGCAAACCTCATTTCTCTACCGGTCCGCGGCATCCGACAAAGCCGCATTCAAGGCAGCATTTCTCAAATGGCATAGCAAATACAAGTCGGCCGCCTGGGACAAACTCAACTATTATATCACGGGAGAAAGCAATCTGCTCATCGACAATCTGGGATCGGAGCTGATCCTGTGCCAGCTCGAAGAGAATAATAGCATTACGGATGGCAAAATCCTGCTCGCGGAGTTCTCCAACTACGACAAACTACGCCCGGTCCTGCAAAAGCTGGCACGCCTGGCCAACCAGGAAAGCAATGTCTCGGCAGACCAGTACCAGGGTTACGATATTTACTCTGTCCCGATTCCCGAGTTGCCAACGGGGCTGTACGGGCCGCTGTTTACCGGCTTTCCAAGGAGCTATATCACCTACATTGCGCCTTACCTCGTGATCAGCAACAATTCCCAGGTACTACAAAACTACATTGTGGATTACGAGAACCAAATCACCTGGAAACAGTCCCCGGAGTATGACAGCGTGCTGACCAACGCTAACATGGAAGCGCAGCTTTCGCTGATCGTCAACCTCCGCAAAGCACAATCCGGAGAGACCACCTCAGCCAATACGAAGTACAGCGATCTGACTGCGAAAATGGAATCCATTACGCTTCAATGCTATTTTGACGGCAGCGAAGCCTATCCCGAACTGACATTCCAACCCAAAAAGCGCCAGACCGCGAGCAAGGTATTGAACCGGACCTTCCTGAATATCGATATTGAATGGCCGGAAATTTATGACACGGACCTGGCTGCGTTGCAGAATCCGATCGATGGCAGCTCGGAAATTCTGC
This sequence comes from uncultured Dyadobacter sp., assembly GCF_946482605.1. The sequence goes on along the minus strand of NZ_CAMLSE010000021.1, from coordinate 128,857 downwards.
TTACCGACAAAGCGCATAACCTGCTGCGTACGAATAACCTGCGCGAAGGCAAAACCGAAACCATCGCCAAGCTGAATGGCCCTATCGGAACTGCCGCCTACAAGGTCGACTTCCTGAACATCGGAAGGCAGCAGCGCATTTTTGCCACCCGCAGAACCGTATATGCGCTCGATGAGGACGATTCGACGCTGGTGACCACATTTCAGGGACATTTACCGACCAGTGACGATATTTCCGCATTGTACCTCATTGACGGTGATGATGACGGCAGTAACCGCTTCATTGTCAAAAGCTCTGCCGAGGAATTGTTTGTTTGGGAGAATGTAATGAGACCCTTGCGCCGATTGAATCATTCGGTGCAATTCGACAGGATCGTCGGTCCCGTGGTCGTGCTGAATCAGATCGGGAACCGAGGATTTATCGTGACGCAGCAAAATGGAAAGATCTATTTACTGAAAGAAAACGGGACCGTCAAACCAGGCTTCCCGGTCGATATCCTTACGAGGGCAGAAAGCCCGTTTACCTGGGCGCAAAATCCTGCCACGGGTCAACCCGAGCTGGTCGGTGTGAGTGTGTCGGGAGAACTTGTCCGGATCAATCTGGACGGTAAAATCACCTCCCGCAAGCAATTGTTGCGCCCTGAGCCCGGATCGCGGTTCAAAATTCTTTTTGACCGTAATTCACTGGACTGGATTCTGGTTCGGTCAGTGAATTCCAAGACGGCCATTATCACGAAGGACGGCCGGGAGCTTTTTGAAATCAAGGATATCCTGCCGAATGCCGTAATCCAATACCACTTCTTTGGGGCAGACAACCGGTTTATCACGATCAAATCGGGAAGCTACACGACGGTTTTCGATATTGCAGGCCGCCGTCTGGGAGACAAGGCCATTCCGTCGGAAATGCCGGTTCAGTTGACTTACCAGCCGGGCTATTATAAACTATTGATTTTCAGCAGATCCGAAAAGAAAATTCAGGTCTGGTCTGTGAAATTACGCTAATTGGCTATGAAGACTTTAAGATATCTCGTTCTCTTCGCTGCATGTGGGATCTGGGTGGTGGGACTAATCCCTCCGATCCTGCCCGCGCTTTGGAAAGAAGGGTTGGTGGAAGACGGCTACCAATACGGTGACCTGTATCGCCTCTCGACCCTGTCCGAATTCCGCGACCCGCGTAAGCAATGCACAGACTATACCCCGCCTGCACGCACGCCCTCAACCCGTAAAGTACACTTGTACATTATCGGGGATAGCTTCATGGAGACCGGACGTGTGCGCAAAGAGGATTTCGCGGTCGACAATTTTACTTATGTCAAATGGGCCGACTTCCTGCACATTAAACTGGACACCACCGAAACCAATGTCCTCCTCCTCGAAAGCGTAGAGCGGCACTTCCGCCAACAACTGGCCACCAAATTACGGGTGCTCGTTCCGGATACAGCCACATTCGTAGCCAAGTTCACGACCGGCAAGTTCGTTCACCGGCTCGACGACGCATTCAAAGGCTCTTTCACCGCTGACCGGCTCGATGGCTTTCTCTTTCAGAATGACCTGGCGCTAAGCGTGAAAGAGTGGAAATCCGATCTCAATCACCGTTTTTTCAATCGGGTCAATCCGAGCGTTACCCTGGTGAATGACGACCGTGATATCGTATACTATATGGATACCGACACGCCCGAAGTAACTTCCGCCTTCACACCGGTCCGCCCGACGGAACTGGATTCGCTTATGGACAACCTGAACGCAAGCCGGGCATTTGCGGATTCACTGGGCTTCAACCACGTTGTCCTGTCTATTATTCCCAACAAAACATCCGTCATCAGCCCGGAATATGGAGCCTACAACAGGCTCATTGAAAAGGTATACCAACATCCGAAGATGGCAATGCCGTACATCGATGTTCTGGGCGATTTTCGCTGCATGGGCAAAAGCTCCTACTTGAAAGGTGATTCGCACTGGACCTGCGAAGGACAGACCCTCTGGCTCAACAAGTTCAATGCGCTGCTGAACAAACTGGTGACCGGGCCCGCATCCTGATCTACCCTGCTGCTTCTTCTTCGTTCGCCAATCGGGCAGTCAGCTTACTGACGGTAAGTCCCTGCACGATGATAGAGAAGAGCACAACGAAGTAAGTGATCGCGAGCAGTAAGTCCTTGTTCAGGCCCTGATCGATGGACAATGCCAGGGCAATAGACACCCCGCCGCGCAACCCTCCCCACACCAGGATCGTGATGGATTTCTTGCCAAAGCGTGTTTTGAAGGGAATTAGTTTAACTGGGACATAAATCGAAATGAACCGTGCCGAAAGTACTACCGCAATCGCGATCAGTCCGGCCCAGCCGTATTGCTTCATATCAGGGATGAGCAACAACTCAAATCCGATGATCAGGAACAGGATCGCATTCAGGATCTCGTCAATCAACTCCCAAAACTTATCGATGTAGTCGCGCTCTGTATCCGACACCATCCCCGGGTTTTTACCGTAATTACCTACAACCAGCCCAGCGGCCACCATGGCCAGCGGACCCGACATATGTAATGCCTGTGCAGCCAAATGCCCACCCATGACGATCGCCAGTGTTATGAGCACGTGTACATTATAACCATCCACCCGGTACATCATCTTCGAGCCTATAAATCCAAGCAGCAAGCCGAGCAAAATCCCGCCGATGGCTTCCTTCACGAAAAGTCCGGCAATGCCCGTAAACGAGGTATTCACTTCTTCACCCCTGGCCAGCGCCAGCATTAATATGAACACAACAACCGCCATACCGTCGTTGAAAAGCGATTCACCGGCAATCTTGGTTTCCAGTGATTTGGGCACACCAGCCTGTTTCAGAATTCCTAAAACAGCAATGGGATCGGTAGGAGAAATCAACGCGCCGAAAACGAGGCATTGAATTAAAGGTATCTGGAAACCGACCAGCGGTAAGATGTAGTAAATCAGGAAACCGATCACAAATGTGGAAATCACCACGCTGACCGTCGAAAATATAATAACCGGCAGGCGCTGTTCCCGGAGGTCTTCCAGGTGGAGGTGAATGGCTCCTGCAAAAAGGAGGAAATTCAGCATCGCGCCCATCAGGATTTCGGTAAGGTCAACACTCGCGATGAGCGTGGATATGCGTATGAAAGTCCGCGGAAAAATGCTGTCCGTTGCGAGCAATCCCAGCGAAACCATCAATGCAATCACCATTACACCGATGGACGGAGGCAATTTAAGAAAGCGGGAATTGAGGTAAGAAAATATTGCAGAGAGGACAATTAAGGCAGAAAAGGAATAATATAGCTCCATGAAAATATTTTTTAGACTAGCCAAAAATAAGAACTTCCGAGGCGGCATTCAAGAACGATGGGCAAACTCTAATGGTATTCTAATTTGACAAACCCATTGAAAATCATGCCCGAATCAGAATAGGAACTGCAAAAAAGAACCGGGAAACGATTGTTTTCCTACATTAGTAACTGAAAGTTAGCTTGGTCGTTCACCATCACGCAATTACCAATGACAAAGACATTTACCTGTTCCGGCTGGCGATACGCCAGTGTGTTCTGCCTGGTCATCCTATACACATCTGTATGTTTGCCATGGCAAGCCGCTGCTCAGAGTACCAGGCTCAAACCGGGCTTTGATAAGGCCGAATACAAGGAGCTCATGTACATGCACGTATCACTCTATGACACGGCCATGACCAACAGGAACAAGTTTCCTATCCCAAAACCCACTCTTTTCAAGTCCATTTACACCTCTCCGGTCATGGGACTGGACAACAAATGGGAGTTATGGAAAAACGATACGCCGGTTGCGGTGATCAATATCCGGGGGACCACCACCAATGCGGTAGGATGGCTCGAAAACTTCTACGCTGCCATGGTCCCGGCCAAAGGTGTACTCAGCCTCGGCAATGCGCAGACGTTTTCCTACGACCTGGCCGATCATCCCAGGGCTGCGGTACATATCGGATGGCTATTAGGCACGGCTTATCTGGCGACGGACATTGTTCCCAAAATTGACTCCCTGTACAAAACGGGAACCCGGGATTTCCTCATCATGGGGCATAGCCAGGGTGGCGCGATCAGTTACCTGATGACTTCGCATTTGTATTCACTTCAAAAACAGGGTAAGCTGCCATCGGACATCCGTTTCAAAACCTATTGCAGCGCCAGTCCGAAAGTTGGTAATACCCATTATGCCTACGAATATGAAAATCTGGTCGCGGGCGGCTGGGGTTTTAACGTCGTCAATTCGGCCGACTGGGTGCCGGAAGTGCCATTTACCGTACAGACGCTGCAAGATTTCAATACGACTAATCCGTTCAAGAACATCGACGGTATCATCAAAAAGCAGAAACTGATCGCGCGCATAGGGCTCAGGCACGCGTATAAGGGATTGAAAAAACCAAGTGAAAAGGCGCAACGGAATTATGAAAAGTATCTGGGTAAATATGCCGGCAAAATAGTCGTGAAAAACCTTCCGGAATATCAGTCACCTGCTTATTTCAAAAGCAGCAATTACGCCAGGATAGGCCCCACCATCATGCTTCTGGCAGATCCTGCGTATTACCAGCAATTTCCGGATTCCGACCAGCAGGTTTTTGTGCACCACGGGCTGCCGCCTTATTTACACCTCATAGACCAATACAAACACTGATCCTTCTCACGCCATTCATGCGAAAAACACTCATTATCCTGTTACTGCTCGTTGCGATCCGGGCAACAGCCCAGTACCAGACCCGCTTTGAAACCAGTGATAGCAGGCAAACACCGACTTACGAGGAAGGGATTGCGTATTACAAACTCCTCGCCCGGCATTTCCCTCAGATCCAGATGCGGAAAAAGGGGCTTACGGACAGCGGCAAACCCCTTCACCTGGTATTGTATTCCAAAAACAAAGTATTCGATATACAGAAGCTGAAAGCACAGGGGAAAGTTATTCTGCTGATCAACAATGCCATTCATCCGGGCGAGTCCGATGGCGTGGATGCCTCGATGCTACTGCTCCGGGATATGCTCGTCAATCCTGCCCGGTTTCCGGAACTGGATAGCGTGGTCGTGGCCATTATCCCCTTTTACAACATCGGTGGTGCATTGAACCGCAACAGCATGACACGGACCAATCAGAATGGCCCGGAAGAGTATGGATTTAGGGGAAATGCCAGAAATTATGACCTCAATAGGGATTTCATCAAAAGCGACACCCGGAATGCGCGAAGCTTCGCGGCTATTTTCCATGAACTGGATCCGGATCTTTTCGCCGATACGCACGTCAGCAATGGAGCCGACTACCAGTATGTGATGACGCTAGATTATGCCCAGAAAGATAAACTGGGCGGTCGCCTGGGCGATTTCAACGATCAGGTGTTCCTGCCCTACATGTACACACATCTGAAAGAAGCCGGCTTCGAAGCGACCCCGTATGTAAATGCTTATGGGCAAACGCCCGATAAAGGTTTTGTGCAATTTCCTGACTGGCCGCGTTACTCAACCGGCTATGCGGCATTGTTCCATACCATCGGCGTCATGACCGAGACCCATATGCTGAAACCCTACGACCAGCGCGTCAAAGCCACTTATGCCTATCTGCACGGGAACATCCGGTTTCTGGCGGCCCATCGAGCCAGGTTACTGAAACTGCGGAGGGAAACAAAGGAGGCGGTAAAGGCGCAGGAAAAATTTGCAGTTTCCTGGCAGATCGATAAAACGAAGAACTCGACGATCGCATTCAAAGGTTACGAGCCCGAGTACCTGCCCAGTGAGGTAAGCGGGCTTCCCCGGCTGCATTACAACCGGTCCAAGCCATTTACCAAAAGCATTCCGTTTTATGATACCTACGTGCCGATGGACGAGGTCTCACGTCCCAAGGCTTACGTGATCCCACAGGGTTGGCACAATGTGGCAGCGCTGCTGAAATTGAATGGGGTGCAAGTAAAAACCCTGGATAAGGACACCGAAATGGAGGTTGAAACCTATTATATCGAAGAACTTGAAACACCCAGACAACCCTTTGAAGGGCATTACTGGCATACTTCCGTAAAACTGCGGACCGAAAAGCAGACAATTGTTTTCAAAAAGGGCGATTGGTACATTCCCGTCAACCAATGGACGAACAGGTACATCATCGAAACACTGGAACCGAAGGCCGTTGACTCATTCTTCAAATGGAATTTCTTTGACACGATCCTGCAAGCCAAGGAACACTATTCGGGTTACGTGTTCGAAGATCTGGCCTCTGAGCTGTTAAAAAAATCTCCGGAACTGAAAGCGAAGCTGGACGAAAAGCGCAAGTCGGATCCGGAATTTGCCAAAAATGCCGGCGCTCAGCTCGATTTCCTCTACCAGCATTCAGCTTACAGCGAGCGGGAATATATGCGCTACCCGGTTTTCAGGGTTATCAAATGACGTAAATCAGAATCTGAATCCGAGATTAAAATTAAATTCTCCGGTGATTTCAAAACCCTTTGTCCGGCTCGTGCGGGATTCGTAGGTCTCACGATCGATGTAGCGCGGCCCTACACCGGCATTCAAGCCGATCTGGAAGCGGGATGTGATCTGGAAATTGACAAAGTTATTGACGATCAGACCCATTCGGAAACGGTCGCGCTGTTCTTCGTGACTGATATACACGCCGGTTGTGGGATTATAGTCGGTATAGTTGTTCCACCTGCTGCCTACTCCCGCGTACAAGGTGGGGCCCACCGCGTAAGTGACACGTTTCTGCCCGAAGGGGTAGATTTTCAGCGTGGGCGAGAAGTAGTACATTTCCTCGTTATCAATGTTGTTTGAGCCGACCGGAAAGTAGTAGCTGTCGGAGACCGTCATGGTAAACGGCAAAAGCAAGCCGAAATAGCCGTTTTTGTCCAACAACCTTTCATAACTAATTCCGAAGCCGGGCCCGCTGTCCAATGCTTTGAACGGCGACACATTGATCATATTCTTGCCGTAACCGGAGTTGACCTCCACAAATTTCTCTTTCCGGACGCGTTCGGTACGCTTGTCGATCCAGATGGTCTGTCCGTTCCCAAACTCGATCCGGCTCAGTTCACTCTTCCTGACCACAAAATTGGCGCTATTTTCCTCCTTGCTGATTTTGTAAAGGACTCGATCGATGCCCACCTCAACAACCTTCCCTTCTATAATGTCACCGTTTTTCTTAACCAGAACATCCTGCGCAAAGGCTCCGGTAAAGAGGAGCGATAACAGGAAAGTAAGTGTAGTAAATCTGCCCATAGCGATACTGCGTTGATGAATATAAGCCAAATGTAAATATTAGTGAATACTTTTGCGAAGTATATACACTGAACGTTTCCAAATATACTTCTGTTATACCGGAGGCCAAAAGGCTCAGACATATTACTCAGGCCGCAGGTGAAACGAACTTTGTGTGCGCGGCCCTTTAACAAAACCAGATGACATTTCAGGATTTAGAACTCATTGAGCCGATCAAAAAGGCTCTTCAAGAAGAAGGATACACCACTCCCACACCGATTCAGGCCAAAGCTATTCCCATTATTCTTGAAAGTAAAGACCTGCTGGGTTGTGCTCAGACAGGTACCGGAAAAACGGCTGCATTTGCTATTCCGATGCTGCAATTACTGCATGAAAATCCCGTGGGTAAGTTTGAACGAAGCCGTATCCGTGCTTTGATACTAACCCCAACACGTGAGCTGGCCATTCAGATCGGCGAAAGCTTCACCGCATATGGACGGCACACCCGCGTCAGGCACACCGTTATTTTCGGAGGCGTCGGGCAAAAACCACAAACGGATGCTCTCCAAAAGGGCGTAGATGTGCTTATCGCCACCCCAGGCCGCCTGCTCGACCTTATCAACCAGGGATTCATCAAGCTCAACCAGCTCGAATTCTTTGTCCTTGACGAAGCTGACCGCATGCTGGACATGGGCTTTGTACATGATGTGAAGAAAGTGATCAAATTGCTTCCGGCAAAACGTCAATCACTGTTTTTCTCAGCGACAATGCCACCTGCTATCGTAACACTCGCAGGGACAATTTTGAGAAATCCGTCAAAAGTAGAAGTAACCCCGGTTTCTTCCACGGCCGATACCATTCGCCAATCGGTATTTTTTGTAGACAAATCCGATAAGAATTCGCTGTTACTGCACATTCTGAAAGACGAAAGCATCGCCACTGCGCTGGTTTTTACCCGTACCAAACATGGTGCCGACAAAGTGGTAAAAGTACTGAGAAAGGCTGGCGTTACTTCGGAAGCGATTCACGGCAACAAATCACAAAGCGCTCGTCAGAATGCATTGAAAAATTTCAAAAGTCAGACTACAAGGGTATTGGTAGCGACCGACATTGCGGCAAGGGGCATCGACGTGGATGATCTCACGCACGTGATCAACTACGAAATCCCCAACATCCCTGAAACCTACGTACACCGGATCGGTCGTACAGGACGTGCGGGCGCGAAAGGCATTGCATTGTCGTTCTGCGACCGCGAAGAGAAGCTGTTTCTTCGTGATATTCATAAGCTTATCGCTAAGAACATACCCGTAGTGAACGATCATCCCTACGCCGTAGGCAGATAACTGTACGGCGATGGTGAGGAAGAATTTCGCAGATATCAGTCTCCGGGAGGCGCTGGCCATTTCCAAAAGTCCGGACGCTGTGTTGGTGGATGTGAGAGAGAACTGGGAATTTGAGGAATTCAACGAAGGCGGGCTTAACATCCCGTTGGCTGAAATAAGGGACAAACGCGGGATCTTGGCGCCCTATCATACCATTGTTGTGATTTGCACCAATGGCGTGCGAAGTAAAGTGGCCGCCATGGACTATTGCCGGGTTCCCGAATGGAGCGATAAGGAGATCTACCACGTAAAGGGCGGCATCATCGAATCAGAATAGGCGAGGCAGGCTGTAATGGCCTGCCTCGTTTGTTATATTGTCAAATTTCCTTCGAAAACCCGCGCTGCCGGACCGATCAGGAAAACATCCTCAAACCTTCCCTCCCCTGCTTCTCGGTAAGCCACTTCCAGCGACCCACCGATCGTTTCTACTTTCACGGGGCTTTCCCAGCCTTTTCGTATGTGAGCGGATAATGCGCAAGCCGTGACGCCCGTCCCGCAGGAATAGGTCTCATCTTCCACACCACGCTCGTAGGTACGCACGCTCAGGTGATTGTCTTCGATGACCTCCACAAAATTGACGTTCGTGCCGCCTTTCGGGCCATAGACCGAGCCGTAACGGATCTCGCTTCCAATACCGACGACATCTGCTTCATCAACCGCGTCGACATAAGTGACGTAGTGCGGCGAACCGGTGTTCATAAAGTCATACTCCTCGTATTGCTCCACACCCTTTACATCCGACATTTTCAGGCGGATGATATCGCCAGAGACAGTAGCTTCGTGCTCGCCATCGACGGCGATGAATTTCGTTTCGTTCTCAAAAAGGCCGAGGTCGTTGGCAAAACGCACGACGCAACGGCCGCCATTGCCGCACATGCTTCCCTCGCCTCCGTCCGCATTAAAATACACCATACGGAAATCATATCCCTCCGCATTTTGCAGCAGGATCAGTCCATCGGAACCGACGCCAAAACGTCGGTGGCATATGGAAGCAATGAGTTCTTTGGAAACGGGAAACTGCAAATCCCGGTCATCGATCATCACGAAGTCATTGCCGGTGCCTTGGTATTTATAAAAAGGAATAGACATATCAGTACAAATATTTGCAATCAATCAGATTCTCAATCAATTCTTATCAGTTCTTATCAATTCCCGTCAGTTTAAACTGACGGCAGGGTTTTGTTTTTAGAAAAAATCAGACTGATTTTTTCTAAAAACAAAACCCTGCAAGAAAAATTCGCTTGCAGGGTTTTAAAATTCTGGTCCGAAGATTTATTTTTCTTACTTCGATACTTTAAGCTCTTTGATACGAGCGGCTTTGCCCTGACGGCCACGCAGGTAGAACAAACGTGAACGACGCACCTTACCACGACGAATCAATTCGATTTTCGCGATGCTTGGTGACAGGATTGGGAAAACACGTTCTACACCGATACCGTTGGAAATTTTACGTACAGTGAAAGTTTCACCGCTTCCATTAATGTTACGGCGCTGCATAACAGTGCCTTGGAATTGCTGGATACGCTCTTTGTTACCTTCACGGATCTTCACGTGAACATTGATCGTGTCGCCTGATTTGAAATCAGGATACTCGGATTTACGATTTTCAATCGTAGCTTCTACGAGTTTAATAAGTTCGCTCATGACGAGTGATTTTATGGATTTAAAATGATAGCTTGCTTCCAGCGGACGGGGTGACGCCCCTTCATTCAAAACAACCTTTGAGAAAACGAGTGCAAAGCTAGCATTATTTGTCCGTAAGTGAAAGTGATTCCGTGCTTTATCTATGAAAATATTCAACGTTGGGCAGATCCGACAGATGGACGCCTACACGATCGCCCACGAACCGATCACCTCCATTGATCTGATGGAACGTGCTTCCCAGGCCTTCGTGAGATGGTTCTGCAATTTGTACGTCAACACACGCCCCATTGCCGTCTTTTGCGGAAAAGGCAACAATGGGGGCGACGGTCTGGCAATCGCGCGCTTGCTGAGCGCATGCGGTTACGACGTTTCGGCCTATGTGATCGAATACACGACCCAGGCCTCCAAAGACTTCCAAACCAACCTGACGCGTCTGAACCAACATCTCCACCCGTCACACATCCATTCATTGGATGATCTGCCCCAAATCGCCAGGAACGTCGTTTGCATCGACGCATTGTTGGGCTCAGGCTTGTCGCGGCCTGTTGAAGGCTTACTGGCCGAAGTTATCGGTCTGGTCAACGCGCTACCCAATAGGGTCGTTTCGGTGGACATCGCAAGTGGTCTCTATACCGACCAGCCCAACAGTAACAGCGATACCATCATCAAACCCGACCATACCATTACATTCCAACTGCCAAAGCTGGCATTTATGCTGCCGCAAAACGCACAATATGTGGGCGAATGGCACGTAGTCGACATCGGTTTAAGTCAGGATTACATCCGGGACACCCCAACGCCCTACCATTACTCCGATAAACAATCGGCGGAAAAGCGGATCAGGCCACGGCAGAAATTTTCGCATAAAGGCACATTTGGCCATGCAGTGATCATTGCAGGCAGTTTCGGCAAGATGGGTGCCGCCGTCTTGTCCGGCAGGGCGTGCCTGCGCTCAGGTACAGGCCTGCTCACGATGCATGTTCCGGCTTGTGGCTACGATATCACGCAGATTTCCGTTCCGGAAGCCATGGTCACCGTCGATGACGCAGACAAGCGCATAACCCGGTTACCGGATCTGGCATCGGCAACGGCCATCGGTATCGGTCCCGGATTAGGACAGGCTCCCGAAACTGTGAAAGCGTTGCAACAGTTGCTGGATGAAGCAAAAGTACCATTGATCATCGACGCCGACGCGCTGAACATACTTTCCGAAAACCGCCATTTACTTGACAAATTGCCGGAAGGCACCATTCTCACGCCGCATCCGAAGGAATTTCAGCGCCTTGCCGGAACAACCAGCAATGAGTATGAACGATTAGAGACCGGTCGCGCATTTGCTGCCCAATACAACGTGATTGTATGTCTTAAAGTAGCTAACACCGCTGTGATTCTTCCCGATGGTGAGGTGCATTTCAATTCGACCGGTAATCCCGGTATGGCCACAGGAGGCACCGGCGACGTGCTTACCGGCATTATCACCGGTCTACTGGCCCAGAAATATGCGGCCAGAGACGCTGCTATAATGGGTGTTTACCAGCATGGTCTGGCCGGCGACCGCGCCGCCGGAGCGCGTGGGCAAACTGCACTGATCGCCTCGGATGTGGTTGAACACCTGGGTTGGTAACTTGCTCGATTTAAAGTGAATTTGATTAATCAACCATACCGAGCAATGCAATACCTTGAAAGAATCTCGATCGATCCTGCGATATGCCACGGCAAGCCTTCCATCAGGGGGATGCGCTGGCCGGTAGAGGTTATTATTGATATGCTAGGTTCAGGCATGTCAATCCCGGAAATACTGGAAGACCATCCCGAACTTGAAAGAGAAGATATTTTGGCGAGTCTCAACTATGCCAGGAACACCATTACCCTATACACCTTCTAACTCAGCAACTGATAAACTGCAAACGCCGAACCATAAGCCAGCGTCATCAGATAGGCAAGCTGGATCATCGGCCATTTCCAGCCGTGGGTTTCGCGATAGACGACAGCGATCGTACTCATACACATCATTGCAAACACATAGAACATCAGCAATGAATAGCAAACCGCAGTCGTAAACATCGCACCGCCGGTTTCCGGATTCTTTTCCTGAACGAGCCTTTGCTTGACCGTTAGTACATCCTCCGAATCGCCACTAATGCTGTAAATCGTAGCCATCGTACCCACAAACACTTCACGGGCTGCAAATGACGCCAGTAATGCAATACCGATTTTCCAATCGTATCCTAATGGTCTGATAACCGGCTCGATAAAACGACCAAACTGTCCTGCATAAGAACTTTCCAGCCTTGCGGATGCCACCGCCGCGTCGATTTCCTCCTGCGGAACTGCACCCATGGTAGCCACTACCTGTTGCTCTGCCAACTCCATTTTGTCGCCCGGGCCGTAAGACGCCAGCACCCAAAGGATAATGGAAATGGCCATAATGACCTTACCCGCTTCCAGCACGAATGATTTGACACTTTCATACATCGAAAAGCCGACATGCCCCCAGCGAGGCAATTTATAAGACGGCATTTCGAGCATAAAATAGCTCGGCTCTTTTCTTGGAATAAACAATGAAAGTACCCAGGCCGAAAACAATGCACCTACCAGGCCCAGCAGATAGAGCCCAAACAGCACAATCCCCTGCATATTGAAGACGCCGAGCACTTTTGTAGTTGGTACCACCAAGGCTATGAGGATGGAGTAGATCGGCAGACGGGCCGAACAGCTCATGAGCGGCGTTACAAGGATCGTTAGCAAGCGCTCGTACCGGCTGCTGATGCTGCGCGTAGTCATGATCGCGGGAACCGCACACGCTACCCCTGAAATCAATGGCACCACGCTACGACCGTTTAAGCCAAAACGACGCATCAGCTTGTCCATGATCACCATCACACGGGCCATATAACCCGATTCTTCCAGGATCGCGACCAACGCGAACAGAATGGCTATTTGCGGAATGAATATGACGATCCCCCCGATCCCCGCCAGGATACCGTCCGTAATCAGGTCATTCAACACACCTGCCGGCAATGCACCTTTGGTCCATTCGATCAGGGCGGCTGTACCGGCATCGATCATATCCATCGGATAGGACGCCCAGGCAAAGATGGCCTGAAAAACGATCAGCAAAACCAATGCAAAGGTCACATAGCCCCACACCCTGTGCAGCAATATCGCGTCCAGCTTGCGCGTCCAGTAGGGCTGTTCCGTAGCCCCTTCGGACTTAACGGCTTTGGAAACAATGGGTTTTATCTTTTCGTACCGTGCTACGGTCTCTTTGGCAAGAAAGTCATTCTCGTCGAACCCGTACTTCTCGATCAGCGTGTCGAGTTTAGCCCTCACGGGTTGTTCCAGAAAGGAAAAATTGTCGTGCTGACAAACGTACTGCAATGCAACATAGTCGTTATCAAGCTGATGCAACTCCTTCACTTCTTCAACAAGCCCGATTTCGTTACCCTGAGGTTTGTAAAAATATTGAAGCACAGCCCTTTCCTTCTTTTCAGCAACCTGCCGGACGGCCTCCCTAAGACCCTTGATACCTTCACCGGTTCGCGCATTGATCCGGACGACGGGTACATTCAAATGCATTGCGAGTTGTACTGCATTCACAGACAAGTTCATGCTCGACGCCACATCCAGCATATTCAATGCAAGCACAGCGGGCAAGCCCAGGTCGCTGATTTCGGTAAAAAGCAGCAGGTTACGTTGCAGGTTGGATGCATCGGCGACGATGATCACCACATCCGGAAAATCAGGATGTTTGGGATTGGCCAGGATGTCCATGACCACGGTTTCATCCTTTGATTTCGGATAAATACTGTAAGTACCGGGCAAATCGACCAGTGTTACGTGCTGCTCGTCATGCCCGTCAGCGGCGGCAATCCGGAACGTTCCTGATTTTTTCTCGACTGTCACACCGGGAAAATTCCCTGTTTTCTGACGCAGGCCGGTGAGTGCATTAAATAATGTAGACTTGCCGGCATTCGGGTTACCTACCAGCGCAACTTTTATGTTTCCCTGTTTCAATGGAGAGGCAGTAAGCGGAACGTATTCTTTACTCTAATTCGATCACCGAAGCTTCGTTCAGGCGCAGCGACAGGCTATAACATCCACCGACGTTGATGCAGATCGGGTCACCGAAGGGCGCAATAGCATCCAGTCGCACTTCACAACCCGGCAAACAGCCCATTTCGAGCAGTTTCAATGACATCTCGCGATCTGTAAATGACTTTATTATGCCTTTTTCACCCTTTTTAAGGTGTGAAACCGTACGAGCCGACATACGTTCCTTATTTAGATTCATTTTATTTAAACTGCAAATAAAGCACTCTCAGACCGTAAATCAAACATTACCTTTTCAATTGTGCCCAACGGTCGTCAAATCATACAAAATCATGATCGTTTTATTATTTCCCTCCGGCTTTGTGTCGTACTTTTGCAGCGCGAAACAAAGTCCCCGAACAGGGAAAAAGTGGCACTGATGACAATCAACAAGTAAATCGAAAGCCGAAAGCTAAAAGCGGACGGTCTGCACCAATCACCTTGAACGAGATTAAAACCCTGATCTGGAAAGAAGTAACACTGGAATGGCGCCAGAAGTACGCGTTGAGCGGCATGTTGCTCTACGTAGTGAGCACCGTTTTTGTGTGTTACCTCAGCTTTAATCTCCGCCGGAACCAGCTCACTCCGATCGTCTGGAATACGTTGTTCTGGATCATACTGCTTTTTACGGCGGTCAACGCCATTGCCAAGAGTTTTTCGCAGGAACGTCACGGAAGGCTGCTCTACTATTATAATCTGTGCAGCCCGCAGGCGATTATCATTTCCAAGATCATTTACAACTCGCTGATCATGGTCCTGCTTTCGGGAATGGGTTTCCTGTTCTATGCGTTTGTCATGGGCAATCCCGTTCAGGATAATGGCCTTTTCGCGATTTGTATCCTGCTTTCGTCCACGGGTTTCGCATCCGTGCTCACGCTCATTGCGGGGATCGCATCCAAAGCGGACAATAGCGCCACGCTCATGGCCGTGCTCAGCTTCCCGATCATTCTGCCGATGCTCCTGATGACGATCCGTTTGGCCAAAAACGCGCTGGACGGCCTCGACTGGTCGGTCAGCACCGATGAAATCACCACACTATTATCAATCGATCTGATAGTAATTACGCTCAGCTATCTGCTTTTTCCCTATTTATGGAGAAGCTGAAAAACAGCAGGTTACGGAGCAACAACTTTAAAGTTCTATTTTAAAATGAGAAAGATTTGGTGGAAAATCCTCTGCATTGTGATCATCTTCTACGTGATCATCATGGGATTTATCGGCCCCGTCCCACGGCTTGCCATTATCAATGAGAGTATCCGCAATACCTATTTCCACGTGGCATTATGGCTTGCCATGACCACATTGCTCTTTCTATCGATGGTATTTTCGATACGCTATCTGATGAAAGGGAATATCAAAGATGACGATATCGCGAGCGAAGTAGCCAAAGCAGCTATTTTCTTCGGGATTCTGGGTTGCCTTACCGGCTCGGTCTGGGCTAATTACACATGGGGCGACCCCTGGCCAAACGACCCTAAACTGAATGGTGCGGCCGTTGGAATCCTCATTTACCTGGCCTACCTGCTCCTTAGAAGCTCGTTCGAGGACGAGCAGCGCCGTGCGCGGATTTCTTCGGTGTACAACATTTTCGCATTCGCCGTTTTCATCCCGATCATTTACATTCTGCCTCGTCTTACCGACTCTTTGCACCCGGGCAGCGGTGGCAACAGCACTTTCGGTTCATACGATTTCGATAACAATATCCGCCGCGTTTTTTACCCTGCCGTGATCGGTTACATCCTGCTGGGATTGTGGATCGCCGAACTTAGGATCAGGATCAAACAGATCAACCGGGTTCGTGAGGACGCCTTGATCGAATCCGGCAAAATCTGAGCATTTCACGCTGATTAATGCGGATTACAAACGTTTCAAAGTAAATTTTCGTTAAGGTTTAGTCCATTCATATATACAATGAAAAGAATTTCCCTCATCCTTCTGACGTTGCTGGCCATGTCCGGCAGCTTGTTCGCACAGGCAGGCGACACGTCCGTAGAAATGGCCGACAAGCTTCGCGCCGACGGCAAAATATGGGTCGTGGTGGCGGTCGTGGCCGTGATTTTTGCAGGAATAGCGATCAACATGCTCCGCATCGATTCCAAATTGAAAAAGATTGAAAAGGAACTCAATATCAAGTAAGCCCTATGAAAAAGATACAGATATTCGGATTGGTGATCATCGCGGTTGCAATTGGTATTATTGTTTCGACTGCCGGTGACGCAAGTACTTATGTGGATTTCACCAAAGCCAAAGAAATGGCGCAGGGTGGTGATAATGAGAGCATTCACGTTGTAGGTAAACTCAAAAAAGACCCGGCCGGTCAGATCCTGGAAATGGAATACCGGCCTGAAATAGATCCTAACCTCTTTGTTTTTACGCTGGTTGACAACAACAACGTGGAACAGAAGGTAGTTTATAAAAATACCAAACCACAGGATTTCGACAAGTCAGAGCAGGTGGTTGTCGTGGGAAAAATGAAAGACGGCTCATTCTCGGCCGAAAAGATTCTCATGAAATGCCCGTCAAAATACGAGAACGGTAAAATGGAAACCACAGAACATACTGCAAAACAATCATGATTCACAGTACGATCGGAAATGCAGGGCACCTGCTGGTTATAGTTTCATTCGTTACGGCCATTCTGGCCACTTTCGCTTATTTCAAGGCGGGTATCGGAGCGAGCAACCTTGAAGACACGCAGAGCTGGAAAAAGTTCGCGCGGCTCGTTTTCTGGATGCATTTGGCGGCAGTGATCGGCGTAGTGTTCTCACTCTACTGGATCATCGGCAACCATTATTTCGAGTACCATTATGCCTGGAAAAACTCGTCACTCTCTCTGCCGACCGGATACACGATTTCCAGCTTCTGGCAGGATCAGGAAGGCAGCTTCCTGCTATGGATATTCTGGAACGTATTGCTCGGTGCTACGCTGATCTTCACTAACCGCTCCTGGGAAGCCCCGGTGATGACGGTTTTTGCATTGGTACAAGCCTTCCTTACTTCCATGATCCTCGGGGTAGTCATTCCGGGCCTGGACGTCAAAATCGGTTCGACGCCATTCCTGTTGCTGAAAGAGGTAATGCCCGATCTGCCGGTCTATAAAATGGACCCCAATTTCATTCCCAAAGACGGTAACGGACTAAACCCCCTGTTGCAGAACTACTGGATGGTAATCCACCCCCCTACCCTGTTCTTGGGCTTTGCGAGCACGCTTATCCCGTTCTCGTTCGCGATTGCCGGTCTTTGGAATAAAAAAATCCAGGAATGGATACGCCCGGCATTGCCCTGGGCATTATTCTCCGCATTGGTTTTAGGTGTTGGTATTCTGATGGGCGCTTATTGGGCCTATGAAACGCTGAACTTCGGTAGCTACTGGAACTGGGACCCTGTTGAAAACTCTTCCATTGTACCCTGGCTCGTCCTGGTGGCAGCGGTACACGTAATGATCATCGGCAGAAGAAACGCCACTGCGCTCAAAACGTCGTTCATTCTGACCATCGCTACGTTCATCCTCATCCTTTATTCGACATTCATGACGCGTAGTGGTGTACTGGGTAATGCATCCGTACACTCGTTTACCGATCTCGGGCTTTCCGGTCAGCTGCTGATTTATCTTTTTACATTCACGATCGTTTCGGTAGGCTTGCTGGTTTACCGTTGGAAGTCACTGCCGAGCGATGAGGAAGAAGTATCGACCTATTCGCAGGAGTTCTGGATCTTTATCGGCGCGACATTACTTTGCCTTTCCGGCTTCCAGATTATCGCGACTACTTCCATCCCGGTTTATAACAAAATAGCCGAAGCATTCGGAACGGTGCTGAACATGGCGCTACCCGCCGACCAGGTGGCCCATTACAACAAATTCCAGCTCTGGTTCTTCTCGCTGATCATCGCGCTGACAGGTATCGGGCAGTATTTCTGGTGGAAACGTACCGGCAAGGGCAACCTCCAAGCATTGTACAACCCGTTGCTGGTGGCATTGCTGGCCAGCGCCGCGGTGATTACTTTCAAACAGGTGCGGGATATCCAGTATATCGTGTTGCTCACCACGGGTATCTTCGCCATTGTCGCGAATGGAAATATCCTGATTAACATCATCCGGGGGAACTACAACCTTTCCGGCGGTGCGATCACACACATTGGCGTGGCACTCATGCTGATCGGTATCCTCTTTTCTTCGGCATATACCAAAGTTGTATCGATTAACAACTCCGGGCTGATGATCTCCCGCAGCGACGAGTTTACGGCTAACGACAACAAGGAAAACAAGGAGAACATTACCCTTTGGCTTAACAAGCCGGAGAAAATGGGCGATTATATGCTTACCTGGCGCGATGTACGCGTAGAGCCGCGTCACATTCCCGGATACATTCCTAAAAGCTGGGTCGACATTGTGGAAGGCGACTTCCACGCCGTTGCATTGCGTGACATTGTTGTCAATGATAAAAAATACAACGTCAAAGGCGATACAATCGAAATTTTCCCGGAAAACTTCTATTATGAAATCGAATACCGCGAACCGTCGGGTAAGATTTTCTCATTGTTCCCACGGGTGCAGATCAACCCCCGCATGGGCGGTATCGTTTCGTCGCCGGATATTCAGCGCAAGGTCGATAAAGACTTGTACACCTACGTTTCCATGGTGACCAATCCTACCGCAGAACCGGTATGGAGCCAGACTGAAAACTTCACCGTCAACCTGCGCGACACTTTCTTCGTCAATGACTATGTAGCCGTTCTTGACAATGTCGTGCGGACGGAGCAGGTCGAAGGCGTTAAGCTGGGCGCCGGAGACGCGGCTGTGAAGGCAATTATCCGCATCCTCGATAAGGACAAGGAATTTGTCGTAACGCCGTCCTTCGTGATCCGCGACCGCATGGTTGCGCGCAAACCGGAGGTGAGCAACGAATTGGGAATGCGCATTCAGTTCCAGGAAATCAACCCGCAGACGGGCAAATTCACATTTGGTGTCAACACCACTCAGCGCGACTTCATCGTCATGAAGGCCACCGAGAAGCCATTGATTAACATTCTCTGGCTGGGGACATTTGTACTCGTGATCGGTTTTGTGATGGCAACGATTCGCAGATTCAAGGATTTCATTAAGATGAGGAACAAAGAAGCATCTCAGACGGAGCCCAGGGCGAAAGCAAAGCCAAAGGTTCAAACAGCCTGATAAACGGCTCATTTGAAATATTTTACGAAAGCGGCCCGGCTGATGATCAGCCGGGCCGCTTTTATTTTTATCCAAAAAATAAGTAAACCAACCTCTCGCTAAAGGTTTATTTGACTTACGTATACAGTCCGGTAGTTTTGAGCAACTCAATCGACCTCATTACATCATGGACAAGCCGCAACATGCCTCCCGGCGCGAATTCCTGCGCCAATCAGCCCTGCTCGCAGGTGCTGCCATTATTTCAACCCGCTCTTTCGCAAGTATTCATATTGCCAGACAAACCCGTGTAATCGTGATCGGTGCAGGCTTTGCAGGACTGGCCGCCGCCTACGCATTGAAACAGAAAGGCATTGACGTTACTGTCCTCGAATCACGGAACCGCATCGGTGGGCGGGTATTTTCGCATCTGATCGATCCCAAAGAAAACCTGACTGTCGAACTTGGCGCCGAATGGGTTGGTAACTCTCATGAGCGTGTGCGTACGTGGTGTGATACGTTTAAAATACCGCTTTTGAACAATCAGTTTGACACGCATCTTATTTACCAAAACCAATATACCAAAGCGAATGCATGGGATTTTTCGGATAACTGGAAACCGAAGTTCAAGGCATTGCTTGATGGCTACCGCACATTGAGCGACCAGCAAAAACTCCAACTGGACAGCATCGACTGGTGGCGATACCTGGTGAACAATGGCTGCGAAGGCAAAGATCTCGTCTTCCGTGAACTCCTCGACAGTACCGATTTTGGAGAAAGTATCCGCCATGTTTCCGCATTCATCGCGCTCGCCACTTTCGCCGAAAGCAGCGAAAAGAACGAAATGGACCTGAAAATGCAGGGTGGTAACGCACAGCTCGCAAAAAAGTTCGCGGAGGGCATCGGAGCAGGCAACATCCTGACCGGGCACGCCGTCAGACGCATTGAGCAAAAAGATTTGGTAAAGGTAATTTGCGAAAACGGCAAGACGTTCGAGGCCGACAAGCTTATCTGCACGATCCCGACATTCGCCATGAAAAACATTCAATGGGAGCCGGGATTACCTGACGATAAAATACAGGCAATCAACGAGCTGCAATATGCCCGTATTAATAAAAATGCGATCCTCTTTAAGAAAAGGTTTTGGAACGACGAGAGCTTCGACCTCATTACCGATCAGACGCCACATTATTTTTACCATGCGACCAAAAATCAGCCATCGCAAAAGGGCGTATTGATCTCCTACACGATAGGCGAAAAGGCCGAGCTGATTTCCGTGCAGAACGACGCCTGGCGGAAAGAAATGCTGGGTCAAACACTCAATCCGTATTTTCCAAAGGCTAAAAAACTCATCGAATCGCAAGCCAATTACTACTGGGGGACAGATAAGATCTCACAGGGTGCTTATGCGATGTACGGCCTGAATCAATGGAACACTACTCGTCCTGCATTGCAAAAGCCATTTCTACACACCTCCTTCGCGGGTGAACACCTGGCCGACTGGCAAGGGTTCATGGAAGGTGCGGTTGTCACCGGTGAAATGGCGGCGGCAGAAGTTATCGCCGTTTAAAACCGGAACCCCAGCCGCGTAAAGAAGAACGCACCATTGCTGCCCATCTGAACCGGGTCCCAGGCACCGCCCGACTCGGTGAGCGCAGGGAGCGACATATCCGGATACACGTTCAGGATGTTGCTTCCGCCGACAGACAATGAGAAGTTCTTTGTGAATTTGTAGTTCAAAGTGAGGTCCGTCTGGATTTTGGGACTGTATGTGTCGATCATATAGTCCCAATTCGCGAGCTTGATCTCCCCGAAACGGATAAAGCGGAGCATCGCACTGAACTTGCTCACCGAATAGTCGAACGTGAGATTAATCTTCGATGGCGGTGCGGATGCCAGCACAAAACGGCGCTCCCTTTCATCGAAATAAATATCTTCTTTACCAGCCAGCTTAGGTACCGTATTCACCGGACCCAGCTCCATCCAGTTGAAATTGGCAGCAACGGTCGTGCTCAGCCTTCCCGCCCCCACAGGCGTTGAATGCGCCACGATTACGTCCAGCCCTTTGGTTGTAGTATATTCCAATGCATTGGTGAAAAATTGCGCCTTCCCTACCCTGAGTGCTTTGAGCAGTTCGCCGATATCCTCGTCATCGTCGCTGAACTGGCCGGTCAGCACCACGCGGTCTTTCACTTTTACATAGTAACCGTCCACCGTAACCGACAACCCCGAAACCGGTGTGAATGTAATGCCGAGACTGGCATTTTGCGAGGTTTCTTGTTTCAGCTGCGGGATACCCAATGCTTTGGTAACCGCGCTGTTGTTGTTGGCAAGCAGCACTTCCACCGGCTGTCCGTTCACGAAATTGGTGAATGTCGAATTGAAGTACTTCTGTGCCAGCGACGGTGCCCTGAAACCTGTGCTGACCGATCCCCGCAATGCTAATGCGTCGGTCAATTTATAACGCAGGCCCAATTTCCCGTTCAATGTGCTTCCGAAGTCGCTGTAACGCTCGAACCGGCCTGCCACATCGATCAGGAATTGTTTGGTAATGTCCGCTTCGAGGTCGGCATATACACCCACATTCGACCGGCTGTGGTTGGTGACGTCGGCGGGGCTGTAACCGGGAAAACCTTGCGAGCCACCCGGAAATTGGGAATCATAATTGCGGTAAGAGGCTTCTTCCCCGGCGAAAATCTTGTAACGCTCCGTGCGGAATTCACCGCCAAATGCTATGTTCAGGCCCTGCATGATGTTTTTATAGTAACGACTCACATTCAGGTTCGTCACGTTCTGGCCCAGTTGGAAGCCGCCTGCATCGAAACTGGTTTGCGTACGCTCTCCCAACGACCTGTTCAGTGAATTTTTCACGCCGAAATGAAACTTGTTGAAACCATAAGTATTACTCAAATCGATATCCCACGATTTCCACACACCCCGAATCCCTGCCGCGACGGAGCGGTCCTTGATTTTACTGGTTATGATCGGGTCGAAGCCGTTGGGATAAATGGATGGAATATTGCGGTCATCGCCCGGGAAACGCGTCCACGCGTATGCATCGCCTTTGCGCTCGTTGAGGCCGCCAAAACTGTAAACCTGAAAATTGGCACCAACCGGTATTTTCGCGTTGTAGTAAACCGCCGCATTGCGGATTTCAGGATCGCCGTATTGCCTGCGCGCGAGGTCCGACTCGCTGTCGACCGTATTGGCACGGTTGGTATGGTCGCGTGAATTATAGTCTGCTGTAACGTTCAGAAAGCCCTTTTTTGCGATTTTGACACCGTAATTGGCATTAAAATTGTAATTCAGGCCATCGAATTTTTTATCGTCAAAACGGTATTTGGCTTTAAACATTCCGGCATTCGCATTCACGGTCAGCTGGTCTGTCGTCTCCTTCAAAACAATGTTGATCACACCCGCGATCGCGTCGGAGCCGTATTGGGCCGCCGCCCCGTCGCGCAGGATTTCGATGCGCTCGATCGCCGCCGCCGGGATTGCATTCATGTCGGTGCCGGTATTGCCCCTCCCCCTCGACCCAAAAAGATTCACCAATGCCGACTGGTGCCGGCGCTTGCCATTGATCAACACCAATGTCTGGTCCGGCCCGAGCCCCCGCAGGGAAGCCGGGTCCACATGGTCGGCGCCATCGGAGCCCGTCTGGCGATTGGAATTGAACGACGGCGCGGCGAACTGCAAAAGCTGGTTCACATCGAGCTGCCCCTGCTTGGTAGTTACTTCACGGATGTCGATCACGTCTACCGGTGCCGGCGTGTCGGTCGACGAACGGTTCAGGTTGCGGGAACCCACTACGGTCACCTGGTTCAGGATGGTCGCATCCGAAAGTGCAAAATCCTGGTTGCCAGCATCATTAACATTTCGTTCAATTCTAGTGTAGCCTACATAAGTCACCACGAGCACTGCATTTGGGTAGCCCACCATGAGGTTGTAGGCTCCTGCACCGTCTGTAATCGTGCCGTTGCTGGTCCCTTTTTCGATCACAGACGCGCCGATTAACGGTTCTCCCTTTTCATCTGTAACCTTTCCACTTACTCTAATGCCCTGTGCATGACAATAACACGAGAGGAGTGCGAAAATCCATATTGCGTATATTGATTTCATAAGATTGTAAATGAGGTGCAACATTTGCCAAATATGCAATATTCATTCACAATGAATAAATAATTCAGAATAATATTTTTCAAATCTATATTTTTACAGAATTTATTTAAACAACCGGTTACATTTAAAGAAATGTAACATTGCTACCCAAAAGCTTTTGCCAACTTCCTGCATTCCAAGCCGGTTGATATGTATCTTTGCCGGTAAAAATGTATTTTCCGTATTCTCATTTCCTATGGTTTCCGAACTGATCAAATCGGCATTAGGCCGTTTACGTATTGTTGCCTTTCTGGAAGGCGTTTCCTATCTCGTACTATTGGGCATCGCGATGCCTCTCAAATACCTTGTCGGCCTCCCTCAGGCCGTTCGTGTCGTGGGCATGGCACATGGTGTCCTATTCGTGCTTTTTGTGATCCTGCTGATCCAGGTTGCGACCGAAAAAAGCTGGTCATTCAAAAAATCAGTCTTGTCATTCGCGTCCTCGCTGGTGCCGTTCGGAACATTCTATGCTGATTCCCGCTGGTTCAGAAATTAAGTATTACCGCTTTTCATTTTCCTAATTCCTACACCCCTTAATCAAGTGCAACGTAATTTTATCCTAACCCTTTTTATTTTCTGTTTCATCATTTCCCAGAGTATCGCGCAGAAACCGAACGAAAATTATCAGTACCACATCCATTCAGCTACATCGCCTGTCCATGTCGACGGTATAGCCGACGATCAGGCCTGGGCTAGCGCTGAAACTGCCAAGGATTTTTTCATGATCACCCCGATGGATACCAGCTTTTCCCGGGCGCTGACCGACGTGAAGCTGTGCTATGACAAGCATAACCTGTACATACTGGTTGTGAACTATAAGCCCATTAAAGGCTCATTGATCGTAGAATCGCTGAAAAGAGATTTTGCATTCGGCAAGAATGACAACTTCCTGCTGTTTATGGATACCTTCGACGACAAAACCAACGGCTTTTCGTTCGGGGCCAATGCGGCAGGTGCTCCCTGGGACGGTCAGCAAGGCGACGGCGGTACGGTCGATCTGAGCTGGGACAACAAATGGGTGAGTGCCGTGAAGAACGAGGACGACAAATGGGTGTGGGAAGCAGCCATCCCGTTTAAAAGTATCCGATACAAACCCGGCATTACCCGTTGGGGGATCAATTTCAGCCGTCAGGACCTGACCATCTCCGAAAAGTCATCCTGGGCTCCCGTGCCCAGACAATTCCCATCGGCTTCACTCGCCTACACGGGCGTGCTCGTGTGGGACGTGCCGCCACCAAACCCCGGTCCGAACATTTCAGTGATCCCCTATGCCGCCATGCGCATGACCAAGGATCATCAGAAAGATCTTCCTACCAAATATAAACCGACCATCGGCGGGGATGTCAAGATCGGGCTGACACCTTCACTCAACCTCGATCTCACGGTGAACCCCGACTTCTCACAGGTCGATGTAGACGTGCAACAAACCAACCTCGATCGTTTTGAATTGTTCTTTCCCGAGCGCCGGCAATTCTTCCTTGAAAATGCCGACCTTTTTGCCAATTTCGGGTACGCTACCATCCGGCCGTTCTTTTCGAGACGCATCGGTTTGGGCGTTCCCATCCAGTTTGGCGCACGCATGAGCGGAAAGATCAATAAGAACTGGCGGATAGGCGTGCTGGATGTGCAGACGGGCTCCAACGATAGTATTACGCCTCATAACAATTATGCTGTTTTTGCATTGCAGCGGCAATTACTGGCGCGTTCGAATGTGCGGTTCATATTCGTCAATAAAGACGCAACCAATTATGCGCTCGAACGGCATTCTGCTACCAGCCGCTATAACCGCAACATTGGTGCGGAGTTTAACCTCGCGAGCGCTAAAAACATGTGGACCGGTAAAGTGATGTTTCTGAAATCGTTTACACCCGGCAAGTCTTCAGATGATTTCACACATGCGGCGGACCTCAAATTCACCAAAGCCAACTTCTCCTGGCAATGGCAGCACGAGTACGTCGGCAAGAACTACAATGCAGAAGTAGGTTATGTCCCCAATGCGGTTCGAATGGGTTATTACAAGATCAGTCCCAATGTCGCTTACCTGTTTTTTGTAAAAAACCCAAAAATCATCAGCCACGGGCCCAAACTGGTCAGCAATGTGTATTGGGACAAGAAATTCGACCTCAGCGACCGGGAATTTATCCTGTCCTATAACCTCAACTTCATCAACCGGGCCACGGTGGCGGTATGGGGTTCGAGTAATTATGTGCGCTTGTTACGTCCGTTCGACCCTACCAACCTCGGCGGGGCCACATTGGCAACCGGGAGCGAACACAATTGGAAAGCCGTGGGCTTCGACATTGTTTCAGGACCGCAAAACCGTCTTACCTACCTGGCCTCGGGCATTTTGGGCGGCTACTACCAGAATGGCAAGCGCAACAACCTGAAAGCGGAGCTCGGTTACCGCGTGCAGCCTTACGTCGCTATTACCATGGCCGGGAACTACAATGACATACGCCTGCCCGAACCCTGGAAACGTACCCAGCTCTGGCTCGTAGGTCCGCGGGTTGACGTAACGTTTACGAACAGCCTCTTCTTTACCACATTCATGCAGTACAACAATCAGGCGGACAATATCAACCTCAATGCACGTCTGCAATGGCGGTACAAGCCGGCATCCGACCTTTTTATCGTGTATACCGACAATTACCTGCCAGAGAACTTCCGGGTAAAAAACCGGGCGATCGTACTGAAATTCACCTATTGGTGGAATTTGTAAGCTTTCAATAAAAAACCTCGATGTTCCGGCTTTTAAGCTGGCTCAGTTGCTCGCTGTATTTACGTTCGGCGTCCGTTCCCAGGAACGGATTGCCACGTAAATGCAGCTTGTCCAGCTTGCGGATTTGCAAAAGTTGCATTGGGAAATCGGGGAAATTGTTTCCAGAGAGATCGAGCTCCTGCAAATTGATGAATGCGACGAGCTCCGACGGAAAGTTTGTCAGCCAGTTGTAGCCGAGATCCACAATGCGCAATTCCGTCATACGCGTAATGCGCTCGGGCAGCTTGCTGAGATGGTTATGATGGGCGTAAAATGTATGGACATGTTTCAGCTTATCGATGCGCCTAGGCAATGCGGTGAGCTGGTTATGGGATACAGCCAAATGCGTCAGTCGTTTCAGCTTTGTGATCGATTTCGGCAGGGTTTCTAATTGATTATAGTACAAATCCAACACTTGCAGCCTGCGCATTCTGCTTACACGTTTGGGTAAAACCGTCAACTCGCATTTGTAAAAATTAAGATCTCTGACCGGTTTTAGCTTTCTGAAACTCGCATTATTCAATCCTGTCATCCGGTTGTTGCCCAACCAGAGCATTTCCAGTTTCTTGCAGTTACGGGCGGCACGCGGAATGTCTGTAATGAGATTCATTTGCAGATTGAGTAATCGCAGCGATTTATTTTTGGAGATCCTGATGCTGTTATCTTGCAGTATATTCCGGCTCAGGTCGATCTGGCGCAATTTGGGCAGCCGTGCCATGTTAAGATCGACGGCTTCGATATCGTTATCGCCCAAAAACAGTTCTTCCAGGTTAGGGAAACGGTATATTACTTCCGGAATGCTCGTCAGCAAACTCTGTGCAAGCGCGAGCGTCTTCACTTTTAATGTATCCCTGGTAGCTATTGCCTCCGCCATACCCTTCACAACACTATCCCTTTTGGCCTGCGGTTCCTTCGGCACCGGCGGACGAAAATTCACATACACCACAACGGACACTTTGGCGCCCAACGTCCTCCGTGAGACAAAATCGGCAAGGTGGGGTGCAATTCGAGCGGAAACGATTGCTGCCAGCGAGTCGCCAATAGAGGAATCTTCCTGCTGCTTGCCGTTCACAATCCGCAAACCGCTGGTGACGTCCAAAATGATATAGTCGATTTTACCGTCAGCGTTTAAATACAGCGTGTTCCATGCGGTGTAGTTCGCGAACTTGTCCATTGGAAGGATTTGCTCGTAGATATTCTGAAATGCAACCTGGACGCTATGTGGCTTTTCGCGCACCGGCCCCTCAGCATTCCTGTAATCTACATCCAGTTTCCGCGCCAGTTCTTTGGGGACGTCTTTGCGTCTGAACGCCACAGGTTGGGCCGACAATGCAAAGCAGCCGGCAAGAAGAAGAATAGTTAGGAATATTTTCATGACAGGCAACATTAAGTGAGCACACAAACATAACTAAAAGATTAGTTTGTTTATTATACTTACTTATATATTTTCTACCAAGAGTAATTTTGAATGATTGAATGATTGAATGATTGAATGATTGAATAAAAACGGAATGCCCTATTCACTCATTCACTCATTCAGTCATTCAATCATTCAGTCATTCACTCATTATCACTTACTCCGCTCAATCGTGTACTGCACCAGTTGTTCAAGCGAACGGCGGTGCGGGGAATCTGTAAATTCATGCAGCAGCACCAGTGCTTCCTGCACGTAACGCTCCATGACTTGCTGCGCATAATGCAGCCCGCCCGATTCCTTCACAAACGCGATCACCTCGCTGACCTTCTTGGGCTTATGGCTCTCGTTCCGGATGATATTGATAATCCTTCTTTTTTCCAGCCAGGACGCATGGTTCAATGCATAGATCAGCGGCAAAGTCATTTTCTTTTCTTTAATGTCGATACCCAGCGGCTTACCGATCTCGTCCTCGCCGTAGTCGAAAAGATCGTCCTTGATCTGAAATGCCATTCCGACCTTTTCCCCGAATGCGTGCATTTTCTGCACTATTTCCTGAACCGCTCCAACCGAACTCGCCCCGACCGCGCAGCATGAAGCGATCAGTGAAGCCGTTTTCTGACGAATGATCTGATAGTACACTTCCTCGTTGATATCGAGTCGTCTCGCCTTTTCGATCTGCAACAATTCCCCTTCGCTCAGCTCACGTACGGCGGTTGAAACAATTTTGAGCAGGTCAAATTCCTGATGATCTACCGACAGCAGCAAGCCGCGGGAAAGCAGGTAATCACCTACCAGTACCGCGATTTTGTTCTTCCACAATGCATTGACTGAAAAAAAGCCCCGGCGGTAATTCGAATCATCGACCACGTCGTCGTGGACCAATGTAGCTGTATGCAATAGCTCGATCAGGGCGCCGCCGCGATGGGTGGATTCCGAAATGGTGCCACAGACGCCGGCAGAGAGGAAAACGAACATCGGGCGCAGTTGCTTGCCTTTCCGCCTCACGATGTAGTTCATGATCTGGTCCAGGAGCATTACTTCGCTTTTCATAAACTGACGAAATTTATGCTCGAAAGCCTTCATTTCATCCGCAATAGGAGCCTGGATATCCTTTATTGAAAGGGTCATATGCATGTACGAGGGCTAAAAGCTCCCTCCTGATAATAAAAGGACGCGAATAAGAGGATGTGATCCGTTATAATGTTCGTCCGAACGTCTGAATACTGATCTTCAAATTTGGAATAAAATCTTCTGTTTATATCAATTTTAAACCGAAAATGTTTAGAATTGAGAAAAGGGCACCAGGACCAAAATAACCAAATGCCAACGGCCAATGGCCGAAGTTCAAATTAATCCGCGTAAACCAGTTGATATGAAAGCACTCGTCCTCGGCGGAGGATCAATGAAGGGAGCATTTCAGGTGGGAGTGATCCAGGCAGTTCTGGAAAATGGCTTTCAGCCCGAGATGGTATACGGAATTTCAGTGGGCGCATTGAATGCGACGTTCCTGGCCAATGAGGCCGGTCGGCAGATGGCAGAAAAGCAGGAAATCCAATGGCCTCTCGCCGGGCGCAAACTGCTGGAATTCTGGATCAAAAACATCACCCAGCCACAAGATATTTCGACGTTGCGCTCGCGCGTCATGCTGGGTATGAATACGCTCATGAGCCGCTTCGACGGCATTGTGGATCCTATCCCACTGCATCAGCTCATCCGCAGGCACCTTCACGACGACTACCTGATCAATACACCCATTAAGACCAAAGTCGGGGCCGTGAATATCGGCACGGGCGAGATGAAGTATGTCTCCACAAAGGACCCCAGTTATATCGATTTTGTGTTTGCCAGTTCCTCGATCCCGATGCTGATGCCTGCCGTGGAAATTGATCAGCAACTGTATCTCGACGGCGGGCTCCGGGAAGTAGCGCCCATTCGGGAGGCGATCGACGACGGTGCAACTGAAATTGTGCTCATCGCCTGCCATTCTCCCCTGCTCTATCAGCCTGAAGACATTAACACCCGCAACCTGATCACGTTGATTGAACGTGTCAGGGACATCACTGTCAACCAGATCGTTAACAGCAATATCACCTGGGCTGAATCTTACGTCGACCGTTCTAACCTGCGGGGTAAACCCA
Organism: uncultured Dyadobacter sp.; assembly: GCF_946482605.1. The sequence continues at coordinate 98,914 of NZ_CAMLSE010000021.1, read as the reverse complement.
TGAAACTGACTGTGATCCGGCCGGTAGCACCTTTGTTCCTGGATTTGCAGCATTTCAATTCCGAGGACATTTCCAGACTGATCATCGAAGGCTACCGTGCAGGCGTGGAGTCAATTCTGAAGACGGAGAAGGTTTCGGAGTAGAAACGATATACAAAAATGAAAAATAAAACCAGGCAGTTCATTACGGCATGCGTGCTGGCTGCCGTAGCACACACTATTCAGGCCCAGCCCGGAGCTTGCCGGTTCACCGATGCGGAAGCATTGAAAAACTACCTTAAACCAGGCAAAAGGACGACACCCCTGATCATGGCCCATCAGGGAGGGACCGAAGACGGCTTCCCGGGCAATAGCATGGCCACCTTCCAGAGAACTTACTCGAAAGTACCGTGTGTACTCCTCGAGCTCGACGTCCGGGCCACTGCCGATAGCCTTCTGGTAATTTCCCACGACGACGATCTGTCATTTCGGACGAACGGCAAGGGCTTGTTGAGCAGGAAAAAGTGGAGAGATGTCAGTAAACTGAGGCTTAAAGATCCCCGAGGCTCGATAACGGAATACCCGATACCGACATTCCAGGAGGTATTGACTTGGTCGGGCGATAAAAGTCTGGTCCTGATCATTGACAAAAAGCCTGAAACCAGCATCGCGCGAACCATTCTGATGCTGCAAAGCACCGGCAATCTCTACAAATCAGTTTTAATCTGCTACTCACTACAGGAAGCTCAGTTAGCCCATAGACTGGCCCCTCAACTTATGTTGGCGGTCGGATTCAACAGCATGGGACAAATCGATGCGATAGAACAATCCGGTTTGCCATTTGATCAACTGTTAGCGCTCACTCCAAGGGAATTACAGGAAGGCTCTTTTTACCAGCGCCTACATGATCTTAATGTGGCTTCTTCCCTTGGTACCAATGGAAACATCGACACGCTGCAAACTGCTGAATCAAGGCCATTGTATCAAAAAATAAGGGATTCGGGCGGGCCTGATATTATCTGCACCGATAATCCTGTTTTAGTAAATAGTATTTTTAATAAAAAGGACTAAAAAACGAAAGCGACTGCATGATGCCGACGCTTTCGTTTTTCGTTTATCTGGATTTCTTACAATAACAATTCTCTAATAATTCCCTTTATCAGGACTGGTTACCGCGAAATTCACATACTTTCCCGAAGTAACATTTCCATAGTTCGTATTCCCGTAGTTATTATATCTACCCAGCCAAATCGCTCCCCGTTTATTCTATGGTATTGCAGATTGTTCAAAGACGAACTGTATCCTCTCTATGCGTTAGCCTGGTTTAACTGCTTATTTAAGTGGCAGCCCCATTGCGAGGCATCATAAATTAATGTTATCAATATTTAATTTGACAATCACCAAATTTGTAGATATAGTTACAATAAATAAATAAAACTATATCTACAATGAACATCTTCCTAACACGAACTTTTGGTTTCCTCACCAATACTTGGGAGGCTTTTTCAAAATGGCGAGGCCCACCCTGTTTAAACACCTGCTGATAACAATGAATGTTATACTTCAATCACATCTAATTCAACAATAAATGAGAAAGCTTACTCTACTAACCAAAGCGGCTGCATTATTTCTTACCCTGCTACTTTTTCAGTCGTCTTGTGACACACATTCACCTTTGAATGAACCTTCGAAAGAGAATTCTGTGCAAGGCGACGAAACAAAGCGCTTAGTCGCATTTGTCGAGAATCAACTGACCTGTGGAAGCAAAGTGACATACGAGGACGGCTATTTCACTTTTCAGGGTGATATCCGTATCAGTTACAAAGATGCGAATGACAGGTACCAGGAATTTATTCAAAGTCACGTTAACAGGACTACACAAACCAAATTCCAATTCCTGGTAAGCGATTTTTACGTCAGCGGTATAAATGTTTATGTACCGCCAGCAATTTCAGCCACTGTACGACAAGCAACGATAGATGCAATCGCAGATTACAACAGCATCACGGGGACAAAATTGCGATTCTATCTTACCAATTATCCTTCCGCAGCCAATATTACCGTAAATGAATTCACAGGTAGTGGTACCGCATGGGGAAGCTTCCCTACAATCTCCGGTGCACCTGGCCCAACTATCCATATCAATGCAGGAACGACCTGCATAAAATGTAATACGGCAAACAAAAGAAAGCAGATGGCTGCCCACGAGCTTGGGCACGCCGTAGGCTTATGCCATACTACAACTTCATATGAGGCAAACTGTACGCAAATTGCGGGGACCCCTCAACTTGATGAGAATTCGATTATGAATGGTTCGACAGAAGGAACGCCTATCACAATCATTATGGATCGGGATCCGATTTTCACGCAGAATGACATCACTGCGATCCGCACGTTGTATCCTAACAATATCAATCCGCCTGTCAGAGCGGGGATTGTCTTTCGAAACAGGGTCGCTAATCCACCGGATCAAAATGGAGGAGATTATTCCTATGCCAGCGGATACATCACGCTGACCGACGTAAATGGCAACCCTACAACTCCAAACTTCAATGGTTCAGTCCAGGTTACTTATCTAGAATCGACAGATCCGACGTTTGCCACCAGTATTGTCCACACAGCTACTATCAACAACGTCAGCTCAGAAGTTTCCATAGGCGAGAAGATTTTGGGCGATATATCCTGCTCTTCACCAACCAGCTGCTCTGGTAACTATTACTACTTTAAAACAATTGAAACCAATTATAGCACATACAGGCCGAGAGCAACACAATACTAGGCCCAAGGGCTGGGCTAATGCCCATGTAGCAATAAAAAAGGTGTCCGACGTGGACACCTTTTTTATTGCTATTGAATAAGAATACCGAACCTAAAATAAATACCTAACACCCACCAACATACTCCATGTCGTAGAAGTAGTGGTGATATCGCGGAATACGCTGGTAGGTAATACAGTTTTACCACCCACTTGAACGGCGTTCATAGTAAATGTAGGAACACCATCAGCTGTAACACTTGCGCGACGTAGTGGCATATTCGCGCCGGATATAATTTCCTGACGAACACCCCATTTCGAGTTCAAAAGATTCCCGGCGTTGATAATATCCACACTTAACTGCAGCGTATGTTTTGTCTTTCCGATATTGGTAAAAATATCCTGCAAAAACTTGAAATCGAATCGGTTGAGCCAAGGCATTAGATCACCGTTACGCGGCGCATATTTCCCGCGATTCTCGTTCAGGTAAGGATTACCTTTAATGTAAGCCTCAAAAGCGTCGCGCTGCTGTTCAGCGCTAAACGTAACACCGCTTACAGTTGAATTGGCAAAATTGATTTCCGAGGCGTTCTTTGGAATGTATAACATATCCGCGCCGATAGCGTCCCCATTCAAATCTCCATTATAAGTGTAGGAAAGTCGTCCCTGATTCGCTCCATTATAGAGTAGCGAAAATGTGGATGCCAGGTGATTTGCGTATTCAATACGGTAGGAAACGGTACCAATCAATCTGTTTGGAAGTGCTCCTTCTGAACTATACAACCTCAGATCATTCGGGTTGTTGATATTCGGAGTTGCTCCCCATGCCGAACTTGCATTGGATCCAAGGTTATCCGTCGTCGTTTTAGCCGAAGTGTGGGAGTAAAAAAGTGATCCGTAAAATCCACGTCTCGCTTGCATTGTTAGACCAATGGTTGCATTGATCGAATGCCCTTTGGAAGTATTGGTCAAAACACTCACAGAGTTCGCCCCGATCTTGCTGTTATATTGGTAAGACGCGGTGGTCGGATAGAATTCGCGGTCATCACCGCTGTAATTCATTTTTTGCGTGGCAGCCTTACGATTAGCTCCGAACTGGTATACCGCCTGAATGTCCTTCGTATAAATTACATCACCCGTGATGGCGAAAGGTGTTCCCGGAATTTTATAGTCAACCCCGAAACTTGTTCTCCATATCTGGGGCATTTTGAAATCCTCGTCAATAAGTGCAAGAGTGCTGGGCAATCCCGCACGCGGGTTTTTGATGAGAACATTTTTCGCACTTTCAGGCGTGTTGTTCAACCAGTAATATTTTTCAGGTTGGAAACGAATGTCTTTGATCCAGGGCGCCGATGCTGCGTAACTTCCAGGTTCAATGGTGTTCTGTATCACCCCCAGGTTGGACGGCATGTTGGTTAACCAGACAAACGGAACCCGACCGGCGAAAATACCTGTACCTCCCCGAAGAACTAGCGAATTATCACCCTTTGCATCCCATCTGAAACCCACACGAGGCGATAGCATCACACGTGTTTTAGGCCATGATCCTGTGTCGTACCTGCGCGGTCCTCCGCCAACACCCAATAACTGGAGCGTGTCGACAGTAGTATTCGGAGTAAGTTCATTCAGGAATACCGGCATTTCAGCCCTGATACCCGCCGTTAAAGTAAACCGTTCGGAGATATCGAATTTATCCTGAATGTAAACAGATGGTAGCCCGTACCTGATAGGCGCATAGGGATCCTGACCTTCATACGGGTAGGTCAATGCAAACTGCAAAGGGGCTACTTCATTGGGTGTTCCGGTTGCCAGGAATTCCTCCACCGATGCGTAACGGTAGTAAGATGTTCCATTACGGAGGTACCTGTTTCCAAATTTCTGCATTTCGAAGCTCACACCCCCTGTAAAATTATGCTTACCCACCACATAAGAAAGGTTGTTGGTGATGGTAAAATTGTCGTTCAAAACATCATTACCATAGGTAAACAACTCATAACCAGCACTAATATAGTTTTGATAGGTCGTTACGCCTGGCTTCCTGAGGTCGTCTCCCGCAAAACCAATGTCGATCATCGGGAATTCCGAACTTGGGGAACTACGGGTTGCCTGGATTCGGCTGTATGTGGCAAGGAACTGATTGGAAAGCCGGGGTGTGATTTCACTGTTCAGCTCGGCAGTGAACGAGCGCACGATATTCTTCGTCGAGTACATGGTATTCGCGAATGACATTGAAAGGGAGCTCACGCGTCCCGTTTCGAACGGCGTGCGGGGATATGCGCCCGAATTGGCATTCACCAGGGAAGGAGCCGAGCTTTCTACCTGATTGTAGCGAACAGCCAGTTTATTCTTCGCATTAATATTCCAGTCAATGCGTGCCAAAAATGAATTCGTTTTTTCGCTGTTATCATTCGCATAGTTCTCATATGCACCCGGGTCGTAGCCCCATTGATTAACAAGGTGGTTTCGTACCGCTTCCAAATCCGACCTTTTCGTTCTCGAGATGTTTTTGCCCGGATCCGCAACGCCGTTTTCCGAGGCCTGCCACAAATTGACTGCACCTACACCTGAACCGGTCTTTTTAATATGCTCTGCATTGACGAAGAAGAACAATTTATTTCTGATAAGCGGCCCGCCCAATCTGAAACCGATCGTCTGACTGGTAGCGTCAGGGCGTGTGATGTCCTCACCGTTTACTTTCTTCCCCTGTAAATCCTGATTGCTGAAAAATCCGTAAGCCGATCCTGTGAATTTATTGGTCCCGCTCCGGGTAACCGCATTGATACCAGCGCCCGAAAAACCGCTCTGTCTCACATCAAATGGAGCAATATTGACCTGTATTTCTTCGACAGCATCAATAGACAATCCTCCGCCACCAGGAAGCGGATTGTCATTCAGTCCGAAACCGTTGTTAAAATTGGCACCGTCCACCTGGAAATTGTTGTAGCGACCATCACGTCCGCCGAAGCTGTTTCCTCCGTTGGACTGTGGACTCAGGCGGGTGAAATCGGAAATACTCCGGGTTACCGTCGGCAAAGTGCGCAGCTGTTCCGTGTTGATGGATGTAGCAGCACCGGTTCGCTCCCCATTGAACACCTGCCCTGCATTTGAAGTGATCAGGACTTCCTGCAATTGCGTTCCATCGTCTTTAAGCGAAATGTTGACGCTCGCTGCGAGCCCCAGCTCGGCGAAGATGTTGCTCCTGCTCTGCTCCGCAAAACCCACATAGGTCACAGTGATTTTGTAAGGTCCGCCGATACGTACCGATGGAAAAGTGTAGCGGCCTGCTTCGGTTGTAACGGTACCGTAAGTCGTACCGGATGGCTCATGTACTGCCGAGACCGTTGCGCCCGGTAAAAACGCGCCACTGGCGTCTGTGATAAAACCGTTGATTGATGAAGTAGTCACCTGCCCAAAAGATTCGGAGCTGATCGACCAACAAAAGAGTAGTAACGCGGCTGTAAAAGCCCGGAAGAGTAAACTTTTCCCGTTCATAAATTTGGTGATTTGGTTTGTAAGAATACTAGCGGATTCATTCAGTGAGGATGAATAATTAGTGCAAAATAATGCCTTTTTATATTTAGAAACAAAAAGCTAAATCCTACTAAAATGCAATACTAATATTCGTAACTAGCTGATCTATTGAAATAATGCAGATTAGTGCACCAATAATTCAATATTTCTATTATTAACAAATCATTAAGGAATCGAAGGGGAAGCCCGCGGCTTTTAAATTCTGTTTTCAGGAGCAAAAAAAAGGTCTTTTTCGCTTTTTGGGAGAGCTTGGTGCCACACCTGGGCACGCGCCAGATGATCAAATTGTTAATTTCCCGGGTGATGCATTTTTTTCATATTGAAAATCCTCTGCAACTTTGCAAACCGCACACTCGAAACAACCGCCGCTAAGAACGTAAAAGTATTTCTATATTTCAACTCGAAATTATTAGTGTCTTCTGATTTATGCAACTCAATTTCAAACAAATAGGAGAAACAGGTAAGCCGCTGATTATTTTGCACGGCGTTTTCGGATTTCTCGACAACTGGCTCAGCATCGGCAAATCCCTGTCTGAGCAGGGTTTCCGGGTCTATCTCGTCGACCAACGCAACCATGGGCGGTCACCGCACGAGGCACCGCTCGACTTCCCGACCCTGGCAACCGACCTCAAAGAATTTCTCGATCAGCAGCAGATCGAATCTCCCATTCTGCTCGGCCATTCTATGGGTGGGAAAACGGTCATGCAATATGCGGTCACCTATCCGGGAACTTTCAGTGCGCTGGTGGTAGTCGACATTGGGCCCAAAGCTTATCCCATTCACCATACTAAAATCCTGAAAGGGCTGAATGCGATCCCGGTTGACGAAATCGAAAACCGCAACCAGGCCGATGACATCCTGGCAGGATATGAACCGCTTTTGGGCGTAAGGCAGTTTTTGCTGAAAAATTTGTACAGGAAAGAAGAAGGCGGTTTCGACTGGCGGTTTAATCTGCCATTGCTGACCACCGAGATGGCTAATGTGGGTGCGCAAATCAAGTCGGAGGCGCCCGTGGAAACACCCACACTTTTCATGCGGGGTGCCAATTCAAATTACATTCTGGATGAAGATCTGGAAGGGATTCTGGATTTGTTCCCCAACGCTGAACTGGAAACCATTGAAGGAGCAGGGCACTGGGTACAGGCTGAGCAACCAAAGGCGTTCGTCAGCACCCTGCTGGAATTTCTTGAGAAAGCTATTTGACGTATCTGATTCTTGGCGAATTACAGGTACCGATGATCATCTGGTCGTCATTCCAGGATATTTCCCATGTGGGACAAGTCACGCAGTTTAAAAGTGCACATTCGGGATTGCCTGGCAGGGCTGTCTGGGGTTTCACATCCAGTAATATGCCGTTGATCGTGAGGGTACTCGGAGCGCAGCACCGCGGTTTACCGTCTGCATTCAGGATCACGCCGTCGCCGCGAAAAATCAGTGTGTCCGTTTGTGTGGCAGGAATGGCTTCCCATACACTTTTGTTATCCAGGGACGACCGCTCAGCTTCTACGGAATACCACCTGCCCGAGATCGTCGAAAGGGAATTCAACGCAATGGGATCGCTGTCGCTACTACTCCTGCAAGACAATAACCACACCAGGACCACGGGTATGTATAATAGTCTTTTCATAACTTATTAAATAATTTTATTTAACCCGTAGATTCACATTCCGGCGCATTGGTTGGAAAAGAATAAAAAAATGAAATGCTTATGAATGATTCCGGGATTTCCCTGTACTTAATCCCAACAGTCCTGGCGGAAGGCACACAGGACTTAGTACTGACGCCTCAGATCAAAGATACCATTCTGAACCTGGAAATATTCTTTGTCGAAAACATCCGGACGGCACGGCGTTTCATCAGCAGTCTCCGGCTCGGCAAGGTGATCGACGAACTGACGTTTATTCAACTGGACAAAGACACTCCGGAAGCGGACACCGCAGCCGCTATTAAGGGGCTCACCCGAAGCGCCGGCGTCCTATCGGAAGCAGGAGTTCCCGGCGTTGCCGACCCTGGTGCCGTTGCCGTACGATTCGCCCATGAATCGGGTATCAGAGTGGTGCCGCTCGTGGGGCCCTCTTCTATCCTGCTTGCATTGATGGCCTCAGGTATGAGCGGACAGTCATTCGTGTTCCACGGCTACCTGCCCATCGACAAAACGCAACGGAAGAAGGCCCTTCAGAACCTCGAACGAAACGCCAGACAGTTGCAGCAGACGCAGATATTCATGGAAACGCCTTTCCGCAACAACCAGCTCCTGGACGCGGTGATCGAAAGTTGCTCCCCCGACGTCTCCTTGTGCATTGCCGCCAATATTACCGCTGAAGACGAATTAATAAGGACAATGCCTGTCAGAAAATGGAAGGCACAAAAACCGGATCTGCATAAAATACCGGCAATTTTCCTGATCGGATAGGTGTTTGACTGGCAGCACATTAATTTTGCCAGGCGAAAGAAGGAAAGATTCAGGCTGTGCTTTCGTTGTTTTCTAAAACCAATGTTTGACTTGAAAAAGAACTTGTTACTCGTCGCGCTGCTCTCGGCTGCCTCACTCTGGGGCTGTAATGACGATAGTCTCGACGCGATCATCACCGTGGATTCCAATTTCGAAACCGCTCTGGATGAATGGGATGCCGAATTTTCAGGCTATTCATCCACTGCCGACAGCACATACCTCGACACGCTCGCAACCCGAGCAAGACTTCCCCTCGGGCTGGACACCACCCGGTACGCATTTCGGGTATTCGCACGGAACACCAAGGAAAACATGTTTAATTACCTGAAAAAGAAAGTAACAGGTTTCACTCCAAACGGAACATATGAGCTCGTTTTCGACATTGACCTCGGCACCAACTACCCGGAAACGGCGGCCACATCGCCGGCCAGCACGGTTACATTAAAAGCCGGCGCATCGGGCTCCGAGCCGGTGAGGAAGCTGATCAATAAAATTTACACCTTCAATCTCGACAAAGGCACGGGCTCCCAGGCAGGCAAGGATGTCGTACTGACCGGAAGCGTTGCCAGCGGCCGGACCGACACCCGATATGCTACGGTAAGGCATTCCAATGCAGCCCAGCCATTCAAAATCACGGCCAACAACGCGGGGGAAATATGGTTCTTCGTGGGCACCGAATCCACCTACCGGGATTCAACTGTTTTCTATTACGACCGGATCATCGCAACGATCAAGGAGCAATAAGTCACCAGAAACACAAAAAAGCACGCCTTTGCAAAGTGTTTTGTAAATTCGCCCCCTATTATATACAACCGTTATAAACCTACCGCAATGGTGCAGGTACAAGCATTCGTCTTCAACCCGTTTTCCGAAAATACATATTTACTCTACGACGACACCCGTGAGGCGATCATCATCGATCCCGGATGTTACGACAGATCAGAATTCAACGAACTGACCTCCTATATAGAGCAGAACGGACTGAAACCGGTTCAGATCGTGAACACGCACGCGCACATCGATCATGTCCTCGGTATCGCTGCGCTGAAAAGAAAATACGGAATACCGTTTGCATTGCATCAGCTCGACGAACCGGTCCTGAAAGCGGTCAAGACGTATGCATCCAATTATGGCTTCTCCTCCTTCGACGAACCCGATATCGACCGCTACATATCGGAGGGAGACATCGTCGAATTCGGTAACACGAAATTAAAAGTCCTATTTGTCCCGGGTCACGCGCCCGGGCATGTCGCATTCGTATGCGATGAGGAGCAGTTTGTCATAGGCGGCGATGTGCTGTTCAGGATGAGTATCGGTCGGACCGATCTGCCGGGCGGCGACCATTCGACCCTGCTCACCAGCATCAGGACCAAACTGTTTACGCTCCCCGACGACTACACCGTTTACGCCGGCCATATGGAGCCGACAACGATCGGTTTTGAAAAGAAAAATAACCCTTTCTTCAAATAATGCCCTTATGATACGTCGCAACATTCCCAATGCCCTGACTTGCGGAAACCTGCTTTGTGGCTGTATTGGCGTGGTAGAAGCATTCCACAACAACCTGATCCTATCCTGCCTCCTTATCGGTGTTGCCCTGATCTTTGATTTCTTCGACGGTTTCGTCGCCAGGCTATTGAAGGTAACCTCCCCGATCGGCCGGGACCTGGACTCGCTGGCCGACATGGTCACCTTCGGTCTTTTGCCCTCCATTATCCTATATCAGTTGCTGATGCAGAGCATCCCTGATCTGCTCGGGATATGGAAAGCTTATCCGGCATTCATCGTTGCTATATTTTCGGCCATCAGGCTTGCCAAATTCAACAACGACCCAAGACAATCCGATTCTTTCATAGGCGTCCCGACACCCGCCAATGCGATGCTGATCGCCTCATTGCCGCTCATTGTACAATTCGAAGGCGGTTTTTGGAAAGAAATCATTGTCAACACCAACAATTTACTGATCCTCAGTGTTGTAATGTCCTACCTGCTGGTCATGGAAATGCCCCTGATCGCATTGAAATTCAAAAGTTTCGGTTGGAAAGGCAATGAGGCCCGCTTTGTTTTGATAGCGGCTTCCATTATCCTCCTGGCTACTTTGAAGATATTGGCTGTACCCGCTGTGCTGATCCTCTACATCCTGTTGTCGTTTGTCGATAATGTCAGGAAAAAGAGTATATGAATTGGTGGGCAGGACTTTTTATTGCAATTTTGCAGTCTTTTCGGCACGTATGTTGCTAATAATAATCATTTTAGAATAAAAAAACTGTTCAGGACCGCCGTTAACCCTCGGCAGTATTGAACACTCTTCGATAGCATGACATTTTCCCGCATTACAGGCCTGGGTTACTACGTCCCCGACAACATTATCACCAACAACGACCTGACCCAATGGATGGAAACGTCGGACGAATGGATCCGTGAACGTACGGGAATCCGGGAACGGCGTTATTTTGAATATGGGAAAGACACCAATTACAGCATGGCCGCAGCCGCATCACGGCAGGCGCTGGAACGGGCCGGCCTTACACCCGATGACATCGACGTGATCGTGTACGCTACCATTACCCCCGATTATTTTTTCCCGGGCTCTGCGTTTCTCATGCAGCGTGAACTGGGAATGGATGGTAAGCCGGTAATCGACGTCCGGGAACAATGTTCGGGGTTCGTTTACGCATTGTCCATTGCCGATCAGTTTATCAGATCGGGCATGTATAAAACCGCGCTGGTGGTGGGATCAGAAATCCAGTCATCCTGGATCGACAAGAGTACGGCAGGTCGCAATACAGCCGTGATTTTCGGGGACGGAGCCGGAGCCGCTGTGGTTACCGCTACTGAAGATCCCCAACATTGTATATTATCTACACACCTGCATGCCGACGGGCGTTTCGCGGAGGAACTTTATGTAAAAGATCCGGGCAGCAGCCGTCCCGGCCGGCCGGTTAGCCAGGAGCTGCTCGATACCGGCGGATACAACGTGTATATGAATGGCAATGCGGTTTTCAAACACGCCATCGTCCGGTTTGGCGAGGTGATCACAGAAGCACTCAATGCCAATGGATATACTGCCGCCGACCTGGACCTGCTGGTGCCGCATCAGGCCAATATCAGGATCAGCGATTATGTACGGCAACAAATGGGATTGTCTGAATCACAGGTAGTCAACAACTTACAACGATTCGGCAATACCACAGCGGCCTCCATCCCGATTGCATTGACGGAGGCCTGGGAAGACGGCAAAGTGCAGCACGGGAAGCTGATATGTCTTGCGGCATTCGGAAGCGGGTTTACATGGGCATCTGCGCTGATCAGATGGTAGGCGGCCAGCTAGAATTGTCCGGTCGACAGCATCACCAGTGTACATCCCTCTATTGGTATGATATTTTTATCGATTAAAATATCCTTAAATTCAGGATTCTCTGTACCAGGGTTGAAGATAACGCGTTTAGGATTTAGAGAAACAATGTAATCGTAGTACTCGGGCTGATGACTGGGATTGATATACAAGGTGACGGTATCTACATCTTTCCAGTCTGTTTTGTCTTTGTTGATTTCTTCTCCTAATGCGAAACCACTCCTGCGGCCGATGAGTAAAATGGGATGACCATATTGCCTGAGTTTCTGCGCGGCCAGATAAGCGTATCTGGATGGATTGGAAGTGGCTCCTATGATGAGTGTACGTTTCATGTTGTTTTGGTTTGTTGAACGATCGGGGAGTCGCTCCCCTCACACACTCATGAAAACATTAAAAGCTTGCCAAAATGTTTCAGCAATGCCGGCACTGTGGGAATGCGTGGATCCGATGATATGACCGTTGAAAATTAATTATATATCCTTATCAAAATGAATGAGTTACATGTGAGCCGGAGCTTCTGGAACGAAAAGTGGGCAAAGATTATATTCGACGAAATCGAGAACGCTCCTCATTATGAAGTATCTAACTATGGCAGACTGAAAAGTTTCCAGAACAACCCCAAGGAAGGAGCTGTCATCAAAGGCTCTGTAATTCAAGGGTATAGATCACTAAATATCCGCGTAACGGGTGGCAAGACCATCAACCGTTATGTGCACAAGCTGGTAGCCGAACATTTCGCAGAAAAGCCAAGCGCGGATCACAATTTCGTTATTCACCTGGATTTCGATAAGCAAAACAATTATTACGAGAACCTCAAATGGGTGACGAAGACGGAAATGATCGATCATAACCGTGAAAATCCTGCATTTATCAATCGCGTAATTCCGCGCAGGACCAAGAATTACAAGCTTACCGAGAGCAAGGTGCGTATCATCAAAAAGCTTCTTAAAAACGATAATAACCGCCTGAAGATGATCGCCAAGCAGTTCGGGATTACGCATACACAGCTCAACCGTATCCGCTCGGGTGAGAACTGGAAGCATGTAACCATTGAGGATTAATCGAAATACTTATTTTGTCTTTTCTGCCGCGGAAACCGTATAACCGCTGCCGTTCGCACCCTCTTCAAAGTCTACCGAAACGCCGATTACGTACATCAGGTGGCGCTTGTCTATCAGTACCTTAATTCCTTCAATGAGGTACGACTGATCATGCTCTGTGGCTGTATCAAAGCCCAGCAGGAACGATCCGCTGCATGCGCCGCCCCTCAGCCCCACCCTTAACCCATATGTGTCGGGGATTTTGTTGGCTTCGAGCGTTGTTCTGATTTCCAGCCTCGCTTTTTCGGTAAGTTGAATCGGGTTATCCATCCTGCTTTTTTCTGACTACATCAAACGGGTTAACACAATCCGGTGCCGTTCCATTCGCGTTTTGAAATAAATATCTGCCAAATGCGGCTAATCGTTTAATTTTGTGCCTCGTTTTGACATAAAATTAGTATTTCACACCATGGAAGTTTACCTGATACTCGCTGCTCTGGGACTTGGGCTCATCGTTACTTTCGGCTTAAACATGACAATCACAAATGTTGCCGACAAATTTCTGGAAAAGCAGCGGCTGGATATACGCACTAAGAATGTAGAGATCACATTGCCACTTCGCTTGCAGGCCTATGAGCGTATGTGCCTGTTTTTGGAACGTATTACACCTAATAATCTGTTACTTCGGCTGGTACCGTCGGCCATGAGCGCATTGGAGCTGCACCAGATTCTCCTGCATGAGATCCGGGAAGAATATAATCATAATGTGGCGCAGCAGCTGTACATCAGCACGCATGCCTGGGAGCAGATCGTCAATGCGATGAATGAAACCGTAGCGGTGATCAACCAGGCTGCCGGAGAATTGAATGGGGAAGCCGCACCAGCCGACCTCGCCAAAAAGGTCTTTTCCCACGTGATCGAAAGGGAGATACAACCTTCGACCCATGCATTGAAGGTGCTCAAAGAGGAGATCAGGAACATTTTTTAACCATCAACAACACAAAATGCTGATAGCCGACTGCTAACAGCGGACAGCCAAAAATGCTTTACCCTAATACAATCGAACAAAAACTGGGTTTCGACAAGCTGCGCGAGCGGTTGAAAGAAAACTGTATCAGCACGCTGGGCCAGGGCTATGTCGAAAAAATCCGTTTTTCCGAAAATTTCGGCATGGTTGAAAAACTTGTCAGCCAGACAGCCGAAATGCAGCGCATTCTTGAACTGGGAGAAAACTTCCCGTCGCAAAACTACATTGATGCCACGCCCTATCTCAAACGGGCAACTATCGAAGGAATGCTGCTGACCCAATCCGAGTTTTCGGATCTGAAAGTTTCCCTACTGACCATCCGAATGTGCCTGAGCTTCTTCGAAAATCAGGAACCGGAGGCCTTCCCTATCCTGGGTGAATATGCCAAAACCATACGTGTTGAAAAGGCTATAACCGATGCCATCGACCGCATTATCGACGACAGGGGGCAAATCCGCGACTCCGCTTCACCGGAACTTTCCCGCATCCGTAAACGGTTGCTCTCCGAACAATCGGGAATTCGCAAAAAGCTCGATACCATTCTGAAATCAGCCAAAAACAACGGCTGGATCGGCGATGACGTGTCCCTGACCGTCCGAAACGGCAGGATGGTCATTCCGGTAGCTGCTGAACACAAGCGCAAGCTCCACGGATTTATCCACGACGAGTCTGCTACCGGGCAAACGGTTTTTATCGAGCCAACGGATGTGTTTGAGTCCAACAACGAAATAAGAGAACTCGAATATGAAGAACGCCGCGAGATCAACCGAATCCTGCTGGATCTAACGGCCTATCTGATGCCCTTCGTTCCTGACCTCCAGAAGGCATATATGTTTCTCGGGCTCATGGACTTCCTTCGTGCCAAGGCCCGTCTGGCGGGTGAAATGGGCGCGATCAGTCCGCCATTTGAAAACCGGCAGTTTATAGACTGGCGTGACGCGAGGCATCCGCTGCTGCATTTGTCATTTCAGAAACAAGGGAAGAAAGTCGTTCCGCTTAATATTGAATTACAGGAAAAACAGCGGATACTCATCGTTTCCGGACCAAATGCCGGCGGTAAATCGGTATCGCTGAAAACCGTCGGACTTATCCAGTACATGTTCCAATGCGGCTTGCTGGTTCCGATGGCAGAAGGATCATCGATGGGTTTTTTTCAAAACATCTTCATCGATATCGGTGACGAACAATCACTGGAAAACGACCTGAGCACATACAGCTCGCATTTAACGAACATGCGGCATTTCCTGGCTATGGCCAACAGGCGGACGCTCTTCCTCATCGACGAGTTCGGTACGGGCACCGAACCCGGTCTGGGCGGGGCGATTGCGGAAGCTATTCTGGAAAATCTGACGAAATCGGGAGCATTCGGGATGATCAATACGCATTATACCAACCTGAAAGTGCTGGCCGACAAAACAGACGGACTGGTCAATGGAGCGATGCGCTTTGACGGCGAACACCTGGAACCGCTTTATCAGCTGGAAATTGGCCGACCCGGGAGTTCTTTTGCATTTGAAATTGCTTCTAAAATCGGCCTTCCGGATGCGGTCATCAACCGGGCCAAGGAAAAGCTGGGTACGCAGCAGGTAAGTTTTGAAAAACTGCTGAAAGAGCTGGATATCGAGCGCAGGGTGTTCTCCGAGAAAAACATTGAAATCGGTATCAAAGAACGGAAGCTGGCAAAGCAGCTGGCCGATTATACCGTGCTGAAAGAAAAGCTTGAAAACAACGAGAAGAAGATTGTCAACGACGCCAAGCAGAAGGCCAAAAATCTGCTTTCGGATGCCAATCAGCTCATAGAAACCACCATCAGGGAGATTAAGGAGAATAAGGCGGAAAAGGAAAAGACCAAAACCGTCAGGACAAAGCTGGAAGACTTTGGCAAAAAGAATCTTGCCCTGGAAGAGGTCGCAGAGACACAACCGGCAGAGGATGTATACGAACCGGAAGGCGGCGATATTGTTCCCGGCAGCTATGTCAGGATCGCCGGCCAGACTGCGATTGGAGAGGTCCTTGCATTGAAGGGTAAGGATGTCGAAATCCGCATTGGCGATCTCAAGTCGAATGTGAAGCTGAACAGGCTGGAAAAGGTGTCTAAGAAAACCTATCGGGTGGCCACCGGTGAGAAAAAGCTCAAAACGGCGGCCAAGGGTGTCGATCTGAATGAACGCATGCTCAATTTCAGTTTCAACCTGGATATGCGCGGCAAACGCGGTGACGAGGCACTCGGGATGGTCGATCAGTTTATGGACAATGCCATCATGCTCGGCTACGACGAACTGCGCATTGTTCACGGCAAAGGTGACGGCATTCTACGCACGCTCGTACGTAACCATCTGCGCGGGTACCGGCAGGTAGCGAGCATGCACGACGAGCATGCAGATCGCGGCGGCGCGGGTGTAACGCTGGTCAAGCTGAAATAACAGCAGGTCATATAAAAAGCGAAAGGGTGCCGATGTGGCACCCTTTCGCTTTTTATATCTGAGTTGATCAGTGAACCGCTGCCGAAGAAGCCGTTACCGTTTTACGTCCTTTCATCCAGAAATACAGGATACCGAATGCTACGATCAGGAGTGCCGGGAACATCAGCATCGTGCTCAGCGTGGCCTGACCTGCCGCCAGCTCCATTTCATCTCCTGTCAGCCCGGCTGCCAATTTCTCAGCTTTGGCATCATCCAGCCATTTACCAATAAACGGTTGCCAGATCGCAGTTGAAAACATCCCAATACCACCGACGATGGACATACCCAGCGCGCCGCTCAAAGGCACGTTCTGAGCTACGAAACCGATCATGGTTGGCCAGAACAATGCGACACCCATCGCGAAGATCACAGCCGCCGCATAAGCAGCAGGGCCGGTCACGGTGCTGAACAGGTAAATACCCGCCGCAGCCAGGATCGACGATCCCCAAAGGATACCGGTTTGTCCGATTGCCGCAACGATCGGGTGAGCAAAGTAACGCGCAATCGCCATCAGCCCTGTTACCAATGCCAGGATGAGCATCGGGCTTGCACCACTCTTGCTCATGATCAAACCAGTCCATTGCTGCGGACCGAATTCGCTGATAGCGGTAAATGCCATACAAACGAAGATGAAGAGGAACAACGGTGTGAACATCGCTTTCAGGTTTTCACCGATTGAAGTTACACCATCCACGTGAGGTTTAGGAAATGCCTGTCCCCAGAAAAGAAATGCGTAAATAAAAGTCGGGATCAGGATGATCCAGATTTGCGCCTGCCAGCCAAGGTTGGCATCGGTCATAAATTTCGAAATCAAAGAACCTACTACAATACCACCGGGGAACCACATGTGGAAGCGGTTGAGCATTTTGCTCATTTGCAGGCCTGAGTACGAGTCGGCGATCATGGGGTTACAGGCAGCTTCGGTACAGCCATTACCAACACCGATCAAAAATGTAGAAATCAGAAGGCCGGTGTAGCCGCCTGAGTAGATTGTCATGATAATACCAATCGCATGGCATACAAATGCCACCTGCATAATTACTTTCGGTCCAATTGTATGATACACAAGCCCTCCGATGATCATTGCCAGCGGAAATCCGAAGAACCACATCGAGTTGATAAAGCCAAGTTGCTCGGCTGAGAGGTTGAATTCGGTGCCCAGCTGGGGCAGGATCCCTGCACGGATACTGAATGAGAATGCAGTGGTTATGAGCGCAAAACAACTTGCATTGAAGAGCCTTCCGCTGTTAACTGATTGGGTCATGTGACTTAACGGGTTTGATTATTTGAATTGGATGAATGACAACTTTCGGGGTAACGCTTTTATTTAAGATTTTCACAGAAAAAACAAACTTAGGCTAATTCTACTGGTTTTAATTATTCCTGAGGAGTGTTTTTTATGTCTTAAATTTATATTTGTAAGTAGTAAGAGTCTTTCCTACTACTCTTTCTTACTGTAAAAATCTTTTCAAAACCTTAAACCAACTGGAATGTCAAGAAAGATCAGAATGGGCATGGTCGGCGGCTCCCTGGATGCATTTATTGGTGGGGTCCATCGCCGTGCAGCGATCATGGATGGAGAAATTGAGCTGGTTTGTGGCGCTTTCAGCTCCGACCCGGCCAAGTCAAAAGAAACCGGCAAAGCACTTTATCTCCCTGAAAACAGGGTTTATAACAACTTCGAGGAGATGATCCTCCAAGAAAAGCAACTGCCGGAGGGCGAAAGGATGGACTTTGTAGCCATCGTGACTCCCAACCACGTACACGCTGCGCCCACGAGGCTCGCGCTTGAAAACGGCTTCCACGTTGTTTGTGACAAACCCATTGCACTCAATACCCGGGAAGCGGAAGAAATCCTGGAACTTGCCGAAAAAACCGGCCTGGTTTTCTGCCTGACTCACAATTACACCGGCTACCCTATGGTAAAGGAAGCCCGCCACATGATCGCCTCCGGTGCCATTGGGAAAGTGAGAAAGGTCATCGTGGAGTATCCGCAGGGATGGCTCGCCACGCTGGTGGAAGTGACCGGCAACAAGCAGGCAGCCTGGCGTACCGATCCAAAGCGCTCAGGCGCAGCAGGCGGCCTGGGGGACATCGGAACACATGCCGAAAATCTGGCCGAATACATTACCGGACTCAAAATCACCCAGATTTGCGCCGACCTTACGATATTTGTGGAAGGCCGTTTGCTGGATGATGACGCGAATATACTGTTGCGCTTTGATAACGGTGCGAAGGGTATTCTGCAAAACAGCCAGATCGCCAACGGTGAAGAAAACGATCTCAATATTCGTGTATATGGCGAAACAGGCGGCCTGCAATGGAAGCAAATGGAGCCCAACACGCTGATCCACAAAACCAATCAGGGAACCCGCATGATCCGCACCGGCGTGGGTAACCTATCCAAGGCTGCGCAGGTGCACACCCGCATCCCAGCGGGACACCCCGAAGGCTATTTCGAAGCCTTTGCCAATCTCTACCGCAACTTTGCCATCCACGTAAGAGCCTATTGGGAAGGGAAGCAGGCCGACCCGGTCTACGATTTCCCGGGTCCGCAGGATGGCCTCAGGGGTATGAAATTCATCGACGCCGTGATTGCGTCGAATCAAACGGACACAAAGTGGACCGACTTCTGATTTTAATTCAACTTAATTAATCTACATCTCAATTAACCCGCGAAAGCGGACTGTTTTTCACCAATCATTTCATACCCATTTATGGACAAAATCAAAGTAGGCGTTGTCGGAACAGGCTTCATCGGCCCCGCACATATCGAAGCACTGAGACGTCTTCCCAATGTAGAAGTTGCCGCACTTTGCGAAGTGACCGCAGAACTGGCCAAGGAAAAAGCCGACGCACTTGGCATTGCCCGTTCCTACACATTCGATGAACTGCTGAAACAGGACGACATTCAGGCTGTCCACATCTGCACACCTAACTTTTTGCACTACTCACAGTCGAAAGCGGCATTGCTCGCAGGCAAACACGTGATTTGCGAAAAACCTTTGGCGAAAGACCTCGCGGAAGCGGAAGAACTCGTTGAACTGGCTGCTAAAACCGGCCTTGTGAATGCGGTTCACTTCAATCTGCGCTACTATCCACTGGCTCGCCAGATGAAATCAATGCGCGAGAAAGGTGAACTCGGTGAAGTCTATTCTTTCATCGGTTCTTACCTGCAAGACTGGCTGTTCTACAACACGGATTACAACTGGCGCCTTGAACCCGACAAATCCGGAGATTCACGTGCTATCGCGGATATCGGTTCTCACTTGATGGATATCCTGGAATACATTACCGGCCTGAAGACCGTTGCGGTAATGGCCGACTTCAATACCGTTCACAAAACCCGTAAAAAGCCACTCAAAGCAGTAGAAACTTACTCAGGTAAAATGCTGCAACCGGAAGACTACGCCGATGTGCCTATCAATACCGAAGACCACGCGAACGTATTGCTTCGTTTCGACAATGGAAACAAAGGGGTAATCACTGTTTCACAAGTTTCTGCCGGTCGTAAAAACCGTATGTCGCTCGAAATTTCCGGTTCGAAGAAAACATTCAGCTGGTGCTCGGAGTCTCCGAACGAGTTGTGGATCGGTAACCGGGACAAATCGAACGAAGTGCTTCTCCGTGATCCCTCACTCGTGAACGAGGACGTCCGTTCGACCATCACCTTCCCAGGCGGCCACAACGAAGGCTTCCCCGATACTTCGAAACAAATGTTCAAGGAAGTTTACGCGGCTATTGCAGCCGGCAAGCAGCCCGAGAATCCTACATTCCCGACGTTTTCGGATGGATACCGCGAACTATTGATTTGCGAGAAGATACTTGAAAGTAATCGGGCTGAGGCTTGGGTAACAATTTAATTTTGAATGAGCGAATGAGTGAATGAGTGAATGAATCAATTATGAGTGAGTGAATGAGTGAATAATTTTGAGGACCGGTTTGCTAACACACAACTATGAATAGTGTAGATAACAAGGAGCTCTTTGTCAATGGTCTGAGAGATAGAACCAAATCGTTCGTTTTGCGAAGTATCAGGTTATTTAGATCTCTGCCAGTGAATGAAGAGGCTAAGGTTATCGGGAAACAATTTTTAAGGTCATCTTCTTCCGTTGGTGCTAATTACAGGGCGGTTTGCAGATCAAGAAGCCAAAGAGAATTTTACGCTAAACTCAGTGTAACTATTGAGGAAGCCGATGAATCTCTGTTTTGGATGGAAATCATACGAGACACAGGATTACTTCCCTCAGAAAAGCTCCAAAGTTTAATGCAGGAGGCCGAAGAAATTGTGAAAATCCTATCCAAAGCCCGAAAAAATACCAACTAGCCACATTCATAAGTTCAAAATTTGCTGATTCAAAATTCACCTTACAATAAACATTCACACACTCACTCATTCACACACTCACTCATTCACTCATTCCCCGCTCCACGGCGGCTCATTCACTCATTCACTCATTCAGTCATTCAATCATTGAAATTATGAAAACAATAAAAGGCCCCGGTATCTTCCTGGCTCAATTCCTTGGCGACGAAGCTCCGTTCAATTCACTGGATACCATCGCCGATTACATGGCTGGCATTGGTTATAAGGGCTTGCAACTTCCTACGTGGGACCCGCGGGTGATCGACGTGAAGCAAGCTGCCGAATCACAGACTTACGCGGACGAGCTGAAAGGCAAATTAGCCGACAAAGGTTTGGAAATCACCGAACTTGCTTCTCACATCATCGGTCAGCTGGTAGCTTCGCACCCGGTTTATGATGAAATGTATGACGGCTTTGCTGTTCCTGAGGTTCGTAATAACCCTAAAGCGCGTGCGGAATGGGCTACTCAGCATTTGAAATATGTCGCGCAAGCGAGCCGTCGCCTTGGTTTGAAAGCCAGCGCGTCGTTCACTGGTGCATTGGCGTGGCCATTCCTGTACCCATGGCCTCAGCGCCCGGCCGGGCTGGTGGAAACCGCATTCAAAGAACTGGCAGCTCGCTGGAAACCTATTCTGGATGTGTATGACGAAAACGGCGTGGACGTGGCTTACGAGCTGCACCCGGGTGAGGATGTATTCGACGGTACTACTTTCGAAATGTTTGTAGATTACCTCGGCGGCCACACCCGCGCGAATATCAACTACGACCCGAGCCACTTCGTGCTACAGCAATTGGATTACCTCCAATTCATCGACCTGTACCACGACCGCATTAAGGCATTCCACGTTAAGGACGCGGAATTCAACCCGAGCGGCAAGCAGGGTGTTTACAGCGGCTTCGCAGGCTGGGCCGATCGGGCAGGACGTTTCCGTTCACTGGGCGATGGTCAGGTGGATTTCGGTGCCATTTTCTCGAAACTGTCGCAATATAACTACGACAGTTGGGCAGTTCTGGAATGGGAATGCTGCATCAAGTCGCCCGTACAAGGCGCGGCGGAAGGTGCACCGTTCATCGAAAGTCACATCATTGAAGTGACAACCAAAGCATTTGACGATTTTGCCGGAACCGGTGCAGATGAGGCGTTTAACCGGAAGGTTCTGGGTCTTTAATTGTCGTTCTTACAAGTATATTGAAAACCTGTCTTCCTTATGGAAGATAGGTTTTTCTACGTTAACCAATACCCAATCAAAATAATGAATGAATCCCCTTTTCAAAAAGTGCTGAAACGTTTCAGGATTGCCGGCGTGACGGCCCTGGCGTGTTGCAGTCTGGTGGCCACGGCCCAGACGGTGACGCCAGAGAAACGCGTGCTGGTGTTCTCCAAAACAGCCGGGTTCCGGCATTCATCTATCCCGGCCGGAAAAACTGCCCTCATTAAACTGGGTAAGGAAACTGGCTTTGCAGTGGATACTACTGAAAACGCAACTGTATTTACCAACAAAAACCTGCAAAAATATAGCGCCGTCATTTTCCTGAATACGACCGGCAATGTGCTGGACGACAAGCAGCAGGACGCATTCGAGCGTTACATTCAGGCTGGCGGCGGTTACCTCGGCATCCACGCCGCTACCGACACCGAATATGACTGGCCCTGGTACAACAAACTGGCCGGTGCCCAATTCCTGAGCCATCCCGGTAATCCGAACGTACAGGAAGGTGAGGCTTACGTTGTGAACGACAAGCATCCTTCCATGGATGGCTTTCCTAAAAAATGGAAGATCAAGGATGAATTTTATGATTTCAAGAATTTCAATCCGAAGGTAAATGTACTCGTCAAAATTGACGAGAAAACCTATAAGGATGGCAAAATGGGCGACAACCATCCCATGTCCTGGTACCACGAGTTCGACGGCGGCCGCGCATTCTACACGAACTTCGGCCACGAAGATGCTACTTTCGTAAACCCGGTTTTTGTAAAGCACCTCACCGGTGGGCTCAACTGGGCCATGGCCACCAAACTCGACTACTCCAAATCCCGGCCCGAAGAAAACCGGTTCTCTAAAAAAGTGCTGGCTACCAAACTGGACGAACCAACCGAGCTGGTCGTGCTGGACGATCAGCGTGTGCTTTTTACCGAAAGAAAAGGCAAGGTGAAACTCTACAACCCTAAGACCGGCAAGGTTAAAGTTGTGGGTGAGGTTCCGGTTTACACCAAGCAGGAATATGGCCTGATGGGGCTGAACATTGACCCGAATTTCAAGACCAACAAACTGATCTATATGTATTATTCACCGCCATCGTCGGAGGCGGATACTGCTCAGCACTTGTCGAGGTTCAAATACGACGATGTAAAAGACACCGTGCTGCTCAGCACCGAAGAAGTGCTTTTAACTGTACCCGTAAAACGCACAGACTGCTGCCACACCGGCGGTTCCATTGCCTGGGATAGCAAAGGCAATCTCTACCTTTCGACCGGCGACGACGTGAATCCGTTCCAATCCAATGGATACGGGCCTATCGATGAGCGTCCAGGGCGGGAAGGCTGGGACGGACAGCATTCTTCTTCCAATACCAATTCACTGAGAGGGAAAGTACTCCGCATCAAACCACGCTACGGCGACCGTCGTGCTAATATGCCGGGTGGAACCAATCTTTATGACATTCCGGAAGGCAACCTATTCCCTCCGGGGACAGACAAAACCCGTGCAGAGATATATGTAATGGGCACACGTAACCCGTACCGTATCTCGGTGGATCAGCATACCGGCTATTTGTATTGGGGTGATGTAGGCCCGGATGCTTCCGTGGATGATCCCAAGCGTGGACCGCGAGGCTACGACGAAGTAAACCAAGCCAGAAAAGCGGGTTACTTTGGCTACCCGTTGTTCATTGCCGACAATAAGCCTTACGTCGATTTCAATTTTGCCGACAGTACATCCGGCAAGCCGTTCGATCCTTTGAAACCGGTCAACAATTCGCCGCACAACACCGGTTTACAGGAATTACCGCCAGCACAGCCGGCATTTATCTACTATCCATATGCCGACTCACCCGATTTTGGCGCGATCGTGGGTAAAGGCGGGCGCAACGCAATGGCCGGCCCAGTTTATTATGCTGCCGATTTTCAGGACAGCAAAAGCAAATTTCCAACCTACTACAATGGCAAGTTCTTCGCTTACGACTGGATCCGTGATTATATCAACATTGTGACGATGAACGAGAAAGGCGACCTGCAGAACATCGAGCGGTTCATGCCAGGCACCAAGTTTAGTCATCCGATCGATATGCAGTTTGCGAATGACGGCTCGCTGTACACATTGGAATACGGGCCTAACTGGTTTGCGCAGAACGACGAAGCTAGTCTGTCGCACATTACATTCAATGCGGGCAATCGCGTGCCGGTAGCCATCGCGAGTGCGACTAATACCACCGGTGCTGTACCTTTGAAAGTCAATTTCTCTTCCAAAGGCTCTTTGGACCACGACGGTGACCCGATCAAATATGAATGGTCGTTTGGCAAAGGTTTGCCCAAAAGTACTTTGGCTAACCCGAGCTTTACCTACTCCAAGCCAGGCGAATACACGGCAATATTGAAAGTGACCGACAATGCGGGCAATACCCACACTTCGGAGGTCATCGTACGCGCAGGCAATGCGATTCCCAAAGTGGATGTGGCTATCAAAGGTAATAAGACCTTTTATTGGAATGACAAGCCTGTAAACTACGAAGTATCAGTGTCGGACAAAGAAGATGGCAGTCTGGTGAACAAGAAGATTCCGGAAGATGAAGTCACTTTAACCATCAACTACCTCGAAGGTTTTGACAAAACACAATTGGCCCAGGGGCATCAGGCCAACACCGGTTTCGAAACCGGCAAGCGCATGATCGAGCTGAGCGACTGCAAAGCCTGCCATTCTGTCGATAAAAAATCGATCGGACCTGCATATCGCGAAGTAGCCAAGAAATATGCCAGTGAACGCAATTCATTGAAGACGCTCACCGACAAAGTGCTTAAAGGCGGGAGCGGCGTTTGGGGCGAGCAGGCAATGCCTGGCCACCCACAGCATAAGTCTGAGGAAGTGGAAGAAATGGTAAAATACATTCTCGGCCTCGCCAATGAAAAAGCCGTAGATAAGAAGCCGTTGAAGAGCTCATACGTAACGGAGGCAAAGAAAAAAGACGGTTCCTACATTTTCACAGCCAGCTACACCGACAAAGGCAATGGCGCAATGGGCCCATTGACAGGAGCTAAAACCATTGCCCTTCGTCCTGCCACATTGATGGCAAACCTTGCGGACACGACCAGAAACACCTTTAAATATAAAGGGGATAATAGTCAAGAAATGGTCATTGGTATGAAGGATGGCGGCTTTATTGCATTCGATGATATTGACCTGACCGAGATTTCCAAACTGGCTGTTTCAGTAGGAAGCAAAGCGGGTCAATCTGCTGGCGGAACCCTGGAAATCCGACTCGACGGCGTCGCAGGTGCGAAGATCGGTGAAGGCAAAGTGGACAAATCGGAAACGATCAGCATTCCCGTGAAAGCTCCGGCCGATAGTAAATTACACAAGGTTTATTTTGTGTTTAAAAATGCAGAAGCCGGTAATAAGCCGCTGTTCTCGATCGAATCGGTGCGGTTTGACAAGACAGTGTTATAAAGGCAGATGACCTAAGAATGATCAAAGCGGGCTTCCTGACAGAGGCCCGCTTTTTCATATAAGTAATAGACCTATTTCTGAACTACCATTTTCTTCACACCATTGCTTTTACCATCCGTCACGAGGTCATAAAGAAAAACGCCATTCTGAAAATCTTCGGCTGAAATTGTCAGCTTGCCTTCTCCCCTTTCCTTCACCGCATAGGAATTAACTTTGACACCGTTCACTGAATACACATTGATCACCGCGTCTATGACAGCTTCGGGGACAAAGTATTTAATAGATGAACTACCTGAAAAGCCATTTGGCACATTCTGTTCGAGCACCACGCCATTCGCATTCGGTTCGGTCCGTGCCATGTTTCCTGTCAGAGGCTTTGCGGTACTCGACGCTACAATGCGTTCCAGCTGTTCGAGGCGTTTTGCTAATGCCTCGACCTGTGCATTCATATCTTTCAGTTGAGCATCCTTTTCCTCAATTACCTGCTGCTGTTCCTTCACCGAATTGATGAGAATGTAGGTTACGGCATTGGCATCGTAATCGAGGTACTCGGTTTTGTTGCCCAGTGAGTCCTGATAATTGAATGTCCCGATGGTGTACGGCGCTATTTTCTGCATTTCCTGCGCGATGATGCCTACGAACTTTTTGTCGCCCGTTTCGATGCCTGCTTTTCCATTGTACTGGAACCATACGGGTTTGATTTGTTTGAGGAGGTCGAGGCCGTCGGTGAAGTCGGTGATGTTCTTTTTGAGGCGGCTGTCAGAAGCGACTAACCAATCGGGCGAACCGGCTTTGGCGGCGGCGGCTGTACTGAGGTGAAGCTGGAAGGCAGGAGCTGACATACCTATGCCTACATTAGCATTGTTGCCGAGCACTACGCTGTAACTGGCCGTAACCAGTGCATTAGTCCCTATGGCCGTGGCATTTGTAAGTGTGGCGCTCCCTCCACTGTTATAACCCAGATAGGTGTTGTGGCTTCCGGTAGTGTTGAAAATCCCGGCTTTATAACCAAAAAAACAATTGTAATTCCCCTTGCTCTCATATCCCGACCAGCTGCCAAAGAAAGCATTTCCCGTATCCTCTCCCCCTGAGAATTGTCCACTTTTGAATCCGACTACGACATTTTCATTTCCATGAGAATCAGCAGAGGCAGCGAGGTTACCAAGGAATGTATTCTGGTTTCCTTCCTTGTTTTTATTGCCTGCTGAGACGCCGATAAACGTATTATCGTTCCCTCCCTTGTTTCCATTGCCAGCAGCAAAACCGATGAATGTATTATCATCCCCATTATTAAGATAACCCGCGACGCCTCCAACAAATGTATTGAACGATCCTGTATTACTTGAATAGCCAGCGTTATTGCCGACAAACGTATTACTAGTGCCCGTAGTGTTTTTCGCTCCCGTAGTTTGTCCAATAAAGGTATTATACGGAGCTGTATTGACTTTTCCGGCATCTACTCCAAAAAATGCATGCTGTAAACCTTGTGTGCCAGCCCCTTGTCCATAATGCGTCTGCGCGTTTACCTGCGTGATTATGCATGTCCCGGCTAGAAGCATGCCTGCTATTTTGTACCATTTTTTCATGAGATAATGTGTTTAGATGGGTAAACTTACCCGTGACGAATTTTGTAACCAGTGCAAATCTGACGCGTTAAGTCTATTAACTGAGAATTATTGAAGCAATGGACACCTCAGATTATTTGCCGGAAATTCTTATTCGATCAGCATCTTTTTCCCTCCCACGCTCTTGCCATCAACCATTAGCTCATACAGCAGAACACCCCGTTGCAGACTTTCGGCAGAAAATATCATTTCTCCTTTTCCACGCGCCGTGATGGCACGAGTGTCAATCTTCACACCCTTGGAATTGTAAATATTCATTGTCGCCGCCTTTACAAATTCAGGGATATAATATCTAATAGAAGTATTGCTAGAAAAGCCATTAGGCACATTCTGTTCCAGGTAAGGCACGTCGCGCGTTTGATCTGGTTTTTGAAAATCAGTTGCTGAGGAAGGCCGATTCTGTTCAAGTACCTCCAATCGCGCCATCAAATCCAGCTGATTCTTTTCCAAAGCCGCAATTCTCGCATCCTTTTCCTCAATTACCTGCTGCTGTTCCTTCACCGAATTGATGAGAATGTAGGTTACGGCATTGGCATCGTAATCGAGGTACTCGGTTTTGTTGCCCAGTGAGTCCTGATAATTGAATGTCCCGATGGTGTACGGCGCTATTTTCTGCATTTCCTGCGCGATGATGCCTACGAACTTTTTGTCGCCCGTTTCGATGCCTGCTTTTCCATTGTACTGGAACCATACGGGTTTGATTTGTTTGAGAAGGTCGAGGCCGTCGGTGAAGTCGGTGATGTTCTTTTTGAGGCGGCTGTCGGAGGCCACTATCCAATCGGGAGAACCGGCTTTGGCGGCATCGTCTGAACTTAAATGGAGTTGAAAGGCCGGTGCAGAAATTCCTATACCGACATTCGCTTTATAACCCAGAATCAAACAATTATCAGCGGTTGCAAAAGCATTGGCTCCAATTGCCGTTGCGTTAATCAATGTTGGATTACCGCCTGAACTGTAACCAAGATATGTATTCTTTTCACCCTTCGTATTAATCGATCCTGCGAGATAGCCCAAAAACACATTCTCTTTGCCGTCATTATTAGCAAATCCAGCTTTCACACCTATGAAAGCATTAGACTCTCCCACTGAGTTAAGATACCCAGCTTCATTCCCAACAAAGGTATTTGAAGTGCCTTTATCGTTAAGATAACCGGCCCGATAGCCCACAAAAGTGTTTAGATCCGCATTGTTATTTAAGCCCGCACCAGCTCCCAAGAAAGTATTATTTGAACCCTGCACGCTGTTAAGCGCAGCTTCAAAACCAATAAAAACATTCATGTTACCCAAGCTTGAATGACCCGCATGGGCACCGGTAATAGTATTGTAATTCCCTGTGCAGTTGTATCCCGCTTCCGTTCCGACAAAAGTGTTCTTGCTATTGACCGCTCCTCCAAAGCCTGCGTTGTATCCTACATAGGTGTTTGACATGCCTGTTGAATTACTGGCGCCAGTTTGTTGTCCAAAAAAGGTATTAAACGAACCCGCATTGACCTTTCCGGCATCAGCCCCGAAGAACGAGTGCCCCAAACCTTGCGTGCCAGCCCCCTGTCCATAATGAGTTTGCGCCCCTGCTCGCTTTCCAATGCATGTCAGCAACAATAACGCCCCTGTCAGTTTGTACCAGTTTTTCATATTCATAATGTGTTTGGATGGATGAGGAATCGCCTCATATAATTGTAGTTGATACAAATTCCAAAGTATATATCCGAGATGAGAATTTAATGAGGGAACTACCCGTTCGATTTATCGGGCGGATATTGGAGCAAGCCTGGGCTTACAAAAAAGGGCCTGCAAATGCAGGCCCTTTTCATAGCAGGAATTAAGCGGCTATTCTACCAGCATCTTCTTCGCGCCTGTACTTTTACCGTCAATAACCAGGTCATAGACATGCAAACCGCTCTTATACTCGCTTGCCGAAATAACCAACTCTCCCTCGCCTCTTTGCGATATCGGAAAAGAACTGACTTTAAGCCCCTCAATCGTATAAATATCGATCACAGCTGTTTTTGCAGACGAAGGAACAGCATACCGTATAACTGTTCGGTCAGTAAAACCATTCGGCGCATTTTGGTCCAACCGAGGGCCATTGGATTGCTCGTTAACCTTATTCAGGACTCCCGGCGATGAAGTCATCAATTTTTCAAGCCTTTCCAGACGAGTTTCAAGCTCCTGAATTTTTGCATCTTTCTCCTCAATCACCTGCTGCTGTTCTTTCACCGAGTTGATGAGAATGTAGGTTACGGCATTGGCATCGTAATCCAGGTACTCGGTTTTGTTGCCCAGTGAATCCTGATGGGTAAATGTACCAATCGTGTAGGGCGCTATTTTCTGCATTTCCTGGGCAATGATGCCCACGAATTTTGTATCGCCGGTTTCAATGCCTGCTTTTCCATTGTACTGGAACCATACGGGTTTGATTTGTTTGAGAAGGTCGAGGCCGTCGGTGAAGTCGGTAATTCCCTTTTTCAACCTGCGATCCGACATGATCATCCAGCTTGAAGATCCAGCTTTTGCAGCCGTTCCTGTACTCAATTGCAACTGATAAACCGGTGCAGATACCCCGATTCCAACATTTGCATTGTTACCCAGTACCAGGCTATTGCTTGTTGTAACCTTTGCTGAGGCACCTATCGCAGTTGCATTGATGATATCAGCTTTTCCACCAGAGCCATAACCCAAATAGGTATTTTTCTCTCCACTGGTATTATCGTAACCTGCGCCCTGCCCCAAGAACGTATTAAGACTTCCGCTTTTATTAGAATATCCGCTTTTGCTGCCTAAAAATGCATTCCCCGTTCCGCTATCGTTGTTGAAGCCGGAAGATGTGCCGACAAACGCGTTTCCTGTACCGGTAGTATTAGAATAACCAGTTGACTTTCCAATGAAATTATTATCGTCTCCTTTGTTGCTAAAACCAGCATTTGATCCCAACATCACATTATTGTTTCCCTTGTTGTACGTACCTGTTGCGACTCCGAAAATGATATTATGGTCTCCCACACTCTCCCATCCTGCGGACACTCCAAAATAGCAGTTATTTTGCCCCTTTGCGTTGGCGCCACTGTATGTTCCTACAAAGGTGTTTTCATCGGTATCATTATCATTTTCACCGGCTTTCTCCCCGGCTCCGTGTCCGATAAAGGTGTTCCCAGCTCCTCCATTCAATGTGAACCCTGCTTTCGTGCCGATATAAGTATTTAAACTTCCGAACGTGTTACCGTTGCCTGATTTCCAGCCGACGAAAACATTGTCGTTTGTTTGGCAATTATAACCAGCCTCCACGCCAATGAAAACGTTGTGATGGTTTTTATTTAAATAACCAGCTTTAGCCCCCAAAAAAACATTGTCGCTGCCTCCGTTATTGGAATTCCCGGCCCCAA
Organism: uncultured Dyadobacter sp.; assembly: GCF_946482605.1. Next base: position 68,282 of record NZ_CAMLSE010000021.1, on the reverse strand, counting down.
ATCCCATGAAAACATTGTTAGAGCCCTTACTCCACGTACCCGCTTGTTCTCCAAAATAGGAATTTTGATTACCGGTCGATCCCATTCCCGCGCTTGATCCAACCAACGTATTAGAGCTATTGTCCCCATTGTCTTTTCCAGCCTGAAACCCTATCAAGGTATTGGAACTCCCCGTAATGTTCAGTAGACCAGACGAATTACCAAGAAAAGTGTTGCATTGGCCGGTAGTGGAGTTTTTACCCGCAAAATGTCCGATGAACGTGTTGAAAGCTCCGGCGTTCCCGTTTGCCTGGTTTACATTTCCGGCGTCCGTTCCAAAGAATGCATGACCGACTCCATTTGTTCCGGCGCCTGTTCCGTAATGAGTCTGGGCACAGATGTTGTCGGCAAGACTTCCTAATAATACAGCTGTGGCGAAAAGTGGCTTGAAAAGATGTTTCATATTGTCGTTGTTTAGGGTAAAAAAGATGTCTTTAAGATTTGAAATCCAAGCTCAATTTCAGCTTTCAGCAACAGTAAACAACCGCTAAATGACTCAGGGGTGATGAAGGATTAGTCAAAGGAAAACAGTGCAAAGTATTTCTCCTGTGAATAAAAATAGCAATGAGATTGTACTAGAAAAACCCGCAAACTATCGCGATAGGAAGCAGGCTATACCTATAATTAAATATTCCGAGAGGATACAACTAAATTGAGATTCCTACTTGGCAAAACCCTCAATCCCCAGCCCAAACAATGCGAAATCATACCTCACCGGATCGGCGGGGTCGAGCTGGCGCAGAGAAGCCGTGAGCTCGGTGGCAGTTTGCCAGTCGGTAACGGGGCGTTTCATGAGACCGAGCAAGCGCGCTACTCGATCCACGTGTACGTCGCAAGGACATACAAGCTGAGCGGGCTGAATGTTATGCCAGATGCCGAAGTCAACGCCTTTGTCGTCGTTGCGGACCATCCAGCGCAGGAACATGTTCAGACGCTTGCAGGAGGATTTGCGCACAGGTGTCGCAATGTGTTTGCGTGTGCGTATGGGAAAGTTTTCAGAATTTGAAAAAAAGTCGTGGAAGCCGATCAGCGCATTTTCGACGGTAACATCACCAGGCTTCATGTGGCTGCTGAACGCGAATTCCAGCGAGTCGTGGATTTTGTAGTATTCCTGAAAGAAGTGCAGGAAATAAAGCGTATCGGTGGCATTGAAGGTACGATGCTTGAAATTCAGGAAGGGTTTCAAGTCGCTTTCGTGGTGGTTACGCACGAAATCGTAAGGCGCATTGTCCATCAATGCGGCCAGTTCCAGGCATTTATTGATAATGGTTTTACGCTGTCCCCAGGCCAGTACGGAGGCCCAAAAACCCATGATTTCAATATCCTGCTTGACCGAAAAACGATGCGGAATACTGATAGGGTCGAAAGGAATGAAATCCGGTTTGTTGTATTGAGCAGCCTTTTCTTCCAGTAAGTCACTTACGTACGAAGAAAATGGTACTACTGGTGTTTCAATGTCTGGCATGGCTACCTCCGAACAGGTAGGCCAGCACACGGGAGATACCTGAAAAAATCATCACAATTCCCGAAAACAGGAACGTAAAAATGGCAATGAAAGGGTACAGCAGCGTAAACATGACACTCCATATCTTGTACCCGGGAGTATTTTTGAGCGCTTCCCGCTCTTCTTCTCTCTTCGAGCGGAATTCTGGTGAGTGTTTCATAATGCGATTACCGTTGTTATTCAAGATAACTTACTACGGCTCTGAATCGTTTGCTATTGGGAGAAACTTTTTCAAATGCCCGTGACGACAATTTGATTACGATATCGTCATTCACGCTGGTATCAGGGATACGACCAATAATACGAACGATAATTTTCTCCTGATTATATTCATTTAATACCTCCACAAGCGAACCAATCGGGGCGGTGCGGTGCAGCCCAAGGAACTTGCTGGTACTCTCGTCCGTCTCGATCACTTCGGCTAAGCCTGACTCCGACTTCTTTTTGCTCTTCACCACCTTTGGTGCCGCTACCTCCTCCACCGGCTTCACTACTTTCTCAGGAACTACCGCTTTGGCTTTAACAGAATCTTTTACCACAGTGGTTGTCGTGACTTTCGGGGCAGGAGCAGTAACAGCCGGTACTGGTTTTTCGATGCCTTTTTCACTGACGATCAGTTCCTGTCCATCTTTAAGATTATCGTCCGCGAGGTTATTCCATTTGCGAAGATCGGCCATCAGCACGCCGTATTTGACGGCGACACGGTAGAGCGTTTGTCCCGGTTCTACTTTATGAATGCCATTAGCGGGTAGTGCAACTGCCGATGATGCCGAAGGAGCCGATGTACTCGGCGTCGCAGGTGCAGGTGCGACGGGCGCCGTTTGAGTTGGCTTCGTTTCCTTTACCTCCGCTTTAACGAGCTCCTTTTTGTCGTCCTTTTTATCTTCTCTTTTACCGGCCTTAGGAGCTGTATAGGGAACGCGGATGGTTTGCCCTGATTGAATCTGATCGCTCATTCCGGGGTTTGCTTCCCGCAACGCATGAATGGTTGTTCCATATTGGCGTACTACGGCAAACATGGTTTGGCCCTGGTTGACCTTATGCAGGACGAAGATTTTTCCGCCTACTTTCTCCACTCCAACGGAGTCAACAGCACTCATTCCCCTGGCCCGGGCACCCGTTAATCCTGTCATCAATCCTGCCAAAAGTGCCAGGCAAAAAATGTATTTCATTTATTTATGAAAGCGTTAAACTCGAATATTCATTATTATTCCTCAGATAAACCAGTGTCGACGCTTTCAGCATCATCGTCGAGCGCCCCATTCCTTCCCGCCCGTCCGACAGCTTTTCATGTAAGACTAATTGCCTCTGATCGTTCACTATGAGGAGGTATTGCACTGTTTTATCCTGGTCGTAAATATAGTAAGAAAAGATTATATAGGGTCTTTTCTCCAAATAATCAATGCCCGCAGGTCTATGTCCCGGTACCATTTCGCCTATGAATAATGATAGCTGGTCGAAATAAACATTTCCTTCCCTGTAACGTACCGCCTCCTTCAAAATTATCCGGTCCGGGCTTTCTCCCGTTTCCAAATCCGACATGGTTTCGAGTCTGCCTGAACTGGCCAGGCAAATCATCTTTTTCAACTGATCGCCGCCCGACTTCGTGGCCACTTCCAGCCGATCGGCATCAATCGGTCTCACCAGAATAAAATGAGGCAGCTCCCATTTTATTGCCCCGGTTCCTGCATCAACGGCCAATAAATCAGTCGGTTCGGGCAACTCGGGATATCGGTAATGATGAAAGTAAATGCAGCCATATGCAAAAGCTGTGAGCGATGTCCACCAGTCTGTCCCCTCGATTTTCCTGTGCCAGATCAATGCCGGAACTGCAACGTCCACCAGTGCAAAAGAGACCGATTTCGTGTCCGCATCCCGTAACTCAATGACCCACAATGTACTTTCAGGATCAGCATCGGGCAAAATGCGCCAGATGTTTTCCGAAAAGCGGTGCGAAAAAAGATTTTGCAATTTTTTAGCTTTATTTTGAATCAAAATTTAATCAACAACGACCTCGTGCGCATTTTAGGAATAATACCGGCCCGCTACGCTTCTACCCGTTTCCCAGCCAAAGCCCTTGTGGATATCGGCGGCAAAAGCATGATCCAGCGGGTCTACGAGCAATCTTCCAAAGCTACTCAACTAGCCCGGGTAATCGTAGCCACCGATGATGAAAGAATTCTGGAACATGTCCTGGGCTTCGGCGGAAATGCCGTTATGACGTCACAGGAACATCAGAGTGGCACCGACCGGTGTTTCGAAGCACTCACCCAAACGGCCGAGCAATACGATTATGTCATCAACATCCAGGGTGATGAGCCTTTTATCAGTCCTGAGCCTATCGATCATCTGGCCACCGTCCTCAATGGAGAAACGGAGCTGGCAACGCTGGTGAAAGTGATCGATCACGACGAGATACTGTTCAACCCCAACGTGCCCAAAGCCGTCCTGAACAAGCGGCATGAGGTAATGTATTTCAGCCGGCAAACCATCCCCTATCTCCGCAATGCAGAAACTGCCGACTGGCTTCGAACACACGTTTTCTACAAACACATCGGAATCTACGCTTACCGTGCCGATGTATTGTCCGAAATAACCAAACTGCCGGTATCAGCACTGGAAAAAGCCGAAGCCCTGGAACAGCTACGCTGGCTGGAAAACGGCTATGCGATCCGCGCCGTTATCACCTCCGACGACTCTCACGGCGTGGACACCCCGGATGATCTTGACCGGGTTACACGAAAATTCTTGTCCTGACGGCACATGGTGGAACACATTTTTTACAGTAAAAGATAACGTATAAGGATAAGCCGTATATTTCTTAAAAAACGTTAAAACCGTTTTTAATATACGACATGCTCCGACCGTCGCGTTACCCTTACATTGAATTTTTCATTACTTAACACTGTAAAGCCAAGCATTATGCAATATAACATCCTTTGGGCCGATGACGAAATAGATCTTCTCAAACCGCATATCATGTTTCTCACCAATAAAGGTTACAACGTAACGCCCGTCAATAGCGGAGCCGACGCATTGGACCGAATCGAGAATGACCGTTTTGACATCGTATTTCTGGACGAAATGATGCCGGGGATGACCGGGTTGGAAACACTTGCTCAGATCAAACAGCAGCAACCCAACCTCCCCGTCGTGATGATCACCAAAAGCGAGGAGGAACACATTATGGAGGACGCGATTGGCTCAAAAATCGACGACTATCTCATCAAACCTCTGAATCCCAATCAAATACTTCTCTCCGTCAAGAAAATACTGGACAACAAAAGGCTGGTGACCGAAAAGACCACACTGAGCTATCAGCAGGAATTCAGAAGCCTGGCCATGCAATACCAGGACCGCATCGGCCACGAAGAGTGGGCGGATATTTACAAAAAACTCATCTACTGGGAACTGGAACTCGAAAGTTCCGATGATCAGGGTATGGCGGAGGTTTTCAGTATGCAAAAAAGTGAAGCCAATGCCAATTTCTGTAAGTTCATTGAGGACGAATATGAGGATTGGCTGAACGATCCGCGGTCAGACAAGCCGGTTTTGTCCCATCAATTGATGAAACAGAAGGTATTCCCGCATCTGAAAGGTTCGAGCGAGCCATTGTTCTTCCTGCTGATCGACAACTTCCGGTACGATCAATGGAAGATGATACAGCCGATTTTGCAGGAGTATTTCAACATTGAGGAAGAATCTTCCTATTATTCTATTCTGCCTACAACTACCGGTTATGCGCGCAATGCGATCTTCTCGGGACTGATGCCGAGCGAAATGGAACGCAAGCATCCGCAATGGTGGGTAAGTGACGAGAATACCCCAGACGGGGAGGAAGGTCTGAACAACCATGAACAGGATTTCCTTCAAAAACAACTGGAAATGAACCATTTGAATATCAAATTTTCATATTCCAAAATCCTGAACACCAACCAGGGGAAAGCGCTGGTAGACACTTTCAACAACCTGCTGACGAACCAGCTGAATGTAGTTGTCTACAATTTTGTGGATATGCTTTCCCATGCGCGCACAGATGTGCAGATGATCAAAGAACTCGCTCCCGACGAAGCGGCTTACCGATCCATCACGCGTTCATGGTTCCAGCACTCTCCATTGCTCGACTTCATCAGAAAGGTTGCCGAAAAGAAAGGCCGTTTAATTCTTACCACCGACCACGGCATGATCCGGGTTCAGAAGCCGGTGAAAATCATCGGATACCGGGAAACGAATACAAACCTACGGTACAAGCACGGCAAGAACCTCGGTTTTGATGATAACCACTTGATGGTGTGCCGCAAACCGGAGCGGATATTCCTTCCCAAACCGCACGTATCGACATCGTACGTATTTACGAAGGAGGACTACTTTTTCGCATATCCCAACAATTACAATCAATACGTGAATTTATACCGCGATACATTCCAACATGGAGGTGTGTCCCTGGAAGAAATGATCATCCCGGTGATCGATATGAAGGCGAAATAATTTTGTATAAAAGCAAAAGCGGCGTTTGAGATGTTCAAACGCCGCTTTTGCTTGATATGGTTTCAAAATCTAGCTCACGGTCGCGCTTCCGTTTTCGCATTTGATTACGCGCGCCGGAAAGCGTTTCAGAAAGTCGTGATTATGGGTTGCCATCAGAATCGCAGTTCCAGCATTGTTGATGGTCCTGAAAACCTGCATGATCTGATCTCCCACCTCCGGATCGAGATTACCCGTCGGCTCGTCCGCGATCAGGATCTGTGGCTCGTTCAGCATAGCACGTGCAATTACGACACGTTGCTGCTCTCCGCCCGACAGCTGATGGGGCATTCTTTTCTGGGCGGTTCCCAAGCCTACCTGCATTAAAACCTCGGCAATGCGTTTGGAGATCTTCCCCTGATTTTCCCAGCCCGTCGCGCGCAGCACGAAGGCGAGGTTATCCTCGACAGAACGGTCGGAAAGCAGCTGAAAATCCTGAAATACGATACCTATGCGGCGGCGCAGGAACGGGATATCCGCCCTTCTGATGTTGTGAAGCTCATAACCGGCCACTTTGGCAGAACCGGTATGCAGCCATAAATCGGCGTATAGTGTTTTTAAAAGCGAGCTCTTACCGCTACCGGTACGACCGATGAGGTACACAAATTCGCCCTTACTGATCTCAAAATGAACGTCGTTCAAAACAGGCCTCTCACCCTGATAGATATCTGCCCTTTCCAGTCTGATTATTGGCTCTGTCGAATCGGTGGTCATGATTGTGCTATGTGTAAATGTTGAGCGTAATGCCCGGAATGGATAGCGTGTCACACTTCGACCGCCCGGCGGCCCGGTTCGCTCAGCGAGACAATCGCAATGTCAGTCTGAGCGGAGTCGAAGACAGTCAGTACCGAAGTGTTTCGACCGCCCGGCGGTCGAAGGACAAATGTAACGTCGTGCAATGCACTTCGACTCCGCTCAGTGAGACAAGTTAATTAAGAATTTCCTTTGTTGTAGTCAGACAGGAATTTCTCAAGACCAATGTCCGTCAATGGGTGTTTCAGCAATGCTTCGATCGCGCTCAATGGGCCGGTCATCACATCCGCACCTACTTCCGCGCACTGGATAATGTGCATTGGGTGACGTACAGAGGCAGCAAGTACCTGCGTATCGAATCCGTAGTTTCTGTAAATAGTCAGGATCTGCTCGATAAGAGCGATACCGTCTGTTGAGATATCATCGAGACGGCCTACGAACGGAGACACATAAGTTGCACCTGCTTTCGCGGCAACCAGCGCCTGTCCTGGCGAGAAGATGAGTGTACAGTTGGTACGGATGCCTTTTGATGAGAAATATTTAAGGGCTTTGATACCCTCCCTGATCATGGGGATCTTCACAACGATCTTCTCGTCGATTTCTACCAATTCTTCGCCTTCACGAACCATTCCTTCGAAATCGACCGAAATTACTTCCGCACTTACATCACCGTCCACGATATCGCAGATAGCCTTGTAGTGACGCATTATATTATCCTTACCCGTGATTCCTTCTTTTGCCATCAACGATGGGTTGGTGGTAACACCATCTAAAACACCAAGCGCCTGCGCTTCCCGAATTTCATTCAGGTTCGCAGTATCAATGAAAAATTTCATATTGAAAATTTATTGGTTAGAATATTCCACAAAAGTAGGAAACCCTGAACAAAAGCAAAAAGAAAGAAAGGGGGAATCGAAGGGGGAAGAAATAAAAAAAGGCAAACCGAGAATCTCACCGCATCGACCATCTACCCTTGCTTCCGTCAGGACCTGGGGGATTCGAAAGGAGCTGGTAGTTCCGATTTGCCGGGTGCAAAGATAAAGACATTTTATTAACAAAAAGAAAACATTCGTGTGGCCTTTCGCCTTACTTTTGTGCGAATCAACTAGAAATGAACCAGTATGCCCCGATTATTTTTTTTATTTTTTCTCTTCTTCCTCTATTCCTGCTCGCAATCCTCTGATGCATTCCTTCAAAAAGGCAAAGAACTCATGCAGCAGGGCAAGACCCGCGAAGCCATTGACTTCATCAACAAGGCCATCGAAAAAAACACCTCCAGTGCCGATGCTTTTAACCTCCGGGGTGTCGCCTACTATGAATTGAAAGAGTATCCGAATGCATTGCTCGACTTCGGACAGGCGATCAAACTTCAACCCGCGTCGTATCGCCCGTATTTTAATCGTGCATTGCTCTATACAGACGAAAACAAACTGGATTCCGCATTCGCCGACTACAACAAATCCGCCCAGCTGGCGCCTGACACGGCCGATGTCTTTCTGAACAGAGGACAGTTGCTGGTATTGATGGACAAAACGCCCGAGGCCATTCAGGACTTCGAAAAGGCTACCCAACTGGACAATAACAACAAACAAGCCTGGTACAATTTGGGAAACACTTATTATCGCACCCAGGATTACAAAAAAGCAACCCTGGCTTTCCGGCAGACCGTAAAGCTGGATGCACAATACGGAAAAGCGTTTTACGGATTAGGTCTTTCGCAATGGAACGATGGCGAAAAAGAACTCGGATGCACCAGTTTGAAACAGGCTCTGAATCTGGGATATAGTGACGCCGCCAATGCGCTGGCCCAATTTTGTCAGTAAACCGTGTGCGAAAAGCGTCGATCGGATAGTTAATAACATGCAGGTTGCCGCTTTTTGATGTATCCTCAACCATTCAAACTCAAACCCACTTTGTCATGAGACTCTTAAAGATATTTTTTGGAATCATATTTGTCATCTTTGCCTACTTGCAGCTCAATGACCCCGATTCCGGCATATGGATTGCCATTTATAGTTTTGCCGCGCTGGCGTGTTTCATGAGTATTCGCGGGCTTTGGCCATCCTGGGTGTTCTACGTTCTGGCAGCCGGTTATCTGGTGGGAGGAATTCTGCAATGGCCGCCGGAATTCGAAGGCATTTTCTTTGGCGAGACCTCCATGCGTAGCCTGAACATCGAATTGGCAAGGGAGTCGCTTGGATTAGGCATATGCGCCCTGGTAATGGTGGTACTTGGTAAATGGGGCGACGTTTAATCCTTTACCCATTCTATTTCTTTGAGGTCAAACTCAAGTATGTTTTCTTCGGTGGCCAGCTTGACCTGCAATTTACCCTGCTGCGTCACGTCGGTCACCGTTCCTTTTGTGACTTCTCCTTGATATAGAAAGCTTACTTCGTTCTGATACCCGTATAGATTTGTCAGGTATTCACCGCGAATGGCCTGGTTTTGATTCAGTGATCTGAGTTTGACATAAAACACATCCAGGAATTTCAGGAGTTTATGAAATTCTTCTGCCAGCGCGTACTGCCGGCCCGTTTCACGAAACAGTGACGTCGCATAGGGAGTCTCAAACTCAGACTGATTTATATTCACTCCGATGCCGATAACGGAGCTTGTCAGCCTGGCACCCTGGATGGAATTTTCGATCAATACACCACAGGCTTTTTTGTTCCCCATATACACGTCATTGGGCCATTTCACCCGGGTATTATTGACATATGTTGCCAGGTAGGAACGTATAGCAAGTGCGGTAATCTGGCTGATCAAAAACTGATCGGCAACAGGCAGAAATCCGGGTGTGAGAACGACCGAAAAGGTCAGATTCTCACCGGCATTAGCACGCCAGGCGGTCCCCCTCTGCCCTCTTCCCTTTACCTGATTGTCGGTAATGACAACCGTCCCCTCCTCAAACAGGCCCGCATGTACGATTTCAGCCGCTATGTCGTTTGTGGAATGACAAGTTGGCAGATATATTACTTTTTTACCAATTATTAAGGTATCCTGTGTGGAGTTGTACAATTTTTTTGTTTTACTTTAGGGTTTTAGAAAAGGAATCAACTACGCATGAAACAACGCAAAAATAAAGAACTATCCTCAAAAGATCTCACCGAACTCGTGGTGAAGGGCATGACAGAAAAGAAGGGTTTGGACATTGCCATACTAGACCTCAGAAAAGTAAAAAATTCAATAACCGATTTTTTCGTGATCTGCTCGGGTAACTCCGATACGCAAATAGATGCTTTGGCCAACTCGGTTGAAGAAGAAGTTTATAAAATATCCAAAACAGAGCCCTGGCAAAAAGAAGGAAAGGCGAATGGAGAATGGATTTTGATTGATTATGTGGACGTTGTCGCACATATTTTCAACAAAGAACGCCGCAAACATTACGATCTGGAAGAACTTTGGGGAGATGCAGAGGTGACGTACCTGGAAGACTCCATGGTATAATGGCCGGCCAGGCGAACATTAGCCTTGCCGGAATTGTTGTTTAATATATTTCCTCTTAATTAAAAACGAACGAATGTCTGAAAACGATAACAAAAGGGGGCCACTCAACCCTAAAAGTCCTCAGAAGGGATATCAAGGTTGGATTATAGCCGCTCTGATCGCCACTATACTGGGAATCACGTACCTCAACAGAACATCGACGATCCGCGAAACAACACAGAAACGTTTCGAGAAGATGATGGCTGACAAGGAAGTGGAGCGCGTTACCATTGTCAATGACAAGTCAGTGGAGGTTACGCTCAAACCAGAGGCGCTTAAACTCGATAAATACAGGGTAGTTGCGAAGGAAAATAACTATTTCGGCGGGGAAACTGCCTCCCATTACCAGTTTCAGGTGACGTCGGCGGAGACCTTCAAAAAAGATTTCGACAAAATGCAGGAAGGCGTCCCGGACGACGACAAAGTGCCTTTTGTAGTAGATACGCGTAACGACTGGACCAGCTTCCTGGGAACCTGGGGCTTCTTCATTGTCATGATCCTCGTGATGTATTTCATTTTGGGGAGAATGTCAGGCGGTGTGGGTCCCGGCGGACAGATTTTCAATATCGGCCGTTCACGTGCCACTCTTTTCGACGCGGAAAACAAAGTGAAGATCACCTTCAACGATGTTGCCGGACTGGATGAAGCGAAAGAAGAAATTAAAGAGATCGTAGAATATCTGCAGAGCCCCGATAAGTTTAAAAAACTGGGTGCTAAAATTCCAAAGGGTGCATTGCTGGTAGGCCCTCCGGGAACTGGTAAGACACTCCTTGCGAAAGCTGTTGCGGGTGAAGCGGGTGTACCTTTCTTCTCGCTATCGGGTTCCGACTTTGTGGAAATGTTTGTGGGTGTGGGTGCTGCACGTGTCCGTGACCTTTTCAAACAAGCAAAGGAAAAAGCGCCTTGTATCATTTTTATTGATGAGATCGACGCCGTGGGCCGTTCACGTGGCCGTGGTGCAATGCCGGGTTCCAATGACGAACGTGAAAACACATTGAACTCTCTGCTCGTTGAAATGGACGGCTTCGCCACCGACTCCGGTATCATCATCGTCGCAGCGACCAACCGTCCGGATGTCCTTGACCCTGCGCTGTTGCGTCCGGGACGTTTCGACCGCCAGATATCTGTCGACAAACCGGATGTAATCGGTCGGGAAGCGATATTCAAGGTACACTTAAAGCCTTTGAAGCTGGCTACGGATGTGAATATCCAGAAATTATCTTCACAAACACCAGGTTTTGCAGGTGCTGAAATCGCCAACGTATGTAATGAAGCTGCATTGATCGCTGCCCGCCGAAACCGCGAGGAAGTGACCATGCAAGACTTCCAGGACGCGATGGATCGTGTGATCGGTGGTTTGGAAAAGAAAAACAAACTGATCTCACCCGAAGAAAAGCAGATTGTTGCTTACCACGAAGCCGGCCATGCGGTAGCAGGTTGGTTCCTCGAACATGCCGATCCCTTGGTAAAGGTATCCATCGTACCTCGTGGAGTAGCAGCGCTCGGGTATGCCCAATATCTCCCGCGTGAGCAGTATCTGTACCGTACCGAGCAGTTGTTTGACGAAATGTGTATGACACTCGGCGGTCGTGCGGCGGAGGATGTGGTATTTGGCAAGATCTCGACAGGTGCTTTGAGTGATCTGGAAAGAGTTACCAAAGTGGCTTACAGCATGGTAACCATGTACGGGATGAACGAGCGCATCGGGAATATTTCCTTCTATGACTCCAAACAGACTGATTATTCATTCACCAAGCCATATTCCGAATCTACTTCGCAGGCAATCGATGAAGAAGTTCGGAAACTTGTAGATCAGGCCTATCAGTTCGTTAAAGGTCTCCTTAACGACAAACGGGATGCATTGGAAGTACTGGCAAAAGAGCTTCTGGAAAAAGAAATTCTCTTCCAGGCAGATCTGGAAAAACTGATCGGAAAACGTCCTTACGAAAAGGAAACAAGCTATCAGGCTTATATCAACCGTCGCTCGAATGAAGAGGCTGCGATCCACGAGGAAGTGGTGAAACAGACACTTGAGCAGGAGCGCAAGGATAAAAACCAAAAGGAGGAAGAGATGGCCGAGGCTGAAAAGGACACTTCCAACGAATAGTGATTCCAGTCAAGAATAAATATAGAATAGCCGGGCAATTCAGACTGTCCGGCTATTATTTTTACATCCTGTTTTACATTTTACCCCTAAACCTTCGCGAAGTTCATGGCCTTTGAAATATTCAAGCAACAATACGGTGATCTGACAGAATATGTTGTTCAGGAAACCGCCACAGGAAACCGGTTCGTAGTGGTACCCGAATTGGGGGGTATAGTCCGTCAGCTTTCCCTTCGCAAGGGAGTTACCCTGTTTTCACTTCTCAAAACCCCTCCTACGCCACAAGCATTGGTTGAAGATACACAGAGCGCGAGCGAATTGTTGTTCCCTTTCGCGAGCCGTATTCCCGAGGGCAAATACAAGTTCCTCGGTAAGTACTATCAGCTCGCCAGGAATGAAAATGGCGGCCTCAATGCGATACACGGATTGGTGAGGAAAAAGCAGTTTCATTTGGAAGAACAGGTGATTCATGCCGATCATGCTGCCATTCAACTATCGCAGACAATTGACCAACCGGAAGGTTATCCATTTGAAGTACACTTCACGATCCGGTATACCCTTTATGCGGACGGCCGTTTCGAAGTGAGATACGACGCCAAAAACAATGGGAGCGCTCCCTGCCCTGCCATGTTTGGCTGGCATCCCTATTTCCAGCTGGGCAATGAACAGGCCGACGCATGGAAGATCAGCATACCATCCGAAAAGCTGGTTACTTTTAACGAGAACCTCATTCCAATCGGGACTGAGCCATTCCATGTTGAAAAACCTGCATTGCTTTACCGGAAAACCTTCGATAACTGCTTTATTGTCAATTCACCCGGCCAGCATGCCGTGACCGAACTGATTTCAGAAAATCAGGACGTAACGCTACGTATCGATCAGGAAACGGGAGAAGGGAAATTCAACTACCTGGTCGTCTATACCCCACCGGCAAGGGATTGCGTGGCCATTGAGCCATTAACTTCAAATGTAGACGCATTCAACACCGGAGAAGGATTGAACATATTAGCACCGGGACACAGCATTGACGGGACTATTGTTTTGTCCTTAATCTGATCCGGTTTTGCTTGTATCGGAACTTGTTCCAGATGAGATGCAACTCGGTGAAGTACTTGACATGCCCGATAACCAGACGGGCGCGATGTTTGATCCCATCGTGAACTGATAATCCGTGTTTGAAATAAGGCCAGGTGGAGTTTGTCCGCTCTTTTTCCATGGCTTCCCAATCTTTCCAATAACGATCTGTAACGACGATGGTCGCAAATTGCGGCCATCTTTCGCTCCACTCCATTCCGAGACTGCGCAGCAGGCCCAGACTTTTCTCCAAAAGCGCAAAAATGCCCTTGGTCTTTGCCATTTGCATTACGCTCGACCAGTCAGTTGAATCGCCAAACCTTCGCATGTAAGCCGCCAGATCAGCCAAATATTTCAGTTTCCGCCACTCTTCTTTTCCGCCATGATGTACGAGCAACACCAGGAACTGGTATTCGTTACGAAATGAACTTAGCTCCGTCCCCAGCAGATTGTAACGCTCACGGTACCGGCTCCACTCCGTCGACGGAAATTCGAACATTAGCCGTGGATAGGCGATCCCCCAGTGCGCTTCCAGCACGCTTTGCAGGGCCTTATCCGGCTTGTTGATCATCGGGATATGGTAGTCCGTTTTAAAATAGCTCTTTCTCGTTTTTGGATTTCCGAGTAAGTAACGCCGGTAGTCGTCTGCCACATATCCTGCTTCCGTCATTAAAAGCTTATATGCTTCGGGAAATGCAGATTCGGGAATAAGAACATCAATGTCCCCGAATTCGCGCTGACTTATATTGCCATACAGCCAATCAGCCCACATGCTACCCTTATATGCATACGACTCGACCTGATGCTCCGTAAGGATCTTTGTGACCTCCACCAATTCCTTAGCTGCGATCATGTTAACAAAGGCAATCTCCTGGCAATCTTTTCGTAACCTAGCCTGAAAATTCACGAGCAAATTCCGGTCCCGGATATAGGCAAGAAACTGCGGGCGCACCTGATGATGACTCAGCAGTGCATACAGTTTATCAAGATCAAGGCAGTCAGGGTCACCTTGCCAGCTCACATCCAGACAGGAACACAGGATCAACGAAAGTTCCTTAGAGGGTACGGTCTTCATTCACCTGGCTGTTGGTTTTCTCAATCGTATCTTTCACCCATTCTTCCAGTTTCACAAATCCGTCGGGTCGCCTTTTACTCCACATTTCAGCCGATAATGCGCATTTAAAACTATCCTCAAAATGTTTCTTTAATGAGTGTCCCTTCAATAAGTCGAGTGGGAGAGGAAAATTCCTAAGGCATTCGGTGGGGATCGAAGATGTCGGCAACAGCGAGTAAGCCTTTTTAGACCTTGCATTGTGGAGAAAAAGTACCTGCCGCAATCTTACCGGCTCATGCTGAAAGCCCGATTTAGGATTGTAGGCGTATTTATTCACACCCTCAGTGACGGGAGTGAGTTCCGATGTATCATAGCTTAAACCATCGACGGTCTTAGCCCATATTTTTAGTTGTGGATAAGCAGGGACAATGTAGGCTTTTCCATGCTCGTCGAAAGTAATTGCTGTCAGATCGTCGCTGAGCAACACGCCCCCGAACTTAATAAAAGCAGCAGCGGTGGTCGACTTTCCTGCACCTGGTTTTCCCATAAAACACCACGCCTCATCCCCAACCTTCACCGCACTGGCATGCAAAAGAAAGTAGCCCTTTTGGAATAATATCAGCCCGAGGGCTTCGCTTACCGTAAAGAGACTCAAAAGTTTCGGATCATCGGTCAGCGACTCCACTTCCAGCAATAAGCCGTTTGTAGCTCTGAAATTCGCTATCCCCTTCCAGCATAAATACAAACCGCCCTCCTCGTCAACCCCAAACTCCGCGCGTATTCCACGACGGTAAATGTGCGTCTTTGTCAAACGGGGTATAACAAAACGATTGCTGATGATTTTTAAGTCCTCTGAATCCTCGCCGTCTTGCTCACAAAGCTCTGTCAGTGTTATGTCGGAATGGATGTTTAACCCGAAGGCCGTGTAATAATGCATGCGAGATATATTAATCTATTCCCAAACCCATAGCCGCTGGTAAAACACGGTGTCAGGCCATTGGCCGATAACGATGTTCCCATTTTGCTCGATCCAGGCGTGTGCTTCAAAGTGTTTTGCGGGGTTCACCTCTATCCCTATTTCCAAAGTCATGGAAGGCGCTTTTCGCAGCAGGTACTTTACCGCCAAAGCCCTGGGCAAACAGAGCAGTTCAAATGGCAGCAAATTAGCCGCAGTGTCCACCGCCCAAACCAGTCGGTCTATCTTAACCTGGGGAACCTCTGTAACCTCGCTGGTGGCTGTAAACCAGTGAAATATCTTTCGGAACATCGAAAAAGGCAAAACCGTCAGCCCTATTTTAATGCATGAAAGACACACGGCTGCTTTCAGAAAGCTGATCTTCTCTGAAACGGACAACGTCCGCCATCTGCTTATGAACCTGCCGATGCGTTTCAATGCTTATTGGATTTCTTCTACCAGCTTTTCAGAAATGAGCTCTTTTAACAAACCATCTACATCATTCCGGCACGTTGCCTGATCAACCTCATACTCATTGGTCACCACTTCATACAGGGATTCAATGGTTTGGGGCCCCTTTTCCAGTGTATCCCAAATCAACGCCCCTACCTCATCCAGACCATAGTAGGCACCCTTCGTGTGGTTCAAAATCACCGTTTCACCGGCCACCTTCGAGGAGATCTGATCTGATGTAAGCTGATATTTCATACTAAAATGCGGTTCAATGTGAAAATATAATGTGTCTTAGATAGGTACAAAGTTAGAAATTTTAATTACTCGACCTCAAACTTTATTCCCTGGGCCAATGGTAATGTGTTTCCGTAATTGATCGTGTTCGTCTGCCTCCTCATGTAAGCCTTCCACGCATCCGAGCCCGATTCGCGACCACCGCCTGTTTCCTTTTCTCCGCCGAATGCACCGCCTATTTCAGCTCCCGATGTGCCGATGTTGACATTAGCAATCCCGCAATCTGAGCCATCCTGGGAAAGAAACTGCTCCGAATCCCTGAGGTTCATTGTGAATATGGCAGACGATAATCCTTGTGGAACATCGTTTTGCAAGGCGATCGCTTCGTCCAGATCAGTATACCTGATCAGATAAAGAATAGGTGCAAAGGTTTCATGCTGTACAATGGCAAAATGGTTTTCCACTGCTGCGATACATGGATATACGTAACATCCCGACGAATATACATCGCCTTCCGGAAAACCGGGCTCCACAATGAACGAACCTCCCGCTTCGGTGATCTGGCGTACCGCAGATTCGTAATGAGCTACTGCCTGCTTATCGATCAACGGGCCCACATGATTGGACGGATCGAGCGGGTTACCTATTTTAAGTTGTCCGTAGGCCCGCACCAGTCTCTTCTTCACTTCTTCGTAAATAGCGTCGTGCACGATGATCCGGCGCGTGGAAGTGCAGCGCTGACCTGCCGTACCGACTGCCCCAAACACAATGCCGGGAACCGCAACATGGAGATCGGCCGAAGGTGTAACAATGATCGCATTGTTTCCTCCCAGTTCGAGCAAGCTTCTGCCCAGCCGGCGCGCCACAGCTTCGCCAACGGACCGTCCCATCGGAATACTACCGGTTGCAGACACCAGATTGATCCGAGGATCACTGGCAATCCATTCACCTGCTTCACGTCCTCCCGTCACCAGGCACGATACACCTTCCGGCACATCATTCTTCTCCAAGACCTGTCTAATGATATTCTGGCACGCCAGAGCGGTCAACGGTGTTTTTTCAGAAGATTTCCACACACATACATTCCCGCACACCCAGGCGATCATCGCATTCCATGACCATACAGCCACGGGGAAATTAAATGCGGTTATGATGCCTACCACGCCCAGTGGGTGCCATTGCTCATACATCCGGTGCTGTGGCCTCTCGCTGTGCATGCTCAATCCGTACAACTGCCTGGAAAGGCCTGTCGCGAAATCACATATATCGATCATCTCCTGAACCTCCCCCAGCCCTTCCTGTAAGCTTTTTCCCATTTCATAACTTACAAGTGCCCCCAGATCTGCTTTGTACACACGCAGTCTCTCCCCCATCTGACGCACAATGTCGCCACGTTTTGGTGCCGGTACTTTTCTCCACGCCGTGAATGCGCGGACCGAACACGATACCGCCGCATCATAATCCACATAGCTCGCTTCGGTAATACCGGCAATTTTATCTCCGTCTACCGGAGAAAAAGATTCCAGCAGTGCTCCCTTGCCATCCCAGCTTTCCAGCCCGGTACTAATGCCATTATTTACAGCACCGATCCCCAGCCGCAGCAGTATTTCATGGACGTCTATCATCATTGAAAACATTACGGATTAATCGAAATATCTGCCGTTTTGAGTTCCAAGAAAATCAGACAGCAAGATATCTTCCTGTCTGATAAACCCTTCACGCGGCAAAACACCATCTGCTACCAATTCTACCACGGAGGCGATCGAAGCCGCGGTTGTCCAGGAAATAGCACGCCAATGCTGCCCGTCGATCTGAATCGGGTGATAGGCGCGGTAAAATTCCTCCCTTTCCAATCGATTATCCTTCCAGCCTTCTACCACGGCATATACATACACCACGTCCTGCTGCACTGGAGGCTTTGCTTCCGTAAGTATTTGCTCCACGAGCTGGCGTTTGTCTTTCAGGCAAAGCTCATACAGGAGAAACCGCATCAGATTGCAATGTCCCGGGTATCGGATGGTTTTGTAGTTCAACGTATCGAGTTTGCCTTCCAATGTCTCGCACAGGGTACCCAAACCTCCCGAAGTGCTGAACGACTCAAACTCCTGGCCTTCGATATTGATCATTTCAATACCTTCCAGCGAAGGGACCATTTTCCGGACACCATTATGGATCACTTCCGCGTCATTAAGGTATTCGTTCACAACACCGGCGGGCGACCAGGTGAATGAATAACCCATCAAACCGTTCGGATAGCGGGGCAATGCGCCCACCCTCAGCTCGATATCCCTGATTTTAGTGAATCGTTTGGCAAGTTCCATTCCGACAATGCCTATAAAACCGGGGGCAAGGCCGCATTGTGGTGCCATTACACTCCGGCTGTCAGCCGCCATTTCCCTGATCGCCGAAGTGGTGGGTACATCCTCCGTCAGGTCAAAGTAATGGATACCCAACTGGAATGCCCGGCGTGCGATGGGCAGGTTCAGATTGTAAGGCATACAGGAAACTACGCCATCGAAACCAATCATGACATTGTCCAGAAATGACGCATCTCCCACATCACCGTTCAAAACGGGAAAGGAGAGCGGAATGGCTGGCTCAAACCGGTCGATACCGGTTACCTGAAAGCGTTTGTTGAGTAATGTACCGACCAGGGAACCTACCTTCCCCAATCCGATAACGAGAATTTTCTGCATGTATAGTTATTGAAGGTTTTAGTTTGAATTTTTGAAGCTGTTTTGAAAGATAGGAAAAGAAATTGCAGTTTTTAAAACTAACATGTCATTTTTGTGGGACAAAAAGACAGCTATGCAAATTGTAATGATCGGTGGTGGAGCAGCCGGGTTTATGGCTGCAATCACAGCAGCCGAGACTTTTCCCGGAGCTCAGGTAACCATCCTGGAAAAAAGCCGGACCGTGCTCAACAAAGTCCGCGTATCGGGCGGCGGCAGATGTAATGTGACTCACAAGCCGCATGATTTGCGCTTTTTTATCAAAAACTATCCCAGAGGAGAGAAATTCCTGCGCAAGCTGTTGCAACGTTTCGACGCGCAGGCTACCGTCGAATGGTTTGAAAAAAGAGGGGTTAAGCTGAAAACAGAGACCGACGGCCGCATGTTTCCTGTTACCGACTCCTCGCATACCATTATTGAATGCCTGATCCGCTCTGCGCGCAACCTCGGAATCGAGGTTCATACCGGGGTTCACATCACTTCCTTCTCGCGGCAGGACGGAGCATTTACACTGCGCACTTCGGGCGACGAAGAATTAACTGCGGACCGGCTCCTGATCGCTACGGGCGGTTATCCTAAAACGGAGGGCTTTGAATGGCTTCAGGTACATCAGCATCAGATTGTATCTCCGCTTCCTTCGCTTTTTACTTTTAACACCCCCGACAGCTATCTGCTTCCCCTCGCCGGCGTTTCGGTCCAGGATGCGGAGGTCAAGATCATGGGTTCCAAACACGAATGGCGCGGGCCATTGCTGATCACGCATTGGGGTTTCAGCGGTCCTGCGGTACTGAAATTGTCAGCATGGGGAGCGCGTGACCTCGCGGAAAAAGACTACCATTTCACGTGCAGGATCAACTGGGTACCGGAAATGAACGAGCAGCAGGTCCGGGAATTTCTGCTGGGGGAAAAAACAAAAACGGGCAGGCAGCAAATCGGTTCACATCCCCGCTTTGGCTTACCGACGCGCCTTTGGAAAGTTTTTGTTGAGAAAGCCGAAATCGGTGAGGCGCTTCGCTGGGGGGACGCGAGCAACAAGGTCCTCAACCGCCTGACCGAAATGCTAACCAACAGCCAGTTCGATGTGAAGGGTAAAACGACATTCAAAGAGGAGTTTGTTACCTGCGGAGGTGTTGCATTGGCAGATCTCAATCCGGAAACACTGGAAAGCCGGTCCGTACCAGGTCTTTTTTTCGCAGGGGAAGTAATGGACGTGGATGGTATTACGGGTGGTTTCAACTTCCAGAATGCCTGGACAACCGGCTTTATTGCAGGGAAGCAAATCGGACTCTGACCCGCATTACTCGACCATCGCATCGAAATAAGACCTCACCTTCTTCGCCCGGTCCAGGCCTATCAGGTCGGTCAAGGTTTCCAGAGAGCTTTCACGAATGCCGCGTACCGACCCGAAATGTTTCAGTAGCTTCGTGGCTGTTACCTTACCGACCCCCACGACACCTTCCAGTTCGCTCACCAGACTGCTCTTGCTGCGTTTGTCACGGTGGAATGTAATGGCGAAACGGTGCGCTTCATCCCGGATCTGCTGGATGAGTTTCAGTGATTCCGATTTTTTATCAATATATAAAGGGAGCGGATCTTCCGGGAAATAAATCTCTTCCAGCCTCTTCGCGATGCCGATGATGGGCACTTGTCCGTAGATACCCAGGCTTTTCAATGCATCGCAAGCAGCTCCCAGCTGGCCTTTCCCGCCATCGATCACAATCAGGTCGGGTAGCGGCTGTTCCTCGGCGATGAGGCGGAGGTATCGTCGCCCCACGATCTCGTTCATAGAGGCAAAGTCATTGGGACCAACGACGGTTTTGATATTGAAGTGGCGGTAGTCCTTTTTGGATGCCTTTCCATCTTTAAAGCAAACCATGGAAGCCACCGGATTGGTACCTTGTATGTTGGAGTTATCGAAGCATTCGATATGCCTGGGCAATGTCTTGATCTGAAGATCAGATTTAAGCCGGATCAGTACGCGATCCTTTTTAGACGAGGTGGCCGATGCTTCCACTTCTCTGCGCTCTGCTTTCTCCCTGCGGAAATACATCACGTTCTTCATTGACATATCCAGCAGCTTCTTCTTATCACCAATCTGCGGAACAGTCACTTCCAGACGCATTTCAAGGTCTGGTTTCAGGTTCGAGATAATTTCCTTCGCCTCTGAACCATACGTCGACCGCATCTCAACAATCATCATCGCGAGGATTTCCAGATCGCTCTCGTCCAGCTTTTTCTTAACCTCCAGCGTTTGCGTAGCCACCATATACCCCTGTTTGATCTTCATAAAATTCAGGTAAGCGGCCTCCTCGTCTGAAACGATCGTCAACACATCGATATTTCCGATACGGGGATTAATGACGGTAGCTTTGCTTTGAAAATTCGACAGGTGTTCAATTTTGGTTTTCCAGGCATGTGCTTTTTCAAACGCCATCTGTTCTGCGGCTTCCAGCATTCTTTCTTTGAAATACTGCTGGGGAGATGACAGATTTCCTTTGAGGATATTATGTACCTGTTCGATCTCCGCATTGTATTCATCCTCGCGCTGCAGGCCCTCGCATGGGCCTTTACAGTTCCCGATATGGTATTCCAGGCAAACTTTAAACTTCCCGGCTTCGATGTTCGGCTTAGTCAATGGCAGCTGACACGACCGGATCTGGTACAACGCCTTGAACATGTCGAGCAACGTATGCATCGATCTCAAATTCGCAAATGGCCCGTAGAAAGTGCCTTTGGTCCGATCCATATTCCGGGTCGGGAACACGCGCGGAAATGGTTCATGGGTAATGCAAATGAATGGGTAGGTTTTATCGTCTTTGAGCAGGATATTAAATTTAGGCTGCAATTGCTTGATCAGCTGGTTTTCCAAAAGCAATGCATCCCATTCACTCAACACAATGGTATACTCGATCCGCCTGATCTGGCTGACGAGCCGTTTGGTTTTACGGTCGTGCTGGTTGTTTTTCAAAAAATAGCTCGAAACCCGGTTGCGCAGGCTTTTCGCTTTCCCTACATATATCACCTCGCCGGTTTCATCGAAATACCGGTACACACCGGGATCGAGAGGAATTTTGGAGAGTTCTTCTTTATAATTGAATTCTGACATTGATTGTAATTTAGGCTAAACAGCGCCCCTATTGAAGAAAAACAACCGCGTAAGTTGAAAAGTTGCGTCGCTGACCAGCTTGAACGCCTCGCTTTGGGCTGCATTCAAATCCATCGGGCGGTTAAGCACCGATACCGCGTAAGTCATTCCCGCATCCCTGGCCTGCTCGGACGTAATCTGTAAAGAACCACAAACAACCGCCAGCGGCACCCGGTGGCTTTTGCACAGTCCCGCCAGCCCCTTTACTACCTTTCCCGCCAATGTTTGTTCATCTACTTTACCTTCACCGGTAATGACCAGATCCGCATCAGCGACCAGCGAGGCAATATCGCATTGCTCCATTACAATGCTTATGCCTTCTTTCAGTTCCGCATTCAGAAACCACATGCAACCTGCGCCGAGCCCTCCCGCGGCACCTGCGCCCGATACCCCGCTCACATCAGAACCGAATACACGTGTTGCTACCAATGTGAGATTTTGCAGTCCGAGATCCAGCTGCATTACCATTTCCGGATCGGCGCCTTTCTGCGGACCGTACACATATGCAGCGCCGTCTTTGCCAAACAACGGATTTGTAACATCACAAGCTACAATTACTGAAACCAACGCAAGTCTGGGATCTGCATTATGCCTGTCTATCGACGCGATTTTCGCCAGCGATTCGCCGTTCGGCAGCAATGTATGTCCTTCCGCGTCTCTGAACGAATATCCAAGCGCCTCTGCCATCCCGATGCCTCCATCCGTGGTAGCGCTACCGCCGATTCCGAGGATAATCTTCTTCACGCCACGGTTCAATGCGTCGACGATCAGCTGCCCCGTGCCAAAAGTGCTCGTACGAAGCGGATTACGCTCCTCTGCCGTTAAAAGGCCAAGGCCCGAGGCCGCTGCCATCTCGATGAAGGCAACCTCGTGGTCGCCCGAAATGCCATAAGTAGCATTGATCTGCCGGTTGAGCGGGTCCATGACGGTTACCGGCACTTCCCTGCCGCCGGTCACCTTCGTCAATATCTTCGAAGTTCCCTCGCCGCCGTCGGCCAGCGGAATAGCCGTCACTTTTGCATCAGGATATGCTTTTCTGACGCCATCAGTAACGGCGTCACATACTTCCGCTGCTTCCAGCGAACCGCGAAACTTATCAGGGGCAACGAGGATATTCACGGACAAGAAGTTAATAGGTCAGAACAAAACACCTTCGTCGTCGGAACGTGACGGCGGAATGTACGTATCGGTACTGTCTGTCGCTACGCCCCCGCATTCGCGCACGTAGTTTTCAGGTTTATTGAATGGGCCTTTCCGGTATTGTACGAGCGTCTGATCGGCGTAGACTTTTTGCATAAATAAGCCCCAGGCCGGCATCGCAATACGGCCACCCTGACCGTAGGCAATCGTCCGGAAGTGAATGCTACGGTCTTCTCCTCCCACCCAGATGCCGGAAACCAGGCTTTGGGTCATTCCCATAAACCATCCGTCCGAATAGTTGGAAGTTGTTCCGGTCTTTGCAGCGATTTCGTTACCCTCTGTCACACCATATTGCCTCAACCGCCCCGCAGTACCACCGGGATCTTCTACGGCACCCCGCATGAGATAGAGCATATTATAAGCCATATTCTCGCTGATCTCCTGGTTTTGCTTTTGGAAAAACTCCTGCAAAACATTTCCATAACGGTCCTCGATCCTCAAAATCGTCATGGGTTCCGTGCGATGACCTCCGTTGGCAAAAGCGCAATAGGCACCGACCATTTCATAAACCGATACATCACTGATTCCCAGGCATAGGGAGGGCACCTCCTGAAGTTTGCTGGTAATCCCCAGCTTATGTGCATACTCCACCACAGCCTTAGGCCTCACCATTTTCATCAGATAGGCACTCACCGTGTTAACCGATTTCCCCAGCGCCTGCCGGAGGGACAGGGATTGATAAGAGTATTTGTTGTTAGAGTTGTGGGGTGACCAGCCACCCGGCACGCCATCCGACGGCCCGAAATAGACCGGCGCATCCGTTACATGATCGCAGGGGGTAAGGAAGCTCTTATCCAGCGCCGAGACATACACAAAGGGTTTGAATGTAGAACCAGGCTGGCGTGACCCTTGCTTCACGTGGTCGTACTTGAAATATTTGAAATTGACACCTCCTACCCAGGCCTTCACATGCCCATTGCGCGGATCCATGGACATCATACCTGCACGGAGGAAGCGCTTGTAATACGCAATGGAGTCCAGCGGGCTCATCGTCACTTCCTTTTCTCCGTTCCAGCTAAAAACCTTCATTTTGTAAGGCTTCCGCATGATCTTCCAGGCTTCGTCTTCACCCAGGTCCCTTTTCAAAGAAATGAAATGCGGCGATCTTCTGGCAGCTGTTTTGATAAAGCCGGGAATTTCCTTTCCATTATCATAGGTCCAGGGGTTACGTCCTTTCCAATGTTCATCAAACAACTTTTGCTGTTGCTTCATATGGTCGGTAAGAGCATCCTCCTGGTAACGCTGAATGCGGGAGTCGATTGTCGTATAAATCCGCAGTCCGCTCGTGTACAGGTCGAGGTCCGTGTCATGCTCTTCATTATATAACTTGACCCAGCTCTTGAGATACCCACGCATCGACTCCCGGAAATAGGGTGCCAGCCCCGTGTTGTGACTATCGATGGTAAAGTCCAGCCCGAGCGGCCTTTCCTTAAACCGCATAAAATCTTCTTCCGGAATGTATTCGTATTTCCACATTTGTGCAAGCACAGTGTTTCTCCGGTTTAATGCATTGTTGGGAAAGCGGAGCGGGTTGAATAAGGTCGGGTTTTGCAGCATTCCGACCAGCAATGCAGCCTCAGTCACATTAAGATCCCAGGGCTCTTTATCGAAATAAGTCTTTGACGCTACTTTGATACCGTAAGTGTTGTTCCCGAAAGACACTGTGTTCAGGTACATTTGCATGATTTCCTGCTTGGTATACTTTCTTTCCAGCACCACTGCCAATATCCACTCCTTGGTCTTGGCAATCACGATCCGCACGATCGGAAGCTTGCCTAAAAGACCTTCATACTCCTCTGAGCGTGTATTGAAAAGGTTTTTTGCAACTTGCTGGGTCAATGTACTTCCTCCCCCCGAACTCGAACTTCCAGAGACCACTCCCTTGAATACACGGAGCAAACTCCTCGGATCGATCCCCGAGTGGTTCACAAAACGCGCGTCTTCCGTTGCCACCAGCGCATCGATCAGGTTCGGAGAAATCTGCGCGATGTTAATCGGCGTACGGTTTTCGAAGAAGTACTTCCCAAGGGATTTCCCGTCCTCACTGATGAGTTCGGAAGCAAGCTCACTCTTGGGATTTTCAAGTGTTTTCAAATCGGGCATGCCGCCAAACAGCCACAAAAAGTTAAAACTGACGGCAACGATATAAAATATTATCAGACCCAGTCCCAGGGCCACATACCGCCAGAGACGGACAATGGAGCGCCGATACTTTCCGGGTTGTAATTCAATCATATTGGTGGGGTGATAGGTTACTGGAAAGGCAAATATACAATTTCAGTATATTATCTCTTCCCCATCGAGGGGGAATTGAATTCCTGCATTTCTTTCAGGCGTGGCAGGTAAATGCTGGTTGGATAAAGCCTCATAAATTCGGTAATAGCCTGTGCGTAGGCTTCTTTTCCACGAACTTTGCCGATCAAAAACACCCTTAGCAAAGCGAATTTATCTTCCATTGAACTTCCCTTGTAAGCTGGCAGGTTTTTCTCAATTTCTTCCAATGCCCTGGTATAATTGCCGTCCGCGTAGAGCTTATATGCCGCTTCATATTCTTTAACCGCATTGCCTGAGGTGCCGCCGGCGTCGGTCGACTTGTTGACCAGCCTTGCGTAAGTGGACGTCGGATACTCGCTCAGCAACTTGCCCTTCCAGGCCTCCTTTTGAGCTGCGTTCTCTTCATTACTCAGGAAAAGCAGGTAATAAATCTCATCCTTATATTGCGTACGGGGGTAATCGGCCAGCACGCGTTCAAATGTGGAGATGGCCCGGTGTGATTCTTTTAGGTCAAAGCGATAGATTTTTCCCAGATTGTACAAAGCATCTTCCTTTTTCCTTTGAGATGCGGAGAAGAGCGTATCGGTCAGGGGTACATTCTTTTTCAAAAGGGCATGTACCTGCTGCCATTCAGGTGTACCCGGTTTCATACCTGCATCCGCCTGTTGCGTCTGAGCGATAGCGGTACTATCAGAAGTTCCTGCGTTGTTACCGGCCAATGAGCGGAGTGGTCTGCTGCTCCGTCGCCAGTCATCTTCCAATGGCCGGTTACCCCAGGCACGTTTGAAATCGATCTTACCTTTATTGACCAGGCCGGGATCGTACAATTCCCATCTTCTTTCACCGGCGGTCACCAACGGGTTGCCCCCACCCTGCTGCATGCTCGCATTCTGAGCTGCAAGCTGCGCCTTCCGGGCTCTTTCCTCATCTTCCAGTCGTTTCTTCTCTTTGGCCTCTATAATGGCGTCGATCTTGTTGTCCAGCGCGGCCGGATTCAACCTTGCCAATTTCTGCAAACTATCTTCGGTGGTAACTATGGTATACTGGGTCACGAAATTGTCGAGTGCGCGTTTGCGATCGGCCACCAACCGGTACTCCGGCGCCTCCTGCGGGAGGATCGCCAGCGCACTGTCATAGTATGCTTTTGACGCTTCAAAATCTTCCAGGGATTCGTATTTGATCCGGGCCAGTTGCAGATAGGTATATGCTTTTTGCTGCATGTTGCCTTTCGACGCGGCGGCGGCTTTCTGCAAATAGCCTACTGCCTGCGGAATCTGATTTTTGTGTTCTGCCAAAAGGCCCATCGTGAAGTACACCCGGTCCTGCAGATCATCATTCTTACGATCGCGAAGCATTTTATCAAAACCCACATCAGCCAGGTCGCGTTTGGGGTTCAGCACCACCTCGTTTTGGAGCGAGTTCATGGCCGAATAGAAGCCCAGGTCGTAATTGGGTTTATTCCTGTTTACACTTTTATAATGCTTATTGGCCAGAGCATATTGTCCGAGACGATCGTACATCTGGGCCGCAGCAAAGTGGATGCGTGCGGTTTCGGTCGATTTTTTCAACAGCGGGAATGTCTCTTCCAGAATCGCCACGGACGTCAGATATTCACCGTTTTGCTGATGCAGATATGCTTTGGTGAGATAAAAGTCACGAACAGAGGATTTGTCCAATGGATTCTGGCTGAGATACTCTGCTACGCCCAATGCATTGGAATAATCTTTTCTTTCGATGTAAGCCCGCATAAGCAGTATCAGTGCATCATTTTTATCGCTTTGGTCACGCCCGTTGGCGTATACGTAACGCAAGGCTTCCAGGCCATCCGCCCATTCGCCGAGGTAGAGCCTCGATTTCCCCAATAAAATATAGCTGTTGTCGATCCATTTACTGTTCTGATGCTTCTCCGCAACGATCGACGCTTTCTTAATGGCGTCCAGCAACTTGGGCTTCACGGCCATGGCCAGCACGGAGTCCATGGGTAGCAGGATCGGCAGAAGCTGGTTGTAATTTTCCTTATATGCCTTTTTCATCTCGAACTCGGCTTCCAGCATGTCCTGCTCGGCCATAAAATAAGCATTGTACCTTGCCGAGACATTATGAAAAGTAATCGCCCCCGGCCTGGAACTGTATTGTGAACAGGCGGCCAGAAAACTGATCGTGGCAAGTAGTAATGCTATTCGGCGGATATGGGAAGCAATGCGTTCGATCACGAAAATGACTTTATGGGGTGTCCTGTATCTGGTTAGATAAGCAAATCTAAAACGGTATTCCGAATAAATACGTATCGAAGATAACGCCATTTACAAAATTTGAAGCAATTTTACCCCGATATTCTACCATCACTTTTCATTCCGAACGAGGCGAAACTGAGCTATGGAGGACAAAAAACATAATCCGGACAAGAACCGGCCGTCGGGGTTTCTGAAATATTCCGGTATGGCAACCCAGATGCTCGGAACGATACTGGTCTTTACCTATGCCGGCTACAAGCTCGACGAATGGCAGCATAACAAGGTACCTGTCTGGACGCTCGTGCTGTCGCTGCTATCCATTGCGGCCTCGCTCTACCTCCTGATCAGAAGTTTTACCAAACAATAATTCCCCTCCAAAGACACCCGCATGCTTCGCACCCTGATCGCAACCATTCTGCTTGGAATTGTATTTTTCCTTGCTCAAAGATTTCACTTCGACTCTTTTCTGCATCCCTATATATGGTACATTCTGGTTTTCTTCTTTGGTGTGTCATTTCTGGCTCACCGTCTGATGGAGTTCGGATTAAGAAACAAGCGTGAGAAATTTGTCACATTTTACATTTCTACCATTGTCGCACGGATCATTCTCAGCCTCATTTTTATTGCCCTCTTTTTATATAAAGGGCTAACTGATTCATTCCTATTTGTTATCGACTTTTTTGCACTCTATTTATTTTACACATGTTTTGAAATATATGGTTTGTATCGTAACTTGCGCCGCGATTGACAAAGCATAGTATTTCAAGCATTTATGTATACCCATCTGAGACGGTTTTTTACTATCGCCCTTATAGCGGCAACATGCGTTTTTAACCTCCCGGCCCGCGCCGACGAACCTACCCAGCACGACTCAGGGTCGGTCGCCCAGGCAGTGAATGAGGAAGAGCATAAAATTGAACATAAGCTTGAAGAGCACGAAGCGAAGTTCAACATCGGTGAGATGATCATGCACCACATTGCTGACTCGCACGAATGGGAGTTTTCGCATGGGGTATCCATCCCACTTCCCGTCATTCTTTATTCGGAAGACCGCGGAATCGAGGTTTTCATGTCTTCCAACTTCCACAACGACCATCACGAATATAACGGCTACCATCTGGTACACGGCGACTCGGAGCAGATCGTTCCCGTTGACGAAGCCCGTAAAGTATACGACTTCTCGATCACCAAGAACGTAGCATCCATGCTGCTGAGCGCGCTGATCCTGATCCTCGTTTTCACAAGCATTGCCGGCTGGTACAAAAACAGCAAAGGCAAAGCACCGAAAGGTTTCGCCTCCGCAATGGAAGTGGTTATCCTCTTCATTCGCGACGAGGTGGTAAAGCCAAATGTAGGGCCGAAATACGAGAAATATCTTCCTTACCTGCTGACGTTGTTCTTCTTCATTTTGATCAACAACATCATGGGGCTGCTTCCCGGCTCGGCTAACCTTACCGGCAACATCGCAGTTACAATGACACTGGCCGTTCTGACATTCATTATCGTTCACCTGAACGCAAACGGCAATTACTACAAGCACTTGCTGAGCCCTCCGGGTGTACCTGCTCCTTTGTTGCTCATCATGATCCCTGTCGAGATCGTGGGTGTGTTCATGAAGCCATTCTCGCTCATGGTCCGGTTGTTCGCCAACATCACAGCGGGTCACATTATCCTCCTGAGCTTGTTCGGTCTGATCTTTATTTTCCAAAGCATCGTGATCGCACCGGTAATCTCCCTGTTCGCATTGTTCCTGAACTTCATCGAGATCATGGTAGCATTCATCCAGGCATTCATCTTCACACTATTATCGTCCATGTACATCGGAAGCGCCATTGAAGAGCATGGCCACGCCGATCACGGACATTAATTCAGAATCTCTTTTTTATTAATTATATTTTAAAACAAACACAATTATGTTGCTTCAAATTTTGCTTCAAGCTGCTGAACAAGGTGGTGCAGGTCTTGCAGTTTTCGGTGCTGCTATCGGCGCAGGTCTTGCTGCTATCGGTGCAGGTCTTGGTATTGGTAAAATCGGTGGTAGCGCTGTTGAAGGTATCGCCCGTCAACCAGAAGCTGCTGGTGCAATCCAAACTGCCATGCTTATCATCGCGGCTCTTATTGAAGCGGTAGCGCTTTTTGCAGCGGTAATCTGTCTGCTTATCTCTTTCAAGCTGTAATAGCTCGTCGGAGAGATCACGTTGCGCCGGTGCGCTAGGCCTGGCAGCGATGAAAAACTTTATCGTGGAAGCATTAGGCTTCCACGAACTTTTAATAAGAAGAGAGAAGATACAGATCATTCTTACACTCAAAAACTCATTTAACTATGTCATTGCTTACTCCAAACCCAGGCCTTATTTTCTGGATGCTGGTAGTATTTTTGCTGGTAGTTTTCATTCTGGCCAAATTCGCCTGGAAGCCTATCCTGAAAGGTCTGAAAGATCGTGAAAACGAAATCCAGGGTGCGCTCGACCTCGCAGAAAGAACACGTGCTGAAATGGCACAATTGAAGTCGGACAACGAAAAGCTGATCGCAGAAGCCAATGCCATCCGTGACCAGATCCTTCGCGACGCGAAAGACGCTGCCGACAAAACCATCGCAGAGTCAAGAGACAAAGCAGTTATCGAAGGTCAAAAGATCATCGAAAGCGCACGCGAAACCATCCGCAACGAACAAGCTGTGGCGGTAAGCAAAATCAAAAAAGAAGTTGCTACGCTTTCATTGGAAATCGCTGAGAAAGTATTGCACCGGGAATTGGCAGACAAAGCAGCTCAGGAAAAACTGATCGCTGACCTGGCTACCTCCGCGCGTCTTAACTAATCAGCATTTAAAATCTAATTCCGATGTCAGTAAGTATTGTAGCATCCAGATATGCAAAATCGCTGATCGAGCTGGCGAAAGAACAGAACGTTCTGGACGCGGTTTATCAGGACATGCTGCTATTCAAAGATACAGCAGAGCAGAACCGCGGCCTCATGCTTGCATTGAAAAGCCCGGTGGTGCGTCACGAGAAAAAATCAGGCATTTTGAAAAGCCTTTTTAAGGAGCGTGTAAGCCCTGTTTCATTCGCGATATTCGATATTATCACTAAGAAAAACCGTGAAGCTATCCTCGACGAAATCGCGATAGAATTCATTAAAGCCTATAACAGCTTCAAGGGAATCGAAAAAGCGACGGTGGTAACACCTACCCCGCTTACCGACGAACTTCGTAAGCAATTTACCGATATTGTTGCCAAAGCAACCGGAAAAACGGTAGAACTGGCCGAAAAAGTAGACAATGCTTTGATCGGCGGATATGTGTTGACAGTGGGCGACCGCCAGATCGACGCTTCGCTGCGCAGCCGTTTGAACGAACTTAAATTACAGTTAGTAAACTGAAATTTTTATCTGCATAATTTGGAAGACCCGGCTGCTATGCGGCCGGGTCTTTTTTTATGCTAGACTTTCATCTTCACAACGTTCTTGTAGCTCGTTTCGATGGCCTGTACCGGCGGCACTTTCGCCACGTCCTGCTCCACGAAGAAATGCGTCATGCCTGCGAGTTTGCGGTTAGCGAAAATCTTCGCGAAATCGATCGAACCGGTCCCTACTTCGGCAAATGAGCCGTCTTTCTTGTCCATATCCTTCACGTGCCACAATGGGAAACGGCCTGGGTATTTCTTGAACAATGCAACCGGATCGAGTCCGGCTTTCACGATCCAGTACAAATCCAGTTCGAGTTTCACCAATTTCGGATCCGTTTTACCGGCGATGTAATCGTATGGCAACTCTCCTCCAATCTTCTTGAATTCGAAATCGTGGTTGTGGTAGCCGAATTGCAGGCCTGCTTTCTTCGCAACCTCGCCGGATTTGTTGAACAGGTCCACGTAGCTTTTGTACTGGTCGATCGTCTTGCGCTCTGATTCGGTCAGGTAAGCGCAGTTTACGTATTTCTGGCCCAATTCCGCCGCATCGTCCACCGCTTTCTGCCAGCCGTTGCTCAATGTACCCTTGGCCGTTTTATTCTCCACGCCAGCGCCATAATGGCCGCTAACCGGGTTCAAACCGAGGTCGCCCAGGATCTTCTTGAGTTCCTTCGCTGTTTTGCCGAAGAATTTGCCGTCAGAGTAGCCGTAAAGCTCCACTTCCTTATAACCGACAGCCGATACCTTTTTCAATGTACCCAGCAGGTCTTTGGATATTTCATTACGAAGCGTGTACAGCTGTAAACCGATTGGTGAGGGCACTTTTACATCCAGGTTCAGTTTAGAGAACATGGGCACTGCCAATGCGAATGCGCTGGCTTTGAGGAACGATTTCCGCGAAATCTTTTCGTTGTAATCCATGGGTTGTAATTCGAAAAATTAATAAATAAACTACGGGGTAATATCAACGGCACCAGTGGCCGAAAGCTTGCGTTTCGTATCGTCGTCCAGTTTCCATTCCTGCGTGAAATAGTTGTCAATCAGCAGGTTTGCCGATGAATCTTTGAAGAAAATAATGTCCTTAAATTCGGGCAGCCTCCGGTGCATGACTGGCACGAATGGGAAACCTTCGTCTTTCATGCCAGCCCACCAGGGCAAGCCCGAGCTCACAGCAATATAATGCCCCTCAACAGGAACTACATAGAACAGCCCGTGTGCATTATCGCCCTTTTTTAAATGCACCGGAAGTTGCGCCGCATGCTTGGCGATCAATGCATTGGTCTCTTTTGTTCCAAATAAAATCAGATTGGAGCTCTCAATATCGCTCGGCCGCACTTCCTTATCAGCCAGCACCCGCGGGAAGAACATTACACGTCCCAAAAACTCACCACGGTACTGCGACCAGCTCGCAGCCTGCGTCGCAATGTCGACACGCTTTCTCAGCTCCTCAGGCGAAGGACTATCAGCCGTACCATACACATACACGTGACGCGAGGAGAATGCGGCATAAATCGGCCCCTCGGCACCTTTTTTCTTGCCGGTGTAAATGGACATGATTGTGGCGCCTTCCACATTCCACTTGCCCGACGCCGACTCGCGGAACAACGTAACCACGCTATCCGTCTTTGCATTCACATTCGAGCCATCGATTTTCAACGCCAATGCAACGCCAGGTTTGAATTTCGGATGGCTTTCCAGGTTTAAGGTAAACTTTTCGAGATTTTCCGTTTTGATCTCCAACGCATTCTCTTTGGTAAACTTCGCATCGATTTCCGCCAGCTTACCCGCAGCCATTCTGTTGAATGTTACCCAAAATGCCTTGTCATATTTGTATTGCTTACTCACAAACCGCACGCGGTCGGGATGCGGGTTACGCTTGAAATCGTCGAACCACTGGAAAATATACTCACTGTCATAGGCATTTACCCAACTGTCATGCTTTACATCCACAAACTCCTTGTAACTAACCTCCGCCCCAATGTCCTGCAAATGGCTTACCCATTTTTGCGTACCAGCCACCGGTACCACCGGATCGGCATCGCCGTGAAAGAAATGAATAGGGAAGTTGGCTGCATTGGCTGCAAGGTCGAATGTACCTGCGGGGGGCGCAGGGCATACGGGCGCGATGGCCGCCCAAATGTCGGGACGCGTAAGACCGATCCATAATGTGCCGCCGCCGCCCATGGACAATCCGGTCAAAAATGTCCGGTCCTCATCGATTTTAAAGCGCTTTTTAACGTCAGCCAGCACGTCGTACACGTCCTGCTCGGGAATTCCCTGGTAACCGGCCGTTCCGCGCGCGTAAGGCGAAGCCACAATGTAATCGACATTATCCCATTTCGGAAAGTAGCGCGTCGCTTCCACATCGGTTTCACCTTCGGCATTACTCTTGCCAAAAACCCGTCGCAATGCAAGCCGGTGGTTGGAGCCCGCACCATGCAGCATGATCACGAGCGGGTATTTCTTAGTCTCGTCGAAATTCTCGGGGAGATAAAGGCCGTAAGGTTGCTCGGTATCGTCGGCGTCGGAGAAGAATGTGAGGACCTGAGGGCCGGGCGGTAGTTTTTGTGCAAACACGGTGGTATTACTTGCTGCAAGACTGAGCGTTATACCCAATAATGCACTTTTCCAGTTAGGTCCCATTAGCGATACGAATTTTCGGTGGCTAAATATAAACAAAAAAAGGCAGGTCGTTTGACCTGCCTTTCAAGCTACTTTGTGCTTTCAGAGCGATGCAAATCTAGTTTGCCAGCTCTTCTTCCTTTTTTCGAACACTGATAACAAGTTGTTCACTCTTATCTTCATGATCTGCAACCAGTACATCACCTTCGCGCAGGTCACCTTTCAATATTTCCTCTGCTACGGGATCTTCCAAGTATTTCTGGATCGCACGGTTCAAAGGACGAGCTCCGTACTGCGGATCATATCCTTTTTCCGATAAGAAATCCTTCGCAGCGACGGTCAATTCGATTTCGTATCCAAGTCCCTTTACACGACTGAACAGCTTTCCGAGCGAAATATCGATGATTTTGTGCAAATCTTCGCGTTGCAGCGAGTTAAACACGATCACATCATCCAAACGGTTCAGGAATTCCGGCGAGAATGCCTTACGCAATGCACTTTGAATGGTGCCTTTCATAATGTCATCCTGGTTTTCGGATTTCGCCTTCGTCGAGAAGCCGATTCCGGTACCGAAATCTTTCAGATCACGGGCTCCGATATTCGAAGTCATGATGATGATGGTGTTACGGAAATCAACTCTTCTGCCCAGCCCATCCGTCAAAATACCGTCATCAAGCACTTGCAACAGGATATTGAACACATCCGGGTGCGCTTTTTCGATCTCATCAAGCAACACAACGCTGTACGGTTTGCGACGGATCTTCTCGGTCAGCTGGCCACCTTCTTCGTAGCCCACATATCCCGGAGGAGCTCCCACCAAACGCGATACGCTGAATTTCTCCATGTATTCGCTCATATCGATACGCACCAGCGAATCATCCTTGTCGAACAGATAGGTAGACAGCACCTTTGCAAGTTCTGTTTTACCTACACCGGTTGGTCCCAGAAAAATGAATGAACCGATCGGCTTTTTAGGATCTTTCAGACCTACACGTGTACGCTGAATAGCTTTAACCAGCTTTTCAATCGGCGGATCCTGGCCAATCACTTTGGCTTTCAGCTCATCGGCCATATTCAGCAATTTCTTGCCCTCGTCCATTGAAACGTTAGTCACCGGAATCCCGGTCATCATCGCCACAACCTCAGCCACATTGTGTTCACTTACCGTGTAGCGTTTCTGCTTCGTTTCTTCTTCCCATGCCAGTTTAGCTCTTTCCAGCTGATCGATCAGTTTCTTTTCACGATCTCTCAATTGAGCTGCTTCTTCGTATTTCTGGCTTTTTACCACCCGGTTTTTCTCCTGCTTGATGTTCTCGATTTGTTCTTCGAGCACCAGAATATCTTCGGGAACAGTAATGTTGCTAATGTGAACCCTTGCACCTACCTCATCCAGAACGTCGATCGCCTTATCCGGCAAAAAGCGGTCGGTGATATATCTTTCCGACAACTTCACAGCCGTGCTGATCGCTTCCGGCGTGTAATTCACATGGTGGTGATCTTCGTATTTGTCTTTGATGTTCGTCAGGATCTGGATCGTTTCCTCGATTGAGGTCGCATCCACCATCACCATCTGGAAACGACGGGCCAATGCGCCGTCTTTCTCAATGTACTGGCGATATTCATCGAGCGTTGTCGCGCCAATGCATTGTATTTCTCCGCGTGACAATGCCGGTTTGAACATATTCGAAGCATCCAATGAGCCGGAAGCACCGCCTGCGCCCACGATCGTGTGGAGCTCATCGATGAACAGGATCACATCCGGTGACTTTTCAAGTTCGTTCATAACCGCCTTCATACGCTCTTCGAACTGGCCGCGGTATTTGGTTCCAGCTACAAGCGAAGCCAGGTCCAGCGTCACCACACGCTTTCCGAAAAGGACGCGAGACACTTTCTTTTGAACAATTCTGAGTGCGAGACCTTCGGCAATAGCCGTTTTACCCACACCTGGCTCACCAATCAGAATCGGGTTGTTCTTTTTACGACGGCTCAGGATCTGCGCCACCCTTTCGATCTCTTTTTCACGTCCGACGATCGGGTCGAGCTTGCCTACTTCCGCCATTTTGGTCAAATCCCTCCCAAAATTGTCAAGAACAGGTGTACGGGATTTTTCAGCACCCTTGGATTCTTTACCGGAAGAAGAGCCTCCACCGCCTCCAAACATTCCGCCTCTGGCTTCATCATCCCCGTCTTCGGTCTCCGGCCCCATATGAGGTCTGGATCCGGATGATTGATATTCTAACATCTCTTTGATGACTTCGTAGTTAACATTGAACTTATGCAATATCTGAGTTCCGACATTGTCCTCATCCCGCAGAATGGAAAGCAGTAAATGTTCGGTGCCAATCAATGTGCTCTTGAATATTTTGGCTTCCAGATATGTAATCTTCAAAACTTTCTCCGACTGCCTGGTCAGAGGTATATTTTGCAAATTCTTAACATTGTTTGTGGCTGCACCCTTCGTTGCCTGCTCGATCGTTTGTCGGACATCGTCCAGCGAAACCCCGAGTTTTTTAAGCAACCCTATGGCTACACCATCACCCTCACGAATCATTCCTAATAACAAGTGTTCTGCACCAATGTAATCATGGCCAAGACGGAGGGCTTCTTCCCGGCTCATTGAGATTACCTCTTTCACTCTATTCGAAAATTTTGCTTCCATTGTGTAGCAATAAAAAAGTGTTTATTATTCTAAACGCTACTTGATCCCTGTTTGTTCAAAATAGCTTTATTGAGACTTACAGGATCTTAACAAAACACTTTTTGCTTCCGGCCCCATATTAAATAGTAAATCAACAATACTTAAATTCCCCACAAAATCATTCCCGAATGTCTGATAATAAGGCGTTGGCTGATAATATTTCCAGGAATTCGGGTGTTTCCTGTTGTTTATTAGCGATATATCATCCACCAGGCTGTTTTCATTAAATACTTCACCTGACAAATTGTACGTAATTTCTTTCCTGATCCCCAACAATCTAAGACAAATTGTCAATAACTCACTATTTAGATTGACCAAATTAGGCAGCTTTCTTTCATAGACCCGGATAAACTCGTCCGCATAAAACTCGTAAAAAGGAGATTTTCCGTAAGCTGCTTGAAAACAACCCAGGTGACGCCTCGTCCAGTCCTGGGAATAGTCGATCAAAATATCTTTTGTGGAGCTGGCTGGCCCGTACCCCTTAACAGGCACTGTCAGCGTATCTATTTTATTGGTAGTAAGCACACTGCACCGGTTCCTGTAAGTTTGCTTCACATACCTCTCCTCAATATCAATGTAGATCCGGTCGTACTGTAATATACAAGTAAAATACTCTAAACAAGGCAGATACTGCAATTCAATCCGTACTGCCGTGGACTGATCCTCTTTACTCAAAAATTCTGACACTATCAAATATGGTAAAGGCTTATGATATTATCAAAAAATTTATAATAATTATTTTGTATGGTCAACAATGTTCAATACCAACTTAAATCATTACTATTTTAGCTTCAAAGGAAGATACTCACGTCGCCTAATCCCTCCCTGATAATCTCAAAATCGTCTCCATCCGCCTTCACGATGGTCGACGCGACATTGCCTCCGTAGCCGCCATCCACGACCATATCGACCTGGTGCTGAAACTTCTCGAAAATCAGTTCAGGGTCCGTCGAATACTCGATGATCTCGTCATCGTCACGGATAGATGTCGTGACGATCGGGTTCCCTAACTCCTTTACGATCAAACGGGGAATAAGGTTGTCCGGCACCCGGATTCCTACCGTTTTTTTATTGGTGTTCAACAACTTGGGGACATTGCTGGTTGCTTCCAGAATGAATGTGTAGGGACCGGGAAGCACTCTTTTCATGGTTTTGAATGCTGTATTGCCAACCCTCGCAAAATCAGAAATATGGCTCAGGTCGTAGCATATGAACGAGAAGTCGTTCTTTTGGGGCTTGATGCCCTTGATCCGGGCTATTTTTTCGACGGCGCGGGTATTGTAGATGTCACACCCAAGACCATAAACCGTATCGGTCGGATAAATCACGAGACCGCCATCACGAAGGCAATCCACCACCTGACGGATTCTCCGTTCGTCAGGGTTTTGAGGATAAATTTTTACAAACTCGGCAGGCATAGAAAAGATTTTGCTTTCTGAATTAACAAAATCAAAATGCAAATCCTTCCTGTGGGATCACTTTTTTTAAATTCTCGATATAAAACCGGTAGGCAAAATTCACCG
Source organism: uncultured Dyadobacter sp. (assembly GCF_946482605.1). The sequence goes on along the minus strand of NZ_CAMLSE010000021.1, from coordinate 30,270 downwards.
GCAGGTGCAGCCTGCACATCAGAACTACCAGCTCTGTCTGCCATCCCGGATTCTCAATATAATTCAACAATCTGCGAAACCGCACGGCCAGTTCGAACTCCTGTGCATACAGGCATTTCCGGATAAATGTACGGATCCGCGCCGCCAGAAGATCAAATTCCTTTTGATCGCGATTGAGGTCGTAGGCTTTATTGCATACCATGTAGTAGGAGTCAAGCATTCCACTCCCTTTTTTATAGACACCGGTTGATAATGAGGTTCGAAGGACCCGCTTCTTGGTCAGAATTTCATCCAGATAGAAGTATTTGTACCGTACGGAAGAGCGCACCCAGAAATCAAAGTCCTCGAATGCGAGACTCTCGTCGTATCCTCCCAGCTGGTTCAGTATCGACGCACGCATCATCATCGTGGGTGTACAGATGAAATAGCGTTCGAGTATGTTTTTGTAGACATCGCCCGATGGAATGCAGCAGGTAGCCTTACCTTTTCCGTCCACAGTGTAATGATTGTGCAACCGCTGCCCGCTCCGGCCAATATAATGGGCGTTGGTAAAAACCACGGCATATTCTTCTGAAAGCTGCTCAAATGCCGCCACCTGTTTCTCGATACGGTCGGCAATCATCACGTCATCACCAGACAAGTCGATGATATATTTTCCCTGAGCGATGGCCAGGCCCTGATTGAATGCTTTACACAGGCCTGAATTATGCCTGTTGCGGATCATTTGAAACGCCGGAGCCTTTGCCTTGAAATCCTCGATAATGTTCAGCGTTTTGTCTGTGCTTGCATTGTCGACGACAACCAGCTGAACATAGGGATAAGTCTGATAAAAGACCGAAGTGAGCGTCTCTTCAATGTACTTCTCCTGATTAAATGTCGTCAGGATTACTGTAACGAGTGGTTTTTCTAAGTTTGTCATGTCGTGCGCGCTGGTGCAATCCCCGCTGAAGTACGATGTTTGCCAGGAGGTTTTACTGACACCGCAGTCGCAAAATTACCAACAATATGCTCAGTAAGCAGGTAATGTTATTATCCGGCAAATCACCGCGTTACCTTACGCTTCACACGGGCTCGGTTAATGCTGGCGTTGATCTCAAAACCGAGAATCATCACGAATGCCAGCAGGTAGATCCAGATCATCAGGGCGATCATCGTACCAATGGATCCGTAAAGCTTGTTGTACGAACTGAAACGCGACAGGTAGAACGAAAATCCATAGGTGGCAGCCAAAATGAGTATGGACGCAATGACCGAACCCGCATTGACAAAAGTGAATTGCCTTCCATGCGAGGGCGCAAACCGGTAGATGATAGAGATCGTCAACATCAGCGACCCGAAACTGATCGCATACCGGGTGATATTCAGCAATGCAATGAGCCAGTTGTCGCGGATAATGTGCCAGTCACCGACAATATCCATCACGGCATCGCCCACGATGAGCAAAACCACGGACAAGAACAACACCGCCATCAACAAAAGCGTAAGCAACATCGCAATGCCCCGGACGGCCAAAAAACCCCTCGTCTCGTGGTCCTCATACACCATGTCGAACGAGCGCATCAGTGACATCATCCCGTTGGTGGATGCGATCATCGCGAAAATAAAACCGAGCGAAAGCACCCCCGACCGAGGACGGCTCACAATATCGAGAATGGTCTGATCCGCAGCCTCAAAAGTACCCTGAGGCATATTTTCCCGCAGCAATTCCAGAATTTGCTGATCGAGGTTTTCGATCGGAATGTAGGGGATCAGGGTAAAAAGAAAGATAATGCCGGGAAAAGCAGCCAGGGTAAGGCTGTAAGCCACGGCCGACGCACGTTGGTCGATTTCATGCTTCCTGTTGCTATTGACCAGATTGAGGATCACATCGTACAGGGAAACCGTCCCCCGGAGCAACATCGTCTGCTGTAACCAGAGAATAATGCGCTTGATATGGCGGTTTTTCAACAGTTTTTCAAGCATATCCAGCCGCGTGTTATCCCTTTGTTCCGAAATAGGGCTTTAGTTTTTCAAGAAGCTTGTCCGGCGCCATGCAAAGTTTGCCATTATCCCTTCTCTGAAATACCAGCGTCGTATCGCCGGTATTCAGCAGCACGCGCTCCTGGTTTCTGATCTCGTAGCGGAAATGGACACGAACACCCGGCATTTCTTCGATTTTCACGAGAATATTAAGCTCATCGTCATAACGCGCCGGTTTCAGGTATTTGAAATGACTTTCGTAAACAGGCATCATCACACCTTCATCTTCCATCGCCTTGTAATGGAAGTCGAGACTTCGCAGCGCCTCAACCCTGCCGATTTCATAGTAGCGTGCGTAGTTTCCATAGTATACATAACCCATCTGATCGGTATCCGCATAGCGCACCCTGATCCCTTTCACTTCGTGGACAAACATCCTTATTTCATGATTTTCAGCCGGTTCAGCTCAGCCTGGTACAACCGGGCGTTGTTGAGGTGATCGGCATAGTTGGTGGCAAAAGCATGGTAGCCCGACAGGTCCGCCTTTGCACACATATAAGTATAATCGTGTTTCTCGTAATTCAAGACCGCATCCAGCGATTTGAGATCGGCAACCCGGATCGGGCCGGGAGGCAAGCCTGTATTAATGTAAGTGTTATAAGGAGATTTGATCATCAACTGCTGGTTCAGAATACGCTTGATGGCGAAATCCTGCAATGCAAACTTGATCGTCGGGTCGGCCTGCAACGGCATATCGGCGTGCAAACGGTTGATGTAAAGTCCGGCTACCCGCGGACGCTCGTCTACTTTGCGGGCTTGCTCCTCCTCGACGATGGACGCCAGGATCGAAACCTGAACCGGTGTCAGTCCAATCGTTTTCGCCTTGGCCACTTTCTCATCGTTCCAGTACTTTTTGTATTCGCTGTGCATCCTGTCCAGGAACTTCTCCGTTCCGGTTGTCCAGTAGATGTCGTAGGTATTGGGCAAAAACATCGACACGATCGTCAATGTATCGAGGCCATACTTTTGACAAACGGCAGGGTCATTCAATGCCTTCCTGAAACTATCCTCGCCAAATGCAAAGCGACTCCCGATCCGCTTGATCAGGTCGTCTTTGAGCCGAATGTTATTAAATGTCAGCTTTACTGCATCCTGATTCCCGGACACCAGTTTCTTGATGGCCGTATAATTGTTGGTTTCCGGCTTGATCACGTAGCGACCGGGTTTCACCCGCTCGGTATATTTCAGGAACTTCGCCAGAAACTGGAAAGATATGTGGTCATTGATGACTTCATACCGGTTCAGCGAATCCAACACGGTCTTGTACGTCGCCCCCTCCGGAATAAGTAATACGAAGCTCGACTTTTTATCGACCTGTAAGTTGGGCGTCCGGAAGATCTGCCAGAAGTAAAATGAAAATGTGGTGACGAGGATCGCGATCGTTACAAACAATCCTACTTTAAAGTTACGGGACATAAGTTTTTGGCTGTCAGCTTTCGGCTATCGGCTGGTTCTGTTTTGCTTTTATAAATTCATTTCAAAGGGTATGCCGAACCTTTTGGCGAGCTCGTCGAGTGACAAAACTACCGGTTCCAGCAGTTTGATACCATTCAAGCTACGTTCTGCCTCCATTTCCCTCTCAGGATCGCCGGGGATCAACACTCTCTCACCTTCCACGGCCCTTGCATTCCGAAAGGCACCGATCCATTTGTCCATATCCTGCTTAAATTCCTCGGCCGGCCTGAAACCGTCGACCCGCATCGCGCCCAGAAAATGTCCGGTACCGAGCCCTGCACTTTGCTGCACACCCATAAAACCCGCGGTAGCAAACGGAGGAACCCATGGTCCGAAATTTGCACCGGAAAGAACCCCCGAAAAAATATCGACGATCGCGCCCAGGCCATATCCCTTGTGGCTGCCGTGCTCCCGATCCGAACCCAGCGGAAGCAGCCCTCCGCCACTCTTGACTGCGTTGGAATCCGTTGTGGGGTTTCCATCCGCATCCTGAGCCCAGCCCAATGGAGCAGGCAGGCCCTTGCGTTGTAAAATTTCGAACTTACCGTATGCAACCGCCGTCGAGGCGAAATCGGCCACAAATGCGGGCTCGGTCAATGCGGGAACTGCCACTGCGATCGGATTGGTACCCAGCAGTTTGTCCAATGAAAATGTCGGTGTTACGAGCGGTGCGGCATTGGTCATCGTCCAGCCGATCATATCCTTCTCCAAAGCCAGCATCGCATGATAACCGGCAATACCGAAATGGTTCGAATTACGCACCGAGACCCAGCCGGAACCTACCTTCTCAGCCTTTTCCATGGCGATCTCCATTGCTTTGGGAGCGACAACGAGGCCCAGGCCGCGGTCCCCATCGACAACCGCCGTACTGGGCGTTTCATACACAACCCGTACATCCGGCGTGGGATTGAGCCGCCCATGGTCGTAAAGCCTGACATATCCAGCCAGCCGCGCGATCCCGTGCGAATCAACTCCCCTTAAATCCGCACTAACCAATACTTCGGATGCCAGTCGGGCCTCTTCCGGATTACACCCTATCGCCAGAAAAACTTCCTCCGTAAAATGTTTTAAATAACTGGCCTGATACATATACGTCAAATGAGTGAACTTCTTTTTAATTTTACCGGCACAGAAGCAAAAAAGGGTACCGGACTTGCAAATATCCTAATTCAATCGGCATCGTCCAATATTTCATTTTCACGATCTGATTTTGCCGCTCATCGTTCAACTGTCTCTGTACAGGCCATCCCTTTGTACGGAAGCATTATCTATCTGCTAATCAGCTCCATCACCTGGGAGCTACATTCATGGATATTAAAAATTCTTTCCTCAAACGCATCATCAGCTACTTTATAAGAGGGCTGGTGCTGGTTGCTCCGCTCTATGCTACGGTGCTCATCATATGGACCGGCGTGGAGTATCTTGACAATATTCTGCCCATCGATATCCGTATTTCCAATGAACAGTCGGTCTACCTGCCCGGTCTGGGCGTGCTGATCATCATTTCAGGCATCATCTTACTGGGTTTCCTGTTTTCGACGATTGTTCCCCAGTCATTTTTCAAGTTTACGGAAAGCATCATGCGGCGGATTCCGCTAGTCAGCCTGATCTATTACTCGATCAAAGACCTGATCCTGGCGTTCGTGGGCGACAAAAAGAAGTTCAACCAGCCGGTACTGGTTACGATGTACAAGGAAACGAACATCAAAAAAATTGGCTTCATCACGCAGACAGACCTGAGCCATCTCAAAATTGCGGACCATGTGGCCGTGTACATGCCCCTCTCCTATGCACTGTCCGGAGAGCTGTTTATTGTACCTACTGAGCATGTATCGCTGCTTGATGCCAAATCCACTGACGTCATGAAGATGCTTGTTTCCGGCGGTGTGTCCGTGAAGGTCTCCAAAGAGGAAACCACTGAGGAGGATTAGTTTAACAGGTTTTTAATGGGCAACAATGCAATAGTTATGCCCGTTTAAGAGAATGATTCCCTATATTTGAACCATTCTTTAAGTACTATGAGACAACTACTTTCCTTTGTCCTGTTGCTTCTCCTGGGGAATACCTGCGCATGGTCTCAAGACCATTATGACCCTAAAAAAGCACTTTCCAGCGAAGAACTCTTTCTGAAACAAGGCAATGCCAGCCGGGTAATCGCCACCCCGGGACAAAAATACCTGGTGCTCGATGCGTCACCTGTGATTGGTGGATTTCACCGGTACCGGTTCTTTCCTGGCGACAATATCAAGTTCCGGATGAAAAACGAAACGATCCGCTTTAATGAAACGATCGCTTCCATTGACGATTCTTCGTTTACTATCGGCGTTATCAATGAGGCTGTTGGTCGGATGGATTACCAGCGTATACTTCTGGAAGATGTCAGACTGATGAAGGTATCCAAAAGGATCCCATTTATCTCGCAGGCCGCACCACTGCTTCCCCTGGCAGGTCTCATCTTTATCGGAGCCGATTTTTTCAACAAGGGTGTCGATAACAAACGTTATACTACCGACGCTTCTACGCTCGTTATTGGCGGGTCGCTGATGGCTGCGGGGTTTATTTGCTATAAATTCACATTTGCATCCCTGAAAATCAATTCCAGAAATAAGTTGAAAGTGCTGGAAACCTATTAATAACCAACATCATTACGGACCGGCACATCCATTTGTTAAATCAGAATCCTAAAAAGTGAAATCCATTCTCGTCAATCCCCCCAAGCAATCCATACGTGCAGAAATTCAGCTTGCCGCATCCAAAAGCGAATGCAACCGCGCCCTGATCATCAATGCGCTTACCGGTTTCCAATCCGAGCTTACCAATATTTCGGAGGCCCGCGACTCGCAAACCATGCTCCGCCTGCTTAATTCGACCGATCCGGTAGCCGACGTAATCGATGCGGGGACGACCATGCGCTTTCTGACTGCCTACTTTGCGGTGACCAACCAGCAGAAAACGATGACCGGTACGCCAAGGATGTGCGAACGCCCTATCGGCATTCTGGTCGATGCGTTACGGAAACTGGGAGCGGACATCACGTATGAGAAACAGGATGGCTATCCCCCATTGAAACTGAATGGATTTACTTACTCGGGAAACAACGAGCTGACAATGCGCGGCGACGTGAGCAGTCAGTATATCTCGGCATTGCTGATGATTGCGCCACAACTGCCCGGCGGTTTGAAAATCAAGCTGGAAGGCGAAGTAGGTTCACGTCCATACATTGAGATGACACTCAATCAGATGGCCCATTTCGGCATCGACTACCAGGCCGACTGGCAAGCCAATACCTTGTTCATTCCCCCATTGAAATACCAGCCTAAACCTTACGCCATTGAATCCGACTGGTCGGGCGCGAGCTACTGGTACAGCATTGTTGCGTTGGCCGACGATGCAGAAGTGGAATTGCTGGGACTGAAAAAAAACTCACTGCAGGGCGACAGCGCCATTGTGGACATTATGCGGCATCTGGGTGTGGAAAGCGTTTTCACCGATCGTGGTGTGCTGCTGACCAAGATACCAGCAGCCGCGTCGCTGGGCTGGGATTTTACCAACTGCCCCGACCTTGCCCAAACAGTAGCCGTATGCTGTGCGGTAAAAAAAATACGCCTGTCGCTAACGGGCGTCGAAAGCCTCAAAATCAAAGAAACTGACCGCATTTTTGCCTTGCAGGAAGAGCTCAGAAAGCTGGGAGCGGAATTGAAGGAAGTGGAAAAGAACCATTTATATGAAGTGACGGCTATCACCGACATTCCAACCGAGCCGGTCCCATCTATCCACACCTATGACGACCACCGTATGGCGATGGCGTTCGCGCCGGTAGGTATGGTTAGCCGCATTGTGATCGAAGAACCTGGCGTGGTCGTCAAATCCTATCCAGGCTACTGGAACGACCTGGCGAAGGTTACTACCTGGGAGGAAGTTTAGAATATCATCATCAATGGATTGATTTATGGAAACTGTCTGGTCTGTGCTGGCATCCGTGCCAGTCTGGTACTACCTTTTACTGGTGCCGGTATTCATCGCGATAAGGGACATCCTGCAACGCAAACACACCATTCAGCATAACTTCCCGTTGGTGGGTCACTTCCGGTACATGATCGAAACCATCGGGCCCGAACTGCGCCAGTACATTGTTGCCAACAACCGGGAAGAGCTGCCGTTCAATCGCCGGCAGCGCTCCTGGATCTATGCTTCTTCTAAAAAGGAAAACAATTACCAGGGTTTTGGTACCGACCAGAACATGCAGGAAGCGGGTTACGTGCTGATCAAGCCTGCCATGCTGCCCTACCGGGTGGATTCGACACACAGCCACCACGTCAAAAATGGCAACGATCCGCACCATTACACTATTCCGTGTGCTAAAACCATCGGCTCCTTCCACGGCCGGAAACGTCCCTACCGTCCGCGTTCGGTGGTGAATGTGAGCGCAATGAGCTATGGTTCGCTCTCGGCGCGCGCCATCGAATCGCTGAATAAGGGTTCTTTCAAATTCGGCAATTACCATAATACCGGAGAAGGCGGGCTTTCACCCTATCACAAATATGGTGCCGACGTGGTTTTTAATATGGGCACCTCCTATTTCGGCGTACGCGACGACGACGGCAATTTTGTCATGGATAAGCTCGTAAAGCTGATGCATAACAACCCGACTGTCCGCATGATCGAGCTGAAACTGTCGCAAGGCGCGAAACCCGGCAAAGGTGGTGTGCTTCCGGCAAGTAAAATCACTGCCGAAATCGCCGAAATCCGCGGGGTACCGATCGGGAAAGATGTTGTTTCGCCCCCTTATCACAGCGCATTCACCGACATCCGCGGCATGGTCGATTTTATAGAACAGATGGCTGCCGCTACCGGCTTGCCCGTGGGCATTAAATCCGCCGTCGGGAAAACGGAAATGTGGGAAGAACTGGCGGATCTGATGGTCGAAACGGGCAAAGGGCCTGACTTCATTACGATCGACGGCGGCGAGGGCGGTACCGGTGCTGCGCCTCCCTCCTTTGCAGACCACGTGTCATTGCCACTGGTTTTCGCATTCAGTACCGTTTACAAAATATTCCAAAAGCGAAACCTGAACGACAAGATCACTTTCATCGCTTCCGGGAAGCTCGGGCTGCCTGCACAGGCAGTAATGGCATTTGCGATGGGGGCTGACGTGATTAATGTTGCGCGCGAGGCGATGCTCTCGATCGGTTGCATTCAGGCGCAAACATGCCATACCAACCGTTGCCCTACCGGTATTGCCACCAACAACAAATGGCTGGAATCAGGTATCGATCCCTCGTTGAAAAGCGAGCGGTTTAATAATTATATGAAAACCCTCGCCAAGGAGATCATCGAGATCACCCATGCTGCCGGGTATGAGCATCCGTGTCAGTTTGGAATGGCCGATATCGATATTTCGATGGGCGATAACAACAGGACTATTACATTGTCGGATAATTATGGTTATCTCAAAACGGTTGTCCCCTTCCCCGGTATCAATGCATTGCTTGAATGCGACCACCTTGGCGGGCGTGACATTCCGGGTGAAAAAGTAGCCTAGCCGCAGGATAACCTCCACGTTTTTGCCTTTGATGAAGTATATGGAAATAGAAGCAATGAACGTTGCTTTCAAAAACCGCGTCCATGAAAAAAACTATACTAGTCACTGTATTTTCCTTCCTGCTCGCTCAGGCAACCGTTGTCGCACAGAGCAATCCCAGGTATCTGATTTTGTTTAAGGACAAGGCCAACAGTACTTACTCCGTCGAGAGACCGACCGAAATACTGTCGCAAAGGGCCGTCGACCGTCGAAAAAAACAGAATATCGCCATCACCTCCCATGACTTCCCCGTCAATCCCGGCTACCTGTTCGCGGTCCGGCAAATCGGCGCCAAAGTCATTTATCCGACCCGCTGGTTTAATGGTGCATTAATAGAAGCCTCCGATGCTCAGCTGGCCGACATCAAAAAAATGCCCTTCTTCAAAGGCATCGAGCTGAACCTGCCGGTGGCCAATATCACCTCCAAGTCTCCTGGCATTGCGCGTACCGCCGCAACGCATGAAAAGCTGGGTACCACAGCAGACGTGGATTACGGAAAAATGAATGCGCAGCTGGCACTCATGGAGGTTGCTGATATGCACAAAAAAGGCTTTCAGGGAGAAAACATGCTCATCGCCATTCTGGACAATGGTTATGCCAAAGGTGATGAAGTAGCCTATTTCAAACAACTGCGCGACGAAAAACGTATTATCGACTCCCATGACTTTGTCGCCCGCGACGGCAATATCTACAACGACGGCTACCACGGCCTGAATGTCATGTCAACGATCGCAGCCTACCTGCCCGGCACAATGGTAGGGGCCGCATTCAAGGCCTCGTTTGCACTCTACATCACCGAAAACAACTTCGGAGAATCTCCCTACGAGGAAATCACCTGGCTCATGGCCGCCGAACGTGCGGATAGCCTTGGCGTGGATGTGATCAACTCGTCGCTGGGCTACACGACTTTCGACGATGAATTTGATTCGCCAGCGTACAACCATACCTATAAAGACATGGACGGCAAAACGACGATCGTGAGCCGAGCCGCGCGCTATGCAACGCGCAAGGGCATACTGGTCGTGAATTCGTCGGGAAATGACGGTAGCAACAGCTGGAAATATGTAGGCGCGCCGGCCGATGTGGATTCGGTGTTGACCGTCGGAGCAACCAATTACGACCGCAGCTATTCGTCATTAAGTTCTATTGGCCCCAATGCCGCAGGCGTGCAAAAGCCGGATGTGGCGGCGGTGGGTGCGGGAACAATCGTCGGGGACCTCGCAGGTGGTGCTTCGAGCAGCTACGGCACTTCATTTTCGGCTCCGCAAATCGCAGGCGTTGCCGCCATTCTATGGCAGGCATTCCCAAATCTGACTGCGCAACAGGTAATATATGTACTGAAAAAGTCGGGCCACAATGCATCGAACCCGGATAATATGCTGGGTTATGGTGTTCCAAACCTGATCAAAGCCCAGGAGATCGCACAGAACGAATTTTCTCCGCTGGGGACCGAAGGGGAACTCCTGAGCTCAGTCATTCTTTCTCCCAATCCGGCGCAGGACGAGGTTACGCTTTCTATACCGCAGACGCTGGTCGGCAAAATGGCGAATGTGAGTCTTTTCGCAGCGAACGGCGCCAATCTGCACTCGTCAGGTACTCGCCTGAAAGCCAGACACACCATTGCAACCGCTCAGCTTTCAGCAGGGCTTTACCTGGTCCGCCTCAAAATCGATAATCAGGAAAGGAGCCTGAAATTCATAAAGCGGTAGTTTTCCGGACCATCCGCATGATGGATTCAGAATCATTGGAATGTTGTACCTGGGCGACGGGCACCCATTGTACGTCTTTGGATTCATTGTTTAAAACAATATCCTGCCCCTCGCCCGCTTTGAATGCGAAACGGATATCGTAGTGATAATGCTCGGGCGTCTCTTTGCCAGCCGGTATTAAATGTACATCCACATCAAAAATACCGTCCTGCAACGCTTGCAGGTCGGCGATGCCGGTTTCTTCCATTACCTCTTTCATCGCCACTTCCCGGACATCCGGTTCACCATCGCAATGGCCTCCCGGCTGAAACCATCGGTCGAGCTTTCGGTGGTGCATGAGTAATACCGAATCCATCCCAGGTGAAAGCACCCAGCCAGAGGCCGTGATATGTCCTTTCAGCAGGCTTCTTTCGAAACAGTCGGGGTGCTGTTTCACAAAATCAACCGTATCATTGTGCATTTCAGTCTCTAATCCCGCATCTGGTTCGTAAGATGCAAGCAATGCGAGCAAACTGTCCCTTTTCATTTAGACTATCTGGTTTTTTCGTTCTAATTTCACCACAAGTTTAACAACTGAAAGCAATAAACCACCTTATTCAAACAATGAAAAAGCATCTATTATCCATGTCCCTCGCTGCCCTGATGGCGACCGCGTCCCTGGCACAACGTGTGCCCGCGCCCAGCCCGGCAGCCACTGTTATGCAAACCGTGGGTGTAAGCGATTTCACCGTCAAATATTCCCGTCCTTACATTAAAGGCCGCAAAGTATTCGCCGATGGCTCGGCATTAGCGCCCTACAACCAGATCTGGCGCACCGGTGCCAACATGGCCACCGTTTTCGAAGCCAGCACCGAGTTCACGTTCGGCGGCAAAAAAGTACCAGCGGGTAAGTATGCATTGTTTTCTATTCCCAACGGCGCTGCCTGGACGGTTATTCTGAATAAAAACTACGAACAGGGCGGTACCGATAATTACAAAGAATCGGAAGACGTAGCCCGTACGATGGTGGTTCCTACTTCAAGCGAATTCAACGAGGCATTCAAAATAGAGATTGAGCCGGTAACGGACAGTACGGCGTTTTTGAACCTTTCATGGTCATCGGTCAATGTCCCCGTCCCCATTGCGGTAAGTACCGAGTCCCTCACTTTGACTGCATTGAACAAGGCAGTTGCCGAGAAACCGGAAGATGTAGCCACATTGCAAAGCACAGCCGGTTACCTGCTTTCAAAAGGCAAGGATCTGCAAGTAGCACTTTCACTCGCTGACAAAGCGATCGGTTTGAAAGAATCATTCGGCGCATTGTGGACCAAAGCACAGATTCTCAACAAGCTCGGAAAAACGGCGGAAGCCATCCCGGTAGCACAAAAAGCACTGACAGTAGGTGCTGCCGCTCCGGACGGTGCTTACAACTTCTACAAACCACAAGTTGAAAAAGCGATCGCCGACATGCAAGCCAAAGCCGCACCGGTGAAAGAAGCCGTTTCGACAGTTAAAAAGAAGAAAAAATAGCAGGTTGTCACCCTGAGCGAAGTCGAAGACATGTGAGATGCTCATTTACATCCCGTGGTACAGACTTGTCTTCCACTCCGCTCAGACTGACATTTGAGCCACATCTGACACAACCTCCTCTTTTTTACCTGAAAAACCTAGGAACGCTCCACTGGTTACGCACCGCCAGAATGCGGATCACGATGATTACAAGCGCCGAAGAGATGAAGGTAATATTCCGCTCCACGCCCAACGTGTCCAGAAGCAGGTAAAAACAAGCGCCGGTAAAACAGGCGGTGGCGTACACTTCTTTCCGGTAAATGATCGGGATCTCGTTCGTCATCACATCCCGGATCACGCCGCCCATGGTGGCCGTAAATACGCCCATTATCACGGCAATTTCCGGCCTCACACCCAAATGCAGGGCTTTTTCAGTTCCTACCAAAGTAAAAAGCGCTATCCCGAAAGTGTCAAACAGGAATAGCGTTTTTCGCAGCCTCAGCAGAAATTTGTAGAAAATAAAAGTGACGATAATGCCCAGGATAATGGCGTGGATGATCGTAATGTCGCTGATCCACACCAACGGGTAACTCCCCAGTAGTACATCTCGCAGCGTACCTCCGCCAATGGACGAAATAAAGGCTGTGAAGCTCGCACCAAACCAATCCTGATGCTTCTGATCCTTCACAGCCAATGCGCCGGAAATAGCGAATGCAAAAGTCCCGACGATCTCTAAAATATATTGAATGCTCATCCCTTGATGATCATTACACTGCCACCGGAGCTTTGATCGCCGGCCATGGATCGTAATTCTGAAGTTCGAAATCCCCGAAACGGAAATCCAGAACATTCCGCACCTCGGGGTTTAAAACCAATTGCGGCAATGCCCTCGGTTCGCGGCTCAATTGCAGCTCAACCTGTTCAAGGTGGTTCAGGTAAATGTGGGTATCCCCTCCTGTCCATACAAAATCCCCCAGCTCGAAATCGCATTCCCGCGCGATCATCATCGTAAGCATTGCATAGCTCGCAATGTTGAAAGGTACGCCCAGGAATACATCCGCACTGCGCTGGTAAAGCTGGCAGGACAGTTTCCCGCGCGTTTCACCAGCTTCTGTATCAGGTGGCGCCACGTAAAACTGGAACAACGCATGGCATGGATGCAGCTTCATTTCCGGAAGTTCCGCCGGGTTCCATGCGGAAACGATGATCCGCCGCGAATCGGGAGAACTTTTAAGCTGCTTTAAAACTTCCGTCAATTGGTCTACGGATTTACCGTCCGCACCTTCCCAGCTTCGCCATTGCTTACCGTAAACCGGTCCGAGGTCGCCGTTGTCATCTGCCCATTCATCCCATATCGACACACCGTGCTCTTTCAGGTAGCCGATATTCGTATCGCCCTGCAAAAACCATAGCAATTCATGAATGATCGATTTGGTATGTACCTTCTTGGTCGTGACGAGGGGAAATCCCTTTTGAAGGTCAAAACGCATCTGGTATCCAAATACGCTGATCGTACCCGTTCCGGTACGGTCTGCTTTCCTGACTCCTTCTTTCAGGATATGGCGCAGCAGGTCGTGGTATTGTTGCATGGAAATTTGTATTTACACCGAAGCGATTTCAACGTCATAAGTAATGGTTGCGAGAGCTTCCAGCTGGGCGGTTGCCGAGCAGTATTTCTCCATCGACAAGCCTATCGCACGGTTGATCTTGTTCTCATCGAGGCTGTTTCCGGCAAATTTAAATGTCAGATGGATCTTGCGGAATGGCTTACGCTGGGTATCCGGCTCCTGCTCACGGTCACCGTCTGCTATAATGCGAAAATCAGTAATATCCTGACGCTGCTTTTTGAGGATCAATACCACATCGATGGCGCTGCAACTGGCCAGGCCCATCAACAGTAATTCCATTGGCCTGACTCCCAGGTTCGTACCGCCGATTTCCGGCGAACCATCAGTATGCACTTTCACATCGGAGGAACCCGTGCCTTCAAAATGGAAGGCGTCATTTACGCGGACTAGTTCTACTTTCATAATAAGTTGTCCTGCTCATCAGGACCGTTAATTACATGCAATGTTTGTTTAGAATACGTGCTGCCCCGCAATCGTCCCGTTTTCACCTCGCCCGTATATCTTCTAACGCCTTTGGAGCCGACCAAAGTTCAAATATACTGGATCGCTACGGAATCGGCTATCACGGCAGGGAATTTCAAGCAGATTAGCCTTATATTCGTTTCTCAAAAGGTTTGTGAAAAATACCTGCCGCACCTGGATGGCATGCGTATTTTATCTGCTGCAATCTGCCTTTTGTAGGAAAATCAGGCTTACGAAGTAGATTCCTGTATTTAAACATCAGAAACCATGTGGAAAGAAGAAGATAACAAACTAAAAAAGAGCTTTTCGTTCAGTGATTTCCGGGAAGCTTTTACTTTTATGAACAAAGTGGCCGATGTCGTCAATGAAATGGACCATCATCCCTACTGGACGAATATGTACAACAAAGTCAGTTTTGAATTGAATACCCACGATGCCGGAGATATCGTAACAGACAAAGATCATAACCTGGCTGCTGCGATCGACAGGATTTATAACGCATGAAACTTTACATAGTACCTACGCCGATAGGCAATCTCGAAGACATTACGCTGAGGGCAATCAATGTTCTGAAAAGCGTCGATGTGGTTTTAGCAGAGGACACCCGCACCTCGGGCAATCTGCTCAAACACCTGGGCATTTCAAAACCTTTGCACAGCTACCATATTCATAATGAGCACCAGACCGTAGCCCGGGTGGTGGAGCGTATTCGTAAAGGCGAAACCATGGCACTCGTTTCCGATGCCGGAACGCCGGCAGTATCCGACCCCGGCTTCCTGCTTGTACGGGCGTGCATCCGTGAGGGTGTACCGGTGGAATGCCTCCCCGGGCCCACTGCATTTGTTCCCGCATTGGTGAATTCAGGCTTGCCGAATGACCGTTTCACGTTCGAAGGTTTTCTGCCGCATAAAAAAGGACGTCAAACCAGGCTTCAAAACTTGTCGACCGAGGAAAGGACGATGGTTTTTTATGAATCGCCGCACCGGCTTGTGAAAGCGCTGCAACAATTCGCCGAGCATTTCGGTGCCGACAGACAGGTATGCGTTTCCAGGGAGCTCACCAAAATGTTTGAAGAAAATGTCCGCGGAACCGTGACCGAAGTGATTGCGCATTTTGCGGATAAGACGGTAAAAGGCGAAATTGTGATCGTAGTCGCGGGCAAAACCGATGACAAAAGAAAATCCGATGATGACGATGAGGAGTAACCATTCTACCAAAACCATGCATTTCCCCTCCCATTCCATCCCGACCATGCGGCACATATTATCTCTCCAATCAGGCTTTCGGTTTTGGATGACCTTGTGCCTTTTCTGGCTAATCAATCCGCTTAGTTCGAAGGCGCAGTTCAATACTTTGAGCGCTTCGGCGAAGATCAGTCTGGTGACCGTTGCGCCAGGCCAGGAACTGTACTCCGGCTTCGGTCATAGCGTACTTTGGGTCTACGATCCAACGACCGGCATCGATCGCGCATTCAACTATGGCACATTCAGATTCGAGGAAGGTAATTTCTATGTCAAATTCCTCCGGGGGACTTTACCTTACAGCGTGTCGGTTTCGCCTCTTTCCTATCAGATCGCGCATTATCAGGAAGAAAACCGTTCCATTTCGGAGCAGGTTCTGAATCTGTCTGTTCCACAGAAACAAAGACTTTACAATTTTCTCGAAAACAACTATTTGCCCGAGAACAGGCAATATCAGTATAAGTTCTTTTACGACAACTGCGCCACCCGTATGACTGTCGCATTGAAGTCCGCAGTCGGTGACAGCCTCATTTACGACGGTTATACCAAAGAAAAACTGAGCTTCCGACAGTGGATCGACCGTTATGCTTTCAGGCAAAACCCCTGGGCTGATTTCGGCATGGACCTCGCCATTGGTGCGCCGTCCGATGAGATCGCTACACCGGAGCAAGCCACATTCCTGCCTGATAATCTCGCGATTGCGTTTGCCAATGCAAAAGTAAAAACCGCGCATGGAATTGCTCCGTTGGTATCTTCGACGCGCCAGCTATTTACGGCCGCCCCGCCGCAGCCCGTTAGCCCGCTCACGCCGACCGTCGTTTTCTGGTCGCTTGCAATCCTAACCCTGGCGTTTACCTACTGGCAAATCAAGACGAACCGTGTCGATTTCGTGTTTGACAAGGTGCTCTTCGGCATTGCGGGCGTTGCGGGGTGGCTTATTCTGCTGCTCTGGTTTGGCACTAATCACGGTGTAACCAGCTGGAATTACGATATCCTCTGGGCATTTCCACTCTGGATGCCGCTCATTTTTTCCCTTTCGAAAACCAAAAAGCCAGGTTGGTTTCAGTTTTTGTTGATTTTCTATGCGTTTCTCTTACTTTGCGCAACAGGTAATCTGGCAAAACACAATTTGGTGCTGATACCCATCCTGGCGACGCTGATCATCAGGGTGTATTACATTAACAATTCACTTTCTAAAATCCCGTCAAAGGAGTTAGCGTATGGATCTGGAGTTTCTGACACAAAAAACAATTGAAATAGTAAGACGGGCTTCTTCATTTATACAGCAGGAGGCGGCGCTCTTTTCCCGAGACAAGATCGAGTACAAAGACCTCAACAACCTCGTTTCTTACGTCGACAAGGAAGCTGAAAAACTGCTTGTCGCCGGATTGCAGGAGTTATTACCCGAAGCCAGCTTCATTACCGAGGAAGGAACTACCGGCCAGGAGCATGATCCTGAGGCATTGAACTGGATCATCGATCCGCTCGATGGCACCACCAACTTTATCCATGGCATTCCCGTGTACTGCGTGAGTGTAGGCCTTGCCAGGGGGAAAGAACTGTTACTGGGGGTCATCCACGAACCCAGTCTCAATGAAATGTTCTATGGGTGGCAAGGCGGCGGCGCGTGGTGCAATGAAAAAAAACTCAGGGTATCGACGGTTCCACGGTTGCAGGACGCGCTCATTGCAACTGGCTTCCCCTATTATAAGTTCGAAAAACAGAAGCGGTACATGTACATTCTGGAACTGCTGATGCAAAAAACCCACGGCATACGACGTATGGGTGCCGCGGCAGTGGATCTGGCATATGTCGCTGCGGGCCGTTTTGACGGTTTTTACGAGTACAATCTCAATTCCTGGGACATGGCCGCGGGTGTGTTGCTCATCAAAGAAGCCGGAGGCATTGTAACCGATTTCAATGGAGGCGACAACTATCTTTTTGGCGGCGATATCATAGCCTCCGCAGGCGCACACCGGGAATTGGTAGAAGTCATCAGCGAAAACTTCTGAGGAGCCAGTCATTCCCAGTTCCACTGCGGCTCATTCACTCATTCAGTCATTCACTCATTCACTCATTAAAAGCGCCATGAACACAGATCAACTCCGCTACCCGATCGGCGACTTCCAGCCACAGGAGCATTACACCGCCGCTGAAATCAAGTCGAACATCCAGACGATCAGCGCCTTGCCTTCCAAGTTTATCAACCTCCTGGGCAACTGGGATGATGCAAAACTGGATACGCCGTATCGGCCGGGCGGTTGGACGGTCCGGCAACTGATCCACCACGTTGCAGACAGCCATATCAATGCCTACACCCGGTGCAGGCTTGCATTGACCGAAGATAATCCGACGATCAAGCCCTACGAAGAGCAACTTTGGGCCGAACTGCCGGATGCAAAAACTGCCCAGGTTGAGTTATCTATACAGCTACTGCGCTATGTCCATTTGCGCTGGGTATTGTTACTGAATTCAATGGATGAAAAGGATCTCGCAAGAACATACTTTCACCCCGGCTCACAAAAGACAATTCGCATGGACGAGGTGATCGCAAACTACGCCTGGCATAGCGAACATCACTACCAGCATGCTTTCAGGCTGGCACAACGGAACAATTGGCAGTAATTTCCTGTTCAGGAGTCATGGAAATGCAGTTAATCATCATCTGGGCGCTTTTTCTGAGCGCTGCCGGCTACATGGGCTGGCGTATCTGGAAAGCATTCGACCGGCGAAACAGCGGCGGCTGCGCCAAAGGGTGCGGTTGCGCTGCGGACAAAGTGAGTTCGGTTAAGATGAAATAGTGTTTTGAAAATGCCGGTATGCATTGTTTTTTAATGCAAGAAGTCACTTTTCGCGATATGGGAGGCCCCACTGGGGCCTTTTGTTGTTAATGGCCGCATATTTTCTATAAACAGGAAACCACTCTGCGGTTTAACCGATGCCGGAGAAATCCCCTATTTATAAAAATCCCAACAACCTGACGTCGCCAAGAGCCCCGCGGGGCGGACTGTCGTTTGCTATGGAAGGCAACAGCTCCGCAGTTTAACCGATGCCGGAGGCATCCCCTGCTTATAGAAAACCCAACAACCGATACATTCAAAGGCCCCGACGGGGCCTCCTCACTTGCAAAAAACAAGAAAATAATCAACAATTTAACCGATGACGGAAGCGTCCTAGTTTATTGAAAACCCGATGCCCCAAAACGACAAAAGGCCCCAGCGGGCCTTCTGTGTCACATATTACATCTCTAAATTACAATGCACCACCTTTGATCTCCTCGACAACCGCCGGGTCGAGCAGGGTGGACGTATCGCCCAGGTTACTCACGTCCCCTTCCGAAATCTTTCTCAAAATGCGGCGCATGATCTTGCCGGAACGCGTTTTGGGCAAACCGGATACGAACTGCACTTTGTCGGGCTTGGCTATCGGTCCGATGATACGGGATACGGTTGCCGAAATGTCTTTTCTGAACATCTCAGGATCATCGGGTGTATGCTCGGTGATCACGTAGGCATAAATCCCCTGCCCCTTGATGTCGTGCGGGTAACCTACCACAGCAGACTCCACTACACCCAGGTGCATATTGATCGCATTCTCCACCTCCGCAGTGCCGATCCGGTGACCGGAAACGTTCAGAACGTCGTCTACGCGACCGGTAATACGATAGTAGCCATCCTCATCACGCAAACAGCCGTCGCCGGTAAAATACATCCCCGGATACGTTGAGAAGTATGTCTGCCGGCAACGCTCATGATCGCCATAAGTGGTCCGGATAATGCCAGGCCACGGGAATTTGATGCAAAGGTTACCGCTCACGCCGTTCCCTTCGATCTCCTGGCCGCTTTCATCCACCAATACCGGTTGAATACCCGGTAACGGCAAGGTCGCATACGTAGGCTTCTCCGGCGTGATTCCTGCCAGCGGGGAAATCATAATGCCTCCGTTTTCTGTCTGCCACCAGGTATCCACCAGCGGGCAGCGGTCTCCTCCGATATTCGTTTTATACCAATGCCACGCTTCCTCGTTGATGGGCTCACCCACGGAGCCCAGTTTACGCAGGGAAGAAAGGTCGTGCCCTTTCACATAATCCAGTCCGAAGCTCATCAGCGAACGGATCGCCGTTGGGGCAGTGTAAAGAATGTTGACTTTATGCTTTTCCACGATCTGCCAAAAACGACCGGCGTCGGGATAAGTAGGTACCCCTTCAAAGACCAGTGAAGTGGCTCCGTAGCAAAGCGGGCCATACACGATGTAGCTGTGACCGGTGATCCAGCCGATGTCCGCGGTACAAAAATGCACCTCGCCCTCCTCGTATTGGAACACATTTGCAAATGTATAGGTAGCATAGATCATGTACCCGCCACAGGTATGTACTACCCCTTTGGGCTTTCCGGTAGAACCGGATGTGTAAAGTATGAAGAGCATGTCCTCCGCATCCATTGGTTCGGCCGGACAGATTGAATTGACCTGCTTCACTTCTTCTTCCCACCACAGGTCACGGCCCTTCAGCATGTGAACCGGCGTGCGGGTGCGGGTCATGACGATCACATTCTTTACCGTTGAGCATTGAACGAGCGCCTCGTCCACGGTATCCTTCATTGGGATGACCTTGGAGCCACGGAACGCACCGTCGGAAGTGATCACCATCGTGCAGGCGGCATCATTGATACGGTCTGCAATCGATTTTGCGGAAAAACCTCCAAACACGACTGAGTGTACCGCGCCTATACGGGCACAGGCCAGGACGGCTACCGTAAGTTCGGGAACCATCGGCAGATATATACAAACCCTGTCGCCTTTCTGAACACCGTGCTTTTTCAGCACGTTGGCAAAACGGCAAACCTGGTCAAACAAGACATGATAGGTTAATGTTACCGCCCGGTCCTCGGGGTTGTTGGGCTCCCAGATGATCGCGGGCTGATCGCCGCGTTCAGCAAGGTGACGGTCCAGCGCATTCTCCGTGATGTTCATCACACCACCTTCAAACCATTTTGTACGCGCTTCATGAAAGTCCCAGCTAAGCACTTTCTTCCACGGTTTACGCCATTGAAATTGTTGAGCTACTTCTGCCCAGAAGCCTTCGGGATCGTCCACACTTTGTTTGTAGGCAACCTGATACTCTTCAAAGGTCTTAATTTTCATGATCAATAAAGGTTTAACTTAGGGAAATTTAGGATTTGGCTGCCAAGTTATAATTTTCATTTGGTTAGTCCTACTTAGCCAGAAACTGTCTGACAGACACTTGGAGGCCATTTTGCTGATAATCAATCCATAGCGAAAAGCCAACAATTGTTATCATTCTAATAATATTTCAAAATTCCATTTCATCACTCCCCGCTCCGGGAACATGCCAAAAAGATGTACTTTCGGGCCTCGAACTAGTTGAACAAATGAATATCCATTCAGACAGCATCCATGTGCATAAGGTAGAAGAGGGCTTTTCAGCGGATGAAATCGCATTCATTCAGGAACATCTCCACGATAATCCGGGCGAATTGATCCTGAAAGCGAAAAAGTTTAAAGGACTCGATGTCAAGAACCTCGCTGCGCAGATCCAGTCGCGGCAGAAGGCCCTGAAAAAGTTACCCGAATGGTCGGCTAACGAACAGCTTATCTTTCCTCCGGCATTATCCGTAGAACAATGCTCTTCCGAGGCCACAGCGCATTACAAGGAAAGTATAGTTTCCGGCAAAACACTAATCGACGTTACCGGCGGCATGGGTATCGACTGCTATTATATGAGCCGCAGCTTCCATGAAACGCACTATTTCGAACAACAACCCGAAGTGGCATCCAGCGCCGCCTACAATTTCGCGCAGCTGGGCGCCGCACGTATCCATGTGCACGCAGGAGAGTCCCTAACCGCATTGGAAGCAGGCCAAACCGCCGACTGGCTCTACGCCGATCCGGCCCGTCGCGGTACCAACAAGGAGAAAGTAGTACGCCTTGCCGATTGCACCCCGGATGTGGCCGGCAATATAGCCCTGCTGCTGAGCGCCGCACCGAATGTCCTCATCAAAACCTCTCCCCTGCTGGACATTGACCTGGCTTCCAAAGAGTTGCGAAACCTGAAAGAGGTACATGTAGTGGGCTATGAACAAGAATGCAAAGAGTTGCTGTTCGTGCTGGATCGCGAAATGGCGGGAGAAATTTTTACGATCAGGGTCCGCATTATCGATTCTGCCGGATATCCTGTTCATCAACTGGATTTTACGCGGGAAGAAGAGCGATCTGCGGCAGCGGAATATGCCAAACCCCTCGCCTACTTATATGAACCGCACGCCGCAGTTCTTAAAGCAGGCGCCTTCAAAACCATTTGTGCGCGGTTCGATGTACAAAAGTTAGCTATTCACAGCCAGCTCTACACCTCACAAGCCTACATTCATGATTTCCCCGGCCGCAGTTTCAGGATACTGGCAGTTTGCAAACCCGACATCCGGGACATCGCGCAGCACATTAGCGGTGGCAAAGCCAACATTACCACCCGCAACTTCCCCGCAAAACCCGAAGAATTAAGGAAGAAGTGGAAAATAAAAGATGGTGGCGACCATTACCTGTTCGCCACCACCCTTGCCGATCAAACCAAAGTCGTGATCGTTTGCGTTAAGCCCGTTTGAGGTACGTTTCCTCGTAGATTTTTTCCGAATAACCCAGCGTAAGCGCCTTGCCATTCTCATCCTCGATCACCGGCCGCTTGATGGCGGTAGGGTTGGACGAAAGCAATCTGGCGGCCGATTTTGCGTCGGTTACCCCGTTCTTTTCTTCCTCGCCAAGCTCTTTCCAGGTTGTTGAAGCCTTGTTCAAGACCTTATCCCAGGGAAATTCGGTGAACCAAGTGCTGATCTTTTCTGCACTGATGCCGTCTTTTCTGTAATCGTAAAACTGGTATGGTACTTTGTTTTTGTCCAGCCAGGTACGCGCCTTCTTAATGGTATCGCAATTGGGTATTCCGTAAACGGTCAGCATAAATTTTACTCTGAAAATAACTTACATTAAACTTCATGGATTGCAGGTTCTTCTATAACCTTGTCCGAATCGTGCATTTTCTGATCATCGAGCTCGCCTTCCCAACGTGCGATCACCGCTGTTGCCAGACAGTTACCGGTTACATTTACGGAGGTACGGGCCATATCCATGAGCTCATCGATCCCCATGATCAGCAATACAGGCCATTCGGGCATGCCAAAGTTAGCAATCGCGCCCAGCAATATCACTAATGTGGCGCGGGGAATACCGGCCACGCCCTTGCTCGTGAGCATCAGCAGCAGTACCATCGTAAACTGTTGCCCAATCGACATTTCGGTTCCCGTAGCCTGCGCCACAAACACCGTCGCCAACGCGAGATACAAGGTAGATCCATCCAGGTTAAAACTGTAACCGGTTGGCATGACGAAAGATACGATCTGCCGGGGCACGCCGAATTTCTCCATTTTTTCCATCGCTTTCGGCAGCGCCGACTCCGAACTGGTAGTAGCAAATGCAATGGAAACAGGTTCAAAAATAGCTTTGGCAAACTTGATGACCGGGATTCTCGCGATCATCGCTACCGGCACAAACACCAACAGAATGAATACGATCAAGGCACAGTACAGTGTCGCAAGCAGCAAAGCCAGGTTTTTCAACACATCGATCCCCATATGGCCGACCGTTTCGGCAATAGCCGCTCCCACACCAATCGGAGCAAAGTACATGATGATCTTGGTAAGCTTAAACATGACCTCCGCCAGCAGCTCGACCCCATGTACAAATTTCTCTTTCTTCACCGAAGGAAGCAATGCGAGGCTTATTCCAAACAAAACGCTGAAAACAACGATCTGCAATACTTCACCGTGATAAATGGACTTGGCAATGTTCTCGGGGAATGAATGCAGGACAATTTCCTGCCAGGTCTGCTGGCTGACTTTCGGCAAGGTTGCATTCAGGCTTTCAGGCGGGATGATGCCTACACCCGGTTTGAACCAGTTGGCGAAAACCAATCCGATGATCAGCGCAAATGTAGTGACCACTTCAAAGTACAGCAGCGATTTCCAGCCCATTCGCCCCACTTGTTTCAGGTCTGAATGGCCCGCTATACCCGTCACCAGCGTCGCAAAAAGTAAGGGAGCGATCACTGTCTTGATCATTTGCAGGAAAATCTGCCGCAGGAAATGCAACTCGGTCCCCATCTTCGGAAAATCATAACCGATTTCCGTGCCCACCAGCATGGAGATCAGTATCGACGTCGTCAGGTTCTTTTTAAGTACCGCGTACACGATCAGCCCCGCCAATGCCAGCCAGCGAAGGCCAATCAGCACTTGATCAGGCAGCGGCAGGATATCATAGGCACTTAGAACAGAGGCTATCGCGGCAATAGTAACCAGGACGATATTGACAAGGGTAATCTTGCTCTTCATACAGGATATTTGGAATGGGAAATTAGTTTGTAACGGTAAACTTATAAAAAATCAAATTAAGCCCAGCTACCCAAGGCAATGCATTTTGAACAAAACACAAAATTTATAATAGGTTTTGAACAATAAAAATGAATGATTGTACTAAATGAAAGGAAGTTTTTAAAATAAACAACTGTTTACCTCAAACTCCGAAATGTATTGGACAAATGCAAAATACAAACAGCCGGCCCGTGCAGATCAGCCGGAAGCTGGCAACCACGGTTCAATTTGGCATAAAATTTGAAACCTTCAAGATTACGGGAATATTAAATCTCCCCGAATTCCGGTCAGAACATCTAAAGATGACCAAAGTTCTTGGTTACGGTCGCTAAAATTGATATGTTCGGATCATCCATACCCCCATATCAACCTTTAAGAACATGAGAAGTATACTGATTGCCATCGACTTTTCCGAAAATGCAGAGCGCGCATTGTCCGCCGCGAAAATGGTCGCCGATAAAGACGTGACGGAACTCCTGATCCTGCACGCCTATCAGCCTTACATTGCGGATGTAAATGTTACACCAGGTAACCTGATGCCCGGTGTCGGGGGAGCCGACTTCCTTTCTATGACCTCGGACCTGGAACAGGAATTCCGCGACCGCCTCGATGAATACGCCGAAAGCGTGGTAGCCGAAGGGTACAAGGCGCGGGCGGTGTGGGCGCTTGGCAGCATACAATCCGCCATCGACGAGGCCATTGAGGAACATATGCCCGACCTCATCGTGATCGGCCGTACCGGAACCGGAGGGTTTCTTGACAAACTCATCGGCAGCTCTGCCACGCAAATCGGGCTGCATGCACCCTGCCCCGTGCTGGTGATCCCCCCACAAGCCGAGCTCGGCAAGTTCACGAAAGTAGTATACGCAACCCAGTTTGAATACGAAGAAAAAGACATTCTGAGGGAAGTTTTCGTACTGATGAACCAACTGGGTGCAAACCTGACATTACTGAAAATCAGATCGGATTCTCAGCCGGATATCCAGCCCGACAACCAGTACATTGCAGAGATCAAAGCACAGTTCGATATCCGGGAAGGCCAGATCGTGATCCGCGAAGACCGGCATGTGCTGGACGGCATTGAAGCTTACTGCGACGAGGTAAAAGCCGACCTCCTCATCGTGTCGTCGAGGCAACGGTCGTTCATCGAAGAATTCCTGATCAATCCGAGCGTCACCCGTAAGCTGATTATCGATACACACGTACCTTTGCTTGTGTTTCACCTTAAATAAGGACTGTTTTGAATAAGACAGAAGGTACCCGGGCGCGAACCGGCAGCGTAAAAAAATCCAAACGGTACAAAAAACGCGGCCTGCTGACGTCCCCGGGTACGCTTACATACATCGGGCCTGAAATTGGCTTAAAAACCAAGATCCGGCGTATCCGGTACAGCGAAAGCATGTATAAGGACGAGGCCGTAAAATCGCTGGACGATTGCAAAGCTGCCGTGAACGGGGAATCTTATATTACCTGGTTAAATGTAGATGGCATCCACGAAACCGCATTGATCGAGAAACTGGGCGCATTCTACTCGCTCCACCCACTGTTGCTGGAAGACGTCGTCAACACGGAGCATAAACCCAAACTGGAATTATACGACACGGGGCATTTGTTCCTGACGCTCAAAATGCTCCATGTCGACTCCGAATCCCCGATCAGTATTTCTTCCGAACACGTCAGTTTTGTATTGGGGAAAAACTATGTGCTGTCATTTCAGGAGGAGCTTACGAGCGATATTTTCACGTCCGTCGAGAACCGGCTGGAAGCGTCCGTAGGCAAAACCCGCCGCAATGGGCCGGATTACCTGCTGTTCGCATTAATAGATGTAGTGGTCGACAACTACTTTATTGTGCTGGAAAAACTCGGAGACGCCCTCGATACCACCGAGGATCAGGTGATCCGGGGGGAGGAAGACCTTTCCCTTAAAGATCTGTATGCGCTGAAACGTGAGCTTACCCTGGCCAGGCGACAGATATGGCCCTTGCGCGACATGGTCAATCAGCTGATCCGCGAAGACAACGGGCAGATCACCAGAGAGGCGATCCCCTATTACCGGGACCTTTACGACCACATCATGCAGGTACTGGACACGATCGACTCCTACCGCGAATTGCTGGCCAGCCTGGTGGACGTCCATTTGTCCACCATCAGCAACCGCATGAACTCTGTTATGAAAACCCTGACGATCTTCTCGGCTGTATTCATGCCGCTGACATTTATAGTCGGGGTTTACGGTATGAACTTCGACTTCATGCCCGAGCTCAAAATGCCCTACGGCTACTACTATGTCTGGGGCCTGATGATCGCGGTCACGGCCGGGATGATATTTTATTTCAAGTCTAAAAAATGGATGTAGGATTGATACCTTTGTACTTTGATTAACGCGCATTGGAATGAGTCTTACTGCCAACACATCCCCTTTTGTAACTACACAAGCCCGCTACATACTGACCGACAGCCGTCAGGTTTCCTTTCCCGGTCAAAGCATTTTTTTTGCAATCAAAGGTGAACGACACGACGGTCACCGGTTCATCCCTGAGCTATATGCGGCGGGTGTAAGGGAGTTTGTCGTAGAAGAGGCCGCCTTTACCGGCGCCCTGCGCGAATTGGTATCGACCTGGTCCGACGCGAAGATCTGGATCGTATCGTCGAGCATCCGTGCGTTGCAGCAGTTGGTTGCTGATAGGAGAAAACAGTTCGACATTCCGGTGGTCGGCATTGCGGGCAGCAATGGCAAGACGATCGTTAAGGAGTGGCTCGTGCAACTGCTGTCACCCGGCCGGAGCATTGTAGCAAGCCCGAAAAGCTACAATTCGCAGATCGGCGTGCCGCTGTCGGTATGGAACCTCGGCAAAGAGCATACGCTCGGCGTTTTCGAGGCAGGCATTTCAAAGGCGCACGAAATGGAGTACCTCCAACCCGTTATGCAGCCCACCGTCGGCATTTTCACCAATATAGGCCCCGCCCATGACGATGGTTTCCGAAGCCGGAAACAGAAGATTACCGAGAAGCTGCGTTTGTTCACGAAGGTCAAAAAGCTGATCTACCGCAAGGATTACCACGAGATCGACGAAGAAATCAGTCTGATCCTGAAACCGGTGAATTCATTCCTGGAAACGCTGAGCTGGGGAAGTAACTACTCCGGCGCGCACGTACAGGTGGCCTTTGTGCCCCAGAAGGACAAAACCATCATTTCGCTGAAAGGAAAACTTGGCGAGCACACCTTTGAAACAGGCTTCCGTGACGATGCTTCGTTGGAAAACCTTACCCATTGCATTGTATTCCTGCTTGATTTCGGCCTTGAACATGCTACGATACAAGACCGGATTCTGCTTCTAAAACCGGTTTCCATGCGGTTAGAACTCAAAGAAGGTATCAACCACTCCTATATTATCGACGATGCCTACAACAACGACCTGCAAGGCTTATCGATGGCGCTGAATTTTCTGGCGCAACAGGAACAGCGGCATAGAAAAACAGTGATCCTTTCGGACGTGCTCCAAACCGGACAGACGCCCACGGAACTGTATAAACTGGTTGCCCGACTACTGGGAGAAAAAAGCATTCACCGCCTGATCGGGATCGGAAAGCAAATCAGCAGCCAGGCGGCGTTGTTCGACGTCCCCGAGCAGGAGTTTTATGACGATACAGACAGTTTCCTCAAAACATTTGCTTTCCACACGCTCGCAGATACGCTCGTACTCGTGAAAGGCGCACGACCTTTCTCGTTTGAAAAGATCGTTCACCGAATACAGCAGAAGGCGCACGGCACTGTCCTTGAAATCAACCTGGATGCATTGGTGCATAACCTGAACTACTACCGGGCACGCGCCGGGCAGGGCACCAGGATCATGGCCATGGTAAAAGCGTTTGCCTATGGCAGCGGCAGCTCCGAGGTGGCTGCATTGTTACAATACCATCGCGTCGACTACCTGGGCGTAGCTTACACCGATGAAGGGGTTATGCTGCGGCAGAACGGCATTACGCTTCCTATCATGGTCATGAATGCTACCTTACCTACATTCGACCTGATCTGGCAGTACAAGCTGGAACCTGAGATTTACAGCCGCCGCATCCTCACCGACTGGATCGGCTACGTCGAAAAAAAGGGCGAACCGACTCAGGCACCCTCGGTGCATTTGAAGCTCGACACGGGTATGCACCGGCTTGGTTTCGTGAAGGATGATTATGAATGGCTCCTGGAACAGCTCCGCCTGAACCCGGCCATTCAGGTAGCCAGTATATTCTCCCACCTGGTGGGTGCCGATGAAGGAGTGCATAACGAGTTTTCGAGGAAACAGTACGCACAGTTCATGGAAGGTGCTACGCTGATCGAGGACGCATTGGGCTATACAACCCTTAAACATATCCTCAACTCTGCGGGCATCGTGCGCTTCCCTGAATATCGCCTGGACATGGTCCGGCTTGGCATTGGGCTGTATGGGGTCGAAGCGACCGGGCAGGACCAGCGCGCATTACAGTCGGTAGGCACTTTGAAGACCATTGTCTCACAGGTCAAATACCTCACTTCGGGTGAAACCGTCGGATACAGTCGTAAAGGCCAGGTGAACCACGATTCCGCCATTGCCACGCTCGCCATCGGGTATGCCGATGGTTACGATCGCGGATTGGGCAATGGGTTCGGCAAAGTGTGGGTAAATGGCACCTTATGCCCAACCATCGGCAATGTATGCATGGACATGACAATGATCGACGTGAGCCATGCCCAGGTAGAAGAAGGGGATGAAGTGATTGTTTTCGGTAAGGAAGTTCCTATTACGGAACTCGCGAAAACCATCAGCACCATCCCCTATGAAATCCTGACGGGCATTGGAGACCGCGTCAAGCGTGTATTTTACAAAGAGTGAGCAGCCTAATTGTCTGCTTCTGCCTGCTGCACTTCCGGATCTGCCCCATTGGGTTCGGAAGGTGCGACAGCGGCTTCCAGGCGTTGGTCTTCCACTTCGAATAACTGCGTAGCCATCACCTGGTCGAGCGTAACGTCGTAGAATGCCTGATGCACGTTCAATGGTTCGCTGCCAGGTGCGATTTCACATTTGACATAGTCACCATCTTCCTGCATTTCATAGGCATTCACATTGTCTTTCAAACTATAATACAGAATGTGAATGGCCTCCTGGCGCACCCTCGGGTCTACCAGCTTAAAGAGCGACTCGATCCTTTTGTCGAAGCTCCGCACCATGGCGTCGGCGCTGCCGCCATATACGAGCGGGTTGCCATTCTGGTGAAAGTAGAATATCCTTGAATGTTCCAGGAAATCCCCCACCAGCGAACGCACGGTTATGTTTTCGCTGAGCCCTTTCCGCTTCGGGCGCAGGCAGCACATGCCCCGTACGATGAGTCGAATGGGTACTCCTGCTTCGGAAGCCTTGTACAGTTCGTAGATCGTATCCCTGTCTTCCAGAGAGTTTATTTTAATACAAATTCCGCTTTTCAGGCCAGCCTTTGCATTCTCCGCTTCCTGCTGGATCAGCTCGATCAGCTTCGCACGCATGTAACGCGGTGCGGTGATGAGGTTCTGGTATTCCGATGGGATCGAATGCCCTGTAATGACATTGAAGAACTCAGAAATGTCGTGGGTATACTCTTCATTGGAGGTCAGAAGCCCGGTATCCGTGTAAAGCCGAGAAGTATCTTCATTATAATTTCCACTGGACAAATGCGCATACCGCAATACCCGGTTACCCTCGTTCCTGACGATCAGCAACAGTTTGGTATGGGTTTTCAACAGGCCAATTCCATAGATGACAAAACAGCCCGCTTTCTGCAACCGCTGCGCCTCTTTGATATTGTTCTCCTCGTCGAAACGCGCCTTTACTTCGAATAAGACGGCTACATTCTTACCGTTCTCCGCCGCGTGCAGAAGTGCTTCTGTTACACGTGAATTTTTGGCAAGGCGATAAATCGTCAGTTTAATGGATAACACCTTAGGGTCTTCTGCGGCCTGTTCCAGCAATTGCAGCACGGGCTCGAAGTTGTTGTAGGGATGGTGCAGGAGAATGTCCCTTTCCCGCATCACTTCGAAGATATCCGGAATGCGCTCGCGATCCAGGCCCAGCGGCGGCACCGGGGGGCGGATCGGGGGAATCTGGTCTTTAAATTCCGGATGTTTAATGATGCTCCACAGCGAAGTATAATCGATCATCCCGTCTATCGGGAATACATTATGATCATCGATCTCCCAGCGCTTCTTGATCAGATTGAGCAGATCCGGATTGGTATCCTGCTCCACCG
>NZ_CAMLSE010000020.1 GCF_946482605.1 uncultured Dyadobacter sp. | reverse complement strand
AGCCCACTGCTCACACTCGCCCAGGCCCCGGAAGAAAACTATCCGGTCGATTCCGCCTCGTTGGAACATGCGGGCGTGCCTAAGGGCGAGGTTTTGAAATTTACATTTGATCAATCCAAAATATTCCCGGGCACGTGGCGCGAGTACTGGGTGTATGTACCCGCACAATACAAGCCCAATGCGCCTGCCTGCGTGTATGTGAACCAGGACGGCATTCAATGGAAGGCACCGACGGTGTTCGACAACCTCATTCACGCGAAGGAAATGCCGGTCACGATCGGTGTTTTCGTCATGCACGGGCGTGTGAAAGCGGCTGATCCTAATGCGGCGAACGACCGCTTCAATCGCAGTTTTGAATATGACGGTCTAGGCGATGCCTATGCGCGGTTTATCCTCGAAGAAATCCTGCCCGAAGTAGAAAAGCAGAAAACCAGCGACGGCCGGGCGATCCGCCTGTCCAAAAATGGTAACGACCGTGCGATCGGTGGTTCGAGCAGCGGAGCCGTCTGTGCATTCACGGCAGCCTGGGAGCGCCCGGATGCATTCACACGCGTTTATAGCGCCATTGGAACCTACGTGGGCCTGCGTGGTGCCGACCGCTATCCGACATTGGTCAGAAAGGTCGAGCCTAAACCCATCAGGATCTTTATGCAGGACGGTGCCAACGATCTCAACATTTACGCTGGTGACTGGTGGATGGCCAACCAGACCATGCTGCGTGCGCTGACATTCGCCGGCTACGAGGTGAAGCATCAATGGGGCGAGGGCGGCCACAATGGCAAGCAAGGCACTTCGCTTTTTCCTGAGGCGATGCGCTATTTGTGGAAGGGCTGGCCGGAAAAGGTGAAAATGGGACGATCCCAAAACGCGTTTCTATCCGCATTGTTGATTCCGGGCGAGGAATGGAAGGAGACCGGGGACGCATTTCCCATCAAAGGCAAACCTACACCTTCAAGTGCGAATTCTCTAAAAACACTAAACGCCGTGGGCGGAGCCCTTTCCCCGGACCAGACGTTGGTTTACACGATCGACGCTGCGTCACATTGGGTGTATTCCTATCAAATTCAATCGAATCGCAAACTGGCGTACAAGCAGCGCTTCGGATGGTTACATGCTTCCGATGAAGATAATAAAGCCGGTGCATCCGGCATTGTTTGTGACCGGGAAGGCCGGATTTATGTAGCTACCCATTTGGGCGTACAAATCCTCGATCAGACCGGACGCGTGAATGCGATTTTGCCTTTGACCAATGGGATAGCCACTAAAATTGCATTTGGTGGAAGCAATTTTGATGTGTTATACGTTCAAATCAACGGTAAAAGTTATGGCCGCAAACTGAAAACCTACGGAGTAAAGCCTGGGGAAGCCTCCAACAAGCCGGACGCTCCCAGGTTATAGCTATTTATCGATTTGGATTACCATTCCATCACAATGCTTTCAAACTCCGCCAGGTGGGCGAGCGAGACACTGATCGTGCCGTCTTTCCAGGTGAAGTTCAAAGGTTTGTGATTCGTTAATGCAAACACTTTTTGCGGTTTTTTGGCGAGCCTGATCCTGAATTGCAGGTTGGTTACTGGCAATGGTTCGAAATAGGTATTTCCACTGAATCCGGTAAGATTGATCAGGTGCAGAATCTGGCCGTCGGAGGTGTTTTTCTGCTGGTTTTCAGGTGTGTTTTTAATGAATTCCTTCAACACCGTTTCAACTCTGGCAGGCGCATTTGTCTGGAAATTCTGTGCGATTTCAGGTAGCATGTGGCGGACCATATCCAGCAAAAGGTTCTTGTGTTCCTGGTAGCCGTGCATGTAATATATCCTGCCAAGGCTGACCGGGAAAAGGGCCGCTTTACTGTTCGGGTGGTTTTTGATACCCAATGCATAGTAACCGGTGGGATCGTGGCCGCCGATGATCTCCGGCGGGCCCGGGCGGCCTTTTGCCAGAACTGGCAGCAGTTTCTGATCGGCTCCCGACAGATCGTAAAGCCCCAGGTTGAATTTCCAGAAAAGCATTTTCTGTCCTTTGAAGCTCTTGAAAATGTTCCGGTCGTCCGGCACGAGGTAATTACCGGCTCCGTCATTGTCCTTCTTTTCAATTTTGGCGCCGAAAAGTGTCAGCAACGTTTCGGGGCTATCAAACAGCGCCCGGTTTGTGGCGATCAGGTTGGTTCCTTGCTGGCTGGCCTCTTTCAGTATCCGGATGGCCTCCGGTTTCAGGTAGGTGATTTCGGGCAGGATGATCAATTTGTATCCTTTGACTTTTTGTTCCAGATTGGCGATTTGCCCATCTTCCACAATGTCGAACGGGATATGCGCCTCGCGGAGCATCAGCTGAATGCCGCGGTACTCCTGCATGGGCTCGCCGTTGGGCCAGGCGCCGGGTGCTACGACTGCTATTTTCGCCACTGATTTGTATTTGCCGAAGTAGGCTTCGTTCTTTTTGTGAAAACCATATACCTTCCTGAAAACGGGATAGTTGCGCTCGTCCTCATACCCGCGCATATCGCCCATCATGCTCATATCCAGGCCCGAGCCATTGGCAATGTTCTCGTAAAGCCGGATGCGTGTTTCCTCCGGTTCCACTGCATTGTATCGTGATTGAAACGAGATCTGCTGGATACTCGCATTGCTGATGACGTGGTCGGGAAACGAATTGACGGCATTACCAACGTTGTCGGACGCCGTGTAAGGCCAGTAGGGCAGGGTGGTCATACTCTGCGACTCGTGGCGGATGATGTCTACGAACTTGTCCGAGTAAGTGCATATCGCGATCTGCTCGTTTTTGGATTTCACCAGCTTATGCAGCCGCTCGGACCAATCTTCAACAGTCGCCTTTTTGAATTCGAGATATTGCTGAAAAAGGGGATCCGCCTTGTTCTCTTCGGTAGGCAACGTTTTGCCGCCACTGAACTCCGCAAAGCGCTTTTTGTCATACTCATTCTGATCTATCCCGTGATATTTGCCCTCATAAGGGTTATTGACCTGGTATCCGGGCATATTCAGGAAAATACCGTCGATCGGGAACATGCTAATTACCTCCTCGATGATCCTGAATGCCTTTTCCTGCACATATGGCGCGTTAATGGACACCACGTACATGTCTGTGTTGATGATGCGTTCTCCTTTTGGGGAAATGTAGCACCAGTCGGGATGGGCTTTGAAAATGCTTTCATGTACCCGGCTGAAATCGAAACGCACAATCACCTTGATGCCGTTTTGGTGGCACTTACGGACTATGTCGCCGAGCACATTGTTGTCTTTCAGATAGGGGTTACGATAATGAAAATCCAGCTCGGTGGGGTAAAATGCCATAATTCCGCCCGCATTGATCAGGAGTGTATTGGCCGAGCAGGCAACCAGGTCGGTCACGATGGAATCCGCATTGATCGTAGCCGCTTCATAGGCGGGGAGGTTCATCTGGATCACCCGGAGATTGTTTCTTTTCCACCATAACGGGCTGCTATGCTGTGCCCACAGACAGCTTGTGTGCAAGAGGAAGTAAAGGAGTAAAATGCGTTTTTTCATTCCGGGAAATATGGTTTGGAGCAAAAGATGCGTAATACATAGCATCTACTGAGGTTTTTCGGCCCGATTCTCGTGGAAAGCCGAAAGTCGCTGGTATCGAATTTGATGTTGAATTGAAATAAAACTCACTCTCACTTAACCCATCGCGCATTGAGCGTTCGTACATTTTTATACCCGTTCCTCCTACTGGTGTTACAAATCCGCCCGGCCGCCGCGCAGAACGGGTGGTTCAGGAGATTTGTTCAGAAGACTATTTCCGACACCACTTCCGAAGGTAAATCCAGTTTCAGGGTTTATCCGACGCTGGGTTATGCACCCGAAACCAGCATTGAAATCGGGCTTTCCTCACTATTGCTTTTTCAGGCCAAAAACGATACCCTCAACCGCCTGAGCGAAGTGCAGGCTTTCACATTCGTGACGTTGGAGGGGCAATATGGCATCTGGCTCGACAATGCGATCTATGGCGACAAAGACAAATGGTTCTTTTTGGGCAGAACCCGGTTCCAGCGGTTTCCATTGCTTTATTATGGTATCGGTCACACGACCCCGGACAAGGAACCGGCCATGATCGACGCGAATTATCTGTTGTTCAGGCAGCGGGTGTTACGCCGCGTCAGACCCAACTTTTTTATCGGACCTGAGATTGACTACCAGCAACTGTACAACGCCAGTTTTGAGCAGCCCGAAGATCATTCGTATGATGAACCCCTGGGCAGCAGTGGCACACGCAATATCGGTTTTGGAGCAGCGATGGTGTACGATAACCGGCACAACGTGCTCAATGTCCGCAAAGGATTGTTCGGGGAGCTGTCTTTCCTGACGTACAACCAGTCAATCGGAAGTAACCACAATTTTCAGGGGTTCAACTTGGATGTAAGAAGTTCTCATCCCTTATCGAAGCGGAATGTGCTTGCGTGGCAGATTTATGGTAATTTTTTTACAGGGAATATTCCCTTTAATCAGATGGCCCTGATGGGCGGGGAAATGATCATGCGGGGTTACTATTACGGGCGGTATCGGGACAAGAATATGCTGGCCACACAAATCGAGCACAGGTGGTTGCCGTTCGGGTTTAGCAAGCGGTTTGGAGGCGTTGCGTTCGCTGGTGCCGCTGTGGTCGGGCCAAAAATCCGGTCGCTCCCGCCCGCCCGCGCGAGGCTATCCGGCGGTGCCGGCTTGCGCTATTTGTTGTTTCCCAAAAAGGACATCTATCTCAGGCTTGACGTAGGTTTCACCAAGGACGGGCCAGGTTTCTATCTTTTTACCGGCGAGGCATTCTAGTCACGGTGCCGGTAGCCGAATGCGACAACAAAAAGCAATACACCTACCAGGCCGAGCGCCCATGACAGGGAAGTCATTTCAGCAATGATACCAATCAATGCAGGTCCGGCGAGCTGGCCCGAGTAGCCCAGGATCGTTACCGCGGATAATGCAATGGAAGGGGGGACGTTGGGAATGCTCCCTGCCGCAGTAAAGAAGATAGGGACCACGTTGGCCGCGCCAAGTCCTACCAGCACAAAACCCAGCAGTGCCGCGATGGACGAAGGTACAAGCACGGCGATCAGGAATCCCGTTCCCGCCAGTAATGTACCGTAAAGAACTACCTTGGCAGGGCCGAGCCTGTGGATGAGCCCGTCGCCTGTGAGTCGCATGACTGCCATTGCCACCGAGAACGCCGCATACCCGACTCCCGAAAATGACGGGTCGAAGCCGCGGGAAAATTGGAGGAAAACAGCGCTCCAGTCCAGCAGGGAGCCTTCTGCGAGAAAAAGAATAAAACACATAATACCCAGCACTACAACCGGCCCTTTGGGGAGCACGAAGCTGGTGCCGTCCAGTTTAGCCTCTTCCGAATGGGGCAGAAGGTATCTCGACTGCGTTACCGTGATAAAAACCAGTAAAGCTGAAATAGCGACCGCCGCATAGGTAGGCGAAAGGCCGGCTTTGATCAGAAATCCCAGGCCAATGGAGCCTATAAGGCCCCCGAGGCTGAACATGCCGTGGAAGGACGACATGATATGACTTCCGAAGCGTTCCTGCACCACAACGGCCTGTGCGTTCATGGATACGTCTATCGAGCCAATGCCAGCGCCGAATACAAATAACGCTATGGCCAGTTGGTACGAAGTGGCTGCCATCAGCAGGAGGGGAAGCAACGAGGCAATAACCAGCGCAGCAACAATGGCAACGGCGCGGCTTCCGTATTTGTTGATCAGCAGGCCGGTCAGCGGCATGGTAAGAATGGCACCCGCGCCAAGTGCGAGGAGTACCACGCCCAGATCGGCTTCGTTCAGTCCAAGCCTGATCTTCGCGAAAGGAACCATTGGGGCCCAGCTGGACAACCCGATCCCACAGACCAGAAATATCAGTAATGTAGCTCTGCGAGCAGCGTCGATTCTCAGTTTTCCTTCCATAACAACCATCAGGATTTCATGCAAAGTAACAATATGTTGCAGAAAGTTGTAACATATTGCAAAAAATAGCAACTCCCACTTCTAATGTTTTAGGAATGGGAACAAAAAAGCCGGGTTTGTGACCCGGCCTCATTGTTGTCAGATACTTTTCTTTTTTGATTCCTTGACCGCGAAATCTACCGCTCGGGCCGTCAATGCCATGTAAGTCAGGGACGGGTTTACGCAGGATGCGGAGGTCATTGCCGCGCCATCCGTTACAAACACGTTTTTGACCGCGTGCAACTGGTTGTTGCCATTCAGTACCGATGTTTTAGGATCGCGTCCCATTCTCGCCGTTCCCATTTCGTGAATCGCCATACCGAGGTAAGAGCCGTTGTCATAGGTCCTAACATTTTTGAGACCTGATTTTTCCAGCATTTCGGCGGCGTCGTTCATCATGTCTTTGCGCATTTTCTTCTCGTTATCACGAAGGTCTGCATCGAAGACTACCGCGGGGATGCCGTACTTGTCTTTTTTCTCCTTGTTGAGGAACATACGGTTTTCGTGGTAAGGCAATGTCTCACCGAAGCCTCCGAAGCCCATCGTCCAGTTGCCCGGAGTAGTTAGTTCGTCCTTGAAGTCGGCACCGAATGCGAGCTCGGCGACGTTGCGCTGCCATCCCTGACGTCCGCCGCCACCCTGGTAGCCAAAGCCCCGCAGGTAATCGCGTTTGTCGGAGCCGACATTGCGGTAGCGTGGCACGTAGATACCGTTTGCACGGCGGCCGAAGTAATATTTGTCCAGATCACCCTCCCAGGTACCGCTGGCACCGGTGCGGAAATGGTGGTCCATCAGGTTATGTCCCAGTTCTCCGGAATCATTACCCATTCCGTTCGGGAAACGGTCGGAGGTAGAGTTGAGGAGCAATGCGGTTGAAGCGAGTGCGCTGGCACATACAAAGATAATGTTGGCAAAAAACTCGCGCTCCTGCATCGTCACGCTGTCCACCACGCGCACACCCGTAGCACGCCCACCCGACTTTTTGCCGTCATAAATGATCTCACGGACCACGGAATCCGGACGAAGCGTCAGCAAGCCGGTTTTCATGGCAGGCGGCAATGTGCTGGATTGGGTACTGAAATAAGCGCCGTAGGGGCAGCCATAAGAGCAGCGGTTGCGGTACTGGCACGGTCCGCGGCCTCCGTCGAGCTGGATTTTGGTGGGTTGAGAAAGGTTAGCTACCCGCCCGATCGTCATGTTCCGGCCGGGAAACTCTTTTTCCAAACGCTTGCGTACTTCTTTTTCTACATGATACATCTCCATCGGCGGGATGAAATCACTATCGGGCAATTGCGGCAGGCCCAGTTTTTCACCGGATATCCCGACGTGTTTTTCTACATACGAGTACCATGGCGCAATGTCCTTGTACCGGATCGGCCAGTCAACGGCAATGCCGTCTTTGAGGTTGGCTTCGAAATCGAGGTCGCTCAGCCGGTACGACTGCCGTCCCCACATAATGGACTTGCCACCTACGATATTGGGGCGAAACCAGTCGAAGCGTTTCACTTCTTCATACGGCTGGTCCATATCGTTCATCCAGTACTTCTCGGTCATCTCGTTATAGGGGTAATCGCGAGAAAGGAATGGATGGGTTTCTTTTTGTTTGACGGTCAGCCGTCCATTGTATTTTGTTTCCCAGGGGGCTTTCAATGCATTTTCATAGCCTGTGACATGTTCGAGGTTTTTACCTTTTTCGAGCATCAGGACTTTCAGGCCTTTTTCTGTAAGTTCCTTTGCCGCCCAGCCGCCGGATACGCCGGAGCCGATCACAATGGCGTCGTAGGTAATGTCTTTTTTTGCGTCAATATTAAGATTCGCCATGGTTAAGAGAGTTTGGAATGAGTCAGCGACAAGGCAGCCGCTATCGGTCGCCCGTACGTCTGATCCCTTTTCTGAATATGATTATAGAGCCCAGCTTTTTTGCCCTTTGGGCATTGGCCAGCTGCCTTCGAACCTGCCCGGAATCGGCAGATAATCCAGCGCCTGCGTGGCCCCGATCTCGGATGTGAAATACCCGGTGACTGTGAGGCCTTTCATTGCCAGGAAGAAAGGCTTGTCGGCGACGGTGGTCTTTTTAATGATATCGCCTTTCTGGGCAGCATCAAGCGTCGCGAAATTTTTGGAATAAGTTTCTTTGGCGAGCGCGTCCACCTTGGCCAGGCCGTCATAGAACTTTTTCTGTTCTTCTACCGGGTAGCAGTCGCGCATGACGCGGACGATGAATTTCTCCGCACCCGCGGCTTTGGCTCCGGGCGTGCTGGTAGTAGGGATAATGACATCTGCGATTTCGGCGAGCAATGCCTCCTGTTGGTCGGAGACTTCGAGTGACGGCCCGAAATTCAGGCGTTCGCCTGCAATGCCGGCCATCAGTGGAGCGGATATGGCGCCACCGAGCAGGAAGGTGATTCTTTGAACTGCTTCTCTACGGTTCATGGGTTAGCGTTTTAGTCAGGGAATTCAAATAGGTATAAAATATCTTTTAAAGATAACAAGATTGAGGATTCGGGAAGTAAATCGGGCAGGATTTCCCGAATGTTAAACGAAAAAGACCAGTCACTCATCGAATTTCTTTTAATCCAATGGACGGTAGCATATTTGATTAATATTCTGAACCGAGGCTACACAATTCATCAGGTTTATGACCTGCTGGGCAGTTCAAAGGTTAAGTAATAGAGGAACGTTGAGTAAATAATGCGGATATCTTCCCTGAGTTTCAGGGAAGATATTTTTTTAGAAAGCATCAAAATCAATCGTGGCATAACGCTGCCGAGACACATAACCAACCTGACTGAACAGCTTAATTACATTACCATGTGCAACACGAGCGGCCCAACTACCGGTCGCGGTTTAGGTTAAAAGGGTCGGATCGTTTCCGGCCTTTTTTTGTTTCACCGCCGACGGAACCGAGGCGCGGTTTGATGGTTTGTGATTTTTGTCCTATTATTCGTTCGCATTCCGCGGCTGGAACGCTGATTTTGTGCATTTCACATCATTTTACTCAATATCCAATGGAATACAGACAACTAGGAGCGTCGGGCTTGAAAGTGCCCGTGCTCAGCTTTGGTACCGGCACATTCGGAGGCGGAGGAGATTTCTTCAAGGCGTGGGGCAATACCCAAACCGACGAGGCCGCAAGGTTGGTTGGCCTTTGCATGGACGCAGGCCTTAATTTTTTTGACACCGCCAACGTCTATTCCCAGGGCCTGGCCGAAGAGATACTCGGCAAGGCGGTCATCGGGTTGCGGGATAAGATTATCCTGTCGACTAAGGCGACTTTCAGAATGGGTAACAAGCCCAACGAATCCGGGTCCAGCCGGTTTCATTTGATCAAGGCTTGTGAGGATAGCCTCAGACGCCTCCAGACGGATTATATCGACATTTACCATATGCACGGATTCGACGCCACTACTCCCGTAGAGGAAACGCTGAGCGCGCTGAACGACCTGGTCCGTGACGGAAAGATCCGCTACATTGCCTGTTCGAACTTTTCAGGATGGCATTTAATGAAATCGCTATCTGTTTCCGAGCGCTATGGCTGGTCCAGATACATCGCCCACCAGGCGCATTATTCGCTGCTGAGCAGGGAATTCGAATGGGAGCTCATGCCGCTTGGCCTGGACCAGCATGTCGGGACAATTGTGTGGAGCCCGTTATCGGCCGGACGGTTGGGAGGGAAATATCGCCGGAGCGAGCCTATCCCGGCAGAAGGGAGAATTGCGCAGGGCGGGGGAGAAGGACCGGCTATTCCGGAGGAGTTTTTTTTCAATCTGATCGACACCCTGGATCAGGTCGCGGCCGAGACCGGCAAAACGGTGGCCCAGGTGGCTCTGAACTGGCTGCTTCAAAGACCGACTGTGAGCAATATCGTCGTCGGCGCAAGGAACGAAGAACAATTGAAGCAAAATTTGGGAGCCATTGGATGGAATCTCACATTGGATCAGGTGAAACTGCTCGATGCGGCAAGCGAAAAATCACCGGTGTATCCTTATTGGCATCAAAGAAAAAATGTGGGATTAAATCCATTGCCTGACTTTTACAGCAGGCTTTCCAATCATTAATAATTGTTGCATTTAATTATGTTTCGCGGAGGCCGGATAATTAGTTTTATCTGGCCTCCGGTATGTAAAGCCCATGCTGCATCGCGTACACGATCAGATCGGTGGTACGCCGTACTTTTAGTTTGTCCATCACACTGCGGTGATAATACTGAACGGTGTGTGCACTCAGTTTGAGTTCGTATGCAATTTCTTTGATCGTATGGCCGCTGCATACTTTTTGCAGTACCTCTTTTTCCCGGGGGGAAAGATGTAATACTACCTGTTCTTCCGTAAACACGCTATTGATCAGACTTTCCCTGATCGCCTTTCCAATATATTGTTTCCCGGACCGCACCTGAAAAATCGACTCTTTAAATTCTTCGAAATGGACCGATTTGGAAAGAAAGCTATTGGCGCCACGTCGGATCGTGTGCTTGATGGTCTGGACGTCGGTTACAGTCGAGAGTACGATAACCCGCATTTCCCGGGGCAGGGTAGCCCGGCAGATATCAAGCAGTTCCAGTCCGTGCAAGCCATTCAGGCTGAGATCCATGACGAGGATATCGGGCGGTGAACTTGTTTTTTTGTCCAGGAAATCCTTTGCATTTGTAAAAGTATCTACCCGTCCGACCTCCGGATTTAGTTTTAATAGGTTTCGCAATGCATCTGTTAGCAGGAGGTGTTCGTCAACTAATGATATATCCATAGAATTAATTTTATTTCACAACGATCTTACTTGTGGTAGTAATTTTTATACAATTCCAACATAAAGCATTGCTGCCGAGTGGAAAGGCCAAAGAGGGTTCGGGTAGTTTAGCTATTTAATAATCGGTTACAATAAATTATATACTCGAAAAACTTCGAAATCAGCTATCCTGGGCTTGTTATTATTTACTTAATGGAGGTTAGTCGAATTCAATTTACAAATATCGCGTGGATAAAATTAATTCTATCCCCCTAATTTTTGGGGGTAGTTGTTATAGTAAAAATATGTGGGTTTATTTTGATTCATTTATGGATACATTTGCAAACAAGTACTATACAATCGTGAAAAATAGTATAACTAATTGTTTTCGGATTGACCATCCGGCTACATAAAATCATCAGCAAAACAAAACAGACAGAAGAAGTAGACTACGCACATCCTGAGCATCACCCATCTCACCTGACCGGCTGACCGGTTTTCGTTAGGCGACACCCTTTACATTAAAAAAACAACAAGTCTGACTGATCGCGTATGCCTATACGCGGGAAGGGAATTTTTGTGCTTTGCAAAAAGCAAATACGCAACCGTCACAACACGGGAAGGGATCATTATTGTATAATTTATTGATTGTATTGTATTTTTTAATTTTTCACGTAACGGTTTATCTGTGTTCTAAATTTCTACTACTATGAAAAGTTCGATCGGCAACTTGTTAAAAAAAACGGCCTTACGCAGCTTGGATAAGGGGCTCGCGGCAGCGCTTGTAAGCGTTGCATCCATTAATTCGACGTATGCGCAGCAATATGTAGCTTCTACATCCAAATTGGTGCACACAGAAGCTTTGGCATCGTCCTATGTCAACGATGAGGACAATGCCGAGGGTGCTCCGAACGGGCAGTCGGCGACAATTTCGGCATCGGGTATCGTGGTTAACCTGGGTGTGTCTGTCACCTATACCAGTGATGCCTCGCTCACGATGACATTCTCGTCTGCTCTCCCTGCGGGCAAAACAACGTATGTGCGTATCAGTGAGTTATCTCAAACCGGTTTGAATCTCGACCTGAGTTCGCTCGTCAATGCGCTCGGACTGTTGCAAAACAACACGATTCAGGCTACTTCGAATGGCGGCGTAACAACAAAAGAGCTTGTTCGCGACGCGGCGGGGAATTTGTATATCGCCGTGACTCCCACTTCCTCTTACACATCGGTTACCGTAGGCCTCGATTTCGCGAATGCAACCAGTACGCTGGTAGGTGTGGCGCTCGGACGGGTGACGCTGAAAGTTGAGCATGCGGTAAGCTATGAAAACTCCGTGTTCACTCCCTGTGAGGCTATCCCGTTTGCTTATGCAGGTGTAAATCCTCATGCAAGCGGCATTGCGCTGACATTAACCGATGCATTGCAGGATCCTGAAAAGGCAATCGACGGGGACGTGTCGGCCGGTAACTTTTCCTTACTTCAGAACGGAACAGTAGCCCTTGCCTCGACCGTTTCACAAACCATTTATTTGGGCAAGACCGTTGCTCCGACTAACCAGATTGTGGCAACCATATCGAAACCGGCTGCCCTGGTCAATTTGGGTGTACTTGAGAACATCACGATCCAGGCATATTCCGGAGAGACGCCCGTGGGAGCCGCACGCACGGTGGAAAGCCTTCTGTTGGATCTGGATCTGCTTACGCTGTTCGGAAATAGCAGCATTGTGAAAGTTGCTTTCGTGCCGGGCGGTGTTGTAAGTTATGACCGCATTGTGGTAAAATCTGTGACGATCCTCAATGCAAACCTTTTCACCGGACTACGCATTCATGAATTGGGCTCCCGCCCACCGGTCGAGTTTACCGGCGGAACGGTAGCAACCGGACGTGTTGGAGATGCAGTCGGTACGAACCTGTTTGTAGCAACAACCGGCGGATCACCTAGTTTCAGTATCAAGTGCGGTTTGCCGACAGAGTATACTTATGCATTGTACCAGGTATCATCACCGGGCGGCCGTACGCTGGCGGGCACATTGCCATCCTCAATAACCTTAAATTCCAACGGGACATTCTCAGGTACCCCAACAACCGGGCAGAACGGAACCTACACATTCGATGTGCAGGCCACCAACAAATTCGGTCAAACCGCCATCGCTTCCTTTGAGATGACGATTGAGAATGCATTGCCCGTGACGCTGGTGAGCTTTAAGGCAATCTCTGAAGGTGAAACGGCATCCTTGTCCTGGGCCACATCCGAGGAAACCAACAGCGACCGTTTCGACATCGAGCGCAGCCTGAACGGAAAGAACTGGGTAAAAATCGGCTCGGTGGCATCGAATCAGGAGAGTGTTGTGACGCGGTTTTATTCATTTGTGGATGCAGCCCCATTGAGAGGCAATAATCTGTACCGATTGAAGATGGTGGATCTTGATGAGACATTCTCTTACAGCCGGATTGAGAGCCTCAACTTGAAGGCGATTGCATTGGTTTATCCTAACCCGGTGAACAGCTCCGAAACGCTGACCTTCCATGTAGGCGATTGGAGTAAAGTAAGGAATGTAAAAGTGGTGGCAGCATCCGGAAAGGTTGTGTTTGAGGCTTCCAATGCAATTGCGTCCGGAATCAGCGCTCACAGCCTGGCAGCGGGTGCTTACATTGTTCAGGTGACGAACGTCGACGGGACTGTCAGCTCGCAAAGATTTGTAAGATTATAATCCACTTCGTGGATAGAAAAGCAAACCGCTGGTGATTATGCCAGCGGTTTGCTTTTTTTACAAACTATTTATTTAAAATTGTGCCGACAAATCAACTTTGATCCGTTCATCGGTATATTTGATTTTCGGAGTACCCCGATTTACCAACGTTAATATTTAGCTATGCCAAGTAAAAGAGGCAAAAAGAGCAAATTTAAAAAAGTTCTTATCCCCGTATTGAAGTGGGCCAGTGCGATTATACCGGTATTTGGCTTTTTCTACATCCTTTATTACTACAAACAGTTCGACTTCCTGAAAGAGAAGCAGGTTGTAACCTCAGAAACCAAAG
This sequence comes from uncultured Dyadobacter sp., assembly GCF_946482605.1. The sequence goes on along the minus strand of NZ_CAMLSE010000020.1, from coordinate 142,411 downwards.
TGGACTCATTGCCGACGCAGGCGTCGCAATCCAATAACGCGGTGGTGAGTAAAATCCGCATTGTGAAAAATGAGTGGCACTCTGTGGGCGGCATAGCGATACACAACATGGTGATCGAGAATACATCTGCATCCCTGGTAAAGAGCGTCGAGGTGGAGTTCAAATATCTTAACGAAATGCAAGGTGTTGCAGGCTCCAAGATCATCACGATCAAAACACCGCTTCCCCCCAATAAATCCACCGATATTCCCGGCCTGAGCGTCGGTTACGTTAACAATTCCGTGGTGGGATGTGACGTTAAAGTGCTTAACGCCAGATTATAGTCATTTTCACGACGGGTTTTCCTTTCCGCTGGTATGATTGTTTTGATATGTTAGCCAGAACCTGACTACATGACGAAACATGGCACAAATCATTCAGAGTATCTACACTATCGCACCGATTCTACTGACAGTAGCGCTCGCGGCAGCGGCGATCGGGGGCTTTTGGCTTGTTATTGACCTAAAAAGGAAAAGCGCCGGACACCGGTACTCCGTCAGCGACCGCTTGTTTTTCAAGCGCAATGCCAACCGGCTTCGCAAAATGCAACTACATTAATATATAGGTATAAAAAAACATCCCACCTACAAAGTAGCCGGGATGTTTGATTTTACTCAACGTTATTGAAAACCCTTTTGGGGGTTTCCGATACAAACTTAATGATTTCTTTATTCAAAACATTGCTTTTTGTTTAGGAAATAATATTTTTTGTAGTCGGTTTGCGACACCTATTTAGTAACCGGTCAAAGCTTCCAGAATCAGGAATTTACAGCCCTGTCAATTGATCGAACCTGATCGATAAATCCTTGAAGATCAGTTGCGGAGTAATGCTTTTTTTCGAGCTTTTCAAAGTCAAAATACAAGGCCAGCATGTGGTTGTATTTGATCATGCAGTTGTTGTTGTGCGCTTTCAGTTCTCTGCCTCGATATTCGTCGTGCTCATCCATGCGGTCGACGAGATACGACATCATATAGTAATGCATGCCGCTATCCTGATCGAACCCTTCAAACTCGAGAGAAGCCAGGTCTAGTAGTTCTTTGTCGCTGTCATCCAGCAGTCGAATGGAATCGTTAATCCTGCTGTACATGCTCATGATGTCTGAGATTTCGTTGTACACGCTGATGGGGACTTCTTCGTAAAGATTGTTAAACACCTTGGGGTAAAGCCCGGTGTAACCCTTTTCGAGAATTTCGATTCGTTTTTCGTTAAGCTCTCTTTCTTTTTCGTCACCAATGAAGGAGAGAATTTTGCATTGGTTAATCAACAGTTGCCGTTCTATAAGCGGGATGCTTTCCGGGATCATATGGGTAAGGTTCATCATTTTTAGCAATTTAATCGTATTCAATACATTTTATATACGGCACGGCTTGCAATATCGGGGAAACTTTGCTCCTTTACGACTGCATTGCACCTGACGGCGCGGCTGCCAGCCGGCATTTCTGACTCAACTATGAATAATTTGCCTCTTGACCCGAATGATGACACCCATGCAGAGGGTAAGCCTGATGAAGCGTTTTTATCGGAATATGTAAAAAAGATGGAAACGGAGCAAAACCTGGAAGAGCTAGCACGCAGGCTTGGGAACGAATGGCGGGAATCACCCGAAGCTCAGCCGGACTTGTCTTTTGATACATTCGAAAAGAAAAGGGAGCAAGCTGATCGTCAGTAGCCATACCAGTCGCCCCACCAGTGCTGAAGCTTTTTCCTGATCTCCTCCTCTCTTGCATTTCGGCCGGGCTCAAAGAACCGCGTTCCCCGTAATTCATCAGGCAGAAAATCCTGTTTTGCGAAATTCCCGTCAAAATCATGTGAGTATTTGTAGTCTTTCCCGTAGCCGATCTGTTTCATGAGCTTGGTGGGCGCATTGCGGAGATGCAAAGGAACGGGAAGATGTGCCGTACGCGTCGCGGCCTCAATCGCTTCTCCGATCGCCATGTAGCTCGCATTGCTTTTGGGGGAGGTGGCTAGATAAACGGCCGTTTGGGACAGAATAATGCGGCATTCAGGATATCCGATGACGTTGACTGCCTGCATACATGCATTGGCCATAATCACCGCCGTTGGATTTGCATTGCCAATATCTTCCGATGCCATGATGAGCATCCGACGGGCAATGAACGAGGGGTCCTCGCCCGCCACGATCATTCGGGCCATCCAGTACACAGCTCCGTTGGGATCACTCCCCCGGAGCGATTTGATAAAAGCCGAGATGATGTCATAGTGTTGTTCGCCCGACTTGTCGTACCGCGCGATGTTCTGTTGTGCGACCTCCGTCACCCATTCATCGGTGATGTCGATTTTTTTTACTTCGCCTTTCGCCAGCACCACCAGTTCGAGCAGATTGAGAAGTTTCCGGCCATCGCCACCCGACAGCCGCATCAGTGCATCGTAGGAAGTGAATTTGATACTCTTTTCTTTTAACCAGGCATCTTTCTCCAATGCACGTGCAATGAGCCCTTTCAATTCCTTTTCTCCGAATGCTTCCAGGATGTAGACCTGACAGCGAGAAAGCAACGCCGAATTGATCTCAAAAGAGGGGTTTTCCGTCGTGGCGCCGATGAGCGTAACCTGACCTTTCTCCACTGCGCCGAGTAGCGCGTCCTGCTGGCTTTTGTTGTAGCGGTGGATTTCGTCAATAAACAGGATGGCCGGGAATAATCCGGAAGGGCGGGCCAGGACTTCCCGAAGGTCCTTCACGCCGGAGCTGATCGCACTCAGGTTATAGAACTGCCTTTTGGTGGTTTCGGCTATGAGCAATGCGAGCGTGGTCTTGCCTACGCCCGGTGGGCCCCAGAAGATCATGGAAGGAATGGCGTTCTGCAATATGGCCCGTCTTAACGGACCTTTTGGACCGAGCAGTTTTTCCTGTCCCACAAAATCGTCGAGTGTCCGGGGGCGGAGCCGTTCGGCGAGGGGCGTGGTAGTGATGGTCATGAGTGAAGTGTCGGAATTAGTTTGTTCATGGAAGATCAAATTAACACAAAAAAAGCGTGGCATAGTTCGCCACGCTTCCTGCGTATGATTTAAACGTTTAAACAGACGGGAATCAAAAAGTCAGCCTGTCCAATGTCATTTGTTTTTTGAGGTTACCCAATGCACCAAAAACCAGGTTGTAAACCGATTGTATATTTATTTTCATCAAATCTGCAATTTCATGATTATTAAGGTTCATGTAGAATTTGAGGAAGATCGCCTCGCGCTGACGGCGGGGCAGGCCGTTGATGGCCACATTCAGGTGCTGGTTGGTCGATTCGAATTCTTCTTCCGAAATCAGGTGGTTTTCATGGGAAGGGGTGTTGATATGCCAGTATTCGACCGGGATATCTTCGTTGCTCGTATGCTTTTGCTGCGCATTTAAATGACGTACAAGTTTCCTTTTAATGGATGCCATCAGGTAAAAGCGGACCGAAGTGGTGTCACCGAGCGTCATGCGGTTTCTCCAAAGTTCTACAAACAAATCGTGGATACAATCTTTAATGAGCGGCTTGTCGATCGTGAATTGCGAACAGTACTGATAAAGAATGTGAACATAAGAGCGGTAGAGGCATGCATAGGCATTTTCATCGCCTTTTCTGAACTGATCCCAAAAACAGAGTTCTTCTTCTTGCTTGTAGCGTAGGTGAGCCATTGTTTGGAAAGGATTTGGAATTGGGGTTAGGAATGATTGATAATAATGTCATTATTACACTTGTAAATATATTTATAAAAAAACATAATTTAAAAATATTTTCATCATAAAATTATATTTCAAAGCTTTAAGGTACCATTTCCTTCAAAAGGCTGCATTTTATAACGTTAGGGAGGTAAACTTGAAATTTTCCCCGTCAAAAAGCCCCTTGTCACTCAATTTTAAAGAGGGTATCACCAGTAACGCCATGAACGACAGGGACATAAATGGCGATTGCAAGGTCGATCCCAGCTCATTTTTCACAAAACGATCCAGTCGCGTATAGGCTTCCGCAACCTTATAACCATCCGCATCGGTCATCAATCCGGCGATCGGGAGTTCGATCAGATGCTCTTTTCCGGCTCCGACAGCCGACATTCCGCCCTTCGCACCGATGATCAGGTTTACCGCCCCGGCTATGCTTTCGTCATCACAGCCTATGCATATAATATTGTGTGAATCGTGCGCGACAGACGACGCCAATGCCCCGGTTTTCAGGCCGAAATTGCGGATGAATGCGATCGCGGGCTGTGCCTCGGAATAGCGGTTCACGACGGTCACCTTCAGTATGTCCCTTTCCAAATCGGGAACCAAGGCGCCATTGACGACCTTCCCGGTTGTTATCCACTCATTTGTAACCAATTGACCTTCCAAAGCTTCAATCACCCTGACCTGTGTTTCCGATTTTTTTACGGAGTAAATAAAATCGGATGCGGATTTGAATTCGCATTCGAAACGGTTGGGATGGGCGCTGCGGAGGTCGGGTATCATCGACCGGCCTTGCCTTGCCACCAACGCACCGTCGATCCAGGTCTCTAGCACTTTTAATTCCCGGGGATTATCAATGAGAATGAAATCTGCCGGATCGCCTTGCCGCAACAGGCCGACATTCAGTCCATAATGCAGTACCGGGTTAATGCAGGCCGCTTGCAGCACGTGCCAGAAGTTATACCCGGAGGCGAGCGCGCGTTTAACGAGTGCATTGATATGTCCTTCCACGAGATTGTCGGGGTGCTTGTCGTCGGAACAGAACATAATGCGATCGGGAAACTCGTCGATCAGCGGGATCAGCGCCTCGAAATTGCGGGCGGCGCTCCCTTCACGGATCAATATCCTGACCCCGTAGTCTATCTTCTCGCGTGCTTCCTCATAGGTAAAGCATTCATGGTCGGTGGGGATACCATGACTGGCATACTGCTTTGCTGCCGTGCCGCGAAGGCCGGGTGCGTGGCCGTCTATTACTTTGTTATAGTGTTTGGCCCAGCTGATCTTCGCCATCATGTCGGGGTCTTCATTGAGCACACCGGGGAAGTTCATGACCTCCGCCAGATAGCCTATGTCGTCGTTAGCTAGCAGCTTACCCACCTGATCCGCATCGACCACGGCACCCGCAGTTTCAAAAGCTGTCGCAGGCACGCACGAGGGGGCGCCGAAACAGAATTTGAACGGGACGCGCTTGCCGTCTTCGATCATAAAGTGCACACCTTCGATACCTAGCACATTGGCTATCTCGTGAGGGTCGGACACCGTCGCGATCGTCCCATGTACCACAGCTAGCCGTGCGAATTGTGCAGGTGTGAGCATGGCGCTTTCTATATGCACGTGGGCGTCCGTGAAGCCGGGTAATGCGTAAGGGTATGTCGGGTTCTCAGGACCGAAGATCTCCACTTTATCGATATGCTTTCCGACAATATGGATTTCGGCTTCCTGAATCGTTTTTTCAAAAATGTTGATCAGATTGGCTCTCATAATGCTGTGTTAAAAGTAGGCAAATGGCCGGAAATCGGGATTTTTCGAAATTCCTTCTGGTATTGCATCGGGTTTTTGCCTGTGTGGATTTTAAAGTACTTGTTGAAATTGGCAAAATTGTTGAAGCCGCTTTCGAAGCAGACCTGCGCCACCGGAATGCGGGTTTCGGAAAGCAGTTTGCAGGCATGGCCAATCCGTAGTTCAAGTAAAAATTGCGAATAGGTTTTACGGCTGCGGCTTTTGAAATACCTGCAAAAAGAATGCGGGCTGATATTGGCTACCTCCGAAATCTCTTCGATAGATATTTTTTTCTGGAAGTTGGAGATCGAATACTGGTAAATATGGTTGATGCGGTCGGTGTCGTACTGGTCGTACTCGTTCTGGTACTGGGTGTTCGACAGCATCTTGATCTCACCGCATTGGGCAAGGGTTTCCAGGATCTGTAATAGCGAGATGATCGGGTTGCCGTTAGTCTGATTGAGGAGTTCGTGTAAAAGGATCTTTACTTTATCGGTCCCTTCGCCGAGTATCTTCAAGCCCAGGCAAGCTTTGAGCAACAGATCATGAATGGCCTTGTTTTCAGGCAATCCCAGGAACGTTTTTCCAAAGATATCTTCCGAAAAATGGACCACGGTCGCCTGTGCGTAAAGTTTGCTTTCACGCTGGAAGTACTTTTCGTCGCATCGCCAGTAATGCGGAAGGTTGGGGCCGATCAGCAGCAGGTCGCCACTCTGAAAACTCCGGATATTGTCGCCCACAAACTGGGTGCCGGAGCCCTGCTCGATGTGAATGAGCTCTAATTCAGGATGGTAGTGCCAGCGGTTGTAGAAGTAAAGTACCACGTCGCGCCGGATGCTGAATGATTTTTGTAATCCTTTCGGGACTTTAAGTAGTTGCGGTTTCACAAATAATTACATGATTAAAACCGTAAAAGAGAAATATATGCCAATATAGTTGAAAAATTTGCTAATGTCTGAGTTCATAGTATTCAAATAATTCTGTTGTTTTGCTGATATATTCTATTTGGCAAAACCCGACACCACTGGAATATACCTCGTTACCATTCACCTTGAACATATTATGGCGTCCCAACTTTTGAAAATTCATCCTTCCGATAATGTGATCGTGGCCTTGCGCGATCAGCCCGCAGGTGCGGACGTGTCGTGGGAGGGGAATCATTATTCACTTCAATATGGCGTTTCGGCCAAGCACAAATTCGTTACGGAGGACATTGAAACCGGAGGAGCTATCATTATGTATGGGGTGTTGGTGGGAAGAGCTACCCAGCCTATCAAAAAAGGGGAACCCATTACAACGTTCAACCTCAAACACGACGCGCACGATTACAGCACGGCTAATCGCAAACCTTACACCTATGTGCAACCGGATGTGAGCCATTGGCAAAACCGGACATTCAAGGGTTATCATCGTGAAGACGGCCGGGTTGGTACTTACAACTACTGGCTGGTGGTGCCACTGGTGTTCTGCGAGAATCGTAATGTGCTGATTATGAAGGATGCATTCGAGCGTGAGCTCGGCTATGCACAAACTGACATGTACCGGGACCAGGTGCGGGAATTCCTGCATTTGTACCAGGCGGGAGATATGCGGAGAATCAAAAGTCTCGAAACTTTTACTGACGCTCCGGTTGCCCGCAAGAAACCGGAACGGCCGTTCAAGAATGTTGACGGGGTGAAATTCCTGACCCACGAAGGTGGTTGCGGAGGTACGCGCCTGGATGCCAATACGCTATGTTCGTTGTTCGCGGCTTATGCGGTTCACCCAAATGTGGCCGGGATCACTGTGCTGAGTCTGGGATGTCAGAATTCGGAATTAAAAACGCTGGAAGACGAGATCCGTAAACGGGATCCGCATTTCAATAAGCCCTTTTTCGCTTTCGAGCACCAGAAGGGGACTGAGTACTCGCTGATGTCGGGTGCCATTAAGGAAACATTCGTGGGGCTGACCAAAATTAATGAGTTCGAACGTGCCGATGCGCCATTGTCAAAACTCTCGGTAGGTTTGAAATGTGGTGGGTCGGATGGCTTCTCCGGTATCTCGGCGAACCCCGTGCTCGGGCACCTTTCGGACCTGGTTGTAGGACTTGGCGGGCAAACGTTGCTGGCGGAGTTTCCTGAACTCAACGGCGTAGAGCAGGAATTGCTCAACCGTTGTGTAACCGAAGAGAAGGCCGCGAAGTTTGAAAAGCTGATGCGTGATTACGCAGGCAAAGCCGAAGCAGTAGGTTCGGCGTTCGCATTCAACCCATCACCAGGCAACATCAAGGATGGTTTGATTACCGATGCGATCAAATCCGCCGGAGCGGCCAAAAAAGGTGGCAATGCATTCGTGTCAGATGTTCTCAATTATACTGAAAGAGCTTCGGAGTCCGGATTACACCTGGTTTGCACGCCCGGAAACGACGTGGAGGCTACCACTGGTCAGACGGCCGCCGGGGCGAATATCATTCTCTTCACCACCGGTTTGGGAACACCGACAGGTAATCCGATTTGTCCGGTGGCTAAGGTCGCTACCAATTCAGCGCTCGCCCAACGAATGCCCGACGTTATCGATTTCGACTGCGGCCCTGTGGTAGACGGCACCCAGAGCATCGAACAAAATGCGGAAGCACTACTCGACTACGTAATCAAGGTTGCGAGCGGTGAGCAAACCAAGGCCCAGCAACTGGGACAGGATGATTTCATCCCCTGGAAGCGAGGAGTATCACTCTAACCCCATACAAACGCATTCACAACCCCGGGTTTCACCCGGGGACCAGACCAAAATAAGAGAACCATGTTCAATCTAACAGGAAAAACAGCGCTGGTAACCGGCGGAGCGAGCGGGATCGGATTGGCGATCTCCAAAACGTTCGCAAAGCAGGGCGCTTATGTGCACATTCTGGAACTCAATATCGAGCTTGCCAATGCAGTTGTGAGTGAGATCATTGCCGAAGGCGGACAAGCTGAGGCACACGCACTGGACATCTCCAAGCAGGCAGATGTCGTTAATACCATCAATGCCATTGCAGCGAAGCAAACAGTCAATATATTGGTCAATAATGCAGGAATCGCGCATATTGGCAAAGCAGATACGACAGCGGAGATCGACTTCGACCGGGTGATCAACATCAACGTAAAAGGCGTGTATAACTGCCTGATGGCCACAATCCCGCATTTGAAAGAGAATGGCGGAGGTGTGATCCTCAACATGGCGTCCATTGCCGCGACGGTGGGGATTCCGGATCGCTTTGCTTATTCGACCGCGAAAGGGGCGGTTTATTCCATGACATTGTCCGTTGCCCGGGATTACCTGGCCGATAGCATCCGCTGCAACAGCATTTCACCGGCGCGTGTCCATACGCCATTTGTGGATGGTTTTATTTCGAAAAACTATCCGGGCAAAGAGCAGGAGATGTTTGAAAAGCTGTCAAAAACACAACCCATTGGTCGCATGGCCAAACCCGAAGAAATCGGAGCATTGGCATTATACCTGTGTTCCGATGAAGCAGGCTTCATCACCGGCTGCGATTATCTGATCGACGGCGGGTTTGAGAAGTTGAATAATTGAAAGGGCAGTTGGCTATCGGCAGTCGGCAGTCGGCTGTCGAACCTTTTGAAATGCTTACTAAGCAAAGAAAGCCGATCGCCGAGAGCCGACAGCCGAAGTATAATTAAAGTATAAAACAAAAACCTAAAAAGGCCGCTGGCCGAAAGCCGAAAGCCGATGTCTTTTCTATGAAACTTTTTCGATTTGGTGCATTTGAAAATGAGAAGCCTGGCGTAGAGCTGCCGGATGGAACGAAGCTGGATGTTTCTGCATTTGGCGAAGATTATAATGAGAAGTTTTTCGCGACCGACGGGATTGCCCGATTGAAAAGCTGGCTCGATTCCAATGCGGCTTCTGCTCCGAAAGTGGAGGAAGGGTTTCGTTATGGTTCCTGCGTGGCACGCCCATCCAAGATCGTGTGTATCGGGATGAACTACGCAAAACACGCCTACGAGTCGGGCGCGACGGAACTTCCGAAAGAACCTATTATTTTCTTTAAATCAACTTCTGCATTGTGCGGTCCGAATGACCAGGTAATTATCCCCAGAAATTCGGAGAAAACCGACTGGGAAGTGGAACTGGCAGTGGTGATCGGCAAGAAAGCCAGCTACGTGGATGAGGCGGATGCATTGAATTATGTAGCAGGATATGCTGTTCATAACGACTATTCTGAACGTGCATTCCAAATGGAGCGTGGAGGCCAATGGGTGAAGGGAAAAAGCAACGATACTTTTGCACCACTGGGTCCCTACCTGGTGACCGCAGACGAAGTAGGCAATGCCAACGACCTCGACCTGTGGCTTAGCCTGAACGGCAAGAAGATCCAGGATAGCAGCACATCCGATATGATTTTCCATATTCCCTTCCTGGTCAGCTACCTGAGCCAATTCATGACGCTGCTACCAGGCGATGTCATCACAACAGGAACGCCGGCAGGAGTAGGGCTCGGCATGAAGCCACAGGTTTACCTCAAACCCGGTGACGTAGTAGAGCTGGGCATTCAGAAATTGGGTACTCAGAAGCAGGAGGCGGTTGTCTGGAAAGCGATATAACCATGACGATAGACAGCCACCAGCATTTCTGGATTTTTGACGAAGATCGGGACTCCTGGATCACCCCTGATATGCAGGTGATCCGCGGGAATTTTCTGCCGGAGGATCTCTGGCCGGTGCTCAAAGCCAACAGAGTAGATGGATGCGTGGCTGTGCAGGCTTCGCAGTCGGATGCGGAGACGGAATTCCTGTTGCATCTGGCCGAGGCCAACGACTTCATTAAAGGTGTGGTAGGCTGGGTCGACCTGCGGGCTGAGAACCTGTATGATCAGCTGGAACGTTATTCACAGTTTGAAAAACTGAAAGGCTTCCGTCATGTGGCACAGGGACAGCCGGAAGGTTTTTTGCTTCAATCAGATTTTATCAGGGGAGTAGGTCAACTCGTTGCATTTGACTTTACCTACGACATCCTCATTTATCACAATCAGCTTAAAGAAGCATTCAATTTCGCGGTCAAATTGCCGAATGTACATTTTGTACTCGACCATATCGCCAAGCCGCTGATCAAGTCACAGGAATTGCAGCCCTGGGCTGAGGATATCCGGAGATTGGCCGAATTGCCGAACGTGCATTGCAAAGTGTCCGGAATGGTGACCGAGGCGACGTGGATGCATTGGGAGAAAGCCGATTTCAGGCCCTATCTGGATGTGGTTTTCGAAGCATTCGGTCCCGAGCGGATCATGTATGGCTCCGACTGGCCGGTTTGCCTGGTGGCCGGAGAGTATGAAGGTGCCAAAGGCATCCTCACCGAATACCTAGGCATGTTCTCGGATGATGAGGTGCGGGACGTGATGGGTAATAATGCAAGGCGGTTCTATCACCTGGATATATAAGTACTAATTAATATGAAAAGATATTGTCTGGCGGTAGATCTGGTCGACGATCCGCAAATGATCGCCGAGTACGAAGGCTACCACAAGAAGATCCAACCCGAAATACACAAAAGCATTACGGACGCCGGCATTACGGTGATGGACATTTACAGGACGGGGAATCGCCTGTTTATGATCATGGAAACGGAAGACGATTTCAGTTTTGAAGTAAAAAACCAAATGGATGCCTCCAACCCGAAAGTGCAGGAGTGGGAGCACCTGATGTGGAAATACCAGCAAGCATTGCCTACTGCGAAGCCCGGTGAAAAGTGGGTATTGATGGAACAGATATTTGCCCTCTAAGGATAAAGGTCATAGTATGAACTAGCATTCGATTAGGTTGATCAGATTATTTTACTTGACGTCGATCATTGTTATCTCATTCGCTCTACTTGGGTCGCAGCCGCGAAGGGCCGTGGAGATCAAGCTGATGAGTTTCAACATCCGGCATGGCCTAAACGATGCCGAGGAGTCTAATCTGAGAGATATTTTAAGGATTATCAAGGAAAATGACCCCGATCTGGTCGCTCTTCAGGCGGTCGACAGTCTGACAGATAACGGGAAAGTCCAGTTTCAGTTGAGGCAGATCGCGGCGCAGACGGGAATGTACTATGCCTATGCGGTGGCAGATACGTCCGAAAACGGGACACAGGGAGTTGGGATATTATCCAGTTGGCCGTTTGAAAAGACCCAGGTGATCAACCTCCCGAAAACTGCCGGATCCGACCCGAAAGTGCTGCTTTGCGGACTGATCAGGTTGTCGAGGGGGTTAACCTTCCGGCTTTGCAACTCCCGGCTGGAATACGCCTCGGTAATGGATCGTGCATTGCAGGCTGCCTACATTAACCAAATGCTGGTCAATAGTGTCCAACCCGTTATCCTGGGCATGGATATGGGCGCGAGGCCGAACGAACAGCCCTATTTTTCGTTTCGTAAAAAATGGCAGGATGCTGCACACGGCTCACAGATGCAGACCTGGAACGAAGGTTTACCGGGCGACCGGCTCGACTATATTTTTGCCTTGCTCAACAACAAGGTACGCATCAAAAACTACAAGGTCATCAGGAATTATCCGGACGTTTCTGATCACTATCCCATTCAAGCCACCATTGAATTCTGGTAGAAAATGAACTACTCAAATTGGAAGATCGGATTATTTATACCCTGTTATGTTGACCAGTTTTATCCTCAGGTAGGCATTGCTACACTGGAATTGCTGGAAAAACTGGGATGCCGGGTAACATTCCCCCTGAACCAGACCTGCTGCGGCCAGCCGATGGCCAACTCCGGTTTCGAACATTTGTCCAGATCCTGCGACAATCTGTTCTACGACCAGTTCAGGGATTGTGACTACGTCGTTTCTCCGTCCGGAAGCTGCGTGTTGCACATCAAAGACCATTTGAAGGCCGACAACAAGGCGGAGGAGTCGAAGATGTTGCGCAAGCGGGTATATGAGCTGGTGGAATTCATCACCGACATCCTGAAAATAGATTCGATCGAAGCGGAATTTCCGCATCGGGTAGGGCTGCATCAGGGCTGCCATGGGCAACGTGGCCTGCATTTATCCCAGATGTCGGAATTGAATGCGGCGCCCTATTCCAAGCCGGTTTCACTCCTGAGGCAGGTGAAAGGTATTGAACTGATCGATCTGGACCGGACGGATGAATGCTGCGGTTTTGGCGGCACGTTTTGTGTGAGCGAAGAAGCAGTGTCCGTCAAAATGGGTAAGGACCGGGTAGCGGACCACGTCCGGCACAATGCGGAATACATCACCGGCTCGGATATGAGCTGCCTGATGCACCTGGGTGGTATCCTGAAACGCGGGCATTCCAATGTGCAGGTAATGCATATAGCCGAGATCCTGAATCGCAGCATACCAAAACAAATACCGGAGCCCATACATTGAGCCCCGGTATATACAAAGTTTACAGGTCAGAATCTGAGAAGAGCCCCGCTATTAGTTGATGGAAGAAACAACGCGGCTGGTTGTAGTCAGGATATCAAACGATTGTGAAGCCTTCTCTTTACCGTCCGTGATTTCGAAGGTGTAAGTACCGTCCAAAAGGGTCGATAAATCGAAGTATTTCAGATAGTTGTTATCTACGCGCCTGTTTTCAGAGAAAAGAACATTTTTCTCAGTATCCAGAATACGAACGACTACATTTTTTGAAATTGGATTATTATAAGAAACGCGGAATTGCAGTGGTTTAACCTGCAGAACCGTAAGCTTGGTTGAAGTGCTTTCAGTTTTATCTGCGGTAGCGATGTTATCCTGGGCAATTGATGAAAATGCCGATCCTGATAGAAGTAAGCCTGTCAAGGCTGCGATAATAAGAGTGTTTTTGGTTTTCATAGGAGTTGTTATTTAAATGTCTAAAAAAAGTTAAACTAAACTTGTTTTCAGACTCCGATGCCCCGATCGAAAAACTTTGTAATTCAAAAGTATAAGATATTGCAATACAATAAAATAGCATTTTTTCTATTTTGAAAAAGTTGTTTATTAAACAAATTGCAAACTTGGAATTGTGCAATGAATGTGAAAAGTGCAATCCTAATTCTTCATAAAATACCATTATCAAATTGTTAAGGCAGCTATGTCCAAAACAGCTATCGATCACGCGGAAGCCTCCGAAGTGTTCAACAAAGACGAACCGTATGTAAACTGGCACGACGAGACCCTTTGGTTTGTGCGTCAGAAACGTGATAAATCTTCCAAGCAGCTGCCGGAATGGGAGCCGCTCCGGGAGACAGCGTCGGGTATCAAGCATTATGTGCTGTCGCACCTCGACGAATTGCTGTTGACGTTTGAACAAAAAGCGAAGGAAAATGGCGTTCACGTGCATTGGGCTGCCGATGCGGCGGAGCATAATGAGATCGTTCTTGGTCTTTTGAAACAGCACCGGATCGATAAGATGGTGAAGAGTAAGTCGATGCTGACCGAGGAATGCCATATGAATGAGTTCCTGACAAAGAATGGTATTGAAGTGATCGATACCGATCTGGGCGAACGCATTGTGCAGCTGCGGAACGAGCCTCCCAGTCATATCGTACTGCCGGCGATCCACTTGAAGAAGAAGGATATCGGAGACCTTTTCCACGAACACCTGGGCACGGAAGCGGGCGCAACCGATCCGCAATACCTCACAGAAGCCGCACGGCAGCATTTGCGTGATAAATTCCTCACAAGACGCGCTGCATTGACGGGCGTGAACTTTGCAGTAGCGGAAACGGGCGGATTCGTGGTCTGTACCAATGAAGGGAATGCCGATATGGGTGCGCACCTGGCAGATATCCATATCGCCTGCATGGGTTTTGAGAAAATTATTCCAAGACAGGAACATCTGGGCGTGTTTCTTCGCCTGCTCGCACGCAGCGCCACCGGCCAGCCGATCACTACTTACAGCAGTCATTTCAAGAAGCCGAGGGAAGGGCAGGAGATGCACATCGTGATCGTGGACAATGGGCGCAGCACACAACTCGGTCGTACGGATTTCCGGAACTCGTTGAAATGCATCCGTTGCGGGGCATGTATGAACACCTGCCCGGTTTATCGCCGGAGCGGCGGACATAGCTATCACAATGCAGTCGCGGGGCCGATCGGTTCTATCCTGGCACCCAACCTGGATATGACCAAGAATGCGGACTTACCCTTCGCCAGCACCTTATGCGGCAGCTGTTCCAATGTTTGTCCGGTGAAGATCGATATCCACGATCAGCTGTACAAATGGAGACAAGTGCTGGCCAAAGAAGGTTACGTGCACAAGGGAAAGGAAATCGGTATCCGCGCCATGTCGACATTGCTGGCCCAGCCCCGGTTTTACCAATGGTCGGGGCGGTTAGGCCGTACGATGATGCGGGCTGTTCCTTTTATGGTCAATAACGGTATGAATCCGTGGTACAAGCAACGCGACATGCCCGAGGCTCCCAAGGAAAGCTTCCGCGACTGGTATGTAAGAAACAGAAAGGAATAACCATGAGCTCACGAGACAGAATTTTACAGCAGATCAGGCAGAACAAGCCCTCAGAAACGGCATTACCGGCCCAGTTGCGCTACGAAAGCCTCTACGACAATACCGAAGAGAAGTTCAGAGAAACGCTCGCAGCCATTTACACCGAGGTAATCGTCGTGAAAGACCTTGCGCAATTAGCGGAGAAAGCACACGAGCTTTACGGTATGATCGTCAACCGCGCCACAAACATTGCTGAGCTCGGCGGATGGGCCGATTTCAGCCTCAACGTTTCGGATCCTCATGAATTGGAAACCGTTGAAATGGCCATTCTGGAAGCAGAGTTCGGAGTTGCGGAAAATGGGGCCGTCTGGATTTCAGACAGACACTTGCCGCATCGTGCGCTTCCGTTTATAACGCAGAACCTCGCGCTGGTGATCCCGCGTAGTGCGCTGGTGGACAATATGCATGACGCATACGTGCGCTTGCAGGAGACTACGGGTTGGGGCTGTTTTATTGCAGGTCCGTCTAAAACTGCTGATATTGAGCAATCATTGGTTATCGGTGCGCATGGTGCGCGCAGCATGGTGATCTTTTTGCTCGATGGTGAGTAGTTTTTATGGAGGAAGAGGTAACGCTCAGGCCATTTCAAAGGAACGTCGCCGAAAGGCTGGCGTTTCTGGCCAATAACAAGAATGTTGTCGCACAGGTGAGGGATAATTTTCCTTCGCCTTACACTTTATCTGACGCAC
The DNA here is from genome assembly GCF_946482605.1 of uncultured Dyadobacter sp. The sequence continues at coordinate 126,783 of NZ_CAMLSE010000020.1, read as the reverse complement.
ACTACTGGATCGATTTCTGTAACGGGCGGCATAGCGGAGAAAGTTTTCATCGCGCTATCTACTATCAAGAGACGTTCGTAGGCGGCATTGGCGTGCTCAGGCAGGAGGATATCCACCGCAATAATGCGGAGATTGGCTACTGGCTGGGCGAACCCTACTGGGGCCTGAACATTACCACCTCAGCCGTGTTGCAGATGACCGGCTGGATTTTTGAGAATACGAGCATCACCAGGCTGTTCGCGGGTGTGTTTGAAACCAACAAGGCCTCCATGCGCGTCCTTGAAAAAGCAGGTTACCGCCTGGAAGCGATTCACCGTAAAGCCATTATCAAAAACGATATGGTGCTCGACGAGTACCTGTTTGTCAGGCTGGCCGGCGAGTAATCGGCGGCACGTTTTTAAAAACTGCTGCTAACGAGCTTACCTCTGCATTCTTTCCCTATTTTTGCGAAGATCAATCCGATCATTTTCCGAATTGTAAATTGGTAGTTTACGGTCTGCCAGAACTACATTATTGAATATGCCCAAAATTATCGTTGCCATCGACGGTTATTCCAGTTGCGGCAAAAGCACGACTGCGAAACTGGTTGCCAAGCAACTGAATTACCCATATATAGATACCGGCGCGATGTACCGGGCTGTAACCCTGTATTTTATCCAGAACCACATCAGCCTGACCAACCCTAAGGAGGTCGAAAACGCACTCGGACAGATCCAGATCACCTTTCGGCGTCACCCCGAACTCGGCAGAAATGATACCTACCTGAACGGACTGAACGTGGAGGAGGAGATCCGCAAAATGTACGTTTCGGAAAGAGTGAGCGAGGTAAGTGCGATAGCAGGAGTGAGGCACGCACTGGTAGCACAACAGCAGCGTATGGGCAAGGCAAAAGGTATCGTTATGGACGGCAGAGATATCGGTACAGTCGTTTTTCCCCAGGCCGAGCTGAAAATATTCATGACCGCCGATCCGCTGATCCGTGCCCAGAGAAGGCAGCTGGAATTAATGGAAAAGGGCGATACAGTAGGCTTGGAAGAAATCCTTGAAAACCTCAGAATGCGCGATCATATCGATACACACCGCGCTGAAAGTCCGCTGATGCAGGCGGAAGACGCTGTTTATATAGACAATTCGCTGATGACCCTGGACGAGCAGGTGGAGCTGGTCGTCCGGCTTGCCGACGAGCAGATCGGGTTGTCGCTCAGACGGGCCGCTGCCAAAGCCTGATATGCCGCAATTCGACTACGATTATCTCATCATAGGGCAGGGCATTGCCGGCACGTCCCTCGCCTGGCATCTGCACGGTCTCGGTGAAAAAATACTGATCGTTGGAGACTCATCCCTGCCTTCATCTTCCCGGGTAGCAGCCGGCATTTTTAATCCGCTGACGGGTAAAAAGCTGGTCAAAACCTGGCTTGCCGACGATTTGTTTCCGTACGCGAAGTCTTTCTATAAAGAGCTGGAAGACAAATTGCAGTGCCGATTGGTGCATGAAGCTGCCATTTACCGCCCTTTCAGGTCCATTGAAGAACAGAATACGTATCTGGCGCAAACAGCGGATCCGGGGATAGCTCCGTACATCTCGCAAACACAGGACACTGAACTGCCCTATGTGAATGGGGATTTCGGCGGCCTGCATGTGATACAGGCCGGCTGGATAGACCTTCCAGCATTGTTGGACGCAAGCCGGGCTTATTTTGAAAACGAAGGCTTGTATGAAGAAGCCACTTTCAAAGTTTCCGGATTGAATAGGAACGATGACTGGGTCGAATGGGACGGAAAGCGGTTTGGGACAGTGATTTTTTGTCAGGGTTTTATGGCTTTGGAAAATGCTTTCTTCGACTGGCTGCCGTTTACACCGGTAAAAGGACAAATCCTTGAGATTGCCACAGATGTTGCGCTCAAACCCTATATCATCAACCAGGGAATATTCGCATTGCCGGTGTCTGAAAATAGGATGAAAGTGGGAGCGACCTACTCCTGGGACCCTTTAAACTGGGAGCCGACCGAAGAAGCCACGGCGGAGCTGGAAGCAAAAATGAAGGGATTGCTGAACTTCTCATACGAATTGAAAGGTGCCGCTGCGGGTATACGCCCATCGGTCCGGGACCGGAGACCGCTGGTAGGAATCCATCCGGAGTTTTCTAATGTAGCTATTTTCAATGGGTTAGGCACGAAGGGTGTCACACTTGCTCCTTTTTTGGCCAGCGAGTTTTGTAACCACCTTACAGGGGGCAAAGAATTGAACCCGCTAGTGAATATAAAAAGGTATTTTTCGTTATATTTCCGTTGAAGTCAGCCTTAGCACTATGAGCATAAGACATATATACAAATTAACCTTTTCGATCGGTCTATTAACGGTTTTAGGATTATTTACAGAGTCAATAGCACAGCGCTATCCTTCTCAGGAGACTTTTGGAAAAAACCGGGTCCAGTATAAAAAATTCAACTGGAAGATATTCCGGACTACAAACTTCGAGATTTACCACTACCAGGGCGGTACCGCACTGGCCAAGCTGACGGCCCAATATGCGGAAAGTGAGTTCGATAAAATCACAGACATACTGGGATGGACGCCCTACAACCGCGTTAAAATCTTCCTTTATAATTCGCCAGCCGAGCTCGAACAAAGCAACATGGGGCTCTCAGTGCTGGATAACCTCAATGAGCAGAAACTGAATCTTTCCCAGTCGCGCGTGGAGGTAGCCTATTCGGGTGACCAGATCGGTTTCCGGAAAAAGCTCGTGCGGGACATCAGTTTGCTGTTCGTCTACGATATGCTTTATGGGGGTAACATGAAGGAAGCCCTGCAAAGCTCATTACTGCTGACCCTTCCGGAATGGTTTATGTCCGGTACAGCCGCGTACATCGCCGAAGGCTGGTCACCGGAGCTGAATGACTACATGCGTGATTTCTTCAAAAACCGCAATGTGCGCAAGCCAACGCTGATGACCGGTGACGATGCCACGCTGATCGGGCATTCGATCTGGAACTACATTGCAGAGCGCTACGGAAAAGATAAGATCTCGGATATCCTCAACCTGACCCGCATTATCCGCACCGAGCAAACCAGCATCACCAGCACATTGGGCGTTCAATCCTACAACCGGTTTTTGCGTGACTGGCGTGCCTACTACCTGAACCAGAGCAAGAATGCGGAGCAGTTTTACAGTGATCCGAACCCGACCTGGAAATATAAGCTGAACGAATTCAACGTAGCCGACGCCAGCGCTGTGATCAAAATTTCTCCTGACAAAAAATTTACAGCGGTAAGCGAGATCAAGAACGGCCGCTACCGGGTATATCTTTTCGATAGCGAAACTGGTTCAAAGAAAGTGATTCGCCAGGGCAAGCTGGATATTATCGGCGGCAGAATGAAGACGCAGCCACCGCTGTTGGGCTGGTCCAGAAACAATGTACTGACGATCCTGGCGTCGGAAAACGACAAGAAGAACCTATACATGTATGAAAACCTGGGCACCAAAAAAATCAGGATCAAACTGAAACGGAACATTCGGGGGCTTGATCAGATCGTGGACATGGATGTGTCTCACGACGGTACCATGCTTGCCGTCAGTGCGGACAAGGCCGGGCAGAATGACCTGTTCCTGGTCAGTGTAGCACGGGCTTCGGCATTACCGCTTACCAGTGATCTCTACGATGATCTTTCTCCCAGATTTATCCAAGGCTCTTCCAGAAGGGTTGTATTCTCATCGAACAGGCCCGTTGACTCATTAGGGACGGGTGATAAGGGAAACTATAAGTCCATTGCACCTTCCTATACGATCTTCGAACACGACGGAACCCCCAAGTCGCAAAATATCGTCAAGCTGGTTCAGTCGGACGGTAAGGCAAAGGTGACCGCTGTTTACGCGGATGAAAATGACGTCGTGTACCTCTCGAATGGCAAGGGCGTTAATAATCTTTTCAAATACAACCGGGCGTCTCAGACAAGTTCTCAGCTAACCAATTACATCCAGAACATCCGAAATGCGGATGTGAATCTGAAAACGGGCGGCGGAGCTTTGGCATATACCTATCTCAATGACGGCTATTACACTGCTGCATTTAAAAACGGCTTCGACCTGAATGCGACGGTTAATCCTCCCTCATTGAGCATCGCCGGTACCGGAAATTCAGCCGGTGGCAATACAACAGGTGCTGCCAAGGCTGATTCGGCTGCAAAGCCGGCTCAGGCGGATCAGACGTCTAAGCTGGCCTTAAAGGAAGGTGAAGTGGATACCGATCATTATGAATTCGACGAGGACGTATTAAAGACTTTCGAATCCAGGAGAAACAGAGGTACTTTCCCTACAACACCCGGTGTGTTATCGCGCACCAAGGCGACCCGTGAGAATATTGCCATCAAAGGCCCTTATGCTTATAAAGGTCTTTTCATTACTAACGATGCGAGCTCTGATTGGCGCATTGACCCGATCCGTGGATTTGGCTACGGGCAGTCCATTTCGATGAACGACCTGCTCGAAAATCATGTCATCAAGGCGGGGCTCTTTATTTCCTCCAATTTCAGGAACAGCGACCTTTTTGCGGAGTACAACAACAATACCTACCGGGTTGATTTCGGTTTAAGAATCGACCGGAAAACACTCTACAACGACTCGGAAGGGCTGATTCAAAAATACCGTTTCAATCAGCTGATGTTCACAGCTTCCTATCCGTTCTCTACTACAAGCAGGTTATCGGTTTCCCCGATGTTCACTTCGACCAGGATGATCGACGTTCTGTTGCCAAATCCGGATCTGTCTTCTAACTATGGCGGTTTGAGAAGTGAGTTTGTATTTGACAACACCAGGGTCAATGGTATGAACATGATGGAGGGTACCCGTTTTAAAGTCCGTTATGATCTCTACCAGGGATTGACCGATGGAAATGAAAGCTTCAATCGCGTAAGTCTTGACTTCCGTCACTACCAGAAAATCCATCGTGACCTGATCTTTGCCGTGAGGGCATCTGCCAGCCATTCGGGTGGAAATGCTCCGAAACAGAACATTCTGGGCGGTATGGAAAACTGGCTGGGTAACAAAAAGGAAAACCGGACCGGCGATAACCCGCTCAACTTCCAACGCGACAACCGTGATATTTTCTTTGCCGACTTTGCGACCAATCTACGTGGATTCAGATTGAACAGACTATCGGGAACGAGCTATATGTTGTTGAACGCTGAGTTGCGGATACCATTGGTTAAATATCTCTATCGCGGCGCGATAACGTCAAGCTTCCTGCGCAACTTTCAGATTGTCGGCTTCGGCGACATCGGTACGGCTTGGACAGGCAAAGGGCCATTCAGCGAGAACAACAGCCTGAATACGCAGATCATCGGAAGTGAGGACGATCCTTTCCGGGCAACGGTTACCAATTACAAAAATCCTTACCTGATGGGTTACGGAGCAGGGGTGAGAACGACATTGTTCGGCTTCTACGCCAAATTTGATTACGCATGGGGCGTGGATAATGGTTACACCAATAAGCCAATTCCCTACGTAACATTGGGTTACGATTTTTGATCAATTTAAGCAGTATAAACCACCAATCCGGGAGTTATGAAGATGGCAAGAGATCAGCTCTCCTGCCATTTTTGTTTTCGGCTAACCACACTTAATGAAGATGTTTTCTATTAATGCAGCCCATTCTTTCGTAAAAGCCTGCCTTTTGGCCCTGCTGTTTGGTTCGACTGCGCAGCAGGTTCTGGCGCAAAGAGAGGTATTGTACGAGCAGTATGTCCAGAATCCGATGGCTATCAATCCGGGTTTTACAGGCGTACGTGAAGATTTCAATATGACGGCCATGTTCCGCCGCAAATGGTTTAACATACCGAATTCACCTTCCAGCCAGACTTTCGCGGCGGACGGGACGTTTTCCAATGGGAAGTTTGGTGTAGGATTCCAGGCGCTGAATGATCAGACCAGCTATTTTACCACTACGGGCTTTGTCGGGTCTTTCGCGTTTCATCTGGGGCTCTCTGATACCTGGAAGCTGGGCTTGGGCGCGCAGGGGGGAATCAATGTGCTGCCGGTTTCGGATGGGACTTTTATTACCAATAACAGGGCTTTGGGTAGTTTCGGACTGGGCGCATGGCTGCGTTCAGACCAGCTGTATTTTGGCATTTCCAAACCAGAGCTCCTCTCACAGGAATTCGGTGATCAGGTGGTGGGAAGTCTTTACCGGCGCCCGCTGTATGTTATGGCGGGCGGCAGCTACGACCTGAGCGAGCAGGTCATGATGTTGCCGCACGTGCTGTTCATACAGGAAAAAGATCACAAGTTGCGCGCCGACTTCGGTTCGAGGTTCTGGTTCAATAAGAAGGTGGGGATAGGGGCTTCATACAGGGTTGGAGGAGGTTACAACTCTGTTTCTGCGAAAGTGGATTATTTGCAGTTAACCGCTGAGGTTCAGCTCGGAAGGAATGTGCGTTTGGGGTATTTTTACAGCACCAGGCAGGTCGAACAGATTTATTCGTCCTATTCGGGGCCAAAAGGGATTCACGAACTCATGTTGAAATTTATTCCGAATCCCAAAGGATTTCAGAAATATTAACGTCAGGAACTGTTCCAAATCGTTTTTTAGGTTGACTTAAAAGGATATTTTTATTCGTAATCTTTACATAAGTCTCGTACCTTTGTGCCGTAAATGAAATACTCACTTTTGTGATGGATAAATACACCTATATAGCAAATTCCGACGCCGCTTATATTGAAGAATTGTACAATTCCTATAAGCAAGATGCAGCTTCCGTAGACGAAGGCTGGCAAAAATTCTTTGAGGGTTACGACTTTTATCAAAAATACCCCATTAACGGTAACGGACGTGCCAATGGTGCTGCCAACGGTAAGGAAGCAGCCGTAGTTGGTAAATCGGATCCGGCCCGTATCCGCAAGGAAATGGAAGTGGTTCACCTGATCCGTGGTTACAGGTCAAGGGGGCATTTGATGGCTACCACCAACCCCATCCAGAAAAGAAAAGACCGTCGTCCTCAACTAGACATTGCTGATTTTAACCTCGGACCTGAGGATCTTGATACCGTTTTCGAAGCTGGTGTGGAGGTTTTTGACCGTCCGGCCACATTGCGTGAGATCGTCGACGCTCTGAAGACCATCTACGCAAGCAATATTGGTTTCGAGTACCTATATATACGCGATCGCGAGCAAAAAAGCTGGCTGCGCAAAAAAATCGAGAAGGAAGCATTGACCATGTCTTTCTCTATCGATGAGAAGAAACACATTCTTTCGAAGCTGAACGAGGCGGTTGTTTTTGAAAACTTCCTGCATACCAAATACCTCGGACAGAAACGATTCTCCCTCGAAGGCGGCGAAACAACGATTCCGGCATTGGACGCGATGATCAACAAGGCCGCCGAGATGGGAGTGGTCGAAGTCATGATCGGAATGGCGCACCGCGGTCGTTTGAACGTGCTTGCCAACATCATGCAGAAAACATACGGTCAGATCTTCAACGAATTTGAAGGTAACCTGCCCGACCAGGTTTGGGGTGATGGCGACGTGAAGTACCATATGGGTTTTGCGAGCCAGATCACGACCAAAGACGGCAATAAAGTACACCTGAAACTGGCCCCGAACCCTTCTCACCTTGAAGCGGTGAACCCGGTAGTGGAAGGTTATATCCGAGCACGTGCCGATGGCATGTACGACAGTGACTACGATCGCGTGCTTCCCGTGCTCATCCACGGCGATGCAGCTGTTGCGGGACAGGGAATTGTGTACGAGGTGACCCAAATGTCGGCATTGAACGGCTACTACACGGGTGGAACCATTCACTTTGTGATCAACAACCAGGTAGGTTTTACGACTGACTTCGTCGATGCGCGTTCGTCCATTTATTGTACTGACATTGCGAAGATCGTCGATGCACCGGTGCTGCACGTCAATGGAGATGATCCGGAGGCGGTGGTGTTCTGTATGCGTCTCGCGGTAGAGTACCGTCAGAAGTTCAATAAGGACATATTCATTGACATGGTTTGTTATCGCCGTCATGGACACAATGAGGCCGACGAACCCAAGTTTACGCAACCGGTTTTATACAAATCGATTGAGAATCACCAGAACCCGCGCGAAATCTATCAGCAGACACTCGCCGAGCGCGGTGATGTAGATGCGCAACTGGCTGCCAATATGGACAAAGAGTTCAAACAGCTGTTGCAGGAGCGTCTGGATATGGTCAAGCAAAAAGCATTGCCCTACTCGATGCCCAAACTGGAACAGGAGTGGCACAGTCTCCGCAAATCTAAACCGGAAGATTTTGAGAAATCACCTGAAACCGGTGTGCCGCTGGATGTCCTGGAAAAAATCGGTAAGGCGCTTATTAGTACGCCCGAGAATTTCAGCAGACTCAAACAGATCGATAAGCTGCTCAAAGACCGTGAGCAGATGATCTTTGACAAGAAGGAGGTTAACTGGGCCACAGCGGAATTGCTGGCCTACGGTTCGATCCTTACGGAAGGCAACATTGTTCGTTTAAGCGGTCAGGATGTTCAGCGCGGTACGTTCTCGCACCGTCACGCGGTATTGCGGGATGTTGAAACCAATGCACCTTATAGTAGCCTGCAACATATCCAGGAAGGCCAGGGGCCATTTATGATCTACAACTCACTGCTTTCAGAGTATGGGGTTCTGGGTTTTGAATTTGGTTATTCTATGGCCAACCCCAATGCGCTGGTGATATGGGAAGCGCAGTTCGGTGATTTTGCCAACGGTACGCAGGTGATCATCGATCAGTTCGTAACGTCGAGTGAAACCAAGTGGGATCGCTGGACAGGCCTGGTGATGCTGCTGCCACACGGTTATGAAGGTCAGGGACCAGAGCACTCCAATGCACGTCCTGAGCGGTATCTGCAACTTTCGGCCAATTATAACATCATCGTTGCCAATGTCACTACGCCTGCCAACTTCTTCCATTTGCTGCGCAGGCAGTTGAAGTTCCCATTCCGGAAGCCATTGATCGTGATGTCGCCCAAGTCGATGTTGAGACATCCGCTTTGCGTTTCTCCGGTAGACAGCCTTGTAAACGGCTCATTCCAGGAAACGATCGGGGACACTTATGCAGATCCGAAGAAAGTGAAAAAGGTATTGCTTTGTACAGGTAAGTTATATTATGAACTGTATGAGAAGCAGCAGGCAGACAAGCGTGACGATGTAGCTATCATCCGTTTGGAGCAAATGCATCCCTTCCCTCAGACCCAAATTGATGCTCATTTGAGCAAATATTCCAATGCGAAGGTATTTTGGGTACAGGAAGAACCTTTCAATATGGGAGGATGGACATTCATGCTTCGCATGTACAAAGGAGCCAAACCTTTGCAGGTCATTGCCCGCGAATCCAGCGCTTCTCCGTCGACAGGTTTCTCGAAAATCCATACCAAGGAGCAGGCCGAGATTATCAACAGAGCTTTTGAATGATTGTTCCTATAATTTTTGACTTAATTCGATAACAAGATTGCACATAAAATGGCTGAAATTGAAATAAAAGTACCGCCCGTTGGCGAGTCGATTACCGAGGTTACGATAGGAAACTGGTTCAAAAATGATGGCGATTTTGTGAAGATGGACGAAGTTATCTGTGGGCTTGATTCGGATAAGGCCACATTTGAACTGACGGCAGAAGCGGAAGGTGTTTTGCACATCAAGGCGCAGGAAGGAGATACTCTGAACATCGGCGATCTGATCGCGACAATAGAAGCCGCTAACGGTGCTGCTCCTAAGGAAACGGCTCCGAAAGCAGAAGCAGCGGCGCCTGTGGCAGCCGTAGCGCCGGCTGAAAGTGCACCTGCACCGGTTCAGCCCCAAGCAGCCGAGCCGGCCGTAGCCGGTAAGCCTTATGAGATGAAAGTTCCGGCGGTAGGCGAGTCGATTACCGAGGTGACCATTGCTTCGTGGAGTAAAAAGGATGGTGACCATGTGGAATTGGATGAAATACTCTGCGAACTGGAGTCTGACAAGGCGACGTTTGAGCTACCTGCGGAAGCGGCCGGTACAATAAGAATTGTAGGAAAAGAAGGAGAAACACTGTCGATCGGCGCATTGATCTGCACGATCGAGCAAGGAGCCGGAGCTCCTGCCTCAGCACAGCCCGCACCGCAGGATGCAGCTCCGGCGGCTGGCGCACAGGCTGAAAAAGCATATAGCGAAAAGCACGCTTCGCCCGTGGCCGCGAAAATCCTCGCCGAAAAAGGAATTGATCCGAAGGATGTGAACGGTTCGGGATCAGGCGGGAAAATCATGAAGGACGATGCATTGAAGGCTGAAAAAGCGGCTGCCCCCGCGCAAGCTGCCGCGGCACCTGCAAAACCTTCTGCCCCCGCACCGGCACCGGCTGGCGCACGTGGCTCGCGCCGCGAAAAAATGTCTTCATTGCGTAAGACGATCGCGCGACGCCTGGTAGCAGTGAAGAATGAAACAGCGATGCTGACCACTTTCAACGAGGTGGACATGAAGCCTGTGATGGATCTGCGCTCTAAATTCAAAGATAAATTCAAAGAGAAACACGAGGTAGGCCTTGGCTTTATGTCGTTCTTCGTGAAGGCGGTAACCGTTGCATTGAAAGATTTCCCGGTTATCAATGCCTACATCGATGGTGAAGAGCTGGTTTACAACGATTTCGCCGATATTTCTGTGGCAGTTTCTACCCCGCGCGGATTGGTCGTACCAGTGATCCGCAACGCCGAAACGTTGTCGTTTGCTGCGATCGAGAAGGAGATTGTCCGTTTGGCGGTTCGTGCGCGTGACGGTAAGCTGGGTCTGGACGAAATGTCTGGCGGTACCTTCACGATCACCAATGGCGGTACATTTGGTTCAATGCTTTCCACTCCGATCATCAATGCGCCGCAATCGGCTATTCTGGGTATGCACAATATCGTGGAGCGTGCAGTGGTGGTGGACGGACAGATCGTGGTTCGCCCGATTATGTATGTCGCATTGTCGTACGATCACCGTACGATTGATGGCAAAGACTCGGTAAGCTTCCTGGTTCGCTTGAAACAGCTTCTGGAAGATCCGATGCGTTTGCTACTGGATATGTAATATTATCATTTCGGAAAAATAGATAACAGAGCAGGCCCGGGTTTCCGGGCTTGTTCTGTTTACAGGCTACGCTATGATAGCTTCGGATTCTGTTTGTGACGCTCCTTGTCGCGTTCAGTTTTCTTGGCCATGTTCTTTTCAAATGCCTCAGTAAGGTTCACCCCGGTCTGATTGGCCAGGCAAATGAGTACCCAAAGCACATCGGCCATTTCATCTCCGAGATCCTTGCCCAGATCTGATTTTTTGAACGACTGGTCGCCATAGGTTCGCGCCATAATGCGGGCCATTTCTCCCACTTCTTCTGTGAGGATGGTCATGTTGGTGAGCTCAGAAAAATACCTGACCCCATACGTCTTGATCCAGTGATCAACCTGGTCTTGTGCTTCTTGAATGGACATTTTAATTTTGAATGAGTGAATGAGCCGCCGTGGAACGGGGAATGATGAGTCGCCGTGGATCGGGGATGGTTGTCTTGATGGTTATATTCGGTTTTTGGAATCGATGATGATGGTTACCGGGCCGTCGTTCAGCAGGGATACTTTCATGTCAGCCCCGAATTCTCCGCATTGAATCGGTTTACCAACTTCATTACCCAGAAACGTTATCATTCTCTCGTAAAGAGGGATGGCGATGTCCGGTTTTGCTGCTTGGATAAATGAAGGCCGGTTGCCCTTTTTCGTACTGGCATGAAGCGTAAACTGGCTGATCAAAAGGATATTTCCGTCAACAGTTTTCAAATCCAGATTCATTTTTTCCTGGTCATCATTGAATACACGCAGGCCTGTGATTTTCCTTCCAAGCCATTCCACGTCCTCGTCGGTATCCAAATGGGTGATGCCCAAAAGAACCATAAAGCCGGCTTTGATTTCTCCCCGGACTTGTCCGTCAATACTAACGGAAGCGCTGCTGACGCGCTGGACTACTGCAATCATAAGTTAAATAGGTCGATGCTATTGAAGTATCCAAAAATACGGGTAATCACCGAACATACTCAAACGCCTCTAAAAGCTATCGGATAAAAAGTGGTGTCGTGAATGCAGCTTGGCTCACGGAACGATTGTACCTTGCATTCAGGAGTATTTCTAACCCACGCCATTTCAATGAAAGAAGAGCGCATTTCGGTTTTTGACATCTTTAAAATAGGCATTGGCCCGTCGAGTTCGCATACGCTGGGGCCCTGGCGGGCTGCGCAGCAGTTTCTGGACACTGTTAAAGCGCGTGGGGTTTTGAGTGAAGTGAGGGCCGTAAAAGTGCATCTTTACGGATCACTGGCAAAAACTGGCAGGGGCCACGGCACCGACATCGCCGTTATCCTGGGACTGAGCGGCTACGACCCGGTTACGATCGAGACCAGCTCCATTGACCGCATTCTGAATGACATCGCCACACAGGAATCCACTTTGCTGCACGGGGAAATGCGCATTCATTTCAATCCTAAAACGGATGTCGTTTTCCATAACGCCGAATCTTTGCCTTTTCATCCTAATGGATTGACTTTCGTCGCCGATGCCGGGTCGGGCGGGGAGATTTCTGAGACTTACTATTCAATTGGGGGCGGGTTTGTCGTGCAGGAAAACGGTGAGGGAAACACCGCTTCCGAGCGCCCGGAGATTCCATATCCCGTCGATCATGCCTCCGATCTGCTCAGGTGGCATCGCCTCACAGGCAAACCCATTTGGGAAATTGTTTTGGACAACGAGAAAATATGGCGTGACGAAGCAACGATCCGGAAAGACCTGGGCAATATCTGGCACGTGATGCGGGATTGCATCTTTCAGGGCTCTCAGCACAAGGGCGTGTTGCCTGGTGGACTCAACGTGCAACGCCGCGCAGCCGCTTTGAACGAGAAGCTGCTCAAAGGCAGCTCGTGTGCGGGGTGCGACGAATGGGTCGATCTGATCCGTGGTGGCGGTTCGGGATTCAATTACACGCTCGACTGGGTCAGCTGCTTTGCATTGGCGGTCAATGAGCAGAACGCTTCTTACAACCGGGTTGTTACCGCGCCCACCAACGGTGCGGCTGGGGTGATTCCTGCGGTTTTACAGTTTCACATCACGTTTTGCGGTGGTAGCGAAGAGGATATTTTCAAATTTCTCCTGACAGCGGGAGAGATAGGCAGCATTTTCAAAAAGGGGGCTACTTTGTCGGCGGCTATGGGAGGTTGTCAGGCTGAGATAGGCGTTTCTTCGGCCATGGCGGCGGCTGGGCTGGCCCAGGTATCGGGCGCATCGGTGGAACAATGCCTGATGGCCGCGGAAATCGCAATGGAGCATCACCTGGGACTTACCTGCGACCCCGTGGGGGGCCTGGTACAGATTCCCTGCATTGAAAGAAACACCATGGGGGCCATCAAAGCCATTACGGCTGCGCAACTTGCCCTGCAAAGCAACCCGGAGAATGCGAAAGTATCCCTGGATAATGTCGTCAAGACCATGTGGGAGACGGCGTTGGATATGAACAACCGCTATAAGGAGACTTCGGAAGGTGGCCTCGCCGTCAATATCCCGATCAGCCTCAGTGAGTGCTAGCTGCCGATCGCCGTTACAATCTCAGCAGCAAATGCGCCAGCCCAAAATACACACCATAGCCGATCAGGTCATTGGCCGTCGTGATAAAGGGACCCGAGGCCACTGCCGGATTAATGCCGATCTTTTCAAGCAGTATCGGCGTCAGCGTGCCCATGAATGAGGCCAGAAACACCACTGACATCAATGCAATGGAGACGACCAGCGCCAATTGCAGATCATTTCCGATCAGCATATTAAAACCAAAAACAATGGCGCTGATAATCAATCCATTAATAAATGCAACGGCAAACATGCGGATCAATCGCTGGCCGAGCGATGTGTCCAAGCCAGTCTTGTCGGCCAAACCTTGCAGGATAATGGAAGACGTCTGAATGCCCACATTTCCCCCTGTTGAACCGATAATTGGAATAAATGCAGCCATTGCAGGGATGATTTTGAGGTCGCCTTCGAAAAAGCTGATAAACTTCGCCGCCAGAATTCCCCCCATCATACCTACGAGCAGCCAGGGCAAACGGGCTCTTGTCTGCTGCCAGATACTGTCATCCTCTTCTACATCCCCGGTGATACCCGCCATCGCCAGCGTATCGGAACTGGCCTGATCGGTGATCACGTCGACGACGTCATCGATCGTAATGCGGCCCAGCAGCTTACCCTGCACATTCACGACCGGCAATGCGTCCAGGTCATAACGCCTCATCAGTTCGGCCACCTCCTCGGCGGGGCGGTAGGTTTCGACAAAAATCACATCCTTGTCGTACAGGCTTTCTATTTTCGTATTCTTATGGGCGAGCACGATTTTCTTCAAAGACAGCAGACCGAGCAGCTTTCCAAAGTCATCAACGACATACACCGCATAGACCTTGCCTACATCCTCGGCTTGCTTGCGCAGCTCCTCAATGCATTGGTTAACTGTCCAGTTTACGTTGGCCTTCACAAGCTCTTTCTGCATCAGACCACCCGCCACATCTTCGTCGTAGTGAAGCAGGTCCAGGATGAAGCGCGCCTGCTCCCGGTCTTCGAGCAATGCAATCACTTCTTCGCGCACCCGAATGGGCTGCTCGTTGAGCAAATCGACGGCATCATCAGAGTCGAACAGATTGACAAACTTTGAGATCTCCTCGGAGGTAAATGCTTTCAGAAAATCACGTCGTTCGCCCGGATCCATATCCGCCAGGATAGCCGCACCGGTTTCGATATTAAGCTGACTGATCAGAAACTTGGCACTTCCTGTTTCCAGCTCGGAAAGCAGGCTGGTGATATCTGCCGAAAAAAGATTCTCCATTTCCGACCGTATGGCGGCAGAGTCCTCTTTTTCAATCAGTTCCTGAATGTGGTCTACGTATAGCTGGGTTAATTCGAACGTCATTGGAAATTAGCTTTTAGCGATTGGCGAAATGCTTATAGCTTAATCAGTATACTCGGTCAGGTCGGGTTTAGTTAGGCCTTTGCGCGTTTTGCACAAGTAATGTCAACGTAACGAAGTCCTGAACGTTCAATTGTTCGGCCCGTTTGTTGAGCAGGGGATGGTCCGGTATTTCGCCTACCGGTTTCAATGCATTTCTCAAAGTCTTACGACGTTGGTTGAATGCCGTTTTAACTACTCTGAAAAACAGTTTCTCATCGCATTCCAGCGCTGTCACCTGGTTCCGCCGCAGCCTGATCACCCCTGACTGTACTTTTGGAGGAGGATCAAATGCACCGGGAGGCACCGAGACAAGGTAGTCGATGTCGTAGAATGCTTGGAGCAGGACGCTCAGAATGCCGTAGTCTTTATTACCCGGAGGGGAAGCGATCCGCTGCGCTACCTCTTTTTGCAGCATACATACGATCTCGGGGATGCGGTCACGAATTTCCAGCGCCCGGAAGAATATCTGGGAGGAAATGTTGTATGGGAAATTCCCGATGATCGCAAAGGAGCCGGGAAGGTAATCATCCGGGTTCAGTTTCAGGAAGTCTCCCGAAATAATGCGGGGCGCCAGGTCGGGGTAATGCTTTTCAAGATAGGCCACCGATTCGGTATCGATTTCGATCACATAGGTGGTATAACCGGACTTGGGCAGCAGATATTGGGTCAACACACCCATGCCCGGTCCGATTTCCAGAACGCGGTCATAGCCGCCGTGCCCGGAGAGCCCGTCCACGATACGCTGGGCAATGTTTAAATCTTTCAGAAAGTGCTGGCCCAAATGCTTTTTGGCCCGTACTTTGGAATTATCCGGTTTTTTATAATTCATTTTCACAAGCCAAAATTACGTCTTAATTCGTAGATTTATCGAATAAAGAATTGGAAGGAACCTTAAAAGTGCGATTGTACGGGACCCATGGAACTGATTTTATCCCAAACCGACTGGCAGACTATTCACCACACACTGCAGCATTTAAATCTGATCGGGATTACTTTTTCCCCTGACTTCATCATACGCAGCGTAAGCCCCCACGCGCTCATGAAAACGGGCTGGCATGAGGCTGACCTGGTGGGTTTCAGCATTTTCGACAAGCTTATTCCCAAGGAAGAAGAGCACGAGGTAAGGCAGATGCTCGAAGAGGGTATTCAGGGCAAACGCAAACTGGAACAACGTGAGGTGCCATTTCTCGCGCAGAAGGGGACGTTGCGGACATTCTCGATCAACTCGGTGCTGATGCATCAGGAAAACGATGAAGTGGAATGCGTTACCCTTGTCGGAGATGATATTACGAGGCGCCGCCGAATGGAGTCCGCTATTGCCAAGTCGAATTCGCAGTTGCAGGATCTGGTCGATAATACCAGCGATCTCATTCAGCTGGTAGCCGTCGATGGCAAGTTCATTTTTGTCAATAAGGCCTGGCGGGAGGTGCTGGGGTACGGGCTCGACGAAATCGCATCGATGCGCATGGAGGACATCCTGCATCCGCAGCATCGCGAGCAGGCGCTCGAACAATTGAAGCTGATCGAGCAGGGCATTGCCAATCCTAGCTTTGAAGCGGTATTTTTGAGCAGGGAGGGTAAAAAGGTTTTTGTGGCGGGCAGCGTCAATTGCCGCTTCGATAACGGCAAACCGACCGCATTCCGCTGCATTCTCAATGATTTTACAGAAAAAATCAGGGCAGAAAAGGCACAGAACCTGTATTACAGCATTGCGAACTGGACGGTCAATACGCAGAACCTGGATGAATTTTACCAGGGAATACATGAAGAGCTGGGCAAGATCATCGATGTGAAAAACTTCTTCATCGCCCTCTACGATCCCAGTAAAAGCTACATCTACTTTCCCTATTATGTGGACCAGTATTTCAGGGGAAATGTGCGATTTACCAAACGGAAACTGGGAAACGGCCTCACCGAATACGCGATCGCTTCCAACAAGCCGCTATTCCTTTCCGACGAAAACATTGAACAGCTGGCCAAGACCAACAGTCTTTACCTGTACGGGGTCACGCCGAAGCTACTGCTTTGCGTACCGTTGCGTATAGGCGATCGGGTGACGGGCATTATCGGGGTCAAGTCCTATGACGATCCCAAGATGTTCGATACCCGCGACCTGGAACTGCTCGAATTCATTTCGGGACAGGTAGCGATGGCGATCGCCCGCAAGCAGAACGAAGAGGAGCTCAGCAAGTACCTGGCCCGATTGAATGCTATTTTCGATAGCAGCTCGCATTTGATCTGGTCGGTGAATAAATCACTGCAACTCACCTCATTCAATAGGAATTATGCCGATCTGATTCATAACCAGCTTGGTGTCAGACCTTCACTTCAGGTCAGCGCCGAGAAATTCGGATGGCGGATGGTGGGTAACAGCAACCGCCGTACACTGGAAACCAAATACCGGCAGGCCCTGCGCGGTGAGCCGCAGTATTTCGAGTTCAAGATCGACCGGAAGGACTCTGGGGAAATGTGGCTTGAATTTTACCTCAACCCTATCCATTATGCGGATGGGGTCATCGAGGAGGTCTCCGGTATTGCCAGGGACATCACGCGACGGAAGGAGGCAGAGCTTTCGTTGAGACACAGCGAGGAGCTTTTCAGGGGAATCTTTGAGAACTTGCAGGACATCTATTGCCGGATCAACCGCGCAGGAGAGATCACGATGATCAGCCAGTCGGTGCTTAAACGCCTGGGTTACCTGCCTGAGGATGTGATCGGACACAGGATCACGGAATTTTTCCCGGATAAAAAGCGCATCCATTCCGCATTGATACGACTTAGAAAGACCAAGAGCCTGCGGAATTTCGAGATTACCATGTACCGCAAGGACGGTACCGAGCGTCAGTTCATGATCAACATGCTGATGTTTACCAATGACAAGGGGAAGCCCACGGAAGTGGCTGTACTGGCACGCGATATCACCGAGTTGAAACGCAATGAGCTGGAACTGCTCAAAGCCAAAGAGCATGCCGAGCGTTCCCTGAAGGTGAAGGAAGGCTTCCTGGCTAATATGAGCCACGAGATCCGGACGCCGATGAACGGGGTGATCGGGATGATCGATTTGCTCGGTGAAACGCCTTTGAATGTAGAACAAAAGGATTATGTCCTGACGATCAAGCGCTCTTCGGAGACGCTGCTCAATATTTTGAACGACATTCTGGACCTTTCAAAAATCGAGGCAGGGAAAATGGAGCTGCACGAGGCACCGATTTCCGTGGAGGAATTGCTGCTCAAACTCGTGTCGCTGTTTGGACAAACCGCCAAGAGCAAAGGCAATACACTCAGCTACCACATCGCCCCGGATATACCCAAGTTCATCATCGCGGACCAGACCAGGTTATTGCAAATACTTTCCAACCTGACCTCCAATGCATTGAAATTCACCGAGAACGGAGCGGTACAAGTGTTTCTGACTTTGTTGAAAAAAGACGGCCTGTTTCATAAGATCAAAGTCGAGGTCCAGGATTCGGGTATCGGTATCAGTGCGACCGACCGGCAGATCCTGTTTACCTCTTTTACGCAGCTCGATAATTCGTCCCGCAAGTCGTTTGGAGGTACCGGACTTGGATTGGCTATTTCCAAACAGCTTTGCGCATTGATGAACGGAGAGATCGGTGTGGAGTCGACGCTGGGAGAGGGCAGTACCTTTTGGTTTACATTTGAAACGAAGGAAACCTCCATTGCGCAGGTCAGCACGGTTACCTTAATGGAAGAAACGCCGATCGAGGATGTGTTCCGCGATTATCACCCATTGATACTGCTTGTGGACGACAATGCGGTAAACCGTAAAGTGGCCAACGAAATCCTGAAAAAATCCGGTTGCCAGGTCGATCTGGCGGAAAGCGGATTCAAGGCCATTGAAATGGTGGAAACCAGGTACGGGTCCGGGGAAAAAGCCTATGACATTATTTTCATGGATATCCAGATGCCTGATATGGACGGAGTGGAAACGTCCCAGGAACTGAAAAAGCGGTATGCAAAAGGCCTGGCGCCGATCGTGGCCATGACCGCCTATTCGATGAAGGAAGACCGGGACCGGTTTATGAGCCAGGGAATGGATGACTATATCGCCAAGCCGATCCGGGCTCAGACGCTGGTTCAAAAGGTGAAAGAGCTGATGGGGAATATGGAAAACCGAAAGCTCGAACAGATACAAAAGGAAATTGCGCAGGAAGCGATGCTGCCGGTGCTGGACAAGGAAATTATCGACCAGCTGGCGGGGATCGGAGGAGCAGACCTGGTCTGGTCGGTTTTTGAAGATTTTGTCAGCGAAGCCACCGAATTGGTCGAGGGCGCAGTGGAAGCTTACCGGACCGGCGATATCAAAACCGTCAAGAGCAATCTGCATACCCTGAAGGGAAGCGGAGGGACCGTCGGCGTTTCCCAAGTGGCTGAAATCGCGCGCGACGCGGAATGGAGGCTCAAATCGGATGATACGAGCACACTGGCGGACGCATTGCCCCAATTGGAAAAGGCATATGCAAGATTTTTGGCCAGTTATAAGGGATTGTTAGGAGAATGGCTTGGATAGCACGGAGGTTTTCGTCGGTAAATTTCAGGGATTGATCTACAAATACATCGGAATCTGTCGATTGTAAAGGTTTGTTGCCGGAAGGCATTAAACTTTGTTGGGTAAGGGAGCTCTAACCAGCAATAAACCTTTACATGTCATGAACAGAATTACATGCTTCGTCCTTTTGCTGGCCGGTTTGGCCAGCCCGGCATTCACTCAGGCGCAAAATGCGCAGATCACCGGCACCGTGCTCGACAGCACGAGCAGGGATGCGGTAGCAGGGGCCTACGTGGCCGTGAGCCGGAACACTCCGGACGCCAAACCGGAGTATGTGACGACGGATGTCAATGGCAAATTTGTTTTTACCGGGCTGACCAAACAGGTTTCCTACCTGGTAAAAGTGACTTACCTGAGCTACAAGGATTTCACTCAGCTGGTGACGGTTAGTAAGGATGTTCAGGACCTGGGCACGATCCATCTGACCGAATCGGTGGCTAACCTGAAAGAGGTGAAAGTGGTTGGCCAGGTAACCGCCATGGAACAAAAAGGGGACACTACCCAGTTTAATGCTGCTGCATTTAAAACAAACCCGGACGCTACTTCCGAAGATCTTATTCAAAAAATGCCGGGCATCACGGTCACAAACGGAACGGTCACCGCGCATGGCGAGACCGTGAATCGGGTCCTGGTCGATGGTAAGCCCTTTTTTGGTGATGACGCGGCATTGACATTGAAATCGCTGCCCGCCGAAGTAGTCGATAAAATTGAGGTTTTTGACAAGCTCAGCGACCAGGCGCAGTTTACAGGCTTCGATGACGGCAGTGCGCAGAAAACCATCAATATCGTAACCAAGGCAGATAAGAGAATGGGGCAGTTTGGAAAGGTATTTGCCGGTTACGGACTGGATGACCGCTACCAGGCCGGCGGTAATGTCAGTTTTTTCAAAGGCAATCAGCGTATATCGGTGATCGGGCTTAGCAATAATATCAATGTCCAGAACTTTTCAAGTCAGGATCTGCTGGGCGTTTCCGGTGGAGGCGGGGGCAATCGCGGTGGGGGCGGATCGGCCGGCAATTTCCTGGTGGGCAATCAGAGTGGCATTACCGGAACCAATTCCTTCGGCCTGAACTATGCCAATAAGATCGGTAAGAAGGTTGAGGTCTCGGGAAGCTATTTCTTCAACAGAACCAGCAATACCAATGTGCAATCGACTGCCCAGCAGTATTTTTTACAGGGTGGGGCAGGGGATCAGCTCTATAATGAAAACAGCCGGACCAATTCGACCAACTCGAACCACAGACTGAATTTTCGTGTGGAATATAACATTGACCCGAAAAATTCATTGATTATCACGCCCCGCCTGAGTTTTCAGGACAATCATTCAGGTAGTGTCAAGGCCGGATTAACCACATTGGTAACAGACGGAAGCAAAATCAACAGTTCCAACAACAGTTCCGCGAACGTGAATAAGGGCTATAACTTTTCCAATGACCTCTTGTTCCGCCACGCATTTGAGAAGAAGGGCCGGACGGTTTCATTTAATTTCAACACACAGATTAATGATAAAAACGGACGCCGTGACCTGTATTCGCGGAACATTTATTTCGATAACCTCGCCTTGCCCGACACAGCGATGCGCGGGGATACGATCGACCAGCGCAGCTTTACGCATTCGGATGGAGTGACATTAGGAGGTAACCTGGTCTACACCGAACCCATCAGCACCACCGGGCAGTTACAATTCAATTACGGTTTGACGGTCAGTAACAGCAATTCCAACAAGGATACCTACAATATGAGCTATGACGAGGGGACCTATTCGGATCTGGATT
This sequence comes from uncultured Dyadobacter sp., assembly GCF_946482605.1. The sequence continues at coordinate 105,454 of NZ_CAMLSE010000020.1, read as the reverse complement.
CGCTGCTGACCAACAATTTTGATAACCGTTACATTACCAACCGCGCCGGGATCGGCTACCGTTACCGTAAGAACAGCTGGTCGGCTAACTTGGGCGTCGATTTCCAGAATACCGGATTGTACAGCCAGCAATTGGCGCCGGTCAACAACAAAGTCGATCAGTCGTTTACCAACGTCCTGCCGAACCTGATGGTGAACTATCGTTCCAAAACCGGTACGCAGTTCCGCGCCTTTTTTCGGAGCTCCACCAATCAGCCTTCGATTTCGCAGTTGCAGAATGTGGTAGATAACAGTAATCCATTGTCGCTGACAGCCGGTAACCCCGACCTGAAACAGGAATACCGTAACATGTTAAGCTTCCGGTACTCGCTGGCGGGTGCCAAACGTCCTTACAATTTCAATGCGATGCTTTTTGTAACCCAGACCAACAATGCGATTGTCAACTCCACATTCATTGCCCAGGAGCCTACTCCGTTACCAAACGGGATCGTACTGGAAAGGGGCGCGAAACTAACCTCGCCCATTAACGTTGACGGCAGCTGGAATGCACGGTCCTTTTTTACCTACGGAAAACCGGTGGCGCCATTGAAACTGAACCTGAATCTTACCACCGGGTTTAATTACCTCCGGTCGCCGGGTATGATCAATAATGTGCCCAACTTCTCGAATACGTATGCGGTGTCTCAAGGGCTTGTCGTAAGTAGTAACATCAGTGATAAACTCGACTTTACGGTCGCCTATTCGGGTAATTACAACGTGGTCCGCAACAGTATTCAGCCTAATCTGAACAACAACTATTACACACAAAGCCTTACGGGCAAAGTGAACTGGATTTTCGGGAAAGGATTTGTCTTGCAAAGCGATATCAGCAACCAGTCTTATCGTGGATTGGGTGCAGGTTACAACCAGAACTTCACCTTGTGGAATGCGAGTGTGGGCAAGAAATTCCTGAAAAACAATGCAGGGGAATTGAAACTGACAGTATTCGATATCCTCAAACAGAATAACAGCATCAGCCGCAATGTGACTGAAACCTATGTGCAGGACGTCACCAACCGGGTGCTGACGCAGTACGCTATGCTCACATTCACTTACACCCTGCGCAACTTTGGTAAAATGCCTTCGAATGATGGCAATTACAGAAGACGTGATTACGATGGCGGAACAGGCTTCCCCGGCGGAGGCGAACGCACTCCCGGGGGTGGGAGAGGATTCAATAACTAGGCTATTCGGATATTAAACCCTTCCTCAGTGCAAAGAAAATCCCGGGACGGTCAGCCCCGGGATTCTTTGTATCTATACTTTTTTAGTAACAGATTACTTTCTGTCAGGGAATGGAATAACCAGTTTTTCACCCCTTTCGGAGAAATCGCGGCTCTTGCCGTTGGCTTTCATCAACGCCTCTTTGCTGACGCCGTATTTACTGGCAACCACACGGAGCACATCGCCCGCACCCACTGTATGAACTGCTTTTACCTGTATTTTCAGCTTCGTTACCCCAGCTTTAACATCCGTTACAGAGGAATTGAGGCCCTTTAAGGTCTCCGTTTTTAGATTGTAACGGGACGCAATGCTCGAAAAGGTCTCGCCACCCTGGACGGTATGCGTAATTTCCTCGCCACCGATGGATGCGGCTGAAATGGCCGGTTTTTCTTCTTTCTTGGCTTCTTTTGGCGTCTCTTTCGCTGGCTCGGGCTTGGACGCTTCGACTGGCGCAGGTTGATCGGTAATGGCCTCCGTCGGGGTTTCCTCCACTGTGGAATCTACAACTACAGAAGTGAGCTCTTCGGAGCTGGAAGAACTATCGGAAATATACTCATAGCCTACGTAAAGCATCGCTAATACCAGCAGCACCAACACCAGCAACGTTACAATAGGCAAATTCGACTTTTCAGTGGGACGGACATTTCTTTTCTTTGGGAATTCGTCTTCCATAACCGGGTCGGATTCTATTTTTTAGTGGAGTTAATTTTCTACGAAAATACTAAAGACAACCTAGTTTCCAAGTTGATTTTTCAATTCCTCATTCATAACTGCGACTTTCTCTTTCAGGCTTTCTTTGAATGCATCGAGCCTTTTTCCTACTTCCGGATCACTCGCTCCGATGATCTGGGCAGCCAGTATACCGGCATTCCTGGCCCCGTCCAATGCCACCGTAGCCACGGGAACGCCCGCCGGCATTTGCAGAATAGATAGTACCGAATCCCAGCCATCGATGGAATTGCTCGACAGCACCGGCACGCCGATAACAGGCAGCGAGGTCAGTGAGGCAACCATACCGGGTAAATGCGCCGCGCCGCCTGCCCCGGCTATAATCACCTGTAACCCGCGGCTGCGGGCGGAGGCGCCGTATTCGAGCATACGCTCAGGCGTGCGGTGAGCCGACACGATCTCCATTTCAAACGCGATGCCCAGTTCCGTTAGCGCGTCCGCGGCAAGTTGCATTACCTTTCTGTCCGAAAGGCTGCCCATGATAATCCCAACCATTGGTCTATATTACTTGGTTTTGTTACTGATTACTTTGATGTTCTTTTTAACGAAATCCACTTTTTCTTTCAGCGAATCGATATCCGAATCCATGATCGTGATATGGCCCATCTTACGGAAAGGCTTCGTAATGGCCTTCCAGTAGAGAAACGGGAATACCTGCGGGGTTGCAAGCAGCTTTTCCATTCCTTCGTACACAGCCGGCCCTTCATAGCCGTCCTCGCCCAGCAGGTTGACCATCGCCGATGGTCCGTATGCGTGTGTGCTTCCCAGCGGCAGGTTCAGGATAGCTCGCCAATGCTGCTCATACTGCGAGGTGGCATTAGCGCGGATCGTGTGATGGCCGCTGTTGTGCGGACGGGGCGCTACCTCATTGATCAGGACCTCACCGTCCGGTGTCAGGAAAAGCTCCACAGCCAGCAGTCCTACTATCTCAAACGCCTCTGCTGTTTGACGGGCGATCGCCTGCGCCTTCTCGTTGACGGTCTCCGTTATCTGTGCAGGCGCAAAAAGGTACTCCACCAGATTATGTTCAGGATGAAAAACCATTTCCACAGTCGGAAAGGTCTCTACCTCGCCTTTTGCATTCCTTGCCACGATTACAGCGAGCTCCTTTTGAAAAGGAACCGCTTTTTCCAAAAGTCCTGGTTTATCAAAGGCTTTATCCAGGTCAGCTGCGGAAGCCAGGCGCTGGACGCCGCGACCATCGTAGCCGTCCTTGCCCAGCTTGTGAAATGCGGGCAGGAAGTCGGCGTAACGGGCGGTATCCTCCCTGTCTTCGGTCAATATAAATTCGGCTGTGGGAAGTTGCCGGTCGGAATAAAATTGTTTCTGAATGCGCTTGTCCTGGATTTGCCTGATCACCGATGGCTGGGGGTAAACCTTTTTTCCCTCCTTTTGCAGGGCTTCGAGCGCTTCCACATTCACCTTCTCGATTTCAATGGTGATTACATCCAGGTTTTTGCCAAAATTATAAACGGTGTCATAGTCCTGTAAAGAACCTTGTGTAAAATGAGGTGCAATTTGTCTGCACGGAGCCTCGGCGTCCGGGTCGAGTACATGGATGTCCAGATTCCAGTCTACGGCCGCCTGCAAAAGCATCAGGCCCAGTTGTCCTCCGCCAAGAATTCCAATTCGGGATGAAAGCATTGATAGGATTATATTTTCCCGCAAAATTGGGAGAAAAACGAGTCAGATAAAAATGATGCCTTGTTTTATATGCGCCCGCTACCTGACAAACCGGATCAGGGCGACTTCGGCGAGTAGAAAAAACAGCGCTGCAAACAGGAAATATCTCCACAGATGCGTGCCCATATTTTGCTGCTGAAAGGCCGTAGCGAACGAATCGTCGTCGATCTTGTCAAAAACCTGCACGTTTTTCCGCCCCGAAAATGCCGCCCGTAGTTCGGCAGGAGAGTAGTACTGCAATCGTGATTCGGCATTGCTGTGATTGAGGGCGATGATCTGCTCGGTTTTATTGTCCCGCACGAGCTCGAAGTAGCCCGCAGCCAATCCTTCACCCAATTGATCGCCTTCCGGAATTTCGAGGAGAAGCTGGTTTCCGGTGATCCGTTGCAAAGGAATGATTTCGGTTTTGTTTTTTCTGAGTTTATATACCGAATTAGGCTTTGCATCGGCGATGTGCAGGCTAATGGGGCTCTCATCAAATGTAAAAGAGGTTCGCTGCTGCCGCACGCTCGATGCGGCGATCTTATACATGACCGGCACAAAAATCGCATGCTGGGCAATATTACCGAATTCCTGGTTGAGCGGAGCGGCAAAAACATAGGCCTTTCCAAGGCCGGTTATCAGTTGGTTGAGGTAGACCTGCCCGCTTCGAAGCGCCAGCAATGACTGTCCGGCGTTAGCCCAGCTCCAAACCGGGTTCGCGGCTGGCAGGTTCAGGTTCATCTCCTGCCGGACCGACTCCTCGAAAACGTCGCTGAAAAACGGGTTATTGCGATCCGGCACAGCCAGGGGAAGCGGTAGTGAAGCATTTTTACCGACATTGAGCCCATTGATGCCGAATGCGCTCAGGAAGCGGCCATAGCTATCCCCGGCAGGCACCGGTGGTGGCAGTATCGCCAGGCTTCCGCCGGCGCGTACGAAGGCCTGCAGATCCTGGGGCAATGTACCCGAGAGCGCATTGACCCCCTCCAATACAACCAGGTCCGAATCTTTGATCAGCCCCGGATCGACGTTCTGGGCGCTGTAGCTCCGAAGGGTAAATAGACTGTCATTGGCGTACACGTTCTCAATGTAGTTGCCCTCCGATTTCTGGCCGTAAATATGAAGCACCCGTATCAGCGGAGAGGCGTTCAGTACAAAGTAATAGTTGTTATCGAAGGTCACCGGGAAGTCGTCGAATGTGATCTGACCTTTCTTGTAACCCTTGCCTTTCAGATTGAAGTTGAATTTCGCGGTAGCGCTGCCGCTGGCAGGTACATTCACCGACGCCGTGGAAGCTTGCGTGCCGTCCAGACTCAGTTTCAATACGACATTACGGGCCTCCTGGTTTCCCGAATTGCTCACTTTCACAAACAGGATATTGTTCTGTAATTCACGGATAAATGGCGTATTGAGCCATGCCGAATCTACAAAGACGTTTTTTTCGGCCGCGGCCTGGACAGGTACCAGAAAAATCTGGTTGGTAGTATCGGTGCGGATTGCTGAAAGGTTGCCTGATGTGCTTTTCTGAAAATCAGAGAACCAGAAAAGCTGGTTTTTGCCGGTGTGTGAATGCCTGGCCATTAAGTTTTCCTGACGTTTGTAAACCTGTTCCAGCGTCCGGGTGGTGTTTGAAAGATTGATTGTGGTGAGCCGGTCGCGCAATTTTTCGGCAGGATAGAGTCCCTGTTCCTGGGGCGAAAAGTCATTGGTGACCAGTTGTAATGATACTGCATTTCTGAACAAGCCAAGCAAATCGCCCAGTCGGCCGGTCGCGATATCAAGGTAACGCTTGTTGTTCAACTCGCTTTCCATGCTTAACGAATTGTCCAGATAAATACTGGTAATCCCTCTGCGGTCCATAGCCAGGCGGTTTTCAGCGGGAATGAAGGGCTGGGCAAATGCCAATGCAAGACAGATGATCGCAAGGATACGTGCAGCCATGACCAGCCAGTGCTTGATCTGGCGCACCGACCGTGTCTGAGTTTCCACTGCTTTCAGAAAAGCTACATTCGTGAAGTAGATCTTCTTGGTCCGCCTGAAATTGAAAATGTGGACGGCAATGGGTACGGAGATAGCCAGCAAACCCCACAGGAAAGACGGAAAGAGAAAACTCATGTAGCTCTGATATTATCGTGTTGTGGTGATCGCCACCGAATATGGCGGCAAATTGCCATTTTTCAAATGTTCAACGCAGTTAGTTAAGACAAATTACACCAAATTCTCACAACTGCTTTTTATTTCCGGTGCTTTCTCATATCTCGGATGCTTTTTTCTAACTTTGCACTTTATTTTGTGGGGCGTTATCCAAATCAGACGTCCGCAAGCTGAAAGGATTGTTAATTTAAATTGAGTTATGGCCAAAGTTTCGGTAAACAAACACCAGCCCGTCTATCAAGTTCCTACGAACCCGGCCGCGGTTCGTACTAAAAAGTACGCCTTACCTACCAAAAAATACATTTCGCTGGCCATGCGTTATTTTCTGAAAACGCAGCTGAAATGGGGACTTATTCCATTGGTCCTTATCCTGATCAATGCGATCGTGAACCTCACCGGGGTTTATTCAAACCTTTGGATTTACATTACGGTCTTTGTTGGCGTAATACTATATGTGCTTTTCTGGCTGATCCAGTTTACCGGTATCACGCAGCTGGCGCAGTACAAGCCGATGTTTGAGAAATTCTCCTACGAGATCGACAACCGTCAGATTCTGATGAAGCTCAACCAGAAAGAGGGCAGCGTCATGAAATGGGAGCAGATCATAGGAGGCTATAAAGACAAAGATGCCTACGTGCTGGTGATCTCCAAAGGACAGTTCTTACACCTGCCATTCAATATTTTTACTTCCGAGCACGATATCAAGGTTTTTGAACGGATTTTGAAGCAAAAAGAAGTCATTAAGGGATCTTGATAATTCCTGATCCATCAGAGCCTGGTTTCCTCTCGGAAGCCAGGCTTTTTTATGTGCTAGCCTCCGTGATTTCAAAAATGGGAGTCTCCGCCCTGTTTAATGCAAGGGAACGGGTAAAGCAGCCGCATTGAAAATGACTGCACAGGAAAAGTAGGAGCTATTTCAGGCCAGCTTCGGACCGCTTATTTCAACCGCGCCTGCTCCTGGTGCTTTACAAAGTTTTTTTCACCGGCAATGACCGGGATGGCCAGGTGGTTATTGATCGGGGGAATCGGGCAGTTATAGCCTGTACTGTACGCACAGTAGGGGTTATAGGCCTTGTTGAAATCGAGTACGACGGTTTTATCTTTCAAATCGGTCGTTTTCAGGTCGAGGTAGCGGCCGCCGCCATAGGTTTCGGTACCACTGGTTTTATCCTTGAATGGGATGAACAGGTAATCCTTGTACTTGGCCAGCGCTTGCAGGCTCAGATTACGGTACACGGTCAGCGTTTGTCTTCTCCCATGCACTTTGAATTTCAGCACCCCGTATTTGACGTAAGTTTTATTGATGCCGCTGTATGTGGGCATTTCGAACGATTTGCCCTTGCTCTTCTCAAATCGGGCTTCTACCCGGAATGTGGAGTCCGGTGCGTAGAATTGTAAATACGGCAAATCCGCTTCTTTTAGCGGCGAATTGTCGGTGTGCAGAAACTCTTCCTTGTACTTTTTGCGGTACTGGTTGGTTTCTTCTGTAAAAGTTTGTGCATGTGTTGCAGACGCTGCTGTCAAAACGATAAGTAGTGTGCTCAGGATAATTTTCATAGACTCAAAAAAGAAAATCCGGTAATTTTTACCGGATTTTATAAAAAAAAAACGAGAATGCCAATTATCCGCAGATTTTCGATTTTACTGCAACGAAACTTTGCGGACTTTGGAGTCGTCGATATTCAGCGCTTTTGCTACTGCATTGTAGTCATTGTAGTCCAGCGCCCCATTGGTACGGGCAGCGAAATCAGCGGGAATGATTATCACACGGAATTCCTGGTTTTGGGTCCAGTCGCTGGCCAGCGTATTCAATTTGACAGTGCCGTCCAGGAAGATCGAAAAGTCGTTCTTGGTTCTATCGAAATTGTAGGTTAGGATCCCAGTTTCCAGGAAAGCAGTCTGAGGCAGCGGGCGGTAAGCTTTCAACTTCTGACCACCCGAGTCGACATCGTTCCAGTGGATATAGACGAGCACCGCATCGGATTCCAGCACAGTCAGTTTGGCCGCAGCGAAAGAAAGGCTCACCTGGAATTCGTTGGCGGCCGTGAAATCGGCATCTACCAGGTCGAAAGTAGTGCCTGTTACATCGATAGCACCTCCTTCCGGTCCGGGATCACCTTTCGGTCCCTCGCAACTTTGGAACAATGCGGCGAATATGAATAGCAGAGGCAAGAGTTTTTTGTTCATGACTTAAGAGAAATTAAATTGAGAATTGAGTTAAAAATTTGTTTTTAGATTGTGATGCAATTATAAAGTTTAAATCCGGATCAGGCATTAACTTCTGTTAACTAAAAAACAGCGTTCCCTGCCATGTAAGTGACCATACACTGGAACTGAGACCGGTAACACATTATTGTATTTTTTATCAGATAATCGCTTGCGTAGATATCGCATCCATGCTACTTTTCACGAAAACAACGATTTTAACGAATCAACCAAACCTTAAAAGGAAACAACGATGATTAACCGTAAAGCAACAGCCATTTGGAAAGGTACCGGCAAAGAAGGTACAGGTACGATCAGCACTCAGAGCACCGTTCTGGAAAATACCCAGTACTCTTTTAACACACGTTTTGCGGACGGCAAAGGCACTAATCCGGAGGAATTGGTCGCTGCTGCACACGCCGGTTGTTTCGCTATGAAACTGAGCTTCGAGCTGAATGCGGCTGGTTTTACCGCCGATGAGCTGAATGCAACCGCTACCATTACGCTTGATCCGGCCAAAGGTCAGATTACCAAAAGCACCATCGATCTTAAAGCGCAGGTGCCAGGGATCAGCGCCGAGCAGTTCGCTCAGGTTGCCGACAAGGCTAAGAAGGAATGCCCTATTTCGCAGCTGCTCAATGCAGAGATCTCATTGAACGCGGAGCTGTTATAAGCACGTAAATATCGGGTTTGTCGTCGTCAGGCGGCAAACCCGGTGTTTTAATCAATAAATAAATCGCTTGCGATCCGGTCGGCGAACAGTTTACCAGCCTCTGTCAGCAGCAGTATCCCGGACTCCTCCCTGACCCAGCCTTTGCGGGTCATAGCCTGCAATTCCCGGTTTTCACGCCATTGGAATGCACCCTCAGACAGTTCTTCCAATTTTCCCAGTTCAACGCCCCATTTCGTCCTGAGACCGGTCAAAAGATACTCATTGGTCTGATCGGCGGCCGACAGGATTTCCACGGTTGCAGGTATAACCGAGCGGCCAAGGTCAGCGAGGTATCTGGCATTGTTGGAAATGTTGTATTCGCGGCTGATGCCATTGTAAGAATGCGCGCTGGGTCCTACGCCCAGGTAGGGATGCTGCTGCCAATACGAGCTGTTGTGCCGGCTGTACCGCCCTTGTCTTGCAAAATTGGAGATCTCATACTGCTCGTATCCATGCTCTGCCAGCGATTTGACCAGTATCTCAAATTGACCGGCGGCGAATTCTTCATCGATGGGTTTGATTTTCTTTTTTTTCAACCAGCTTCCGAATGCGGTCTGTGGCTCGATGGTGAGGCAATAGGCTGAGATATGGGGAACTCCGAGCCTGAAAGTTTCTTCAAGATCCTGCCGCAGAATGCTATGATCGGTTGCAGGGATGGCGTAGATGAGGTCGATCGATATGTTGTCGATGCCGCTGTCCTGGGCCAGCCTTACACACTGCTCGGCTTCCGTGGCTGTGTGTATGCGGTTCATCAGTCGTAAATGGGGCTCGTGGAATGACTGAATACCGATGCTGAGCCGGTTGATGCCCGCCTGGGAGAACATTTTCAGGCGATCGGCGCTCAGATCGTCCGGATTTGCTTCCAGGGTCACTTCTGCATCCGGCGCCACATGGAAGTGCTGGTGGACCGTTTGAAGCAGCAGATCCAGTTCCGCTTCGTCCAGCATGGAAGGAGTACCTCCGCCGAAATAGATGGTTTCCATATCCCCTTGTGGCAGATAGGACTTCCTCAGCACGATTTCCCTGGCAATCGCCTCCACGATCGCGCGTTTGTTGGATGTGTTGGTACTGAAGTGGAAATCACAGTAATGACAAGCCTGTCTGCAAAAGGGGATATGGATATATAAATGCATTATTTTGAATTTTTCTGCCACTCCCAACCGATCTTCACACCGGCCCAGAGGTTACTTTTCGGAGCGCCATTGTAGTAACGGTTTCCGAATGCATTCAGGTCATAGCCGAGGCTGTAAATGCCCGCATTCACTTTTTCGGCCGAGGCTGAAAGCTCGCTGTAAAGGTGTTGTCCCCAGCTTTTTTTCCAGCTTACACGGACTGTCCATTGGTTGTAGGCCGTATTTTTGACGGTATTGGCATCATTGAGGTAGAATGCGTCGCCGTGCTGGTAAGTTACAAATGCCGAAAGGCCATATTTAAGCAAAACGTCCAGGCCCGTGGTCTGAGAAAAACGCGGGATCCCGGGAATGAGCTTGCCGCTCAGGTCTACCTCTGCCTGCTGAAACTGCTCGTAGGTGTATTTGGTATAAGTTCCCGTATTCCAGAGTTTGAGCATCGCCGGTAGCTGCGGATTCGAAAGTATGTCCCAGGCGACCGTCCATTCCAGACCATTCTGTCTGGTTTTACCTGCATTGATAAAATACTCAGCTCCTGCCTCGTTCACTCTTCTGACGATGGCATTCCGCAGGCCGAAATGATACAGGCTGATCTCCCCGGAAATGACCTTTCCGGCTTTCCTGATCCCGATCTCCGTATTGTTGCCCTTTTCCGCTTCGAGGTCCTTACGGAATCCGCCCGCCGATGGGCGCACCTCCTGCAAGGTGGGAGGCGAGAAGCCGCCGCTGTATGAGGCGGTAACCGACCAGTTTTTGGCGATGACCTTATTGGCGGCAAATCTTGGAATAAATATGCCGTCGAATGTCTTCTGATCCTTATTGAAAGGCAACGGGAAGTAACGCTCGTAGCGGTATCTGGAAGTGTTGTAGCTCAACCCGGCGCTCAGCGTGAGATCGGTCAGTACAACCGCTTCGAGCTGGCTGAATACCGACAGGTTCGTGGTCCGGATATCCTCGACGGTCTGTTGTTTGTCGGCTACACCGCCTTTGTTGTCGTAATTTCTTTGCGCGGATTTTCCGTACTGCCATTCGAAGCCGCTCGTCCAGTTGGTTTTGATGTTGCCCCACTCGGATTTATTCTGCCAGATATTCCTGCCGCCGATACCGTTTTCATCGCGTTTTTCGAAATTGGAAATAAAGGGATTGGCAAAATCGGTATAAGTGAGGTAAAGGGCGGTGGATTGTGTCCAGGTGTCGGATAATGGCAGCACATAGTTACCGCCCAGCATAGCCAGCCGCGTGTAAATGGCAGCCTTTTGCGCTTCGCTGCCCGGCACGGTCGGTGTCGATTGCCGTGCGAGTTTGGGGTTGGTTTGATATTGCGCCAGGTTAATGCCTCCGGGTGTCTGATAGTAAAGGTCGGAATACATGCCCAGAAGCGATAGGGTGCCTTTTTCACCGATCCTGGATGTGGAGGTGATACGTATTGCGTCGCGGACCATGTTGCTGTGGTCCCGGTAGCCATCTTGCTGGCTGTGCCCGTATTGAATGGAAATGTCGCCGATCTGCAATGTCGAGTTCCGGCTTTGAAACCCGTATTTACCAAAACTTACACTTTGCTCCACGCGGTTCTGATATTCGTTCTCAGGGCGGCTTTGCATCAGTACTACCCCGCCGGTACCGGCTCCATAGATGCTGCTTCCCGGGCCTTTGATGATCTCCATGCTCTGGATAGCGCCAAAGTCGACCGAGTTGAGCGGGGTGTTACCGCTGGCGTCGGTGAAGGGAATGCCGTTCCAATAAAATTTGATGTTACGAACCCCAAATGGTGAACGGATCAGGCTTCCGCGCACCGAGAAACGGTAGCTGCCCGGAGAGCGCTCCTCCATCCGCACGCCGGGAATGGTGTTGACCGCATTGGCCCAGGTGTAATTTGAAAAGCGGCTCAGTGAACGGGAGCTGAGCATTCCTACTGTTGCAGTCGTGGTAAGCGGGTCCTTCACGGATTCGAATGCGTGGACTGTGATTTCACGCAGTTCCCGGGCCTGCAAGGTATCGCTTTGGGCGCGGGCATGCCCCGGATCGGTGAAAATCACGAATGCAGCTAACAATCCTGGAATAGAGAATTTGAACATAGAGTTTAGGGGATATCAATAAAATACAAATCTGCTCATAAATGCCAACAGTTTCAAGCGGGAAACTACCGGGTTAACCTGCCAATGTGATGCGAAGTTCAACGCAGCTCACCGGCGTGAGAAGATTTTTCTACATAAACACGACGATACGGCCGGGTAAAGTCTGGTATTCTTTTTGCTTGTCACAGATTCATTATCTGTATTTGAAGCAAACTTTTAATACCTCGAAAACATGAAAAAGACCACCTTATTTGTTGCCTCCCTAATGCTTATTGGCTCAATCTCCCTGACAAGCTGTTCTGATAAAACCAAAGACTCAGCCCAGGAAACCGTAGAAGAAGCTAAAAATGATATGGATGAAAATGTGGCCGATGCCAAAGCAGATATCAAGGAAGCAGGCGCAGATTTCGAAGCCAAAGTGAAGGAGGATAAGAACGAACTGAAAAAAGATATTGACGATGCGATCGGTAAGATCGATAGAAAAATAGAGGAAGCGGATGCAAAAATGGACAAAGCCGCAGAAAAGGAAAAGGCCAAATGGAAAGCCCGCAAAGAAGAATTGAACAAGGAGAAAGAAGATTTGCAGGCATCCTGGAAAAAGGCTGAAAATGAGACCGCCGATAAGTGGGACGAGTTCAAAGCCAACACCAAAGAAAAAGTAGCCAAAGTGAAGGCCGACTTGAAAGACTAATTATTTAATGAGGGTTATGGAATAAGGAAAGGTGCTCCCGTTACGGAGCATCTTTTTATTTGACCGGCAGGTGGATTTCCGTCATCATGCACCGGGCCGAACCACCTCCATTTCCTTCAATCACCGACAGATCGGTGTGTAGCAGCCGGGCGTAGTCGCTCAGAATGTGTTTTTGTTTTGTCGTCAGCGAATCGTAAGCCTGGGTGGACATGACCAGGAATTTATCCGACTTACTGTTGCGCACCATTAGCATATTGCCCGCAAAATGCCGCATTTGTTGCAGTGAGATCTCTATAATGTACTTATTGGTTTCCTCCAAAACAGACCTGACCATCAGCCGTTCGTCGGGATCTTTGATCGCTTCCAGGCAAACGACCGCAAAAATATCGCCGATGCACATCAGTACGTTCGTATGGTAAATGGGCTTTTCGTGCTCGTCGGATGCAGCAAAAGCGATGATCTCATACCCGAGCGCATCCGCGAATGCATGCAGCACATCGATATCGGTACGTGGGGACAGGCACGCATAAGCGATTTTATAGCGCCGGTCGAAAACCATACTGCCGGTTCCTTCCAGAAATTTGCCCTGATCCTCAAAATGGGTGAGGTCTATGATTTCCTCCACTTTGAAATCCCCGGCCAGCGATTCTATGATGTCCCGCCGGCGCTCCAATCGCCGGTTTTCGGCCATCATCGGGTATAATACTACCTTCCCGCTTTGATGGAATGAGACCCAGTTGTTGGAAAAAACGGCGTCAGGGCGGTTCTGTTCTTCATTATCGTCAAAAATATGCAGTTCCAGCCCTGCTTTTTCCAGCTGGTCGATCATCAGGTCGAATTCTTCCCGGGCCTGCCGTTGGGCGGTGTCCCTGGTCTTCATTGCGAAGGATTCCTGCTGAAACTCGTTGCTTTGGGCGGTTTCCTGGTTGAAACCAAACCGCACCGGCCTGATCATCATGATCCGGCATGTTGACTGGGGCTGGATTTGGGCGGATGAAGTGATGACGCGCATAGGAGTAGATGGTGAAGTGGTTGAACAGAAAAGCCGGAACGGCCCTCACAGTCCTGGTAAATTTACAACTCAGACAGCTCGATTACAAGATCAAATTTCGCGCAACAGCGGCATGCTCATGCAATGCGAGCCGCCGCGCGCACGTGAGAGCTCCGCCGACGGAAGTGTGATAAATGTATTGGCAAGGCTTTCCGGCGAGAGTTCGTCCGCTTCGAATTTTTCAAGCAATCTTTTTGCGCTGATTACCCGGAAACCTTCTTTTTTGAATGCTTCGAGCGTTTTGTCGTTGCGGTCATACCCGATCACAACGCCGTCACGCAATGCGAGCAGGTTACAGGAATCGGTCCATTGCTCCCTTTCGCCGAACGGGAATTCATTTCCTCCCGAATAAATAAAGCGCACCGGCTCGGTGGCGTGCAGGTCGTTGATACTGATTTGCGTCAGCAGGTCTTCCAGGTTGTCTATTTCCTTCGGCTGCTGTTCATGACCTTTCATGAATTGCAGTATCCTGAATTCCTTGTTGGCATCTGCCGGAGCGAGAAAATGCAGTACATCCTTTTTTCGGGCCTCGTCGCCCAAGCGGGCAAGTGAGCCGAGCAGCACCCACACATTTGTCTTTACCTGTGTGAAGATTGTGTCGATGTGCATATAGTCCCGTTTTTTGGGAATTTTGATGATCGTGATCTTCTCGACTACATTCTTTTCAAACAGTATTTTCATGACCTGCTGGGCCGCATAAATCGAAGTCCTTTCACTGCAACCGATCAGCAGGTGCTGGGGCGCTACCATCATCACATCGCCACCTTCCAGCGTACACCGGTGGTAGTCGCTGGCCTTCTCATCATCCGGAAGCAGGAAATGGCGTTCATTTTCAGGTATTTCGATCAGGTTTGCACGGATGTGGGCAAACATCGGATGATGAAAGAACACAAATTGCGCCAGGATGGACTCGCGCGTCCGGGCTGTTTTGGCAGGTTTGTTGAGCAAAATGTGGTTATTGATCACAATGCCGATATCCCTGGTAAAGATCAGATTGGGCAGGGGTGCAAAAAGCATCCTTTTGTCGGAACACGACCCGGAAATGAAAATCCGCGCCAACTCGTGTGCATCGTAGCCGCCCAGCTCTTCCTGAATATGATAAGAGCACCTTTCGATGCCGCAGATAGCCGCAGTGAGCCGGATCCTTGTATTGGCATCTTCCAGGATTTCCCCAAGCAGGCGCTGGATATCGACCACGCAGTCGGAGGCGAAGTAGTTTTCCGTCCCGGGAATGAAAAACGAGCGGGTCTCATCCGCATTAATTTGAGCCAGTTTTCCTTTGATTTTTTCAGGATCTAAAAAAAAGAGTAGCAATTTTACATAATAGTCGTATTCCTTCCTGCGCATGGTGTCAAGGTGTACGATGTCCTCGAAAAGCCAGTCCTGGGCCTTGCTGGGAACAACCTTTCCCAGGCCGCGGTCGGGGCTATGGATCAAAAGGCGCCTGAGCGTGGCGGTTTCGGATGAAACGTTTATAGAGAGGCCGGAAGCGGTATCAGAGGTCATAAATGAAGTGTTTGGAACGCGTGGGGCGCAAAGTAAATGTTTCTTCGGTAATTAAAAACGGACGGATCTGCAACTCGTTTACTGTGTGCAGGTTTAAAAGACAAATATCTGGGGCAAGGGAACAACCCGGCCCGCAAAAAGGTTGTACAAAAAGAGTGGCCCGTATTTTAAGACATTGACGCTCATTTTCATTTACGCTGAAAGCGTGTTACTTTTGCGGGAAATTACCACGAACTATCTTTTAAGTATAAATCTAGTTATGCTCTCTATTAATGACTTGCGTGCCTCCATTGAAGGTAAGGAAATATTGAAAGGCATCAATCTGGAAGTCAAGCCGGGTGAAGTGCATGCGATTATGGGACCGAACGGTTCCGGCAAAAGCACTTTGGCCTCTGTGCTGGCCGGAAGGGAAGAGTATGAGGTAACAGGGGGAAATGTAGTATTTGACGGAAAGGAAATTCTTGAAATGGCGCCTGAGGAAAGAGCGGCAGAAGGGATCTTTCTGGCATTTCAGTATCCGGTTGAAATTCCCGGTGTTACTACCATTAACTTCTTGAAGACAGCGGTAAACGAAATCCGTAAATATAAAGGTGAAAACCCACTGGATGCAGCACAATTCCTGAAAATGGTGCGTGAGAAAGCCAAGTTGGTCAGCATGAACGATTCGCTTCTCAAACGCGCGTTGAACGAAGGGTTCTCCGGCGGAGAGAAAAAGCGTAACGAGATCTTCCAGATGGCGGTCCTCGAACCCAAGCTGGCGATTCTGGACGAAACGGATTCAGGTCTGGATATCGATGCATTGCGTATTGTTGCGGAAGGCGTTAATTCGCTGCGTTCTCCTGAGCGCTCTACCATCGTGGTGACGCACTATCAGCGTCTGCTGGACTATATCGTGCCCGACTATGTACATGTGTTGTACAAAGGACGCATTGTGAAATCAGGCCCGAAAGAGCTGGCCCTGGAACTGGAAGAAAAAGGTTACGACTGGATTAAAGCGGAAGTCGAAGCGGTTGGTTGAGCAAAGATACATTGTCGCATTTCAATCTTGACCCAACCAAGCACCATACCAAATTATCGATGAGTACCGAGACAATAGATTTAAAAACCAGGCTGATCACGGATTTCCATGCCCGTGAGGCTGTCATGAATGGTGAAGCTTCTTCGGAATTTCACCAGAAAAAGCGTGCAGGCCTGGCTCGTTTTGAAAAATTGGGCTTTCCGACGATCAAAAACGAGGAATGGAAATATAGTAATGTAAAAGACCTGATCAGCGTTTCCTACGATTTCAATGCAGCTAGTTCTATCGGCCTGGCGGAACTGGAAGATCTGAAAGTACCTGCCCAGGAAGCCAATATCCTGTATTTTGTCAATGGGCGTTACAATAAGGAATTGTCGGCGATCATTTCACCAACGGGCCAGATCACGATCAGTTCGCTGGCTGATGCCTATCAGAATGATCCTGCAAAAGTTACAGGGTATTTCAACGAGCTGACCAAAGATGCAGACGACGCATTTACGGCCCTGAACACTGCATTCGCTCAGGACGGCGTGTTTATCCATATTCCGGATAATCAGTCTGTCGAGCACCCGATCATCCTCCGTTTCGTGAGTGATGCGCGTGAGCAGCACGTAGGTAGTCAGCCGCGCAACATCATTTCAGTAGGAAGGAATTCGCATGTGAAGCTGGCCGAGGCATTCAGAACGCTTGGCGATCAGCGCTCGTTCACCAATGCGGTTACTGAAATACGCGTAGGAGAGGAAGCCAACGTGCAATATTACAAAGTGCAGAATGAAAGCGAGAACGCCTACCACGTGGGTACTACCCAGGTACGTATGCTCGACCGCTCGCATTTCTACGCAGGCACAGTGACGCTGAACGGTAAATTTACCCGCAATAACCTCAATATCGTGCTCGATGGAGAGCATTGCGACGCGCATATGTACGGGCTGTATTTTCCGGATGGTACTCAGCATGTCGACAATCACACGGTTGCCGATCACCAGAAGCCCAATTCAGAAAGCAACGAGTTATATAAAGGTATTCTGAGAGATAAGTCGAAAGGCGTTTTCAACGGGAAGATATTTGTCCGTCCGGACGCTCAGAAGACCAATGCTTTCCAATCCTGTAAGAATATCGTATTGTCGCCGGATGCGACGATGAACACCAAACCGCAGCTGGAAATTTTTGCTGACGACGTGAAATGCTCGCACGGAACCACCACCGGGCAGATCGATGAAGAGGCATTATTTTACATGCGGTCCCGCGGTATATCCCGGCCCGAAGCCATGTCGCTGCTGATGTTCGCTTTCTGCGCGGATGTTGTTTCCCAGATCAAAATCGACTCGATTCGTGAATATCTGGAAAATGTGATCACGCAGAAACTGGCCTCCAAATAGCATCGGCCGGGTCAGCGTATCCGGATTAACATTTTATTGGTACCCAACCTGCAATTATTTGGGTTGGGTATTTTTCTTAAACGACGAACCAAAATGAGCCATTCTCTCGATATAGCAGCCATTCGAAACGACTTTCCGATCCTGAACGAGGTAGTCAACGGAAAGCAGCTCGTGTACTTTGATAATGCGGCTACGACGCAGAAGCCCCGATTGGTGCTGGATGCATTGTCGGGCTACTATGAGCATTACAATGCGAACATTCACAGGGGGATTCACCACCTAGCCGAAAAGGCGACCTCTGCATTTGAGCAGTCCAGGAAGCGTTTGCAAACCTTTCTGAACGCAGCATATTCCGAGGAGATTATCTTTACTTATGGGACTACCGACGGCATCAATCTGGTGGCCTCGTCCTATGGCCGTAAATTTCTCAAGGAGGGTGATGAAGTGATCATTTCCACGATGGAACACCATTCCAATATCGTTCCCTGGCAAATGCTTTGTGAAGAGAGAGGCTGCATCCTGAAAGTGATCCCGATTAACGACGAAGGCGAGCTTTTGATGGACGAGTACGAGAAGCTGCTTACGGAAAGGACCAAATTCGTTTCGGTAGTGCACGTTTCCAATGCATTGGGTACCATCAATCCGGTCAAGGAAATCATCGCCAAGGCCCATGCGGTAGGCGCGAAAGTGCTCATCGACGGTGCCCAGGCCAGCTCCCACATTGCAATCGATGTGCAAGACCTGGATTGCGACTTTTATTCGCTTTCCCTGCACAAAATATACGGCCCTACCGGCATGGGTATTCTTTACGGTAAACGCGATTTGCTGAATGCGATGCCTCCATACCGCGGCGGCGGCGAGATGATCAAGGAAGTGACTTTCGCCAAAACGACTTACAACGAGCTGCCCTACAAATTCGAAGCCGGCACGCCTAATATCGCAGATGTGGTGGCCGCCAAGTTCGCGCTGGATTATGTGGATGCATTGGGCAAATCCAATATTGCCGCCTATGAGAATGAATTGCTGGCATATGCCACCGAGGCTGTGAAGCAGATCGAGGGACTAAGAATTATCGGTCAGGCAAAAGAGAAAGTAAGCGTGCTATCCTTCGTCATTGACGGCATTCACCACCAGGATATCGGCGTTTTACTCGACCAGCAAGGTATCGCTGTCCGCACGGGTCACCATTGCACCCAGCCGCTGATGAACCGCTTCAACATTACCGGAACCTCGCGCGCGTCGTTTGCTGTTTACAATACAATCGAGGAGATCGACAGGCTCATTCAGGGGCTGCACAAGGTGAAGCGGATGTTGGGATAATTTTTTAAATTACTGCATTGTTCCATTTTAACTATATACACATTATGGAAAATTCAGTGCAGGAAGCAAGAAGATACGTAAACAATGCGAAGGATCTCTTGCGGGAAAAAGCAGGGAAAGAAAACGGCGTTTATCAGGATCGGAAATATGTCAGACTGGCCGGACATTCAGCTTATTTGGGTGTTTTGTTAGCGCTGGATAGGCTGTTTGAAGTGAAGAGCGGAAAGCGGAAAAGCGTGGAATGGTATCAGGAGCAGCTCCGCAAGACCGACCGAAAATTGCTGGACTCGTTCAATTCGGCTTATGATACCTTGCATCTCGCGATGGGTTATGACGGCAACATTTCCGCAGGGGTTTCTGCTGATGGTATAACGACGGCTGAAAGCATTATCAACTGGGTTGAGACGCGCACGGAGTAGGCTTGAATCAGCGCATTGCTATTCAGGTTTATACTGACCAGTTTGTAATATTGTCCTTTACCTCTTAACTATACACACATATGAGGGATGCTTTAAAAAAGGCGAGGCTTTATGTTGATGAAGCGCGCAGTATCATAAAAGGCCTGGTGCAGGAAGATGGTTACTATACTGAGCCAAAGGAAATAAAACGCGCAGGCCGTCGTGCTTACAAGGGAGTAATGATAGCTGTGAATAACTTCTTCGGATTAGCCACTAAAAATGAGCAGTCTATAAGTTGGTACGAGCGTAAGTTCGCAGAATTAGATTCAATTCAGTCGTGCCGTTTTTACTCGGCCTACTGCTTGTTGTACCTGTCAATGGGCTACGATGGAAGTTTGATTCCATTGATGTCCTCGGAAGGACTAAAAGAGGCGGATGAGTTGATTAACTGGATAGAGTTCGCAAAGCGTCCGGAATCCGCAGAAGTAATGATTAACAAATAACACGGACGCGAGGATTTAAAAGACTTAGAAAAGATTAGCAATGACCATAAACGAAACGCAGGACGAACTAATTTCGGATTTTGAATTGTTTGATGACTGGGAGAGCAAATACGAGTTCATTATCGATCTTGGAAAGCAGTTCCCGCCTCTGGAAGAACAGTACAAAACCGAGGACAATATTATCAAAGGATGCCAGTCGAGGGTGTGGCTGAATGCTTACATGGACGGCGGGCTTTTGAAATTCGAGGCCGATAGCGATGCGATCATCGTGCGAGGATTAGTGAGTATGCTGGTGAAGGTGCTCTCCGGACACACACCTGAGGAGATCGCGAAAGCCGATGTGTATTTTATGGAAAGGGTCGGTCTGCATCAGCATTTGGCACAAACCCGGTCGAACGGACTGGCGGCCATGCTTAAACAAATGAAAGCGTATGGCTTTGCCTTCCAGGCCAAATCAGTGAATGCATAATAACTTTATATAGACCTTGCAATGTCAGAGGAAGATTTGAAAGAAGAAGTGATCCGCGCCATTAAAACGGTTTACGACCCGGAGATTCCGGTCGACGTTTATGAGCTGGGTTTGATATATGATCTGAAAGTATTTCCGGTCAATAATGTATTTGTGTCCATGACGCTGACCTCACCCTCGTGTCCTTCGGCAGGAACGCTGCCCGGTGAAGTCGAGCAGAAGATCCGCGAGGTGGAAGGCGTTAACGACGTGAGTGTAGAGCTCACCTTTGATCCGCCCTATACCACCGAAATGATGTCCGAAGAGGCCAAGCTGGAACTGGGGTTCATGTAGGAACTTCGGCTGTCGGCTATCGGCCGTCGGCTTTTTAACATAGCGGCTTTCAGCTTTAAAAACACTTCGGCATTCGGCTATCGGCCGTCAGCTTTTTTTAAAGATGCCGACGGCTGATAGCCGAAAGCCGAAGTAAAAAATAGTAACAACAACTTTTAAACAAGACTATATATGTATCCACCACAATTAGTGGCTCCGATGAAGGCTGAGTTGGTTAATGTCGGTTTTCAGGATCTGACAACGGCAGAAGAAGTTGACAACTTCATGAAGAATACCAAAGGAACTGCTTTGGTTGTGATCAATTCGGTATGTGGCTGTGCAGCTGGTGCTGCACGTCCGGGTGTACGGGCGGCATTGGCCGGAAGCGAAGTGAAACCAGACCATCTGGCAACTGTTTTTGCAGGTGCGGACCTGGAAGCAACCGCAAAAATGCGGGAGTATACCTTACCGTATCCTCCTTCCTCACCGGCAGTTGCGCTTTTCAAAGACGGGGAACTGATCCACTTTGTAGAGCGTCACCATATCGAAGGTCGCTCTGCTCAGATGATCGCCCAGCATTTGCAAATGGCGTTTGAAGAATTCTGCGCCGAGGAAGCATAATTCAACATTGATTCACCATCTTGACGGCTACTTTCGACTACATTTGAAAGTAGCCGTCTGTTTTCAATATGTCTCGCTATGAGAGGACATCGCTTCACCCAGTACATTCCGCCAGAACAAGGCCCGAACAGCAAGTTTGACCAGCTTTTTGATATTTTTCAGCAGCTGTTGCTGATGACATCCGGGGATGTCAGCGAAGCAATGTCGTGGCTGAGCCAGCTTGACCGACAGTATAATCTGACGAACGATTCGTATGGTATAGGCGATTTTTTTGAAGATCTTAAAAAGAAGGGGTATATCACCGAGGAGAAACAGGACGGGGAAGGCGGGCTGATTATGACCCCGAAAGCGGAGAAGAGCATTCGCAAAAGCGCTTTAGACGAGATTTTCGGAAAGCTCAAACGTTCGAAAACCGGCGGCAACCACCACACGCCTCACATGGGCGCAGGTGATGAACTGACCAGCGACATCCGCGACTTTCAGTTCGGTGATACGCTGGATCAGATCTCGATGACCGAGTCAATCAAGAATGCGCAGGTCAATCACGGGATCGGCGATTTCATGCTGATGGAGAACGACCTGGAAGTAGTCGAGCGGGAACAAAAAACGACCACCGCGACCGTGGTGATGATCGACATCAGCCATTCGATGATCCTTTACGGAGAAGACCGCATTACGCCGGCAAAGAAAGTCGCGCTTGCGTTGGCAGAACTGATCCGGACGAAGTACCCCAAAGATTCATTGGATATCATTGTTTTTGGCAACGATGCCTGGCAAATTCAGCTCAAAGACCTGCCGTATCTGGAAGTAGGGCCTTATCATACCAACACGGTAGCGGGATTGGAGCTGGCGATGGATATCCTTCGGCGGAAAAAGACCCGCAATAAGCAGATTTTCATGATCACCGACGGAAAACCGACCTGCCTCAAAGAAGGGATTCGTTACTACAAAAACAGCTTCGGTCTTGATCGCAAGATCATTAACAAGACCCTGACGCTGGCTGCGCAATGCCGCCGGCTGGATATTCCTGTGACGACTTTTATGATCGCCACCGATCCTTACCTGAAACAATTCGTGCAGAATTTCACCCAGGTCAACAATGGCCGTGCCTATTACAGCAATTTGCAGGGGTTGGGCGGGTTCGTGCTCGAAGATTTTCAGAGAAACAGAAGAAAGAACGTCAAGTAAGTCTTGACGTTCTCAAATTGCTCTATTTGTTTTTTCCAACCGAAATCATATTGGCAAACAATCTGTAAGCACCGGTAACGCCCGCCGGAAGCTCCCGGAAGAAGGAGAGGCCCGTGTAGATGTAGTGCCCTTTGCCATACTGCGCATACAGGGTGCTGCCTTCCCTGGCACTTTCATCCTTGTCGTTGGAAGAGAATAGCGCCGCATAGTTTTTCTTATCCCAATCCTGAGCGAAATAAAGGCCGCGTTCCTGGATCCAGCCGTCGAAATCTTTTTGTGTAATCTTATTGGGATAGTTCAAAACGGGGTTATCTGGTTGCAGAAAGCGCATTTCAGCATCTTCCTCGGTCACCCTCTCACGTCCCAGCTCGATGTTGAAGGGGCCGATCTGTTTGACTTTTTGCCCGCCCGGGATCGTATACTGCACCACCATCGTTCCGCCATTTTTGACATAATCCATTAATTTGGCCTGATAGTTATTCAGATATGCCTCTGTATTGTAGGCACGTACGCCCACCACGATCGCATCGTAACCATTCAGGTCTTTGGCCAGACCAGCCTCGTTGAGCATTGTTACCTGGCAATCCATTTGCCTCAAAGCTGTGGGGACATCGTCGCCGGCTCCTGCAATGTAGCCGATATTTTTGGCCGTAACTTTTACGTCGACCTTGGCCAGTTTCGCTTCCGAGGCCGGAAACATCGTCTGGCTGGGAATGTGCTGATAGGAGATGGTTCTTACCGACTGGGCGTAGCTTTTACCATCCGCGGTCACCACCGCCCTGATGATAGCTTCCTGATTTCCGGATGGAGGGGTAATGATGAATGAGAAATATTGTTGCTGGTATTTATTGGCCAGATTGAACTCCACAGACTCGGGGACGGCTTTCCAGCCTACCGGGATCTGCGGTTTAAGCACGCCTTTGACATTAGCCCGCTGCGCTTCCACCACAATGCTGACCGTCTTGGCCTCCATGGAAGGGAAAATAAAAACCGGCTCGGTAATCGTGGTAGTGACCAGGGGACGGATTTCAAATGGCCTGTATATCTCTCCCTCCGCAGGATCAACGGACTTATAGGCCCAGGGCCGTTCAAATGTAAACTCCTGCCCGCCGATTTCAAATTTGTAGGTAGTCCTGGTTTCGGGGCGATTTTCCGGGAAACCGATATCCTGCTGGTTGTCGATCTGAAAAATACCTCTTTCAATGGGTTTTTCAAGCCAATAGGGCTGGCTTGTCTTCAAGGTCGCCGGCAGCAATGCCTGTTTGGTAAATGCATTCAGCTCGTTGGCATCAAGTGGCAGGTTGAGCAGGCTGTCTGCTGATTTTCCAGTCCAGCGGAGCGACACGAGCTTTACGGGGTAGGCCGTGCGTTTGACGACCGAAATATTAATCGGGGTCTGTTCACCTGCGACACCTGAGAAATCATTCGGATTGGTTTCAAACCACAGGCCCGCGCATTGCTGGATCAGCTCCTTCACTTCTTCTTTTTTGGCCTTGACGTAGATATTGGCCGAATCCAGTTTGTTGAGTTCCGCATTAATTTTCAATAGGTCGGCAATAGAAGCCGATGGCTTGTTCACCGAATAATTTTTGATGGCCGCCAGGATGAGCGCATGTGCTTTTTCGCCGCCCTTTACGCGTTTCCAGCTGACGTCGATACCGTCGAAGAGGTTCTTTTCGGCAGGCGTGCCCTCCTTGTGTAAGAAATAGTCGATCCGGGCGCCTCTTTGCGGCGCGCTGCCAAAACCCTGACTGCGATGCTGGCTGCGGCTTAATGCGGCAATTTCGGTGTAGGATTTACCCAGTACCGGGTTGTATCCGCCGATTTCAATGGAGATGAATGGATTCTTTTCTTCGCTGGGGGCCTTGTTGGTGAACCCGGGCGTGAATGTATTCCAGACCAGTCGCTTGGGTTGCCAGGTGCCGACAAACCTGAGCTGATCAGGATAAGCCTTCGGATCTGCGGCCAGGCTGAAACCCTGCTCGGCCAGGTAGGCCGAAGTCTGGTGATGGCCATGACCGGCGCGCGGATCGGGAGGAAAACGGGTAATGATCACATCGGGCTGAAACTTGCGGATCATCCACACCACATCTCCGAGTACCTTGTCGCGGTCCCAGAAGTTCAGGGTCTCGTCGCGCGTTTTGGAAAAGCCGAAGTCGTAAGCGCGGGAGAAAAATTGCTGCGCCCCATCGATGCGCCTGGCGGCGAGCAGCTCCTGTGTCCTGATCACGCCGATATTATAGCCTTGTTCGGAGCCGATCAGATTTTGCCCGCCGTCACCCCGTGTAAGGGAAAGATAGCCGGTTCTGACCAGCTGGTCTTTTGACAAATAGGAGAGCATCAGCGTATTCTCATCGTCGGGGTGCGCCGCAATGTAGAGCACCGAGCCCAATACATTCAGTTTTTTGATGTTCTGGAAAATTTCGCCGGAGGATAACGCGGGCGTCTGGGCAGATAGCCTGGCAGCAAGAATCACCAGGAAGAGCGTAAAGAAACGATGCATAACGGGAAAAGGTGGTTGAATAGGGTAGGTTTAAGCGGTCCAGGTGAGTACGTAGTCCTCAAAAGAATCAAATCGGACAGGCACTGTCTCCCGGGTACTGCCTTTTTGCAGACTAACTTCAAAAAGACCTTTTTGGTTGCCTGAAAACGGATTTATCGTAATATGTTTTTTTAAATCGACAGCCGCGTCTCCGGCATATTTGAAGACTGCTTCCTTGGCTGACCAGATCAGGTGCATAATGAAATTGTCCTGCTGATCCACCCAATGCTGCTCCGTTTGATTCAGGAAATAGAAATATCCTTTTGAAATGGAGGGTTTCATCTGCTGGATGTCGACACCCACAGGCATGTGCTCATTCAGGTATACGCATACATAATCACCAGAATGAGACATCGATAGCTGCTTGTCACTGCCTGCCAGGTAAGGTTTGCGTTCAGGATCGTAGCGGACCAGAAAATTGCCTTCAAGCATTTCTTTCAATAACACTCTGCATGCCAGCCATTCCTGCTTTCGCTTAGGCTTTGAAATACCTTCCAGCGTTGCCAGTTCGGTTGCAGGCAAATCCAGCATCCCCAGTAAAACGTCCCAGGGTTCGGTCATGCGCCAGAGCCCCAGTTTTGCTACCGGTGAAATGGTTTTTATAGAAACGATCCCCATTTATTGCTAATTTTGATACCAGATGAGGTGTCACATGATGCGCCCTTCTGCTGATTTATGTGGCCTAAAAACAAAGTTCTGCGTTCTGCGCTCCGAGTATTATTCGTTGTCCTTCTGATCCTCGGCATACTCTTCGGGTTGTTCCTGTGGCGTATCCGGGTACCAAGTCCGGAGCTTGAAAGTACTAAAACTGTCGAAAGTTACAAACGCGAGCAGGTGGGAGAGAACCATTACCGCGTGGGCAACAACTGGCTCAGAAAGAACAAACACGGCATTTGGGAAATGTATCTGGAAGGCGCTCCTTACGAACGCGGGCTCATTTACGGCATCCTCGCCCAGGAGCTGATGGAAAAGCAGGAGGTGCATTTTGTAGGTCAAATCAAGGAAATGATCCCGAGCGCGATATTCCTGCAAGTGCTGAAAGGTTTTGTGGGCTGGTTCAACCGCGATATTTACAAATACATTCCCAAGGAAAACCAGCAGGAGATTTACGGTGTTTCGCAGTCTTTTTCGGACCAGTTCAATTACATCGGGCCCAAATATTACCGCATTCTCAACTACCACGCAGCCCACGACATCGGCCACGCGCTCACGGACCTGAATATGGTAGGCTGCACCTCGTTCGCGGTCAACCATTCGCTTACCAGTGATTCCACTTTGCTCATTGCAAGAAATTTCGATTTCTATATGGGCGATGCCTTTGCCGAGGACAAGCTGATTGTTTTTATGAACCCCGACAAGGGCTACAAATTCGCCTCCTACGCCTGGGCGGGGCTTACGGGCGTGGTATCCGGGATCAACGAAAGGGGCATTACCGTGACGCTCAATGCTTCGAAATCGGATATTCCCTTCGGGGCGAAAGAGCCCATTTCTATTTTGGCCAGGGAAATCCTGCAATATGCCGGTACCATTGAAGAAGCGCGAAAAATCGCTTCCAAAAGCGAGACGTTCGTTTCCGAATCTTTGCTGATTGGCTCGGCGGCCGATGATAAGGCAATAATCATCGAGAAGTCACCACAGAAAATGGATGTGTACGACTCGGGCAAGGATGCACTCGTTTGCGCCAATCATTACCAGAGCAATGCATTTGTGAAGGATTCGGTGAATATTAATAATATCAAGGATACGGACTCCAAGGCGCGATTCGACCGGATGACGCAGCTCATGGGCCGCGCTTATCCGATGGATGTAAACCAGGCAGCGGGGATTCTGCGCGACCAGAAAGGCGTAGACGATAAATTCATAGGCTACGGCAATTCCAAATTGCTTAATCAGCTCATCGCGCATCACGGGATCGTTTTCAAGCCTGCGAAAAAGGAGTTCTGGATCTCAGCGCCGCCTTACCAGCTCGGCGAGTTTGTAGGATACGATTTGAATCGCATTTTTGCTCAGAAAGGTGATTTTCAGTCATTTGATTCGCTGGAAATCGACCGCGATCCTTTCCTGGGATCTGCGGATTACAAAAAGTTTGAGGCATTTAAATCCGTGAAGCAGAAAATCACTAAATATGTAATGCTGGATGCGCCGCTTTCGCTGACGCCGCAGGATGAGCAGGCATTTGTCGCCAACAACGCGCAGAGCTACCTTCCGTATTTTTTCCTGGGGCAGTATCATCAGAAAAAAGGGGATTCCAACAAAGCGATCGGCTATTATCAGCAGGCATTGAAGCATGAGGTCTCTTCATTGAACGAAGAAAAAATGATCCGTGAGCGCATAGCCGAAAGCAAGCAGGGCAAGAATTGATGTCTTTCATCTATTTTCAGATTTTCATACCAACTTTTGATTGCCATGAGTCTCGAAACACAGCAGCCTGCATTGCAGCAGCTTTTGCTGCACATTTCAAATTATTCAAACTACTATAAGCGGATTTTCCGAGAGCAGAATATCAATGTCGACGCAATCAAGTCCGTCGCTGATCTGGCGGTGCTGCCATTTACCACCAAAGACGATCTGGCCCAGTATAACGACGACTTCCTGTGCGTACCCAAAAGCCGCATTACCGATTTTGTAACGACCTCTGGCACGCTCAGCGATCCGGTGGCATTCTACCTAACGGACTCGGACGTTGAAAGGCTTGCTACCAACGAAGCGGAGTCATTCCGCTGTGCGGGCGGTTCGGAAGACGATATTTACCAATTAATGACCACCATCGACCGCCGTTTCATGGCCGGTCTGGCCTACTGGATGGGCGCGCGCAAAATGGGTGCAGGGATGATCCGCGTCGGGCCGGGAGCGCCATTCCTGCAGTGGGAGTCGATCCAGCGGTTTTCACCCACAGTGATCATCGCCATTCCCTCCTTTATTCCCCGGCTGATCGACTATGCGGTGGCCAACGATATTGATTTCCGCTCATCGAGCATTAAATCCATTATCTGCATCGGCGAGCCGATCCGTAACCCGGATTTTTCATTGAATGAGCTGGGCAAGCGCATTACCTCGCAATGGGAGGTGAAACTGTATTCAACCTATGCTTCCACCGAAATGGGCGCCGCTTTTACCGAATGCGGTGAAGGAAAGGGCGGGCACCTGAACCCGGATCTGCTTATTCTGGAAGTAGTCGACGAAGATGGGCGAGCCGTTTCAGACGGCGAAATGGGCGAAGTCGTGGTCACAACGCTAGGCGTAGAGGGAATGCCGTTGCTGCGCTACAAAACCGGAGATCTCTGCCACGTCTATCATCAGCCCTGCGCATGCGGGCGCACAAGCCCGCGCCTGGGACCCGTCGTAGGACGCAAGCAGCAGATGATCAAATTCAAGGGGACGACCATATTTCCACCTGCTCTTTTTGATGTGCTGGACGCTGTCAAGGAAATTGAATTGTACCAGGTGGTCGTATCTAAAAATGAGTTCGGCAATGACGAGATCAGCATTGTACTGCCGATGCAGTTACAGACGACGGCATTCAAGGATATGATGCATTCTTTGTTTAAATCCAGGCTCCGCGTATCCCCCTCACTGACTTTCGTAACCGCTGAAGAACTAACTTTCCGGATCTACAAACAGGAGAAACGCAAACCTGAAAAATTGGTCTATATTTGACGCCTCTATTACCATAAAAATAAATTTACTATCATGAAAAAGTTCATTTGCGCGTCCCTAATGGCCATTACGTTCCTGGCCGCAGACGTATCCGTTGCCCAGCGGGTTGACCTCAGATCAGGCGACGTGAGCGTTCTGGCAGGTCAGAAAACCGTTAACGTTGAATACGATTATTCCGAATTTGGAGTAGGTAAATTTGCCACTGAGCAGGAATACCTCGATAAGAAATCAGCTGAGTACAACGCCAAGGAAGCCGGCAAGGGCGATACCTGGAAAAAGGCCTGGGTAGAAGACCGTAAGGGCCGTTATGAGCCCAAGTTTGAAGAGCTTTTCAATAAAGGTCTGGAAGACAAAGGCCTGACGGCTGTTAAGAACCGGCCCGATGCGCAGTACACGCTGATCGTGAAAACCAAATTTATCGAGCCCGGCTTCAACGTAGGCGTCATGCGCAAGAATGCATATGTTGACTATGAAGTTGACCTGGTAGAATCTGCGAGCAAATCAAAGAAAGTTGCTGAAATTGCCATGAGAAATGTACCTGGCGGTCAGTTCGGCGGTTTCGACTTTGAAACCGGTGTCCGCATTGCCGAATCCTATGCCAAGGCAGGCAAATCACTGGCGGCGTTTCTGGATAAAAAACTCAAATAACCAACGTTCCTAAATATCTGTGTTATGAAAAAGTTGTTACTGATTGCATTCGTTTTGTTTAATGCCGCTACGGTCGCTACGGCAGATAACACCATGGCTGATCTGTTCTCGGGAAAAGGCAAGCTGGTTTTTCTCGGACTTGATTTCACCCAGGCCAAGTATATCGGCAAAATCGGTTTTACCGACCCTATGGCTATCCAGAACCAGCATATCGTAAGCTGGAACAATCTGATCGAGCTTGAACCGAAGAAGTTTTCGCTTCAAAAGGCATTCAACCTGAAAGACGATCAGTATAAGTCCAAGGTAGAGGACATGGTCAAGCTCAACAAATCGGTGAATGTGGAGAAAAATATCACCGACGACGAATCGGCGTTGACCGAAGATCAGGTCAAAAAGGCGGCTGCAAAGTATACATTAAGTGAAAAAGACGGCATCGGCCTGGTGTATGTGGTCGAAAGCCTGAACAAGACCTCCGAGAAGCTGGTCGTTTGGGTGACCTTTATCGATCTGGCTACAAAGAAGGTGCTGCACACCGAAAAAGTGGAAGGTAAGGCGGGCGGCTTCGGTTTTCGCAACTATTGGGCCGGAGGTGTCTATAAGATCAACCAGGAGATCGACAAAAACCTCTTTAAAAAGTGGAGCAAATCATTCAAGGCATAAAAAGTAAATAGAATTGCTTATTTTTAATGCTCAGATTGATTACCGATACCATATCATTCTTTTAATAAGCTGTGATCTGTTTGCCTGAGTATGGTGAACATTTCACAGCTTACTGTTTAAAACCGCTAACCCATTATCGTGCGCATAGCCCATTCGTTTTTTCTGCTGATCGTATGCCTGCTCTTTACCGGCTGCGGTAAGATGTTGTACCGTTCAGCTGCGAAGGCTTTTCATCAGGATGCGAAACAGGCTCCGTATGACGCTATCATTGTTCCGGGCTATCCCTATAATGGTGAGAAATGGGATATGGTACTGCAACTGCGTATCCATTGGGCCTACTATCTGTATTCCAAAGGCTATACTAAAAACATCATTTTCTCGGGTTCGGCCGTGGCTACACCCTATATCGAAAGCCGTGTAATGGCCAACTATGCGCACGCCCTGGGCGTTCCGCGGGAGCATCTGTTTACCGAGGAAAAAGCGCAGCACAGCACCGAAAACGTATATTATTCCTACCGGCTCGCGAAGGATAAGGGCTTTACGAAAGTTGCGCTTTCCACCGACCCGATCCAGACGAGCTACATGCGCAAGTTCATTAAAAAGTACGAACTGCCCGTCAGGTTGCTGCCCACCGTGATCGACACCGTCAAGACACTGAACGTGTACGAACCTAAGGCCGATCAGAGTAATGCGCTCGTCAGGGAAGGTTTTGTGAAGCTCTCTCACAAAGAGGGGTTTTTCAAGCGTTTCCGGGGTACAATGGGGAAGTATATCGTGTGGCATGAAGAAGATTTGAAGAAACAAAAATACCGAAGAAGATATAAGGACAGGATGATACCCTCTTCCGAACAGTCAGGGAACAATAAAAGCGTACAATGAAAAAAGAATTGTCGGCTATCGAAGCCAAATATGAAGCACAGAAGATAGCGTTTGGGCCGATGTATTTTCAATCGGTGATCGCCTTGCGGGATCTGGGTATTTTGCAGTATATCAGCGAAAACCGCAAGGGGATCAGCATTGGCAACATTATCGAAAATGTGAATGTTTCCGAATATGGCGTGACGCTTCTGCTGGAAGCTGCTGAAATACTGGGCGTAGTAGAGATAGAGAACGAGATCGTCCGGATCAGCAAGGTAGGCTTCTTTTTGCTGAAAGATGAAATGACGCGGGTCAACATGAATTTCATGCAGGATGTCTGTTACCTGGGCGCCAAACACATGACCGAAAGCATCGTGAATGGCAAGCCCGAGGGCCTGAAAGAACTGGGCGACTGGCCGACGATCTATGAGGGGCTATCGATTTTGCCGGAGCCTGCCAAAACTTCCTGGTTTGAGTTTGATCATTACTACTCCGACAATGCGTTTCCGGATGCTTTGAAAATCGTATTTTCTAAAAAGCCCGGGATGATCTTCGACATTGGCGGCAATACCGGCAAATGGTCGTTCGCCTGCTGCGACCACGACCCGGATGTGAGGATTAAAATACTCGACTTGCCGGTTCAGCTCAATGTAGCCAGAGCCAATGCGACTGAAAGAGGACTGCTGAACCGTATCGATTTTCACGCGATCGACCTGCTGGATACCGCCCAGAAAATACCTCAGGGAGCCGATGTGATCTGGATGAGCCAGTTCCTGGACTGTTTTTCAAAGGAGCAGATCGTGCAGATCCTGGAAAATGCATTTCAGGCCGCGTCCCCGGATACGACTTTATTTATCCTGGAACCATTTTTTGATAACCAGAATTATCCTGCTGCACATTATAGCCTGGTGGCTACATCTTTGTATTTTACAATTATGGCCAACGGTAACAGTAAAATGTACAGGGTCGGGGTGATGAAAGAACTTGTGGCACAGGCCGGGTTCGAAGTGGTGCAGACTTACCCATTGATTGGCGATAGCTACCACACGATCCTGGAATGCAGGAAAAAGGCCTAGGCCTGATCCTTTTTTGTCTGAAATACGTAAATATAGATTGGTATGAAGCGGTTTTTGGTGGTTAGCGTGGCCTGTCTGTTTACAATGGTTTTGACAGTTCATGCGCAAATCGACAAGCTGGCCTATTACAAAGCCTTGTCGAGCGGGGAAGAGGAGTCGATCGACAAAGTGCTTGCCCGACTGGAAAGTGAGAAGGTTTCGCCAAAGGTGAATGCCTATAAGGGTGCACTGACGATGAAAAAAGCTGGTTTTGTAAAAGGGGTAGGAGGGAAGGTGAAGACTTTCAAAAAGGGGGCTCATCTGCTTGAAGATGAAATCAACAGCAACCCGGGCAACACCGAATTCCGCTTTCTGCGCCTTACGGTACAGGAGCATGCGCCTGGAATTTTGAAATACAACAAAGAAATAGATGCCGATAAGCAGGCAGTGGTTTCGGGCTTCGACAAGCTGGATGCTGATCTGAAAACGGTCATCACCGATTACGCCAGGGATTCGAAAGTATTGAAAGAGTCGGATCTGAAATAGGGATTGCATTAACAGGATTGCGGATAAATGAAAAATATTTTAGTTGTAAACTACTCTCAATCAGGTCAGTTGAATGAAATTATCGATCAGTTCCTGCAACCGTTCGAGCCTGAGACAGTAGAGCGATTGGAGATTTTTCCGGCGAGCCCCTTTGTATTCCCCTGGACCAGCGACGAGTTTTTTGATAAAATGCCTGAATGTGTGCAGGAAGACGTGATCGAGCTGCAACCGTTGCATTTCGGCGCCGAACGCTACGATCTGATCGTGCTCGGTTATCAGCCCTGGTTCCTGTCACCATCGTTGCCGATCACGGCGCTGCTGCATAGCCCTGGCTTCAAAGCCCGGGTCAGAGATACGCCCATCGTGACCGTGATCGGAGGCCGGAATATGTGGCTCAATTCGCAGGAAAGCATCAAAAAGCGGATCGCCGACGCAGGCGGAAAGCTGGTAGGCAATATCCCGCTGATGGACCGCGTTTCGAACCTGGTCAGCGCGGTAACGATCCTGCATTGGATGCTTACCGGCCGTAAGGACCGCAAATGGGGGATTTTTCCCAAGCCCGGAATCAGCGATCAGGACATCCGGAGTGCCTCCCGTTTCGGAGCCATTGTCAGGAAGTCTTTCGATAGCGGCCAATACGCGGATTTACAGAAAGAGATCATGGCCACGGGCCTGATTGAGATACCGACCGATATCCTCTTTATTGAGGGACGGGCCAAGAAACTTTTCCGGATCTGGGCCAATCTGATCAAGACGAAAGGAACCACGCCGGAAAAACGCAAAAGGCTTGTCGGCTTTTTTAAGTATTACCTGCTGGTAGCGCTTTTTATGGTTGCGCCGGTGCTGGTGACAACCTACCGGTTACTGATCGCCCCGTTTGCCGCCAATGCGATTAAGAAGAAAAAAGAATACTTTTGTGGTGTAGAAACCAAATGATAATGTCAGAAGCATATATTACAAGGATTGCCAAGTTTTTACCGAATGAGTCCGTTTCCAATGAGGAAATGGAAGAATATTTAGGATACATCAACGGAAAACCTTCGAAGTCAAAAGCCATTGTGCTGCGTAACAATGGTATCAAAAACAGATACTACGCGTTGCGCAAGGATGGCACCTATACGCATACGAATGCGGAGATGGCCGCTCTGGCGATCAGGAATTTGTTTCAAGATAACCCCGCAGAGATCAGCGGGATGGACCTGCTGAGCTGTGCCACTTCCAGCCCCGATCAGCTGATGCCTTCGCATGGCTCAATGGTGCACGGTAATCTGCCGGAAGCCGGATCTATCGAGGTGGTCTCGCCTTCGGGTGTGTGCTGCGCGGGTATGCATGCATTCAAGTATGCCTACATGGCCGTGAAGCTGGGCGAAAAACAAAAGGCCGTGGCATGCGCCTCGGAGCTGCTCTCACCGGTACTGCGCTCGGATCAGTTCGAGGACGAAGTACAGCAGCTCGTCAAGCTTGAAAAGAACCCATACCTGGCCTTCGAGAAGGACTTTCTGCGCTGGATGCTTTCGGACGGGGCGGGTGCATTTCTGGTGGAATCGCAGCCCAACAGCGAAGGCATTTCATTGAAAATCGACTGGATTGAGGGTTGCTCGTATGCCAATGAGGTAGAGGCTTGCATGTACATGGGAGCCGATAAACTCGAAGACGGTTCGCTGAAAAGCTACAAGGATTTCAGCGCCGCTCAGATCCAGGACCAATCCGTGTTCAGTATCAAGCAGGACGTGAAGCTTTTAGGTGAAAAAATCGTTAAATTGGGTTTTGCCAAGCTGAAAGATATTCTGATCAAAAAAGGGGTGACCATTGAGGATGTGAGCTACTTTCTGCCGCACCTGTCGAGTTATTTCTTTGAAAGCAAGATCGATGAGTTTTTCAAAGAAAATGGAATGCCTATTCCCAAGGAAAAGTGGTATACCAACCTGGTGACGAAAGGTAACGTGGGGGCGGCTTCCATTTATATGATGCTGGAAGAGGTATTCAATAGCAAAGCGCTGAAAAAAGGTGAAAAAATATTGCTGGCAGTACCGGAAAGCTCGCGCTTTTCGTACATGTTCTGCTTGCTAACCGTCTGCTGACCCGGCGCAAGCCATATGTGCCGGCATTGAACAACGTCATAAAAGCTGCCCATATCATGAAAAAGGAAGACCTTCCCCAGGACCCGGGAGCCCTTGCTAAATTTACCCGGGAGGTATGCTACGTCAAAAATGACGACGGCAAATACGAGACGGCTTTGAGCAAAGGCTGGGACATCAAGAAGCAAGCGCTGGACAGCGCCTGGGAGGAGGTCAATGAGCGCGTAGAAGATGCCAGAAAGGCCGTGGCCAATGGCGAAAAAAGCCCGGTATACTATTTTATGGAGCTGCGTCTGATGGATCTGGCAGTGCTGTCGGGTTACACGGGCATCTTTCCTTTTTTTATAAAAAGACATTTCAAACCATCCGTTTTTAAAGATCTGAGCGAGAGAAAACTGGAAAAATATGCCAGTGCTTTCGACATTACTGTGAGCGAGTTGAAAAATTTTAAAGGTTGATCCAGTGAATATTGATAGTCAAACGGATGAGTTCCACCATGTTCAGACCGCGCATTGCGAAAACGGAGTCACCACGGCATTGCTGCGCTACCATGGTCTGGAATTTATGACCGAGCCGCTGGCTTTCGGGATGGGTTCAGGCCTTTTTTACATACAAATACCTTTTCTGACCGTCAACAATGGTCCTGCGATCTCATTCCGGACAATGCCGGGCGCTATCTTTAAGCGCACCTGCAAGTCGCTCGGCGTAGAGGTGAGCCGTAAAAAGTTTTCGAATCCGGCCGCAGCAGAGGCGTTTCTGGACAAGAAAGTGAAAGAGGGCATGCCGGTAGGATGCCAGGTAGGGGTTTTTCACCTCAGTTACTTTCCCAAAGAATACCGTTTTCATTTTAATGCGCACAACCTGATCGTTTTCGGAGAGCAGGACGGCCGTTACCTGATCAGCGACCCGGTGATGGAAGATGTGACTTCGCTTTCAAAGGAGGAGCTTTCGAGGGTCCGGTTCGCACAAGGCCCGCTGGCTCCCAAAGGGCATATTTACTTTCCCGAAAAGGTCAGGCCCATTACCGATGAGATGATCCGGAAGGGCATAGTGAACGGGATCAGCAGGAATGTGCGCGATATGCTGCGCATACCTGGCAATTTTGCCGGTGTGGATGGCATTCGTCACACTTCTAACCACATCCGTAAATGGAGGGATAAGCTGGGGCTGCGTAAAGCGAGTCTGTATTTGGGACAGATCGTGCGCATGCAGGAAGAGATCGGCACCGGCGGCGGCGGATTCCGTTTCCTTTACGGGGCTTTCCTCGAAGAAGCAGCCGGTTACATGCAGGACGACCGCCTCTCGAATATTTCAGAAGACTTCACCAGGGCCGGCGATATGTGGCGGGCGAGCGCCATTAAAATGGCGGGCGTTTATAAGGGCCGGCTTACCGAACAAAAGGATTTTGAGGAAATCGCGGATATGCTGCTGGACATCCGTCTGGTTGAAAAAGAGGCTTTCCAAAGGTTGTCTCACCTGAAACTGGGTAAGTAAGCAGGGATTGATATGACGGGTAAGGTATGTATCGAAATCAGGGATGTTTTTAAGCGTTATAAATCCGCTCAGCAGGATAGCCTCTCGCAAGTATCGCTGGACATTTTCCAGTCCGACGTTTTTGGTTTGCTTGGACCAAACGGGGCAGGTAAAACCACACTGATCTCCATTCTATGCGGCATCATCCCCGCTTCCTCGGGGCAGATCGTTTTTTTGTATGACGGGATTCCCTTTTCAGACGCGGAACGTAAAAGTAGGATCGGTTTCGTACCTCAGGAATATGCATTCTATCAGGAGCTGACCGCGCGTCAAAACCTGGATTATTTCGGGGCTATGTACAATTTGTCCAGGCAGAGGTTGGAGGAAAGACGGGAGCATCTGCTGGAAGTGCTGGGTCTGGACAAGGCGGCCGACAAGAAAGTGGGCACATTTTCCGGTGGAATGAAAAGACGACTGAACCTGGCCATCGGCATCATCCACGAGCCCGATATCCTTTTCCTTGACGAGCCCACGGTTGGGGTCGATGTGCAGAGCCGGAATGCTATTATCCGCTACCTGCAACGGCTCAATGCGGATGGGACGACTATTATCTACACTTCACACCATATGTCGGAGGCGGAGGAATTCTGTAAAAGCATTGCGCTGATCGACCACGGCAAGCTCATTGTAGCAGGCGGGTTAGATGAGCTGAAAGCAATACACGCTGTCGACAGCCTTCAGGCACTGTTTATCAACCTGACCGGAGAGGCATACCGGGACTAAGTTTATGTTTAAACTATATTCATCATTACGCAAAGAACTGCTCCTGTTGATTAACGACAAGGTGGGGCTTGCATTGATGTTTGTGATGCCCTTGCTGCTGGTGTTCATCATCACCATCATCCAGGACAGCGCCTATAAGATGGTTAATGAAAACCAGATACCGTTGCTGGTGGTCAATCACGACAAGGGTGGGGAAGGCCGGAAACTGGTAGGATTACTGCAAAAGTCGGGGCTCTTTAAAATTGACTCTCAGAATGGCATTCAGCAGCAGTCGCTGCGGTCGGAATTATTGTCCAGAGGGAAAATGATCGCATTATACATTCCCGGCAGCTTTTCGGCAGGCCTGGAAAGCAATGCGCAAGACGTGAGCGGCATTCTGATGGACGATCTTGGCCTGGAACATCATGCGGTGGTCGGAGAAAAAGTCCCGATGCCCCGACTTTCATTTTACAATGACCCTGTTTTGCAGGAGAATTATAGTTATTCGGTCATGAGCGTGATCCAGTCCTATATGAGCGTGATCGAAAACTCGCTGATGATCGAGCGGATGTATGCCAACATGGACCTGGCTGACAGCTCCGAAAAGCTCAAACAGAAAATGATTTCCAACCGGGTGGCGATCGACCGGATCGTGGCCCGTAACAATAATTCGACTGCTATCCCGAACTCTACCCAGCATAATGTACCGGCCTGGACTATTTTCGCCATGTTTTTTATGGTTGTCTCCCTGGGCAGCAACATCGTCAGCGAGCGCGTGAACGGAAGCTTTCTGAGGCTAAAAACAATGCCCACCACATTCATGCTGGTGATGTTCAGTAAAATGACGATTTACGTTGTCGTCGCCGTGTTGCAGGTTGCATTGACGTTCTCGATGGGGATCTGGATACTGCCCGCGCTGGGGCTCCCGCAGCTGAGTGTTCCCGGGAACCTGGTTGCACTGTTTGCGGTGATTTTTATGAGCAGTATGGCGGCGGTGAGTTATGCTTTGATGATCGGCGCCTTTGCCCGGACCGAGCAGCAGGCCAATGGTTTCGGAGCCATATCCATTATTATATTCGGAGCCATCGGCGGAATACTCGTACCTACGTTTGTGATGCCGGGTTTTATGCAGTTTGCGAGTAATTTTTCTCCCCTGCACTGGTGCCTGGAAGGGTTTTATGTATTGTTTCTCAAAGCAGGCAGCTGGCAGGAGCTAAGAAAGGTGTTTTTGTTTCTGGGCATTTTTATCCTCTTTTGCCAACTTGGCACATATTTTAAGTTACGGTTAGAAAGAATTATTTAAGTTTGAAGTTCGTAATTACCTGAACTAGCTGATATATCCCTCCTTGCAACGAAAAGCTCGGACTATTACCCTGAAAGTGACTAACAAATCGACATGGACATAGAAAGCCTGAAGCCCATTCTGAAAGGGCAAATTGTACAATACCTGAACTTACTGGATATCAATCCGCAGGACATTAAAGATGACGAGCCCCTTTTCGGCGGCGAGCTTGGACTGGATTCAATTGACTCCCTGGAACTGGTCGTGCTCCTGGAGAGAGAATATGGTATCAAAATCAACAATCCCGCCGAGGGCAGAAAGATACTCGTGGATGTGAACCATATGGCCGGGTACATTCTCGATCATACAAAAGCAGCTTAATCAAATACATGGGACGGGTGTTGGTGACAGGAATGGGGATGATCTCGGCCATTGGCAACAATGTGCAGCAGAATCATCAGAGCTTACGGGCCGGTCGTTCCGGCATCGGGCGGGCCACCTGGTTTGAATCGCTTTACACGAGCTCGCTGCCATTCGGGGAAGTTAGTATGAGCAACCGGGATCTGAAAGAATCCCAGGGACTCGAAAGCGCTTCCGGCTACACCCGTACCTGCCTGCTGGCAGACAAGGCCTTTTCGGAGGCCATTACCGATGCTGGTTTGACCCCCGGGCAACTTTCTTCGCTGGACACTGCATTGATTTCCGCCAGCACGGTGGGCGGCATGTGCCTCACCGACCAGCTCTACGAAGACGCCAATCATAAATCGAAAGGATCTGAGTATCTGGATGCCTACGGTTGTTCGGCCCATACACTCAAACTCATCCGGCGGTACCAGATCAAAGGTTTTACCGATACGATTAATACTGCCTGCTCATCCTCGGCGAATGCCATTATGCTGGGCGCCAGGCTGATCCGGTCGGGTAGGATCAAAAGAG
This sequence comes from uncultured Dyadobacter sp., assembly GCF_946482605.1. The sequence continues at coordinate 66,569 of NZ_CAMLSE010000020.1, read as the reverse complement.
CAGTTGTCGGCGGGGTGGATAGTCTGGCAAAATATACCGTAAACGGTTTCAATGCATTGAAAATTCTGTCGGACGCAGCCTGCAAGCCTTTCGATGTGCACCGCGACGGGCTCAACCTGGGTGAAGGTGCGGCTTACCTGGTGCTGGAAGCGGAAGAACTGGCTCATAACAAAAAAGTATATGCAGAGGTGGCAGGCTTTGGCAATGCCAACGACGCTCACCATCCCTCGGCCATGTCCGATCAGGCTACCGGCGCAATCCGGTGTATGCAGGAGGCCATGCACATAGCCGGGATCAGTCCCGAAGCGATCGGCTACGTGAATGCGCATGGAACGGGAACCCAGAATAACGATCAGGTCGAGTTTTTTGGGTTAAGTGAGCTGTTCGGAACGATTCCGCCATACAGTTCTACCAAATCAATGACTGGCCACACGCTGGGCGCTGCCGGAGCGGTGGAGGCGATTTACAGTGTGCTGGCGATCGTCCATTCGGAGCTCTTTCCGAGCCTGAATGTACAGGAGCCCGTCGGAGGATCAGCTGCCGCCCCGGTTTCGGAATGGCGTAGCGATTATCCATTGCGTTATGTGCTTTCCAATTCGTTTGGATTTGGCGGAAACTGCACCTCATTAGTTTTTGCTGGCGCCAACTAATTTTCTTCCATCAACTTGGTCAGAATCTGTTGCGCTGCCACGGAGATCACAGTACCCGGACCGAATATGCCTTTTACACCTGCTTCGTACAGAAATGGGTAATCCTGCGGGGGAATTACTCCACCGGCAATGACCATAATGTCGGCTCGTCCCAGCGTTTTCAGTTCCTGGATCAATTCGGGAATAAGCGTTTTATGGCCGGCGGCAAGACTCGAAGCACCGACGATGTGTACGTCATTTTCAATGGCCTGCCTGGCGACTTCCTGGGGCGTTTGAAAAAGAGGAGCTATGTCCACATCAAAACCCAGGTCTGCAAAACTGGTAGCAATCACTTTCGCACCGCGATCGTGCCCATCCTGACCCATTTTCGCCACCATAATCCGGGGACGGCGGCCTTCGAGGGCAGCAAACTCGTCCGACATCCGAAGGGCCGAAAGAAAGCTCTCATTTTCCCGGGCCTCGGAGTGATATACTCCCGAAACGGTGCGAATGGCAGACTGATAGCGGCCGAAATCCCTTTCCATAGCATCTGAAATTTCTCCTAATGTAGCTCTTTTGCGGGCAGCATCCACAGCCAGATACAGCAGGTTGGTCTGCATATCTTTTCCCCCGGATTTATCGCAGGCGTTGGTAATCCGGTCTAGGGCTTGGGTTACCTCTAATGTGTTTCTGCTATTTCTGATCGCCTGTAATCCTGCTATCTGAGCCTGTCGGACGGCTGCATTATCTATCTCAAGAATTTCAAAAGGCTGTTCATCCGTGGTAGCGAACCGGTTTACACCCACAATAACCTCTTTACCGGCATCGATCCGGGCCTGCTTACGGGCGGCTGCTTCCTCGATGCGCATTTTGGGAAGGCCGGTATCGATCGCCCTGGTCATACCGCCCAGCGCCTCGACTTCCTGGATCAGCTGCCATGCTTTCTCACAGAGCTCTTTGGTCAGGTATTCGACGTAGTAAGAGCCACCCCAGGGGTCTACCGCTTTGCACAGGTCCGTTTCCCGCTGGATAAACAATTGGGTATCCCGGGCAATACCAGCAGAAAAATCTGTCGGCAGGGCAATGGCCTCGTCCAGGGAATTGGTGTGCAGCGATTGCGTATGGCCCATCACCGCAGCCATTGCTTCGATGGTGGTTCTGGCAACGTTGTTGAAAGGATCTTGCTGGGTGAGGCTGTAACCGCTGGTCTGGCAATGCGTCCTAAGCATCAGTGATTTTTCGTTCTTGGGATCAAATTGTTTTACAATTTTTGCCCAAAGCATCCGTCCTGCCCGCATTTTAGCGATTTCCATGAAATGGTTCATACCTATTCCCCAGAAAAATGAAAGCCTCGGTGCAAAATCGTCTATGGGAATGCCCGCCGCCAGTCCGGTGCGGATGTACTCGAGTCCGTCGGCCAGGGTGTAGGCCAGTTCGATATGAGCGGGTGCCCCGGCCTCGTGCATATGGTAGCCGCTGATACTGATCGAGTTGAAACGGGGCATGAACCGGGAAGCATAAGCGAAAATATCACCCACGATCCGCATCGATGGGGCCGGTGGATAGATGTAGGTATTGCGGACCATAAACTCTTTGAGAATGTCGTTCTGGATGGTCCCTGTAAGTTGGTCCGGCCGGACGCCCCGCTCTTCGGCAGCGACGATAAAAAAGGCCATAACCGGTATGACCGCGCCATTCATCGTCATCGATACCGACATCTCGCCGAGCGGGATCTGGTCGAAAAGCGTTTTCATGTCCTCTACCGAATCGATAGCCACGCCCGCCTTGCCCACGTCGCCCTTCACGCGCGGATGATCCGAGTCATAGCCGCGGTGGGTCGCCAAATCGAATGCAACGGATAGCCCTTTCTGGCCCGCGGCAAGGTTGCGGCGGTAAAACGCATTGGATTCGGCGGCAGTTGAAAACCCTGCATACTGGCGGATCGTCCACGGGCGCTCGATGTACATGCTCGCATACGGCCCACGCAGAAACGGTGCCTGCCCGGCACCGAAAGCAGGATGGGTAGCGCCGTCCAGGTCGGTTTGTGAGAAAACCGGCTTTAACGGAATTCCTTCCGCGGTCTGGATCAATGGCTTTTTTGCCGGTAAGACCACCTGGGCGATTAGATCTTTGGATACCGGTGTATCGCCCAAGACAGTTCTTGGGGGGGCGCTTGTGAAGTCCTGCCAGGCTTTTTCGGCCAGTTGCACAGACATTGTTTCCAACAAATACGCGCCGCCGGCAGGGTCGGCAACACTGGCATGGTAGCTTTCATGTCTGAGGATGGACGAAACATTCAGGGCAAGGCGGCTTGCAAAGGCATTGTTTTGGGAAGCATCAAAGGGCAAAACTGTGAGCGCGTCACAACCGCCGGTCACAGCGGCCATCGCCTCTGATGTGGCCCTGATTAGATTAGTGAAGTCGGCCTGCCCGGCCGGTTGTCGCAGCAGCGTCTGCACATGAATAAACGGGCTGTAAAGCGCATCCGGCAAGCCGTATGACCGGGCGATCTGATGTAACAGGTAGCGAAGCGCCCGTAGCTTGGCAATTTCCGTCAGGTAACGGCTGTTCACCTGAACCGAAAGAAAAGTCCGGTTGAATGCAAGCAAAAGCGGCACCCCTTGGCTGGTCAGCAGATCGATGGCTTTGGAAAAGGAAATGAGAATGGAGCTCAACTCTCCGACCGGGTTCAATTCGTGGCCGGGGACCGCTGTGATCATCAGCGGCCGGAATTCCCGCATATTTTTGGTATGCATGATCAGGGCTGCCAGGTCCTCAAAGGTAGCATTCATCTGATGACCGGTCGAGATCGGATCGAAGGCGATCCCGCCTTTCAGGTAGTGTCCTGTCATGCGGGTTATTTCATCAAATAACCGCCCGGGATGATGGGGCGTCCTGAAAAAGACCGGGGTCAGGATCAGGTCAATGCCTTGCAGTATGCGTGAGAGATCGTGCCGGTCGGGAGCATGTCCGGAGAGGTCCAGCAGCACGCCGTCTGCACCCTGCTGCAAAGCGGCATGGATCGCGACATTCGCTGAGGCGGGAGTCGTAACAGTCACCAGTGGTACATTAAGCCAGCCAGGCTCTTTCTTTTGTGCAATTTGCATGGCTGAGACTTTGTCGGGATCGATCTCCGCACTGGTGTAGTAGGGGCTCATCGGAAGACCCGGAGCGATCTCCCATTGATCTAATGCATTCGCGCGCCCGTTTACCTCCCTATTTGCCAGTTTCTCCCAGGTAGCCTTATCCGATGAGCTGAATTCCGAAAACAGGTTTGCTGACATTTAACCGGGATTGTAAGGTGGATCGAAGCACTGTGTCTGGAAGCAAAACTACAAATTTTAGGATGTAAAACAGGGCCGGCAAATTTCAAAATGCCTCCTGTAACCTTCTGGACACGATTACACTGCTGTTTTTATTTTCAGGCTTGCACATGCGCCCGACGGCTGCTAAATTGAATGTTCGATTCGTCTGGAGAGATCAGGTATTTTTATATCTTTGCCGTCCTTTTGAACTATGATACTCAGAGTTTGGTAAATTATACATTGGAAAGAATCAGCACAAATAGAGAGGTGGACCAGGTTTGGGATGCCTGCCTGAGGATCATTCAGCAGCACATTCCCGACCAAAGTTTTAAGACGTGGTTTGAACCGATACGTCCCTTAAAGCTTTATGGTAAAGTGCTTACGATTCAGGTCCCCAGCCAGTTTTTCTACGAATGGCTGGAAGATAACTATGTTAATTTACTCAGAAAGGCACTCGATTATGCCATCGGACGTGATGGCTTGTTGGAGTATTCGATTATCGTCGACACAGGCAACGAAAAGCACCAGCCGCTGACGATGAACGTCTCCACCCAGAAGTCACCCAACTATTCCAGGCCGGATAACTTCGCGACAGACCCTCGTATGGGCACGATTGTGAAGGAAAAAGACCAGGATTCGCTGACGCTGGACACCTATCTGAATCCAAACTATTCTTTCGACAACTTCATTGAAGGGGACTGTAACAGGCTGGCCCGTTCGGCAGGTTTTGCCGTAGCGCAGCGCCCGGGGCTTACTTCTTTCAACCCCCTGATGATGTACGGAGGCGTGGGGCTGGGTAAAACACACCTGGTGCAGGCCATTGGTAACTACATCACCAACCACTACGAAAATAAACTGGTCCTTTACGTTTCCTCAGAGAAGTTTACCAACCAGTTTATCAACTCGATCCGGAACAACACTTTGCAGGAATTCACGGATTTCTACATGAAAGTGGATGTATTGGCCATTGACGACGTGCAGTTTTTATCGGGAAAAGAAAAGACCCAGGATACTTTCTTCCATATTTTCAACCACCTGCATCAGCTCGGCAAGCAGATCATCATGACCAGTGACCGCCCGCCGCGTGAGCTTCAGGGGTTACAGGATCGTTTGTTATCGCGTTTCAAATGGGGGCTGACGGCGGATTTGCAGGCACCTGACTTTGAAACCCGTATTGCAATTATCCAGAAAAAAATCCAGTCGGAAGGTATTTCCATTGACTACGATGTGATCGAGTACATAGCGCATAGTGTGAATTCCAATGTAAGGGAGCTCGAAGGCGTTATCGTTTCGCTGATGGCGCAGGCTTCGCTAACGCGCCGGGATATCGACGTTGAGCTGGCCAAGAACACGCTGCGCAACATCGTGATGAACGAGGATAAAGAGGTAACCATCGATACGATCCAGGAGATCATCGCTGATTATTTCCAGGTATCGATCGCGGACCTGAAAAGTAAAAGCCGTAAAAAAGAAGTCGTTTACCCGCGACAGCTGGCGATGTATCTTGCCAAGGAATACACCGACCTGCCTCTCAAATCGATCGGTTACCATTTCGGCGGCCGCGACCACAGCACGGTGATCCACTCCATTCAGAGTATCAACCTGTTGATGGACGAAACCCCGGACGTGGAAGAAACTTTGCAGAAGCTACGCAGTTACTTTAAGTAGAAATGAGCGTATAAGGTAAAGTAGAACCTGACTTTGCCTGACCATGCAGCCTATCCTGCTGAACCGCTCCCAGATCGACGACCGTCTTTGGAATGACCTGATCCGCAGGTCGCTGCAATCAGTCATTTACGCGCATTCCGACTATCTGGATATCGTTTGCAAGTCCTGGAAGGCGCTCGTTTGGCCATCGGCTACCGGTTTCTCGATCGTCATGCCGCTACCGATTAAAAGAAAGGCCGGTATCAGCGCGGTTTATCAGCCGCTTTTTTGCCAATATCTGGGCCTATTTTCGCTTCAAAAGCTATCTGCCGCAGAAATTCAGTCCTTTCTCAGGGCATTGTCATCTCACTTCCGATACATTTCTTCCTACCATTTTAATCCGCAGCTTTACGGCCTTTTGCAAGGCGGGCAAGCCTTTTTTCCTCAGATCAGCTTTCAGGTTTGCATGACGCATTGGCTGCATCTGGATGAGCATTACCCTTATACGCGCAGTCGCTACTCCGCCGACAGGCGCACTAACCTGCGACGTAGTACGGGCTGGGGCTGGCAAATGGAAAGGAGGGGGGACATATGGCCGCTCATCCGCTTATTCAAGCAGCATCATGCCCATAAAATTGCCGGAGGCGTTCATCGTGATGCCTATGCGCTGCTGGAAGCGCTGTTTTCAAGAATGAGCACATTAGGCTTTGCGGAACTGCTCTACGCACGGCGAAAGGGCCAGATTCATGCCGGCATTCTGCTGTTGCGGTATTCAGGTAGGATCATCTATATTTTCAATGCATCCGATCAGATCGGCAGGGAGGGAAACGCGCGTACATGGATGCTGGATCAGTACATCATGGCGCATTCCGGGCAGCAGTTGATGATTGATTTCGAAAGCCCGGAGGTTCCGTCCATCGCACAGTTCTATAAAAGCTTTGGTAGCCCGGCAATGCCCTTCATCAAAATAACTAAAAACCAGCTTGGCTTCCCGCTACGGCAGATCCAGCAATACCGGACCCGGGATTAAAACCATGCAATGTCTTTTCGCAGCCCTTTATAGGATTTGAGATCCATTTCAAGTGATCCGATTTTAAGATCCACTTCTGCTTTCAGCGGAATTTTATTGGAATCGTCGGAAACCCACAGGTTCATCGGCTCTTCTCCTTTGAAGAATTTGTTTGTCGGGATCTGCGGGGATAGCCGGAGTACTTTGCTTTTGCCAAACTTGGTCTTGATCACATCCCTTCCGACGTAGCGGATGCGCAGTTTGTAAACCTCGCCGTCAAAAAATGTGGGGACTTCTATGATTTCACCTTCGTTAACCTTGTCAAAATTGATGGTCCTCAGGAAAAAGTAACCGCTGATGATATCGTGTATGTTGTTGGGAACATTATAGGTTTTGGTCTCGTCCTTTACATTAGAAACCGCCTGATCTTTTGTGTGATTGAAAAACACCGTCTCTTCTTTGCGGTATTTATTCTCCTGGATCTGCCGCTCAAACATATGGGGAAGAATGGCGGTCGTGTCGATATAGGAGCGCCAGGTGTCACGTACCCTTGAAATCAGGTCGAATGCGCCCACAGTCCTGCCGGTCACGTTCACCCGGTAGCAGGGCCGGTTGTTGATCATCGAGACGGCCCTGCCTACTTCCACTTTTGCCTCGGCAGCATTAATGAAGCCATAATGCACCCTGTATTCGACGCGCTCGCCGGTTCCAAAGCTCTTGTTGTGGATAATGCGCCCCCCTTCCGCATTTTCGTCGAACTGGCGAAAGGATAGTAAAAGTGCTAATGTCGAAATGGCTAACAGTAAAATGTACGATCTTTTCATGCTAATCACGTTGTTACAAGGAAGGGTATTTTCCTTTTAAATTGGCCAGGTATTTTTTCAGATCCCCGCTAAACTTGTTTTCAAATTCCTGCCTGAAAGTGTTCTGTTTGGACTTATAGGTCAGGTAACTGATAAAGTAAGCGTTATTGGGGAGTTTCCCGTCCGGCCATCGGTTTTTGTTTGTTAACGTGCGCTTGCCGGAAAGAAGTGTGTCCGTATCGTTGAGGATATCGGTGATCATCCTCATTTTCAGCGAATCCCTCTGCGGAGTAGGCGCCGGATTGGTGCCGAATGTTTTATAGAGACTATCCAGGCGCCCCGCACCCCTAAGCATGTGTTGAGAATAAGCATCGTTATATCGCTTTGAATATTCATAGGCGCGCAACTGTTCGGAGTCGCGACCATATTTGTACTTCAAGAACCGGATGGCGCCCTGGTCTCCGACAAAGCTTGCCAGATTCTCATTGAGTTCCAGATTATTTTTTACAAAAAGCGTACCATGTGTCAATTCGTGCAGGATCAGGTTGGCCAGGCTGCCCACTCTTCTTCGAAGCATACTGGAAAGGATCGGATCTTTCAGATAACCCAGGGTAGACCATGCCGATACGTCGCCTATGTCGGTATCTAATCCCTTGTCGATGAGTGTTTTCTCCTCAGTCGCTGCCCTTGTCGAATCGAAATAACCCTTATAGGGAAAAGTGCCGACAATGGGAAAATGCCATTGGTAAGGTGCTACTTTGTAGCGTTCCGATGCGGTGATCAGCCAGATAAGTGGCTTGCCGTGTTGATCATAGAAGGTGGTATAGTTATCAGACGGCGTCAGCCCGAGCGAATCGACGCCGAATTTTTTAATCTCCGCGATCAGGCGGATCCGCGCTTTCAGCGAATCAGGAAAGGTAGGGTCGGCGAGCACATCGCTGACATCTCTGACCTGCATGAGAATCCGGATTTGTCCTTTGGCCTGTAAGAAACCGTAAGTAAGCACTTCTCTGTAAAAGACTCCCAGGATTAAAATGACTCCCAGGATGGCAAGCAATATTTTTTTAATCACAATTTCGATGTTTGGCGATAGCAGATGCGTTCTTCCGAAAAGCATTCTGCAACAAAAATAGGCAATCGGCGGGCTTTTCGGATACTGAAAATCAAGGCTTGTCTGCCGTTTGATAATTCAAATATGCTCTATGATTATCGGACCTTAAAGCCGTTCCTGTCACAGGACGTAAAATGCTAAGAAATCGTGAAAAAATAAGTTTTTAAGCAAAAAGCGGGTTGTGCTTTTGATGAGAATTAGATATTTTTACAAAACAATGAAGACCCATTGCCGAGCGGTTTTTGTAAAACAAAAGCCGCTTTTTTATGTACAAACTAAATTTATGTTACCATTTCATGGCACAACCAACCACTGATAAAGACAACAAACTAAAAGCGCTGCAGACCACGCTCGAAAAGCTCGATAAGGCTTACGGAAAAGGCACTGTCATGCGTCTGAGTGACACCAAAGTATTGGACATACCCGTCATTTCAACCGGCTCACTGGGCCTTGACCTGGCGCTGGGAGTAGGAGGGGTCCCCCGCGGGCGGATCGTAGAGATCTACGGGCCGGAATCGTCGGGTAAAACCACCCTTTCAATGCACTGTATTGCAGAGGCACAAAAGAAAGGCGGACTCGCTGCGTTCATCGATGCGGAGCACGCATTCGACCGCTCTTACGCTGAAAAATTAGGGATCGATACCAGCAACCTGCTGATTTCGCAGCCCGATAATGGAGAGCAAGCCCTTGAAATCGCCGAGCACCTGATCAGCAGCGGCGCGGTTGATATTATTGTTATCGACTCGGTTGCTGCCCTGGTACCCCGCGCTGAGCTGGAAGGCGAGATGGGAGATAGCAAAATGGGACTGCAGGCGCGCCTGATGTCGCAGGCCTTGCGGAAACTGACCGGTGTGATCAACAAAACAGGCTGCTGCTGTATCTTCATCAACCAGCTTCGTGAGAAGATCGGTGTGATGTTCGGTAACCCTGAAACGACAACCGGTGGTAATGCCTTGAAATATTACGCATCCGTTCGTCTGGATATCCGTCGCGTGGGACAGATCAAAGAAAGCGCTGACGCGATCCTGGGTAACCGTACCCGCGTGAAAGTGGTGAAAAATAAAGTCGCGCCTCCTTTCAAAGTGGTCGAGTTCGATATCATGTATGGAGAAGGAATTTCCAAAGTAGGTGAAATTATCGACCTGGCCGTGGAGTTGGATATCGTCAAGAAATCAGGTTCCTGGTTCAGCTATGAAGGCAATCGCCTCGGACAAGGCCGTGACGCGGTAAAAGCGTTGATTAAGGACAATCCAGAGCTGATGGACGAGCTGGAAGGTAAGATACGCGGGCAGGTGAACACCGACCCCGAGTCGCTGATCGACACCAGTGAGCCCAATGTGGTAGACGACGGTAGTCCGCTATAAGTTAAAGTGATCTCATAAAAAATGCCCTGCTGAAAACAGGGCATTTTTTATGAGATCTGAAGGCTTAAAAAGGTTTTCTGTCATCATCGTCCTCATCGAAGTCGTAATCGTCTTCACCGGGTCCTGAGAACATGCTGCTGACCAGGTCCTGAAACTTCATGCCCTGGTCCAGGTTCTGCTTGCCGACCAATGAGAACTCGGCCATGCCGTGCAATGCAAATTCCATCATAAACAGTTTCTCGTCGGCATCTCCGTAGGCGCTGAGCATGTCTACAAAATCGTCCAGGCCGTCGATGGTTTTAAGACGGGCGATATACTCGCGATCGGTCATGTCGGCGGGCATTTCCATCTCGTTTCCGGCCCCAAACCATTCTACTACTTTTGCGTAAGGATTGATCTTGCTCTTTTTGCTTTTTTCGGGATCCGGGAAAAAGTTCAGGAATTGGGTCCGGATAGCCTTGCCGATCAGATTCTGCGCCACAATGACGGGGCCTTCGACTTCGCCTTCGTAAACAAGTTCTACTTTGCCGCAAATGGCCGAAACAACGCCGTAAAGGTCGGAGATACGTACATAGGTGGATGCTTCCGCATTGATCAATGCACGGCGCTCGGCAGTGCTTAGCAGGCTCTCGTAAGCCGAAATCGTCAGACGGGCCGAAACACCGCTTTTACTGTCGACATACTCGCTTTCGCGTGCTTCAAAAGCGATCTGCTCGATCAGCGTTTTGATCAGCTCATTGACTTTAACCAATGATTTTTGCTCATCCTTCACGACAGCTTCCTGCTCTGTAATGCGTTTGCCTGTCTCAATGGTCTTGGGATAATGCGTGACGATCTGGCTTTCAATCCGGTCTTTGAGCGGGGTTACAATGCTACCACGGTTGGTATAATCCTCCGGATTGGCGGTGAACACAAACTGAATGTCCAGCGGCAGCCGCAGTTTGAAACCTCGGATCTGGATATCGCCTTCCTGCAAAATATTGAACAATGCTACCTGGATACGTGCCTGCAGGTCAGGCAGCTCGTTGATCACGAAAATACCACGGTGCGAGCGGGGAATCAATCCGAAGTGGATCACGCGCTCATCCGAATAAGGTAATTTCAGCGTTGCCGCCTTGATGGGATCCACATCACCTATCAGGTCAGCGACGGAAACGTCGGGCGTTGCCAATTTTTCCGTATAACGTTCATCGCGGTGCAGCCACGCTATCTCGGTGCTATCACCCTGTTGCTCGACGACGTCCTTAGCATACCTGGACAAGGGTGCCAACGGATCGTCGTGCAGTTCAGAGCTTTTGATGTACGGAATGTACTCATCGAGCAGATTGACCATCATGCGCGCGATACGCGTCTTGGCTTGCCCGCGCAGGCCAAGGAAGTTGATGTTATGCATGGAAAGGATGGCCCTTTCCACATCGGGAATAACCGTCTCCTCGTAACCCCAGATCCCGGGGAAAACATTTTCCTTGTTTCTGATCTTTTCAATCAGATTATCTCTCAGCTCCTGCTTGATAGAACGCGACTGATAACCTGCTTTCTTGAGTTCTCCGAGCGTTCGGATGCCCAATAGTTCCGGGCTTGTAAGCTTTGAGTATGTCATGTATTTAATGCTGGTTAACGCGCGTAAGCCACCGACCGCATTTCACGGATTACAGTGATCTTGATTTGCCCGGGGTACTGCATTTCTTTTTCAATCTTTTGGGAGATGTCAAACGAGAGCAAGCCTGCTTTCTCGTCGGATACGTTGTCGGCATCGATGATCACACGCAATTCTCGTCCGGCCTGGATCGCATAGCATTTCTCTACGCCATCAAAGGACAAGGCTAGGTTTTCCAGGTCACGCAGGCGTTGGATATAAGACTCCATCATCTCGCGGCGAGCGCCCGGACGTGAGCCCGAAATCGCATCACAAACCTGGATGATCGGCGAGAGGATGCTGGTCATCTCGATCTCATCGTGGTGCGCACCGATCGCATTGCATACCTCCGGATTTTCTTTGTATTTCTTGGCAAGCTCCATCCCCAGGATCGCGTGCGGCAGATCGGATTCCTCAGGCCACACTTTACCAATGTCGTGCAGCAGACCCGCGCGCTTGGCCAGTTTGGTGTTCAATCCAAGCTCGGATGCCATCGTAGCGCACAGCTTGGCCACTTCCCGCGAGTGTTGCAGCAGGTTTTGCCCATATGAAGAGCGGAAACGCATGCGCCCGATCATTTTCACCAGTTCAGGATGCAGTCCGTGGATACCCATGTCAATTACAGTCCTTTCACCGATCTCGACGATCTCGTCATCAATGTTTTTGCGCGTTTTGGCAACCACTTCCTCAATGCGGGCAGGGTGGATACGTCCGTCCTGCACAAGCCGGTGCAATGACAGCCTGGCGATTTCCCTTCTGACAGGGTCAAAACCGGAGATTACAATGGCTTCGGGGGTGTCGTCGACGATAATTTCGACGCCGGTAGCTGCTTCCAGCGCCCGTATATTGCGGCCTTCACGTCCAATGATTTTCCCTTTGATGTCATCATTTTCGATGTTGAAAACAGAAACGCAGTTTTCGATCGCATGTTCCGCAGCAGTACGCTGGATGGTTTCGATCACGATCTTTTTGGCTTCCTTGGTAGCGGTAAGCCGCGCTTCTTCCATCGCGCTCTTAATGTAGGATCCCGCGCGGGTTTCCGCTTCTGCTTTCAGGGCGTCGACGAGCTGTTCGCGCGCCTGGTCGGCGGTAAGATTGGCTATTTTTTCAAGCTGGGTAACCTGTTGCTGTAAAGCTTTATCGGCTTCTTCGCGGCGTTTGGTGGCCGAATCCAGCTGCTGGCTCAGGTTATTTTTGAGCGTATCCAGCTCGTTTTCCTTCCGCTTGGTCTGTTCAAGGCTCTGGTTGAGGCTTTGCTCCCGCTGTTTGAGCTTCTGCTCGTTGCTTTGCAGGATGCCCCGTTTTTTATTGGCGTCTTCTTCGAATTCCGATTTCAAACGGAGGTATTTTTCTTTCGCCTCAAGGATGCGGTCTTTTTTGATGTTTTCGGCTGCTACTTCGGCATTGCGCAGAATTTCGGCGGCACGTTCCTGGGCCTCTTTTTCTTTTGCGTCAAAAGATCGCTGAAAAATGTACTTACCTGCAAAAATACCCACCCCTACGGCAATGATATCGGACAGGATGACGATGAAGAACAAAGAATTTGACATTTCAATAATGGTTATATATAGTTGGTTTTACCGACTACACCCGCGTTGAAATGCCGAGAATGGAAGAAATTGAAAGATTATTTTTGCAGATACTCTAAAATCAAAGGTCAGGTATAGGGATTCAGCTTTCAATAGCGCTGGCGATGGTTTCGTCCAGTTTTTCCACTCTGCTTTTAAAAGCCTGTACCAGGTCGTCCATTTGTTCCTGGTTCCGTTGCAATGCCACCAGGCATTCGATAGAAGTCAATGCTATGGCCTCTATGTCTCCGTATACTTTTCCTTTTAATTTATGCTGTTGCACGCGCTGCATGAACACCTCATACCCATCCCTGTAGAATTTCTCCTGATCCGCCGGAACGCTCAGTTTGAAACCTCTGTCCAGCAGTTTTATAAAGACAGAAACGTCTGGATTAGGTATGCTATTTTTTTTCATAAGGTATCTTCAAGCAATTCGATGCACTTATCGATCTCCTGGATATATCTTTCAACTGATTCTTTCAGTTCGGCAATTGCGCCTGTTGGTGTCAGTTTACTAGTGACAAGTTTAGCGAAACTTTTAGACTTATTAAAGTCTTTTTCTAAAGAGGTGTATTTTTTCCTGATTTCTTTCGCTTCTTCCTTGAGCACTGTATTGGTCGCCCTGAGCTCGGCGTTTTCACGCTGGAGTTCTGAGATTGACCAGTTTAATTTTTCCTTGTGGTTGATCAGGATTTCGAGTTTTTTCTCGACGTCGGATAATTTGTGTTCGATTATACGTTCAATGCTCCTTTCCATTTCCTAAACTGAAAAATCCGACAAACGAAAAAAACTGCCTATTTTCTGATCACTGCTTCAAATTCGCGCTCGTAGGTAGCAATCAGCCGCTGCATCGATTTGTCGATCACCTTGTCGGTGAGCGTCTGCTGTTCATCCTGTAAGATGAAGCTGATCGAGTACGACTTTTTGCCTTCCAGGTTGGCGCCTTCGTATACGTCAAAAACGTTAACGGCCCGCAGCAGGGCGCGCTCGGTTTTGTAGGCGGCCTGCCGAAGCGTCTCAAACGTTACCTGCTTGTTCACCACTACCGAGAGGTCACGGCGCACCTCGGGGAACTTGGGTACTTCTTTGTAGTCTACGGCCGCATTGTACTGACGCAGCAGGTATTCCCAGTCGAAGTCGGCATAGTAGACCGGCGCTTTAATATCCAGTTTTTTGGCGATCGCAGCGTTGAGCAGCCCCAGCGAAACGACTGGTTTTCTGTTTACAACCAGTGTCAGGCCACTTTTGAAAATCGCAGGATCAGCCTCTTGTTTTTCCGCATCCCTGATTTTGAGCGCATTCAGCACCTGATTGGCGAATCCTGCCAGATCGTGGAAAACCACCTCCTGGGATTTTTCAAACCAAGTTTCCTGGTGCGCGTTGCCGGTCAGGAAAAGCGATAACCGCTCTTTTTCGACGAATTTCTCGCTCAGCTGATGATAGGTATTGCCGAATTCGAAGAGTTTCAAATCCTTTTGCCGGCGGTTACTGTTGTATGCAACCACTTCCAGTCCGGAGAACAGTAACGTCTGGCGCATGACCGACAGGTCTTCGCTCAGGTAATTCAGGATTTTGACAGGCGTACCCGGCAGGCTTTCGCCCAGCAAGGCCTGGTAGTCGGGTTTGGTCAATGAATTGTTGATCATCTCATTGAAACCATTGGCAACCAACAGCTCTGCGATGCGCAATTTGAGTTTTTCGGGATCATTGACCGGGAAATCAGAAATGTAATCAGAGCGGAGCGCGTCGGATAATTCCACCCGGCCAAATCCGTAAATGCGAAGAATTTCCTCGATCACGTCTGCTTCCCGGGTCACATCCACGCGGTACGGAGCCACAATGGCGGTGAAACCGGTTTCGGTTTCATCCTGCACTTGGATATCCAGACTTTCAAGAATGCTTTTGATCAAATCCCTTTCCAGGGTCTTGCCGATAAGCCGGTCGATGTTTCGATACTTCATCGCTACCCGGAAATCGCCAACTGGCTCGGGGTAGATGTCGATGATATCGGAGGAAACAGTGCCGCCCGCTATCTCCTGAATGAGCAATGCAGCTCTTTTCAAGGCAAAAAGCGGCATATTAGGATCTGTGCCGCGCTCGAAACGGAAGGATGAATCCGTCTTCAATGCGAAACGCTGCGCGGTTCTGCGCACCCACACAGGTGAGAAGTATGCCGATTCGAGAAATATCGAAGTGGTCGACTCGGTGACACCGGAAGTCAGTCCGCCGAAAACGCCTGCGATGCACATCGGTTCAGGGTTGCCGTCGACGCCTTCGCTGCAAATCATCAGGTCGTTGGCTGTGATTTTGCGCTCTACTCCGTCCAAAGTCACGAACGGTGTGCCCTCAGCGATGGTGGTAACAATTACTTTTTGACCCGAAACCCTATCCGCATCGAATGCGTGCATGGGTTGGCCCAGCTCATGGCAGACGTAATTGGTAATGTCGACAATGTTGTTGATCGAGCGGATGCCGATCGTTTGCAGGCGCTGTTTCAGCCAGGCGGGTGAGTCGGTTACGGTAATGCCTGAAATTGTCAGACCGGTATAGCGGGGACAAGCTTCGGTATTGAGAACCTCCACCGGAATCCGCAGGTTTTGGTTATCTACTTTAAATGCTTCGACGGAAGGTAATGTGATATCACGCTTCAAGACCGCTTTTAAATCACGCGCGACACCGTAGTGCGAGGCCGCATCGGCGCGGTTAGGCGTAAGGCCGATCTCGATCAGGTAATCCGAGGAAATGCCGAAATACTCTGCGGCAGGCGTGCCGTTGGGCAATTGCGTATCGAGTACGAGAATGCCGTCGTGCGAAGTTCCTACGCCCAGTTCGTCTTCTGCGCAGATCATCCCTTCGGACAATGCGCCGCGGATTTTGGATTTTTTCAAAACAAGTGGCTGATCGCTGCCGGTAGGGTATAAGGTGGCGCCTACGGTCGCTACGATCACTTTTTGGCCTGCTGCCACATTGGGCGCGCCGCATACGATCGAGAGGGGAGCATCCCCACCCACATCAACGGTCGTCAGGCTAAGCCGGTCGGCCTCGGGGTGTTTTTCACAAGTCAGTACCTGGCCGATCACCACGCCCTTCAAGCCGCCTTTAATGGATTCGATCTCTTCAATGCCTTCTACTTCCAGCCCGGTTGCTGTCAGTAAGCTATCGATTTGCTCGGGTGTTTCTGTAAGTTCAATTAAATCTTTAAGCCACTTATAAGAGATCTTCATGCGAATGCTTTAATGATAGTAGAATTCAGGCGCCGGAGACCGGGCTCCTGCCTTGTTGCAAAATTAATGATTTAGTTTGAAGCAGCGTCTGCCGACGGTGATCCGAGCCGTTTTTTATGATGTAAAACTTACTGGTGGGTAGCCTCCTCGGTCACCTCACCGGCATGGACGGCCACAGTCAAAGTGTTTTCAGCGGGCGGCACCGGGCAGGCGTAGCTCTCCTGATAGGCACAGTAAGGGTTATACGCTTTATTGAAATCCAGCACGATGACATTGTTTTTGATCTCAGACACAGGATAGTCCAAATACCGGCCGCCTCCGTAGGTCTGTTTGCCGCTGGTGGCATCACGGAACAGTACCGATATTACGCTTTCGTTTTTGAGCAACAACAATTTCTGGGCTTGACCGTCGATGGTAAAGTTGGCATAACCGTATTTCTCGTATTTTTCGCTGGTCCCATCGGTGTATTTGACGATCACCTCCTTGTCCTGGTCGGTGTAGGGGGAAATATTGGCGGTAACGCGGAAGGAAAGATCGGGCTGAAAGTAATGCAGGCCGTGAAAGCTCTCTTTATCCTTGATGGGGGAATCCTCACCGGTCTTGAAAAGCTCGTCTTTGGTGGCACGCTCTTCCAGAATCTTGGTTTTGTATAGTGCCGGGTTGGCGGCCAGCTCATCGGCGGAAGAGGAGCTGCCACCGCTGATGTTTTCAATAATGAAATAGGCAAGTATCGCGATCACCATCGCGACCGTGCTGTATCGGATCACTTTATTTTTGAACATAACAAGGATAATAAGCTATTCGGACTGCAAACTTACACCCGAAAGGGCGCTTTGGAAAAGTATAGGATGTTTATTTACTTTTTTAGAATAATTTTGAAACTTCGTATCCGACCGGTTTGCGATGTTGGATGAAATATATCTAAATTGACCTGGGAAAAACATTAAACCAATACCTGCCCCATCGTATGTCATACACAAAACGAGTACTCATTGCCGAAGACAGTTCAGTAATTCAAAACCTGGCGAGGAAGATTCTTGAATTTCAGCATTATGAAATCACTTCCGTGAAAAATGGCGAGCAAGTGCTGCAATTGCTTGAAAAAGAGGATTTTGATATTATTTTGCTGGATATCAATATGCCTGTGATGGATGGAATGGAGTGTGCAAGAAGCATCCGTAAATTGTCAGACGAGAAAAAGGCCAAAACGCCGATCGTAGCAATCACGGGCAATGCCAAAAACTATTCAGAAGAAGATTTCAAAGAAGCAGGATTTGATGATGCGCTGATGAAACCATTGAATTTTGACCGTCTGGTTGAAGTGGTGGCGCATTTGACCGAATAAAACGCCTGATGAGGATTACATTTTTAGGAACCGGCACATCGCAGGGAATACCGGTTATTGCCTGCGAATGTGCCGTTTGCCGTTCTGCTGACCAGCATGACAAGCGTCTGAGGACTTCGGTTTGGATTCAAAGCCATGGGAAGTCTTTTGTCATCGATACCGGCCCGGATTTTCGCCAGCAGATGCTGAGCGCCAATGTGAAGGAGCTGGATGCCGCTATTTTTACCCATCAGCATAAGGACCATACTGCGGGACTGGATGACATCCGGGCTTTTAACCACCGGCAGCAAATGGACATTCCGCTGTACGGCAGGTTGGAAGTGCTCAACCAGATCAAAAATGAGTTTGGTTACGCTTTTTCAGAAAAAAGATATCCCGGTGTCCCGCATTTTGAACTGCATCCGATCGAAAACGAGCCTTTCGAAGTTTCAGGGGTAAAATTTACGCCCATTGAGGTCATGCATCACAAGCTGCCTGTATACGGCTACCGTATTGGCGATTTTACCTATATTACCGATGCCAATTTCATTTCCGAAGAAGAGCAGCAGAAAATAAAGGGCTCGCAGGTGCTGGTGCTCGACACCCTTCAGAAGGAACCGCATCTTTCGCATTTCACGCTCTCGCAGGCGCTCGACCTGATCGATAAGCTCAATGTCCCCACTGCATATCTGACCCATATCAGCCATAAGCTGGGCTTGCATGCGGTAGTGGAAAGCGAGCTGCCGCCTCATGTGCACCTGGCCTACGACGGACTGGTGCTGGACCTTTGAGTCGTTTTTAGCTATAACGATCATTGCGCCACGGGTAGGCAGTATTGGAATACCCTCTCAATTCCCAGAATCCCAGCTGATTGGCAGGTAAAAACTGAATGCGGCTGATCCATTTGCTGCCTTTCCAGGCGTAGAGCTGCGGGGTAATCATCCGCACCGGCCCGCCATGGTCCCGTTCCAGCGGCTTTCCATCCGCTGTGTGAACCAGCAGCACATCTTCTTTAAGGGCTTCTTCCAGGGATAAGTTGGTGGTATATTTATCGTAGCCATGACAAAGAACGTGGGTGGCCGACGGTTTGGGCATCACCAGCGCTGCAAGGTCGGCCAGGCGGACGCCCACCCAGGGAACGTCCATCCGCGACCAGGTTGTCACGCAGTGAAAATCACTGATATCGCTAGTCTGGGGCAACGCCATGAAATCATCCCAGGACAATGCAAGAGGCATTTCCACTTCACCATCGATGATCAGCTTCCATTTGCTGAGCTGGATATCGGGCTTGAAGCCCAGGTCGAGCACGGGCCATTTGAAGGTTCTGGTCTGTCCCACGGGCAGCTTGGGCATGCCGTGCCGGTTGGGCTCTCCCTGTCCCATCGGGCGGGGATCGGAAACAGACGGGGTTTGGGCCATTTGCTGCTCAAAACGCGCTTTGAGCTTCATGCGGGCCTCTATGATCTTGTCGAGTTTGTTGTTGTCTTCCATATTAGTGATTGCTTACCCATTGCATCATTAAAGCAGTTAAATACCCTCCATAAGTTCCGATGGCGTAACCTAAAATTGCCAGCAGCACACCGACCGGTGCCAGCGACGGATGGAATGCAGCCGCGACCACTGATGCCGACGCCGAGCCGCCGACATTGGCCTGGCTGCCTACTGCAAGAAAGAAGAACGGGATTTTGAGCCATTTGCAAACGAGCACCAGGATCACACCGTGGATAGAGATCCAGATCAGTCCGATCGCAAACAAACCCGGATTATCGGCAACAGCGCGCAGGTCCATTTGCATACCGATGGTCGCTACCAGCACATAGAGGAACACCGATCCAAGCCTGGAAGCGCCGTAGTGTTCCAGTTTTCGTACCGGCGTGAGGGAGAGGATTATACCAATGAGTGTCGCAATGCTGATGATCCAGAAAAACGAAGAGGTGAGGCTGTATTTTTCCAGCGCGGGATAGTTGGCTGAAAGATAAGGCGTGATGATCTGGGCCAAACCGTGCGAGATACCTGTCGCTCCGAAACCTGCCGCGGCCAGGAATATATAGTCCGGCAGCGTCGGGTTCCGTTCGTTTGCTTTCTGGTCCGAGTCAAGATGGGCTTTCACTGTTTCGACTTGCGAGCTATCGGCCCCCAGGAAGGAATCTACCCGCGCGGCCACGCCTGCTCCGTAGATCAATGCGGCCATCCAGAGCTCGGCGATCAACACATCGACGGCCACCATTTGCGAAAACAGCTGATCGCTGGGGTGGAACACCTCGCGCAGGGCCGTCTGATTGGCTCCTCCGCCGATCCAGCTGCCTGCAATGGTCGCCAGCCCGCGCCATACCGCGTCGGCCCCTTCACCGGCGACTGTGGCCGGGCTGACACTGCCCACAATCCATAATGCGACTGGCCCTCCGATCATAATGCCTGCCGTGCCGATCAGCATTGCGATGAGCGCTTTCGGCCCCAGCCTTGCAAGTGATTTCCAATCCATTCCAAGCGTGAAAAGAACCAGGCACGCGGGCAAAAAATACTTGGAGACAACCGGGTAGAGCTGCGAGGTGGCGCCATTGATAAAACCCACCGAGTTGAGAAGGCCGGGGATGAAATAGCAGAGCAGCAGCGGCGGAATGACCGTGTAGAACCTTTTCCAGCCCGGCAGTGAAGCCGTGTAAAAAACAGCGGCCAGGATAAGCATCAGCAAGCCGAGTACCACAGCGTCATTGGTGATCATATTGCAGCATTAGGGGTAATGGAATAGTAAAACGCTAAAAATAGCTGAAAACCGACAGAAACACAGGGAGCGGTAGGTCAGGGCCTGAAAAGTTTCGGGAATAAAAGGCGAAATTGCAACTTCAATGCCCATTCAATTCAATTTCCCATGAACCCCGCAGGCTATTCACGGACACCGCTCGTCAAAAAGCTGGGGCTTAAAGCCGGCATGAAAGTCCGGCTGGTTGATCCTCCGCAGCATTACTTCGAGCTGCTGGAAACGCTTCCGGCAGATATTAATTTTTTGGAAGAGGCCAGAACTGCCAAGGACCTGATCCATTATTTTACAAGCCACGCCGCCTCTCTGACCGCGGATATGGCTGCATTGAAGCTGGAAATCGTGCCGGACGGCGTCATCTGGGTATCGTGGCCCAAAAAGGCGTCCAAAGTACCTACCGACGTGACAGAGGATGTGATCAGAAACCTGGCGCTGGCACACGGGCTGGTAGATGTGAAGGTATGCGCGGTAGATGCGGTATGGTCGGGACTGAAACTGGTGATACCGGTAAAAAACAGAAAGTAGAACATGTTTGATGTATTTGAAAAATACCTGACCAGCCGGATTGCGCTCAGCGGGGCCCAGCTGGCTGAGATAAAAGATGCTTCGGTGGTCAGAAAACTGCGCAAGCGGCAGTACCTTTTACAGCAGGGCGATATCTGGCGGCAAAACGCATTCATTTGCCAGGGATGCCTGCGTACCTACCGCGTAGATGCGCTCGGCAATGAACACATCCTGAATTTTGCCGTCGAAAACTGGTGGACCGGCGACCGGGAAAGTCTTGTCAACGGCACTGCTGCGCAATCCAACGTCGATGCGCTGGAAGACAGTGTGGTGCTGCTGATCGAGAAGGATAGGTTTGATCTGCTCTGCCGGGAAATACCTGCCTTCAACGAACTGGTGCACCAGATTATCCAGCGCAGTTTTATCGCATCCCAGGAGCGGATCCATGCTTCGATCAGCTATGGAGCAGAGGAAAAATACCAGCACTTTATCAAAACCCGCCCCGAACTCGTTCACCGCGTCCCTCAGCACATGATCGCTTCCTACCTGGGTATTTCACCTGAAACTTTAAGTAGGATCAGGGGCGTGGCCGCCAGAAGGTGAGTTATCTCAGCCTGGTTTGGTGCAGCGAAAACACTTGATAAATGTCAAGATCTTTCTTAGTAAATGTCAATGGAGCGGGGCGCTGTCCTGTCGCACCTTTGTAATGTGATTTGGGCTAAACAAATCCATTACAAACCAATATTTGACTACTAAAATGAAAAAGATCATTCTGATTACAGGGACCAGCACCGGCTTTGGGAAACTGATGACGATCACATTGTCCGGGGAAGGCCATACTGTAATAGCCGGTATGAGAGCTACCGACGGTAAAAATAAATCGGTAGCCGCAGAGCTGAGCGGACTGCCCAATGTCGATGTCGTAGAGATGGATATTCTCGGCGACGATTCGGTGCAAAGTGCCGTTGCGGCTACCCTTGCAAAGTATGGCAGAATCGACGTGCTGGTAAACAATGCGGGCGTTGCCGGGTTCGGGCTTGTGGAGGGATACAGCATTGAACAGGTGAAAAAGATGTTCGATGTTAATTTTTATGGGGTGCTACGGACCTATCAGGCTGTTTTGCCGGCGATGCGGGAAGCCAGAAAAGGGCTCATTATTAACATTACTACCGGGGCAAGCGGTTTTGCATTGCCTTTCATGGTGCCTTACATGGCTTCCAAGTTTGCGGTCGAAACACTCACGGAAGGCATCCAGAGCGAATTGAAGGATTATAACATCGAAAATGTGAGCATTCAGCCCGGGGTTTATCCCACTGAAATGAACTCAGGTGCCAAGACGGGTATCCTGGCCGACCTTCCGCAGGTACTGGAATCGTATGGGCAGGCGGCTACTGAGCAGTTCGCCTCCATGGGTGGGGCACTTTTTGGAAAAATGGCCGAATTTGAAATGGATCCTCAAACTATTGCCGACGGTGTACGGGAACTGATCGAAATGCCCGACGGTACAAGGCCGCTGCGCTTTCCGCTCGATGCCGTAGCGCAAGGCACAGACCATGAGTTCATTCAGGCGCGGAAAGAAATCAAAGAACGGTGGGTGGCCCGGTACGGATTCTCACTCTGAAAAATCTTCAAAAATAAATTACACAAGTTGCGATCCAGGACGGGCCGCAACTTGTTGTTTTAAACGGAGCAGTCCATTATTCCAACCGTCCAACCACTTATATTAAACGCAATGAACGCATTAGATGAAGCTGCGGCCCTGAAAGCAGGCCGGGAATTATTTATCAAAATGGTAGTTTCCAACTGGGAACTGCAAAACCAGCGACTGAACGGTTGGCTCTCGAAGCTTTCCGACGAAAGACTCATGGAGCCGGTAGCCGACGGCAAGAATCGAGCCGTGTATCTGCTCGGGCATCTGATCGCGGTCAACGACGGTATGATCCCGCTACTGGGCCTGGGGCAGCGGCTCTATCCCGAGCTGGACGATATTTTTGTGCAGCATCCAGACCGCACTTTTGAGGAAATACCTTCGGTACAGGAGCTGAAAATAAAGTGGGCGCATTTAAACGAAACATTGTCGGGGTACTTTGCCGGACTGGCCCCTGCCGAATGGTTCACCAGACACCACGCGATTTCAGAGCAGGATTTTGCGCTTGAACCGCATCGCAACAAGCTTAATATTCTCATTAACAGGACTAACCACGAGGCATACCATTTAGGGCAGCTCATTTTCCTGAAAGCCTGAAACGCGCAGACAGCTCTTGTAAAAGTCTGCGTTTTATGATATTTTTCAGCAATATTCACCACCAATATAATCGTCATCACTGATCACCATGGCTGTATACAATTTATCATTGAATGGCAAAAAGGTGAAAGTCGATGTAGAGCCTGATATGCCTTTGCTATGGGTGATACGCGACTTTGCAGACCTGAAAGGAACCAAATTCGGCTGCGGTATGGCCTTATGCGGCGCCTGCACGGTACACCTGAACGGCCAGCCCGCCAGGGCATGCCAGACCCCGGTTTCGAGTCTGGGCAAAAACGACAAGATCACCACCATTGAAGGCATCGGGGAAGGCAAGTTGAGCATTGTCCAGAAAGCATGGATCGAGGAGCAGGTTCCGCAGTGCGGGTACTGTCAGTCGGGGCAGATCATGTCGGCAGTAGCGCTGCTGAAAACAAACCCGGTACCGACCGATGCGGACATCGACGTCGCCATGAGTGGAAATCTTTGCCGCTGCGGCACCTACGACAGGGTCAGAAAGGCGATTCATCGCGCTGCTCAGGAAATGAAGGTGGCCGAAAAAGGAATCGGGCAACGCTAGTGTCCTATCATCAACCTTAGCCTCAGAAAACAATTGGAAAATATACAAACATCCCGCCGCGATTTTTTGAAAACCACCGGGCTGACAACGCTGGGCCTGGCGGTAGGCATTTCCGGGTTCGGCAAGCAGGCATCGTTAAAGAAGATAGCGCCCGCCGTGCTGAAACTGGAAATCAACCCATTCATCATCATCGACACGGCAGGCAATATCACGCTGGTTAACCCGCGCCCGGACATGGGGCAGGGATCGACCCAGGCGGTACCGTCTCTTTTGGCCGAGGAACTGGAAGTGAGCCTGGAAAAGGTGCTTATCGTGCAAAGTGACGGAAAAGGCAAATACGGCAGTCAGACATCGGGCGGAAGCAGCTCGGTACGTGAGCTGTGGATGCCTATCCGCAAGGCCGGCGCTGCGGCCCGTGAAATGCTGACGGCCAGCGCGGCAAAAAGATGGAATGTGCCCGCTTCCGAATGCGTGGCCCAGGATGGAAAGATCTGGCATAAGGCCAGCGGAAAAAGCCTCACTTATGGCGAGCTGGCCGACGAAGCTTCCAAACTGGAAATTCCCAAGGAGCCCAAACTGAAAGATCCCAAGGATTTTAAGATTATCGGCAAATACAACAAACGCCTGGATGTACCTGAGCGCGTTACGGGAAAGGCAGTTTACGGAATTGATGTCGATGTACCGGGAATGGTATATGCAAGCATCGTCCACTCGCCGATGATCCACGGCAAAGTAGCCTCGATCGATGATACGGAAACCAAAAAAGTGAAGGGCGTTTTGCAGGTGATCAAAACCGAGCGCACCATGCCGCACCGGACCTCGGAAGCCGTAGCAGTGGTGGCCACCAACTGGTGGGCCGCATTGAAGGGCAAGAAGGCGTTGAACGTCAAATGGGACAACGGGGACTATGCCAGGACCGTCGATACCGCGGGCTATTATGCGGCTACTTACGAAGCTGCAAAAAAGGAAGGGATTAATTTTGAGGAGAAAGGGGATTTTGCGGCTAAGTACGGATCGGCGAAAAATAAAATCGAATCGCATTACGAGACACCTTTCCTCGCCCACGCGCCGATCGAGCCTGAGAACGCGGTCGTCCATGTGAAAGACGACGGTTCGGTGGAAATATGGGCGCCTGTGCAGGGTCCCGACTGGGCGTTGCGGGATGTGTGTGGTTACCTGAAAGTGAAGCCCGAACAGGTGAAGATCAATGTAACGCTATTGGGCGGCGCATTCGGCAGAAAGGCCTATCATGACTTTTTGCTGGAAGCATGCCATATTTCCAGGGAATTGAAAAAGCCCGTCAAGGTGATCTGGACCCGCGAGGACGACATTACGCAAGGACCTTACCGGCCGGGAATGCTCAGCCACATGCAGGGCTTTGTCGACAATGGGAAAATAGCCGGATACCATCACCACGCTATCGGTGAATCCATCGTAGGACAGGTCTTCAAAGGTTTGAAGGAGGATGAAGCGGATCCCTGGTTAAGCGAAGAAATCAGCACCGAAAACAGTAAGTATCATTTTGGTTCGGCTTCAAAAATCAGCTGGACGAATGTGAAAACCGATATTCCCGTCGTATGGTGGCGGTCGGTGTATGCTTCCAACTTCGGATGGGGGCAGGAATGCTTTATCGATGAGCTGGCGCACCTGGCCAAGAAAGACCCATTGAAAGCAAGACTGGAAATCCTTCCCGACGAGCGGTTCCGCACCGTATTGCAAACGCTTGCGCAAAAGGCTAACTGGGATGAAAAACTTCCTGCGGGAAGCGGAAAAGGAATCGCGGTCTTTAAATCATTCGGCAGTATTTCAGCCTGTTGCATTACAGTTTCCAAAAAGGATGCCGGAGTGAAGATTGATAAAGTCGTTTCGGTCATCGATTGCGGCTACTATGTGAACCCCGATAATGTGAAAGCACAGACAGAGGGGAACATTGTCATGGGCATTACAGCGGCGATCAAAGATGGCATTACATTTACCAACGGTATTTGTGACCAAAGCAATTACCATCAATACAATATCATGCGCATGAACGAGACCCCGCCGATGGAAATCCATTTGATAGACAGCGGCTCGGTGCCGGGCGGGGTAGGAGAGCCCGGACTTCCGCCCATTGCGCCTGCATTAGGTAATGCGATATTCGCGGCAACCGGCAAGCGCCTGAGAAAGCTGCCGTTTGACATTAATAATATCGGATAGCTCATGGCCTATGACGAGCGGGTAGCCAACCGGATTCGTGAGGCTTTGGCCGATCAGCCCCTGGTGCAGGACAAGACCCTGTTCCAGGGGCTGGCCTTTATGGTCGATGAGAAACTGTGCATCAGTGTCCGTAACGACGTACTGCTGTGCCGGATCGGTCCTGATGAATACGAAGCGGCACTTGAAATGAATGGTGTTGAGCCGATGGTCCACAATGGGCGGACGGCAAAGGGGTATGTGTTTGTCAGTCCGCAGGCGTACGCTTCGCGGGAAGCCTTCAATTTATGGGTCACCCAATGCCTGCAATTCAATAAAGTGGCCAAATCCTCGAAAAAGAAGAAGTAATGGAGGAGTTGTTGGTTGACAAAAAGTATCAGTTGGAGAAATTTCCCGGAAAAGGTGGCTGGACCTACGTGATCATATCTGAGATCCGGCAGGACATTAAGCGGAAGTTTGGAATGGTGAAGGTCAAAGGCCGCGTCGATGATTACGAACTGCTCGGTTACAATCTGATGCCCATGAGCACGGGTGCGCTTTTCCTTCCGGTAAAGGCGGAGATTAGAAAGAAGATCGGCAAAAAGGAAGGCGACTGGGTGAGGGTCGTGCTATATGCTGACGATTCCGGACTGGCTATCCCCGAGGAGCTGCTGGACTGTCTTAAAGACGAACCCAAAGCCTACGCTAATTTTGTGAAACTCGCCGAAAGCGCTCAGAAGGAATACCGGGACTGGGTCTACTCCGCAAAAAAAGACGAAACCAAAGTAGCCCGCATTGCGAAAATGATCGATCTGCTTCTGGCCGGCAAGCGGCTTACGGGCGATTAATTGTTGTAAAGGGCATTAAAAAAGAAATCCCTGTCCATTGTTGGCAGGGATTTCCTTTTTAATGCTCATATCAACGCATTACTCCGCGCCATCGGCTTTGGCCCTTGCCACTGCATAGCCGCCGATTTTATGGCCGGAGGAAAGTCCAACTTCACAGTCGAAACGGTAGTGGATCAAGCCGTAGATCCGTGATACGGATGCTTCCGACGCCATGTCGTCCACTTCTTTTTTGCTCTCCGGGAAAATATGTGCCAGTACTTCCGCTGCCGCTCCTGAAAATGTCGAGTGTCCCGAAGTATAGGAGGGAAAATTAGGCAAACCCACCGAAGTCTTGACCTTGCTGCTCATCTGATTCGGGCGGGGGTAATAGTAGAAATACTTTACATCCCAGCAGCAAATGCCAGCGTCCTGCAAGGTAGTGCCCAGGAGCGCCAGTGTACGGGCAGTGCGAACTTCACTGAACTGTTTTTTATGGCACAGCTCTGCACCTTTCCGGTGCCAGTGTCCGGGCGGTGTATAGCTGCCCACACCGTCTGACCAGAAACTGGCGATACGGGCCTGTTCGCGGGTTTGGTTTTTGGCGATATCAAGGAGCTCGTCCATATCTTTTTTAAATGCAGGGCTTCCGATCACCGGCGGCGCTTCGGGGCGGAGTGCAACGACGGTAGCTGAATCAAAATTCCAGGGCTTCACAAAACCGTAGGTAGGGAGCATTGGAGGTCTTGGAGGAAACTCCTGACTTACCCAAGGCTCGGTAACACCCACTTTTCTTGCATTAGCGATCATTTCCGCAGTTTTTGCCTGGTTATTGGCAGCTCCCATTTTATCGGCTCTGGCTCTGGCCATGATTTTGGCGCCTACCGCCTTACCCAGGTCCGAACCGGCCGTGATGTCGCTTTCTACGTTCATTCCTGCCCACATCCGGCTGTTTTTGTGTTCAGCAAGTTTGGTATCCAAATAAGCCACTTCCCCTGGGAACATCGCTTTGAGGATAATGCACGATACTTCGGCCACTACGGCATCCTCGGACGGGTAGGAAGGAAGATCGCTCACCGGTAGCAGGGTTTTGATCGAAGTGTCGTTTTTGGACGGCGCTTTCCGGTTGTACTTGAATTTGTAGTTCCACGCGCTCACCAGTGCGTCGTATTGCGCTACGCTCAGGTAAGCCATCGCGCGTGCCGCGTACGGCGGGTTGGCGAAGGGAAACTTCGGGTCCTTTAATGGATTGGCAGCATCCGGCAATGGGTATTTGCCATCGGGTGTGGATGCGGGCGGCGTGTTGTAACGTGCCGAAAGTTCCCTGGCGATTTCATTCCACCGGTACACGGCTCCCGCGCCCCAGTAGTTGACCTGCTCACGCTGCTGTGGCGTGATCGCGTCGGCGGTTTCCTTTAACTTTTTCAGCTCCGTTTTATAATAATCGGTCGTGATCGCCTGGGGTTCTGCGACCGCGATTTCTGCCGATGAGGCCAGCACGTAAGTTTTCCAGGTGCCCGCGTTTTGTTCCAGACTGGAAGGCGTATTGATGCCTGCGGTTGGTTCGTC
Organism: uncultured Dyadobacter sp.; assembly: GCF_946482605.1. The sequence goes on along the minus strand of NZ_CAMLSE010000020.1, from coordinate 38,297 downwards.
TACGGTTTTGGAGCAGGACCACAGCATCGCCACCGAAAGTGCAGGCAGCAGTATGCGAGTAATGGCCAGGCGAGGAGATATATATGTCATTTTCATCTTGGTCTTTTCAGAATTAGTTTTTAGCTTCTTTGATGTAACGGAACTGGTAGAGCACACCGACGGTGAAGGCAGTGCTCTGACCGACATTGCGGCCGCTGATCACATGTGAAGCACGTGCATTAACGCCGATATTCTTAGGTTGGAATTTCGCGTAGACTCCTACCATGGTGGAATTCATGTTGTTGGTAGGGAAAGGCATGTCATTGCGACGGATATTGTCGCCGCCATCGCAGGCTCCGTGCTCGATAAAAGCTTCGGCCTGTATGGCTTTTTTCAGGTAACCCAATCTTGCCGAGGCGTCATACGCATTGGGGACAGAGACCTTATCGGTGTTGTAAAGCTTGTCATCGGCCTGGTAGGAATCGCGGTCGATCTTGATTTTGCTTCTGAAAATGTAGCTACCCGAAGCCGTCAGGTAAATACCGCTCTTATGACGGTAGCTGGCCAGTAAGCGGGCCGTAGCTGTTTTGCATTGCAGACCAATCGACATCGGTAAAAAGTCCGGGATGTAATCGGTAACCGGGATCGAGGCGCCGGCAATCGCGTGCAGAGATAGTCCTGATTTGTTTAAAAAACGGTATTTCAGCCAACCGGAAGCATCCTGGAATCCTTTTTGCCATCTGAGGTTACCAGTGCTGGCTTGCGTCCAGATGTAGGGGACTCCCACGATCAGGTTAAGGTCTTTGACGATGCCCACTGCAAGCATCGGCATGACGCTCTGGGTAGTATGGGTGCCGATATTGAGATTTTCTCTTTTCAGCGAATTTTCCCAGTACTGGTCCCATGAGCTGTGGGTATAGGAAACGGCCAGGCAAGCCGTGCCCTTGGACATATAAATGGCGTCATTAGGCATTTGTGCGAATGCGCTGGGTATGGCAGCGGCCGACATCACTATTCCGGCAAGCAACAGCCATCCTTTTTTTTGTAAAGAATGTATCATAGGGTATATTATTAAAGATAAGAGTGAACCCTTGCGGGTATCAGCTGACAACCAGTTAGCGCACAGGTACTTGTTTGCTAGCGGTGGCGAAATGAAGGAAAGCGATCAGACCGTTTCGGGAGGAGGAGAGGCCAGCAGGCTCCGGTAAGGCAGATAATGTGCCGGGGCGTAGCGGTAATGGGCCAAAGCAGATTGGTGCTGGACGCTCACGGAGGAAAAATCAAACGCCGGCTGATCTGATACGTAGGTTTTCAGCAGATCGCCCAGCAATTTGACTGCTTTTCCGTAAGGGCTTTGGGGACCATCACTTTGAGGATCGTTGAGCACCTGCATGGCATTGGCCAGCTGAAAAAAATGGTCACGTGCCGCCTGATTGGACTGCAAAGTGACATATAATGTGTCGTTCTCGTGCTGTATCTGGGTTGCATTGTAGAAATGATCATCCTGCCGGATCAGGCCTTCCATCTGCTGGGAAATTTCCAGATTCCCTGAGTAGGGAAGCGATGGAAGATACATTTTCATGACCCGTTCGGCGGTGCCCTCGCTGGAAGCAGTCAGATAGTCTTTTTCAAAGAAAAGAATGGCAAGGCTGAGCCCAAACGTATTGCAGAGCAGCAAAACCAGTAACCCTATCGACGCTATTCTTCTCAATTTTAGAGGATTTATAACCAAATGTAAGCATTTTAGCTACATATAAACAAGCGTCCAATCCAATTCCTCAACGCGCTGATTTTGTGACGCGTAAAGTAACTTTTGGTTATTAATGTTGGATAAATGGTTTATTTATTTGGATTTCAATGACCTGCGTGAATGGGCATATCACAGGCAAGCGTGTATTTTAGTATATTGACAAAGCTATCATTCCAATAGCTGACTATGGCTATGTTTTCGACTTTGTTTGAAGCGGGTAAACCCCTGAAAGGGACATTGCTGATCCTGTCCTTAGCATTCTGCCAGGAGAGCTCCTTTTCTGAAAAAGATTTTGAAAAACTCTCTCCAATTGAAGGAACCTGGCTCCATAAACGTACCAACGGGGATATCTACGAGCAATGGAGCCGCAAGAACGCAACCGAATTCGTTGGTACAAGCTACAAACTGACGGGTCGGGATACGATGCCGCTGGAAAAAGTAAGCCTGTACCTGAAAGGAAAGGAAATCGTTTATGCCCCGGTTGCCGCTGGTCAGAATAATGAAAAGCAGGTGCTGTTCAGGTTGAAATCCATTGATGGCAGCCGGTTTGTTTTCGAGAACCCGCAGCACGATTTTCCGCAGCGCATCGTCTATGATTTCAGATCTGCCGACTCGCTGTATGCCCACATCGAAGGCAATGTGAACCGAAAGTCCAAACGGATCAACTATCCATACCGCAGAATACATTAACCATTTACTTAACACCATGAAAAGATCGGAAATATCGCCAATGCCACCGTTTTTTGACCGTTACATCAATCTGATCGAAGATATTGACATTTTCGAAGCCTTTGAAAAGTACACACCCGGAGCGGTTTATCAGCAAACAGATCAACTTTCCGCGCTGCAAGACCGGGTTTACGCAGCCGGCAAATGGACGGTAAAGGATATTTTACAGCACGTGATCGATAATGAAAGGATTATGTCCTACCGGTCCCTGCGGTTTTCGAGAAATGATCAAACTCCTTTGCCCGGCTATGAGGAGCAGATCTTAGCTGCCCACACTTTGGCTGCCAACCGCACAGTAGCCGATTTAATGGACGAGTTTGGTGAGCTGCGCCGGAGTACGATCACCTTATTCAAAAACATGGATCAAACCATGCTTTCCCGTACCGGCCTGGCCAACCAGACCCGGATTTCACCGCTTGCCCTGGGTTTTGTCATATTGGGCCACCCTGTGCATCATATGAATGTGATCCGCGAGCGGTACTTCCCGCTACTTTAAATGCTTGCCAGCTGTTGGAGGGCTTCCTCCACCTTGGTAACCGGCAACTGACAGGTTTTGTCATAACATACGTAAATCGCTGTTTTGGCATTGATGTCCGTCCGGTTCTGCAATAGCGGCAGGGTGGAGGAGGTAGTAGTACCCATCACGATCTTGTTGGGGATGAAAAAGCGGTCAAAATCTTTTCTGACCGTATCCGCATCGGCGCCTACGATGGCGATCTCCGCAGTAGGAACAGCCCGCTGGCAATACAGCGCAGCCCAGTTGGTAACCCATTGAACGTCCGCGAGCAGGAGCTTGGTCATTTTGGAAAGCATTTTGTCGGCAATCTCGATGTAGTCGTTCCGGTCGAGCATTTTCCCGAGCGTATACAGGTTTTGAGCTGTCATCGAGTTGGAAGCCGGAATCACATTATCGAACAGCTCTTTCTTGCGGGCGATCAGCGCTTCTCCGTAGGTGTCTGTAAAGTGAAAGAACCCTTCTGACTGATCAAAGAAATTCGTCAGAGTATACTCGGTCAGCTGTTGGGCATGATCAAGCCATTCCTGCTGAAATGTGATCTGATAAAGTCCCAGGTAACCCTCAATGACTGCCGCATAATCTTCAAGGAATCCGGTGACGGTCGCCAGTCCGTTTTTATAACTGTGTTTCAACCGGCTGCCCGATGTCATTTTCTGCGTGATAAAGTGGCCCGTTGCCACAGCCAGCTCGCGGATTGGCTCATCGCCCAGCGCGCGGTAGCAGTCGGTGAGTCCTTTGATCAAAAGCCCGTTCCAGGAGGCAAGTATCTTATCATCCAGGCCTGGTTTGATCCTATTGCCGCGGCTACCGGCAAGGGTGCGCAGGGCATTTTCATACTGCTGCTGAAACTGCGCTGTAAGGATTCCGGCAGTTTGCGCCGCTTGCTGCGACGGCTCAGTAAGATGCAGGTGATTATAGCCGTGTTCCCAATTTCCGTTTTTGGAAATGTGGTACAGTTTGGCAAACCAGTTAAAATCCTCACCCAGTGCATCTTTGAGCTCCTGCTCTGTCCAGATGTAGAATTTGCCCTCGATTCCTTCGCTATCCGCATCCAGGGCCGAGTAGAAACCGCCATCCGGGCTCCGCATTTCAGTTTCAAGCCACTGGATTGTTTTCCGGATACGATCTTCGTACAGGGGATTTTTAGTGAGCGCGTAAGCCTCCGCATAAATGCTCAGCAGCTGCGCATTGTCATAGAGCATTTTTTCAAAATGGGGAATAAACCAGTCTTCATCCACAGAGTACCTTGCCCAGCCACCACCTACATGGTCATAAATTCCCCCGGATGCGATCCTGTTCAGCGACAGTTCCAAATGTGCGAGCGCTTCCGGATTTTGACTTACGTCGAAATAACGCAGCAAAAACTTGTAAATGGACGGCATGGGGAACTTGGGAGCCCTGTCCATTCCGCCTTTCTGCGTATCAAAATTTCTTTGCAGCTGTTCGAACATCAGATCCAGATCAGCCGTGTTGAACTGGACAGTAGCATTAACCAATCCGTATTTCTGGCTTTCCGAGGCGATCATGTTCTGCACAAAACCTTCGGCAGAACCAGCCAGCTCCTGGTAGTGATTCTGAAAAGCCTGCTGAATGCTTTTGAGTAACTGGACCCAGTTTTGCGGAGGCAGGTAGGTTACCCCGTAGAATGGCTTGCAGTCGGGCAGCAAAAATACATTCAGGGGCCAGCCTCCGCGCACGCCCATTGCCTGGACGGCATCCATATATACCGCATCGACATCGGGACGTTCCTCGCGGTCGACCTTAATGCAGACAAAATCCTGGTTCATCACTGCCGCAATCGCTTCTTTTTCGAAACTTTCCCGTTCCATGACATGGCACCAATGGCAGGCCGAATACCCGATACTGACCAGGATCGGCTTGTTTTCGTTTTTCGCTTTGGCCAGCGCCTCTTCTCCCCAGGGATACCAATCCACAGGATTATGGGCGTGTTGAAGCAGGTATGGGCTGGTTTGTTGACTAAGACGGTTCATGGGAATGGGGGCGAGTGCTATTGCAGCACGACTACCTTTTTGATGATGGTTCTATTGTTGCCGGTGAAGCGGGCAAAATATATGCCAGATGAAAGTATGGGAAGATCAATGCTGGTGCTGGTCTGGCCGGCAAACGACTTTATTTTCTGTTGCAGCAAGGTCTGGCCTTTGGAATTTGTCAGTGCAAAATCGATGTCGGTCGCGCCATGCGCGCTGGTGAGCGATACGTGCAGCTGGCGGCCCGCAGGATTGGGATATACATTCACGGCTGCCAATGCAGGTTCGTTGCCATTGACTGTATCGTTCAGATCGAACTTGCAGAGAAAAACCTCTTTGCCTTTTAATGTAATACTCCGCGCCCAGTTTTGATAAGAGACCGTCACAGTAGTTTGCGCATTGTCGGCTGCATATGGATTTTGCGCCGCGATCAGAATGTTGCTGCCCTTGACAATGCCCCGCCAGACCGGGTTCTGCTGCTGCATCTGGTCACGTGCAGACTGGGGGATCACCACCTGGTAAGATCCTTCAAGCATATCATTGAATGCAGACAGCCGGTAAAGTCCGTTGATGAAATGCTCGTAGGGCGCGTAATTTTCCTGCCGGTCGGAAGAGAGAAACGGGTTTTCCCAAAGCCATAGTCCCTTTGCCCCGGAAAAAAAAGGAAAAATAGCCGTGGCTTCGGCCATAAACGAGGTGATGAGCGGGATATTGGGGTCATAACTGTCGTGGACCCGCATCCATACAAAGGGAATCACCGGTTTGTTGCTCCATGCCGTATTGGCTTCAATGTTGAAGAGCAGATAGGAGAGATAGTCTTTGCCGATCGGATGGTCGTAGCCATAGTAGTAGTAGGGGGAAGGCGACAAAAAGTCCATGGCATTATAAAAAGTGCCGCCGATTTTTCCCGAATTGTCCTGAGTCAGGTAATGGGTTCGGGCCAGGTTGGTTGTCCAGTCCTGCCAGCTGTTGGAGGTGATGTTAAGCCAGGTGTTGCGGACGGGAACATCGCTGTAACTGGTAATGGTCGATTTAACCCCTTTTGCGCGCAGCCGGTTGACGGCCTCGGTGTACCACCAGCGGATATCCCTTTTATAGGTGGCAATAAAATCCGCATCAGGCAGGCTGCGGTACTGCTGGGGAATGAGGGGGTTGGCCTTCAATGCGAGAATGTCACGGTCTTCCCGCTGCATGCGTTCAATGTCCAGGCAAAGGATGTCGGCACCATTGACAGTCCCGGCATAGTTATCCCAATAGCTCCGGTAGGCCGCTGTGTCATTCCCCCAGGGGCTGCGCAGGGTGTTGTCGGCCCAGGGCTGGTTGCCACTTCACGTAGCCACTCCATACCATAGCACGGCGCGGTTGGCGGGATTCAGTGAACCCGGCTCCGGACCGCTGTATGCGGCAATGTGGCTGAAACCATGTTTCAATGGCTGTGACTGGGTATCGCCAAACCGGGGGCCGCTGTATATGATCTTAAAAGGAAGGGAAAATTCTGGAAATTTACCCCATTCGATCGTGTTGTTAGTCTTGACAGGATTTAGCACATAATCGGGCTCGCAATCCTGACTGCGGACCGGTACGGTGTGAAGCAGTAAAGTAAATAAAGTGGTGTAAAATGCCTTTGAATAGATGTTTGTATAGAAAGTCATAAGATTTGCACAGACAAATTCGTTACTTTTGCAATGTCGCCAATTTTACTTTTTCCGGGAACCTGAGTTGGCAAAGTCAAGAAACACCTATGAAATTGCCTTGAAACGTAAAATACAACCAACATGAAAAGATTACTTCTATTTGTTCCTCTCTTGTTTTTATCGGTTCTGGTTTTTAGCTGCAAGGACAAAGATAAGAACGAAACCCCGCAGCCGACAGAAAAGAGCAAAATACTGGCCAATTATCCATGGCGCATGTATTCTGTCACTGATTTATCGGGAAAGGAGATTCCTGCCAACCAGTTAAACGCACAGACACAGGGAATCAAGCTGATGGATATCCAATTTCAGCAGAATGCTGTCGTGAAGGCGATCGACCAGCAATCCAGTCAGGTGATCAATGGCGGAACCTGGTATCTGATTGACGAAGATGCCACGCTGGATATTAAGATTTCGGGTTTTTCTGGGGAGTTTGGCCTTCAGGAACTTTCGAACAGTAAAATGAAACTGAAAAGCAAAATGCCGGTCAACGGTGTGGAGCAGGAGACACTGATGGTCTTCCAGCCCGTCATCAAGTAAGCGGTGGTGTGATACACAATTTGTTGGGAAAAGCGGCGGAGAAGATCTGCCGCTTTTCTTATTTTGTACAAATTTTTATCAATGAAAAAGAATATCCCTTCCATTATCAATGCATGGTGTATGTACGATTGGGCCAACTCGGTTCATGCGTTGGTGATCGTTTCCAGTATTTTCCCGGTTTATTTCAGCGCGACCGCGCTCAGCGCCTCGGGGACTCAGGACATCGATTTTTTCGGCGTGCATATCAAAAGTTCGGTACTATTCTCCTACACGGTTTCAGTCTCATTTCTGATCACAGCGCTGCTGGTACCATTGTGCACGGCGATCGCTGATTTTACCGGTAAGAAAAAGCGCTTCATGCAGTTCTTCTGCTATACGGGCGCGATCAGCTGCATGCTGCTGTATTTTTTTACCAAAGAGACCTTGATATCGGCCATATTTCTTTTCGGGCTGAGCTTGATCGGATGGAGCGGGAGCATTGTTTTTTATGATTCCTACCTGCCCGAGATCGCGACCGAAGACCGTTTCGATCAATACAGTGCCCGCGGGTTTTCACTGGGTTATCTGGGTAGTGTGCTGTTGCTGCTTTTCAATCTGAGCATGGTGCTGGCCCCCGATTTTTATGGTATTACGCAGAAATCGCTGCCTGCAAGGATATCGTTTTTTACGGTCGGGCTATGGTGGGTGCTCTTTGCCCAAATACCATTCTACTATCTTCCCTCGGGGAAGGCAGAGAAGCAAAAGTCGGGTAACTGGGTATTCAATGGTTTTAAGGAGCTGCGAAAAGTTTACGGTCGTCTCCGCGAGCAGCCTTATCTGGCCAAGTTCCTGAGCGCATTTTTCATTTATACGATGGGGTTACGCACGGTCATGTATGTTGCGACTATTTTCGGTGCCAGCGAATTGAAGCTTCCTTCGCAAAGCCTGATCATCACCGTGCTGCTGATCCAGCTGGTAGGAATAGCCGGATCCTACACTTTTGCATGGCTGTCGGGCAAAGTAGGGAATATCTATGCTTTGATGATCGGGGTAGCGATATGGATCGGGATCTGTACGGGTGCATATTACACAACGGAGGCGATCGAGTTCTACTTCGTCGCATGCACGGTGGGCATGGTAATGGGCGGGATACAGTCTCTGTCCAGGTCTACTTATTCCAAATTGATCCCGGAAAATATTACTGATACGGCTTCTTATTTCAGCTTTTATGATGTAACCGAAAAGCTGGCGATCGTGATCGGGACATTCATTTATGGTACAGTTGAGCATGTTACGGGCAGCATGCGCAATAGTATACTGGCCTTGCTGATCATATTTGTAGTGGGTTTAATGCTGCTCTACCGGATTCCGTCCCGGAAAGTTTACCGCTTTGAATTGGATCATAACAAAAATTGATTTAATATCGCGGCACGAAAGAGGATGTTAGCTCAGCTGGTTCAGAGCGCCGCCTTGACAGGGCGGAGGTCAGCGGTTCGAACCCGCTACGTCCTACCACGATAATTTTAGCCTGCAAGCGGATGTTTGCAGGCTTTTTTATTTAATTGCATTTACCTCCCTCAAATGCCCGGAGTGGAAATCAACGTTTGAACTGTAATGATTGAATGCAATGGAGCTCAGCGAACGCCAATGGAAGCTTTTCGATTTTGTCAAGGATATGCACGGAGACCAGAAGAGGAAGTATACCGGGGCACCCTATTATACGCACCTGCTCAGTGTGGCAGACCGGGTCGGGCAATTCGTTGGAAATGGTTTTGAAACCGAAATAGCGTTATGCCATGACCTGATCGAGGATACCGCCTGTTCACTGGCCGATCTTTCAGCCAGGCTAATTGATCTCGGTTATGGTATCGATGCGGACGAGGTGATCCTTTCCGGCGTCGATGATATGACCGACAAATATACTCATGATAAGTATCCGGCTTTGAACAGAGCGCAGCGTAAGGAGCTGGAAGGAATACGCATTGCCGGCTCCCGGCCCATTGCCCAGACGGTTAAATACGCCGACATCATCGATAACATCAGCTCGGCGGCCGAGCACGATCCGGGTTTCGCCCGGGTTTATACACGTGAAGTGCATGGGTACATCTGGAAGATAGATAAGGGTAATGCAGAGCTGTACGCCGAATGCTGCCGGGTTCTGACGGCAGTCAGCCTGAAACTTGGGCTGGATCCATGAATTCTGGCCTGGCAGAGCACAAAAAAGCCTGCCTCATCAGATGGGGCAGGCTTTTGAATATTGAATTCGCTTATCAGAGCGTTCTTTTTACCTCACGCAGCTCGAAGCTTTCAATGATGTCGCCGATCTCGATGTCGTTGTAGTTTTTAACACTCAAACCACATTCGTAACCGTTTCTAACTTCCTGAACGTCGTCTTTGTAACGTTTCAGAGAGTCGATTTCACCTGTGAAAAGAACGATACCGTCGCGGACCACGCGGATTTTGTTGTTACGTTTGACATAACCGTCTGTTACGTAGCAACCAGCGATAGTACCAATGCGGCTGATCTTGAACACTTCGCGGATCTCGATATTTCCGGTAATGATCTCTTCAATGGTTGGCGCCAACATACCTGTCATCGCATCTTTGATCTCCTCGATCGCCTGGTAGATTACCGAGTAGTGACGGATTTCGATCTGATCCTGCTCTGCCATTTTCTTCGCGTTGGAAGAAGGGCGAACCTGGAATCCGACGATGATCGCATCAGAGGCAATCGCAAGGTTGACATCAGACTCAGAGATCTGACCCACAGCCTTGTGGATGATGTTCACCTGTACCTCCGAAGTTGAAAGTTGCAGCAATGAATCTGAAAGTGCTTCTACGGATCCATCCACATCACCTTTTACAATCAGGTTCAGCTCGCGGAAGGTACCGATCGCCTTACGACGGCCGATTTCTTCCAGCGTGATATGTTTTCTGGTACGGATTGACTGCTCTCTTTGAATCTGCTCACGCTTGGTAGCGATATCACGCGCATCACGCTCGTTTTCGAATACGTTGAAACGGTCACCCGCCTGCGGGGCTCCATTCAGACCCAGTAACTGGACCGGCATCGAAGGACCTGCTGATTTGAGTCGTTTGCCCAGGTAATCGGTCATTGCTTTCACTTTTCCGAAATGCGCTCCGGCCAATACCACATCACCTACTTTCAAAGTACCGGTCTGAACCAGAATGGTAGTCACGTAACCCCGGCCTTTATCCAATGATGCTTCTACCACAGTTCCTGCCGCACGGCGTTCGGGATTGGCTTTTAGTTCCAGCAGCTCGGCTTCGAGCAGTACTTTTTCAAGCAACTCGTCAACCCCCATACCGGACTTGGATGAGATTTCCTGAGTCTGGTATTTTCCACCCCATTCCTCTACCAACAGGTTCATATTGGCGAGCTCCTCACGGATTTTTTCGGTGTTGGCTCCTGCCTTATCGACCTTACTGAATGCGAATACGATCGGTACGCCGGCTACCTGGGCGTGATTGATCGCCTCACGGGTTTGTGGCATGACGCTATCATCTGCCGCAATGACGATGATGACCACGTCGGTAATTTTAGCACCACGGGCACGCATCGCGGTAAATGCTTCGTGACCCGGCGTATCCAGGAAGGTTACCTGTTTTCCTGTTTTTGTTTTTACACTATATGCACCAATGTGCTGGGTAATACCTCCGGCTTCACCGCTGGCTACGTTTTCCTGACGGATGTAGTCGAGCAGAGAGGTTTTACCGTGGTCAACGTGTCCCATGATCGTTACAATCGGCGCACGTTCTTTGAGGCTTTCCTCGTCGTCCACCTCTTCCTGAACATCGTTCTGAACTTCTTCTTCGGCAGATATGAATGCTACTTCAAAACCAAATTCATCGGCAATGAAAGTTATCGCTTCCGCATCCAGGCGTTGGTTGATCGAAACGAACATACCCATGCTCATACAAACCGAGATTACTTCCTGGACTGTCACATCCATCAGTGAAGCAAGGTCGTTGGCTGATACGAACTCGGTTACGCGCAATACTTTTGTTTCTTCGTCTCCCATTCCGTTCGGATCGTTCTGATCTGTACGGTCACGGCGACGGCCTCCTTTTCCTCTGGCCATATTTCTGGTGTTACCACCGCCCATACGCGCCATTGTTGCTTTGATATTGTCAGCAACCTCTTTGTCGGATACCTCCTCGCGGCGGTTTCCTCTCCGGTTACTATTGTTGCTGTTATTGCTGTTGTTACCACCGCGGTTGTTGCCTCCCTGCCCGGTTGCGGGTCTGGATTGACCACCTTGCTGATTGCCAGTCTGGCCGGCCGCAGGAGTTGCGGGGCGATTACGGTTCGCTGTGTCAGTAGAGCCGGCATCTGCTGTCGGTGTACCGGGAGTAGCCGGACGGTTCTCGCCAGGAGCAGCAGCTCCGTCACGGATGCGTTTTCTTTTTCTGCGACGTTTTTTGTCGGCAGACGTGTCACTCGACGCTACCGGATCTTTTTTCTTGGCTTTATCGGAAGGTAGTTCGATCTTACCAACCACACGCAAACCTCTCAGCTGCTCTCCACGCGCCTCGATCAGTTCGGATTCGCCCGTTGTTTCTTCGGGAGTGCTTACATTGGCCTCCACTGCCGGCTTCACCGGTTCGGGGGCTGGCACTGGCTCGCTTTTCTGAACAGCAGGAGTCTCGGCTGGCTCGTCAGGCTTTTGCTGTTCCTTGGGAGCTTGCTGTACAGGCGCCTCCTCTTGCTTGACGGGCTGTTCTTTGGCGGGAACTTCCGCTGGTGTCTCCTTCACAGGTTCTTGTTGGACTGCAACCGGTTCTGGTTTAGGTTCTGGCTGAACAGCGACCACCGGAGCTGGCTCGGGTTTTGGGGTTTCAGCCACTATTTCCTTAGGAGCTTCCTTCTTTGGTTCTTCCGCAGGTGCCGCAGGCTGCTGTGGCGCAGGACGTTTGGCATCCAGATCGATCTTTCCTACCACCTTAATACCGGGCAGTCTGTTCTCAGCGGCAGGCTGTGGAGCAGGCTCGGCAGGCTTTTCTTCCACTGCGGGCTTTTCGTCAACTTTTGGTGTATTACGGAAATAGAGAATTCCCTCCACATCGCTTTTGACTTTCTCTTCTTTGACTTCGGCCGGCGCCTCTACGGCAGCAACAGGCTTATGCGACAAAGAAGCTCTCAGGTCATTGGATTTGAAGTCCTTCGCTAGAAAATCAATTTGATCGGCATTTATCTTGGTATTCGGATTACTTTCCACCTTATACCCTTTGGCAGACAGATGATCCACGATCGTAGTAATACCCACGTTGAGGATCCGTGCCACTTGGCTAAGGCGCATCATTTTATCTTCTGCCATATTAGCAATTTAGTAGAATAAGGTTTTGCATTGTTTGCAGCGCTGACTTGTGATCCGCCCTGCGGTTTGTTTTATTCAAATTCTTTTCGAAGGATATCCATCACCTCTTCCACAGTTGCTTCTTCCAGGTCTGTTCTGCGTACAAGTTCCTCTTTATTAAGAGCTAACACGCTTTTGGCAGTATCCAAACCAATTTTGTGGAGTTCGTCGATGATCCATTCGTCGATCTCGTCAGAGAACTCGGTCAGGTCAACATCCTCGTCATTTTGTTCTTCGATATCTCTGAAAACATCGATTTCCATTCCCACCAGCTTGCCGGCAAGTTTGATATTCTGTCCGCCTTTACCGATGGCCAGTGAGACCTGATCGGGTTTAAGGAAAACCGACACCCGCTTTGCATCGCGGTCAATCTGCATCGAACTTACCTTGGCAGGACTCAATGCACGGCTGATCAGCAATTCCAGGTTGTCGGTATAGTTGATCACGTCAATATTCTCATTACCCAGTTCGCGGACGATCGAGTGGATCCGTGATCCTTTCATCCCCACGCAAGCTCCTACCGGATCAATTCTGTCGTCGTAGGACTCCACGGCAACTTTGGCACGTTCCCCCGGTTCACGAACAACTCTGCGTACTGAAATAATTCCATCGTAGATCTCGGGAATTTCCACTTCGAAGAGTCTTTCCAGGAACACCGGAGACGTTCTGGAAAGTGTAATCTTGGGAGACCCGTTGTTCATTTCAACTTTATGGATCACCGATTTCACCGATTCGCCCTTGCGGAAGCGGTCTTTGGAGATCTGCTCCGTACGTGGCAGTGAAAGTTCATTGCCTTCCGAGTCAACGATGATTACTTCATGCCGCAGGGTCTGGTACACTTCTCCGGTAATCATTTCACCTACCTGATCCTTGTATTTCTCGAACATGATTTCTTTTTCCATGTCCTTGATCTTTTGGATCAGCGTCTGGCGGGCTGTCTGAACAAGGCGACGGCCGAATTCGACGAGCTTCACTTCCTCGGCTACTTCTTCACCTACTTCAAAGTCATTCTGGATCCTGCGTGCTTCGGCAAGCGGGATTTTATTATAGTCCCAGATATCTTCGGAATTGTCATCAACGATTTCGCGTGTACGCCACATTTCCAGGTCACCGCTTTCGGGGTTGATGATCACATCAAAATTATCGTCGGTGCCATATTTCTTGCGAATCATAGTACGAAATACCTCTTCCAAGACACTGATCATCGTAGGACGGTCGATGTTCTTAGAGCTTGCGAACTCCGCGAATGATTCAATTAATATTCCGCTATCCATTGCTATGTTAAAGAATATTTGCTGATACTAAGTTATACATATTATATAATTGATCACAACCCGGGATTCGTGTTCCGGCATCGTAAGTCTATTTAAATGAGATCTCAACCAGCGCCTTGGAGATCTCATCCAGCCGGATCTGCCGGATCAGGGATGCTTCGTCCACGGGTAGTTTAGGCTTCTTCTTGGGGGCGGCAAGTTGAATAGTGATGTTGTCCTCACCGACTTCTGAAAGAAGACCCTGCAACAGCTCTCCGTTTTTCAGGATGACCCGAAGATTTCTCCCCTGGTTCTTTTTGTATTGACGGGGTAAAATCAGGGGTTGATCCAGGCCGGGGGAGGAAACTTCAAGCGTATATGCTTCGGTGAAAACTTCCAGTTCTTCCAGCTGCTTTGCCAGTCTCCGGCTGATGGATGTACATTGTTGTATAGTGATCCCCTCGTCGCTATCGACGAGAATCGATACCTTCTGGCTTACTTTGGAAGGCTTGATGACGATGTCAACTAAAAAACAGTCACCTTCTTCCAGCAGCGGAGCCAGTAAAACTTCCAAATGTTCCTTTACGGTCATGTACAATATATACAAATAAAAAAGGGGATTTAGACCCCCTCAATCAATCGATCAAAATAGAATTGGATGCAAATATAAAACTATTTTATCATTTCCGCAAACATAGAAGGATGTCTTAGAAATCCCGGCTGATCCGTTATTTTTGCCGAAAAAGGGATTTTAGATCAATGAAGGGGATAAAGAGGTTCTTGTGGTTTTTGTATCAATGCTTTGCTTTTTATACCCTGCTGATTTACGCGATGATACTGTGGGTACCGTTCAGCGGCTGGCTGGCTGGTTTTATGATGATGTCCTTTCCGGTGGTTTTACTGGTTCATCTGGTCTCGCTGCCCATCTGGTTTACGATCGAAAAGAGCAAAGCCCTTTTGCCGCTGGCGCTGCTGGCAGGCGGCGCGCTGTTCCTGCCCAGGACTTATGCTTTTAATAATGAGAAGATTACTGAATCGCAGGCTGGAAAAAAGGCGCTAAGGCTGATGAGCTACAACGCGCATGTGTTTCGGAAAAACTCCGAGTGGTGGAAGGAGCCTGCCAAAGCACGGATCCAGGAAATGCAGCAATGGATCGGGGAGAGTGGGGCAGATGTACTGTGCATGCCCGAATACCTGGACCAACAGGAAGGACTTTTCGACAACAATGGATTTTTCTCCCGCAAAGGGTATAAATACCAGGCATTGTATCGGGAAGAGCGTAAAAAAAAGGAATACTGCGGACTTGCGATCCTGTCAAAATATCCGATTATCGCCAGCCGCGATACCATTTTTGAAGCCCAGAACGGGATGATCCAGGCCGATATCAAAGTAGGAAAGGATACGGTGCGCATCATTGGTCTTCATCTTTATTCGATGACATTGAGCCTGGGAAAGCTCGTCGAGCAGAAGAAGATGGATGGTATCGAAAGGGAAGGCAGAACCACGGTCGGAAAGATGAAGAACGGCTTCAAACAGCGTGCGGAAGAGCTGCTACATCTGCAAGCCTGGATAGATGCCTCACCTTACCCGGTGATCATTACCGGAGATTTTAATGAGGTCCCCTACGGCTACGTTTATGGGAAACTGAGAAAGACCCTGCAAAATAGCTTTGAAAAACAGGGAAAGGGATTCGGCTTTACCTTTAACCAGCTTCCCTACTTCATCCGGATCGATCACCAGTTTTATGACGACAACCGGATTTTGCTGACCGACTTCAAAACCTTTTCCGAAATCAGCTACTCCGATCACAACCCGATCATGGGCACCTATATCATCAAATAGAAAAGCCAGCAGAAAAGTCCCGGGGCCGATCAGTGATCGATCCCGAGACTGTCCAGTTCTGCGGCGGTGATCGTTGGGGGAAAGACGCCACGATCCAGTTTTTGCTTCACCAGCTTACCTACGCTGAGTGCTTGTTGCTCGGAGGTAAACCCATTGGTGCCTGCCACGCCGGGAATGAATTTCTGCTCGATCACCGCAGTCGTATCCTGCCGGATCCGGTATCCCCAGCCGCTGGGTTGCTTGAATGCCTCCACCTTGAAATGGGAAAGGCCTTCGCGGTTCCCAATGATGCGTTGTCCTTTGAAAAACAAAACATAAATGGCTGCCGCGAAGGCCAGTACACCTATTAACAGGATTTTTAAATTCCTTTTGATCACAGATCGTCGTCGTCGTTAACTGGCGCTGACGGGTCGAAGCCCCAGAAGTCATCTGTACCGCCTGATCCTGTGCCGCTACCTGTTCCGAAATAGCCGGTATTACCTACTACGAAGCCTGCTGCAAAGCCGCGAGCCGAGCCGAATGATGCTTTTTCCGTCCAGCTGTTAGCGCCCGGATCGTATTCCCAAACGTCGGATCTGCCTTCTCCACCAATGATATAAGACTTGCCATTGATCACCAGCGCCAGGCCGTAAGCGCGGGCAGGGAATGCATCCTGATCGAAGCCGTCAGCGAATTCTACGCGGCTCCATCCGCCTCTTCCTTCGTTACCTGCCGGATCAAAGCTGTACAAATCTTTGGTCGAACCTGTCGAGTTGCTTTTGCCGAATCCAACGTAAGCTTTGTTGCCGATCGTGAAGGAGAGGGCTCCCTGGCGTTTTCCACCGATGAACGTCGCGATTTCAGACCATTTGCCGGTTGTTCCAACGGATGGATCAAATTCGTAGAAGTCCTGGAAGTAATTGATACCGTTGTAGCCCAGACCTACGTAAGCACGGTCGTTAACCACAAAAGAGGTTGCAAACTGACGTGTACCGCCCGCGAAGTCAGCTACCGCTTTCCATTTGTTAGTCGCCGGGTCGTATTCGTAAAAATCTTTTTTGTATCCGTTATCTACTGCCAGCACTCCGTCATAACCACCGCCTACATAAGCTTTTCCTTTCAGAACGAAAGCGGTAGCGTTATTGCGGCCTGTTCCTGGCAGGGCCTCAGGCTGCGACCAGATTTTGGTTTTGGCATTATAAGCCCAGAAATCTTTTACACGGGGCACTGCTTCGTTTGTATAACCTGTACCAATGTAGCCCACGTCGCCAATCACAAAGCTTACGGAGTTGGTCCGGATCGCTCCGCCGAAGCTGGGGAGATCCTTTCTAAACCAGTTTCCTGTTTTCTCGGTTTCGTCACCGTCTTTGTTGCAGCTCAGCTGAACCAACCCGGTTGAAGCGACTAGAAGGGCTAACGAAGTCTTTTTTAAGGTATTAAACATGAAAATATAGTTTGACGAATTGTTACAAATGAATAATGAGGATTGATGAATATCCAGACCGTGGCTTGCAGTCGGCAAAAAGGCCGAAAGAGTGCCTTAACCTAAATTTTTTGCAAACATAACATCTTGATACTGGTAAGTAAAATAATCAGATATTTTTTGTCCAAAACTTTAATCGGCCAGCAATTACTTTCAACGTGTATAAAGGCCCAATGTTGCATTCAGGATAGTGTCTACACCAGCAATGACGCTGACCGGGATCAAAAGGTTTGAAATAGCAGCAGCTGTTTTACGTTTCTTTTTGAGCTTGCCACTATTTCCATAAATGCCGCGTAACAGTTGAAAAGCCTCTGCTGGCCCTTACGTGGACATTTTATGTTTTGTTGCAATTCTGTTTTTACTTTCTTATTTGTCCTATTTCACCCAATCATGTTGTAATTAAGTTTGCATCTGATATTTTTGCACTTTTTACTGTTCTTGCTCTAAATGAAATTTAAGCCTTATTCCTTCGGGGGATCGTCAACAGTTCATAAATTACTGGTCATATTTGGAGTTGCCTTTTCGCTCAGCGCCTGTGAATGGGGGGATCAGATCAAATCACTGGCAGAACCCAATCCGGATGATTTTGCGGTCTTGCTCTCAGATACCGTCACTATCCAGCTTTCTACGATCGGAGCGGATTCGATCATGACCGGCGGCCCTTCCCGCATGCTGGTAGGCACTTATAAAGACCCTTATTTCGGTAAGGTACGCACGATGAACTTCTTTCAGCCCACCACCGAAAGCGGGGTAAGTATCGTCGAAAATGCCGAGTACGACTCGCTGGTCCTTGCTTTGCGCTATGACAATTCTTATAGCTACGGAGATACGACCCAGGCCCTTAACCTGACTGTACATAAGCTGCTCGCCGATATTATGGATAAGACTTCCTATTGGAACCATAACACGACAAGCTTTGAGGCGACACCTGTTGGCAAGGTCAGGCTTGTTCCCCGGCCGACGACGGGCGATGTTCTGAAGATGCGGCTTTCGGACGTGCTCGGAAAGCAGATTTTTCAGCTGGCCAAAGACAACAAGCTTACTTCCAATACGGACTGGATCAATCTGGTCAAAGGGTTTGTCATCATGCCTGCCGCAACGGATAATGGTTCGGTGATAGGTTTCAAAATGCGTAGGGGCATGGATAGCACTTCTTTACAACTCCACTATCATACGCCATTGGTCAGTGAACACAAGAAAGATTCTACCGTCTTTAATATCGAGGCTTCCTATAACCAGATCGTTGCGGATCGCGCCGGTACGCAGCTGGCGAAGCTGCCGGCAAATAAAAGGTTAGCCCTGCCTTCCGCTCAAACAGCAAATACCGCATTTATGCAGGCGGGGACCGGCATTATGATGCGGGTGGACCTTCCTTACCTGAATCATTTCAAATACACCAAATATACGGCAGTCAACAAGGCCTTCCTTCGTATCCGGCCGCTGAGGGCATCGGTAACCAATGCGCTGAGGGTTCCTCCGGCGTTGTATATTTACCGTGTTGACAAGAATAACCAATTCTATACAGATGGAAATGGGTTGCCGATTCCATTGTACACCCTGGCCTCCACCTCCCAGCCCGTGCCGGTCGCCAGCAGGTATGTACGCGATGTGGTCAACAACGACGAGTATTATTTGTTTGACATCAGCTCCTATGCAACCGAGATCATGACCACCGAGTCGGGTGACGTTGGAGGATTGGTGATCCGTAGCGGACCTTTCAGTTCAGGAGGACAGTTTCGGGATGCTAATACGCAATTCAGTATGAGTGTGGACAGATTGGTGGTCGGAAGTCAGCAGCACGCGAGTCCGGGAGTGAGTCTGGATTTGTACTACACTACTGTAAAACCCAAATAAAGTAGTTGCGTTAAAGAAATTGAAACGGGGCTGGCCATTGCGGCCAGCCCCGTTTTGTTACATCACCACGCCGTTTTTAGGAAGGATTTTTTCCGGAATCTTATCTGCCTCGATCAGTTGAAGCAGATTGATTTCGATGTTACGCGACAGGGATGTCATCGGAATATCATTGGGGCCGTTCTCGAATGGACTTTGCAGTGTGTAGGCGATCCATTCGACATAAAAGAAAAGGAAAGAGATCGTAAAAGTGATCGGTATCGCGATCCGGCCGATGCTTTCTACAAGACCCATGGGAAGCACCAATGTGAAAATAAAGATCACCAAATGCACAAAGAAACTGTATTGGGTAGGGAACACGGTATTTTTGATCCGCTCGCATTTTCCCATCGCATTGCAAAGCCTTTGCAGCGTGTCGTCGGCGTTCTGATAAAGCAAAGTCTTAATTTTACCGGCATCGTGCAGTTCCGTCAGTTTAAACTGAATCAGGTTCAGGATCGCATTGGGAACATTATCCTGGCTGCTGGCGTAAGCAAGCTCTTGGGGAGTGAGATGCAAATCGGCATATACCAGCGTCTGGCTCCGTCTGAGCGAATTGGCAAGCGCATAGCACCAGGCGATCTGCAAGTGGGCAATGTTGGAGACGACCAGCTCTTTTTCCTGCTGTGTGGTCTCTACAAAAGCCTTGACCTGTCTGAGCAGCGTGCGGCTGTCGTTGACGATCTCTCCCCAGCATTTTCGGGCTTCCCACCAACGGTCGTAGGCCGAATTGGTCCTAAAACCCAGCAGCAGCGACAATGCCGTGCCCAGGATTGTGGTGATGGAGATCGGAAAAGAAAGGAAATGCCAGCCCTGGTAGCTGAAAAGGTAGAAAACCAGCGTGGCATAGAAGGTGACGGCGACGACTCCCACCCAGATGCCTTTCAGCAGCCGCCAGATGGAAAAGACTTCTTTGACATACATACATGATGAGAATAAGTTCTCTCCCAAAGTAATAAAAAAGCGGACCATGACAACTGTCATAGTCCGCTTTCCTTTTGGGTTGGCAGTCGCTAGTGCGCCGCCGTGCCGGCATTGCCGGGTCTGGCTTGCTGCGCTTTTTTACCGGTAACCAGCTTTTCAATGGCTACAAATAATACAGGCACTACAAAAATTGCGAGCGATGTCGCTGCAATCATCCCCCCGAACACAGTCCAGCCGATCGTCTTGCGGGATTCGGCCGCAGCGCCGCTGGCAAATGCGAGCGGAAGCACGCCCAGGATGAATGCCAGTGAGGTCATGATAATCGGCCGCAAACGCAGCTGTACCGCTTCAAGGGTGGCCTTGACCAGCTCCATACCACCATCGACGCGCTCTTTGGCAAATTCGACGATCAGAATGGCGTTTTTAGCAGCCAAACCGATCAGGGTGATCAAACCGATCTGCGCATAGATGTTGTTGGACAGGTTGGGCAACAATGTCAGTGTCAGAATCGAGCCGAATGCGCCGATGGGCACGGCAAACAACACCGAGAAGGGAATAGACCAGCTTTCGTAGAGTGCGGCAAGGAAAAGGAATACAAACACAATGGAGATCGCAAAAATAGTGGTCGTGCTGTCGCCGGCCTTGATCTCCTCACTGCTCATACCCGAGAATTCATAACTATACCCGGCCGGCAGCTTGGCAGCCTCTTCCCGCAATGCAGTAATGGCCTGGCCGCTACTGAATCCCGGTTTGGGCGTTCCATTGATTTCCACCGAGCGGTAGATGTTGTAATGCGAGATCAGCGCAGGGTTTTCGACGACCCTGGAAGTGACCAGCGCGCTGAGCGGTACCATATTTCCGGCACGGTTGCGGACGTAGAACTTCTGAATTTTGTCCAGCGACGAGCGGAAGCTGCTGTCGGCTTGCACCATTACCCGGAAATTACGGCCATACAGGTTGAAGTCGTTGACATATGAGCTACCCAGTAAGGTCGACAATGAGCTGAACACGTCGTTGACCTGCACGCCCAGCTTTTTTGTCTTCTCACGGTCGACATCAATCTGATAGCTGGGTGTCCTTGCATTGAAGAAGGTGTAGGCCATCGCAATTTCAGGACGTTTGTTGACAGCACCGAGGAAGTTTCGGGCCACTGTTTCAAACTGCTGGATGTTATCGGTGCTCGTGGATTGCTGCAACTGGAATGTAAAACCGGAAGTGGCACCCAGACCCGGGATAGCGGGCGGAGCGATCGCCAGTACGCGGGCTTCCTTGATATCGGCAGTCCGTTTCTGAATTTCTTTGATCACTGCCTGAACGTGGTGTTCTGCGCCTTTACGGTCGGCCCAGGGATGCAAGCTGACGAACATGGTTCCTACATTGGATTTATTCGAAAAGCTGATCACATTAAGTCCGGCCAGACCACCGACTACCTTCACTTCCGGAATCGAGGATACGCGCTGCATAATGTCTTTGATCATCGCTACGTTCCGGGTGGTGGAGGTGGCTTCCTGCATTTCGTAGGTTACAAAAAGACGGCCCTCGTCTTCCACGGGAATAAAGCCCGAAGGTTTGTTTTTGAAAAGAAAAAACAGCCCGACAAACAGACACACCATCATGACCAGTACCAGGGGAGTGGCCCTGATCCATTTGGATACGCCGCGGGTATAAGAGCGGGAGACCTTGTCGAACCAGCGGTTAAAGCGGTCAAAGAACTTTTCAAGCAGGTTCTTTTTATCGCCTTCACCTTTGGAAGGACGCAGCATGATCGAGCAAAGTGCTGGTGTCAGAGAAAGGGCGACAAATGCCGATAGCAATACTGAAACAGCGATAGTGATCGCAAATTGCTGATAGAGCCGTCCGACAATCCCGGGCACAAAGCCAACAGGCACAAATACGGCCGCAAGGATAAGGGCAATGGCAATTACCGGGCCGGAAATATCTTTCATCGCCTGTTCGGTGGCGGCCCTGGGCGACATTTTCTTTTCATCAATATAATGCTGCACAGCCTCGACGACCACAATCGCATCATCGACGACAATACCGATCGCGAGCACGAACGCGAACAGCGTCAGGGTGTTGATCGTAAAGCCAAAAGGAATGAAGAAAATGAACGTTCCGATCAGTGATACGGGGATCGCCAGGATGGGGATCAATGTCGCGCGCCAGTTCTGAAGGAACAGGAACACTACGATCACTACCAGCAGCATCGCTTCCCCGAAGGTGTGAAGTACTTCTTCAATGGAGACCTTTACGACCGATGCCGTTTCAACAGGGATCACGTAGTCGATGTCCTTGGGAAAGGTTTTCTTCATTTCGGTCAGCGCCTTCATCACGCCTTCATAAGTGTCGAGCGCATTGGCGCCGGGGGCCTGGTAGATCAACACGAAAGCAGCAGGTTTACCGGCTACGAATGCATTCACACCGTAATCGAATTTACCCAGCTCCACACGCGCCACATCCCGCAGATACACCACGCTTCCTTCTTCGGGTGAAGATCTGACGATGATGTCTTCGAACTGTTCCTTGGTGTTCAGGCGGCTGTTGGTCAGCACGCTGTATTCGAATGCCTGCGCATTGGGTTGCGGGGTGCCACCCACCGTTCCCGCTGCAATTTGCAGGTTTTGCTCAGCCAGCGCTGCCGATATATCCGAAGGGGTCATCCTCAGGTTGGCCAGCTTCTCGGGGTTCAGCCAGATACGCATCCCGAAATCATCTGCACGGGATACGATATCACCCACACCTTTCACACGCTGAAGTGCATCCTTAATGTAAATGTTGGCATAGTTACCGATAAACTGCGCGTCGTGAGAGCCATTGGGTGAGTACAATGCCAATGCGATCATGATACTGGGCTGGCGCTTGCGGACCGTGAGTCCAAGGCGTTTTACCGCATCGGGCAGGGTAGGTTCGGCCACGCTCACGCGGTTCTGCACGTCAAGCGCTGCGATGTTAACGTCAGTGCCTACGTCGAAGGTGATGTTAATGCTGCTTTGCCCGCTGCTGGTACTGTTGCTGGACATGTAGGTCATGCCAGGCACACCGTTGATCTGCGTTTCAATGGGTGTCGTCGTCGTCTGTTCGACCGTTTGCGCGTCGGCTCCCGTGAAGTTACCGCTTACGGTAACAGTAGGAGGGGTGACGTCGGGATATTGGGCCACCGGAAGGGTGGTAAGAGCAATGAGGCCCACCAGGACAAGCACAACCGAGGATACTATCGCTGTGACCGGCCTTTTTATGAAAATATCTGCAATCATTTCGTACTGGTTTATGAAATAGAAAAAGGAACCGGCGGATTACTGCTTGGCGCCGCCTTCCTGAATAACCGCTCCTTCACGAAGGTTCTGAACTCCTTCCACCGCAATTTTTTCTCCTTCTTTAAGTCCGTCCCTGATGATGATGTTGGTGCCGATCGCGGTACCAAGCTCCACCTTGCGCTGCGTGACCTTGCTGCTATCGCCGGCCACATAAACGAAAAATTCACCCAGCTGTTCGGTTACGGCTTTGTAAGGGATCAGCAGCGATTTCGCGCTTGCATTGTTGAGTACCCTGACCGTAGCGCTCATGCCCGCGCGGAGTTGGTTGTCTTTATTGGGGAAAACCAGTCGGGTCTTAATGCTACCGGTCTGCGGATCAACTGCGCGGTCGATCAGCGCGATCTTGCCGTTCACCGGATACACATCGCTACCGAACCTGATCGAGAATGTGGAATCGCTGGCCTTCTGGGATTTCATCAGGGAAGTGAACCGGTAGATTTCCTTTTGATCCACATTGAAATCGACAGCGAGCTGATTGTCGGTCGAAACCGTGTTCAGCACAGTCTGTCCTGTCGAAACAGGAGCGCCTACCTTCACTGCCGATATACCGATCACGCCGTCAAACGGAGCCAGGACCTTGGTGTAGCGAACGCTGGTTTGGGCTGCCTTGATGCTTGCCTTGGCGGCATCTGCCTGCCTTTTGGCTACTTCCAGTGCGGCATCGGCGTTATCGACGAGCTGTTTGGCCACCGCGTCGTTCTTTTCGAGCTCATGGTAACGGTCGGCGTCTTTCTGCGCGCGGACCAGGTTGGCTTCCTGCACACTCAGGTTGGCAACGGCCTGATCGTAGTTGGCATCATAAAGCTGCGCATCGATCGTGTACAGCAGCTGGCCTTTGCGGACGCGTGCACCGTCGCTGAAATGAATACCGGTCACAAAGCCGGTTACCTGCGGGCGAAGTTCTACTTCGTTGAGTGCCGCCACAGTCCCGGGGTACTCGTCATAATAAGATGCTTCCGAGGCCTTTACCTCGGTCAAAGTTACCTGAACGGCCGGCGGCTGAGTAGGTTGCTGTTGCTGCTCTTTTTTGCCGCATGAGATCACTGCCAATGCGAGAAGGGCAGCCGGATAATATTTCATTGTATTTAAAAACATATTATCAAAAGTATTTTCAATGGAAATCAGGAGATGAATGGGTGGCCCCAAGGCCGCTATTGGTAGTTGATCTGTCCGAGCGCTTTCTGAACGTCGATTTTGCTGGCCAGAACCTGGTAGAGCGCATTATAATAATTGATACGTGCCAAACGAAGATCAGTCTCGGAGGTGACCACTTCCAGGTATGTCTTGATACCGGATTTGTATTGCAACTGGATCACATCATATACTTCCTGGGCCAGCTCTACATTCTCTTTCTGAGCCAGCAGGTTAGTCAGGTTACCCTTGTAATTGGCTAATGCGCTCGCATATTCGGAGTTCACATTGTTTTGCAGTCCTTTCAGGTCCCAGTCCAGCCGCTTCAATTGCCATTCCGCCTGCCGGGTGTTGGCTTTCCGCTTTCCTCCCTGGTAGATCGGCAGCGACAAGGTGAGCAGCCCGAAAGAGTTGGGATAGTTCTTGCCGTAAAGGTCAGAGAACTGATTGTTCTGAAAGTTCAGGTTGTAGGCACCGTTCAGCGACAGATTGGGCAGATAGCTCCATTTGTTGTAGAGCAGATTGGCTTCGGCCAGTTTTTTCTGTGTGGTCAGGATCTGGTACTCGATGCGTCCGCTCAGATCCAGGTTCTGCAAGGTATCCAGGCCGATCTCCCGCTCCATTTGCAGGGTATCGTAGCTGATCTCCAGCGCCTTTTGCACGGGATAACCCATGAGCGCTTTGAGATATTCCAGCTTGGCTTTCAGGACCTCATCGTTGCTTTTTCTGTTGGCTTTGGTGTTGTTGAGCGAAATGGTCGCTCTTTTGTAATCGATCTTGTCGGTCACACCTGATTTGTACTGGTTCTGGGCATCTCTCAGGCTTCGTTCCAGCCTGGCAATATCCTGGTCGGCGACACGGATTTGCTGGGTGGTGGCAAGCACATCATAAAATGCTTTGGAAACATTGACGGCCAGGTCGGTCTTGGTGTTGACCGTGTTCTGGCTTGCGGCAAACAGTACATCGGCCCGGGTCCGTCTGGCAAGCAGTACGTCGCGGTTGAAGATCTGCTGGGATAAGGTGAACTGAGCCGCCGAAACGTTGTTGACACCCAGCTTAACGGGATTGCCCGCAATGATGCTGGTCTGCACGATGAAGTTGTGCTGCAAATTATAATTAAACCCGATCTGCGGGTACCAGTCGGCAAGCTTGCTGCGGACCTGGTTGGCGGTAATCTGCTCATCGATGAGCGACTGCTGGATCGCCGGTTGGTTTTTAATCGCATAGGCAACGACCTGCTGTAATGTTGCCTGCTCTAAAACCGGCGCTTCCCGGTTACTTTCCTGAATGCCCTGAGCGAAGACGGAACTGAGAAAATTCAATAAAAGGAATGCCGAGCTAAGCGCCAAACGCGGTGTTTTTTGTGGCTTAGACCAATAATTCATGTAGGTGTAAATTTGATTTGGACAGAGAAAATGTGTTTTGAGTCCTTGTTGATGAACAGGTTCTCCAATTGGAAAAAAGCGGGATCCGGGTCAGCTATCCGACGGAATGAACAGAATTCTGACCCCGGTTGGGAAAAGATTAAGCGGCTTTTGCATGGCCAGTGGGTTTGGATAAAATTTTGTAACAATCGGTGACAATAGTGAGCTGCGTATAAGCTCCCCCGTTGCCCGATTGTACTTATTAAGGATTTAAATGCGCGAATAGTTTCCTATGCAGCCGAAAAAAAACGGTTGAGCACTATACTTTCTTTAAAATATTTAATTTTTAAAGAGAATTGTCCCTGATTGGACATTTCGACGATAGTTATCAAGCTGTAACCACGGGCTGAGGCCAGAGCTTTTCGATAAGCCAGGCAAAAATGATAACCAGCGCGCAGCCGATCAGATTGAGCCACAGAAATGCGGTCAGGTCGATGACATAGCTGGCGATCACAAACAGCTCACCGATGATGCTTCCCCAGAAAACGGCCCTGCTGCCGATGCCTTTGAAATAGAACGCGACCAGAAAGATGCCCAGAATGGTTCCGTAAAAGAGTGATCCCAGGATGTTGACGGCCTCGATCATGCTGCCAAGCCTGGAAGCATACTGGGCCACGGCAATGCAGAATATACCCCAGAAGAAGGTTGCCCAACGGGAGGCAGCCACGTAGTTGCGGCTGTCGTCGTCCTTCCGGATCATGCGCTTGTAAATATCGACGATCGTGCAGGAGGCCAGTGAATTATATGCAGCGGCGACCGATCCCATCGAGGCCAGCAGAATTACCGCGATCAGCAGCCCCACCATGCCCATCGGCAGATAATCGATCACAAACCGGAGGAAAATGTAGTTGACGTCATTGGTATCCCCGCCATTGGCTTTCGAAAGGACGGTTGTGGCCTGCTTACGTACATCTTTGACCTGTTCTTCAAGAGCGGCGAGAATGGTCCTGGATGCGGCAATCCCGGTTTGATCGTCCTTGCGGATCGCCTCGGTCAATGCCATCACATGCGGACGTTTTTCGCTCTGGATCTGGTCGTGCTTCTTTTCCAGCGCCTGGTATTCGCCGGCAAACGGTGTGGATCTGACGTGGTCTACGGCGGTCTGGTTAAAAAACAACGGCGGTTTGGTAAACTGGTAGAATGCAAACACGAGCACCCCCACCAGCAGTATCAGAAATTGCATCGGAATTTTCAACAGGCCGTTCATGGCCAGCCCCAGACGGCTTTGTCCCTGTGAGCTGCCCGTCAGAAAGCGCCCTACCTGCGACTGATCGGTACCAAAGTAGGAGAGCTGCAAAAAGAACCCGCCGATCAGCCCCGACCACACATTATACCGGCTGTTCAAGTCGAATGTAAAATCGATCAGATTGACTTTGCCCATTTTGCCGGCCACGTGCAATGCATCTGTGAAGGACACCTGTTCGGGCAGGAACTTTACCACCATCACCCCGGCGACGACCATTCCAATGGTAATGATGCCCATCTGCTGCAGGTGTGTATGCGAGACCGCGCGTGAGCCGCCCAAAGTGGTGTATAGCATCACAATGCCGCCCGAAATAATGTTGGTCCAGGTAATGTCCCAACCCAGGATAGCCGAAAGGATCAGCGATGGCGCATAAATGGAAAGCCCGGTAGACAAGCCGCGCTGCAAGAGGAATAGGAAGGCAGTCAGTCCGCGAGTGCGCAGATCGAAACGCCCTTCGAGAAATTCGTAGGCCGTAAAGATTTTGAGCTTGCCGAATTTGGGAACGAATGTCACGCACAGTACCACCATCGCAAGCGGTAAGCCGAAATAAAACTGTACAAAGCGCATGCCGTCGGTGTAGGCCTGCCCGGGCGCGGAAAGGAAGGTGATCGCGCTGGCCTGGGTGGCCATCAGCGAAAGGGTGACGTGGTACCAGGGCATCGATTGCCCGGCCAGCAGAAAGGAATCCATCGTGTGTTTCTCACGGCTGCGATAGATACCATACAACACTACAAATAAGAGGGTGAGCGAAAGAACAATCCAGTCGAGTGTGCTCATTGAAAACGGGTCATAAATAAATAGAAGAGGACAATCTGTAATGCGAGCATGCCGATCAGCAGTATGTAAAGCTGTTTCCAGCTATTGACAAACGGGGGCAGCCCATCGCGGTCCTGCGAGCTATTTTCTTTTATGATCATGGGGTCAGCAAAAAGGTTTAGCGGTGATTCACCGTCAGGGTAATATACCACCGGTAAAATTAGAACGGTTTTGAAATAAATCTAGCATATGTAAATGTTAACGATGCGTTAACGGTGTGTATATGGGTAGTGACCTTATGGTCGGTTTTGGTATTATTAATAGCCGGAAATCTTTATCTTTCGGTTCATTTGGTTTGCCCTGGCGCCAAGTTGCCCTCCTAAGTAAAACATGTTCGTATCAAATACAATGCAGTATTCTGGCTTGTTGACCTCATCGCTATTAGCCCTTTCCGCGCTTTTATCTGTTCTGTTCTGTAACCCTGCCGGTGCCGCGCCGGCCGATCCGGCCGACACCACCAGCACCCGCACAGGCGGCAAGGCGTGGGTGGAAGTAGCCGGTTACGGCTCGACGGCCTCCCGGACGCCTTTTTGGTTACATGCCAATCAATGGGGCATTGTCCCGACTTCCGGGCAGGTGCTGAGCGGGAGAGCCGGCGTAGAGGGAAGGAAATTATTGTCAAAAGATTCGCTGTCCGCTCCAAAATGGTCTTTCGCCTACGGTGCTGAACTGGTGGGCAATGCGGCTGAGCAGAGCAAACTGTTGATTCCCCAGGCGTATGCCGGAATTGCATTCAAAAGTTTTCAGCTAACCGTCGGCCGGCGCAAACAGTATGTGGGATTCAATGACAATGAGCTGGGGACGGGAGCCTATATGTGGTCGGGTAATGCACTACCTGTTCCCAGGGTGCAGCTGGGATTTGAAAGCTACGTTCCCCTGATCCGGAATTTTCTTTATTTCAAAGGTTTTTATTCGGATGGATACCTGGATGGAAAGCGGCCTGTGACCAGCGAGCTGAAATTCCATAACAAAAGCCTTTTCATTCGGCTGGGTAAGCCTGACGGCAAGCTGAAACTGCACGGAGGCTTTAACCATGCGGTGCAATGGGGCGGGAAGTCGCCGTATTTTACCGAAAACGGTCAGATGCCGAAGGGCTTCGATAAGTACTGGTATGTCATCACCGGTTTCAAGCCCAAAGGAAAAGTGAGCGGCATATCTTCGTTTGACGAAACCAACCGGATCGGCAATCACGTAGCCAGCATCGATTTCGGATTAGAGCTGGATTTTCAATCCGTTAACGTCATGTTTTACAGGCAAAACCTGGTCGAGGATGGCTCGCTTTTTTACCTGAACAATATCAAGGACGGGCTCAACGGCCTGACTTTCAAAATGAAGGATCGCGAAGGCAAATATTTTAGTCTGGAAAGACTTACGTTCGAGCTTTTGTATACCAAAAGCCAGGGCGGGAGTGAGGCCACCGACGGCAACAGAATCCGTGGGAAGGATGATTATTTCAACAATGGTCAGGTCAGGGATGGTTGGTCCTATCACGGCCGGGGGCTAGGAACTCCCTTCATTACGCCGCAGACGGAAAACAACTGGCCCAGGTACGCCGACTTTTTTACCAATAACAACCGCGTATGGGTGATCCATTCGGGTATGAAAGGCAAATTGAACGCGGCCACCTGGACCACTAAATTATCATTGTCAAGTAATGAAGGCACTTACGATCAGCCTTTGCCCGATAAAACCTACCAGTTCTCCGGCATTCTCGCTTTCGAGGCGCCCGTTAAACTGTTGGGCGGATCCAATGTGAGAGCCGCTGTCTCAGTGGATCAGGGCAAACTCTTCGATAATGCGGTTGGACTGATGCTGGCTATCCGCAAAAACTTGGCATTTTAAGGCCTAGTTGCCGGCGGCAAGTCTTTCAAGGCATACTTCCAGGCTGCTGCGCCAGTAGGGAATCTGAATGGAAAAGGTGCTCTTGATTTTAGTCTTATCCATGACAGAAAAAGCCGGGCGTACCGCTTTGGTAACGTATTCCGATGTCTTGACAGGGTTAAGTACTACCTCGGTACTGCTCAGATCGAAAACAGCTCTCGCGAAGTCGTACCAGGAAGTTACACCTTCATTACTGTAATGGTAGATGCCGTACGCTTTGCTGCCGGATGCGATAATGTCTAAAATAGCGCCCGCCAGGTCAATCGCGTAGGTAGGGGAGCCCACCTGGTCTACAATGACGCCCAATTGGTCGCGTTCTTTGCCCAGGCGCAGCATTGTCTTTACGAAGTTGTTTCCGTATTCGGAGTACAGCCAGCTGGTTCGCAGCGTAAAGTGTTCGGGCAGGATCTCCGCAATAGCAGCCTCTCCTTCGAGCTTAGTCAGGCCGTAAATGTTTTCAGGCTCGGCAGCATCGGTTTCAGAAAGCAATTTTGGAACATCCCCTTTGAAAACAAAATCCGTAGAAACGTGGATCAGCGTAGCCTGATGCTTCTTGCAAACTTCGGCTATATACGCCGCCCCATCGCGGTTCACTTTCCTGCACGTGTCTACATCGTCCTCTGCTTTATCGACAGCCGTGTAAGCTGCGCAATTGATAACGAATGCCGGTTTTTCGGCGGTAAAGAGCTGATCCAGGAGCTCTTTGTCAAGAATGTTCGCCTGCTCTTCCGCGGGGAACGCGATGTCTGTGATATTTCTCTCGGCGGAGACTTTTTTTAGGCAGCTGCCCAATTGCCCTGAGGCACCCAAAACGACAATATTCATAAGTATGGTTAAAGCACGTGTAGCGCAAAGTTAAAAATGCCTCCCGGATAGCACCGTTATTTAATGATTATTATTTCGGGACTTTTGCGGGTCACTCCTTCAAAAATTACCTGCGCAAACGCATTGTTGATGTCGCAGCAGGATTGGTTCGGAGTTGGGAGTTCAGGAACGGGAAGCGTATGAAACGCGCATTTGCCGGATGAGACAGGTCAGTAAGTCCAAATGGCACCAGCGGCGCCATTTGGACTTAACTAACATGTTGGATACTAATAAAACATTATTGTCCTCGTCCGAGAACCATTACTTGCACAGTTCTGAAAATCAACTGGACGTCGTCAAAGACGCTGTATGATTTAAGATATTGGAGATCGTATTTCAACCGCTCCACGTTTTTAGCGACGGTATCGGCATAACCCACGTTGATCTGTCCGATCGAGGTGATTCCCGGCTTTACGGTTAATAGACGCTGGAAATCGTGGGGAGCAGCTTCCATCAGCATGTCTACATCATATTTATATAGCGGACGTGGTCCAACGACCGACATTTCGCCTTTCAATACATTGATGAACTGAGGAAGTTCGTCCAATCTGGATTTGCGGAGTATACGGCCGATCGGCGTAATGCGCGGATCATTGTCACCCTGCGAATGCTGCAAACCCATTTTGTCGGCATCCACGCGCATGCTGCGGAACTTGTAAATGTAGAACAGTTCGCCCCAACGGCCTGAACGTTGTTGTTTGAAAAACACCGGCCCGGGAGATGTAATTTTGATTGCCGCCCAAACCAGGAAGAATACCGGAGCGCCAAGGATCATGACAATGGCAGAGAAGATCAGATCGAATGCCCGCTTCACAGTCTGTTCGTTCAAACTCGAAAACGGCTTCGTATTAATCTGAATAATCGGATACATGTCGTGGTACTCGATGGTGGCCATGTTGGTCATAAAGCCACGGAAGTCGGGAACCAGCCGAATATGCGTGCGCTGGCGTTCGCCTATGCGGATCACTTCTTTCACCTGCTCGTCATTCATTTCCGACAGGCAGCAATACAGGTAGTCAAGTTTCTGTTCTTTGACCATCGTTTCGAGGTCTTCGACGGAATTCTTGTGCGCCGACAAGTCAATTGCGCCGGAGAAACGGTAGCCGAGCTCCCTGCGTGTACTATAAAATTCGCGGATCAATGTAGCCAGATCTCCTTTTCCTACGATCGCGTAACGATTGTAGTTGTAACCTGCCTGACGGAATAGTTTCAGAAAAAGAACGGCACCAGCCCT
The DNA here is from genome assembly GCF_946482605.1 of uncultured Dyadobacter sp. Next base: position 6,465 of record NZ_CAMLSE010000020.1, on the reverse strand, counting down.
TGAAGTAACCGCGAGGGTCAGGAAAAGGCCGTAAGTCATCAGGAACTGATATCTTGAATACTCCTCACCTTGTTTGCTCAGGTAGAGGAATGCCATCATGATAGCCCCGTGCACCGTAACCGCTTTCAGGAAATTCCCGATCTGCGTGTTAAAGTGATAGGATAGCCTGGTAAAACGATAAGTTTTGAATGAGTAAATCGTGAAAATCCAGACCAGATTGGCGACCAGCAGCAGATTCACATACTGGTTTTCGAAAAGGGTCGCTATGCCGTTTTCGAAGCGGAAAATGTAGGCGAAGAAGAACGAAAGATTAAGGAGTACAACGTCCGTCCAGAGGTGCGCCTTGGGAAGTAAGCCGGGATAGTGATTTTTCATGATTTATAACGTTGAGTGATTTTGAGGAGCATGTCATTCCATTCTGATTCTCATCATGATAAGAATGCACGTTTCGTCTGAGCAATTTTACGTCTTTTCTTTTATAAATCAAAACAAGAAATTAGTATTAATTCTATAATTGGAAGATTGTCAATAGTTTATCTTTGAAAATTCATAGAAGGATCTCTTCTTCTCTCCTTATTATGCAATTCGGGCATCCCCCGCTGGCTGAGGTTGTGTCGATTGCTTAAAGTCGATTTTTTTTGAGTATCAGCCGATGAAATGAACTGTTAAACAGTTAGTTGGGTGCCGGTCGCCAAGAGACGAGGCAAATACTTGAGTAGCCGCTCTTCACCAGTGGTTGGGTGATTTCAGCCAGCTATTTTTCGTTGCCGTAACCCATTCGGGGCGGGACTTCCTCTGTACATCCGATTTTCAGCCCCTACGGCTCCTCGACAACCTAAACAAATTGGTCAAGCCAGACAGTGCCATGATCCAGCACCCTAATCTGAAATTTTTGGAGCACCAGGTATATCTTGTTAATCTCCTTAATCGCACTGAAGCGAAAATTTGATTGATGTTGCAATCTGCGACCACATTGTCATAAAAGACAAGCCGGTACTTTGTATTTGGATTCCACCGGATTTCCCATATAAGTGCCTTGAATCAGGATCAAACTTAAACAACTACGTATCGCTTAGGATGGCTGACCTAATAAGAGGACATCAGGCTACCTTCGGGACTCTTGTCGATCCGAATTAACTTGTAAATACGATTGGTGAAAAACGTCGCCACCAAGGACTAAGGCAACTTTGCCGTTGCAACTCTCTAAGATAGAGAGTGCTTCGCTTTCTCGTGTATTTGAAGTTGTGGCCGATATTCCTCGCATTGGTAGGTAACTTTTGAAAGTGCGGAAGGTCTTGTTGAATGGAGTATGTGAATATTTGATTAAGCAAGCCAGCGTCAGAAATCGATGCATGAGAACATTGATGTAAGGGATCAACAATCAGTTGATAGTGGTCGATCGAAATGTTATGCGAAATAAGGCAAATTATTCTATATTTATATAGAACGACACTTCAATGGTAGTCATAATAAATGGTCAGTAATATTTCATATATGTTGTAGTGAAAACTATCAATTTGTAGAATTAATTTGCAAAATATTTAGTTGAGTGGTTATATTTGTCTTAAGAACCAAGCGATTACTCATTAGAATATGGCGAATTTAAGCACATACACAACACCGTTAACTTCTCAAACTGCTAGTCATCTTCTTCGAAGAGCGACATTTGGTCCTACACCTCAGGAAATTGTCAACTTTACTGGTAAGACAGCGATAGAGGCAGTCGATATTTTGATTAATAATGCTAGCTATCGTGCAGCTCCACCTCCTCCAGTAGAAATGGAAGCAGGCAGGGGCGATTCGGGGCAGCCATTTTTAGATAAACCCTTCAATGCGAGCCGTGCCCAAGTATATCAAAAATATGTAAAGTACTGGTGGATTGGCCTCATGACAGAGCAAAACGGATATCCATCTGTACTTGAAAAGTTAACTGCATTTTGGCAGAATCACTTTGTGGTAGCTTATGGCTCAGTGGAGGATTATCGGCTACTTAATAGATATCTAAGATTCTTGCGTGCAAATGCCTTAGGCAATTTTAGGGAAATGACGATAGGAATGACTAAAGATCCTGCAATGTTGTCGTTTCAAAACGGAAATCAAAATGAGAAGGAGCATCCAAACGAAAATTATGGTAGAGAGCTTCAGGAATTGTTTACTGTTGGACAAAAGGATTTTGCCGGAAATCACAACTATTCTGAACAGGATGTCAAAGAAGCTGCCAGGGTTTTGACAGGATGGCAGATTGTCAATGAATACAAGGATGGGTCAACCTCTTTCGACTATGTATTCACGCCAAGCCGCCACGATACTGATGATAAATCCTTTTCTGCTTTTTACAATAATACTACTATAATAGGCCGCAGTGGACCAACAGCTGGTGACGAGGAATTGGCTGACCTTATTAGTATGCTGCTAAATCATCCCGAAACGAAAAACTTTATTTGCAGAAAATTGTATCGTTGGTATGTTAACCCTAACGTAACGCAGGATGTAGAAGATCAGGTAATTATTCCGCTAGCCAATTTTTTTGCTAGTCCCGAAAATAATTTTGCGATAGCTCCTGTATTAAGGAGGCTTCTGTCGAGCGACATATTTTTTGAGACGCGTAACATCGGAGCAATTATCAAATCGCCCGCAGAGTTTATGATTGGTGCGGTCCGCAATTTCAACCTTCCTGTACCTGATATGACATCAGAATATGTACCGTTCCGCACTATGATGGAATATATGAGTAGTAGTATGGACGTCTTACAACTCAATTTTTTAAATCAACCTTCTGTTTTTGGATCCCTGCCCTACTATCAAACTGGTTTTTCTAAAAACTGGATTAATGGTACTACACTTGGCCTTCGGGGATCCCGCACCGACGCATTTTCCAATCCATGGTTAGAAATCAAGCCGGGGTATTTATTCGGTCCTGATTTATTGAACCGGTTAAGAACTATTCAACCCAATTTTTCTGACGTCATAAATACGCCATCAATTACTTGCGAGGATGTCTTGGCTGAATTATCTAAAAATCTTTTCTGTACAGAATTATCCCAATTGCAACGGGATTTTTTGATCGATAACATAATGATGATGAACAACAGTGCTCGCGGAACCTGGGTGAGAGAATGGAATTCCTATCGTACGGCTCCATCAGAGTGGCCGAGGCAGAGCGCAGTCCTTGTCAGATGCCGCGCTCTGCTTAAACACATGTTAAGAATGGCTGAATATCAACTGTTTTAATCGGATCTATGAAAAGGAGAGATTTCATTCGTGCGGCATCATCTGTAATGGCTCCGGTTATGTTGAATGGCTTTGGAATTAAATCCTTAGCCAAAGGTTCGGCACTGGTACAATCTTTGGCAAACGTATCTGCGCTAAACAATGATCGTATACTGGTGATCATATATTTGGGTGGAGGAAACGATGGCTTGAACACAGTCATTCCCCTGGAATATTATTCGAAATATGATCAGTTGAGAAATAACATAGCTATTCCAGAAAATCAGGTCCTGCGTTTAGCTGGAAATCCCGAAACAGGATTCCACCCTGCTATGATAGGAATGCGTGAAATGTATGACGAGGGAAAGCTGGCTATTATTAATTCAGTTTCATATCCGAACCCCGATCAGTCACATTACCGGTCAACGGATATATGGATGACTGCCGTGGATTCGTCTCAGTATGCGAACTCGGGATGGGCAGGGCGCTACCTTAACGATAGATTTCCCGGTTACCCAACAAATTACCCCAGTGATACAATGGAGGATCCGTTGGCAATACAAATCGGTCAGATAAGCACAACCGCGTTACTGGGTAGCAGTCAGTCGATGGGAATAACGCTTCAGGATCCCAACACGTTTTATCAGTTGATAGGGGAGCCAAGTGTTTTGCCTGGAGATAATTTACCATGTTGCGATGCCGGAGATTTAATCGCCTACATTAGGCAACAGCAAGTCCTTGCAGTGGGGTACGGGGCAGAAATTAAGGCCGCAGCTAATGCGGGAACCAACTTCGCCAACTATCCGGATGCATCTGCCAAAAACGAATTGGCAGAACAGTTAAAAATAGTTGCTAGACTGATTCATGGCGGGTTAAAATCTAAAATTTATTATGTTGAACTGGGTGGATTTGACACGCACGCAAATCAGGTAGGAACGAGCAGTACAGAAGGAGTTCATGCCCAATTGCTGAGAAAATTATCTGATGGTATTGCTGCATTTCAAAAAGATTTGAAGTTACAAGGCACCGAAGACAGAGTGCTTGGGATGACCTTCTCGGATTTCGGTCGCAGGGCTACTTCGAACGCATCAAAAGGAACTGATCACGGCATTGGCGCGCCCATGTTTGTTTTTGGAACGGGTATCAAACGACAGCTTATTGGGACAAATCCTGATTTGGTCAACGGGCTCTTACCGCCTTCACCCACACAGTGGGAAACAAATCGTGATATTAAGATGCAGATAGATTTTCGAAGAGTTTATGCAGACATTTTAAATGATTGGTTTGGTACAGCCGGATCAAAGACGGACCAGCTATTGTACAAGAACTTTAAGACTACCTCGCTGTTTTCAGACGTAGTCCAAACCATTGCTTCCGGCGCATGGCCGAATCCCGGAATCTGGTCAAACGGTCGTGTTCCTACATCTACCTCAGTTGTGAAGATAAATTCAGGCCATATAGTTGAAATTGGGCAGAATATCACAGCTAAAAGCATCAAAGTTGAAGCGGGTGGAGAAATGAAGTTTTTAGGTGATTACAGTGCGAATGTTACGGGATAGAAATTAGGAGCAAAAGCGAGTCTTATTATGAAAAAGTTTTACATCGTCGGCTTTTTGCTGTCTTGTATTTCGTGGATATCTTACGGCCAAAATGCGATTATTGTAACTGAAAGATCCGGAAGTGGCGGAGTAGTAAGCTTTTCGCAAAATTCCAGGTTAACGGGAATAAGTGATCATAGGTTTGTCGATGGATACGTAAAAAAGAATGGGGGTGGGCATTTTGTATTTCCTGTTGGGGACAATGGTAGTTACCGGCCGTTTGCAGCGGAAGCAGACGGAACGATGGGTGCTTATTTTCAGGAGAATCCGAATACGGCATCTGTTCCTGGTGACGGGCCGTTTAACGTCGAAAACAAAGAAACTATTATTTCCAAAGTGAGTACTAAGGAGTTTTGGGACATTTCGGGAACTAATGCTACTCGCCTTACTCTTTCTTGGAATGATCAAAGTGAAATAGCGAACCTCAGCAGCAATTCTTTACTGAATCTAAGTATTGTTGGTTGGAACCAAACACTATCACGTTGGGAAAGGATTACATCCGTTGTTGATGAAGTGAACTTGGCGGGAAGTGCCAGTACGTTAATCTCTGGATCAATAACGACTGTCCAGGCCATCATTCCTGGGGCGTACAACGTTTATGCGTTAGCGTCATTAAATGTCGCGTCTGTACCAGTTGATTATAGCGGGGTTTTGGAATCAGCTAATTGTACCGAAATCAAGGGGTATATTTGGGATAAGAATTATCCTAATGCAGCTCTTACGGTGGAAATTATGGAAGGAAGCGTCTTACATGCTTCCACATTAGCAAATGGATATCGGGAAGATCTTAAAGGTAGCGGTATGGGTACTGGGAATTATGGGTTTAAAGTCGCTTTACCGATAAGCCTAAAAGACGGCAATCCTCACAACTTAAGTATACGCGTTCGGAGCAGCACCTATGAATTGACCGGTTCACCAAAGAGTGTGACCTGTGAGTATCAAGGCAATTTCGACCTAGCTGATTGTAACCTGTTACAGGGCTGGGTTTGGGACAAGGCTGATCCAGGCGGTGCGCTGACAGTCGAACTGGTTGAAGGCAGTACGGTACATGCGACTGAAAGTGCAAACCTTTATAAGGCTGATCTGAAGACAGCTGGCTATGGGACAGGAAACTACGGTTTCAGCATTACCACACCGCCTAGTCTTAAAAATGGTGAGCCGCACCAGTTAAGTGCACGTATTAAAGGTAGTAATTACGCCTTGAGCAACTCTCCGAAAACTGTGGCTTGTCCCGTCCCATTTTACCAGGGCAATTTCAACATTGCCGATTGCAATATCTTGGAGGGCTGGGTATGGGACAAAAACAATGCAGGAGGTACTCTTACGGTCGAACTGGTTGAAGGCAGTAGGGTACATGCGACTGTGACTGCAAACCTTTATAAGGCTGATCTGAAGAATGCCGGTTATGGGACAGGAAATTACGGTTTCAGTATTGCTACACCCGCCAGTCTCAAGAATGGTCAGCCGAACCAGTTGAGTATACGTGTTAAGGGAAGCGGTTATGTACTAAGCAGTTCTCCTAAAACGTTGACCTGTACTGACGCTGTCGTCCCATTTTATCAGGGGAATTTCGATATCGCCGACTGTAATATCTTCGAAGGCTGGGTGTGGGACAAGAACAATGCAAGCGGTGCAATGATCGTCGAACTGGTCGAAG
>NZ_CAMLSE010000019.1 GCF_946482605.1 uncultured Dyadobacter sp. | reverse complement strand
GCCTACCGAGCGTTTGTATGAAGAGTCAAACCACCGCGGTTTCGAAGGATTCAGCGCAAAATAAGAAGAACTTCGACTTTCAGCTCTCGGCTGTCGAGCTTTTTGCACTATTAAACTTTGTTTTTCAGCCAGCCAAAAAAGTTCGATAGCCGACGGCCGAAAGCCAAAGTTAACCAACAAAAAAACCGCATTTCGCGGGTTTTTTGTTGGTTAAAGCAGGAATTAGTCTTAGACTTCCATGATCTCCCTTTCTTTGACGGAGAATATCTGTTCGATTTTTGCCACAAAACCGTCTGTCAGTTTCTGGACACGGTCTTCGCTCGATTTTACCAGATCTTCGGAAACGCCTTCCTTGGTTAGCTTTCTGAGCGAGTTGTTCGCATCCTGACGGATGTTGCGGACATTGATTTTCGCGGTTTCTATTTCGTTTTTGGCACGTTTTACGAGCTCACGTCTGCGTTCTTCATTCAATGGCGGAACGGAAATACGGATTAATTCGCCGTCGTTGGAAGGCGAGAAACCCAGGTTACTATTGCGGATCGCCTTTTCGATATCGTTGATGATTTTCTTTTCAAAAGGCTTGATAGCGATCGTACGTGCGTCGGGGGTATTGATCGTTGCTACATTCTGAATCGGCGTCATCGAGCCATAGTAATCGATCTGAAGACCTTCCAGCATCTGGGGGGATGCTTTTCCGGCGCGGATTTTACCTAATTCAATAATAAGGTGTTTGATTGCGCCGTCCATGGTATCCTTGGCGTCATCCAGATATAATTCTATTTCTTCCATTGTTTTATAGTAAGCTGTATATTTCTATTGGTTCGATATCAGGGTTCCGACATCTTCGCCCATCACCAGGTCATACAGGTTACCAGGCTTGTTCATGTCGAATACAATGATCGGGAGGTCATTTTCCTTGCAAAGTGTGAATGCAGTGAGGTCCATGATCTTGAGGTTTTTAGACAGTGCTTCGTCGAAGGTAAGCTGAGCATATTTCGTCGCGGTCGGATCTTTCTCCGGATCGGCAGTATAAACGCCATCGACGCGGGTCCCTTTCAGTACAACCTCCGATTCTGATTCGATGGCACGCAGCCCCGCAGTGGTGTCCGTCGTGAAGTAAGGATTCCCGGTTCCTGCACCAAAGATTACCACGCGTCCTTTTTCGAGATGGCGGATAGCCCGCCGGCGGATCAATGGCTCGCATACCTGTTCCATTTTAATGGCCGACATCAGGCGCGTATTCATGCCATGTTTTTCGAGGGAGCTCTGGATAGCCATACCGTTAATGACCGTTGCCAGCATGCCCATATGATCACCCTGAACACGGTCGATTCCGGATTTTTCGACCGATGCGCCCCGGAAAATGTTTCCACCACCAATCACGATCGCAACCTGTACGCCTACCTCGGTAATCCTTCTGATTTCCTTGGCATAATTGTCGAGAATGTTAAAGTCAATGACCTGGGCTTTATCGCCCCCGTTGAGTGCTTCTCCGCTGAGTTTGAGTAATAAACGTTTGAATTTTGGTTCCGGCATGGTAGCGATGTGGTGTTTTGATTCGTAAAAATAAGCGTGTGAAGTTCAGATTCACAAGTAATTTAGTGAAACTCCAATAATACCTGGTTTTTTTCCACAATCTGTCCGGGAGATACTTTCAGTGTTTTCACCACGCCGCTGCCGGAAGATTTGATCACATTCTCCATTTTCATAGCAACCAGCACCAGCAGGTTGTCGCCCTTATTGATATGGTCGCCTTCCGACACGGTGATGGACTGTATCAGTCCCGGCATTGGTGCTTTTACATTGTTGATCTTTTGAGCAGAACCATTTTGCATGCCCATTCCTTCCAGTAACAGATCAAGGTGATCTTTGGCAGTGGTGTAATAATGTTGGCCATTGATCAGTAAATGGGCCGTTTTTTCCGCCGCGTTTTGATCCACAACCTCAATGTTGTAGGATTTGTTATTCCAGATAACGTGGAAGCGGTTCGGCCCGACGGCTACGATATCACCATCAAACGCATTGCCACTGACAGACCACCCCTCTTTTCCGTGGTCGATTTCAAATGGATTGTTTTGTGACAGGGCAGGAGAGGAATCTCCTGCGGGGCCGTTTGCAACGTTTACTTTCAGCATAATGCTTCGCTGTAATCGTTGGAAATTTCTTTAAGTATGCTGTTCAGTTCTTCAAAAGTCATTGCTTCTACCAGCCTCATGCGGTATGGTTTAAAATGTTCGAGCCCTTTGAAATAGTTGGTATAATGCCTGCGCATTTCAAACACACCGGCAACCGGCCCTTTCCATCGAATGGAGAATTCCAGGTGCCTGAGACAGACGTCCACGCGCTGTTCCATAGTGGGTGGAGCCAATTTCTCCCCGGTCTTCATGTAATGTTTGATTTCATTAAAGATCCAGGGATTTCCTATCGTCGCCCGACCGATCATGATGCCGTCGACGCCAAATTTATTCCGGTATTCCAATGCCTTTTCCGGACTGTCCACATCTCCGTTTCCGAAGATCGGGATGGTAATGCGCGGATTCTCCTTGATCCTGGCGATCAGCGACCAGTCGGCGGAACCCTTGTACATCTGTACACGTGTACGTCCGTGAATGGAGAGTGCTTTGATGCCGATGTCCTGAAGGCGTTCGGCTACATCTTCGACGTTCCGGGTATTTTCGTCCCAACCAAGCCGCGTTTTAACCGTAACTGGCAGGTGCGTTGACTTGATCACGGATTCGGTCATTCTGACCATTTTGGGGATGTCCTGCAACAAGGCAGCACCTGCGCCGCGGCAGGCCACATTCTTGACCGGGCATCCGTAATTAATATCGATGAGATCAGGATTAACCCGCGAAGCTATTTCCGCGCAGGAGCCCATTGTTTCCACATCACTGCCAAACAGCTGGATCCCCACCGGGCGCTCATACTCGAAAATGTCCAGCTTCTGAACGCTCTTGGCCGCATCGCGGATCAGGCCTTCGGAGGATACAAACTCGGTATACATGAGGTCGGCACCGTTTTCCTTGCACACTGCACGAAACGGCGGGTCGCTCACATCCTCCATAGGTGCCAGCAGGAGCGGGAAGTCACTCAGCGCTATATTTCCAATTTTTACCATTTTCGCTTCATCCATACTTCGAAGTGAAAGCTCGCCGGGGATAAAGCCCTGTGGGAAGCCGACTTACGAAGCCCTTATTTATAAATTGATAATAAACTGTAAATTTACACCAATTATGCAAAATAGTAACCCGAATCTGGTTGTTTCCCGCGTACCCGGCACCTGGGGTAGTTTATTGGTCCTGATAGGCTTTGTGCTTATTGGAATGGCCGTGGGCAACATCCTGGCGGTTATGATGCTGGCCATCTACCTCTCTGCGGATACCGACGGTGTGGCAACACTCCTGGGGCAATTGCTCAGCGAACCTGAAAAAGTCCAAAACGGATGGAATGCGCTGATGATCCTGCAAGGCACTGTCCACTTTTTTTCTTACCTGCTGCCATCCCTGATCTTCTGGATTTATATCGAACGGAAATCGATCAAGCAGTTCAGTTCCGGCAGGCAACCTGCATTGTACATCTGGTTGCTAGCTTTTGTGCTGGTACTCGCTTTTATCCCGGTTAACAGCAAGTTTATCGAATGGAACGCCGCGATGAATCTTCCTGATCCATTGTCGGGCCTTGAAAAATGGATGCGTGAAAAGGAAGATCAGCTTTCGGTTATGACAGCTTTTCTCACCAGTTACAAGGATTTCGGCCAGTTGCTGATCGCCCTGTTCGTCGTGACCCTTTTGCCTGCTTTCGGAGAGGAAGTGCTTTTTCGCGGGGTGATCCAGACGAAGTTATTGCAGCAGTTGAACAACGTCCATGTGGCCATATGGCTGGCAGCTGCTATTTTTAGCGCCATCCATTTTCAGTTTTACGGTTTTTTGCCCAGAATGATGCTGGGCGCATTGTTTGGCTACCTGTATTATTGGACCGGTAGCCTGTGGGTGGCGGTACTGGCGCATTTTGTTAACAACGGCTTCGTGCTGGTGATGATGTACCTGCATAATATCAAGGCAATAAAAATGAATATCGAGGAGACCAAATCAATGCCCCTGATGTTGATACTGGCCTCTTTGGTTGCTTCCCTGGGGATTTTACTGGTAATCAGAAAGAGCCGGACCCGGGATGGGGCGTTTCAACGAGTTATAGATTAGCATATTAAAGAAACAGAATAGAATGGATGAGAATTGGGCGAAGGCCTATCAAAGCGGACAAATGATCCGGGCGGAAATAGCACGGGAAATTTTGGAACAGAATGGAATAGCGGCGGTGATCGTGAACAAGCAGGACAGCAGCTATCCGATTTTTGGAATGTGTGAAGTCCATGTGCCCGCGGGCGACCTGTTAAAGGCCCAAACCATACTGACGAATGAAGACGCGCTTAAACAGTCTGAGTAATTTACAACAACGAACCATCACGGCGCTTGCAGGCGTATTTGTCATCATCGGTTGTATTGTTTACGGTGAATGGACTTTCCTGTTGCTCTTTTGCGCAATCAGTTCGCTGACGCAGCTTGAATTTTACAAGTTGCTCGGCCTGGACGGCAACCAGCCCCTCACATATTATGGCACCTTCTGTGGCACAGTCATGATGTTGCTTGCGTATCTGATAGAACAGGACATTGTCAAGTTTGAAAATTACTTCATTATCAGCCCTTTGCTGTCGATGATATTTTTTATCAAGCTTTACAAAAAGAACGACCTTAAGCCATTTACAAACATTGGCTTTACATTTCTCGGGATTATTTACGTGGCATTGCCTTTCGCATTGATCATCGTTATGGCGATGAGGGGAGGGCATTATAATTACGAAATCGTGCTGGGTAGCCTGCTGTTACTTTGGGCTTCCGACATCGGAGGATATTTTGCAGGTACGAAATTTGGGAAAAGGAAGCTGTTTGAGCGGATCTCACCAAAAAAATCCTGGGAAGGAGCGATGGGGAGCGCATTGTTCGCTGCGGTCATCGCGTTTGCTCTGGGGCATTATTTCCGTACCTTCGAACCCTGGAAGTGGTATTGCATAGGCGCTATCATCGTGGTAGTAGGTACCTACGGGGACCTGGTAGAATCTTTGTTTAAAAGAAGTATTGCCATCAAAGACTCGGGCAGTAGTATTCCGGGGCATGGTGGTTTTTTGGACAGATTTGACGGCCTTCTGTTGTCGGCTCCGTTTATTGTCACTTTTTTAAAGTTATTTTCCTGAGTGAAATGGCTTTGTATATAACCCGGGGCAATCCCCCGTTGCAAAGGTCGTTTGATTATTAAGGAATGGATTTTTACACGATAGGTGTAAAGGCTGGGAAAGCAAGTTTGTAATTGTGCTCATAGGCTTACAGGAAGAATTTTCCTGAGGTAAAATCTGGAAGGAATGAAACGTAGTTTTTTGATATTTTTCCTGGTATTGGCAGGGATGTTGGGTTTTCGGGACGCATTTGCGCAAGGTGAGCAAAAGGCCATTATATTCTCGGGTGTCGTTGTAGGAGGTAAAACCACTGAACGGTTACCCGGTGCAACGATCTTCATTGTGAATGCAGGGCGTGGAACGCTGGCCAAAAGCGACGGATCCTTTACTATTCCCGTTTTTCCGGGTGATAGTATCGTTTTTAGCTACGTCGGCTACAAAAAGCAATATCATGTTGTGCCCAGAAACTATAATTCAGAGTTGTACTCCGCTATTGTAGCACTTCGCGAGGACGTTGTAACGCTTTCTGGAGTAACCATCTATCCCTATTCGACGGAAGAAGAATTCAAGAAGGCGTTTCTCGCACTTAAATTACCGGATCAGGCCGAGCGCGACGCTTTGGCGAAAAGTACGGATCCCGATTACATCAACCGGCTGGCTGCGCAGATGCCCAACAATGCCCAGACAAACTACCGGTACTCCATGGATCAGCTGATGTTTGGGCGTGAATCCGCTGCGAACAAAGGTTTTGCAACCAGTTTTCCTTTTCTGAATCCTTTTGCCTGGGCGAAGTTTATCAAATCGGTGAAAAACGGAGATCTTAAGCAGAAAGACTGGCGTAAAGAACTCAATGCGACTCCGCGCGAAAACATTACCAAGCAAGACTTCATCCCGCAAAGCCAAAGTGAAATCGATGCTGCCAAGAAGAATAGCGGCGGTAACTGATCAGCGGCCTTCCAAACTGAATTTCAGGAGATTCACATTTTTCCCGTCGAAGGCTGCATAGTATTGTTGCGTAACCCATTCTCCAAGGTTAATGTAACGGGCGTTTGCGGCCACCTGCATGTCGAGCGTGAGGTGCCTGTGACCGAAAATGTAGAAGTCGTGATGCAGAGCGGATTCGACCTCCCGGCAGTATATGAGCAGCCATTCCTTGTCTTCGCCCAGAAATCGCTCTTCTCCCTTGTTGACATTGGCCAGGCGGCTTCTCCTCGACCAGGCAGTGGCGATCCACATTCCCACATCGGGGTGCACCACACGGAACAGCCATTGGAAGAAGGAATTTTCAAATACCTTTTTGAGAAACTTATAAGTGTGATCGCCCGGTCCGAGTCCATCGCCGTGGCCCACCAATAGTTCTTTTGTCCCCGATTCGGACGTTATGGTGAAGTTGACAGGGTTTCGGTAAATCGCCGCGCCCAGCTCCTCAGTCAGGTAGCCCGACATCCACATATCGTGATTACCAGTGAAAATGATCAGCTCGATACCTTCGTCGGCCAGTTCTGCCAGTTTGCCGAGCAGCCTCACAAAACCCTTTGGAACAGCCCTGCGGTATTCAAACCAAAAATCGAAAATGTCTCCTACCAGGAAGATCACCTGTGCGTCGGTCCGGATGGATTCCAGCCAGGCGACGATCAGCCGCTCCCGATCCCGACTGGCGGAAGCAGTGGGTACACCGAGGTGATAATCTGAAGAGAAGTAAATGCGGCGGCCTGGTTTGAGCGTAATGCTTTTTTTCTGAAACTGAAGACTCATGGAGATCTGACAAATGCGGCGCAATTTACAATGTTCGCTTCAAATGGCCTAGACGGGCTGCTTTTGCGTATACCAAGCCAATAACTCAAATAATGTCAGCGACTTCCGGTAAATGTGTAAATTTAATGTAGTGATCACCCCATTAAATTTATTGCACATGGAGAAGTTAACGAACAGTTTTGTGCGTGGTACGTTGCTGCTGATGGCGGTTTCAGGTGTGGCTTTTGGTCAGGTGAGAATCAATGACCCCGGAAGGGTGGTAGAACGGCAGGCTGAGAACCGGGCTAACCGCAAAATCGACCAGGCGGTTGACAAAGGCCTCGATTCCGTGGAACAGGGGATCGGTGATCTGTTTAAGAAGAAGGAGAAAAAGAGTACGAACAATCCGGCATCCAAGGCCCCGTCCGAAAGTAGCAGCGGTCAGCCCGGCGGAATTAGTGATGCCGGAGCAAAGGACGATGCAGCGCCGGGGAGCGCTGGAAAACCTACCCTGAAATCATATAGCAGGTTCGATTTTATTCCGGGGGACAAGATTGTTGCGGTAGAAGACTTTTCTCAGGACGCGATCGGGGATTTTCCTTCCAAATGGAATACCAATTCATCCGGTGAAGTCGTGACGATCAGCGGAACGGAAGGGAAATGGTTGCTGCTGGGGCCGGAGGGCGTCTTTTATCCCGAATTCATAACGGCATTACCGGAGAACTTTACACTGGAGTTTTCCCTGGCTACTACCTCGGAATTCAGTTACTATTCAGGCTTCCTGCGTACGATCATCGCAGAGTTGCCTGCACCTGCCAGGGAGTTTACGAACTGGAAATGGTACGATGGGGGTAAAAAGAACGGCCTGGAACTGGGCTTGCATCCGAAGGACGCGGGAGGGACGCAAGGAATTGCCGCATTTAATGTGTTCGGTGAGGATGGGAGCTCGGTTATGAAAAATGAAAAGAGCTTTCCTGCTTTTCATGTGCCGGAACACAACGTCGTGAAGGTATCGGTTTGGCGCCAGAAAATGCGGCTGCGGTTGTACGTGGACGATTTCAAAGTGTGGGACTTACCCAGGGCATTTGATGCTACCCGGAAGTATAATTTCATCGCATTTTCAAATCACGGGTATCATGAGGAAGCCAATCGGTACTTTATTTCGGACCTGAGACTGGCTGTCGGCGCGCCCGACACACGCAACAAGCTGATCACAGAAGGGAAATTCTCTACAACCGGAATATTATTCGACATAAATTCTGCGGGTATAAGGCCTGAGTCTTACGGTACATTAAAAGATATCGCAGCGGTGCTGACCGAGAATGCAGGTGTAAAAGTGAAAATCATTGGTCATACCGATTCTGACGGCGATGATGCGCAGAATTTGGTCTTGTCCAAAAGAAGAGCAGAAGCAGTGAGAGCAGCATTAACGTCAGACTTTGGTATTGACAGCTCACGGATGCAGACCGATGGCAAGGGCGAGGCCGAGCCGGCTTCGCCGAACACAACGCCTGAGGGCAGGGCGGGCAACCGCCGAGTGGAATTTGTAAAAATGTAACTGCGGCATGGTTTTTCGGAGGCCTCTTTCTAGCTTGCATTCATTTAAAGAACCGATGAAATGAAACGTTACCTTTTATTCTCTATCCTTCCGATATGCCTCTGGATGACGTCTGGCGCTGCATTTGGTCAGGCGCCGAAAAAGATTCCTGCGGACAAGCAGCGCGCATTGTTGTGGAAACCTGAGAAAGGCCAGTATTATTTCAGCCACTCGCTGGTTTTCAACTATCAGAACAAAGCAGAAAAGTCAAGCGGTACCATCAAGGTTTATCTGGATCCGGTGACCGGCGCTATGTGTTTTGTGAAGGAAAGCAGTTTTGGTCAGGGTGGAAAGGCATTCGATTTCATCATTGGCTTTCCCGACGGCAAGTATATTTATTGCGGAGTGGATGAAGCGGGCAAAAAAGTGAAGATCAATGAAACGGTGAATGAGTTTAAGCCCGATGCGGATAGCAAAAAGCAGCAGCAGGACGATTTTGCAACTTACTGTATCCCGTCCGAAAACAAACGCGAAGAGTTTGGCTTTACCAGTACCGAATATGACCTTACTTATGCCACTTCGGGAAACAAGGAGAAAATCTGGCTGACCAGGACTCCATTCAGCGTGTATCCGCTTTATGGGCTCGAATTCGTGGAAGGAGCCGTGAGCCTGCCGGTCTCATTCGACTATATGAACTTGCTTCCATCCGATCTGCTGCTGTCGGAAATCAATTCCAAAGACCTGGTTTTAAAGCTGGCCAGTTTTGGTAAAGATCCTTACACCGCCAACCTGAAGGGTTACCAGCTCTTGAAAGTAAATGATTAAAAAAGGCCCGGCATACGCCGGGCTCTTGCATTCATACGGTTTCGGTTTGTGCGCGTTCCGCCATTACTTCCGCTAGCGGGCGCATATTGGCGGGGATCTCCTGCTGTTCGTCTTCCTCGGCCGAATACGGGAACACATCCAGAATGGGAGTGAGATTGATATCGGTCGTCTCATAGGGGATCAGGAAATTACGCATGCTCTCGTTGATCCTGTCAAGCGCTTGCTGGATGCCATCCGCATTCACTAGCATGTAATTGACAATTTTCTTTTCCTTTCCGCTTTTCTCATCGACAGAGAAATAAATGACCTTCGCTTTGAACCATTGCTCACCTTCCTCATACGCGAATAGGTCGGCCAGGCGCATGCGACTAATGGCAGTCACACTGAAATCGCTGGCGCCGGTTACGATCTGCTTGTACAGCCTCGCTTCGGACTCGGTGTACGAAACCGCGTCCACCAGGTAGGTTTCGTTGATCGTTTTCAGGCTTCCTGCTTCATCTTCTTTTTGATACCGAATCTTTCCTAAATACCAGCTGGCCATAATCGTGTTGATTGTTGAAAATTAGAGTTTGCAAATGTAGATGCTTGGCTTAAAGCACGCAAAAAATAATCCATAAAGTAATAATCCTGCCTGTTTGTATGCGTTCTGATACCTGATGTTTAACTTGCGCAAAATAGAATTCTAATGAAAAAACACATTTGGATAGTCGTAATCGCGCTGACTGCGGCTGTAATGACGGGTTGTGGGGTAAGCCGGCAAGTGTCGGAAGCTAAGACGTTCGGAGATTGTAAATACAACATTGCCTCGGTCGATAGCGTGTATCTTGCGGGCATTGACATCAGGGAATTTAAGAACATTAAGAGTTTTAGCGATTTCGATCTGGCGCGGTATCCGGGGCTGGCCATGGGATTATTGCGGAAGAACGTTCCGCTGGATCTGCGGGTGAATGTTGACATAACCAATCCAACACGGAAACGTGCCGCCATTAATCAGCTGGAATATCGGGTGCTACTGTCTAAAAGTGAGATTTTTAACGGATATCTAAGCCAGTTGATCGAGGTGTTGCCCGGTACAAGCCCGACGCGTGTGCCTGTCAGCCTTAAAACGAATGCATATCAGTTGATCTCTAACGACCAGACCAGGGACCAATTTATCAATATGATCATGTCTTTGACAGGGAAATCCGACGCCAAACCGACGAAGTTTGTAGTGAAAGTGAGGCCAACATTGGATATCGCCGGCAAGCAGGTCAATTACCCCGGTTATATTACCTTTGAAAAAGAAATAACGAGCCAAATGATCACCGGAGCGCGGTGAATGTATAGATAGCACCCAAACCCCAACTACACACTGTTTTGGAGTCATTTTATGAGAACCCTCATTTATTAGAGTATTACGGCGTAGTCTTAGTCTTAACCCTGCTTTTCAGCGCTACATTTTTTTCTGCGAAGATGCAGCCCTTGAGGCAATGGGTCGGAGGTGGACTACTTGTGGCGCCGATCCTGTACTTTTTTCTTCTCCTGGATGCCCATACCGTCAACATTCCCTATACGGACGATTTCAATTTACTTGAAACAGTCGAGAAGTTTGGAAAGGTAGACGGTTTCATCGAATACCTGAAAGTCCTTTTTGAGCAGGTCAATCAGCATCGGTTTGCCTTTGAGCGAATGGTGATGCTGTTGATGATATTGTTTACAGGAACGGTCAATATCAAAACACAGATCCTGATCGGAGACCTGTTTCTGTTGGGAATCTGCTATTTGCTGTTTCTGAATTTAAAAAGGGAACGCATATCCTGGTATTACTTCATCCCGGTCCCATACGTCATTTTCAATCTGGCTTACTTTGAGAATGCATTCTGGGGAATTGCGGCGTTGCAGAACACGCCGCTGATATTCTTCGCATTACTTTCCGCATACGGTTTGGCCAGGAAAGACAGGAAGGGCTTTTGGATCGCACTCCTGGCGGCTCTGCTAACTACATTCACGAGTGGGAGCGGGTTGCTTACCCTGCTCATCGGGGTCGTGATGCTGGCTTTTCAAAAGCGTTTCAAAGCGCTGATAGGGTGGTTTTTGGCCACGGTCCTAATACTCCTTTTTTACTTCCTGTTCGATTACGTTTTCATTTCCTCTCCGGGCGAGAAGGTTTGGCACCACCCGATTTTTAACAGCCTTTTTCTGTTTTCGTTTTGGGGTAATGCGCTGTTTCTCGATATCCGGCATCCGCTGGTACCCTCGTTTCATCAGGACCTGATCGCCTGCGTGCTGCTTGGAGCGGCGATCGCATTGTTGTTCGCTGTCTGGACGCTAAGATTGCTGATCAAACGTACGTTTGGGCGTAGCGACTGGTTTTTGTGGGGAGCAATGATGTTTGTGATGGGCACTGGTGTCATGTTCGTGATCAGTCGCCCGATCAGCAACTATGTAATGTATGGCGGAACAGTCTTTTCCCGTCGATATATGACATTCGGCGTGGTGTTGCTAGCTACGTGCTACGTGTGTCTGGTGCTTTTGGCTAAAAGCTCCCGGCCGTGGAAAAGCATAGTACTGGTGACCGGGGGCCTGGGTTTCCTGGTATTTAATTTTGTGAGCTACTATATGTCGATTGTGCAGATCAGAAGACTGCATGACGAGCTCGTGATCGACAGCTATTTTTGGAAAAATTACCGCACGTTTCTCTCTGTCGGGGATAAGTTCACGGATATTCCTTTCTGGAACCACCCAACCAAAATGCGGGATCTGATTATTGGCTTAGAATCGGAAGGGCTGACGGATTTTTACCAGTTCTACGACATGCCGGGCCATCAAACGCTGATCCGGGAGACGGCATCCGGCGACCGAAAGTTCGAAGGACATTTCGATGCTGTTTCACAGTACCGGAATGGAGAGAACAATCACTATTTGAAATATTTCAAGTTTTTTGTTACACCGAAGGCCGAGCCCAAGGGACCATTCTACTTCGTTCTGGAATCTGATAAATGGAGTATTGTGCTTCCGGCAGTCCCGGTACCGAATACGGTTTCCGGATTCCTTCAAAAAGCTACATATTACAGTAACAATTACGAGTACTCGCTTTATAAACCAAAGCTTCCGGAAGGAAAATACCGCGCCTGGATCATGTCGTGTGGCGATTCCGGCAAATGGGAGTCTGTTTATACCGGAAAGCAAGTGCTGTTCTATTAAGCCGCGCGGAGCGGCGTCCCTCGTTTATGCAAATACTTACATATAACCTCAACGGCATCCGTGCCGCATTAAAAAATGGTTTGCTCGAATGGCTCCAAACCACTCCGGCGGATATCCTCTGTTTTCAGGAAGTGAAAGCAACGCCGGATGTAGTGGATTTGTCAGGCTTTCAAGCGCTTGGCTATGAGTTGGCCGGATGGCATGCCGCCGAGAAGAAGGGATACAGCGGGGTAGCTATTTTTTCCAAAATCAAACCTGATCGCGTCATTGCCGGCTGCGGAATTCCGGCTTACGACATGGAAGGCCGTGTACTGCGGGCCGATTTCGGGGACATTACCGTGTTGAACTGCTACTTCCCATCCGGAACCAGCGGTGAGATACGCCAGGGTGTCAAAATGAACTTCCTTGCCGATTTTTTTGAATGGGTTAATGAACTGAGGAAAGAGCGGCCTCATCTCATTATCTGCGGGGATTACAATATAGCGCATGACGAAATCGATATTCACGATCCGGTCAGGAACCGGAAATCCTCCGGCTTCCTTCCCGAAGAGCGCGCGTGGATGACGCAATGGTTTGGCAACGGTTACACCGACGCGTTCCGCTTCAAAAACCCGACGTTGCGGGAGTATTCCTGGTGGACCTATCGAGCGGGGGCGAGAGGAAATAATAAGGGGTGGCGGATCGATTACATTTCGGTGGCCGATACACTCAAAGATCGCATCCGGGCAAGCCGGCAATTCAATGATGCCGTCCATTCGGACCACTGTCCGGTATGGTTGGAAATTGACTGATGACCACCCATTTGGCGCACTTTCAATAGCCGTGATATTTGCTTATTTTTGATAGAAGCGAAAACTCAATGAGCGTTATGAACATTTCAATGCCTGTAACTTTAAGAATGGGAGACCTGATGAGTGATGAAGAATTCTTTCAGTTCTGTCAGATAAACGACACACTAGAGTTCGAAAGGGACTCGCATGGAAATATCATAGTTATGTCACCAACAGGATCTTTTAGCGGTAATCTTAATCTCCGGGTTTCAGGATTACTATTCGTTTGGAATGAACAGTCAGGGCTTGGCGAAGCATTTGACTCGTCAACGGGATTCACTTTGCCGAATGGCGCTGTAAGATCTCCCGATGCTTCCTGGATCAGGAAGGATAAGTGGATAAAGCTGTCGCAATCTGAAAAAGAGCGATTTGCGCCCGTTTGTCCTGACTTTGTTGTAGAGATACGCTCCAAGACAGACGATTTGAAATATCTCCTGGAAAAAATGAAAGAGTATATAGCGAGTGGGGCAAGGCTTGGTTGGCTGATAGATCGCTTTGACCGCAAGGCATATGTATTCAGAGGTGACGGCTCGGCCTCTATGGAGGAGTTCGATGTTACGCTCTCCGGCGAAGACGTCCTGCCTGGATTTTCCCTCGACCTGGGCTCGCTGATCAAGTAGGGGGCCATCTTATTTTCAAAAAAACAGCACATTTTGTTTCGCTACTTTCTTATTTACAAGCCATTTGGAATGCTTTCGCAGTTCACGCGCGAAGGTGATCATCAAACTTTGGCGGACCTTGGTTTCGATTTCCCGAAAGATGTTTACCCCGTTGGCCGGCTGGACGCCGATAGTGAGGGGCTATTGCTTCTGACTAATGACAATTTCCTCAAAACAAAGCTGCTGGAACCTCGTAATAAGCATACACGCACGTATTACGTACAGGTAGAAGGCGAAGCGACAGAATTAGCCTGTGCGCAGCTCAGCAGAGGCGTAAACATCTCGATCAATGGGAAACAGTATAAAACGCTTCCCGCCGAAGTAGCGGTCATTGAAGAACCAACGCTTCCGGAACGTAATCCACCGATCCGGTTTCGCAAAAACATCCCGACTTCATGGCTATCGGTTACATTACATGAGGGTAAAAACAGGCAGGTGCGCCGGATGACTGCCAGCGTGGCATTTCCGACCCTTCGGCTGGTGCGATGGTCTATCGGAAAAATTTCATTGGCCGACAAGAAAATAAATTTTCCTAAACCCGGGGACGTATGGGAAGTTACGCCGGAAGAGGCCAAACTTTTTTATGAAAGGAGCTTTTGACGAGCCGATAAAACATTTGCCCTGACTTGCCAAACCGGAGAGAAGGCTTAATTTTGTACAAATCCTGTTCTTAAAATTAGGCTGATAATTGGCAAAGGCACACAAAGAAACTCCGCTTAATAAACAATACAATCAGATCAAAACCAAGTACCCGGGAGCACTTCTGCTTTTCAGGGTCGGCGATTTTTATGAGACTTTTGGAGAAGATGCGGTTAGAGCCTCCAAGATTCTGGGTATCGTGCTCACGCGCCGGAACAATGGCGGCTCACACGAAGAACTGGCCGGGTTTCCTCACCATTCCCTTGATAATTATCTGCCAAAACTCGTCCGCGCGGGTGAACGCGTCGCTATCTGCGATCAGCTCGAAGACCCGGCAACTGCCAAAGGCATTGTAAAGCGAGGCGTTACTGAACTGGTTACCCCCGGTGTTTCCTTCAATGACAACGTACTGGATATCCGGCGGAATAATTACCTCGCGGCGGTGCACGTCGCATCGGAAGATCTCTACGGAATTGCCTTTCTCGACATTTCGACCGGCGAATTCATGGCCTCGCAGGGGAATGCAGCCTATATCGACAAGATGTTGCAAGGCTTCGGACCATCCGAAGTGCTCTATTGCAAAAAACATAAGCAGGAATTTCAACAACTTTTCGGCGGCAAATACCACACTTTCCACCTGGAAGACTGGTGCTTCGGCTATGACTACGGCTATGAACAGCTTACCGGTCACTTCCAAACAACGACGTTAAAAGGGTACGGTGTAGAATCCCTGCCAATGGGGATTATCGCTGCCGGCGTGATCCTGCATTACCTCCGGGAGACAGAACATAAGGAAACAGCGCATATCAGCCGGATTACAAGGCTGGAAGAAGAAAAATATGTCTGGCTTGATCGTTTTACGGTTCGCAATCTCGAATTGGTTTATCCGCAACAGGAGGGCGGTGTCCCACTAATCGACATTCTGGACAAGACCGTAACTCCCATGGGCGCGCGGCTGTTGCGGAAATGGATGGTGTTGCCGTTGAAGGACAAAGCGCCTATCGAAGAGCGTCTGAACGCAGTGGCCCATTTCCTGAGTCACGAGGAACTACACGAATCACTTGTTCAGTATTTCAAACAGATAGGGGACCTCGAACGCCTGATTTCCAAAGTGGCGGTAAAACGCATCAATCCGCGCGAACTGGTCCAGCTCAAAAAGTCGCTGAAGCAAATTGGCCCGGTTAAGGAACTGTTGGCGGAGGGCATTCTCGCTAAGTTTGCTGAGCAGCTGGACGCCTGTGACGAACTGGTTAACAAGATCGAGAACGAGCTCCGCGACGATGCACCTGTCCTGTCCAACCAGGGACGGATGATCAAAAGCGGTGTCGATGCGGAATTGGACGAGCTGCACGGCATATCCTATGAAGGCAAAGATTACCTTATCAAACTGCAAAACCGGGAGATCGAACGCACCGGAATCGGGTCGCTGAAAATAGCATATAACAAGGTTTTCGGCTATTATCTCGAAGTGACGCACGCACACCAGAACAAAGTACCAGCCGACTGGATCAGGAAGCAGACGCTGGTGAATGCGGAGCGCTACATTACACCGGAACTTAAAGAATACGAAGAGAAGATACTCAATGCCGAAGACCGGATCGCGGTGATCGAGTTCAGGATATTCAACGACGTTGTTCAAACGGCCTCCAGGTATCTTGCCGCGATACAGCAAAATGCATTGGTGATCTCCGCGCTTGATGTACTGAGCTCGTTTGCGCTGGTGGCGAGAAAAAATAAGTATGCGAAGCCGGTGATCAGCGAAGGAAATGAGCTGGATATCAAGGATGGACGCCATCCGGTGATCGAACAGCAGCTTCCTACCGGCGAAAGCTATGTGCCGAACGATGTTTATCTCGACGATAACACGCAGCAGATCATCATCATCACAGGCCCGAACATGGCCGGTAAATCCGCATTGCTCCGACAAACAGCCCTCATTGTGCTGATGGCCCAGATGGGTTCTTTCGTGCCCGCGAAATCGGCAGTGGTAGGGTTGGTGGATAAAGTCTTCACCCGCGTGGGGGCAAGCGATAACCTCAGCCGGGGGGAAAGTACATTTATGGTTGAAATGACCGAGACGGCCAGTATTCTGAACAATCTGAGTGATAAGAGTCTGGTTCTCATGGATGAAATCGGTAGGGGAACCAGTACTTACGACGGTGTTTCCATTGCCTGGGCTATCACCGAATACCTTCATAATCAGTCGGACTGCCGCGCCAAGACCCTGTTTGCCACGCATTACCACGAGCTGAACCAGCTTGCCGAGGATTTTCCAAGGATCAAGAATTTCAATGTGGCGGTGAAGGAGGTTGACAATAAGGTTGTTTTTCTACGAAAACTAAAACCCGGCGGAAGCGCCCACAGCTTTGGGATCCACGTAGCACAGATTGCCGGAATGCCGCAACCGATCGTGCTGCGGGCAAGTGAGATCATGCACCACCTCGAAAAAGATCACGTGGCGCATGAGCACAAAAAACGCGTCAGGGAAATACCTAAAAACAACTTTCAGCTCAGCATTTTCGAGCCGGCCGATCCACGCCTGGAAGAACTGAAAGAAAAACTTTCGCTGGTGGACGTCAACACACTTTCGCCCATCGAGGCGCTGCTGAAACTGAACGAATTCCAGAAAATCATCAAGAAATGACACCATTTTTTCAATTTTGTATCAATAAATCTCCTATACCTTTTTTATGAAAAACTCGACCCGCTTTCAATTGATGGCCATGATGTTCCTGCTCTATTTTATATGGGGCTCGTGGTATGGGCAAATGAGCAAGTATATGTTTACCGAGTTGGGCGCGACCGGCGTTCAGGTGGGGAATGCTTATGCGGCCTTTTCAATTGCAATGATCATCGCACCTTTCTTTGTCGGAATGATTGCCGACCGCTATTTTGCCGCGCAGAAGGTATTGGGGATATTAAGCCTTGCCGGGGCAGCCATCCTGTATGTATTGGCGGAAGTTAAGGATCCGGATACGTTTTTCTGGGTGATATTACTGTACTGTATCACATTTGCACCCGCCATGTCGCTCACCACCTCGATCGCCATGCAGCAGGTGACCAATTCTGAAAAGGATTTTCCGGCCATCCGGGTAATGGGCACGATCGCGTGGATTGCGGTGACTAACATCATTGGTTATTACAACATCGGTGGAAGCGCCATTATCTTTAAGATCTCCATGTTTTCCGCGGCGTTTCTGGGCGTCTATTCATTCTTTTTGCCGGATACCCCGCCAAAGCCAAGCTCGCACACGACATTTGCCGATATCCTTGGTTTGGATGCATTCAAATTGTTCAAAGACCGCTCTTTCGCGATTTTCTTTATTTCTTCGCTGCTGATCTGTATTCCATTGTCGTTCTACTACGCCATGGCCAACCCGTCGCTTACCGATTCGGGTATGACGAATGTCGAAAATAAAATGTCGTTGGGGCAGGCTTCCGAAGTTGTCTTCATGTTGCTCATTCCATTTGCATTCGCGCGTTTCGGAGTTAAATGGATGCTTGTGGTGGGCCTTATCGCCTGGATCATCCGTTTCATCGGTTTTGGTTATGGCGACGCGTCCAGCGAGTGGCTGCTGTACCTGGCGATTGTACTTCACGGCGTCTGCTACGACTTTTTCTTTGTAACCGGTCAGATTTATACCGACAGTAAAGCGGGTGAGAAGTACCGTTCATCTGCGCAAGGATTGATCTCCATCGCTACTTATGGCATCGGTATGGGTATTGGTTCCTGGATCGCCGGTATCGTGGCTGACATGTACACGGTCGACAACGTGAAAAACTGGACCAGTATCTGGATGGTACCTGCCGGTATCGCGGCGGTAGTGCTGGTACTTTTCGTGTTGTTCTTCCGGGACAACAAAATCAAGGCAACCGCATGAAATCGTTCCTGACCATCGGCCTTCTGATACTGTCCAATGCATTCATGACCATGGCTTGGTATGGGCATTTGAAATTCAAGGAGCTCGGTTGGTTCAGCAAATTGGGGCTGTTCTCCGTTATTCTGGTCAGTTGGGGAATAGCCCTTTTCGAATATTGTTTCCAGGTCCCTGCCAACAGGATCGGTTTCAAGGAGAATGGCGGGCCGTTTTCTTTGGTTGAACTGAAAGTAATTCAGGAGGTCATTACCCTGGTCATATTTACCTTGTTCACACTCGTCTTCTTCAAGACCGAAACTTTCCGGTGGAATCACTTTGTAGGGTTTTTATTCCTGATCCTGGCAGTTTATTTCATATTCAGGAAATAAAAAAACGGCCTGCAAGTTTTGCTTGCAGGCCGTTTTATATCATCAATACCAATCTTTGTCCTCATCATAGCGACGTCCGAAATCTTTCGAGCCGCCTCCGCCTTTTTTACTGTACCGATCTTCAAACTTGGAAGGGCGGCCTCCCTGATGCCGGTTGTGGTCTCCATGCGGCTTGTCGTGACCATGTCCACGGTCGCGAGGTTTATCGGCGTTCCGGAAGCCTCCACCACCGCCTGAAAAGCCCCGATCGTTGTTTGTGCTCCGCTCGCTGCCAGCGGGACGATCAGGTCTTGCCGGCAGGTCGTCATCATCCGGCTCATCATCGTCACTCGTCTGTGGCCGGGTATAGTCTCTTCCGGTATTTCTGTCTGGGGAGCTGGCTCTGTTACCTGTCGCATCTCCGCCCGGTCTTGGCCGGTTAAAACCTTCTCTGCTGCGTGAATCGGGTCGGGGAGCGCCACTATCGCCTCTGGATTCTTTCTTTTGGGATTCATTCACAACCAGTGGCCTGCCATACATATCAGCACCGTTCAATGCATTAATAGCTGCCCTGGCCTCGATTTCATCTGGCATTTCAACGAACCCGAAACCTTTACTTTGACGCGTGATCTTGTCAATGATAATTTTCGCCGAGCTCACTTTGCCATACTTTTCGAAAGCTTCACGCAGCTCGCTTTCCTTTAACTTAAAAGAAAGACTCCCAACAAAAATGTCCATGAAACGCCTGTTTTTTATTGATTTAGATGTTATAAATATATTTACTTTAACTGATATGCTACAACACTGTTTTTCATGAAGGTCGGTATGTACACGATCTTTTTCTTAGCGTCGTAACCAATATCCGCAGAATTGATTTTCTCTGCGCTTGTATCCAGCAATTTTTCGGTAGTTCCGTCAGACTTGACATAATAAACGACTCCTGCCCAGGAAGAAACAATGTACTCACCCGGTTTCACCTGTTCGATACCGTCGGTACTCTTGTCCATACCTTCGGCGACCACGGTTACCTGTTTGGCAGGACTTAATTTTTTCAGGGTACCGCTATCGGCGATCAGCAGGTCGCTACCCACCGCAAGCAGGCCGTTGGGGCGTGTCAGGTCTTCAAAGTATACAGAGATTTTTCCGCCGGCGATCAGGTGCACTTTCTTGGTGTCCGAATCAGAAACGTAAATGGAGCCTTTGGAATCAATCGTCAGGTCGTTCAGGAATTTCGCTCCCTCTACCTCGTGTTTTTTCAGGATCTTTCCCGATTTAATGTCGATTTCAACTACTTCGGTGAGGTCGGCGACGTACAGTTTGGAGCCGGCGATTCCCATTCCTTTGGGGGCATTCAGTCCCGTAACCCAGTCATGAGCAATGATTTTTCCATCTAATCCCACTTTCGCTATGCCACCTTTACCATCTTTTTCGCCTGCTTTACCATCGATCTGGGCAACATACAGCACTTTTCCCGACGAGCTGTACAGGACAGACTCCGGAACCGGCAAAGTAGCTTCGGTAGACCAGAGCTGGGTCAATGAGTGTTGTGCCTGAGAACTGAGGGCTGCACAGGTGGATAATAGCGTCGTGAGTAAAAAATGTTTGGTTTTCATAAGTTTGATTTTGAAAATAGATCTTGCCAGTTGCCTGCACGAATACGTTTTCATATCAAGGGTCAAACTGGGCTTATATACTTTTCCGATCTTGATTTTCTGTTCATTATATCAAAGCTAAATAAAAATGCACTAACTGATCCAAGAGGGCATTTTTTAATTTTTTTCTATAATTTGAGTCTGACATCATACACAAAATCGCGGACCGAAAGAATGGAATAGACCTCAGCTTTCGTAAACCGGGGATTGAGGAGGTAATTGAACTCGTCTTCCATGATAGCCGAGGGAATTTTGAGGATACCATAGTCGGCCTTTCTAAGCAAATCGGTTCCGAAATCCTTTGTGGCAGCAGGCGCGGGGGCATTTCGCCAGTCACCGGGAAGTGCGCTTACGGGTACCGCAAGCATATACGCAGGATCTATTTCAAATGCCGTAATGCTGAGCGCCCTGGGAATGTCGTCGATGTTGACATTTGCGGTGTATTCCAGCAGCGCTAATGCCCTGCTTTCAGAAGAATAAATGCAGGGTGTGAGCTTGTGATTCCATCTGCCGCCGAAAAGACGGGCTCCCTCGCCGTCGAGGTCTTTGGCGTAACGGGTACGCCCGATTCTGTAAACGATCATGGGCTACGGCTATCAGGAGTATACGCCGTAGTCAATCCGGCCGATCAGGTTCCTTATTTCTTCACGGCCAAACTGGGTATCAAGAAAATCGAAAGGCCGCTGCCCTCCAAGAGCCTGGTTCGGCCTGAAAATCCACTGATTGAAGCGATCGATATCTTCGAAAACCTCGTATCCGTAAGAGTACATGTCAGCCAGACTGATGATCTTTTCACTTAATACCTGATTGAATTTCTCATCCCCTTTTTTATTGATCAGGGTTGCTCTTGCGACGGATAAGGCAAGTGCGAGCTGGTCATAGTCCAGTTTGGTTTTGTCCTTGAAGCGTTCGAATTCATTTTTGCTGATCCCATTCCGGATCATTTCTATCTTCTGAAAGCTGGTCATCTGACTTTCAGGGCGTTGTTGGGACGATTTGAAAATGATGCCGGGATGTGCGCTGTAATAGGCGGCATAGGGCTCGGAGAATGCTGTACCCGGCTGTTCCTCTGGCTCTGGATAAGTTTTCGGTGTGTGTTTCTTCATTGTAGTCTATTTGTCTACTGCTATCAGTACAAATTTATACTTTTTTCAAAAATAAAAAAAGTCCCGCTCATCAGCGGGACTTTTAATCTATCTTTTCTTCCTACTTTTCTTTTTGGCAGGTTGCTCTGTCTGTGGAATCACCTTACTCAAATCCTTGATCCGTATATTTCTGAACTTCAACTCGGATCCATGTCCCAGGAAGCCGAGATGCCCACTCGTCCTGTTCAGGCCCGGGTGCTCTTTGTGGTCGACCGTGCCGTTCTTGCTGGCTTCTGCGAGGTCGCCATCGAGAATGACGGTACCATTCAGGGTCACCCTGATTTTGGATCCCTGTACACGTACTTCTTCGTAGTTCCACTCACCTAATGGTTTCAGGAAACCTCTTTTGGCAGGAATAATACCATAAGCCGAACCGTGGTACTGGTATTCGTGCAGGTCTTTGTAAATCTCGGCCTCGTTATCGAGGATCTGGATTTCGGTTCCTACGTAAGCGGCATCACCTTCCATCGGTGTCCGGATTCCCAGTCCATTATTAGCCCCTGGCGTAAGCTGGAACTCAAAACGGAAGTCGAAGTCGCTGTACTCGTCTTTGGTGTACAAGTTTCCTTTACCTCCTTTTTTCGGATCAACCACCAATTCGCCGTTCTGGATGAAGTAATCCGTTCTGTTGCCAACCCATTCAAACATATTCGTGCCGTCGAACAAGACCTTGAAGTCATCTTTCTTTTCTGCTTCCGGCAATGTGAACTCCTGGCGTGGAATTTCCCTTACGTAAACGTCCCTGTAATGGATCTGGTTGCCATGGGCCTGTAATTCCAACTGTTCTTTGGCGAAGATCGGCAGGTTGCGGTCCCAATAGTTTTCCAGGATCACATTGTCTACGACATTCTCACCATTCAGGTCCACAGAAACACGGTCGCCGATCATCGTGATATGAAACGTATTCCACTCGCCGATCGCATTATCCGCTACTTTGGAAGGTTTACTCGGGTTTTTCTGATTGTTATAGAGTCCGCCGGAGCCTACCTGTGCCCCTACTTTCACGCGCGACGTATCCCAGATCTGCACCTGAGGAGTGCCGCGCAGGTAAATGCCCGCATCCCCGTCTTTCTGGATCTTCCAATCGACGTACATTTCAAAGTCGCCATATTGTTTGACGGTACAGAGGTTGTCGCCGTGGCCGGAGAAAATCAGTTCGCCGTCTTTGGCATACCAGTCCTTGAATGCGGCCTCATCTGCTTTTTTCTGTTTGAATGCGAGCGTGTCTGCGCTCATTTTTCCTCGTGCAATCGGGTTTTCCACCAATCCTTTCCATCCGGAAAGATCTTTGCCGTTGAATAGCGGCACGAAACCTTCACCCGTTGGCAGTTCCGACAAATGCTTGCGGATCGATTCTTTCTGGTAATCGCTGTCCTGGCCTTTTAATACGGAAGCTGTCTTATTCAGCAAATCTCGGATCTCGGCGCTGTACAGGTTTTTGTTGGCCAATGCGATGCTCATGACCGCCTGGGCGGCTGCTTGCTGAGTACCGGCGTTGTCGAGGTACTTCCCGGCCAGTAACAATGCATTGAATGTGCGGTTTCTGGCAAGTTCTTTCAGGATGGCTTCTTTTTGAGCGTCTGTTTTGGCAAGCGCCAATGCTTCTCGAAGCATGATCACTTTATTGGCAGGCGTTTTCTGCGCTTTCGAAGCAGCTGAAACATATCCGGTAATAGCTGCATTGAAATCATCAGAATCGGTGGTCTTCCGTGCAATAGCGAGGAGCTCGTTGGCTGCGCTGGCGTCTGTCCAGGCCGATAATGCGGAGATGGCAGACTTTTTCATTCCGGCATCTCCGTTTTCGTAAGCGGACACCACCGACGCCAAAGCTTTCTTGCCGCCGACACTTGCCAGTATAGCCAGGTAGTTGCGTTGCTTATCGGCAGAGGAGCCCTGCATTTGTTTCAGAATTGCTTCGCCCTGGCTGTTTGCATCGCCATTTTCCCTGATCGCCGTACTGATTGCCATTTGTGTGGCAGCGATTTCTTCCGGTGATGTTGTGGAGTTCAGCAATGCGTACAATTGGGGCAGGTCATTGGCGGTGGCAAGTGATTTTAATGCCGTGAACGCTGATTTACGTACTTCCGGATTCGTATTCTTCAACTGTGCGGAAACCACGGGAAGTTTGGTGCTCGCCGCCCTCGCTGCCAGAACGTCGATCATCGCCGACTGTGCCGGAGCAGGCAGGGTAGGGATGGCTGCTGCCAGCTGGTCGGTCAATCCCGAACCCTTAATGGTCAGCAAGCTGCTTTTGACCGCAGCGATGTCTGCCGCGCTGCCCGTTTTCAGAACCGATACCAGTTTTGGCACGCTGCTTTCCTGCCCGATTCTCCCAGCCGCCCAGATGGCCGCGGTTTTTACTTTGCTATCCTTGGCGGAAAGCGACTTGAGTACCGTGGGCAATGCATCCCTGGATTCGGCGCGGCCGAGCATCGTGATGATCTCTGCCTGTACCTCGGGGTTGGCTTTTTTCAATGCATTTAGCCAGGGCGTAGTGCCGTCGGCCATCAGGTATTTTTGCCCCAGTTTCAATGCAGCCGCACGATACTGTGCATCGCTGCTTTGCAATGCGCTGACCAGCACGGGTACCGACTCCCTCTTCTTGATATCGGAATAAATTTTCAAAGCAGAAGACCGTGTTGCCGATTGCTTCACGTCCGGGGTGTTTTTGATCAATGCCAGCGCTGCTTTTTCAGCCGCTGCTGCATTGCCATTGTCTGCGAGGCGAGCCAGATATTTGAGATAAACAGCCGTTGCATCGGCTTCGTCATAGCCGTACGCCGCTTTTTGGGCCGCACTTGCGAGAATCGTTTCAGACGATGCCGCGCCGATTTCTGAAAGTGCATAAAGGCTTACTTTGCGAAGGTTAAGGTCTCCGCTGGAAGCCGTTTTTTCAATGGCTCCTGCGGCCTCTTTGTGCCGGCTCCCGCCCAATGCCTCTGTGATTGCAACCTGATTGCCGCTACCCACGTTGCTCAGGCTTTGCAGCAGCGCCGCGCCTGCAGCGGGGGTGCCTATGCGTGACAGTGCTCGCGCAGCGGGTCCCGAGAGTCTTTCGTCGGCCAGATAGCTTTTCAAAACATTCACGGATTCGTCTTTGCCGACCGTTTGCAGCTGGTAAATCAGGAAGTTCTTGCTATCCGGATCATTAACTTTGGAAAGTGCCTCGCCGTAGGCTTCGGCGGCATTTTTTCGCAATGCTTCCTTGCCAGCCTGTGAGGCATAATATGTAAAGCCACCCAATGCATATTGAATGCTGGTGTTATCTCCTTTGCCGAGGGGCGTCAGCATCGAAGCGATCTGTACCAGTCCCGGTTTGCCGAGCTGAGCCAGTTCCTCCATATTTTTTTTCAAGCCCGCCTCATTCTGGGAAGGAAATTTTGACAACACTGTCTTGACTTTCGTGTCAAGCGAATTGTCGGTCTGGGCCATGAGCTGCGAGGTTGCAAGGCAGAGGGCCATGATATTGTATATTCTTTTTTTCATCGGATATGCCGGTGGCTGAGCAGTTGACTGCTTCAAAGTAGCTTTTTGAGTTCTTAAATGGTCCAGGGGCCGCGCATGGGTTGATTCACCAGGCGGTTTGCACCTTCATCGTCGATAAATTCCTGTTTGTCGGGATCGAATTTCAGCGACCGGCCCAAACGCAATGCAATCAGGCCCATGTTCACAATGGTGCAGGAGCGGTGACCATTTTCCTCGTTCAGGGCGAACTTTTTGCGATTCTTGACAGCGTCTACAAAATCCGTTACCTGTGGTTCGGGATCCGGGAACGCGGCCAGTTTCCGTTCGAGGTCAGGGATATCCGATTTGAAATTAGGGTAGAGCTTTCCTTTGGGTCCTTCGATGTAGGCTACATTTTCATCTTTGGCTTCACCATCGAGCACGATCTGGCAACCATCGGCATAGGTGTAGGTAATGCGGCGCCAGGTACCTACCGCTTCGGTATGTTGCTGTGGAGCGTCTACCTCCACGCTTACGGGACTGGTATCGTCTTTTCCAAGGAAATATTGAATGGGGTCGATATAATGTTGGCCCATGTCGCCCAATCCGCCGCCGTCATAATCCCAATACCCCCGGAACGTCTGATGCACACGGTGTTCACTATATGGTTTGTAGGGAGCAGGACCAAGCCACATTTCGTAGTCCAGATCGGCTGGTACAGGTTGGGGCGCATTATTTGTTTTGCCAACCCAATAAAATTTCCAGTCGAAGCCGGTGTGCTTGCTTACAGTCACTTTCAATGGCCATCCTAATAATCCGCTTTGAACCAGCTTTTTAATAGGTTTGACCGGTGTTCTCATTCCATAAAAATTGTCTTCGAAACGAAACCAGGTGTTGAGGCGGAAAACCCTTCCGTGTTGCTGGACCGCTTCCAACAGGCGCTTCCCTTCACCGATCGTCCTGGTCATGGGTTTTTCGCACCACACATCCTTTCCTGCGCGCGCAGCATCTGCGGCAATGATGCCATGCCAATGCGGAGGCGTGGCTACGTGCACAATGTCAACTTCCGGAAGCTGGATGAGTTCGCGGTAGTCGGAAAAAGTTTTGACTCCCTTGTCCACCATGTTCACCGCCGTGGCGAGGTGCTTTTTGTCTACATCGCAAAGCGCAACGACTTTTGTGCCCGCGTAGGGAATGTGTCCGCGGCCCATGGAGCCGGTTCCGACGATCGCTTTGGTGAGCTGGTCGCTGGGGGCGAGGTAACCTTTCCCCAGCACGTGGCGGGGAACGATAGAAAACGTGGCCAGCGTCGCCAGCGAGCCTTTGATAAAGCTTCGCCGTGACGAGGAAGTTCCTTTCTCTTCTTTCATTCGTTAAGGTCCTTTAGGAAGTAAAATTTATTATTAAATGCCGGTGAAATTATAATAATATTCAGAATGTAGCAAAGTATTCCACAAGCATTACGGCACAATAGTCCCGTAAGGCCACGGAATGCTCCTGAAACCACAAAAAGCCGCAATACGCGCTGCGTGCTCGTTACAACGGAATGTTGCCGTGCTTCTTTCGAGGGAGTACATCCACCTTGTTTTCGAGCATTTCGAACGCCCGGATCAGCTTCACGCGCGTCTGATCGGGATAGATCACTTCGTCGATATAACCACGGTTTGCGGCGCGGTAAGGATTGGTGAATTTGGTGGTGTATTCGTCTACTTTTTCCTTCAACTTTTCGGCAGGATTTTCGGCCTGGGCAATTTCGCGTTTGAAGATGATTTCGGCCGCCCCGCTGGCGCCCATCACCGCAATTTCTGCCGAGGGCCATGCGAAGTTCATATCCGCGCCAATGTGTTTGGAATTCATCACATCGTACGCGCCGCCGTAAGCCTTGCGCGTAATGACGGTAATGCGCGGAACCGTGGCTTCACAAAATGCGTAGAGCAGCTTGGCGCCATTGGTAATGATAGCATTCCATTCCTGGTCGGTGCCGGGCAGAAAGCCGGGAACGTCTTCCAGGACAAGCAGCGGAATATTGAAACTATCGCAGAAACGCACAAATCGCGCCGCTTTCTGGCTGGCATGGATGTCGAGTACCCCGGCGAGTACCGCAGGCTGATTGGCCACGATGCCTATGCTGCGGCCTGCGATGCGCGAAAAGCCCACGACGATATTTTCTGCGAAATTCTCGTGCACCTCGAAAAAGCTGTCGGGATCGGAAAGCTCAGCAATGACTTCCCGCATATCGTAGGGTTGATTGGCACTGTCGGGAATAATGGTGTTCAATGCAGGACGGTTTTCGTCGCCGGAGGTGTAGGGATGACGTGGGGCTTCATCCTCGCAGTTTTGCGGCATGTAGCTCAGCAGCTTTTTGATGGCCAGGAGGCATTCTACCTCATTGGCTGAGACGAAATGCGTTACACCCGATTTGGTGGCGTGGGTCATAGCGCCGCCCAATTCCTCGGAAGTTACCTCTTCGTGGGTGACTGTTTTGACGACGTTTGGCCCGGTCACGAACATGTAGCTCGTATTTTCGACCATTAATATAAAATCCGTGATGGCGGGAGAGTATACCGCGCCGCCTGCACATGGACCCATTACGGCCGAAATCTGTGGAATGACGCCAGAAGCCAGTGTGTTTTTATAAAAAATATCGGCGTACCCCGCCAGTGACAAAACGCCTTCCTGAATGCGTGCACCGCCGGAGTCGTTCAGACCGATCAGCGGGGCCCCATTTTTCATGGCAAGATCCATCAGTTTGCAGATTTTCTCAGCATGGGTTTCGGATAATGAGCCGCCGAAAACCGTGAAATCCTGCGCGAAAACGTATACCAGGCGGCCATTGACCTTTCCATAACCCGTTACCACGCCATCGCCCAGATAATGCTCCTTGTCCAGGCCAAAGTCCTTACTACGATGTATCACAAACCGCCCTATTTCTTCAAATGAACCCTTATCCATCAGAACAGCGATCCGCTCCCGGGCTGTCAGTTTGCCTTTGGCGTGCTGGGCCTGGATCCTGGCCGGCCCGCCGCCGAGTTCGGCTTCAGCGTTTTTTTGATCTAAAAGTTCTTTTTTTGAAGTTGCGGCGGATACTGATTCCATGTAATACAGGCGATATGGTTACATTTGCTGGTGAACGGGTTATAAATATAGCGTCATTTTAATGATTCGGGAAATTATTGGATGTTTATGAGGGCGACTGGCTGGGGCATACTTTTCCTGATGGTATGGGTTTCTTTTTTGGGAAATACCTTATGTGCGCAACCAACCGGAGGCCGTACCCGGCTGGATTTTCTGCAATTACCAGCGCAGGCCCGAAGCACCGCATTGGGGGCCAATCACATCACCGCACAGGGGAATGACCCCGCATTGTTTATCCAGAACCCTTCGCTGCTGGATTCTTCGAAGCTCAACAACGTGTCCCTGAACCTGATGCCTTATCTGGCCGATACGAAGTTCGTCAATATGGCGTACGCGAACCGCATCCGTAAAACCGGCGGCGTATGGGCTGTCGGGCTTCAATACCTCAACTATGGCACGATGCAGGAAACCGACGATGTCGGCAACGTGATCGGGGAGTTTAGGGCTGCGGACTATGGATTATCGGCTGGTTACGGGCATACACTGGGTGCATTCACGCTCGGGGGCACCGTTAAGCTGGCAGGCGCTTCGATCGAATCCTACCAGACCTGGGGCCTCGCATTCGACTGGGGCGCTGTTTTTAAACATCCGCGCCAGGACCTCACGATCGGATTTGCGGCAAAGAACTTCGGATTTTTAAAACAGAATTACAATGGCGCAGGGGTACCCTCGCTGCCGACGGATATCCGCGCAGGCGTAACTTTCAAGCCTGAGTACATGCCTATCCGGGTTTCCCTGACCGCCCATCATCTCAACCGCTTTGATATGGTTTACAATGATCCGAATTTGTTTTACACTTATGATCTGAATGGAAACAAGCTGTTGAAAAAGGTTGGGGTCGTGGAGAAACTGGGCAGGCATATCGCATTGGGTGCCGAGATTCTCGCGCATTCCAATTTCCGCATTCTGCTGGGATATGATCACCTTAAAAGGCAGGAGTTGAGGCTTTCCACAAAAGGAGCATTGGCCGGGTTCTCATTCGGCGCGTGGCTGAGGATCAGGAGATTTGAGATCAGTTACGGACGCGCTCAGTATACGCCCGGATTCGGGAGCAGTTCACTTTCCATTGTCATGAACCTGAAAGAAGGATTTGTGAAAGAAAGCAAATGACGGATTGGGTAGCAGCCGGTCCGCCATCAGCCGGTCAGTGTGTTTTTCTTTTGTAATGCAGCTGTACGAGGCCTTTCTCAAAAGACTGCGAGCCCATCAGTTCCAGCTTTTGCTCCGGACGGTGATCCTGGAAAAGGCGTATCCCATCGCCCAGGAAGACCGGGATAATGGAAACGACAAATTCGTCGATCAGGTCTTCCTTCATCATCGCATTCACAACTTCCGCGCCTCCATCGACAAAGATCGTTCCGCCGTCCTGCTGTTTCAGGTTTGCCACCAATGTGGTGAGGTTTCCTGTATAGAAGCGGATATTGCCTTCCTGTTCCCGGGGCGTGCGGGTGATGACGTAACATTCCTTATCGCTGTGCGGGAAATCGATGCCGAATGACAGGACCTTGTCATAGGTACGGCGTCCGAGGATCACGGTGTCGACAGTCCGGATGAATGCATTGTAACCGTAATCCTGCCCTTCTTGCTCCACTATGGAGAGGAAATCCAGATTTTCGTCCTGCGTTGCAATGTAGCCGTCCATGCTGGCGGCGATGTAGAGTATTATTTTTCTGGCCATGTAAAATGATGATTGAAATGATGATTGAAATGATGCTGAAGGGAAGGGATACCGTTTCGTCTCCGAAAGTTGGAATCTATGCGGATGCCACTTTCCCTTTTTCCAGTTTCAGATAATGCGTTACACAGCTTGGTATCTCGTGAGGATAATGCGAAACGTAGATCAACGTCCGCTGGTCCGTATCGCAAATCGCATTGACGACCGATTTGAAATACTCGATAGCATCGGTATCCAGTCCCTGGCAAGGTTCGTCGAGGATCAGTAAAGGCGGATTTTTGACCAGCGCGCGAGCGAGGAGCACCATTCTCTGCTGGCCTTTTGAAAGTTGGGAAAAGTCTTTTTCGATCAGCGCGTGTACATGCAGCAGTTCTGCTACTTCATGAACACGTTCTGTCTGAACATCCGTTAATTTTTTAAAGAATACGCCGGTAGCATCAAAAAAGCCGGATGCAATGGTCTTGAAAACGGTCGTATTGCGTGGGAAGTAGAGGTGAAGTTCCGGAGATACGTGTCCTATTTTTTGTTTGATATCCCAGATCGACGCTCCGATTCCACCCCGTTTTTTGTCAAACAAATCAAAGTCGTTGGCGAAGCGCTGCGGATTATCGGCTGTGATGATACTGAGCAATGTGGATTTTCCGGAACCGTTCGGCCCGGATAGTGCCCATTTCTCCCCCTTGGCGATCTTCCAGTTGACGCTATCCAGTATTAGATCTTCGCCATATTTGACCCGCATACTTCTCAAATCCAGTGCATTCTCAAAGCTGGTAAATTCGGGATGGCCGAAATGCGCCAGTTTCTGGGGGTCGGGCTGGGGGAAATGTGCAGCGTGAGCTCCTGCATTTTTAAACTGCGCCACGACTTTCGTTGCCGCTATTTTACCGGCTTCAAGTTCCAGCACGTGCGTAATGCAAGGCGGGATTTCGGTGGCGGTGGTGGCCATGATTATCGTTACGCCTTGTTTGGCCAGTTCAGTTAGCGCGTTGCGCAGCACCTCACGCGAATGCACGTCGAGGCCGCTGAATGCATTATCGAGCATAAGTGCCTTCGGCTTTTTTAGTAACGATTTTGCCAAAAGCATTCGCCTGGTTTCGCCATTGGAAAGCGTTACAAACGGATGGTCGAGCAGATGGGTAATCGAAAGCAACCCGCTTACCCGAGCCAGTTCTTCGTCGCTGACCTTTGAGGGGGCCAGCTTCACAGATTTGTCGTCCACGGTTCCTACCGGCCTCAGCTGATCGGTCAGGATAGCCCGCACGCTGGGCGCGCGCTCAGACTCGTATGCGTGGAAACGCTGCTGGTAATACTCCGCCCCTGCGCTCACAATGCGGTTGAAAGAGTAATCGTTCGATGCAAGTTCGATATTTTCACGGACGGGCGAGATCCAGTCGTAAGCGATTTTGCCAGATAAAACGGGCCATTTTGCTGCCAGAATTTCCAGCAACACCGATTTGCCGGAGCCGTTGGGGCCTACAATCGCCCAGTTTTCTCCTTGTTCAATGTTCCAGTTTAGTTCGGATAATACTGTGGTTTCGTACTTGCGGACAGCGACGTTTTGAAGCGAAATGAGTGTCATGCGGGAAAGGCAAAATAATGGTAGGGGCAAAGATTACGATTTTGGATTTAAATGGAAACAAAAAAAGCATCCGTTGTGGATGCTTTACCGAGCGTCTGAATGTCCCGAGATTACTTATTACTGATGCAATTCCATATTGAATTCCTTGATCATCGTGTCGACGAATGCGGAGAGATCATCCGTGGTGCGGCTGGTGACCAGCCCATTGTTCGTCACCACTTCCTGATCGACCCAGATAGCGCCGGCATTTTCGAGATCGTGGCGGATCGCAGCATACGAAGTAAGTGTGCGTCCCAGTACCACATCGGCATCTATCAGGATTTGAGGGCCGTGGCAGATGGCTGCGACGGGCTTCCCTGCAAAAAAGAACGAACGCACAAAATCAACGGCTTTCTGATTGATTCTAAGCGCATCCAAGCCCATTACACCCCCAGGCAGCAGGAGCGCATCGTAATATTCCGGACGTGCCATTTCGAGGGGAACATCCACCTGATGTTTTTCGCCCCAGTCCAAATGGTTCCACCCTTTTACGATGTCCTTATTAGGAGATATAACATGGGTCGTGGCGCCATGCTGATTTAGGACTTTTCTGGGGCAAGTCAACTCGACCTGCTCGAATCCATCCGCGACCAGTATTGCGACTTTAAAAGAATTGAGTGACTGTTCCATGGATTCAGGTGCGGATAAAAGGTTAGATTATTCGGGCATATATTTGCACAAAAACCATGCCAGAAACAGTTTGTGCCTTTGGGTCGAAAGGAGTGAAGGCGCGTTGCGGGCTTTCCACATGTGTGGAGTGGAATAATTGTAAAATCCCATTCTGGGGAAAATGAGACGAGCGACATTACTGCCGCTCGTCCTATTATCATTATTCCGGGATGACTAGATCTCTACACTGCCGACGTTCTCGAAAATCAAGTCGCCTTTGGAATCAAGTTCCATCATAATCACCGCATCTTTCGCAACTTGCCCGCTCAGTATGCCTTTGGACAATTCATTCAAAATCCTTCTTTGCATCACCCGCTTCAATGGCCTGGCTCCGAATGCAGGATCAAAACCATCTTCACCCAATTTGGTCAAAGCCTCATCGGTCGCATCCAGTGTAATGCCTTGTTCTTTCAGCATGTTTTGAATGCCTTTGAACTGAATGTCTACGATTTTGCGGATGTTTTTCAGAGTCAGTGGTTCGAAAAGAACGATCTCGTCGATTCTGTTCAGAAATTCGGGCCTTACCGAAGCTTTCAACAAATCGAGCACGGCCTGCTTGGCTTCTTCGATGATAAGCGTGTGGTTCCAGCCTTCGTCTTCCGCAAACTTTTCCTGGATAATGTGGCTCCCGATATTGGATGTCATGATAATGATCGTGTTCTTGAAATTCGCGACACGGCCTTTATTATCGGTTAATCGCCCTTCATCCAACACCTGCAAGAGAATATTCCAAACATCCGGGTGTCCTTTCTCGATCTCATCAAGCAGGATGACGCTATATGGCTTTCTTCTTACCGCCTCCGTGAGTTGTCCGCCTTCATCGTAACCTACATATCCCGGAGGCGCTCCCACCAACCGACTGACCGAATGACGTTCCTGGTACTCACTCATATCGATCCGTACCATGGCATTTTCGTCGTTAAAGAGGTACTCGGCCAGCGTTTTGGCAAGCTCGGTTTTACCCACACCGGTCGGTCCAAGGAACAGGAAGCTGCCGATAGGTCTTTTCGCATCCTGCAAGCCTGCCCGGCTACGGCGTACCGCGTCGGAAACAACCTCGATCGCCTCGTTCTGCCCGGCTACCCGCTGATGCAGGTGTTCTTCGAGTTGCAGCAGTTTTTCACGGTCGCTCTGAAGCATTTTGCTCACCGGAATACCGGTCCATTTAGCAACCACTTCTGCAATATCTTCCGGCGTGATTTCCTCCTGCATCAGGCTTTCCGCGTTTTCGGATTTTTGCAACTCCTCCAATTTGGCTTGTACATCCGGAATGCGTCCGTAACGGATCTCAGCAACCTTACCGAAGTCGCCGGAACGTTCGGCCTGCTCTGCTTCCAGACGGAGCTGTTCGCTTTGCTCTTTCAGCGCGCGCACCTCATTGACTTTGCCTTTTTCATTTTCCCACTGGGCTTTCAATGCATTTCGGCGCTCGCTCAGGTCTGCAATTTCCTTGTTCAATACGGTTTCCTTGTCCTTATTGTTCTCCCGGCGGATGGCTTCACGCTCGATTTCCAGCTGCATGATCCGGCGGTTCAGTTCGTCCAGCTCTTCGGGTACACTATCCATTTCCAGCCGGAGTTTGGAAGCAGCTTCGTCCATTAAGTCAATGGCTTTGTCGGGCAGGAAACGGTCGCTGATATAGCGGTTCGAAAGTTCCACGGCTGCGATAACGGCATCATCCTGAATGCGGACACCGTGGTGCAACTCATATTTTTCCTTAATGCCCCTGAGGATACTGATGGCATCGGGGATGTTGGGTTCGTCCACCATCACCGCCTGGAAGCGACGTTCCAGAGCCTTATCCTTCTCCACGTATTTTTGATATTCTTTCAGCGTCGTAGCACCAATCGCATGCAGCTCGCCTCGCGCCAAAGCAGGTTTCAGTAAATTTGCAGCATCCATAGCGCTTTCGCCGCCACCACCGGCACCGATCAGCGTGTGTATTTCATCGATAAAAAGGACAATCTCACCTTCAGAGTCGGTTACTTCTTTAATAACCGCTTTGAGCCGTTCTTCGAACTCTCCCTTGTATTTGGCTCCAGCGATCAGCAGCCCCATATCGAGTGATACGATCGTTTTGGATTTCAGGTTTTCGGGAACGTCACCCTGCACGATGCGCTGGGCGAGTCCCTCCACAATAGCGGTTTTACCCACACCCGGCTCGCCGAGCAGGATCGGGTTGTTTTTGGTACGGCGGCTGAGAATCTGCAACACGCGCCTGATTTCTTCATCACGGCCGATTACCGGGTCGATTTTACCAGCCTTGGCCAGTTCATTGAGATTTTTGCTGTACCGTTCCAGTGAACGGTATTTGGCTTCTGCATTTTGATCTTTCACAGGGTTATTCTTTCCTCTAAGTTCCTTAATTGCGTTGATAAGTTCCTTCTCCTTGAATCCCAGTTCCTTCATCAGGGTCGCTGTGGAATCTTTTCCGCTGAGTATACCCAGGATCAGTAATTCGATACTGATGAATTCGTCGCCGAACTCTTTCAGGTAATTCTGCGCTTTGCCGCTGGCAGCAGCCATATCGTTGCCCAGGTAGGGCTGGCCACCGCTTACACGCGGATAGCCGTCCAATACCTTCTGAAGACGTTCATTGAGGACATCCGCACTGATATTGAGTTTGTTCAATAAAAAAAGTGATGTGTTCGGGTCTTCTTCCAGAATAGATTTCAATACATGTCCCGTTTCAATGGCCTGCTGCTGGTTGCCCTGGGCCATCTGGGCTGCATGCTGGATGATCTCCTGCGCCTTAATGGTATATTGGTTGAAATTCATGGCGTCTATCGCTTGGTTGATGATACAACGCTACATGAAAAAGGGTATGCCGATCCGCTAAATCGGAAATTTTGTCTCAAAAGAGTGACTTGAAACGATTGTTTCGGACAAAATGGCAAGAATCAGTCGTCTTTCTTCGTGATCTTCTTGTGGATTTCGAGCGTTTCGGCCAGCGCTGCCGAGCCGTACCATACCAGCAATTCCATATCGAGCAACTTCGCCTGCACGGCAGGATCACTTTCGACAAGCTTTTTGGCTTCCTCGATCGAATCCGTGTTGAGAATGAAAATGCCGCGGTACTTGTCATTTTTGGCGAACGGGCCTGCAACGACCAGCTTTCCGGATTCCGCAAGCCGGCTGATGTTCTGCATATGCCCCGCAAAAGCACTGTCCGACTTGCTTTTGGGTACATTGGTCGCACTTCCGGTTTTGAGGAATACCATCACATATTTTTTCATGCCGCGCTCATCCGCATTGAGCTTTTTGGCGAGCGCCGAATCGTAGACGGTGTTTGTTGATTGAGCATGGGCGGCATTGAAGACAAATAGCAGGCCGGCCAGCAGGAGTGTGAAGTATTGTGGTTTCATAAGTCGCGGATTAGGTTGTGTGTCAGTGAATAAATGTATTGAAATTTTGACTTAAAACGTATATGAGGAGGTGCGAAATGCAAGAAGCTGCACGGGGTGTCCGGTGCAGCTTCCTCATTTTTGCTTCTACTGAAATTAAAGATCCGTCTGTGTTTTGAGCAGATCTTCCATTGTTTCGCGACGCCTCACCAGTTTAGCCTCGCCGTTATCGATCAGCACTTCGGCCGGCCTGAAACGTGCATTGTAATTTGAGCTCATGGTGAGTCCGTAGGCACCCGCATTCA
Source organism: uncultured Dyadobacter sp. (assembly GCF_946482605.1). The sequence goes on along the minus strand of NZ_CAMLSE010000019.1, from coordinate 130,741 downwards.
AAAAAGCAAGCACGTCGCCGGGACGTACTTGGGGTAGCTCGCGATCCGAGGCGAATGTATCGGTTTCGCAAATGTAGCCTACCACATTATAGTGTTTGGGTTCTCCCTTCGGATTGGAAATGTTAAGGATATGATGGTAAGATCCGTACATCATCGGACGGATCAAGTGATTCAGGCCGGAATCCACGTGAACAAAATGACGTGCGGGATCTTCCTTTACTACCGTCGTCCGGACGAGAAGGAATCCCGATTCGCTCACCAGGAATTTGCCAGGCTCAAACCAGAGCTGCAATTCGCGGCCGTACTCCTGGCAGAAGGTCTGGAAGCGCTTCGATATTTTTTTGCCCAGCAGGTCCATATCCGTGATCGCGTCGCCAGGCAGGTAAGAAACTTTGAACCCGCCTCCGAGATCGATGATTTCGAGGTCCGGGAAATGTTTGGCTGTTTCGAAAATAATGTCGGCAACCTTTAAAAATGGCTCGGCATCTTTGATATCCGAACCGGTATGTTGATGAAGGCCGACAATCCGGATATTGTACTTTTTAACGACTTCGAGGATGTCATCTAACAACAATACCGATATCCCGAATTTAGAATCGGCGTGGGCGGTCATGATTTTCGCGTTACCGCCAGCTGCCACGTTGGGCTTAATCCGGATCAGGCAAGGTTTGGTGTTTCCGTAAGTCTGCCCAAACCATTCGAGCAATGGAATGCTGTCGACATTCACGATTGCGCCGGCTTCTACCGCAGCCTGTACTTCTTCAAAAGGTACGCCACTCGGAGTAAATGTGATCTGATTAGGCTCATAGCCGGCAATTCTCCCCATTTCAAATTCGCCGGGAGACACCACGTCCAGTTCGACACCGATCTCGCGCATCAGGCGCAGCACTGCCAGGTTGGTATTGGCTTTGCAGGCATATTTGATCTTCATATTCACGCCTGCAAATGCATGTTGCAGCTCGGCGGCTTTCCTGCGGATGGTCGCGCCGTCGTACACGTAAAGCGGGCTTCCGTACTGGTTGATTAACTGGATAGGGTCGATTCCTTGGATCGAATAGGGATAATGATCAGAGAGTTGCATTGAAGCGAAGAGTGTTTTTAAGTGTGTCGGAACAATTTAATTGCAGTATTTATCAAGGTAGACGGCCATTTCCTGTTGAAGCGCGAAAGCTTCCTGCTTCGCCTTCTCCGCAAAATCGGTTCCATTGCCGGCATATATAATGCTGCGCGACGCATTCACGAGCAACCCGCAGTTTTTGTTCATACCAAATTTTGAAACCTCTTCGAGGTTGCCACCTTGTGCGCCGACACCAGGTACGAGGAGAAAATGGTCGGGGACAATGGCCCTGATTTTCTCAAAATCGGATGGGTGCGTTGCGCCAACCACGTACATCATACGTTCCGCACCCGCCCAGGTCTGCGATCTGTGTAATACATTTTCATACAATGCAGAACCTGCTACATCGAGTCGCTGGAAATCCGAGCTGCCTGAGTTGGACGTTAAAGCGAGCAAGATTACCCATTTTCCTTCAAATGCCAGGAATGGGGTGACTGAATCGACTCCCATATAAGGAGCCACGGTAATCGAGTCAAAATCAAGGCCGGAGGATGCCGGATCAAAAAATGCCCGTGCATACAAACCTGAGGTGTTTCCGATATCGCCGCGCTTGGCATCCGCGATCGTGAAATGACTTTTTGGAATGTATTCGACGGTTTTTTGAAGACTTTCCCAACCCTTCGGTCCTAATGCTTCGTAGAACGCAATGTTTGGTTTGTAGGAAACGCAATAGTCTGCAGTTGCGTCGATGATCTGTTTGTTGAATTCGAAAACAGGGTCGTCAGTTTTCAACAAATGCGCCGGAATTTTTTCGATATCCGTGTCCAAACCCACACATAAATAGGACTTTTTACTGGAAATTTGTTGAAACAGCTCTAGATAGGTCATGATTTTGTAAATATTGCGCCGAAATTACAACCTCTATCAATAGATTCATAAATTTGCTCCAATATTAAGCTTTGCTCCACCAACAGAAGAAAATGTCCATGCAGATCCGAGAAACTTCCATTGCCGGTTTAGTTGAAATTTTCCCAAGGGTTTTTGAGGATGACCGCGGGATGTTCTTCGAATCGTATAATGAGGAGCAGTTTCAAAAACTGGGTTTGCCGGTCAACTTCGTTCAGGATAATCAGTCATTTTCAAAGAAAGGCGTTGTGAGAGGTTTACACTTTCAAAACGCACCGTTCGCTCAGGGAAAACTGGTCCGTGTAATTTCCGGAAGGGTACTGGATGTAGCGGTGGATATCCGTCCCGACTCGCCTACATTCGGCAAGCACGAAATATTTGAACTGAGCGGTGTGCAGAACAATATCGCCTATATTCCTGAGGGCTTTGCGCACGGTTTTGTGGCTTTGGAAGATACCATTTTCAGCTACAAATGCACCAACCTATATAGTAAAGTTTCCGAATCGGGGATTCTCTGGAATGATCCTGACCTGAATATCGATTGGGGCGTTTCTGATCCGATCGTGTCTGAAAAAGACCTTATCCTTCCTTCGTTCCGGTCTTTATTTGGTGAACTGAACGCTAAATAGGGCTTACTTACTTTTCAAAAAGCTCTTCCAATGCCTTTGAGGCCACTTTCCGGGCGGAATGTGGATTTTGGCCCGTGATGAGACGTTCATCCATCTCAATAAATTCGACAAAGGGGATCATTGCCTTGGTGTAGTGTACTCCCTGCTCCTTTAGTCGGTCTTCTAGGTAAAAAGGAACTTCGCTGACAAAGCTGACCAGCGCTTCCTCCACATTGGAATAGCCTGTCAGATACTTGTCTTGTATCAGCAGCGACCCGTCGGACAGCCTGATGTTCAGTAATCCGCACACCCCGTGAGAAACCGCGGTAATAGTTCCGTTCCTTTCGTAGATGCGCCTGACGATCTCTTGTAGTTCTGTATTTTCAGGTAAGTCCCACATGGCGCCATGGCCGCCTGCGAAGTATATCAGGCGGTAGTCAGCGGGGTCAACCTGGGAAGGTTTAAGTGAGGTCTGAAGTTTGTTCTGAAAAGTAGCATCTCCCCAATACCGTGCATTGCATTCGTCTTTCAAGTCAAGGCTTCTTTCGTCGATGGGTACGGCCCCGCCCAAAGGGCTTACAATGTCCATCAGGATCCGCCTTTTTGCCATCACGTCATAAAAATGGGTGAGTTCGCTCAACCACAAGCCGGTTTTATTGGTTTTGGTCGGGTAGGCACTGTGGTTGGTACAGACAATAAGGACTTTCATAGCTACATATCGGAATGACTCCGGGAAATATAGTACAAATCCGAGAGGTTTCCACCAGAAAGTGGTAAAGCTGAAAGTTTAGCTGAGAAGCTGGTTCTTGTAGGCGAAAGCGACCGCTGCTGCCGTGCTTTTCGTGCCCGTTTTTTCCAATACCCGGAGCCGGTGCCCCTCTACCGTCCTCACGCTGATAAAGAGCTTGTCTCCAATTTCAGTCGTGGAAAGACCGTCACAAATTAACTGGAGTACTTCCTTCTCCCGTGACGAAAGTGCCACATTACAGGCGTTGGGAAAGAACGGATGCTTGTTGACCTGGCGGTTGACCATTTTGCGGTGCATCGCTTTGGAAACGAAGTCATTGTAGTAAAATCCCTCCTCATGCACCCGGCGGATCGCCTTTTCTACTTCGTCGGGACTGGTATCTTTGAGCAGATAGCCCTGAACTCCCTTTTCAAGCATGTGGATCACGAAGCGGTCTTCATTATACATCGATACGACGATGACCTTGATATTCGGAAAACGTTCGAATGCGGCTTCGGTAGCTTGAATTCCGTCCATGACGGGCATCTGGAGATCCATAAATACAATATCGGGTGTATTGGCCGGCAGGCGGTCCAGCAATTCCTGGCCGTTTGCAGCTTCCAGTATGAATTCGAAATCAGGAATGCCGCTCAGCATGGAGATGAACCCCTTTCTGAACAATTCGTGATCGTCTGCGATTCCTAGTTTAAGGGTTGCCATAGCATTTAAATATTCACTCGTTCCCGGCGGAATGGATGTAATGGTTCAGGTTTATTACCGGATGCCGGGTTGACCGGTATCCTCGCAATGGCACTGGAACCGCCCCTTGCAGGTTGCTCATACTGGACTGTTCCATTCACGATAGCCAATCGGCTTTCGATTCCCAAAAGGCCGAGTCCGGCCAGGTTACTTTCCTTGATTTTTTCCGGGTCGAAGCCAACGCCATTGTCGGTAACCCGCAAACCTATGATTTCTTCGTCGATTTCCAGCGAAATATCGATTTTTGTGCAGTTCGCGTGCTTAATCGCATTGTTAACGAGTTCCTGCATAATGCGGTAGAGCGTAAGTTCGAGCTTCTGGCCCTGGCGGGGAAATTCTTCGGTATTGGATTGAAAGGAAATGATCAGTGAGCTGTCCTCTTCCAGCTTGTGTATGAACTCCTCGATAGCTTCCATCAGACCAAACCTCTCCAAGGTTGTGGGAACGAGGTCACGCGTAATGCGCCGTACGTGAAGAATTGTCTCTTCCACGAGTGACTGGGATTTTTTCATGATCGTATCTTCTTTCTCATCACCCGATTTTGCGACCAGTTTACTTAGTTGGTTAAGGCTTAATTTGGTGAGAGAGAGCATCGTGCCGATGTCGTCATGAAGATCCTGTGCAATGCGACGACGCTCCGTTTCTTCTGAATTGAGCGCCGTGTCCAGCAGCAGGCGATTGTAATTTTTCTCGATGTCGTTGATTTTCTTTTCTTCCTCGAACCGCTTTTTCTGGTAATACATCACAAAAGTGATGACAAAAAATGCCATCATCAGCATTGCGATGGATGCGATAAGCAATACCAGTTTTAGTTCGTCATTATTTTGCATAAGATCTGTCAGAATATTGCGAGATGCCAATGCTGAAAAGGATTATACTCACGCTTTCAAAAACATAGGGAATATAGTAGAGAAAGCCAATTTCCATCCACTGTTCCCATTTGGAGGCATAATGCAACACGGGAGCAATGAACAGGAAGCTGGAATAATATAAAAGTAATCCCGAACATATCCAAAAAAACGGGTAGTTCAGCAGGTTCGGGATTTTTAGTGTGCGGATGGTATTATAGAAATATAACAGGATCCAGAAGAGCATCAGAAGACTTTCAACTGTCGTCGAATACAGTACCATGCTGTGGTTATGTAAATCCCACATCGTTGGGTTTGTCTGTATGATATCCCAGACCGAAAAACCCACAAAAACCGGTAAACTAATAATGAGCCAGATTTTCTGGATTTTAAAGTCCAGTTTGTAATAGTACATCCAACTCGTCAGAACATACCTTACCGGAATGCTTAGATTGTATAAAAGAACTGTATTTTTTTTTCTGGAAGCCCAATCGAACATTACAAAGTCGACGCCGAACTTCAAAATGAGATAAATCAGTAAAACTAAAAATACCTGATCGTGGTATGCTTTCTTTCGCCATATCAAAAAAATAGGCAGCAGTGTTAGAAAAACGGGTGCGCTGACGACCGGCTGCCTTTTGATATAGGAGAAGTAAATCTCGAGCATCGGCAATTGTTTTGAATGTTAGCAAAGACGCGGGCAAATTGGACCATCGACCATAGCCTGTCCTTGCGCAGGCATATCTTTGTGTCCGCCCACATGCACGATACCCGAAAGGTCTGTACCATTGGCATCAACAGGGACGATGATCAGCCGTGGGGTCGTTTTACCCTTACCATCACTCGTCACGACCGGACGTTCTCCATCATGATTTTCTTCTCTCAGGCCGTAATAAACCCTGAATCCCACCGGATCACCACCGCATTCCTTCAAGAGTCTGTTGAACGTTTCCAGTCCGAAAAATTCAGCTTCTACATAATTTCTTCCGTCCTTGACGATTTGCTCCCTGACGTTTTGATGACTTGAAGTCAATAATTTGGCATCTCTTGCCGAGATGAGCTTACCTTCTGTTCCGTCGTATTTTGGCATGATTTACGTGAAAAGTTATGGTTTAACAATTAAAGGTAAATGTAAACCGGCAGGAATCCATAGGCAAAGTAACCGACCTGAATTGATTTAACGGTTATTTGGTAACTGCTTGAATGTCAATCGAAAGTGAGATGTGTCCGGTAAAAACACGTAAAATTACGTGTAGAGCGTAAGGAGAAATACCGGCGAAAGCTTGTAGCCTTACCTGGCCTTAAAATCAGGGATTTTCACTCTAAAACACTTTGGTTGAGCACTGTACATTTGTAAAGCGTTAGGGAAGACTTCTACAAGCTTTCTCATCAGATTAAAGGGTTAGGTTATGATCGAAAGCCGCGGGGGATGTCCTCCGCGGCTTTTTTTGATTTGTTTCTTTCGTTGATGATTTTTGCAGTGTATCAAATCACTTGCAATGAAACCAACCGTAGAAATCGAATATTGCCCCAAATGCGGCTGGCTATTGCGGGCAGCCTGGATGGCGCAGGAGCTACTTACAACCTTCACCGACGATGTGCATGCCTTGCAGCTGAGGCCGTCCGAAGTGGCCGGCAGGTATTTAATCTGTATCAACGGGCAGGTTTTGTGGGACAGGAAGAAGGAAGGCCGCTTTCCTGAGCCCAAGGAAATCAAACAGAGGGTCAGAGACGTAATTGCTCCGACGAAAGATTTGGGACATTCGGATCGTTGAGTGCGGCCTTTTGTGGGAGAATACGCCATAATGGCGTGCTGTGAAGTGCTTTACTGTAATTTTGGCATTATACAGGTCGCTCAAATATATTTATGATTCCGATTGTGGTGTATTTGAATTAAAGTACTGATAATCAAAGAGTGTGTTGGTTTGTTCAGATCCGGTATTCTCAGATTTTTGCCGGAACGCGATCTTTGGCACGCAGTTTTTCGTTAATAGATAAAACTTGTGAACCTAAAACGCGATAGCTATGGAAAGCAAACTGAAAATACCACGGGAGATGTTGATGAATATAGATTTCATCAACACTGTGAACGGTGGAATGAGTGAGCCCGCTATAAAGCTTGATAAAGGATCGGACGGTTTTGAAGTAGTTGTGAAAATTCCAGGCATCGAAGTTGAGGATCTGCAATTGGAGGTTGTGAAAGGAAAGAGAAATTCCAATAATCTTAAACTTTTTCATCTGTTGCCGATATTTTCACAGGAGAATTTGTCCGATGAAGAGCAGTGGAAGACAATCCGTTTCATCAATACCTTCGTTATCCCTGAAGGAGTTGACATAGATAATATTTCAGCTAAGTATGACGATACACTTCGTCACCTGGTGCTTTTTCTCCCATTCGGAGATGAGCAGGGAGACTACCATCGCAAGGTCGAGATCGAACGCTGGTAGTACAATCAAGTACATTACAGGGCCTGGCCGCGAATGCGGTCAGGCCCTTTTTTTGTGATTTTCAGGTAAGAAACAGGAATTCAGAATCCGGGAAAAAATGTGGTGCTGCGAGGGTGTGGTAATAATTATATATAGTCTTGTATCCTTCCAATAGAATGCATTAAGATTGAGTAAAGATTGGCTCTGATGTCGAAAAAGGAGTTTCATATCATTATCTTGCATAGCAAATCCTTGTTGCTCTTCAATCTCAACGTTATGAAAAAGTCGAATATTTTTGCTTTTATAGAACTTACCAAACTCGTCGGCGAACTCAGTGGCGACCCGGCGAAACTCCGGCAGAAGCTGAAATCGCAGTCAGCCTACTTCAATATTATCGAGCCCAGGTACTTTTCGGATGGACTTGTCGAGGAGTGGGAGCGCATTCTGGCCATCGTGAAACAGAAGGGTGCAAAGGTGAACGAAGAAGGTCGTGTGGTATCCAATGCAGTAAGCAACACGATCGATCATCTGAGCGATAAAGAATGTCAGATCCTTGTCGAGCGTGTCAATTCTATTTATGACCAGGTCCGGAAGGAATTCCAATAAAGAAAAAAGGGCTCTGCAGCGGTTTTGAAACCTTTGCAGAGCCGGGTGGCCAACTGCTAGTTAACAGTACCGCCGTCCCACACTTCTTTGCCCGGTTGTACGAAAGCCAGGCTGCCGTCGCGGTCTTCGGCCATCAGTATCATTCCATGGCTTTCCATTCCCATCATCTTGCGGGGTGCCAGATTAGCCAGATATAAAACTTTCTTTCCAATTACTTCGTCGGCGCTGAAATGCTCGGATATGCCACTCAATACAGTGCGCTGTTCGGAGCCAATATCTATGCGCAATTTGAGGAGTTTTTTGCTCTTCGGAACGTTCTCGGCTTCCAATATGGTCGCGACGCGGATATCCATTTTGGCGAAGTCATCGTATTGGATTTCAGCCTTAACAGGCGCCACCACTTTTCCTTCAAGTTCGTTCAGCCGCTTGGCATCGTGAAGTTTCTGAATCTGCCGTTCAATCACATGATCCTCGATTTTTTCAAATAGAAGCTTTCCTTCCGAAACAATCTGCCCGGACGGGAGTAAGTTGGCATTACCTGCGTCCTGCCAATTTTTACCCGATAGTCCGAGCTGCGCCTGGATCTTGGCTGCGGTAAAAGGCAAAACCGGTTCCGATACAATGGACAATGTCGCAGAAATCTGCAGGGCAATGTTGAGGATCGTATTTACACGGGCCGGGTCTGTCTTGATGGCATGCCATGGCTGGGTGTCGGCCAGATACTTGTTTCCGGTTCTGGCAAGATCCATGATGAGCGACAGCGCTTCGCGAAAGCGGTAATTTTCCATCGAATCCGCTATCCTCGTCGGGAATGCAGCCAATTCGTTCAGCGCATTCTGGTCGATCTCGAGGATTTCTCCGCGCTCCGGTACCAAGCCTTCACAGAATTTCTGTGTCAGGACGACGGCCCGGTTGATAAAATTACCATAAATGCCGACGAGTTCGCTATTGTTTCTTGTCTGAAAATCTTTCCAGGTAAATTCGCTGTCTTTGGTTTCCGGTGCATTGGCTGTCAGAACATACCGCAAAACATCCTGCTTGTCGGGAAGTTCTTCCAGGTACTCGTGAAGCCATACAGCCCAGTTACGTGAGGTGGAGATTTTGTCCCCTTCGAGGTTCATGAATTCGTTAGCAGGGACATTATCGGCCAGGATGTAATTTCCCTCGGCCATTAACATCGCCGGGAAAATAATGCAGTGAAACACGATATTGTCTTTGCCGATAAAATGGACCAGCTTTGTTTCCTCCCCGGAATCTTCGGGGTTTGGCTGCCACCATTTCTTCCAGCCTTCTTCATTACCGTTTTTCTGGATCAGCCAGTCCTTGGTGGCGGAAATATAGCCAATAGGCGCTTCGAACCACACGTAAAGTACTTTGCCATCGGTATCTTCAACGGGGACTTTAATGCCCCAGTCCAGATCGCGGGTCATTGCACGGGGTTTTAGTCCGTCTTTGAGCCATGACTGGCATTGTCCTGCTACATTGGTCTTCCATTCGGGATGACTGTTTACGTACTTTTCAATGTCGGGCTGCATGGCATCGAGCGGCAGATACCAGTTCTTGGTCGCTTTCAGAACAGGTTTCGCCCCCGACAATGTGGAACGGGGGTCTTTGAGTTCGAGCGGGCTGAGTGTCGACCCGCAGCGCTCGCATTGATCCCCATATGCATTCGGGTTCGCGCACACAGGACATGTACCTACGATGTAACGATCGGCCAGGAACTGCTGCGCTGTCTCGTCATAATACTGTTCTGTAGTTTCTTCAATGAAAACCTCCTTGTCGTAGAGATCCCTGAAAATTTCCCGGGACGTTTCATGATGAACGGACTTGCTGGTACGCGAGTAGATATCGAAAGAAATGCCCAGATCCTTAAAAGAAGCGTCGATCTGCGCATAATATTTATCCACGACCTGCTGCGGGGTCAACCCTTCCTTTTTAGCGCGAATCGTGATGGGTACGCCATGTTCGTCGGTCCCGCTGATGAAGGCCACTTCCTTGCCTGATGCACGCAGGTAGCGAACGTATATATCAGCCGGTACATAACATCCGGCCAAATGGCCAATGTGAATGGGGCCATTCGCGTAAATCAGCGCCGCTGTAACGGTATATCTTTTTGGATTTGAAATCGGCATTTGAATTCAGGGATTTGAATATTGGTCAATCAATGGAGCGGAGATGCTCCCCGGTGCGAGCCGGAGCGTAAAATTAGTAAAAAGGCTTGCAATGGCGTGTTTTTGGCAAATGGAAATCTAAAACTGTGCGAATGCCCGAATGCTGATCAGGGCTTTGTGTATTTTGTTGGGTAGCCCATAGTAGGTAGAGGCTGCCGACATCCGGGAGTGAGACTTACGGCACGCATGCTTTTTTATCTTTCTTAAACCGTTTGAATAACCGAACTTTGACCCGAACAATTTGTTTCGTTTATATGAAAGTTCTCATAACCGGTGCGACGGGACTCGTTGGAAGTGCAGTAGCTAGAAAGTTTTTGGCGGAAAATCATGAAGTATTTGCATTGGCACGCCCGGGAGCGGATAAGAGCCTTTTGGCCGATGAAAGTGCGCAACTGACCTGGTTAGAAGGAGATATACTGGATATTCTGTCACTGGAAAAAGCCATCGAAGGGGTTGATTATGTGGTGCATACGGCAGCTGTGGTGTCTTTTGTTCCCAGTGACCGGAAGATGATGTATAAGGTCAATGCAGAGGGAACTGCGAATGTGGTGAACGTATGCCTGAAACACCGGATCAAAAAACTCTGTCATGTGAGCAGCATCGCCGCGGTAGGCAGACCGGATTCGAGGAAACAACAGAAGGACCAGAACATCGTGTTGAATGAAGAACAGCGCTGGGAAGACTCACCCGAAAACTCTGAATATGCCAAGACCAAACACCTCGCCGAGCTCGAAGTGTGGAGAGGTGTTGCGGAGGGCTTGGATGCGGTGATCGTTAATCCGACGCTAATTTTGGGTGAGGGTGACTGGAACAAGAGCAGCACGCAGATTTTTAGGTACGTATATCGGGAAAAGCCATTTTATACCGAGGGCATTGCCAACTATGTGGACGTGATGGATGTGGCCGAAATCGTATGCCGGTTAACCGTCTCGGATATCACCGGAGAACGCTTTTTGCTCAGCGCGGGGAGCATTTCGTACCGTAATTTGTTCAATATCATAGCGGACAAGATGAATCGTAAAAGGCCTTCTCTGAAGGTCGGGCCCGGATTGGCCGGTGTGATATGGCGTATCGAGGCGGTAAGAACCTGGCTATTGGGTACCAAGCCTCTGATTACCAGAGAAACGGCCCAATCAGCCGCACGGAAAATAACCTATGACAATGCCAAAATAAGAAATGCATTAAATTTTAAGTTTCAGTCGGTTGAGGAAACCGTGTCCCGGATTAGTGAAAGTTTGCTCGGGAGGATTTGAAATCCGGGGAATTATTTTATAACTTTCTTTCATTAACAGTGGTGCGTCAGCCCTCAATTCTAACCTAGCGGTTCGTATGATGGAGAAAAATTTCGGAGAAAGGAAGGACTATATGAAGGAAACACTGCTCAGGTTTGAAAGAATGCTGAAAACCAGCGAGCCGGTCTTTTTTGATTTGGATACTTACGAAAGGGTTACAGTACACTACATAGAAAAGGGGGATTGGGACAAAGCTTTCAAAGCTTGTGAAATGGGTCTCTCGGATTATCCCTACTCGCTCGATCTCCTGCTGAACATGGTGCAATTACACGCCAACAGGGGTGAACATGAATTGGCGTTGGAAATATTGGAGCGTGCATCGCTTTTTCACCCCGGTGATATAGAAATTTCTTTCATGCAGGTGGCAGTAGCTAACATGATGGGGGAATACGAGGAAGCGATCGAGTTGCTCGAGAACTTGCTGGGAAGGGTAGAGGACAAAGACGAGATCTACTTTCAGATCGGACAGACCTATCAAAATTGGGGGAAATACGAAGACGCGATCAAGTACTACAAAAGATCGCTTCGTAATAACTTGAATAACGAGAATGCGCTTTATGAACTTGCCCATTGTCTCGATCTCGTGGGGCAGCTGGAAAGTCATCTGGGATACTATAATGAGCTGGTAGACCGGGATCCGTTCTCGCATCATGCATGGTATAATCTTGGGATTGCTTTCAGTAAGCTGGAACGTCATGGAGATGCGGTTCATGCTTACGAATACGCTACGCTGATCAAGGATGATTTCGCATCGGCTTTTTTCCAGCTAGGGAATTCTTACATGAACCTGGAAAAATTTGAAGATGCCAAGGCGCAATACCTTCGGGCAATAGAACTGGAAGGCGAACAGCCTGAAACATGCTGTTGCCTGGGAACCTGCTACGAAAAACTGGGGGAATTTGAAACGGCTATCAAGTATTACAGGCAGACAGTCAAACTGGATAACCAATGGGACGACGGCTGGTACGGACTGGGCATTTGTTTCAGTGAACTGGGACGGTGGTATGAAGCGGTGGGATTTCTGAGAAAAGCAATACAGATCACAGAGCTTAACCCTGACTATTGGCTGGCACTGGCGGAAACCGAATTTAAGGTCGGTAATGTGGTTTCAGCATTCGAAGCCTTTGAAAAGGCGGCAGAAATCGAACCGTCCAACCCGGATATCTGGCTCAAATGGTCCTACGTGCTTTTTGAACAAGGCAACTATGAGCGGGCTTGCGATCTTTTACAGGCGGCGATTGATGAAATGGCCGAAGAGGCTGACTTATATTACCGGATGGCAGTGTACCAGATCCATGCGGGACAATACCGGGAAGCATTGGTAAATCTTGAAATCGGATTGACGCTGGATTATGATTCCCACGTTCAGCTGTTCGACTTCTTCCCCGACCTTGAAAAACAGAAGGCATTGTTCCGGATCATCGAACAGTACCGCGAAAAATAGATACCTGCCTAAACCAGGCTGCGATAAAGTGATGTGAGCTGTCCGGCGATATGTGCTCCCGAGAATTGCCTCACATGAATCCGGCCGGCTTCTGCCAGGGAACTTCTCAATGGAACATCAGTAAGCAGCCGTTCAAGCTGTTCGCTGATGTTTTCTGTTTGAAAAGGGTCCGCGTACAAGCCCCCTGGCCCTCCGGCTTCTTCCAGGCATGAGCCCTTTGCTGCCAATACGGGAATTCCGCTATGCAATGCCTCCACGATCGGTATCCCGAAACCCTCGTAAATGGATATGTAGGCGAACAATGCCGCTTGCTGGTACAATGCAGGCAAATGCGGTGTCGAAACATCATGCAGCAGCATAACTTGTTTTTGGAGACCCAGCCGACCGATGGTTTCCGTTATTTTCTGTACGTAGTGAGTCGGTTTTCCCACAAGCACCAGTGTGAAATCCTGATTTTTCAGATTACCAAAAGCTTCTACCAGCCTGTGCTGGTTTTTGCGTTCCTCCATGGTACCGACGCACAAAATGAACGGCCCTGTAATGCCATATCCGGAACAAACCAGTGCGCGTTCTTCCGGCGCCACCGATTGCTTAAATACAGGGTTACAGTCTTGGTAGATCACCCGTATTTTACGGTCGTCTACATGATACAGCTCGATGAGATCTCTCCGGGTCTGGTCGCTCACTGCCACAACTGAATCGGCCCTTTTGCATGCAGATTGGAATTTGTGCCGGTAAATGGCGCGATCGATAGGTTTGAAAAGCGAAGGAAGCCTTTCAAAAATAAGATCGTGGATCGTGACGACCGAACGGATACCTGCGTGCTGCAAACCCTGTGGGATTTCATTGCTCAGACCGTGGAATATGTCGATTTTCTCCCGGAGAAGCTGCTCCGTGATGCGTGCGTAGCGCCAGTATGCTGAAAGTTTTTTGTCAATGAAGTTTTCAGGGTACCGGATCGCATCCTCGGGGTATCCGGGGAAAAGTTTTTGCGAGTTTTTGGGCGTAAATGCCAGGTATTCGGAACCTGGCTGATTGGCGGTCAAAGCATCGAGGACAAAGCGGCTGTAATTTCCAAGTCCTGTTTTATTGGCAAAAGCTCTTTTGGCGTCAAATCCAATGCGCATAAGGGTAAACTGCAAGGGTTTCCGGGCAAAAGTCCGTATTTTTGTGGATACCACCGAAAATTATTGGTGGGTATTTTGTGTTAAAATGGAATGAAGAGAAACAATGTCCGCAAACGGGGAAACCCCAAAGCCACCTCCCTTTCACTGACCGAAGAATATCAGGTACATACGCTGGCGAATGGGATCCGCATTGCACACAAGCAGGTTCCATACACGCAAATAGCGCATTGTGGTATCATGCTCGATATCGGTAGCCGCGATGAAATGCCGCACCAGCAGGGTCTTGCCCACTTCTGGGAGCATATGGCTTTCAAAGGCACTGAGAAAAGGAGCTCTTACCATATTATTAACCGGCTCGAAAATGTGGGCGGCGAGCTGAATGCGTACACTACCAAAGAGAAAATTTGTTTCCACGCGTCAGTACTCGACGATCATTTCGAGAAAGCCATCGATCTGTTGGCAGATATCACCTTCCATTCAGTTTTTCCGGATAAGCAGATCGAACGGGAGCGGAATGTGATCCTGGAAGAAATGTCGATGTATGTCGATTCGCCCGAGGATGCGATACAAGACGACTTTGATCAGCTGATCTTTCCGGACCATGCATTGGGCAGCAACATACTCGGCACGGCAGATACGGTCAATTCGTTTGGCAAGGAACAGCTCTATGAATTTATCCATGAGAATATCGACACCGAGCGCATTGTCGTTTCGTCGGTAAGCCGCTTGCCATTTTCGAAGGTCATTCGAATGGCAGAGAAATACCTGGCCGATGTGCCGTATCGGAAAACCCAAAGAGAGCGAAAAGCACCGCTGATTTACACGCCGGTGCGTAACGAGCGCGAACGCCCGATCCAGCAGGCACAATGCGCCATGGGACAACCCGCATATGCATTATTGGACGATCGCCGTTTGCCTTTCTTTATGCTGGTGAACCTGTTGGGCGGTCCGGGTATGAATTCGAGATTCAACCTCTCATTGCGTGAGAAATATGGATTCGTATATTCCATCGAAGCAAATTATACACCTTATCTGGATACCGGATTTATGGGTATTTTCTTCGGCACCGAGAAAAAGCAGCTGAACAAGAGCATCGCTCTCATCCATAAGGAGCTGAAACGTATCAGGGAAGTGCCCTTGTCTGTTTTGCAGTTGCACCAAACCAAGGTGCAGCTAATGGGACAACTGGCTATGTCGGAAGAAAGCAACATGAGTTTCATGCTGATGATGGCCAAAAGCATCCTGGATACCGGAAAGGTTGATTCATTGCCGGAGATCTTTACAGAAATTGAGCAAATCAACGCAGGCCAGTTACAGGAATTGGCGCAGGATATATTCAATGAACAGAATTTTAGCTACCTTACTTTTCTGCCGGAAGACTGACCGGTTTGAGTGATTGGGACAACAAAAAGCCCTGACTGATTTCGACCAGTCAGGGCTTTTTGCTATCCGGATATTTATTTTCCTTCCGTTCTGTAATAAAGAGTCGATGCGTTTTCCGGCCGTAAAATGCTTTGGGCTGCTGCATGTATATCCGAAGCAGTAAGTGCTCTGATGATGCCGGCATCGCTGTTCGCCCATTCGACATTGCCTGCATTGGCCGCGAATGCAAGATTCATCGCTCTGTTCAGCACTTCGACTTCTGAAAAAGCGAGCGAAGCTTCCGATTGATTTTTGACCTTCGTGACCTCTTCCTCAGAAGCACCCGTGGCCACTATTTCCTGCAAAACCTCCTTGACCGCCTCATCGGCCTCTTCTAAGGTCACGCCGGGATTCAGATTTCCCTTGATCAGGAGGAGGCCAGGATCGAGGGATGATGTGATACTTGCATTGATGCTATTGAAAAGCGACCGCTCTTTGAGCAGTTTCTGATAGAGACGGGAAGACTTACCTCTGCCTAAAACATCGCTGAGCAGATCGGCCGCATAGAAGCCCGGCTCGTACCGGCCAGGCATATGGAACACCTTGATCAGCGAATTCAACGGTACCGCCGCCGAGATCTCAAGATGTCTGGCTTCGTTCTGAGCGGGTTCTTTGGGAATATTGCGTACATATGCCGGGCCGGAAGGAATGCTCCCGAACCATTTTTCGGCCAGCGCCTGAACTCTTTCGAAAGAAACGGCTCCCGCAACGACTAGCACCGCATTGTTGGGTCTGTAAAACTTGAAGAAAAATGCCTGCACATCGTCCATGGTCGCCCGTTCGATATGGCCGATGTCTTTTCCTATCGTTGCCCAGCGGTAAGGGTGCTCCTTGTAGGCGAGGGGGCGCAATTTGAGCCACATATCACCGTAGGGCTGGTTGAGGTATCGCTGCTTAAACTCTTCGATCACCACTTTGCGCTGTACTTCCAGCACATTGGGGTCGAACGACAGACTGAGCATCCGGTCGGATTCAAGCCAGAAAGCAGTCTCCACATTGTCGGCGGGTAAGGTGATGTAGTAGTTGGTAATGTCGGGGGAGGTGAATGCATTGTTCTCGCCACCCACATTCTGGACTGGGATATCGTAGCTGGGGATATTCCCGGACCCCCCGAACATCAGGTGCTCAAAGAGATGTGCAAATCCGGTGCGCTCTTCGTCCTCATCCCGTGAGCCGACATTGTAAAGGATATTAACCGCAGCCATGGGTGTCGAAAAATCCTCGTGTACGAATACCTGAAGGCCGTTACCCAATGTAAACTGCTTATAGCGAATCATATGTTCAAAAAAGGAAGTTGAATGTTGACATTTTTGGCCAAAATAAGCGGTGGCCCGAAACCCACGCATTGAATTATGGGTTATAAACAAAGCTACTGTTCAGTTGGGATACCACCAAACCATTTTGAGTTAATAGTGAAAGCCATGCAAATTACACTTCGTTCATTGTGCTTGCTGTTCATGACATTTTTTTGTTCTGTTCAGGCCCGGGCACAACTCCTTAATGACCCCGTTTCGTTAAAGAATATACAGAGCAGCCTGGACAAGATTTACAATTATGAGTTCGAGGAAGCAGTAGAGATCATCGGCCAGGTCGAGAAGAAGTATCCCAATCACCCTGTCTCTTATATACTGGATTCGTTCATTTTGTACTGGAAGTATTTGCCAATCAAGGACAATCCTGCGAAATCGAAGGAATACATCCAGAAGCTCGATCAGTGTCTGGAAGCAATCAGCAAAAGGTACGGGAAAAACAGCCTGGATCCGGAAGCGGTGTTTTACACGATGGTGGCCCGCGGATATATGGCTATGATCTACAACTATCGGGGCGAAATGATGAATGCTGCCGGAGAAGGGAAAAAAGCTTATAATGCTTTTGTAGAGGGGTTTAAATTGCTGAATAAAAACCCTGAATTCTATTTTACATCCGGGATGTACAACTACTACGTGGAGGTATATCCCGAAGAGCACCCGATTGTGAAGCCCCTGCTCGTGTTTTTCAAAAATGGTGACAAGGCTTTGGGTTTAAAACAGATCGATACCGCGACCAAGGTGGGCACCATTACCCGGGCGGAATCCTGCTATTATATCTCGCATATTTATCTCAAATACGAGGCAAAACCCGAAAAGGCCGTGTTTTATATGGAAAAACTGGTCGATCTGTATCCGCGCAATCCCATATACCTGATGAAACACATCGAAGCGCAGCTACTCGCCGGCAAATATGACCAGGCGGGTGACGGCATACAACTTCTGCGCAAGAACAACACAGGATTTTACCCGGCTGCCTGGCGGACATTTCAAGGTATCCTGGAAGAAAAAAGCATGAAGAATGATGCCGCAGCTCAGAAGGAGTATCTGCTTGCATTGAGAACGCCGCACGACGATCAGTATACCAAAGAATATCACGCGTTCGCCTATGCAGGCCTCGCGCGCATATCGGCGCGGGCAGGGAACAAGGCAAAAGCGAAGGATTACTATAAAAAATGCCTTGGCAAAGCCGAATACCGGTCGGTAGTCAGAGAGGCCAAGGCATTCAGATAGGTAATGTGTGGGAGCGGATTATTTTGGGAAAAGGCTTTGATCTAATCCCGGGATAATCTTCAATGCATTTTTATAATAGAGCTTTTTAAGCACTTCATCGGAAAGTCCCATTCCGTACATACGCCAGAATGCGTGGTATTTTTTGTGGTAAGGAAAATACTCGTCTTCCGTTTCCAGTACGCGAAAATAAGTGGCATATTCGGCGGGTACCCAGCTATCCTTTCCGAATAGCACACGGTCCTGATACTTTTCAAAAAACTTCTTCGCCGTACGCGGCTGCCGGCCCAGTTCGGCGATGACCGCACCGATTTCCACGTACATATTCGGGAAAGCGATCATGAGGCTGTCGAGCTTCCGGAGGTTGTTGGGATACCAGCCCATGTGTGCATTGATAAAGGTGGTTTTGGGGTTCTTCGCGAAAATGTGGTGCTGCTCGGCGATTAGTGAATCGAACGGGATCGGGTCATTGGCGCCCCGGCGGCGGCCAGGATGCGTTTTTAATTCGAGCCAGCGCTCGTTATACCGGTCCATAGGATCCCAGAACGAGGGCACGTCGGCAGTATGGATTAGCACAGGTATCCCCAGTTCACCGCATTTTTGCCATACGGGCTGCAGTCGCGGATCGCTTACTGCTACGCGGTTACCTTTGTCATCCTTAATGCCACTGAAACCCAGGCTCTTGTATATTTTCAGACCTTTGGCACCCATTTTAACGTCTTCTTCGAGTTGCTTGACTGCCTTTTGCGACCAGTCTTTCTCTCCGAAGCCTTTGAATTGCAGGTTTGTAAACACGCCAATGCGCTTGGGATAGTTTTTTGCCACATTTTCGAGGGAGCCTTTCAAAGTGGCTGTGCCCTCGGCCCATTCCTGCGACCACCCCCTGCCGCTGAGATTGACCATGATCGCCATATTAAGACTATCCATTTGCTTTACCAATGCTTTCAAGTCTTGGGTCGGCATCTGATATTGGTGATTATGGACGTCGATAAACGGGAATTTGGCCCTTTTGATGGGATGTTCCTCTACTTTAAGCGTCGAAATCGGGTCGTATTCTTCGAATCCGAGGGGCTGGGTAATGGAAGGAGCGGTATCCTGGGCGCAAGCACTGAATGTGGTACCAATGGAAACGGAAAGGAAGAGGAGTACTTTTTTCATGCGGATTTATCAAATTGATCTGGATCGTTGACTAGGCTTTGCCGGGGAGCAGCTCCGGCCTGTAAATCAATGCAACACAATGAGCCGCGATGCCCTCTTCTCTCCCTACGAATCCCAAATGCTCGGATGTGGTCGCCTTGATGGAAATGTCTTCTTCGGAAATATTTGTAACGCCGGCCAGGCAAGCCTTCATCGCCGGGATATGCGGGTTAAGTTTGGGATTCTGCAGCACGATCGTGACGTCGACATTCCCAACCTCATATCCTTTTTCGCGGATCATTTCCATTACTTTGACGAGAAGCAGCTTGCTGTCGACGCCCTTCCATTGCGGATCTTTGTCCGAGAAATGATAGCCTATGTTCCGGAGGTTGGCAGCGCCCAGAAGCGCGTCGCACATGACATGGCATACGACGTCCGCATCCGAGTGCCCCTTGGCGCCGTGGGCATGCGGGATTAAAATTCCTCCAAGCCAGAAGGGCCGGTTTTCTACCAATTGATGAACGTCATAGCCCTGGCCTACGCGGAAAGGAAACATATTTACGGAAAGTCTGGGGGAAAGTTATGGGTTATTATACAAATCTTATTTTCGCGCATTGAGCTCTTGCCGGACCTCTTTTACGTCAATCTCGACACGATCAAGCCGTTCCTCGACCCGATCGAGCCGCGCTTCGATTCTGTCAAGCCGTTCCTCGATCCGATCGATCCGCGCTTCGATTCTATCCAGCCGTTCCTCGATTCGGTCGATACGTTCCTCCATCCGGTCAATTCGCTCCTCAATTCTTTTAAAGCGCTCCTCGATGGCATCGAATCGCAGCATCATGTATTCAAACAGCTTGGCGAGATCATCCTTGTTAAGCGTGTTCCTTGCTGTGGATTCGATTTCCCGGGAATTTTTCTTGGAGACCTGTGTCAGCTCCAACAAGCTTTGTTTGAGAATAGCGTTACTATCATCCACGATGGTCTGCCTGTGAGCGAGCCCAAGCAATATATCTTCCATCGAGCCCGTCCGGCCTCCAAGTTGGCCTAGTCCCGTCTTCACGCTTTTGAGGTCGTTCTCGACTTTATCCAGTTTGATGAATACTTCTGCTGCCATTTCTTCAAGGTTACTGATCCTATCGCGATCGTTCATGTGAAAAGTGCGTTAGCAAATGTACAATTCTTTTCTTAGCTATACGGGCAGGAAGGCGGATAGTAACGATATATCGTGGTGGAATTTTCCTGCGGTAAAAAGGGACCCTAAATTTGTGTTTTTTGGCATTGCAGGGCAACTTTTTACTATTTAGCTTTGGTTACGTATATAACCGGTACAAACCGTAGAATCAAACAATTTAAAAACACATGAAAGCAAACATCGGAATATCGGATGAGCATACCCAGGCCGTTGCCTATCAGCTCAATAAGTTGCTGGCCAACGAGTTTGTACTTTATACCAAAACACGCAATTACCACTGGAACATCGGTGGGATGAATTTTTTCGAATTGCACAAGTTGTTTGAAGGACAGTATGAGCAATTGCAGGAGATTATGGACGAAATTGCTGAGCGTATCCGCGCAATCGGGCATTACTCAGAAGCCCGTCTGGTCGACATCCTTAAATTGACAGACCTGCTGGAACCCGAATACACCACGGAAGAAAAGACCCAGTTGCAGAACCTTCTGAACGATCACGAAACCATTATCCGTATCCTGCGCCCGCTCGTGACCGAGTTTGCGGATACTTACAAAGACCTTGGATCCAGTGACTATGTTACAGGCCTGCTCCGGGAGCACGAAAAAATGGCCTGGATGCTTCGCGCTTTCCTGAAATAGCAGCGTAGATTTCTGATACTAAAAAGCCGGAGCGATCATCAGATCCTCCGGCTTTTTAGTATCCAATTATTACTTTTATTTGCGTTGTTGCTGCATTTTCGTCTTGATCTTCTGCAACTCTTCCTGCTGGCTGACCGACTTGAAATAGAAATACAATCCCGCGATCAGAAAAATCTTCGAAAGAATAAACACCGCAATAAATGCAGGCCGCCATAATTTGTGGACCTTCATATGCGTGTCGTTGACTTCCACGTCAAGAAACTGGGGTGCTTTGGCTGTATCACGTGGGTCGGACGAACGCTGTCCTTTCTTCTCGCGGATACTTCTCAACAGAATAATTTCTCTGACGGCCTCGGGAGGAGGTACAGAGCCCTCGGAAAAGTAGCGTTTAATGTCTTCTTCCAGCTTCACGGCATAGGGAGGGAGCGTCCGGTCCGACAACATTATTTCCGCGACCTGTTCCTGCTCTTCTTCGCTGGAAAGTCCCATTAAATGCGATTCGAGCATGCCGCTCTCGATGAATTCCTGTTTGTTCAACGTGCGTAAGTTTATGCGGTGCGATAGGATTTGAAAAACTCATGAAAAGAACGCAGGACTTCTAATTTAGATATATTGAGTTTTCCTGCTACTTCTTCCGGTGTAAAACCCTGACGAAAGGCAAGGTCAAAAATCCGTTGCGGAGATACATCCGAACTTCCATATTCTGTTCCGGCCGGTGCGAGGGCTGTCAGTTTGCGCTTAGCTTCCACTGCTTTGCTTCGTGCCAACTTGATCACACAGGCTGCAAAGGTAAAAGGATAACTGTTACAGGATTGCAGCTGGGGAGAGGAGAATACACTCACCAGTACTTCCTGGGCCAGATGTACCTGTGGCAGGATTTGCAAAATAATGCCATAAGCCATCGCCCCGTACTGATCGTACACTTCGAGAGAGGTGAGTGTTTTTGGCCTTGAAAGTGCCTGGCCATCGACTCCATTGCCAGCTCGTTCTAATTCATTCATACACTAAAATTAATGATGCGGATTCTTGGGTCAGGTAAGAGATGAAAAAGCGTAAACTATTGAAGTTAGGAAAGTTTTAAACAAATAACATGAAGCCTGCTCCGTAAATTTAATAGAATAAGGCAAAAAAGGTGATTTGTTAATGGAAAGTAGGCCTTTTTTGTCAAACTAATTTCAAAGACTTCAGCGGGTTAAGTATAAAACTTCATTTTCAGGAAGTTTTTCTGATGGTTAACTTTGCCGTTATGAAAGACAAAATAGCAGTGATTTTTGACATGGATGGGGTCATTTGTCATACTAATCCCTACCATTCCCGGGCCTTCCGTGCATTTTTTTCGAAACGCGACCTTGCACCCACAGACGAAGATTTCGCGCTGCATATGTATGGAAAAAGCAATAGCTACATTCTGAGCCATTTCCTGGAAAGAGTGGTGGAGGGGGATGAGCTGTTGCAAATGGAGGAAGAGAAGGAGGGACTCTTCCGGGAATTGTATGCTCCCTACGTGGAACCGATTACCGGCATAGTCACTTTTATGCACGACCTTGTTTCTAATGGTACGGTGCTCGGTGTGGCGACTTCGGCTCCCCGTGCCAACCTCGACCTGATCGTCAGTAAAGTGCCTATCAGCGATTTGCTGGGATCGATACTGGCGAGTGAAGACGTGAAAAGACACAAACCGGATCCTGAGGTTTACCTTACATCGGCCAGGAACCTGGGAGTAACGCCGGACCGATGTGTGGTTTTTGAAGATTCGTTTTCCGGCGTATCGGCCGCGTTGAATGCGGGTATGCGTGTAGTAGGGGTGCTGAGCTCCCATTCGAAGGACGAACTGCCGCCTTGCAACCTGTACATAGATGATTACACGGGGCTTTCTTTTGAAAAGATCGAGGCCCTTTTTTAGCGGAATTTACAGTGCGGCCGGATCGGTGACCTTAATATCAAAGGCGCCTGTCAGGACTTTTTCATTTCTTTTGATCTGAAGAAAAACACGGTATTGCCCCTCTTTCGGAAATGAATATGGGAATGAAATACGCGTTCCGTGTTCCATATCCGTCATGCCGCCGCCGCTTGCATTGTACATGCCCATTTCAGTCATTAGAAATAGCTCGCGATCTACCATCGGCATCGCGTTAAGTTTCGCAATGTGCTTATCGACGCTGTCCCGGAATGCCTCAGGTTTGGGCCGCGGGGCTACCCGGGCAGTATCGGCTATCCGGTTTTGGAATGACTTTTCGGCCGCTACCGAATAAGACCCCGTGGGATGGAGGTGAATGTAAACGGATCCGTCGGAACGTACCACCACGGCATGACCCAGCATTCCCAGGTAGGGTTCCGGAAAACAAGGACTGTTATCCGGGTTGTAGATTTCAAAGTTGAGCTGGTAGGGTTTTCCCGCTTCCAATGGCTTATCCGGTTTACCTTCCCAAATTGCATAGGAGCCGTCCTTGAAGACCGTCTTGGTGCCTGGTTTGCCGCAGATCACAACATTATCACCCATTGGCACCTTACCGGGCATATCCAGCGGATCTGTAACAATGTAAGTGTCTTCAACAGGCGGGCTCGCGGGAGAAGGGGCATTAGCTATGGCGCCGGGCAGATCCAAGGTGTCGACAATGGTTTCGGCAAAACCCGAGTATTGCACGATGTCCGAATACACCAGGTATTTACCGGCGGGCAGGTTGGGGAGCAATGCTTCAAATGTAAGGCTGTCTTTGCGGTCGGGGTGAATATGTGCGAACGCATCGAGGCCGGGTGTACGTACCAGGAAGGTGTGCATCAGCTTGCCGTGATCAGGCACGAGCATACTCAGCATGCTGCCCCTGAATCGCCTGTTCCAGCCGGTTGTATCGATTTGCAGCCTGAATGTACGCTGAGGGCCGGCCTGTGCAACTGTTGCATTGGCTTTGAGCGGCTTATAAAGCCATTGTTTGTAGTCCGCTGCCCAGCTGTCCCACCAGCTGCTGCCTCCATAGAGGATCAGCGAGCACACGACGGTAGCAATTCCCATGTTCAGCCAACGTTTGCGCTTCTGCGCTGCGCTCAATTGTTCACCGGGTTTCAGTAAGCCGTCGCTCACACTTGCCCCGATGGTCGTAATCATCAGCAGAAATAACAGCAACCCAAGGACACCCAGGCCGACACCCAATTTGGCTGGCATTTCCCTTTGGGCGGTAGATACCGCAACAATGGGCACGATCAGTTCGCCCGTACCCTGACTTCCCTCGATGCGAATCTGGGCGCTGGACGAGCCCCATTCCATAAGCCATACCGAACCTTGAAACTGGCTTTTTTGCCCTGCTATGACGGTAAGCTCGTCCGAGGAAGGGGCGCCTTTGCCGCCTGAATAGAAGTAGACCGGCCGGACGCTAACCCTTTGTGCCTCTCCGTTTTCCACAAAAACAGTAATCTGCGCCGTCCCGGGTATGACATCGGGCGGCACAATGCTAACCAGTACTTTATAAGGACCTGCCTGGGCCTGCATTTGCACGCCGGCACTGCCCACGTGCGCGTAGGAGGCGATGCTTTGAAACAGCAGCAGCAATATTATGAGGTTCTTTTTCATCGTTGAATTTTATGCATCCAGTTGCCCCACGCCAGTCCGATCCTTGTGGAAATCAACGTTAATAACAGCGCTATGCCCAGACCTTTGATCAACTCCGGAGTTTCTTCCATCATCCACGGGCCGAATTTGTAGCGGTATTGCCAGTTCGGATCATTCCCAAAATACCAATAGTGACTTCCGAAAAACCAGTTTCTCGCGTATGGTGATTCCATCAGGAAAGCACCAAAGTACCACTGGACCAGAAAGAATACAATCAGGAATGTGCAGCCGAGTAATACCGTCAGTTTCCAGTCGTTGAGATAGGTGAACCGGTGCCTTACGATATCGATAACCATGGCGGGTATAATGAGCAGCAGCGGGAAATGAAATCCCTGGTAGTGATCAATGTGGTGGAGGATCGGGCCAAGCTTGGGTTCGGCCGGGAAAAGCGGGATGATCCATAGCGTGGCGAGCATCAGCAAAGTGTACACGCCGGTCACGGCGGTAATCGCCCATTTGTGAGAAACCGCTTTGCCCACCGACATGAGCAACAGGGGCAACGCCGCACCTGCAAATATATAAAAGCTCGAACGATGGGACTGCATCCGTCCCAGTTCCTCGGAAATCAATGTGTACCAGATGGTAAGCAAAAATCCGGCCGATAATGCAAAGAGCCAGAATAATGTGGTAGCGGATCTCTGACTCCGTGCATGGACCAGATTTGCGGCGATTTTGAGCTGATTCTTAATAGCGATAACGCTGATCATAGCTCCGAACTGAATGCCGATGATGCCCAGGATGAGTACTGTGTGCGGAGGCGACAGGATGGTGACGTCAAGGCCGTAGGTATTGTGCCACCAATCATCAAACGGAGCGGATGTAAGCATGGACAATGCGCCCCACACGCAGAACAGCGAACCCAGGGAGCTATAAAAAAAGCCCCAGATCCGGACGCTGCCCGCCTTTTCAAAAGAACTGCCCCAGAACGTTTTCCGAAGAATTTCATAACCTGAGAATAAACCGGCGACTACTGCTCCCAGGTAAATGACCAGGTGCGGTGGCGACAGCAGTCCGTCGCGGCCGATACTCATGTGCCAACAAATATCCCAGATCAGCCCTGTGATAACGCAAAAGGAGGCAAACACTGTGGCGAAAATATAAACGGGTATGCCCGGATTCCCTTGCAGAGTCGCCATCCGGTCGGTAAAAGCCGGGGGCGGGGCTATCGTGTTTTGCATGCTGTATAGAGGAAATTGAGTATGGCTTTAAATCTTGTAAATAGACAATCAGGATCGTCAAGTCCCCCATTGTCGCTTCACATTTGTGAGCGTCGCATTTCAGAAAGGGCGCATAGCCTTCACAAACCGTCCCTTAAAATAGGTAGAAAACAGATTGTCTTCCCGCACGCCTCTGGATGTGGATGCGTGGATAAAGATGATTTCCTGGCGGCTTTTCACATCGGTGACGATGCCGGCGTGGGAAACATAGCCTTCTTTTCCGGCCTCTGGTACAAAAAACAGCCAGTCGCCGGGCTTAATGTCCTCGATTTTGTTGATTTCCTGACCGAACTCGGATTGCTGCCATGAAATGCGGGGTACTTTTACGCCCATTTCAGAATAAACGGAGCAGATCAGCCCCGAGCAGTCGATACCACCTTTGTCGTTACCTCCGGAGCGATAGGGTGTCCCGGTGTAAGTGCGGGCGACCTGCACCACCTCCGGAATGTCGGCGGCAGACACAGGCCTCGTGCGGGAAGCGGCCGGAGGAGTTGCCCGGGAAGAGGTTGGTTTGCGAGCCGGTGCTTTTGCTACCGGCCTTCGCGCGGGGGCGCTCCGGGCCCGTGCGTTATTGTTTCTTTCGGGAGTTCTGCGAAGGGTATCGCAGGAAAACAGCAGGAAGGTAATAGAGAATAGACAGAATGCGTAAAGGGAAAAGGGAATTTGCTTCTTCATGCGTGAGCGATGTATTGACCCGATGGTTGATTCAAAAATAACAATTATATGTTTGCGAGGATATTTTCAATGTAAACCCGGCGGAGGAACTATTACTATTTTAACTCCGCGCACGCTGAAAAATTGTGATAAATGTTGCGAGGCTGCCGGCTTTGTAAGTAGCTTTGTCGCTGACTTTCATTCCATTTAAAACAGCATTGACCCCTGATGAAAATTATTTGTGTAGGCCGGAATTACGCAGAGCATATCGCCGAACTGAACAACCAGACACCCGATTCCCCGGTTATATTTCTGAAACCTGAAACCGCACAAGTCCGCCTGGGAGAGCCTTTCTTCTATCCGGATTTTTCAAAGGACGTTCATTATGAAGTGGAGCTCGTTGTGAAAATCAACAGGACCGGGAAGAATATAGAGGAAAAATTCGCACACAAATATTATGATGAAATAGGCATTGGGATCGATTTTACAGCCCGCGACCTGCAATCAGAACTAAAAGCAAAAGGACTCCCGTGGGAGCTGGCCAAGGCATTCAATGGGTCGGCTCCGGTTTCGGAATTTGTACCCATCTCCGACTTTGAAGACATTCAGAATATCAATTTCAGTCTGGATGTCAATGACGAAGCACGCCAGAATGGCAATTCTTCGATGATGATCTACCGGATCAATTACCTGATTTCGTTCGTGTCCAAATTCTTCATGCTCAAAAAAGGCGATCTGATTTTTACGGGAACACCGAAGGGTGTGGGCCCCGTGCAGATCGGCGACAAACTGACTGCTTCGATAGAAGGCAAGAAGATGCTCGAACTGTTCGTTAGGTAAACCGTAGTCTTCATATCACCGGGCGCTGTATCGCCTTTTCATACACTTTTTCATGCAAAAGTATTTTCGGGCATTCGTCCGTTCCGGAATGTTTGTATTGGGCTTGTCGGGCATTGGAACAATGCTGCTGGCTCAAAAACAATCTTATCCACAAGGTTACTATCAGTTTCCCATTCGTCCGGGATTGGCTAATTCACTGGCAGGCGGGCTGGGAGATCTCAGGAGCAATCACTTTCACGCAGGCCTGGACATTCGTACGCAGCAGCGTGAAGGACTGCCTGTTTATGCGGCGGCGGAAGGCTACGTGTACAAAGTGGCCGTCCAGCGCACCGGCTATGGAAATGTAATTTACCTGCGGCATCCGAATGGTCAAACGACCGTTTACGGGCACCTGTTGAAATTCAGTGGCCCGCTGGCTACCTATGTGCGGGAGGAGCAGTATAAGAAGCAGACTTTCGAAATCGACCTTTTTCCGGAGCAAGGCAAGTATGTATTCAAAAAAGGGGAGATCATTGCATTATCGGGTAATACAGGCGGCTCGGCTGGGCCACACCTGCATTTTGAGATACGGGATTCGAAAGATAATTACCTGAATCCCCTGTATTTCGGTTTTCCGGAGATCAAGGATGTAACACCCCCGAAATTTGTAAACCTGGCGATCAGGCCGCTGGATATTAACGGGCGTGTTAATGGGCAATTCGACCGGAGGGTGTATGCGGCCGTCAAACTTAAGGATGGTTCGTACCGTTTGCCTTACCCTGTGTCAGCTACGGGTATCGTCGGTATCGATCTGGTTGCTCACGACCAGATGACGGGGACCGGTTTCAGGTACGGTTTGCAATGCATTGAAATCCGGATGGATGGAAACGAGGTGTTTTCATATAATATGGAGATATTTCCAAATACTTCGACGCGCGACTATAACAACCTGATCGACTACGAAACCGAGCAGGAAACCGGGCAGCGTTTTTTGAAATGCTACGTGCCGGATGGTAATAACTTTAACTTGTATAAAACAGGTGCTTATAAGGGCAAACTGAACATTACCGACACGCTGGAACACCAGGTAAAAATCAGGATTTCTGATTCTTACGAGAATTTTTCGGAGCTGGAATTTACAATTAAAGGAGAGCCGCAGAATCTACCTTTGCCTCCGTTTAATACCGAGGTGAACCCGGAATGGGTACAAACCGACGTCCAGGAGAACACGCTGATCGTGAAAGCGAAATATTACCGGAGTCAAAACCCTTCGGCTACCTATTACATTCAGGGAAAAGAGGAAAAAAAAGCGCCTGATTTTTATGCCGGCGAATCCGCCGTTTTTCTGACAGATCTCCGTCAATACCGTCCCGATTCGGTGAAAGTCGGGAGCTCAACGGTAAAAACCTATCTGCGCAGTCAGGTGCTGCCTGGTGTCGCATCGTCATTCAAAGAAGCCAAATGGTCGGTGGATTTTCAGAATACGAGCCTGTTTGACACACTCTTCCTGATGGGGCAACGGAATTTCAATGCATTGACCATTAATAACCGGGGAACCGCATTGAAGGACTATATCAGCGTGACCTTTACGCCGGAAAAGGCACCGGAGGACAGGGCGCACACCTATGTATACCGTTATGTGAATGGCGACTACCGTTTTATGGGCGGGAAGTGGGAGAATGACCAGATCCGTTTTCAGACCCGCGAACTGGGTACATTTGTGATGCAGACGGATACCGTTCCGCCAAAGATCAGGTTGGTCGAACATAGCAAGCAGCGCATCAGAGGATATATCTGGGACCCGATGGCAGGCATCGACCATTTCAAGGCGCTTATTAATGGCGAATGGGTATTGTTGAACTATGATTTCAAAAAAGGTTATATCTGGTCCGAAAAACTCGATGATGGTCAGCCGTTTGAAGGAGAACTCGTACTGGAAGTGACGGATAGGGCGGGAAATAATACTATCTTGCGAACAGAATTGGTGGAACCGGTTGTTGTCCGTAAGAAAACCAAAAAACGCAAACGATAGATTATGGGACTTCAAGTCGGTGACCCCGCACCAGCATTTACAGTAAAAGACCAGAATGGAAGCGAAGTAAAATTGTCGGATTTCAAGGGGGAAAAGGTTGTTTTATATTTTTATCCAAAGGACAATACTCCTACCTGTACCAACCAGGCCTGCAACATCCGAGATAATTATCAGTTGCTTTTGAAAAAAGGATACAAGGTTTTCGGCGTGAGCCCCGACAGCGAGAAATCGCATCAGAAGTTTATCAGGAAACATAACCTGCCTTTCCCTTTGCTGGCTGACACCGAGCATCAAATGGTAGAAGCTTACGGCGTATGGGGAGAAAAAACACTATTCGGCCGCACTTATATGGGTGTGCTCCGCACAACTTTCGTCATCAACAAAAAGGGGATCATAGAGGAGATTATTTCCAAAGTGGAATCATCGAAACACACTGATCAAATTCTTGGAAAAACTGAATAATAATCAGTCATTTTAACATTCCGAATAGCAGGACATTTACGCCGCCTAAATGGTCCCGCAGTTCGGGTAACCGGATTAAGGACAGTCCAATAGAAAATAAATAAAAATGGAAATTGAACAATTAGAAAAAGTTGCTTCCCAGGTTCGCAGGGACATCGTACGGATGGTACATGGTTGTCAGTCGGGTCACCCGGGAGGATCCCTGGGATGCGCCGATTTGTTAGTAGCATTGTATTTTGAGCGTATGAAGCTTAAAGAGCAGGATGGCAAGGCGGTATTCGATATGGACGGTAAGGATGAAGATCTGTTCTTCCTGTCGAATGGCCACATTTCTCCTGTATGGTACAGCGTTCTGGCCCGGAAGGGTTATTTCCCTGTTTCTGAATTGGCGACTTTCCGCAAACTGGACTCCCGCTTGCAGGGACACCCAACTACACACGAGCATCTCGAAGGCATCCGGATCGCATCCGGCTCGCTGGGACAGGGTATGTCGGTGGCGATCGGGGCTGCATTGTCCAAGAAACTGAACAACGATAAAGGAATAGTATATGTGCTGATGGGCGATGGCGAGCAGCAGGAAGGACAGGTTTGGGAGGCGGCTACGTTCGCACCGCACCACGAAGTCGACAACCTGATCGCATTCATCGACCTGAACGGTCAGCAAATCGATGGCCCTACATTGAAGGTAATGAACAACCGCGATCTGGGCGCGAAATATGAAGCATTTGGATGGGAAGTAATCTCTATCGAGGAAGGTAACGACATGGCGTCGATCCTGAAAGGGCTTTACGAGGCAAAAGGCCGTTTGGGACATGGCAGACCGATCATGATCTTGCTCCATACCGGAATGGGTTATGGCGTGGATTTCATGATGGGAAGCCACAAATGGCACGGTGTTGCGCCTAATGACGAACAATTGGCAGCTGCGCTCGCCCAGTTGGAAGAAACTTTGGGAGATTACTAACAGACCAGAACCGGGGCGTTCGATAGGCCCCATGGTTTCATAAACAGAATTATACAAAATGAAAAAATACACCTTCACTGAGAAGAAAGATACACGTTCAGGCTTCGGAGCCGGAATGCATGTGCTCGGCCAGCAAAACCCTAATGTAGTGGCGCTTTGTGCTGACCTGGTTGGTTCATTGAAACTAGAACCATTTATCAAGGAAAATCCTGAGCGTTTTGTTCAATGCGGTATTTCAGAAGCCAATATGATAGGTATTTCGGCCGGTCTGACGATAGGCGGGAAAATCCCTTTTGCTACTACATTTGCCAACTTTGCAACGGGCCGCGTTTATGACCAGATCCGTCAGAGTGTTGCCTATTCTAATAAGAATGTAAAAATCTGTGCGTCACACGCTGGTCTTACCCTGGGAGAAGACGGTGCAACACACCAGATCCTGGAAGATATCGGGATGATGAAAATGCTTCCGGGCATGACCGTCATCAACCCATGCGACTACAATCAGACCAAGGCTGCGACGATCGCGATCGCTGAACACGAAGGTCCTGTGTACCTGCGTTTCGGACGCCCTGTGATCCCGATTTTCACCGATGCGGACCAGAAATTCGAAATCGGCAAAGCATGGATGGTTAATGAGGGTACAGACGTGAGTATCTTCGCAACCGGGCACATGGTTTGGGAGGCGATCCAGGCGGGCGAATTGCTGGAAGCAGAAGGCATTAATGCTGAGATTATCAACATCCACACCATTAAGCCTTTGGACGAGGAAGCAGTGCTGAAATCTGTTGAAAAAACGGGTTGCGTAGTAACTGCCGAAGAACACAACCGCATTGGCGGCCTGGGCGACAGCATCGCGCAGGTTTTGGTGAAGCACAAGCTTGCTCCACAGGAATATGTGGCCGTGAACGACAGCTTCGGCGAGAGCGGAACGCCTGCGCAGCTGATGGAAAAATACGGTCTCACGGCGAAGGATATCGTCGAAGCTGCAAAAAGAGCGATTGCAAGAAAATAGCATCTTGCATTGTCGTCATGCCATATTGCATTGTGACGTATGCCCAAAATGCACCCCTTTCCGGTCGACTGAAGTCGACGGAATCGGATAAAAAGGCATCCTGCATTTGATCAGTGCCAAGTGTCATCATGACATCTCGCAAAAAAGCATCGCCTTTGCCGTCGACTTAAGTCGACGAAGATTGATAAATTGAATGAAATAGATTGAGCTCTGGGAAATGCAAAATGCCATTTTGCTTTCCCAGAGCTCTTTTATTTGTCCTGAATCAAAAAATAAACTATTATTGACCGGCGTTGCCTTTGGGCTCAGGTACAATTATTGGTCAAGCAGATTGCTAAAAAAAGATCAGGTTAACACTGATTAAATGTCCGACGAAGAATTATTATCCCTTTTTGAGAATCCCGAAACGCGGAGGAACGCTTTCAATCAGCTGGTGCGCAAGTATCAGCAAAAAGTATATTGGCTCGTACGGAAGATGGTGGTCGATCATGACGATGCCAACGATATTACACAGGACGTTTTTATCAAAGCGTGGACGGCCCTTGAAAATTTCCGAGGAGATGCCAAGCTGTATACCTGGCTTTACCGGATCGCAAGCAATGAGGCCATTAATTTCCTGAATAAAAAGCGACGGAAATATTTCATTCCGATCTATGATGTCGAGAATGAACTGAGCGAAAAACTGGAAGCGGATCCGGAATTAAGCGGTGACGCCATTCAGCTCAAACTGCAAAAGGCATTATTAAAATTACCAGAAAAGCAAAGACTGGTTTTTAACCTGAAATATTTCGAAGATCTGCCTTACGAAGAAATCTCTGAAATAACCGGAACGTCCGTGGGAGCGCTAAAAGCCTCATATCACTGGGCTTCAAAAAAAATTGAGGATTTTTTGAACGGGAACGATTAAACTATTTGCACTTACTTTGGTCAAACCTTCACAAGACAGGAAATATAAATAATCATGGACAAAAAACGTATACGGCTGGATGATCTGAAGAGGGAGACGCCCTTCACAGTGCCGGAAGGTTATTTTGACAAGTTACCGCAAATGATCCAGGCAAGGATACCTGCGGAGCCCGTTCGTAAACCCCTCGTGAGTTGGTCGTGGCAGCGGTCCGTCGCGCTGGTATCCGCTATGGCGCTGATCCTGGTGCTGGTGTGGGTAACCGTTCCGGAGAGGCAGGGCTCATTGGGACAGGAGCCATTGAGTGGTGTCAGCGATGCTTCCATTATCGATTATCTGGAAGAACAGAATATCAGCTATTATGATTTGAGTGAACATAAAGTAGTCCAGAAGGCATTCGATACCGACTCAACGGTACTCAATTATCTGGATGGGCTGGATGATAATATCCTCCGCCAGCAATTGGAGGAAGCCATTTCAGTTCAGGAGACTATTTGACTCTAACGCATGACTAAAATGAACTTACGACCAGTAATTAAACGGTATCGAAACACTTTTGCTCTCCTGCTACTTACGTTTGGCGCCATTACAACGGCCCATGCACAGCGACGCTCCGAAGAGGAGATCAAGAAAATACAGGATGCCAGGGTGGCCATTATTACCAACCGCCTCAATCTCACACCCGAACAATCAACGGGTTTCTGGCCTGTTTATAATGAATATTCGCAAAAGCGGAGGGAGATCCACAGAGCGCAGCGCAAGATCATTAATGATAAAAAGGCGGAGGGGCAGAACGACGAACAGGTTCTGAGCAACCTGAAAGAGGTTCAGGAGCTGAAACAAAAGGAACTGGATCTCGAAAAGGAATATCAGAACAAGTTTTTAAAGGTCATAACCGCCAGTCAGGTGATCGAATTATACAAAGCTGAACGTACGTTTAACGACATGCTGATCCAGCGGTTGAAACAAAAGAATTAAGTTAACCTGCTTATCGACTTATTACAAAAACGGAAAGGCCCGCCTCCATTTGGAAGCGGGCCTTCTATTGTATTGAGTTATGCTTCTGTTAATGCGCCCCTACGGCCTCCACCTCGCCGATTCCCC
Source organism: uncultured Dyadobacter sp. (assembly GCF_946482605.1). The sequence continues at coordinate 97,071 of NZ_CAMLSE010000019.1, read as the reverse complement.
GCGTCTCCACGGTAATATCGCGCAACGGCGCCTGGTGCTTCCTGAAATCCTGGATGATTTCGAGCACATCATAATCGATATTCATCGATTTGCTGCCGTCGATCACCACGGTAGCACCATCGGGCAGATTATCCAGCGTGGCGCTGATGCTGCCTTTGTTGAGGAAGGTCACTTCTTCTGAAAGTTGCAGCGTGATCACATCGCCGTCGCGGTGCTGTTCCTTGATATAATGGTAAGAATGCTTGTAATTCTTTCTCAGAATAAAATAGATCGCGATAACCATACCTATACCGATACCTTTCAGCAAATCGGTGCTGAGGATCGCGATAATGGTCACGACGAACGGTATGAACTGTTCGAGGCCGAGTTTGTACATCCCTTTAAACAGCTCAAATTTGGCCAGTTTATAACCTACCATCAGCAATATCGCCGCCAGCGATGCGAGCGGGATGTAATTGAGGTATTTGGCAATAAATACCGCCGAAATAAGCAGAATGGTACCATGAATAATGGTACTCAGCCTGGTTCTGCCGCCGGAATCGATATTCGCGGAGCTGCGCACGATCACCTGCGTTACGGGCAAGCCGCCAATTAAGCCGGAAATCATATTACCCGTGCCCTGTGCGATCAGCTCGCGGTTGGTAGGGGTAGTGCGCTTGAACGGGTCAAGGCGGTCGGTCGCTTCTACGGATAGCAGGGTTTCAAGGCTTGCTACAATGGCCAACGTCACTGCTACCGTGTAAACCTCGGGTTTATTGAATGCAGAGAAATCAGGTGTTTTAAAGAAACTGAAAAACTCCGAAGCGCTCGACGCAACCGGAAGCTGCACCATGTGCTCGCCTATCAAAGCCCATTGCGGCGCTACGGCACCGAACACAAGATTGAGGATAACGCCGGTAATAACGACGAACAATGCACCAGGAATGTAGCGGAACAGCTGTATGCGCTTCATAAACGGCTTATCGAACAGGATCAGCATAGCAAGCGAGACGATCGAAATGATAATAGCGCCCGTGCTGTTGTACCGCAGCGAGTAGTAAACTTCCGTAAAGGTGTTACGGCCGTCTTTCTGCGCAAATGCCTCATCACCCATGAAATCGGCGTCATAGCCGAAAGCATGCGGTATTTCCTTTAAAATAAGTGTAATACCAATGGCTGCCAGCATTCCCTTGATCACCGACGAAGGGAAATAGTAACCGATAATGCCGGCTTTCAGGAAACCGGCGATGATTTGCAGAACACCAGCAAGCACAACGGCCAGCAAAAACGCCTCGAAGCTGCCCAGGGTATCAAGCGCATTGAGTACAATCACAACCAGACCCGCCGCCGGACCTGCCACACCCAGGGAGGAGCCGCTCAACGAGCCTACTACGATTCCGCCTATGATACCGGCAATCACACCCGAAAAAAGGAGATCGGAGCGCCCGGTAGAGGCTAACGCGATACCGAGGCATAACGGCAGCGCTACCAGGGATACGACAAGCCCGGAAGGTAAATCGTATTTGATATTGGCGAACAAACTTTTATTATTCAATGACATACGATTGAGTCAGTAAGGATCATAAATTGGACTACTCGGAATGCAGAACCGCCAATCAGACAAGCTGCGGTATATCAAGACGATATACGTCGTCGGCAAAGTTGGTGGCGTCGATCGTTACGTCCATGTCTTTCAAGATACCATTGCTGATATCGTACACGACGCCGTGGACTTGCAGCCTCTTACCATTCGCCCATGCAGTTTGCACGATCGTCGTTTTGGCAAGGTCACGCACCTGCTCCTGAACGTTGATTTCGACAAAGCGATCGGCCCTCACTTTCGGATCTTCAATCTCGTTGAGCTCCTGGGCGTGCAGCCGGTACACGTCTTTGATGTGGCGCAACCAGTTATCGATAAGGCCTACCTGCTTGTTCCCCATGGCCGTGATCACTCCGCCGCAGCCGTAATGGCCGCACACCAGAATATGCTCTACACCCAGTACATTCACCGAGTAATCGAGTACACTGAGCATGCTGATGTCCGTGTGGATCACCATATTGGCGATGTTACGGTGCACGAAAATGTCGCCGGGCTGAGTGCCGGTAAGTTGGTTAGCGGGAACACGGCTATCGGAGCAGCCGATCCAGAGGAATTTAGGAGCCTGCCCTTTTGCCAGATTTGAGAAGAATTCAGGATTTTCCTTGGTAGTGTCTTCTGCCCACTTTTTGTTGTTTTCGAATAACTGATTATAAGCCCTTATCATGATTTCTTGATTAGAATTTGGAGTAAATAATAGAGGAACATGCGCGTAGTGACACGGAAATACCGCATCGGGTTACGACGGCAACGAACTCGATTGAGTTTGGATCAAAGAAATCAGATAAGCTCCGGAGGCGGAGATAGCAGGTTGCGGTAAATTTCGTTATCGAAATTCGCAGTATAGAAGAATGAGCTTTTGACCGGTATTAAGGTGACGGAACGGTCAAATTGTAGGCTATGTGAAATCAGTAGCTGGTCGTCGTTCAATTTTTCGACCTCTGTTTTTTCCTCGTTATCACAGGTCCCTGAATCACAAACCACAGATGCCTTTTCCTTGGCCAGCAGCAAGCTGGCAACATCTGTGGCTTTACAGATGAGGAAGGCCGTAAGTAGTATGAGACAGAGTGTTCTGAACACGGGGAAAACAGTTTTTTAAGAACAAACTTAACACCTAATGTGTCTAAAACGTTCAGCAGGTCACATTTTAGTGTAATCTGATTAAAATCTGATAAGAATTTAATCAGGCAAATAAAAAAAGGGTCGTATTCACAACCCTTACTTATTCGTTTTCCATTGCTTTTCATTGTTCTCCAACCAACGCCCAACCAGGAACGCGGAGCTGAGAAGAACCACATAGAAAGCAATCATAATGATGGTCATTGTCATAGTTGTACTCGATTATTATGCAACGTAAGATGAGCAAAAATAGCTAAAAAAAGCCACACCGGCTTCTTGTTAGCAAAAAATTAAAGTACGCCTTTCGTCGATGGCATGAAATCCAGCGCTTTAAGATCGCGTTTGACAGCCATTTTGATCGCCTTGGCAAATGCTTTGAAAATAGACTCGATCTTGTGATGCTCGTTATCGCCCTCCACCTTGATGTTCAGATTTGAAAGCGAAGTGTCTGAGAATGATTTGAAAAAGTGGAAAAACATTTCCGTCGGCATTTCCCCGATCTTCTCTCTTTTAAACTCGGCATCCCATACGATCCACGGACGGCCCGAGAAATCGATCGCAACCTGTGCCAAAGCTTCATCCATGGGTAACAGGAAGCCATAGCGGCTGATTCCACGTTTGTCGCCGATGGCCTGGCGGTAGGCTTCGCCCAATGCAAGAGCGGTGTCTTCAATTGTATGGTGCTCGTCGATATGCAAATCGCCTTCGACGTGGATAGCCAGATCGGCGCCGGAGTGGCGGGCTAGCTGGTCGAGCATGTGGTCGAAAAAGCCGAGGCCTGTATGAATGTCGGAACGACCGCTGCCGTCGAGGTTCAGATCGACCTTGATCTGCGTTTCCTTCGTATTTCTTTCAACAGATGCTTTGCGGGAAGGGAGTTTCAAATGCTCGTAAATCGCGTCCCAGTCGCTGGTAACCAATGCGGTGATTTCATTCATTTGGTCACTAATGCCTTCTACCGGCAATTCAGAACGGAAAAGGATTGCTTTTGCGCCTAAATTGACTGCCAGTTGCACGTCGGTAAGACGGTCGCCGATGACGTAGCTGTTGGCCAGATCATATTCATTGGAAAAATAAGAAGTTAGCATTCCGATGCCCGGCTTGCGGGTAGGAAGGTTATCTTCTGGAAAGCTGCGGTCGATATGCACATCGGCGAAGTGAACGTCTTCCCCTTCCAGCGTTTTGACCATCTTGTTCTGAGCGGGCCAGAAAGTGTCTTCGGGGAAAGAGCCGGTTCCGAGGCCGTCCTGGTTAGTCACCATGACGAGTTCGTAATCCGTTTCATCCGCTATTTTGCGCAATGCGGAAATGGCTTTGGGCAGGAATTCAAGCTTTTCCAGGGAATCTACCTGAAAATCGGTAGGGGGCTCAACGATGATCGTACCGTCGCGATCGATAAATAGTACTTTTTTCATTAACAGATTTGGATTGCAAGCACCTTACCAGGAATTCCGCAGCGCTTATTTCCCGCAAAGTTCGTAAAGAATGCCTAATTGAAAAGCAGTTGACCACGAATAATGCCAATAGGGGAATTTTAGCGGGTGGGAGAGCGGTTGAGAAATTGTAACTTTGCATTTTAAATCAACATCAAAATGTTTACAGGAATCGTCGAAACGACAGCGGTCGTGCTGAATGTCGAAACAGAAGGAACTAACAAGACCTTCACTTTTCAGTCATCCCTCGCCAGCGAGTTCAAAATAGATCAGAGCATCAACCACAATGGCGTTTGTTTAACAGTTGTAGGCATTGACGGGGACCAATACCAGGTAACGGCTATCGAGGAAACTCTTTTAAAGACTAACCTCGGCGGCCTTACGGCGGGAAACAAAGTAAATCTCGAACGATGCATGCCTGCCAACGGACGGTTCGATGGCCACATTGTACAAGGCCACGTCGATCAGACTGCAAAGTGTATAAGCGTGGAGGAGCGCGACGGTAGCTGGTTATTCGATTTTGAATACGATGCTTCGACCGGCAACATGACCGTGGAAAAAGGGTCCATATGCATTAATGGCGTAAGTCTGACCGTTTTCAATTCGGGAGCAAATACATTCCGGGTGGCCATTATTCCCTATACCTACAACTTTACAAACTTCCATTCGTTGAAAACCGGGGATTCGGTTAACCTGGAATTCGATATTCTGGGTAAGTACATCAAGAGAATTCTGGGCTCGTATGCGGTTTAGGATATTTGCATCTTGGAATATTACGTTTATTTTTACCCGTTTATAATACCAAAGCGCATCAAACACATTCATGGCCAAAATAAGTACACAGTCCAGGACTGACCTTTTCATTCATATCGGAATCATTGTCTCGCTGCTTTTGGTCCTTTTTCTGGGGTTTTTCTTCGTTTATCTGCCATTTACCACGAATCACGGTGAGGCCATTACAGTTCCTGATCTGAAAAAGAAGAATGTCCAGGATCTGGAAGATTTTCTGGGCGATCGTGACCTGAGATATGAGGTCGACTGTACGTTTGTGACCAATGTGCCTCCATTGACGATTATTTCTCAATATCCGCTACCCGGCTCCAAGGTAAAAGAGGGCCGGAAAATCTACGTGACGGTTGTGTCCCGTACCGCACCTTTGATAAAAATGCCTAAGCTGACGGACATGACGCACCGGAGTGCGCAGATGCTGCTCAAGAGCGTGGGACTCGAAGAAGGAAATATTTCTTACGTTCCCGATATGGCGCAGAATGCGGTGTTGAGGCAAATGTATAACGGAAAGGAAATTCTACCCGGCCAGCCAATTGCAAAGGGATCCAAAATTGACCTTGAATTGGGCGAAGGGCTTGGTACCGCTCAATTCGAGGCGCCATCAGTCATCGGTATGCCTTTGGACGAGGCGAAGATCGCTATCGTGGGTGCCGGGCTTAAAGTAGGGCAGCAAATGGAAGTGCCGGCGGAAGAAGGCCAGGCACCTGGCTCGGTGGTGAGACAGAACCCGGACGCCGGTGGTAAGGTAAGAATTGGAGACGTAATAGACTTGTGGATTACACCGCAGGCGGCTGAATCAAGTGATAATGAAAATCAACCGGAGCAGTAGGCTTTCCTTAAACCATAGACTTTTTATCTGGATCTTTCTCCTTGGGATTGTTCAACACCAGGCTGTGGAGGCACAGTTACGGCTTGTTCCGATTGATCGCGAGGAATACGTAGAAAATGGGATCGGAGATGATAATCATCTGAGAACAGAGGCTTCCCTGAATCTGCCTTTTTTTGACGACTTCTCCACCACTAAATCCTCAGAGCCGAATGCAAAGAACTGGCTTTCGGGCAGTGGTGTTTACGTTAATAACACCCTGTCGATTCTGCATCCATCGCTGAATGTAGCGACATTTGACGGCCAAAATGCGAATGGCACTCCCTATAATCTGGTCAATCCGCTTACGCAGGGTTTTACGGACACGCTCACCTCACAGCCTGTGAACATGGCCGGTAAAGTAGCCGCTGATTCTGTATACATGAGTTTTTACTGGGGTGCCAAAGGATTTGGGGAGCTTCCCGATTCCAGCGACTTTCTCAGGCTTGAATTTTACAGCAAAACAAAAGAATGGGTGCCTGTCTGGACACAGCTGGGATATAAGGTGGACACCTTGTTTCACCAGCAGTTCATCGCTATCAAAGATCCTAACTATTTCCACGACGCATTTCAATTCCGTTTCAGATCTTATGGGAGAAGTTCGGGGCCTTATGACACATGGCATCTGGACTATGTATACCTCAACTCCAAGCGGTCGGTCAAACAGCCCTACCTGTTTGACGTGGCCATGCGAAAGCCGGTTTCGAATTTCCTGAAAAAGTATACAGCGATGCCTTTGCGGCAGTACCAGGTGAATCCGCAGGCATTCACAGCCGACTCTATACGAACCGATATTGTCAATAATTTCAATAATTTCAATATTGTCACCAGCACTTTTACATTGACCGATGAGCAGAGAGGAACTGAATTCTTGCGTAATGTACAGAGATCTGTTTACCTCGAATCACTCAAATCACTGGGACTGAGGGTGAAGTTAGCCGCCGTTAATGCAGGGTCAAAGATAGACAGCTTGCATCTGGTAAGTAAGTTCTTTGTCACAACTACCGATACGATACCGGGTGTTAATCTTAAAACCAATGATACGATTGTCGGTAAGGCAGTTCTCTCCGATTATTTTGCCTATGACGATGGCAGCGCGGAATATGGTGTTCAGGTAAACCAAAAACTCGCGCGCGTAGCGGTACAGTACGTGCTCGCAAAGGCGGATACGATCGGAGGAGTACGGATGTCAATGGTTTCGTTTAACAAGGACATTTCTGGGCAGGGATTTACGATCCAGATTTTTGGCAACAAGAATGGAAAGCCTGATCAGCTGATTGCACAAAGGTCGGTAGCCGTAAAGTATCCGGGAAAGCGGGACGGCTTCGTGGATTATGCATTCAGTAGCCCCGTTGCGGTACCGGATACATTCTATGTCGGATGGCTTCAGATCAATGATCAGCCCGTGACAGTAGGGTTCGACAGGAATTCCATGCTCGGCAAAAATGTTATTTACTACAACCTTGGTACTGAGTGGGCAAAAGAAACCGCATTGAAAGGGACAATCATGATCCGGCCTTACCTTGGTGCGAAGGCGCAGGGTGTCGTAACCGGTAATGAGCCTGTGGAGAAGGAGAGTATCTTCTATCCCAATCCTGTACAGGACGAGATCTGGTGGAAAGGCAGAACGCTCAGGCAAATCGATGTGTATAATGCGGCAGGTGTGCTTGTTAAATCCGTATCACCATCAGCAGGGCAACAATCTGTGTCGCTTGGAGCATTGAGCCGGGGTATTTACATGATCAAAGCTACGGACGGGAAACGTTCTTTTGTGCAAAAGATGTTAATCTCAAAATAGACCAAATCGTTACAAATTTAATAAATATGGATATTACCGTAGAAGAACTGAAAGAACGTCTGGAAAAAGGCGAGGACCTTCATTTTTATGATGTTCGCGAAGAACATGAATATGAAGAGGATAACCTGGGCGCGATACTGATTCCCCTTGGCGAGCTTCCCGATCATCTCGATGAGCTGGAAGCTTTGAAGGATGAAGAAATCATTATCCATTGCCGGTCTGGCGCAAGAAGCGGTAAGGCGGCAAGATATCTTGAGTCACAAGGTTTCGCCAACGTGAGAAACGTGCTTGGGGGAATCCTTGCGTACCGTGAGTTAGAAGACTGATTAATCAGGCATTTGGTGGCATGTAACCGCCAAATGCCTATGATCCTTACCTGGACTGCCCGGTGATGTATTCTAGGATGTGATCGTACTCATCCGGGTGGAACCACTCAAAATTCCCCTGATGCCTGAACCAGGTCAGCTGACGCTTTGCATACCTCCGGGAATTCTGTTTCAAGAGCCTTACCATTTCTCGCTCGTCGTAATCTCCGTCGAGAAAGCCATAAACTTCTTTATAACCAACTGTCTGCAGGGCATGATGAGCTCTGAATGCGACCAGGTTCCTGGCTTCTTCAACCAGGCCTTCACTCAGCATGATATCCATTCTCCGGTCGATTCGGTCATATAGCTCTGCCCGTTCCCTGTCCAGTGCAATGTTGATCATCTTAAATGGCCTTGTACGCGTGTTTTTTATCCTGAACTGGGTGATCGGCATCCCCGAGGTGTAGAAGACTTCGAGGGCTCTTAAAACACGTTGTGGGTTTGCAATCTCAGAGGTCGCTGAAAATGCGGGATCGATCTGACGAACTTCTTCCTGCAAGGCGTCGAGGCCATGAGCTGTCAGCTTTTGTGTCAATGACTCCCGCAAACCGGGTAGCGGGGCAGGAAGGTCATCGAGTCCTTCCATAACAGCTTTGAGGTAAAACCCCGAACCGCCGGTCATCACCAGGATATCGTGTTTAGCAAAAAGTTCGTCCATTAATGCTAATGCATCCCTTTCAAAATCGCCGGCGCTATATGTTTCGGAAATGGAATGTGAATTGATAAAATGGTGTGTTACCTGGCCAAGTTCTTCGGGTGAGGGCTTGGCGGTGCCGATGTTCAACTCCCTGAAAAACTGACGGGAGTCGGCCGATATAATTTCGGTATTCAGTATACTGGCCAGCCTGATAGACAGTGCGGTTTTCCCTACCGCGGTAGGGCCTGCCACGGTGACCAGATATTTCTGTGGGCTATTTGGCATTGTGCCGTTTTTATTTGAATTTTAATCAGGACAAAAATAGAGATATGGATTCCTCCGTGCTACTTTTTTTAATAATTGCGCTTCTGGCGGGCGGCGCATCCGGGGCGGCGATCAATACTTATTTCCAAAACAGAAAGTCGAGGAAGTATGTATCGACTCAAGAAGCTACCGTTCTGGTCGAACGAATTGAAAAGGTATTCAAGGTGGTGATGGCAGAAGGATATTTCACGGAAATCTACAACTATCAGCACGACAGGAACATTTGGAACCTGATCAATGACAAAAAGAAAGCGCTCATCATTGCGAAGGCAAAAGTTTTGGTGGGCTACGACTTTGGAAAAATGAAGTTCCACCGTCCCGATGGCGAGCGAAGGCTGGTAATTGATTTCTTTCCGGCACCCGAAATCCTGTCTATCGATACCGATTACAAATTCTACGATATCGAACAAGGCTGGCTCAACCGATTCCAGAGCGATGATTATACCGCCATTCTGAATGAGGCAAAGCAGACCATGAATGATAAGGCACTGGAGAGTGATCTGCCACGAATAGCGGGCAATCAGGTTCAGTTAATGATTTTTCAATTGGCTGCCTCCATGAACTGGACGGTGGAGATGAAACTGCCGGATGGTAATGCGGCTATGTTGAAGGAATATACGCATTACCGTACACTGGAAGCTCAGATCGATTCTTTGGAGACGCCGAAGGATTAGTAGTTTTTTTTGTATAATTTATGCGTTAAACGCCTCCATCTCGTCATATTGGGATTTATCTGCGTATTGACTCGTACAGTTCTTTCTTTTATCACTTTCTAAACTTTAACAGTTATGTTGAAAAAATTATTACTATTTGCCTGTGTAGCATTGATGGTTACCTTAGTAGGCTGCGAGGGAAAGCAGGGTGATGTTGGACCTGCCGGACCGACCGGTGCCGCTGGTCCAGCTGGTCCGGCAGGCCCTGCGGGTAAGGATGGAGAGGATGGTGCGGGTAGCTCGGCATTGATCATCTCAACCGGAGCTGATACCACGAACGCTGATGGAGAATACATTACGGGTATACCCGACCTGTCGGCAGAGGAAGAAGAGCTATTGAAATCTTCCGCGGTATTGGTGTATTTGAAGTCGGGAGGTGTTTATTGGGCAATGCCGGGCGTGATCAGCTTCGCAGGAAACAAAATAAGCAGCTATACATTCATTCACGGTGTCGAGGAGTCGACCTTCTTTGTGCAGCTAATTCCAACTAACTGGAGCGAAGATCAAGACAAAGCACCTGTCAGAATTTTTGAAGACGTGCGTGTCGTGATCATTCCTGGCACCATCTTGGGTAGAATGAGTGCAGAAGTCGATCTGAAAAATTATGAGAAGACCATTGCAGCACTGGGCTTGACAGATCAGAAAATTAAATTGGCAGGCAAACTGAAGCTGAAATTGAAGAAGTGAGGCAAAAAGCATATGGTGGCTGGAACTAAATGGTCATCGCAGTATTTTGTTAGGCCAGCTTAAAAGCGAAAGAGCTCCCAAATTTTGGGAGCTCTTTCGCTTTATCTTTAAATTCTAACTTCTTAGTATTCCCAGAGTCCGTGTTCCAGCTCCATCAGCTCCTGTTCGTAGTTCAGGGATTTGATCAGGGCCTCTTTTTCTCCATTGTAAATGTCCAAAAATGCCTTGTCGTTAGCGTTCGAGAACTTGGTAATCCTTCCATAGAACAAGCGAAGATCGAAAGCGTCCGCGAGGTTCTTGTTCTGGGCGGTGTTGTGGGTATTATACCAGATGTATTTTTTTGGATCACTTCTGAACAATCTTTCTACATCTTTCCATTTAAATGATGCAACCGGTAATTCAAGACCCGTCGCGGTTTGGTCTGATGGAAGAACGATCGTCAATGTCTGAATGTCGTTGTACAGACGAGATCTCTTTTTGTCGAAAACCCAGTCTTCTTTAACTTCCAGAATGCTCAACTGATCGGGGAAGTATTCCTCTTCCGTTGCTGCAACCTGAGTGTTGAACGCAGTTGAATCTACTTTGGGTTGCTCTACAACCGGTTCTTCCGCCTTAGCGACTTCGGTTTTACCACCTTTTTTTGAAGACTTTTTCTTGGGAGGGCCCCATCCATCGTCTTCTGCTACGGCTTCTTTTTTGGCGTCCTTTTTTGCATTACCCCATCCATCATCTGCCGTTGCGGCCTGTTTGGTGGGATCGGTTTTCGCTTTTGAATCCCAACCATCTTCTTTCTTAGCAGCGTCGCCAAACCCGGCAGCTATTTCTTCTTCTGACAGACCGGCAGTTTGGTTGGGGATCAATATGCGTTTATGAAGCTCGTCTCCTGTTATTTTGGTAGCACATGAATCGTTCACAAATGCATCGATCAAGCCCGCTTTGGCTGCATCCAACAGGTAACGGGTGATTTCATTATTTTTAGAAAACATCGAGATGTTCTGCTTCTCTTTCAGATCAACCCGCCTCCAGAGCGTCCTTTTCATCATCACATCCCCATCAGCGATCGGCCGCGACGAGAACTGATTTGCAGTCGAATCCTCTTTTTCCTGAGCAAAAACGCTGGTTGCTCCGAGGGATAAAGAAAGCAGTGACCATGCAATCGTTTTTCCGTTCATTCTTCTCATATCATGCATAAGGTTGTATTGTCCAATCAACGACTAAAAGACCTGGATTAGTATAGCGTTACCGTACGAGTTTGGTTACCCATTTCAACCTCACTTACAGCGCCTTTGAAATTCTGGCGTTCCACTTTCAGAATTGAAATTACATACCTGTCACCCGGCTGTGCTTGTTGAGCTAGAGACGAAATAGAACCGCCTCCGCCGTTCAACGTAACACCATTAATACGTCTTGGGCCACGGGCAAGTGAGATCTCAACTTGAGATACGCGGAATTTAGCATCCTCAGGTGAGAAGTTTTTGAAGCTCTCGTCGGGAACAGCAACAATCTGAATGCTTCTGGCACCTGAGGCAGGCGCTCCGCGACGTTCGTCAAAAACAGCACCATTTACCCTGACTTCCAGAGATGGCTTGGGAACCCGGTTAACACGGAATGGCTCTGAACCCAGAACATTGCCAGCGTTGCTCACTGTGATGTTTAACTGTGCTTTGCTGGGAACGATCGTGAACTTGCCTTTCTGGCTGCTGTTAATGATCTCTCCGCCATCAGTTGAGAAGTTTGGAGCCCAAAGAGGCCCAAGTGCGGGGCTTTGAATACTAAGCTTGTTCGCGCAGCCCAGGTACAATGGCGGCAAAGTTCCCGTCTCGATCTGATAGGAAGGCTTCACCACGAAGTACTCTTGCGTCATGGTATAAGTGGTATCTCTTCCCGACGGGGTAGGGATGGTAATTTGTCCTTTAAGCTCTCTTTTTGCAAGACCTTCTGCATTATAGCCACCACCCTGTGCGGTAAATTCGATTAACCCAACTCCGTTTTCAACCTTTACGGGAGATCCGTTCAGACTCATACGGGGAGTAATACCCGAAGCAGAGGCCGCGATGAACATCTGGCCTTTAAATTTCGTACCTGCAACAACCGTTTTGGCATCGGCACTCACCATCGCAAGTACTCGGTCGAATTTGATATCAGCGGCACCTACCTTGCTTGCCAGGTAATTCAGAACTTCGCCTTCCATCCGACGAATGTCGGTTTGCTTCTGGCTTAGAACTGCCAGAGCGGCAGCTACCGGAGTCGATTCGAAGTTCAATTCGGCAAAATCTTTATTTCGCTGGTCTTTGTTGCCTTTTGCTACGGGATCCTCTCTGCCATCCAGCGCGAGACCTTTGAACTGGTTAGGAGAATACTTATTGAGTGACGCAGTATAAGTATTGAGCGTTTGCTTCAACTGATAAGCTTTGCCCTTTTTCTGAACACCGATCATCAATTCTGCTACCTTAGCTTCCTCCTGCGGGTTTTTGATGCCTCCTTCTTCATTAAAACCGCCACCGGCATCCTTAATGATTTCTTGTTTCAAAGCGTTCAGGTCATTAGAGATGCTAGACGAAAGCTTACGAACTTCGTCAGCCTGCTTGATCACCTCGACATCAGCCGCCCGGTTACCCGATTTTTCAACTGCTGCTTTAATTTTGAGTACGGTTTCCTGATTTATTTTGTCAGCTGCTCCTGATGATAGTTCTAGGGAATTGTTCAGAAGGATGAATTTTTCTATGATGGCTGAACTTACCTGCAATGCGAGCATCGCCGTAAGCACCAGATACATCATTCCAATCATCTTTTGACGGGGTGTTTCTTTTCCACCTGCCATATTGTTGTGTAATCAGTTTTCAGTGATCGAATTATTTAACTACAAACAATGACCCTTTGGTCCCTCCGGAATCAAAGAGTCATCGCCGGGGGGTTAGGCATTGCCGCCACGCATAGCGGTAAGCATATTGCCGTAAATACCGTTAAGCGAAGAAATGTTGCTGGTAAGCCTGGACATTTCATTCTTAAACACCTGAGATTCTTTGGTAGCGTCAGCCATGTTTTCCATTGCGGCTGTCAGGTTACCATAAAATGCGTTCATTGCTTTCAGATGCTTCGTAGTATCCTGAAGTTCCAGTTCGTATACCGCATTCAGTGCACCCATGTTTTTGGTGATTTGCTGGAATTGGTCACGGTAAGACTGAGCATCCTTAGTTGCATCGGCCATAGAGCTCATCGCATTGATGGCTACGCCGTACGACTTGTTCATATCGCTAATTGCAGTTGAAGCACTTTTAACGTTTTTCGCGTAATCGTTAGTGGCGACAGTCGCATCGGTGAGGTCGCTGATTTTACCAACAGTTTCCGAAAGGTTTCTGAAGCCCTTACCGAGGCTGTCAAAAACCTCAGGTGAAATCTTGGCATTATCCAGCATGTTATCCAGTTTCGCTGTGATATTGCTGCTTTGTCCGCTGCCGCGTGTGATAGCTGGTCCTGAGTAATCATCGGCAAGCTCAGGGTAAACTCTCGTCCAATCCGGATCCCTGTCTGAGGACTGGGTTAATGTCTGCAATGCGTAAAGCAAAAAGATAAGAACCTCGGTTCCAAGACCCGCTGTCAGAAGAGGGCCACCGAAATCCCAGTGTTGAATTTTTGCCAAAGCTCCTAAAATTACAACGGCAGCACCGGCACTATATATTGTTGGTACTAGTTTATCCCAAAAAAAATTAGGTCCGCTATTCTTAGCCATACGAATTGAAATCGGTTACAGTGAAAAATTATAAGTAGTAAAGTGTTAGATTGATTCGGGTACAGACCGTAAAAAAGAAGCAGAGTATATACGCTGCTTCTTTCGAGGTAAAAGTATTTTTAGCGACGACGGGCACGTGCTCCACCGCGATCGTTGACGTTGTCCATTACGCAGCGGAAACCGATGAAAGCGCGGGTTTCGGTTTCGTACTCAAAAGTCCGGGTGCCGGTTTGAAGATAGTAAGCAATATCTTTCCAGGATCCTCCCTTAACCACTTTACGAGGTTCATCCGGATTGTCGTAGCGTGGGTTCATATCCCATACGATCGCTGTTGCGTTGTCAGTGTAAGCGTCTGATGTCCATTCCGCCACATTTCCGGCCATGTTGTAAAGGCCGAAGTCGTTAGGGTTATAAGCATTTGCAGGTCCCGTATATGGATATCCGTCAGCATCGTAATTTCCGCGTTGGGGCTTGAAATTGGCCAGGAAACATCCTTTTGCATTCATAGTGTACGGATTTCCCCAGGGATATTTAGCGACGGCACGTCCACCTCTCGCTGCCCACTCCCATTCAGCCTCGGTTGGCAAACGGAAACCCGTCGAATTGAACTGACCTTCTTTGTTCTGAAAATCGTGGAGCAGGTTGGTGCGCCATTTCGAAAAGTAGCTGGCAGCAACCCAACTTACGCCCACCACGGGATAGGTATCAAAACCCGGGTGTTGGTAGTAATATTCTACGAATGGATCACCGTTTGAATAGGCAAAGTCTTTCTTCCAAACGGTCGTATCGGGATAATATTTAGACATGATTTCCTCCTCACCCAATACGGATACGGAATCAACAAGAAGTGCATTGACAAACTGGCGGTACTCATTATTAGTGATCTCAGTGTCATCCATGAAAAATGAACTGATGGTTACCCTGCGATTCATATTGTTCATGGAAGATGCGATATCTTCGTCAGCCTGGCCCATTACAAAAGAGCCCGAAGGGATTACTACCATTCCGGCAGGAGTAGTCTGCTTGAATCCTTTACGGGCAGTGGCAGTGATTTCCCCGTTTGCAATACCGCTTTCCTCTTTTCCTCCCTTGCCAAACTTGCTTTTGATGAAACCGCAACTTTGCATCAGCATCAGCGCGGCTACCAAAAGCAGGCTTTTGACTCCATCCCGATAGAACACTTTCACATTCATAGTGGTTTTGTAAATTTTGAATAATAAAATGCTAGCCTAAAAACGTCAACGAATGATATCTAGTATACTTGAAATAAAACATAATGCGAACACCTACCACGATCTGTAACAATGGATTTCTCTGTCGAAACCCCTGTGAATCAATTACTAAATCAGGTGTTTATCGACTAAACGTATGAATAATGCAATTGGTATGGAAGCCGAACATTTTACAAATATAAATCAAAGTTTCGCAAACTGATTCACAAGAATTACCAACTGGTTCGCAAAAAGCGTCGATTTGACATTGAATTCTTAGATTTTTGATGATTTAATGATAAAATACTAATAGTATCCGAGGCACCTCGTTCCCATCAGAAGCGGAACCGGGGAGTCCTGATGATCGATTTTTTTCCTAATTTAGGAGAAGGCAGAGCATATGAAAGCATGACCTCGAAAGAAGAAGGAGACTTCGACTTATCACCTCCCACTACCAGGTCATAGGCACCCGACAAGCGCAGGGATTGGTCCGGCAACAGATAAACTCCACCCATAATGATGAAATAAGTGTCTTGCTGGCGATAGGTGCCGCCGATCCAATACCTTTTATTATAAGTTACGGTGGCGCCGCCTTCCACAGATACTGTACTGATATCAGATTTGACGAGGACTATGGGCTGGATGTCCAGCAGGTAGCCAAGTTCGATGTTGACACCCGCATTGAAGTATAGCGTTCTGGGAAGAGGATTGGTGCCGGTTTCGGATCCCAACTGATACTTGGGTTTCAGGAAATGGTTTAGAGAAACTCCCGCGTAAAATGTCTCATTCTCAAATCGCGCACCCACAGAAAAGTCGGGGTTGATTTCAGAAACGGTACCGGTTTGAATCAAGGGATCGTCAGGATCGCGGGCACGTAGTTTGCCAAAATCTATCGCCTGACGAAACAGCCCTGCGCTTGCTCCGACCTGAAATTTACCCCCAGCGACCGGAATGTGATAAGCAGCCGAGATTTTGAAATCCTGATCTGTCCTCGGGCCGCTTTTGTCGTTCAGTGCATAAAACCCTATCCCGAAATTCTTGAAAGGCATACTGAATGAGAAGAGCTGGGTTGAAAGTGCGCCTCCTGTGTCATCCAGATTCGTACCCTGATAGCCGGCATACTGGGTCCTGTGCGTCAATTGAAATTTTGTCAGACCATCAGCCCCCGCCGCAGCTGGGTTTAGATAAAGCTGATTTAGAGAAAATAGACTGAATTGTGCGTCTTTTTGCGCGATAGCACAGACAGGGAAAAGAAGCAAAAAGACAACAAGCCGGATATATCTGTTACTTCGAATGGTAAAGGTCAAAGTCATGCCGCTGGAATGGATTTAAGGAACACGCTGATATGCTTTCGGATTTAGATTCATAACGCATATTGCTTAAAAAAATTGATATAAACATCAAAAAGCCCTGGATTTTTTCCAGGGCTTTTTAGCGTATAAACCGGCTTTACTACACATTGTTGGCTTTCCTGATGTACAGGTCCAGCGCGCCTGTCATCGAAGGGGCATTCGGTAGCGGAGCCTGGATATCCAGGAACAGGCCTGCATCTTCTACGGCCTTCGCGGTGGTTGGGCCGAATGCTGCAATGCGGGTATTGTTCTGCTGAAAGTCGGGAAAGTTTTCAAAAAGAGATTTGATCCCCGACGGACTGAAAAATGCTATGATATCATAATAGACATCTTCCAGATCTGAAAGGTCGGAGGACATGGTCTGATACATGGTTGCCTCAATAAAATGAAATTCTTCGGTATCCGCGAACTCAGGAATATCATTCTTTCTGACGTCTGAGCAGGGATAGAGGAATTTTTCCTTCTTGTGCTTGCGCATCAGTTCGATCAATTCAGCAGCTGTTTTAGTACCTGTGAAGATCTTTCGTTTACGGATCACAATGTATTTCTGAAGATAGTTCGCAGTTTGCTCGGAAATACAGAAGTACTTCATCGTAGCTGGAACCTCAATCCGGCCTTCATTACAAATGCGGAAGAAATGGTCAATGGCATTACGGCTGGTAAAGATCACCGCCGTGTGATCCAGAATGTTGATTTTTTGTTTGCGGAAGTCTTTGTACGAGACTCCCTCAATGTGTATGAATGGCCTGAAATCAACTTTGATATTATACTTTCTGGCTAATTCATAGTAAGGTGAATTCTCGTCGGCTGGTCGGGATTGACTCACTAAAAGACTGGTTACTTTTTTAAGTCTGTCCTGATCAAAATTGATGGTATCACTCATGTATAATCCTCATTAGTTTATTCCCATTTCATCGGTGCGGACTACAAAGCGAACTTCATACTCACGATTAGCGGGATCATTTCAATGACACAAAGGTAAGAAAATAAATAGAGATTAATCAACGAGCCCGCTGGCTTGGCTACAAGATAAAGTCCGAAAAAACGGGCCAGGTAGAAAAACAGAAATGGTAGAAGCAGGTAAGGACGGCTTACCTCCAGCCAGTTGATATGGTTGAAGTTCAGCGCGAAGATCACCATGAAGATCAATGCATAGAACAGGTAAGAAGATTGTACTATTTTAATAAAAATAATATCAACCTGTTTGTCCAGGTTAAGCATATTTCCTGCCAGGACCATAAAGACATACTTCGCGTAAATTAGTAAGAAGAAGATGAAAGTGAGTATGCAAAAGTCGCCCAGTATCTGCAGTGTATTCGCTTTTTCGGATAAGATCGTGCTGACAGAAAACAGATTGAGCCTGTTCACTGAAAAGTAGATTACTGTGAAACCCATCATCATCGAACTGATCACGACGAAAAAGATTACTGTATTGCTGTAAGGCTTGTTGATTTTCGATAACTGATCGCGGGGGTCATTGTTGAAAAATTCGATTGGATTTATCAAACGTATGAATGAAAGTGGATTGAGATTGAAAATCCACGCGTTCAGGATCAGAATCAGCAGCAATGTGATGCCGGCAAAGTTGCCGAAGGGTGAAAACGAAATGGGTTTGATATTAATGATGCTGGAACGGGCGGTGGCGGGCCCGCCAATTTCATGCTGTCTTTTTTTGTTACAAATGAGTACCGTTTTCTCATCGACACCGGCGCTACCGTAAATCGTAAGCAACAGTTCATCCTTCCGATACACCTTGTACAGGCTGTCGAGGTTGAGCTGCTGCCATTGTCCGGGTGCGATTCTGTTTTGTAGCGCCCCTTCCAGAAACAGGTAACTTTCACCGGTAGTCTGGATCAGTAATGAATATCTTCTGTTTTTGACGAGGTCGATATACAGGCTCGCAAACCGCGTGCCTTCATTAACACCCTGGGAGAACGGGACATAGTTTTTGTATTGCTCATTGTATACGAGCCAATCGTTCTGGTAGTTGTAAACAGGGAAAAACTGCTCTGGCGGTGAGACTTTCGCCGCGCCGGATACAGACATTCCAAAGAAGTTTACTGCCGCTAAGAAAGCCCAAAAAAAAGCTGAGTGTATGGACTTCATCGGTACAAAAAAGGGCGGGGTTACCCCAGCCCTCTTATCATCTATTTGTTCAGACAATGCATTATTTCTTTCCGAGCGCGAGGAGCATTGTTTCTCCAATCAGCGCAGGTGATTCTGCCACGAAGATACCCGATTCTTTCATGATTCTGATTTTCGCTTCTGCAGTATCATCAGCACCACCAATGATAGCCCCTGCGTGGCCCATACGACGGCCTTTTGGCGCGGTTTGTCCTGCGATAAAGCCTACCACGGGCTTTTTGTTGCCAGTCGATTTGATGTAATTGGCCGCGTCGGCCTCCATGCTTCCGCCGATTTCACCGATCATGACAATCGCTTCTGTTTCGTCGTCGTTCATCAGCAGTTCAACCGCTTCCTTAGTAGTTGTTCCAATGATGGGGTCTCCGCCGATACCGATGGCAGTAGTTTGGCCTAATCCCGCACGTGTCAGCTGATCTACGGCTTCGTAGGTTAGTGTTCCGGATTTTGAAACGAGTCCGATCGTTCCTTTTTTGAAGATAAAGCCAGGCATGATACCCACTTTACATTCCTCGGCAGTGATAACGCCGGGACAGTTAGGGCCGATCAGGCGGCAGTTCTTGTTCTTGATATATTCTTTCGCCTGCATCATGTCCTTGGTTGGAATTCCCTCGGTGATACAAACGATAACGCCGATACCAGCATCAGCAGCCTCCATGATTGCATCGGCAGCGAAAGCCGGCGGAACAAAGATGATGGCAACGTCTGCACCGGTAGCACGCACGGCAAGGTCAACAGTATTAAAAACAGGTCTTTCCAAATGAGAAAGCCCACCTTTGCCAGGCGTAACACCACCTACGACATTCGTACCGTATTCAATCATTTGCTGGGCATGGAACGAGCCCTCCGAACCGGTAAATCCCTGAACTATAATCTTGGAGTTTTTATTAACTAAAACGCTCATGTTGGTAAATCAGTTTTTTCGGTAAAAGTAGGACGAAAAGCACGAAGTAGCAAAATGTAGGTAGAATTTGTAAATTGCTTTTTTGACAACATGGCGGCTGTTTATGAACATATTTCTGAATCCACATATATTTTCCAACCTCGTTTTAGCGATCACCAGTTTATTTGTCTTCTTCCGATATTTCAGACAACAACCCGTTTTGGTCAGGTGGCTTTGGGGTATTTTCTTTGTCAGCATTTCGCTTGTCGCTTTTGCTGATCTGCTGCGTTATGCGGATGTGGAAAGTGCAGGAGTGGCTCTCGAGGTACTGACCGCCGGAGAAATGACACTCGGTGCGATGTGCCTGGTGACGGCGTCCTGGTGCCTGATCATGCGCTACAAGAGCGGCCTGTATCTCTTTGTCTCCACCATCGGATTAGGTGCATTACTGTTCTATTGCATCACCTGGTTCAGGGTCGAGTACGTGGGATTGATCATCAAATCGTTTTGCATCCTGGTTACGTTACTAATTTCCTGTGTTGGGCTGGCCAACAGACAGAAGAGCGCATTGTGGACGCTATTCTCGATGATGTTGCTGGCGTTGTCGACCAAGTCGGGGAGGCTTCCGATACCCATGGATCCCGTTGATATCAATCACTATATGATGGTTTTATCGGTGCTGTGTGTCGGGCGGGCTGTCCGGGACCAGTACAAGATCCTTTTTTAAGTTCAAACAATTGTTAATGCATTGCATTTTTCAGGTCGCGTGTCGTAAATTGCACCGGTTAATTTTAAATAAACAAGTTTACTAATACTCAGAATATGAAAAGGACCAAGTATGGCGTAATGCTTCTTGCCTCTGTTTTGGCTTTCGGAGCAGTTACAATGAGCCCTGTTTCGGCTAAAACATCACCTGCCAGCGAAGTAGCAAGCGATGTGAAGCAAGCTAAGACGATTGTGATCAAAGGAAGTGATGCAATGCAGTTCGACCTGAAAGAGATCAAAGTGAAGGCCGGTCAAAAAGTGAAACTTACGCTGACGCATTCAGGTAAACTTGCGAAAGCCGCTATGGGCCACAACTGGGTGCTCCTGAAACCAGGTACTGATGTAGCTGCATTCGGTTCGAAGGCCGCTGCTGCAAGAGAGACCGAGTATATCCCTGCATCAGAAAAGGCGAGCATCATCGCGCATACCAAACTGGTAGGCGGTGGAGAAAGCGATACTATTGAATTCACTGCTCCTGCGAAAGGAACTTATACATTCATTTGCAGCTTCCCAGGCCACTATGCGCTGATGAAAGGTAGCTTCATCGTTGAATAGGCGAAACAGCACTTCAATATAAAAAAACGGGGCCGGAATATTCCGGCCCCGTTTTTTTATTGCTATATCTCGGCTAACTGCTTTTCTATCAGATTGACCACCTCCGGTCGGTCCCATTGCGACGCCCCGATTTCCTGGGCCAGGATCTTTCCTTTATATATGATATATGTTCTCGGGATCGCATTGCCATCCAGGGCCGACGGATAGGGCCCGGCGTACTGATAAAAAGGGAGATCATAGCCCTTCCTCGCAATAAATGGGTTTACAGTTTCAGCATCTTCATCGGATATGATGTAGAATGCGATCTTGTCGTGGTTCTTGTATTTGTTGTACAGCGTTTGAATGCCCGGCATTTCCATGTTACAAGGTCCGCACCACGTTGCCCACACATTCACAAAGGCGATTTGGTCCTCGTTCATCTTCACCTGATTACCCGCCAGGTCCCTCAGTGCCAGGTAAACGGACTCCTCCGCGACAGGTGTTTCAGAACTTACGCCGTTTTCTTGACCCGGATATTTGAAAAACACGAAATAGACTGCGGCTCCTGCTGTGAGCAACAATAAAATAAAGGATATTTTCTTGATGGTTGAAGACATAACTGGTGTGGTTCTGGTGAATGGATGCGGACAGCAGCCATTCCAAAAATAGGGCTTTTCTTTTTTTGATGCTGAATCGGAATTTGAATACTTTTATACATTAAATAAAAAATATCGATTTGAGGAAAAGGTTTACATTCATGAGACTTCAATTTTTTGGCATTTCATTTCTGCTTGCGCTTACTTTCCATTGCCCCACTTTTGCCCAGCGTTCAGCTGCCGAGTATTTTGAAGACGGCAATATCAAAGCCGGAACGGGCGACTTCAACGGAGCAATGCAGGCCTACACCACGGTCATTTCGATGAACCCCGATCACGCCCCCAGCTATTTCAATCGTGGGTTGGCGAAGGCGAACCTGAAAGATCACCGGGGCGCGATGCAGGACTACGACAAGGCCATTGAGCTGAATCCCAAAGAAGCACTTTATTACCAAAGTCGTGGTGTTAGTAAAAGCCTGCAAGAGGATTACCGTGCGGCGATCGAGGACTACTCCAAAGCCATTGAACTGAAACCGGAGGAGCCTAAGGCTTATTATAACAGGGGTGTGAGCTATGCCAAACTGAAAAACCACAGGAATGCGCTGACAGATCTCGATCACGCGCTGGCATTGAACCCGGACGAACTCGCGGCCTTGTATGCAAGAGGTAATTGCAAACAGGATTTGCAGGAATACGCGGGAAGCCTGGCGGATTTTACCAGGGTAATCGAGCTGAGTCCAAAGCGGACGGGCGCATACGCGGGAAGAGGACTCGCTAAATTGGAACTGGGAGACTATCAGGGTGCCGCTGCGGATTTTACCCGCGCCGTTGAGTTGAGCCCGAACGACAGCGAATACTATGCGAACAGAGGATTTGCCAAAAATAAAATGGACGATTATCAGGGTGCTATCATCGATTTCGATAAGACAATTCAGCTCAATGCGGAAGATTACAGTGCTTATTACGGAAGGGGTTTTGCAAAAGGAAAGTTGAACGACCCCCGCGGTGCTATCGCCGATCTTTCAAAGGCGATTGAAGTGAAGAACAGTTATGTGGGCGACCCTAAGAAGAATGCGTACACGGGTAAAATCAGTAAGGAAAAGCTGGATGAACTGAGGGATCAGGTGAAAGAACACATCAAGATCGATAACCTGACCAACGAGCGGGCCGAGGCTTACTATGTGCGGGGAGTCAGTAAATCGAAAGTGGGGGAGCTCAAAGGCGCTATTCAGGATCTGACGACTGCCGTCGAACTCAATCCAACTTACTCATCAGCCTATTTTTCCAGGGCGATGATCCGGTCGGTAAGCGGTGATCAAATGGGCGCAGTGCTTGATTTTACCAGTTCGATCAAGTTGCGCTCAGATTATCCCGAAGCATATTATCTCAGAGGAATCCTTAAAAACAGCCTGGGTGAAATCAACGACGGCTGCCTGGACCTGAGTAAGGCCGGGGAGCTGGGATATCAGCAGGCATACAAGGTTATCGGAACTTACTGCAATTAGGTTTTAAGAGGAAGGGGAGAATGGAGGTAGGGGAATAAGGGAGAGGTGAGAATGTATCAAAAAATTGAAAGGGAGGATAGAATGACCTGAACGGCATTCCATCCTCCCTTTTCTACTTCCTCCTTTTCCTCCTTCTAAAACTATGCTTTTTTAAGATTTTCGGCCACCTTGTCCCAATTCACAACATCCCAGAATGCCTTGATGTAATCCGGACGTTTATTCTGGTAATGCAGGTAATAGGCGTGTTCCCATACGTCCAGTGCCAGAATGGGCGTGCCTTTGAAATCGGAGACATCCATCAGCGGATTGTCCTGGTTAGGGGTTGACCCTACGGCAAGTTTGCCGCCTTTTGCGACAAGCCATGCCCAGCCTGAGCCGAAGCGCGTAGCTCCCGCTTTCGCAAACTCTTCCTTAAACTTGTCGAATGAACCGAATTGACCGTTGATCGCGTCAGCAACGGCGCCAGTCGGAGCGGCGCTTTTTTTCGGGCCCATTACCTCCCAGAAGAAAGTGTGGTTCCAATGCCCGCCGCCATTGTTACGAATAGCCGCTGGGGCTTTGCTGATCGATTTGATGATTTCGTCCAGAGACTTCTTTTCAAACTCTGTTCCCTTTACAGCGTCGTTAAGGTTTTTCACATACGCGGCATGATGCTTGCCGTAATGGATCTCCATGGTCAATTTATCTATGCTTGGTTCCAAAGCACCAAAATCGTATGGAAGCGGCGCCTGTTTGAATGGAGCGGTTTCGGCTGATGTATGGGTTACGCCTGCAAAAGCCTGGTCCGTCAATGCGCTGGCAGTAAGTGCTCCGCCGGCCAAAGTCCGCAAAAAGTCTGTTCTATTCATAATGGTAGATTAAGTGTTAAGTGTTTAATCGTAAGCCACCCGACTTACAATGCTGCGGCCGAGTGTTATCTCGTCCGCATATTCGAGGTCGCCGCCGATGGGAATACCTCTTGCTATGGTGCTTAGTTTTACGCCGGTCGCCTTTAATCTTTTTTGAAGATAAAAAGCAGTAGTATCGCCCTCCATGGTAGGGCTGAGGGCCAGGATCACTTCCTGAATAGCCTCTTCGTCGCCCTGAACTTCCATTCTGGACATCAGCGAATCAATTTCAAGATCAGCCGGACCAATGCCTTCCAATGGAGAAATGATCCCTCCCAGTACATGGTAAACGCCCCTGTACTGATTCGTGGATTCGATAGCGAGCACGTCACGCGTATCTACGACGACGCAGATGGTCGTTTGGTCACGCTTGGGATTGTTGCATATGTTGCAAAGCTGGTCATCTGCAATGTTATGGCAGCGCGTACAGTAGGTGGTTTTAGTACGCATGTTCAGTAATGCATCGGAAAGGGACCGCGTTTGTTCTTCGCCTCTTTTCAGCAAATGTAATGCCAGACGCAATGCTGTTTTTTTTCCAATTCCGGGGAGACGGGAAATTTCAGTGACGGCTTCCTCAATAAGACGTGAGGGATAGTTCATGAGAAGATCTGGGTGACGGTTTTGTCAGGAATGCCAAAACCCTTTTTGTTGATGCAATGCGAAAACCTGGCAGGTAAGCCGCTTAATGTACTTCTGCGGAAATGCCCCGACGGCAGATTTCATTACGCATTCCGGCGAGTTCTTCGAAAGAACCTTCTTTAACCGAACACTTTCCTTTGTAGTGAATGATAATTGTGCACTGTTCTGCCTGCTCATTGCTGTGGCCGCAAACTTCGACCAACGTATCAATCACCCAATCGAAAGTATTCACATCGTCATTGTAGATTACCAGCTTTTTAATGTCAGTATCTACGGTTTCTTCCAGAATTTCCAGCTCTGTATCTGTGAGCGCTTGCATAACAACCAAATTTCTGTTTGATTAGCAAATCTAATTAAAAACGGATACTATCCGAAGCTTTAAGCACCTTTTAATCCGCTCCTGAAATTCACAAATCCCACTTTAATGAACCCTTATATATCCCTGCTGATCCTGGTCGTCTATTTTGGAATGCTGATCACAGTCTCCATTTTCACTTCCAGAGGGGCGGATACCAACACCTTTTTCACTGCTAACCGGCAGTCGCCCTGGTATCTGGTTGCATTTGGGATGATAGGCACTTCATTGTCCGGTGTGACGTTCGTATCGGTGCCCGGTGCGGTCGCAAATATCCAGTTTTCTTACTTCCAGGTGGTGATCGGATACATTCTGGGATACCTGGTGATCGGGACCGTGCTGATGCCCCTGTATTACCGTCTGAACCTGATCTCTATTTATTCATACCTGGAACAACGCTTTGGTTTTTGGTCATACAAGACCGGATCGGGATTTTTTCTGCTCTCGCGGACAATCGGCTCTGCGGTGCGTCTGTATGTGGCTGCGCAGGTTTTGCAGCTGGCATTGTTCAAACCATTAGGCATTCCGTTTGAGGTGGCAGTCGCGATAACGATATTCCTCATCTGGATCTACACATTCAAAGGTGGCGTCAAAACCATCATCGTGACGGACACATTGCAGACATTCTTTCTGATTACAGCGGTGATACTGACGATCGTGCTCGTTTCAAAGGAACTGCACCTGGATGGTTTCGGGGGTATCTGGACGGCGGTTCAGAAAAGCGGCTACTCCCAGATTTTCCATTGGGAAACCAACGATCCCAAGAACTTCTTCAAGCAGTTCTTTGCCGGTGTCTTTATCGCTATCGTTATGACCGGCCTGGATCAGGATCTGATGCAGAAGAACCTCACCTGCAAAAACATAGGGGAGGCACAGAAAAACATGTTCTGGTTTGTAGTCGTGCTGGTAATCGTCAATTTCTTATTTCTTTCACTCGGCGCATTGCTTTACGTATATGCAGAAGCGCAGGGAATACCGGCTCCGGCCAAGACGGATGATTTTTATCCGATGCTGGCACTGAACCACCTGGGGCTGGTTGTAGGCATAACTTTTCTGCTCGGAATTACCGCGGCAACCTACGCAAGTTCCGACTCGGCACTCACAGCGCTCACCACAGCATTCTGTATTGATTTTATGAACATTGAGAAGCGGCCCGAGGAAAAGCGCTCATCGATCAAGTTTTGGGTGCATGTGGGGTTCTCGGTTGTGTTTTATCTGGTCATTCTCATCTTTAACCGGATGAATAATAAAGAAGTTATCACCGCTGTCTTCGATCTGGCGGGCTACACCTACGGGCCGCTTCTGGGGCTGTTCTCATTCGGCGCATTTCTGAAACGACCTGTGAAAGACGGCTGGGTGCCGCTGGTGTGCATCCTGGCGCCTATTTTGACCTACATCATCAATGATCACTCGGCCGAGTGGTTCAATGGCTATAAGTTCGGGTTCGAGCGCTTGATCATCAATGGGCTGATCACTTTCATAGGTCTTTGGTTACTCCACGACCCTCATGGTAAGCGCTCTGCCTTACATTCCTGAGCATTAAAAAGACCTTCCCGGTATTAAATATGCAGAAGCCCCAATACGGTTACTTATTTCCGTATGTTTTTCTTGCATATATCCAAAAAAATATTAACTTTCTGATAAATCAGGCGTGTCTGAATATGTCACCTGATGGATGTTTGTATTGAAGATTGAGTTCGGTTATTTATTTAACAAACTAAACTTTTGCAATATGAAAACACTGTCAGTCATTATGTTGGCACTTGTGCTATGTGTTTCGTGCAAGGATAAAGCCAAAGACGGGGAGGCCACTCATAAGGCCGATCTCGAGAAAGAGAAAGTAGCGATCAAAGCGGTTATAGAGAATGAAACAAAGGCATTTTTTGCCCGCGATTACAATGCATGGAAAGCGAACTACGCACAAACAGATTATGCTTTTCAGGCGTGGAGCAACGATGACGGAACGTTTGATTCTAATGTAGGTTGGGCGGACATCAACAAGCAGATCGGCAAGTATATTGAAGAAAATCCTGAGCCGCTGTCCAGTCACCCGATCGTTGAGCGGAAAAACATGAACTTTAAATTTTTTGACGACAATGTCGCTTACCTCACCTGGGATCAGTTTAACAGCGACAAGGATGAGAAAAACTTCCATCACAGCAAGGAAGTGCGATTGCTGGAAAAGATCAACGGGGAATGGAAGATCGTTTGTGTGTCGGCATTCTGGGACTACCGGCATCCGATCCCAGCCAGCAGGCTACCGATGATCCAGAAGATTGCAAACGAATTACGAGGAAAAATTTAAGGTGATGCAACCTTTGTAGCGTTCGGTTTCAAATACAAATGTTCGGTTGCGAACATCGTTGGTCAAGGGGAACGGGCACTGTGAAAATTTCTGAAATAAATGTAATAGTTTGATATTGAGTTGTTTGTATGTGGGGTGTGCCGATCGGAAGTTTGAAAGAACTGACTTTGGCACATCCTTTTTTTGTATAGGTATATCCGTGCAATTGTACGGTAACCAGCAACTCAAATACAAATTAGCCATGAAAATCTCCATTGTTTCCATCCTGACCTGCGCTTTCGCGCTCTCATTGTCTTTCGCATCCATTGCAGGTGACAAAAAGAAAGGTAAAGAAGAAAAAGAAACCGCCGGCGCAGTCAAATTTGACGCGGCGTTGTACAAGATCAACGACACCAACAAAGTGAAGCTATCGGTTAACAAAAGTGCAGATGACAGATTGCGCGTGGTTCTGAAAGACAAAGTCGGCAAAATCTATTACTCCGAGGTATTCAACGAAAGAGATTCCAAGTATCGCCGGGTGTTCAATCTCGATGAAATGGGCGACGGAACCTATTACTTTGAGCTAAGCCACAAAAAAGACAAAATGGTGAAGGAAGTAAATATCCAGAGCACCAATGCGAAGCAGATCTCTCTACAATAGGTAGCGTTGACGACAAAAAATCCCGGCCTTTCCAAAGTCGGGATTTTTTATTGTCAATGCAGTTCTTTTTCTGGATCCCAGAAGCATTCCTCCCAGTTTTGAATATGATCGTCAACCACTTTTACGCCCTCTTTTTCGAGACGTTCCTGCATGGTAGTAGGTGTGTCAAAAAGGTGTCTGGCACTTAGCTCACCCTGTTTGTTGACGACGCGGTGAGCCGGAATGTCATCTTGAGTATAACTATTGCCCATCGCCCAACCTACTATCCGTGCGCCGCGTTTTGCACCAAGATAGGCGGCAATGGCCCCGTACGACGTGGCCCGGCCTTTGGGGATCTGCCTCACGACATCATACACATCGTTGAAAAATTCATTTCCCTTTTTCATTCTCGTTTGCGCGGGATGCCTGGCGTTCATCGATCTCATCGGAAAGCTGCTGGTACCAATCAGCTCCATATGCACGTATAAGCGGGTCTTTGAGAAATTTATAAACGGGTACTTTCAATTCCTGCCCAAGACTGCACGCAGGGCTGCATATTTCCCAGCGGTCGTAGTTGAGCGCGTGGTATTGTTCGTATTTGGTTACCCGAATAGGATACAGGTGGCAGGATATCGGTTTTTTATAGCTGATTTTTCCATCGTTATAAGCCTCTTCGATGGCACATTTCAGAATGCCCTTTTTGTCGTAAATGGCGTAAGCGCATTCTTTTCCGTTGATGATCGGAGTCACATAGTCGCCGTCCCAGTCTTTGGTGTAAGTCCCTTCTGCGGCAATGACGGCTTTCCCGGCTTCGGTGAGATAAGGCTCTACTGCCGGATAGATTTCATCGAGAATAGCAAGCTCATCCTCATCCAGCGGGGCGCCCGAATCCCCCTCTACACAACACGCTCCCTTACATTTGTCAAGATTGCAGACAAATTGCTGGTCTTCAATGTCGTCGCTAATACAGGTATTTTCAATCAGAATCATAACGGAACAGCTTATTGCTGAGGTATTTTAAGTTTTTGTCCCACCATAACACTGTTTCCGGACATATTGTTTAATTTTTTTAAATCTTCGACATTAGTCCGGTAAGTCTGGGCGATCCGGAACAGCGTTTCGCCGGGCGCTACCGTGTGCGTTTGACTACCGGCAGGCTGCGTTTCAGACTGGGTTTCCTGGCCCTCGGCTTTCCTTACCCGTAACTTCTGGCCGGACTTCAAACGGTCGGAGTCGCTCAGATTATTCAATGTAAATAATTCTTTGATCGTCAATCCGTAGGCTTTGGAAATGCTGTAATAAGTCTGTCCGCCCTGAACCACGTGAAATTCGGAGCCAGGCGTTGCAGACAGACGGGTTTCTTCTTTGATTTCTTCGGGTGTTTTGAAAGTCGCGGCGGGTGCAGGACGATTGACAGCCACTTTGCTAGGGGCCGGTCTTTCCGCTACCTCTTCAGGGTGTGCTCCTTCTTCACCTGTCTTGGAAACAAGCAGCTTCTGTCCGCTCACAAGCCGGCTCTGGCCGGTACGGTTGTTAATGCTCAGAAGTTCTTTCAGCGAGAGATTGTACTTGTTTGCAATGCTGAAATAAGTTTCGCCAGGCTGCACGGTATGATGCTTCGGCGCTGAAGAAGCAATTTCTTTATCCGCATTGTTCCAGCTTGCCGGTTCCGTTTCCTTAGTCGTTGCGGTTTCTCTCGTGGTCTCGGCATCCCTTGCAGCCTTTTCTGCTGCGGCTGCGCGTTGCCGGGCGTAAACGGAGCCGGATGACGCCGTAGTACGGGTATCGTTGGGGGTGATTACCTTGGATGGCGTGGCAGCTTTTGAATTCGGTTTTTCTTCATCCGCCGATTTGAAAGCTGTGTTGGCGTCGTCCTGCGTAATGATCACGACACGGTCATTGGTATTGGCTGCCGGTGCTGAAGGCTTGTAGAGCCCCGCAGCCGTAGTCGCAGACTTGGATGTGCCGGCTGGTGCAGTGGCAGGCTCAGTCTCTTTTACAGCGCTATTTTCATTCTTTTCAACCAAAACCGGAGTATACTTTTTCCGGCCCGAAGGTTTATCGGGAATCGCGCCATTGGACGCGACAGGAGCATTCACGTCCTGTGTTTTGGCAGGTACCACCGCGATCACCGAATCCTTCCGGGCTGGCAGGGTTGTCGGTTGTGGTGGTGCGATGATTTCGACTGGCTGCCTGCGAGGCCGTTTTTTGGTTAGAAAAAGAACTTGCCCCGTTTGGATCGGATAGTTCCGGCTCGTAGTACGGTTATATTTCAGCAAGCTTACCAGGCGAACACCGTATTGTTGGGAAACGCTCAGCCAGGTATCGCCCGGACGTGCCGTGTGGAAAGGAGTAGCGGCTTTTTTATGTTTTCGGGAAAGGTAATACACCTGTCCTGGTATCAATGGCATATCGGCCAGATGGTCGTTATAGCGCATAAAGCGGGGGACACGGACACCAGCTGCTTTGGCCAGCGTTTTGGGCTTATCACCGGCTCTCGCTTCGATACCCGGCAGGCCATTGATATCGTATAAGGTCGGTGAGTTGGGTTCTGTCAATTGTACCGCCGCCTTTTTCAAAACAGGGAAGCCTGTATCTTCATAAACGGAGGCCACCGCAGTCTGGCGTGGTGGTAACGACAATTTTTCACGTACGGAAGCGACCTGGTCCACAGGTACTGGTAATGTAAGCAGGTATTCGCGGTCGGTTGGGATTTTATCGTCGTTCAGCCACCTGTTGTAGTTTTTCAGTTCGGTCAAAGGAACATTCAGAGACCTGGCGATTTCATCGAAAGACTGGCCTTTACCGTAATCCGATTCCATCAGAATAAAGCTATTGGGCGATTTGTACCGTTCGATTCCTGCTTCCAATGCAATCTTATGTGCAAAAAAACGGAGCATGTAGCGGTCGGTTTTCGCGGTGAGCGTCACTTCCCGTGCATATGCCCAACTGGCGGGGACTACTTTTTTTACCCCTCCGGCACCCTGGTAATACGAATACAGGGTCGTTACCCAGTTGTTGAACTGCTGGTTATTCTTTTTCAGATACCAGGCAGCGGCATGGGTTGAAGAACTGATATTTTTTCTTTCATCGACATCCCCATCAACACGCAGATTCAGTTCGCGGGCGGTTTCGGGTTTGAATTGCCAGTAGCCCACGGCATTGGAGCTTGAAACTACATCGGGACGGAAGGAGCTTTCCTGAACCGCCAGGTATTTAAAGTCGATAGGAACTTCTTCGTCCATTAAAATTCCCTCCACAATAGGAAAATGAAGGACCGCACGATCCAGTTTTTCTTCCCAAAACTTTTTGTTGGACATCAGGCTTTTAACATCCTCCTCTATAACGTCCTGTGCGCCCCGGTCGAATTTAACCGTAATGCCTCCGAAGGAAACACTTGCGGGTATTTCCGGGTGGTTTTGCGCAAAAACGGCATTGCCGGTTAATAGCAGCAGGGCAACAATTGAAAAAGAGGTGATGTTGTTAATGAACGTTCTGGCCATATTAAATAAATGCTCGCCTGACTATAGAGTATTATAATTTCTGAAGAATCATCAATCCGTCGCGGATCGGTAAAAGTATGTTGGAAACCCGGGGGTCTTCGTGTACCATCCGGTTGAAATCCAGCAACGCCTGCGTGTCCTTGTCTGTCTTGGTTTGCTGCTGAACGACTTTGCCGCTCCACAACACATTGTCTGCGATCAGGAAGCCGCCTGGACGAACTTTGTCGAGACAGAGGTTAAAATAAGAAGAATAATTGATTTTATCTGCATCGATGAAAACGAGATCAAATGTGTCTGTAAGCGTAGGGATAATATCCAGTGCATTACCGATGTGATATTCGATCTGGTTCCGGAAGGCGGTCTGATCAAAATAACGTCTGGTGAAGCTTTCAAGCTCTTCATTGACGTCGATCGTGATCAGCCTGCCATCTGCATTAAGTCCTTCGCAGAGACAAATGCCCGAGTAACCTGTGAAGGTGCCAATTTCCAGGATGCGATCGGGCTTGATCATCCTGGAAATCATCGAAAGGAATCTGCCTTGCAAATGCCCGGAAAGCATGCGGGGACTGAGAACATTGGCATAGGTTTCCCTGCTCAGGGATTTCAGCAATGCATTCTCTTCTTCCGTATGGGCCACGGAATATTCTTCGATTTCCTCTACCAAAAACTTCATCCGAATATGATCTATGCTAATCCCAATACGAATGGCGGTCAGCCATTCGTTACAATGCGTTCAAGATAAGTGCCGTATCCGCTCTTTACCAACGGTTTAGCGATTTCACGCAATTGTTCTGCATTAATAAAGCCCATGCGGTAGGCGATCTCCTCAATGCACCCTACTTTTAAACCCTGGCGCTCCTCGATCACCTGCACAAACTGTCCGGCCTGCATCAGCGATTGGAAAGTACCTGTGTCCAGCCAGGCTGTGCCGCGGTTGAGCACACCGACTTTCAGTCTTCCCCGTTCGAGGTAAACCCGGTTAACGTCGGTGATTTCCAGCTCACCCCGGGGCGATGGAGGAATGGTTTTGGCAATTTCAACAACATCGTTGTCATAGAAATACAAACCGGGAACGGCATAGTTCGACTTTGGTGTTTCCGGCTTTTCTTCGATCGAAATCACGTTATTGGATCCGTCGAATTCCACGACACCATATCTCTCAGGATCGTGGACCTGGTAAGCGAAGATCACGCCGCCATCGGGGTCGTTGTTGGACTGGAGCAGGTGCGACAATCCTGAGCCGTAGAAGATGTTGTCGCCGAGAATCAATGCGACCTTGTCTTTGCCGATGAACTCCTCCCCGATGATGAATGCCTGTGCTAGACCGTCGGGACTGGGTTGTACCGCGTAACTGAATTCGCAGCCAAGCCGGCTCCCGTCGCCGAGCAGCTTCTCGAAATGCGGCAGGTCATGCGGTGTTGAGATGATGAGGATTTCACGGATACCCGCCAGCATCAGGATCGATAACGGGTAGTATATCATGGGTTTGTCATAAACAGGCATAAGCTGTTTGCTGACGGCCAATGTAAGCGGATGTAACCTGGTACCGGAGCCTCCGGCCAATATAATGCCTTTCATAAAATTTCAATTGGATAAGGAAGTGACCGGATTATCTGTCCTGGTACATTTCGTCGTAGTATTTCTGGTAAGTTCCGGAAGTTACATTGTTCAGCCAGTCCTGATTAGTCAGGTACCATTCCACTGTTCTTTCCAGGCCTTCCGCAAATTGCAGCGAAGGTTTCCAGCCGAGCTCCTCGGATAGTTTGGTCGCATCGATTGCGTAGCGCAGGTCGTGTCCCGCACGATCGGTCACGTAGGTGATCAGCTGGACGCTTTCGCCTTCCGCACGGCCGAGCTTCCGGTCCATGATGCTGCAAAGCAAATGAACGAGGTCGATATTTTTCCATTCATTATGCCCGCCGATATTGTAAGTATCGCCATTGACACCCTGGTGGAAAATAACGTCGATCGCGATCGCATGGTCTTCCACGAACAGCCAGTCCCTGATGTTTTCACCTTTACCGTAAACAGGAAGCGGCTTTTTCTGGATGATATTATGGATCATCAGCGGAATCAGCTTTTCGGGGAAATGGTTGGGGCCGTAGTTGTTGGAACAGTTGGAAATCACTACCGGCAGCTTGTAGGTGTTGTGATAAGCCCTTACAAAATGGTCGGAAGATGCTTTTGAAGCCGAATAAGGCGAGCGCGGGTCATAGCTGGTGGTTTCCACAAAGAATGTGCCCGGGTCGTGCAGCTCACCGTACACTTCGTCGGTGGAAACATGGTAGAAACGGCGATCAGAGAAGTCGTTTTTCCATGCTGTTTTGGCTGCATTCAACAGGTTTACAGTTCCAACGACATTGGTCATGACGAAAGACATCGGGTCGGAAATGGAACGGTCCACATGACTTTCTGCCGCGAGGTGTACCACGCCGTGGAAGTCGTTGTCGGCAAACAGCTTATCGATAAACGCGGCGTCGACGATATCGCCTTTCACGAATGTGTAGTTCGGCGCGTTTTCAATGTCGAGCAGGTTTTCAAGGTTGCCCGCGTAAGTCAGCGCGTCGAGGTTATAAATATGATAATCCGGGTGAAAGTTGACAAACCGGCGAACAACATGTGAGCCGATAAAACCCGCTCCTCCCGTAATCAAGATTTTTTTCATTTTTGAGCTGTTAGTTTGAGTTGCCAGTTCCATGCATCGCGCAATGCGTCGGCCATGGTTTTCTCGGCATGCCATTTCATTACATTATTGACTTTGTCAGACTGCGCGTAAATCTGCTCGACGTCTCCTTCACGGCGCGGGCCGATCGTATAGTTCAGCTTGACGCCGTTCACCTCCTCAAAAGTATTAATCAATTGCAGAACCGTGTAACCTTCGCCCGTTCCTACATTAAATACATCGTAATAGTTATTATCCGTTTGGGAATTCAGCAGGTCGAGCGCCTTCACGTGCGCTTTTGCGAGGTCGACCACGTGGATGAAGTCGCGGATACAAGTGCCATCGGGCGTGTTGTAGTCGCTGCCGAAAACCGTAAGCGACTTGCGGAGACCAGCGGCCGTCTGCGTGATGAATGGAACAAGGTTGCTGGGAACGCCATTGGGGAGTTCTCCGATCAGCGAGGATTCATGAGCTCCGATCGGATTGAAGTATCGCAATGAAATCGCTTTAATCCCAGGGCCGGAATGCACATGGTCCCGGATAATGTCCTCGGCAATGGCCTTGGTATTCCCGTATGGAGAGTTGGCGGGCAATCGGGGAGTGCTTTCTGTTACCGGAAGCGTTTCGGGCTGGCCGTACACGGTGCAGGAAGAAGAGAACACGAAGTTATCGACGCTGAACTCTTTCATTACCCGGAGCAGTACCAGAAGGGAGTTCAGATTATTTTCATAATAATTGAGCGGTTTTTCAACCGACTCGCCTACGGCCTTGAAAGCAGCGAAATGGATCACGCCATCAAACCGCTCTTTTTCGAACAAGGCCCTTACCTTTTCGGCATCATTGCAATCGATTTCGTAAAACGGGAACGTTTTGCCGGTGATTTTTTTGATTCCTTCCAGAACGTTGAGGTTGGAGTTGTAAAGATTGTCGATAATGACGGGTTCGAACCCCGCTTTATCTAACTCTACTACGGTGTGAGAACCGATAAACCCGGCCCCTCCGGTAACGAGAATTTTCATGCGTTATGTGCTTTGTTTTTAAAAATATGGTGGTATAGATACTTCCCGAAAGTAAGCTTAAACTATGCGATATGACGCAAATTTGCCATTCTTACCCTTGAAAATGCG
Organism: uncultured Dyadobacter sp.; assembly: GCF_946482605.1. The sequence goes on along the minus strand of NZ_CAMLSE010000019.1, from coordinate 61,950 downwards.
CCTGTGAAGGGGCATTTTTTTCCGGGCAAAAGTAGAAAATTTGACGTCCATAAAAAAAAAATGTTTTTATTTATCCGTTGGTTGTAAAACGCAGATTTGAGGAAAATGAACCAGAAAGAAATCAAGGCACTGATATCCTTACTTGATGACGAAGATCATGAAGTGAGTCAGCACGTTGAAGGGAAGATACTATCGTTGGGAGGAACCGTGATACCTTTTCTTGAGACTGAATGGGAGGAGAGTTTTAACCCGATCGTGCAGCGGAAAATCGAAGAACTAATACACGAATTGCAGCTAGGTATAATGATTGAACGGTTGCAGGCGTGGAAAAACGGAGGAGCGCTCGACCTGCTGGAGGGAATGTGGATCATTGCTACCTACCACTATCCGGACCTTTCGATGGAAAAGCTCAAAACAACCATCGAACAGCTTTATTATGATATCTGGATCCAGTTCCAGGAAGAGATGAATGCAGTGGATCAGGTAAAACGGATCAATAGCATCTTTTTTGGGGTCATGAACTTCGCGGCCAATACCAAGAACTTCCATTCTCCGACGAATTCGATGATCAATGCGGTGCTTGAAAGCAGGAGGGGAAACCCGATTACGTTGTGTGTGATTTACCTGCTCATCGCCAGAAAGCTGGGCATGCCGGTGTATGGAGTTAACCTGCCGAATCTTTTTGTTCTGACCTACAAAAACGACAAGACACAGTTCTATATCAATGTCTTTAACCGGGGTATCATCTTCTCGAAAACCGATATCGACCATTACATTGCGCAGCTGAACATCAAATCGAAAGACATTTTCTATCAGCCCTGTACCAACCTGGAAATTGTTCAGCGGGTTCTGAGAAACCTCATCCTGTCCTACGAGAAAACCAGCGAGCAGGATAAGATCAGGGAAATCGAGAAAATACTGAAATCGACTCTGGACGAAATCCCCGGCAGCTGATCTAAAGGGAGATGGCCAGGCAGTGGCCATCAAACCATCTGACATGGATGTTGGAGTGCACGACCAGCGTCTCGTCCGTCAGTTTGCCCTGGAGTAACGAATCTTCGTTTCGAAAGGGTTCAATGTAAATGGAGTCCCTGAAACTGATCTTTTTCTTGCCATACAATTTATACAGAGCTTCTTTTGCACACCAGTACATGCAAAGTGGCTCCATTTCGCCGGCTGCGTGATCGAATTCGGGAGGGGACAGATATTTCCGTGAAGTTCTCTGGAGTTTTGCATCCATCTTTTCCATATCAATGCCGATTGCTGCTGCCGGATTGATGGCTACCGCAACAAATTCAAAGGTATGCGTGATGGATATATGGGAATCATTGTCGATCAGGAATGCCTTGCCGTGCTCGTCTTTGTGAATGCCTACATAATTGATACCGAACTGCTCGGCCAATGTCTTGATCAACATCCTGCTGGCGAGCCATTCACGCTTCTTCTGGGGATGGGAAATCTGGTCCAACTCCTCCTGATTAAAGCCATTGCCCAGGTTGTTTTGCAGTTCCGCTTCGGTTTCCGTCAGTTTCCAAAGTAACAGCGTGCTGGTTTCTTCAATCTTTTCGGAATGAACGAGGGGCATGGGAATTCTGTTTACAATTACTATTTTAAGTATTTCAGTTTCGGGACAAAACTAACAAGATGAATATTCGCAAAGTAGATACTTTTTCCGGTCATCGGGACAGTGTTTATACAATTATTTCAGATCTGACCGGTAACGGATTCTATTCGGCGGGGGCCGACGGGTTTGTGATTCAATGGGATCTTAACAGGCCGGATCTGGGAAACCTTGTGGCACGTGCAGGTGCTTCAGTATATGCCCTCGCGCTGCACGCAGATACGAAATCACTCTGGATCGGCCAGAATTATGAAGGTTTGCAGGTGCTGGATATCGTTGAAAACCGGATCAGCAAAACTTCTAAAATCACCAGCGCAGCCATCTTCGACATTCAGTTTTACGGTGATAGCGCATTTGTTGCATTGGGTGATGGGGTTGTGGCGGTGGTGGACGTACCGTCGTTTAGCGTGCAGAAACATATCAAGCTCGCCGGGAAGAGCGTACGCAGCATTGCCATTAATCCGGGTACTAATGAATTCGCGACGGGCGACAGCGATTGCAATGTCCATGTCTTCGATCTCGAAGGCTTTAAATTAAAAAAGACGATCCATGCACATTCAAATTCAGTCTTTTCCGTTAAGTATTCACCGGACGGTAAATACCTGTTAACGACTGGCCGGGATGCGCACCTGAAAATATGGGACGTCAATGATGCATATGGCATCGTCAGCGACATACCTGCGCACATGTATGCGATCAACGATATTACATTCAGCCCTGATCGCTCCCTCTTCGCTACCTGCAGCATGGACAAATCCATAAAAGTCTGGGATGCAGCCACATTTAAGCTAAAAAAAATAATAGACAGAGCGCGTCACGCCGGGCACGGAACGTCGGTCAACAAACTGCTCTGGGCGGGCTTTGAAAATCAGCTGATTTCATGCAGCGACGACCGTATGATATCCGTTTGGGAGGTTTCCTGACTGAATACTTATAATATGGTAATGTTGGCAAATACTTTGAAAAATGAATCTTATATCTTTAACTTACACGACCGTTTTTAACTAGGCATCAAAGCATAGAATGCATCATGAAAATATCCGCTATAGACATACGCAAGCATACTTTTGAAAAGATTTTCAGAGGTTACGATCCGGACGAAGTAGATGCTTTCCTGAATTCTTTGTCTCAGGAATGGGAGCGGTTTTCAAGCGAAAATAGCTTGCTGAAGATGCAGCTGGAATATGCAGAGAAGGAGTTGAGCAAGCTGAAAGATATAGAATCAACCTTATTCAGGACCTTAAAAGCAGCCGAAGATACCAGTAAATTAATCGAAAAAGAGGCCAACGAAGCAGCTGAAAAAAGAATAGAGGAATCCAGGGTTGCAGCAAATGATCTGGTAGAGGAAGCAGAGCAGCGCACCAGTCAGATCATCCGCCAGACAGAAGACCGTCTCACAAAATTCAGGGAGGATTTTGCCGGTGAGGTTAAGATCCAGGAGCGGGATTTCCGTGCCATCGAAAACTTCCGCGACAACCTGATCGTCCAGTTGAGCTCTCTTGCAAATAGTGCGCTGGAAACAGTAGAACGATTCGAGCAGAAGTACGATAAGGAATCGGTTCTGAACAAGATGGAGGAGATCAAAAAGCATGTAGCGGAGATCGAGATTCCCAAAAAGATACTCTATCAGGCGCCGGTGAAGATAGAAGAGACGGTTGCAGAGCCCGAAGTGACCGTGGTTTTGACCGATGATAAACCGGAAGTAGCATTTGAGGTAGTGGATAGCGAAGAGGAGTTGGTTGTAGAGGAGGAGGAAATTCTGCCCGAAGTTAATCCGGAGCCTGAGCAGGTAGCAGCGACAGCACCTGAGCCAGAGCCCGTGCTTGCTTCCGAACCTGAACCTGTTCAGGAAGAACCCGTTCAGTATAACAAGTTCAGAGAGACGACCAAAAGTGCTGCGGACGAAGCCTCGGAGGCTTTGGCCGAAATGCACAAAGTCGCTGAAAAGGCGCGGGATTCGACTACGGGGATCAACAGGCCGAGAGAAAGCGCCCAGCCTAAGAAATCCGGTGGCGGTTCATTTTTTGACCAAATTTGATCTTGAACATTGGGAACGATCAGCCTCGAAGGACTTGAGTTTTTTGCATACCACGGTTATTATCCAGAAGAGCAGCGCATTGGTAACAAGTATGCCCTGGACATTATCATATCCACCGACTTTTACCAGGCAGCGCAACACGACAAGCTGAGCGAAACGGTCAATTATGAGACGCTTTACCAGCTTACGGCCACCGTGATGCGGGAGCCCGCGAAGTTACTGGAACACATAGGATTTAATGTGATCGAAAAAATACGCGAGCATTATCCTTTGGTGGAAAAAGTGACGGTGAAGGTATCTAAGTTTAACCCGCCGATAGGAGGGGTCTGCACCCGGGCGGTGATCACGATGGAAGGTTAAAGAAAAAGGCGGTTTCGAAACCGCCTTTTTCTTTGTATCAATATTCGTGCGGAAGCGCAATATCTACCGCTTCGTGCCACGGCAAGCCGTGCACGTTCAGCAGCTGCATAAAAGGATCGGGATTCAATTCTTCCACATTATATACGCCTGGCTTCATCCACTCGTCGTTGGTGAGCATCAGCATCGCGCCGATCATCGCCGGAACGCCGGTGGTATAGCTTACAGCTTGCGCACGCACCTCGCGGTAGCATTCCGCATGGTCGCAATTGTTCCAAACATAGTAAGTTCTTTCCACACCATCTTTGATGCCCTTGATCTGGCAGCCGATGGACGTTTGACCTGAGTAGTTCTCACCCAGAGAATCAGGCGCAGGAAGTACTGCTTTCAGGAATTCAAGGGGAACGATGTCGATACCGTTGAACTTGATAGGCTTAATGCTCGTCATACCCACATTTTCCAGCACATTCAAATGCGTAATGTAAGCCTGGCCGAACGTCATCCAGAAGCGTGCGCGTTTCAGGGTAGGGAAGTTTTTTACGAGCGATTCGAGTTCTTCGTGGTAAAGGACGTAGCTCTCTTTCGGCCCGATACCCGGGTAATCGATCGGTTTATGAATGGACATCGCGGGGATTTCGACCCATTCACCGTTTTCCCAGTAGCGGCCTGGCTGGGTGATCTCGCGGATGTTGATCTCAGGGTTGAAGTTGGTCGCGAATGCCTTTCCGTGATCGCCTGCATTACAGTCGATAATGTCCAGGTAATGCATTTCGTCGAAATGGTGCTTCGCGGCGTGAGCGGTGAAAACCTGCGTAGCACCCGGGTCGAAGCCACAACCCAAAACGGCCATCAGTCCTGCCTCTTTGAAGCGCTCCTGGTAAGCCCACTGCCAGCTGTATTCGAATTTCGCGACGTCTTTTGGTTCATAATTGGCGGTATCTAGGTAATGCACGCCGGTTTCAAGGCAAGCATCCATGATCGTCAGATCCTGGTAAGGCAGCGCCACATTGATGAGCACTTTAGGTTGAAAACGCTTGATCAGCAGCACCGTTTCGGCCACGATGTCGGCATCCACCTGTGCGGTCTGGATCTCCACGCCGTGCATTTCCTTGATTTCGGCTGCTATTTTATCACATTTCGCCTTGGTGCGGCTGGCGAGCATTATTTCGGTGAAAACATTGCTGTTCAATGCGCATTTGTGTGCCACCACGCTTCCGACACCTCCTGCGCCAATGATAAGAACCTTGGACATTTTAATAGGTTTAAATTTCCGGCAAAGATAGGACGACCGGTTAATTTTTCAATTTAAATTTCCGTTAACGACCTTCATCACTTTGCCTGCTCCATAGTTCAGATAATACACTTCACCCTTGATATCCTGCCCGAAAGAAGAGATGTTACCTTTGCCTTCCATGATCAGTGTATTGCTTTTGCGGGTGTCACCGTCGAGTTCAAGCGCCCAGATACGCCCGCTGACGTAATCACCGTAAATGTACTTGCCGGCGAGCGCTGGAACGGCCGATCCGCGGTACACATAGCCGCCGGTAATGGAACGGTCGCCATTGTCCTGGTTGTAGTCGTGTACCGGTTCAATAAGTCCTTGTGTGTTACAATTGGAAGAGGGATTGTAGCAATCGATCCCCTCTTTGATGCGCCAACCGTAATTGCCGCCTTTGGTGATGATATCTATCTCCTCGCGCTCATTCTGACCGACGTCACCGGCGAACAGTTTGCCGCTCCCGGTATCGAAGCTGATGCGCCACGGGTTACGAAGGCCGTAAGCGTAGATTTCGGGCAGATTACCGGTGGTACCAGTGGCATAAGGGTTGTCGGCGGGGATCCCGTAGTTGCCTTTGCCAGTACCATTCACGTCTACCCGCAGTATTTTGCCTAAATGACTTTTCAGATTTTGTGCATTGTTCCGAGGATCGCCGCCACTGCCACCGTCGCCCGTCGCAATGTAGAGATAGCCATCTTTCCCGAACTGGATTGAGCCGCCATTGTGGTTATCGAAAGGCTGATCGAATGTAAACAATACCGCTTCGCTCGCCGGATCGGCTTGCGTGGTACTGGTGGCTTTGTAGCGTACTATGACTGTTTTCAGCGGTGTGCCGGATGTATAATTGACGAAGAAATGGCCGTTGGTTTTAAAATCAGGATGAAACGCAATGCCTAGTAACCCACGCTCGCCACCTGACCGTACTTTGCTTTTGATGTCCAGGAATATAGCGCTGGCGGAAACATTTTCAGTATTTGAAAACACTTTGATCACCCCGCCCTGCTCGACGACGAAGAACTGGCTGCTATCGCCCGGCGCTTGCACGAGGTCAACCGGTTGGCTGAATGTCAATGCGGGGAAAATGTCTTTGGAATCGATGGAATTTTCGGGGAAACGATCAACAGGTACGTCCGGATCGTCGGATTTGCAGGCGGTTAATGCAATGGCAAACGCCAGTGGAACGAGCGTCAGGCGAAGTATGGCTTTCATGAGGTCGTAGTAAGTTTCTAGAACAACGTCATGAAAGCCTATTTGTTTTTAGAATGGATTTTAAATCAGGTGTTTCCAGATCACATCGTAGACGTCCACCGCTTCCAGTTCAGACTTTTCAGCAGCCTGATCGGTGATGATGATCGGGTAGTATTCTTTGGGAATGTTAATGCCTCCGTGCGAGCCTTTGACCAACGTGGCATCCAGCGGAATGACGTCCATTAAATACCTGAAACCAAGTAGCTTCCGGGCCAGTTTGTAACCGGCACGCAGTTTGATCAATGGGTTTTTCGGATCCATGAACATTTCCACGGGGTCGTAACCGGGCTTGCGGTGAATGTCGACCAAATGCGCATAGTCGGGTGCCTTTGCGTCGTCGAGCCAATAGTAGTAGGTAAACCAGCTATCCGGCTTCGCAACGACCACAATGTCACCCGAGCGGGGGTGATCGATGTGGTAATCCTTTTGCGCTTCTTTGTCAAGCACAAGGTCAATGCCCGGTGTTTTCTTCAAAACCTGCATGACCCGCTCTTTTACGGAAGGGTCATTCAGGTAAACGTGGGCAATCTGGTGATCGGAAACGGCAAATGCTTTGGAAACACCGGCATCCAGCAACTCATACCAGCGTTCGTTGCGCACCGAAATCAGGCCTTCATTGCGGAGAATGCGATTGATATGGATCGGGTTGTTTACCGGGTTAATGCCATATTCAGAAAGCAGGATGATCTTTGCATTCCTTGCCTCGTAGAATTGAATGAGGTCTTTAACCACCTCATCAATCTCATTCAGCTCCTTGCTGATCCTGGCAAAATCCGGACCGAATTTTTGCAAACAATAATCCAGATGCGGCAGGTAAATAAGCGTCAGTGTCGGGTTATGCCTTTTTTCGACAGACATCGAGGCATCGGCGATCCAGCGGGTGGATTTGATATTTGCATTAGGTCCCCAGAAATTGAAAAGCGGGAACTGGCCGAGTTCGGCCTGCAATTCGTTACGCAGCTCGGGCGGGTAGGCATAGCAATCGGGTGCCTTCACGCCATCGGCGTGATATTGGGGGCGCGGCGTCACCGACCAATCGGCGGTGGAGTACATATTATACCACCAGAACATTTTTGAAACCGTAAAACTCGGGTCGGCCTTTCTCGCATTATCCCAAATCTTATCACCCTGCACGAGCTTGTTCGATTGTTTCCAGAACTTCACTTCCGAATCCTCACGATCATACCAGCCATTGCCAACGATGCCGTTCTCGGCAGGCCATTTCCCGGTTATATAAGTACTTTGGGAAGTGGTAGTAACAGCGGGAAGGACCGGCTTGATGGGTGTCAAATGCCGCTTTTTGACGTAAGCATTCAAAAACGGCGTATGCTCGCCGATCAGGTTGGCGCTTAGGCCTACAATATCTATAACTACGGTTTTATTCATAATTCAGGACTTTCTTCACCCATTCGAGCTCGCGTACGATGGACTCGCCAATGGGTTTCTGCATATCCTCGGGCAGCACACCCCAGGTGTAGGTTTCGACTTCCAGATACGCCGAGAATGGATTCTCTTTTTGCAATGCGAGTGTTTGCACAATATCGCCCTGTGTCGAATCGAGTGCGCCGTAGGTATTTACAAACAGCGGAACGTGGAAATGCACGCGCCATTCCTCGTGGGTTTCGTTCCAGTCCGTCAAAGCCTCGGTCAAATCCGGGTAATGCGTGAAATGACCGTCGTCGTGGCGGGCTACTACCTGGTGCAGGTAAACAGGCTCGTCGAATGTTTCGATGGCCTTGCGTTTGATCTCTTTTTCAGTGTTGTAATTCACTTTCAAGGCCGAGCTGACCTGAATGCGGCCGACTTTAATGCCGAACTCGTTCAGAGAATCGAGAATGTCTTCCGGTTTTTCAAATCCGACAGCGGCGTGGCAAATATCATAACACAATTGAATATGCTTCAAAATGAGCGCCTGAGCTTCGTTACCATCAATTCCATATTTTTCTACCAAATAAATGGTGCCTTTCGGAAGCAGGAGATTGGTATACCAGGTTACAAAATCTTCGGTGTTGTCGAGAATGCCGTCCGGCTCAGGCTCGATATCCAAATGCAGGAACTTGCCGGTTTCTTTTTCAATGCGGATCAGCTCGTCGAGCAGTTCGAGGATGTGATCGGTAGCCGTTTCAGTGGCTTTCAACTTGTCCGCTTCGGTTTTCCACCAAAGCCGATAAGACAATGGAGGAGTTGAAACGCCTCCGTGCATTTCAGCAGGCAGCAATGCGGCCAGGATATTGAAAAGACGTTTGGTATAAGCGAGGCGGTCGACGGTGGTCCAGTCGGGTGTGTGCACGTCGTCCTTCACGCGGGTGTTGTGGAAGCCGCCGTAAGGAAAGCCATTAATCACAAACACATATACATTTTGCTCGTCGAGCCAGTTTTTGAACTCGGCCAGCACTTCCGGCTTGCTCAGCTCGATCGACGCTTCATTGGCCACACGCAGTCCGAGGCCAAATGGCTTTCCAGGAGCAAGTTGCTGACGGATGTAAGGAATGCTCTCGCGCAGCGACCGGAAATGGTCTTCCCATTTTTCACCGGGATGGATATTGCTGCAATAGGTAAGGTGTCCGTAAGGCGTGATCATGCAGGGATAATTTTGGAACTTTCGAGGTAATCCACCGACTGTGCGATCAGGTCGGCATCCAGTTCATGCACTTCCACTCCTCTTCCAATTTTTTCAAGCAGCATGATCGTCAGCCTGCCGCCCAAATGCTCGCGGAATTCCTGCAAGCCGTTGCGGAGGTTGATTTTATCGTTTTCAGCGAGTTTTGAATGGTATAGTTCAAAACCGACTTTGGTCAATACGTCAATAATGCGGTTGAGATCGCTCTCCGCCAGCATGCCTATTTTATGGGCATACACACAATCCAATGCGATACCGATAGCGACTGCTTCGCCGTGACGTACCTGGAAGCCGGTCAGGAATTCCAGCTTATGTGCGGCCCAGTGACCGAAATCCAGCGGGCGTGAGGAGCCGAATTCAAAGGGATCGCCGCCGGCAATGTGGTCGGTGTGCATTTCGGCGCAGCGGTGGATGAGGTACGCCATAGCGTCTTCATCGCGGTTGGCCAGCGCCGTTGCGTGTTCTTCGATCCATTCGAAGAACGCGGCGTCCTTGATCAACGCCACCTTCACGGCTTCTGCAAGCCCGCCTCGCCAGTCGCGGTCGTCGAGCGTGCGCAGGAACGTCAGATCATTGAAAACAGCCACCGGCGGTGCGAATGTGCCGAGGAAGTTCTTTTTACCGTGAAAATTAATGCTGTTTTTGACGCCTACGCCCGAATCGTTTTGGGCGAGAACGGTCGTCGGAATGCGGATCAGCTTGATGCCCCGGTGTGAAACCGCCGCGGCGTAACCTACGAGGTCGAGCACAGCACCGCCGCCGATTCCTATTACAAATGAATGGCGGTCAATACCAAATGCATCGACGGCCTCCACGAGCTTATCGAATTGTGAAGGATCGTTTTTGCAGGCTTCCCCACCCGGAACCGAAATGATTTCGGCCGCCAGCTGGATATGCGCCGCATTTTGTGCAAAGTAAGTGCGGATCTGATTTTTCAGTTCCGGATGCGTCTGTTCAAACCCCTCGTCCACGATCACCAGGGCCTTGCGTTGAAAGCCCTGCTCGGTATAATCTTGAAAAAAATCTTTCAGTAACGGGTTCTGGGTGTCAAAAAGATGTTGGGTGAAGAATACGGCATAGTTGTATTCCACCTGGAAACGTTGTTTGATGGGTTGCATTGAATTCTGCATTACACTAGCAAAGTGGGTATTTATAAATAAAACGTTTGAAAACACGATCCGTTCAAACGCGGCTCAAAATCATTGATATAAAGACTAAAATTAACAGGTTTTCCCCGTCCCGTCATCGTCCAATTAATTAATTAGGTAGAAACCACACGCTCTTTACATGAGCCGTGCTATCTCCATTGTCCTTCCTCCCTTTCTTCCCTCCTTTATTAAGTAACCGCAAATGCCTTCGCCAAATACATCGAAAGCGGCAATAATGCGAGTACCGCGAAGGCTACCGGCAGCAATCCGAAAGCCGCGCACCAGGATGCATTCATCACAATCAGGGAAATCACCCCGGCTTTCACCGCCTTACCGATCAGCGGGCCGATCGGGTTTTGCATGGCATTCCAAAGCGGCCGGAAAATGAACCAGGCATGCAGCAATACAAACGGAATGGTAAATAAAAGATTACCTTTTCCCTGCGCAATCGTGAGCTGGGCCGCGAGAACGGCCAGGTAAAGGAATGCCGCGATGTATAATGTGCGCTTTTTACCTCCATGCACCTCATCCTGGCTGATCAGCGTGATCGCGCCGATGTACATGATCGGGAAAATAGCGATAAACCCCCATTGCTGGAACGATTCGGGCAACACGCTCATACCCAGGATCAGGTTACCGCCCCGGCACATGCCCATCACGAGCGGGCCGAAGAATACATGATGTTTGGCAAAACGGTTGTACAAAATAGTAAGCATGGCCACCACCACTGCGATCATCCCGCTTTGCAGACTGAATGCACCTGCCGCGATAATGCCGAGCAGCAATAGCGAAATGCCCATAGCAGCAGCCTGTGCGAGCGGAACCTTCCCGCTCGGAATGGGGCGTTCGGGGCGTTCGACGGAATCCAGTCGGGCGTCGAAAACGTCGTTCATTACCACGCCGCCGCCATAGAGGCCGAGGGTGGAAAGGACGAGTAATGCGGGTGAAAAATCCGAAAAGGTGAATTGCGCAATGGCCATACCGGCCAGGATATCCGCGATGGCGGTTACCAGATTGGCCGGGCGCGTCAGCTGCAAATAGGGTTTGAGACTGCTCACTTTAATTGATCACTAAAAAGTCTTTCACCGGAGCAGGCTGCTGGCCGCCTCTGAGAATGCTGTTACCATGAAATTTCTCCGATTGATTGACGGTATAGCCTGACTCGAAATCAGTTACGTCGATCTGACCGCTTTTGCCGAATGCGTCGATCGCATTCTGGTAGGTCACCAGGCGGATCGTTTCGTCGGAAATTCCGCGCATTTTCATCAGCGCAGCTGTTTTCGGGATTGCCAAAGGATCGGAAATGCCCCAGTCGGCGGCGGAGTTGATCATGATGCGTTCGGGGCCGTATTGTTCCACTACTTTCACCATCCGTTCATTGCCCATTTTGGTAAAAGGATAAATGGTGAACGCTGCCCAGAAGCCCTGATCGAGCACGCTTTTCACGGTTTCTTCATTGTTATGGTCGACGATCACAAACGACGGGTCGATACCGTGTTCCAATGCAATGGCCATGCTGCGCTCGGTACCTTTCTTCTTGTCGCGGTGAGGCGTGTGGATTTGTACGGGCAGTTTTGCTTCCTTGGCCAGTTCCAGTTGTAGCCGGTAGTATTTTTCTTCGGCGGGTGTCTGGTCGTCAAAACCGATCTCACCCACACCCACTACGCCTTCTTTATAGATGTACAATGGTAGGATTTCCATAACCTGCTCCGCCAGCGGCTCGTTGTTGGCTTCGCGGGAGTTGAGGCCCATCGTACAGTAGTGTTTTATCCCAAACTGCGAGGACCGGAATCTTTCCCATCCTACCAGACTGCTGTAATAATCCTTAAATGTCGATAACCCCGTCCGTGGCTGGCCGACCCAGAATGCGGGTTCGATGAGCGCCACGATACCGGCCTGGTTCATGGCCTGGTAATCGTCGGTAGTACGGGATACCATATGGATATGCGGATCGAAGAAGCGCATTCCTTTGATGAGGTCTTTGTAGTCGTCCCAGGCGATGTCCCGGTGTGCGGGGGTCTGACTGGCTTCTTCGCTGTCTTCGAAATGCGAAGGATTGGGGGCGGTATCGTTATGGTTCAGGCACATAATATCAATGTTCGAGGTCGGCCCAGGTTAATGCGCCGGATTTAACTGCTTTTTCCAGATCGGTATACTTGGCAAGCAGATAGTTTGCAGCCGGAAGTGAGGCTTCTCCGCAGGCCAACGCGGCAGCGTGGCGATCTTCTTCTTTTTCCGAATCAAACAAATGCTGCATATCTGCCAGCAACGCTGTGTTGATGTACTTGCCGGTGAGCCGCCACACCTGTGCGGGGACGCTGCGTCCGGCTGCCCAGCGCTCGTGCGCGAAGTCAGACAAAGTTAAGGCAAGCTTTTCATTCATCCGGTTAGCAAGTCCTTCTATATAATGAATTGGCTTGTCGTTGAATATCGTTTTGAGCACCAGTTGGTTCCATGCGAGCTCGCTGAAATATTTTTCGGGATAAGGATTGTGTAATGCGATGGCATCAAAGACAAAACCCATATTTGAACGCACGGCGTCGGTTGCTCTGAACAGCCATTGGTCGGGATAGGACAGGAGAGGCAATGCGGAGTAAAGTGCCACCAGCTCATTCATTTCAGCGGTATCAAACAAGGTTTCGATGTTTTTAATATACTCATCCCTGTCCGAAGAATCGAGCTGCGTCAGCAGCCACACCCGAGCCAGTCTCACAAGCGACCAGCCATCGACCGAAAAGCCGGGTATTTCAAGGTTCAACACCGCCCGCGTTTCCGGGCTGGTTGAAAGAATTTTCTTGGATAAGAACCGCGGTGCCGCTACGAATGCGGTCATCAGTTCGAGCGTGGCGGAGGATCCTTTTTGCTGCAACCACCCGGCCTCTTCGGCCGAAGTGTTCGAGGCGACGACCTCCCAGATTTTTTGTTTAATAGTATCGGACATAACTGTTGTCTGTGATCCCGTTTACCGGTTGGCGCCGTGTAAATCTTTTGAGAATATGGGCTATTGCTATAATGCCTGTTTATCGGTATAAAGTTTCCTGCTGGCTATTTATAACGTAGCAAAGGCCCTTTTTGGCTCATTTTGGGCATGATAGATATCAGTTTTAATTAAAAACTAATATCATTTGTAACTGATGGTTAAAAATCAAATTCAAGAATATCAGCGTCGTTGAGCAGGTGGTGAGTTAGTTTCTCGTGCTTTCTTTCGGAGCCCTGTAATGTCCAGCTGCCGGTTATATGGGTACCGATGCGGCTTTGCTCGCCGCGCAGGATTTTCAAATCGTATTCTTTAAATAGATTTTCATAGGTCTTTAAAGTCTTGCGCTGGTACACGCACATAACCCGGTAGTTGCGGATCTGACTTTTCCTGCGGATAAGCTTCTGTACGGGCGCCAGTATCACCAGCGACATGCCCGAAATCACAAAACAAACGATTGTTACCTCATAAAACCCGGCCCCGATGCCCATCCCCACTGCCGCCGTCACCCACACGATCGCCGCCGTCGTAATCCCTACGACCCTATTATTTTCCCGGAAAATGATGCCTGCACCGATAAAGCCGATACCTGTCACGATATTGGCCGCAATCCGTCCCGCGTCCGAACTGATCTTAATGGAAAGGATCGTAAAGAGCGTCGAACCCATCGCGATTAAAATAAGCGTCCGCAAACCCGCCGATTTGCTTCGGTACTCGCGCTCCGCACCGATGATCCCGCCCAGGGTAAAGGAAATGAGAAGTTTGTAGATGTCTTCGGGAAGGATGTCCATTCAATGTGATTTGTATTCATGAATAAAGCCGGGAAGATCGTAGACCTCCCCGGCTTCGCATTGTATTTTTTACTTCAGGCGGCCGTCGCTGTGCGCGTTGCGACCCAGTCGATGATACGTTCGGCTTCTTTAAAACCGATTTTCACCATTTCAGCATTTCCTGCTCCATCATAGGCCATGACCAGGTGCAGTTGCTCGTAAACTGTCTCGAAAGCGTCGAGTACTTTTCGATCCTCCTTGGAAAGATTGATCTTGTACCAATCTACATCTTTTCGACCTTTTGTCTTTTTGCCAAAATAATGATCTAACGCAAAAAGTACTCCGGAATAAGCAGTATGCCCGGCCATTTTTACATATTTGGCATCCCGGTAATATCCTTCATCTTTAGCGCCCTTTTCGCGTAAGATATCCTTTGCATTGTTCAGATAGCGTTTCGCTTCGGTTACAGCTTCCTGTGCAGAGAGTTCTTGTTTTGCCATAATTTTGAAGTGTATGTGATATGGTGAGCAATAAAATTACGAAACTGATCTCATACCTACGTATTCATCCACTCCTCAATCTCCTCCGCCTCCAACGGAATGTCGGCCATCAGATCCACATTACCATTTTCCGTAATCAGAATATCGTTTTCCAAACGAATGCCCAATCCTTCTTCGCGGATGTAGATGCCCGGCTCGCAGGTAAACACCATTCCAGGTTCAAAACGACGGTACTTGTTTCCCACATCATGAACGTCCAGCCCCAGGAAATGTGAAGTGCCGTGGGGGAAGTATTTCTTGTAAGCAGGCAAGTCGGGATCCTGCTTTGCAACATCCTCTTTGGTAATCAGCCCGAGTCCGATGAGCTCGCTTTCCATGATCCTGCCAATTTCCTGGTGATACTCGTCCCAGATATTGCCGGGCACCAGTAGGCCTTTTGCCGCCTTGAAAACCCTAAGTACTGCGTCGTACACATCGCGCTGCCGTTTCGTAAACCGGCCATTAACAGGAATACTGCGGGTCAGGTCGGCTGCATAGTTGGCATATTCCGCGGCCACGTCGAGCAGCAGAACGTCGCCGTCCTTACACAGCTGGTTATTTTGAATGTAATGCAGCACGCAGGCATTCGCACCGGAAGCGATAATAGGTTGGTAGGAAAACCCTTTGGAGCGGTTCCTGATAAATTCATGAAGCAACTCCGCTTCGATCTCAAACTCATGTACACCCGGTTTGACGAACTTCAAAAGCCTTTTAAACCCCAGCCCTGTGATGTCGCAGGCTTTTTGCAGCAATGCGACTTCTTCCGGCTGCTTTATCGCCCGCAGCTGATGCATCAGCGGGGCGAGCCGGGCGAGCGTATGTAAGGGATATTTCTCCCTGAACTCACTAATGAAGCGGGCGTCGCGCGTCTGCACGTACGAGTCGCTGCGGGTATGTTCGTTGGTATTCAGGTAAACCTGGCTGGCTTCGAAAACGATGCCGGCGAAAATGGTTTCATATTGGTGTGTCCAGTAAATACTCTGAATGCCGGTGACTTCGCGGGCTTGCTCTTTGGTTAGTTTTTCACCTTCCCAAACGGCGATGAGCTCATTGGTTTCACGAAGGAAAAGGACTTCCCGAAACTTGGGATCGGGGTGATCCGGTGAAATTACCAGGACTGTTTCCTCCTGATCGACCCCGGTGAGGTAAAACAAATCACTGTTCTGCTTAAAGCCCATGGTCCCATCGCCATTGGTGGGCATAATGTCATTGGAATGCAGAACGACGAGTGATTTGGGAGCCAGTAATGACGCCAGACGGCGTCTGTTTTCGATAAACAGCTTTTTGTCGATGGGGGAATATCGCATAGGGGTATTTTTTCAGATCAGGTAATTTAATTTGTAAAATTACGTTTATCTTGTTCAAAAATTCCAAAAGACTGCGTTGGAGGAAAAGACCTTTTGGTCGTGATTTTAGCAGCTAATAGTACCTTTGAGATACCAAATTGACTGAGAATACCTAACTAATGCCGTTGATGAAAAGATTGCTTCTGCTTGCGTTTGCTTTGGTGCCTTTTGTGTTGTCCGCAAGCCCGAAATATTGGATTTATCTGAAAAACAAAGACTTGAACACGAGCCCGGCTGTGTCTGCATTGACACTTGAAAACCGGCAGAAAATGGGGCTTGTGCTATCGGATGAAACCGATCTTCCCATCAAAAAAGAATATGAGACGGCTTTACGTGGGCAGTCTGTCAATATCATCAACCGCTCCAAATGGCTGAATGCCATATCTGCCAATCTGACGAGCGAACAGGCGATGAAAGTACGGGAGCTGGATTTTGTGGAGGACGTGGTTATGATCGATCCGGGCTTCGTCATTACCCGTACTAACCCCGTTGAAAAGGCCCAAATGGCGCCGGTGATGTCTCAGGTACAGGCTAATGTGTTCCTGAAAGAAGGCATTACCGCCAAAGACGTAACGATCGGGGTGATCGATGCCGGCTTTTATGGCGCGGACTCTTCGCTTTCCCTTTCTCAGGTTTTTTCAAACAACCGAATATTAGGTATCCGCGACTATGTAAAACGCGGACGTCCGGGCGAGCTGCTTTTCAGCACCGCCGAATCATTCTCCGATATGCACGGAACCGAAGTACTCGCCGCGATCTCGGGAATAGACTATCAGGATCAGGTTCAATACGGAATGGCCACCAATGCGAAATTCTACCTCGCCAGAACTGATTATTCCATGCGCGAATACCGTGGAGAAGAGGACAACTGGATCGCTGCCATGGAGTGGATGGACAGTCTGGGGGTACGCCTGATCAATACTTCATTGGGCTATGCAAAGGGTTTCTCGGATCCCAAAGAAAACTATCTGCCTTCTCAAATGGATGGAAAAACCAGCGCCATCACCAAAGCAGCGCAGATTGCCTCGGACAAAAAAGGCATTATGCTGATCGTATCGGCTGGTAACGAAGGCGATGACAAAAGCTGGGGTATCGTTTCGGCCCCTGCCGACGCCCAGGGCGTGCTTTCCGTGGGAGCAACCAATGGGAAGCTTTGGAACCGGATTGGGTACAGCAGCGTAGGGCCCGAGTTTTTATCCTATGTCAAACCCAATGTATCCTGCTTCTCCCTGTACGGTACTTCGCTTTCTGCACCGGTGATCACTGGTTTTGCGGCTTGTCTTTTGCAAGCCAATCCTATGCTTTCGAACAAGGAGCTGATCGCATTGATCGAAAAATCTTCGCATTTGTATCCTTATGGAAATAACTATATCGGCTACGGCGTGCCGCAGGCTTCCCGCGCACTGGCGCTGGCGAAAGCACCTTACCTGCCCAACAACTCCAAGCTGGTGACCGCCAAGGGCCGGACTTGTGAGGTGGATGTGACCAGCCAGGATTCACTGGTGGCCATTTATCGCAAGAAAAACGAAAAAGACGTGATCGCGCAGCAGGTTGGAAAAATCCAGAACGGTAAAATCTCGCTGAAACGTCAGAACAACGAAAAATTTACGACAATCGACCTGCGTGACTATGTGGTCGAGGTGCAGTGGAACTAACCGCTAGGGTGACCGGCGGAGCCGGGCCTCTTCAAGGTCCAGCTCATGCTCTTTGGCTTTGATCAGCTCGTTGGAACAGGCGCGTTCCTGCCTTAGTTTCAGGATCTCCTCTCTTTTTACCTGAATGATTTCCAGCAGCATCGCGCGGTATTTCCTTACGTAATCGAACGACATTTTGTCGTCTGAATGCAGCAGTTTGTAGTCGGCCATGTCGATAATCTTCTCATATCGCTCTTTCAATAGCTGGAATGGCTCGAAATTCTGTATTTCACCGTCATAGTTCGACTTCATAAAGTCCAGACTGACGGTGGCAAGCCGTGAATTGATCATAGCATTTTCCTCTTCCAGGTTTTCCGTGTCGCCCTCTATTTTCAGCCATTTGATCAGGAAAGGCAGACTTAGCCCCTGAAACACAAGGGTAAAAAGAATAACGACGAACGTGATGAACAGAAACAGGTTGCGATGTGGAAAAGGATTACCATTCACCATCAATGGGACGGCCAGTGCTGAGGCAAGAGACACTACACCCCGCATGCCGCTCCACGCCACAATGAAAACCGTTTGCCATTTCGGGCGTTGTTCCTTGGTGCGAATCGATTTGAACAGGATACGGGGAAGGTACGTGGCGGGGTACACCCAGATAATGCGGATCAGAATGGTTACGATACTGATCATGACCGCATAGGTTACCACTTCCGTGATCGTATAGCCATGAAGGCCGTTGATGACCTCCGGTAATTGCAGGCCGATGAGAATGAACACGATACCGTTCAGCAGGAACACAACCGTTTGCCAGACATAGTTGGTCTGCATTCGGGATTGGTAGGAAAACAGTTCGTGCGCCCGGAAGCTGAGGAACAAACCACCGCTGACCACTGCCAGCACGCCCGAATAATGAAAATGCTCGGCGGCAATGTACATCAGGTACGGTGAAATGAATGTAAGTGCAGTATCGATGCTGGGTGTGGTCGGGAAAAAGCGGTGTACTAGATAGAGCACGTGCGCAATGGCCAGGCCGATCGCGATGCCCATTGTAGCTACCATCAGGAAGTCAACCCCGGCCTTCCAGAGCACAAAATTGCCTGTCGCGACGGTTGCCAATGCAACCCGGAATACGATCAGCGAAGAAGCGTCGTTTACCAGGCTTTCACCTTCGAGAATCGTTACGACGCGTTTGGGAACTTTCAGGCCGTGCAGAACCGAGGTAGCCGCGACGGCATCGGGCGGTGAGATAATGCCGCCCAGCACAAATCCCATGGCCAGGGTGAAGCCCGGGATCATGGCATATGAAATATAGGCGACTGCCGTGGCGGTGAACACGACCAGGCCGATCGAAAGCAGTCCAATGGGACGTCGCCAGGCCCAGAAGTCCTTCCAGGAAGTGTTCCAGGCGGCTTCGTATAGCAACGGCGGCAGAAATATCAGGAATACCCAGTCGGGTTCGAGTTCAAAGTGAGGTATTCCAGGTATGAAGCTGATCAGCAGGCCTGCGATGACAAGGAAAATGGGGTAGGATATGCCGATTTTTTTGCTGAGCATTGTCAGCATGGAAACTACAAACAGGAGCGAAATAATGAGTAAAAGGTTTTCAAGGATCATATCGTTGTAAAGGAGGTTCGAAGATATAAATGTATATAAATTGTCAGTTTAACATCTGATAACTTTTGTGTGTGGTCGAGCACGCAAATGGAAATTTTGGTTTATATTAGCAGAAAAAATAGCGGTTTTACTTATCTTTAATGCTTCCAAGATCCTGAATCTCTGGCATTATAATTAAAAATCAACGAAAAAACAGTCATTCCATCACCTAATCCTTAATTGACAATGAGTACTTCTCGAAGAGATGTTCTGAAAATGGCGGGAGTAGCATTGGCCGGCAGCACACTGCCCACCTTCGCGATCCTTAATCCTAACCGCGCTTTTGCAGGCGTAAACGCTGACACTCTCAAAATTGGTTTGATCGGTTGCGGCGGACGTGGGTCCGGTGCTGCCAACCAGGCTTTGAAAGCAGATCCTAACGTTGTGCTGTGGGCAATGGGGGATATTTTCAAGGACAAAATGGACGCTTCGCTGGAAAACCTCACGAAAGTGCACGGCCCGAAAGTGAAAGTGGACGAAGGACGTAAATTCATTGGTTTCGACGCTTTTAAAAAAGTGTTGGATTCAGGTGTGGATGTTGTGTTACTCGCAACGCCTCCCCATTTCCGTCCCGAGCACCTTACTGCCGCGATCAATGCAGGCAAACACGTGTTTTGCGAAAAGCCGGTGGCAGTAGATGCGCCAGGTGTACGTAAGGTACTGGATGCAGCAAAACTGGCCAAGCAAAAGAATGTATCCCTGATGTCGGGCTTCTGCTGGCGTTACCACGAACCGAAACGTGCCAGCTTCTCAAGAATCCTGGACGGAGCGGTAGGCGACATTACAGCAATTTACAACACTTATGACACAGGTACGCTGTGGTCGTTCCCACGCGTTGCAGGCTGGACAGATGCAGAGTACGTACTTCGTAACTGGACCTACTACACCTGGCTCGCAGGTGACCATATCGTGGAGCAGGCCGTACACAGCATCGACATGATGGCATGGGCAATGGGTGGTAAACTGCCGGTTTCAGTTGTAGGTACAGGCGGTCGTCAGGTTCGTACCGATTCCTTGTTCGGCAATATCTTCGACCACTTCTCGGTGGTTTACGATTATGACAATGGGGTGAAAGGCTTCCACCATTCACGTCAGCAAGCCAATTGCGAAAACAGTTACCTCGTGCAGACACTAGGTACCAAGGGAAGCGCGATGGTGAACTGTGCGCGGAACGTGCACGAAATCACCGGAGCCAATCCGTGGAAATATGAAGGTGCACAAAACGACATGTACCAGACAGAGCATAACGAACTGTTTGCGTCTATCCGTAGCGGCAAGCTCATCAACGACGGCGAATTCATGGCGCACAGCACCCTGACCGCCATCATGGGTAGAATGGCTGCTTACACCGGCAAGCGTGTAACCTGGGATGAGGCATTGAATTCTACTGAAAAGCTGGGACCCGATTCGTACAGCTTCGATATGAAACCACCTGTCGTAGAGGTGGCAAAACCAGGTATCACAGCATTCTCCTGATACCTGTATGCAAAGAAGAGAATTTCTGAGAAACACCGCCATGGCTGCATCAGCCGTGGCAGTGGGTTCTTCGGTACTTGCAAGTGCCGAAGCCGCACCACTTGCCGCACGCCCGATGGTAAAGAAAAGCCTGAAATGGGGCATGGTCAAAGAGGATTTGTCGATCATGGACAAATTCAAGTTGCTGAAAGACCTTGGGTATGACGGCGTTGAGCTCGACTCTCCCGATGTGCTGGACATGAAAGAAGTACTGGCTGCCCGCGACAAAACGGGGCTGGAACTGCCGGGTACCGTTAACTCCATGCACTGGAAACTGCCGCTTTCGGATCCGGATCCTAAAAAGCGGGCGGAGTGCGTGAAATCCATTGAAAAGGCATTGCGGGACACGAAGCAATACGGTGGAACGACGGTGCTTGTGGTTCCGGGTGTCGTGAACGCGAACGTCACGTATGCAGAGGCGTACGAGCGCTCGCAGGCGGAGATCCGCAAGCTGCTGCCCGTTGCCGAGGAAACCGGTGTCAAGATCGCGTTCGAAAATGTCTGGAATCAGTTCCTGCTGAGCCCGCTCGAGGCGGCACGCTTTGTGGACGAATTCAAGCACCCGATGGTAGGCTGGTACTTTGATGTAGGCAACGTGCTGCGTTACAGCTGGCCAACTTCCTGGATCGAGGCATTGAATAAGCGAATTCTCAAACTGGACCTGAAAGAATTCAGTTTCAAAAAGCAGAATGACCTTGGGCTCTGGAAAGGTTTTGACGTCGAGTTCATGGAAGGCGATTGCAATTGGGCCGAAGTCAATAAAGCACTACAGAAAATAGGCTACTCGGGCTGGGCTTCGGCCGAAGTTTCGGGTGGCGACCGCAAACGTTTATTGACCATCCGTGAGAAAATGGACCTGGTCTTCAATGCGTAATTACAGTTGCTACAAATAGCAGAAAAAGCCCGGGTAATACCGGGCTTTTTCTTTGAGGTTCAGACTGAATAGAAGGAGTTTGTAGTATAGAAATACCTGATATAATCCTCATCTTGTAATTCGAAACACATGACACACTATGTATGTATTACGAATTTATCTCCTCCCTGAGTGATACCTTGTCTGTCGAAGATCAAACCAGGATTTTGTTTCAGCAAAAGCTCAAAATAGTGAGTATACCGAAGGGCCGGATACTATTGTCAGAGAGCGAGGTGTGTGACAAAATCTGGTACCTGCAATCAGGGCTAGTACGTGGCTATCATTTTGCGGCAAACGACCAGGGTTATGTCCGGGACGTGACCGACTGGTTTGCGCGCGAACGAGACTTTTTTAATGTGCCCGACAGCTTTGTGAAACAGGCCCCATCCCGCGAATGCATTGAAACGCTGGAACCTTCGGTGCTCATTTACATTACGAGAACAGACCTCTACCAGCTCTACGCCAATTATCCCGAAACCTGTTGTGTCGGCCGTATTATCGCCGAACGCATGCTGCTTACGCACCACGACCTGCTTCGCGACATGCGAACGCTTTCTGCCTCCGAGAAGCTGGAGTCGTTTCGGACTCGCTCCCGCGAACTCTTCAACCGCGTCCCCCAGAAGTACATTACCTCGTATCTCGGCATTTCCGAAAACTACGTCAGCAAGCTCAAAGGCAGACCCTGAATTTTCTTCCTTTTTGTAGGTATGGTTCTTCCTTTTCCCAGAATGGGAGTGGTATGTTCTCATTTTATTTGTACAAAAAATATAAATAATATGAAGAGAACATGCTACCTATTTGCCTTGGCCCTTTCTGGGCTGGTTGTTTCAATGCAAAGTGCTCAATGCCAGGAGCAAAAGAAGCCTCCGGAAGGGATGGCTAAGAATCATTCCAGTACGGATTATAAGTGGGATGTTAGTTTGGACGCGTATCGGCTCAAAGGTGCCTTGGGCATGAACCCGTTTTTCACGCTAAGATATGCCGCTAGTCAGAGAGGGGCTTTTCGGTGGTCAATTGGGGATATTTCATGGTTAAGTGAAAAAGATGCCAGAGGTGCTGATTCGAGCGGGATTTTGCCTGCCGATGCTGAATTCTGGCTCCACCGACGAGTTTTTAACATCGTTACGTCCTTTGGTTATGAGTTCAGACGAAACCTCAAAATAGGTCAACTGCTTTGCGGAATGGACGCCTGGCTTTATTGGAATAATAACTACCAATATTCGTCTCCTGAGACCTGGACGACAATTGTTGATCTGAGCCTGGGGCCATTTTGCGGTTATAAATATCAAATCAACAAGCGATTTTCTGCATCTGTGGAAACTTGCATGGCTTTCTCTTATCAATGGCAAAAGTCCAGAAATCAGAGGGGCGGGTATAATTACAGGGATCGGCGTATAGCAATAGAGCCAAATTACATTAGCAGGTTAAACTTTACTTTTCACTTTTAAATACAGCACTATGAAAACTAAAAAAATAGACGGTTTGGTCGCATTTGTATTTTATTGCTTTGGCATATTAGTAAATGCTGATGGGCAGTCGTTGACCCTAAATTGTGGAGTTCCTAATAACACTTGTTCTTATGCACTTCCCAATAATATGGCACATGACTACTCTGTTGTAATGAATTCATTCTCAATTTGTAATAAGGGTGCAGGCTGCAAGTACAAATGGGAAGTGACTCACCGGGCAATTGCCACAAGTAATAAGAATGTTTAGCGAAGCCGTTGCGAAGGAAGTTAGGGTAGTACAGGCGGCTGAACAATATGCAACAGCTACCTTTGGACAAGATCGTACAATCACAATTGCTGTCAACGATTTGCCTCGAGGAGTTTACTATTTGCAATTCATCAACGGGGATGGTTCTTCGGAAAATTTACGTCTCGTTTTGGAATAAATAATTACGCCGCCGAGTGCTATCGTACGCTTCGTTCCTCACTTACTCACCTTATAACGAGCTCTTCCATAATATTTCAAAGTAGAAATCTTCAACTGCTTCTCCTTCAAAGCAATCAGCTTATATTCCTTAAATTCTCCCTGCTTATCCAGAAAGCCCACAATGCAGGACTCCTTCTCTCGACCTTTCCGCACTTCCACTTTGGGCATAATACCAAAATTAGGGATCGTGAGGGTGTCTTCGGCTTCTTGCGCCATGTATTCGATCTTCATGAGGAATTTGAAGGTCTGCTTCGTTTCGTAAACGTCCACGGCAAGGCGCCAGTCGTTCAGATCGTCCTTCACTTTTTCGCTGTAACTCGCAATGGGACTGTTTTCGACCTTTTCGCGGGTGAGCGGGATGGTATCGTTAATGGCTTTCGTCGGATCGCCGTCGTTCGTGGCAGCGCTTTCGTTGTTGTTTTTGGGTTTGTTGCAGCACAATAGTGCCAGAAGGAGTAAAAAGCTGTAATGCTTCATGTAAAATCGTTGAGGTTTGTTGATAGGGCTACCCGTTTGCAATATACCTTTGTTAATTGCATTAAAAGAAATATTTTACTCAACGCATTGTTAAAAAACCATTACTAAACCTGCCTTTGCACCACCATCCGATATGGCTTTAAACTATATTTTTGTCTCCTTTTTTGTCATCGCCTTTCTGATCGCCCTACTGCAATTTATTCTGACAGGTGATGTACAGACTTTCAAAGCCATTACAGAAGGAATGCTGGAAATGGCCAAAGTGGCCGTAATGGACATCGCGCTGCCGTTGACAGGGGTTATGGCATTCTTTCTGGGGATACTCAACGTCGGGGAGAAGGCAGGTATCATACACGTCATCGCCAGGTTCATCGGGCCGTTTTTCAATAAGCTTTTCCCGGAGGTTCCCAAAGACCACCCGGCCAATGGCCAGATGATCATGAATTTTTCTGCCAATTTCCTTGGTCTTGACAATGCGGCGACCCCCTTTGGTTTGAAAGCGATGCAAAGTCTCCAGGAGCTCAACCCCAGCAAAGATACGGCCTCAAATGCGCAGATTATGTTCCTGGTGCTTCACACCTCAGGCTTGCAGATCATTCCGCTATCGATTATTGCCCAGCGGGCCATTCTCGGCGCCGAGAGTCCTTCGGATGTATTCATTCCCTGCGTGGTAGGTACTTATGTGACGACAGTAGTGAGCATGATCATCACAGCTGCCTGGCAGAAGATCAATTTATTTAACAAAACAGTCATGCTGGGCCTCGGTAGTGTGACTGCCATGATTGCGCTGATTCTCTGGTATTTGTCTGGACTTCCGAAGGAGCAGATCGAGACGATTTCCATTCTGGCCGGTAACTCGGTATTGCTGTTCGTGGTCGCGGGTTTTCTGGCCTGGGGCATGTACAGGAAGGTCAATGTATTCGAAGCATTTATTGAAGGGGCGAAGAACGGTTTTACTACCTCGGTTACCATTATTCCTTACCTCGTAGGCCTGCTTGTTGCGATCAGCGCATTCAGGAGCTGCGGAGCAATGGATTACCTGATCGATGGGTTGAAATGGGGTTTTTCCGTAACCGGCATCAATACAGATTTTACGGACGCACTGCCCGTCGCATTAATGAAGCCGCTGAGCGGGAGCGGCGCGCGGGCTTTGATGATAGACGCAATGAAGGAGTTCGGGCCAGACTCGTTTATCGGCCGGCTGGTATGCATCTTCCAGGGTTCCGCCGACACTACCCTGTACATTGTCGCCCTGTATTTCGGGTCAGTCGGAAT
The DNA here is from genome assembly GCF_946482605.1 of uncultured Dyadobacter sp. The sequence goes on along the minus strand of NZ_CAMLSE010000019.1, from coordinate 36,599 downwards.
TAAGAACACCCGATATGCCATCGTGGCCGGTCTGATTGCCGACCTGATCGGGGTAGTCGCGGGAATCTGGCTTGGTTACCTGTTTTTTCATTGATTTAAGGCAGCCAATATAAATCGCCCTTTACCCCGGAAATGCAACCGTCCGTACCAAATGGATGGGCGGGTTTGGACGTAAACAGTAATATTGATCATCTAACTCTGAACCGCTTATGTTTAAATCGTTACGCTATTCTGCGCTTGCATTTGCATTGATTTGGGGAAATTTCCTGCCGGAAACGGCCATGGCGCAGAAAAATGTCGATCAGCCTGCCCACACCTATTCACTTGAAGACTGCATCCGGATCGCACTTGAAACCAACCCGCAGATCAAGCAGTCGGAAATTACGGTGCAGACCAATGGCAATACCTATGCACAGTCCAAGTGGCAGCGCTGGCCGAGTTTCAGTTTCACCGCCAGTCAGGGATTCCGCTCCGGTCGTAACATCGACCCTTTCACCAACCAGTTTGTGCAACAAAATGTCAATTCCAATAATTATCAGTTGGGAGGGCAGATCACATTGTTCAGTGGTTTTCAGATCAGCAACAACATCAAATTCAACAACGCCAACTACCAGGCAAGCGGCAAGGATCTGGAAGCAACGCGTAACGATATTATGCTGAATGTGGCATTGTCCTACCTTCAGGTCATTACCAATGAAGAACTGATCGAGGTGGCACGCAGGCAGGTAGACGCTTCTCTGTTACAGGTCGAACGCACCGCAAAACTGGTAGAGGCAGGTACCTCCGCCGAAAGCAGCCTGCTTGACCTGAAAGCGCAGCTTGCCAACGACGAACTGACGCTGGTCAATGCCGAGAACAATCTGGAAACGGCAAAGCTGAATTTGAAACAATATATGAATATGCCCGGCAGTGAAGTGATCGAGGTGGTGAAGATCGAGGTAAAAGACCCTACTTTGCAGGCATACGATGCGACGATTCAGGAAATTTATGAAACGGCTCTGGGCAATCTGCCCCAGATGAAGGCCGCTAACCTCCGGATCGACGCCGCGAAGATCAATGTAGATTTGGCTAAGGGAGCAGGCATGCCGACGCTGAGCCTGAATGGAGGCGTTTATACTGCATTCTCAAGTGCTGCACCCAAAGAAAGGTATGTTGCCGATGGCTCCGGCAGTACAACGGTGGACGTGATCTCGAAAACAGATTTTGTGATGGTGAACAACCAGCAGATTCCACTGGTACAACGGATTAGCACTCCTAACGGTTCTTTGCAGACTTTCCGCTACTTTAACCAGCTCGACTTCAACCGCAACTCCGCCATTAACCTGAATCTGAACATTCCGATCTTTACCAATTTCAGGGTCAAATACAACGTCGCCAATGCCAAGCTGCAACAGAAAACCTACGAGTATCAGGCGCAGCAGGTTCAATTGACCATTCGCAAGAATGTGGAGCAGGCTTATATCGACATGACCAATGCGGCCAAACGGTATTCTGCCACGGCCAATCAGGTGAGGGCATTGCAGGAAACGTTCCGCGTATCTCAGGTCCGTTTTGATGTAGGTGCAATCAACTCGGTAGAATACAATATCGCCAAGGCTAATCTCGACAGGGCAAACGGTAACCTCGTGCAAACTAAATATGATTATGTTTTCAGGACCAAAATTCTTGATTTCTATATGAACCGCCCGCTCTCCGATTTCTAAATCCCCATCATATCAGCAACTAATCTCAAATCGTAATCAAAAATATATGGCACGTAAATCTTCGACACGGATCTGGTGGATAACAGCAGGCGTTGTAGTGCTACTCATCGGTGGTTTATTCGGGGCCAAGCAGGCTGGTTATATTGGTAAGCCTAAGGCAACGGAAGTGGAATACACGGTTGTAAAAAAGTCGGATATTATCGAGCGGGTCAGTGCTTCGGGCAAAATACAACCAGAGGTGGAAGTAAAGCTCAGCCCCGATGTTTCCGGAGAGATCATCGCATTGAACGTGGCGGAGGGTGATTCGGTCGTCAAAGGGCAGTTGCTCCTTAAGATCCGCCCCGATAACTATGAATCGCAGATGGCCCGGGCGCAGGCCGCCGTCAATTCCAGTAAGGCGAATTACGAGCAGACCAAGGCGATGGTTGCACAGTCGGAAGCCCGCCTGATTCAGGCAAAGGCCAATTTTGAAAGGAACAAAAAACTCTATTCGGACAAGGTCATTTCTGCCGCCGATTTTGAACAGTTTTCTTCCACTTTTGGGGTAGCCCAGCAGGATGTAGAGTCCGCCAAAGCCAATGTCGCTGCGGCATTGTTCAATATCAAGAGCGCGGAAGCCGGCTTACGGGATGCGGCTGAAAACGTTCGGAAGACGAGCATTTTTGCGCCGGTAAGCGGGATCGTATCATTGCTGAATGTAGAAGCCGGTGAACGCGTAGTGGGTACCTCCCAGATGGCTGGAACGGAGATGATGCGGATCGCGAACCTGGCCAATATGGAGGTGCGGGTGAATGTCAATGAAAACGACATTGTCCGTGTTTCACTAGGGGATACCGCAGAAATCGATGTAGATGCATATAACTCTACGGGCAGGAAATTCAAGGGTGTTGTGAAGGAAATCGCTAATACGGCTGCGGGCCTTGCATCACTTTCTTCATCTTCCACAGCCGCTTCCAGTGCCTCCGCCGATGCTGTGACGGAATTTGAGGTGAAAGTGAAAATACTGAACGACTCTTTCAAAGACCTGATGACTACGCGGTCCAGAAAAGCCTATCCATTCAAGCCCGGCATGACAGCGTCGGTAGAGATCATTACCGACAGGAAAAACGGGGTAGTTTCGGTGCCCATTGCCGCTGTGACCACGCGCGGCAACACGCCGCAGCCTATTCCGGGCTCGGGGCCGGGAACAGATAACGGTCAGTCGACGGATGAGGACGACAAGAAACCTAAGAAGCAGGAAGTGATCAAAGAAGTGGTCTTTACCGACGTGAACGGGAAGGCTGTGATGAAAGAAGTGAAGACCGGGATCAGCGATATCGAGAATATAGAAATACTCTCCGGCCTGAAACCGGGTGACAGAATTATCTCGGGGCCATACATTGCGGTGTCCAAAAACCTGAACAACGGTGACCTCGTCGAAAAAAAGAAAGAAGAAGTGAAAAAAGATGGTAAAAAATCAAATGAAAACCCGAACTGATGCGTTGTAAAAAAGTAATAAGTTCGATTTAGTTTAGGTTAAAAAGGAAAATCCTTGCGGCTTTGCTGCAAGGATTTTTTATTTTCCGATTTTTTGGTCCCATATTTCCGGCAGATTCTGACGTTTGCGGGCTAATCCGGTACATTGGAGGGAGCCCGCAGCATATAAAAGTTTTTCCCGGATGAGTTTTTTAAATCATACCAAAATCGCGGTAATCGGAGGAGGCAGTTGGGCGACCGCATTGATCAAAATCCTTTGCGAACAAAACCACGTACAGATCCGTTGGTGGCTCCGAAACCAGAAGGATATAGATCATATCCGGAAATTTAACCACAATCCCAGCTACCTCAGTGACGTCGTTCTTTCACCGAAAAAGGTAAAAGTCTTCGAGAAAACGACCGACGCCGTGAAGGGAGCCGATTACGTTATTCTGGCGGTACCGGCTGCATTCATACAAGAGTCGTTACAACACCTTTCAGCAAAGCATTTACAGGGGAAGCGCATCGTTTCGGCAATCAAAGGCATGGTTCCGGATAAGAACATCCTGGTAACCGACTGGGTGGCCGACGCATTCGGCGTTGCATTGAAAGACACCTGTGTGATAGCAGGGCCTTGCCACGCGGAAGAAGTTGCCCTGGAAAAGCAGTCCTATTTGTCTATTGCGTCAACGGAATGTCCGGCCGCAGAAGATTTTGCGAAGCTCATGACCTGCCGTTATGTGACCGCCAATCCGCTGGAAGACCTTTACGGCGTTGAATATGCCGCGGTGATGAAAAATATCATCGCGCTGGCGTGCGGGATCACACATGGACTGGGCTATGGCGATAACTTTCAGGCGGTGCTGGTGTCTAATGCCATGCAGGAAATCGGGAATTTGGTAACTGCGCTGGATCCGCGTGAAAGAAACCTGAGCTCATCGGCATATCTCGGGGATTTGCTGGTGACGGCCTACTCACAGTTCAGCCGCAACCGGTTATTCGGGAATATGGTCGGCCGGGGTTACAGCGTCAAGGCGGCACAGCTAGAGATGAAGATGATCGCCGAAGGTTATTATGCCACCAGGAGTATTTGCGAACTCAATAAGTCTTATCACGTTAATTTGCCCATTACCGCCGCGGTTTACAGCATTCTATACGAAGAGCATGCACCGGCTGCGGTGATGAATGAATTGAAGAAGTTGCTGAAATAATAGTCTCTTTTCAATTCGCAGGGGTATTTCTGCAAAAACATTCAACCTATTTTTTTATCCATGCTACAATCCAAAAAGCAATCTGTTTGGCTGGCGGCTACATTGCTGCTAGGTTCCATCGTCATGACTTCCTGCGGTTCCAAAACAAGCGAAAAAGCAGAGGGGGGAGAGCGAGATTCGCTGGGCAGCGACAAAGAGTTTGTTTTTGGCGATCAAAGGCCATTTCCGCAATGTCACGCATCCACTTTGGTACGCCTCGACGACGGACAGTTTCTGATTGCCTGGTTTGGAGGAACCGAAGAAAAGAATCCCGATGTGGGTATCTGGCTTTCAAAGGGCCAGCCGGGGCATTGGAGTGAGCCTAAAGAAGTGGCGAAAATCAGGGAAGACGCACATTGGAACCCGGTTTTGCAAAAAACTGCCGATGGAAAAGTGATCTTGTATTTCAAGGTGGGCAAGGAAATAGCGCAATGGGAAACCTGGGTGAAAACGTCGTCGGATAATGGGGACACCTGGTCCGAAGCGTACGAACTCGTGAAAGGTGACAAGGGCGGGCGCGGTCCGGTGAAGGACAAACTGATCGAATTGTCGAACGGAGATTGGCTTGCCGGAGCTTCGAACGAAGTGAATCGCTGGGAGGTTTTTGTAGACAGAACTACCGACAAAGGCAAGACATGGACGGCAAGTCCGTACTTCAAAATAGATACAACCGAAATTAAGGGAAAAGGGGCTATTCAACCGACGCTGTGGGAATCTGAGCCAGGGCAGGTGCATATGCTCGTGCGCACGACGGGCGGTGTGATCGGACGCAGCGATTCCAAAGACAATGGCAAAACCTGGTCGACGATCCGGAAAACCAGTTTGCCCAACCCCAATAGCGGCATCGACCTTGCTAAGCTGGCCGACGGCACATTGGTGCTTGCCTACAATCCGGACGATCAGAACTGGGGATCACGTTCGCCGCTTTCTCTGATCCTGTCCTATGACGGTGGCGAGAACTGGACCGACAAACTGGATATCGCCACCGGCAAGAAGGAGGACGAATATTCGTATCCTGCCGTGATCAGCTGGGGCGATTCCGTTGCAGTAACCTATACCTATAACCGGAGGAAAATCGCTTTCTGGAAAGGAAGTAAGAAAGATATCGTCGAGTTGGCTGCCAAAAAAGGAAAGTAGCGCTTAGTAACCTTTCAGCTCTATGTCATAAGACTCCATCATTTCAACACGCTTACCCATCTTTTTTTGGATGATTTTGAAATGGTGGACGTCTTCGGGGCATATCAGGGACAATGCTTCTCCCGGATTTTCCGCGCGGCCCGTGCGCCCGATCCGGTGCACATAGTCTTTCGGAGATCTGGGCAGTTCGAAGTTGATGACATAAGGTAAAAACTGGATGTCGATCCCACGTGAGGCCAGGTCGGTAGCAACCAGCACATTCAGCCTTCCGGATTTAAATTTATTCAAAGCCTCGGTGCGCGCGCCCTGGCTTTTTTTACTGTGCATTGCCATGGCGTCTATGCCATTCTTTTTCAGCTTTTCTACCAGGTTATCGGCGGTTCTGGTTGCCGACACAAACACCAGGACCTGCCGCATTTCCATGGTTTTGATGAGATAGCGCAGTAACGGACCCTTCCGGTCGGGATCGACGTAGTAAGCTGTTTGTCTGATCAGATCGAGGTTCTGTTCTTCCTCGGCGATTTCGATCCTCAATGGGTCCCTGAGCTGGTCTTTATTGATCTTGTCGATTTCATCACCCAAAGTTGCTGAAAACAGGATGCTCTGCCGCTTTTTGGGAAGCAGGAAGAAGATGTCCCGCATTTCGTCCGCGAAACCCATGTTGAGCATTTTATCCGCTTCGTCAAGCACCAAAATCCTGGTTTCTGCCAGACTGAGTGCTTTGTAAGAAAGCAGTTCGAGCAGCCGCCCGGGAGTGGCCACAAGTATCTCGACATTTTGCAGGGCGATCATCTGGGGGTTGATCGATACGCCGCCGTATACCGCCAATGTTTTGACTTTACGCGGCAATCGCTCACCAAATGTCTGAAAAACAACGCCGATCTGTACCGCCAATTCGCGCGTCGGGACCAGAATAAGGGCTGTTATATGCCGGTTTTTTGCAGGTGGTTGTTTTTGAAATAGCTCCAATATAGGCAGTACAAAGCCTGCCGTTTTTCCGGATCCGGTTTTTGCAATGCCCAGCACATCATTTCCTTTCAAAATCGCCGGAACCGCCGCCTGCTGAATGGGGTAAGGTTGAGTATAATTCTGTTCAGCAATGGTTTTTAGTAATGGCTCAGACAAACCAAGCGATTGAAAGGAAGTTGCGTTCTCCGGCATGCGGTCAATGTTTAATGATCATGCAAAGATAGGACTACCTGTTCAAAAGCCGCCAGTCAGGAACCGCTTGCACGAAACTTTCAATCATCAGCCATTCATATTGATCATGTCATACAACCGCAGGGAATTTCTTCGACAGCTTGGGACAGGCGTTTTGCAATTAGGCGTAATCAGTGCCATTCCGGCCTCAGCCTGGGCTTCATCCATTAGTTACGGGCAATTGCCCCGCAGCTCGCCTGAGTCGCAGGGAATGTCGGCCAAAGGTATCCTGGATTTTGCCAATGCGGTGGAAACTGACCGCCTGAACCTGCATAGTCTCATGATTCTAAGGCAGGGGAAAGTCGTTGCCGAAGGTTGGTGGGCACCTTACGCGCCCGATCTGAAACACACATTGTATTCGCTCAGCAAAAGTTTTACCTCGACGGCAATTGGCCTGGCTGTGTCCGAAGGAAAGCTCAAAGTGGATGATAAAGTCATTTCTTTCTTTCCGGAAGATAAACCTGCGACCATCAGTGCCAACCTTGCGGCCATGCGCGTGCGCGACCTGCTTAGCATGTCGACTGGCCACGACAAGGACACCACCGGTAAACTGCGCGAGTCGGGCAGCGACAACTGGGTGAAATCTTTTCTGGCACAGCCGGTGAAGCACGAGCCGGGTACTTTTTTCGTATACAACAGCGGCGCGACTTATATGTTGTCGGCAATTATTCAAAAGCTGACAGGCCAAACGCTGCTGGAATACCTGAAACCACGCCTGTTTCAGCCATTGGCGATTGACGATGTGGACTGGGAAGTAGATCCGAAAGGCATTAATACCGGTGGCTGGGGATTGCGGGTTAAGACAGAGGATATTGCAAAATTTGGCCAGTTGTATTTGCAAAAAGGAGAATATAACGGCAAACGGATATTGCCGGCTGCATGGGTGGAAGAAGCGACGCGCTCGCACATTATGTCGAAAGGCAGCAATCGGAAACCGGAAGACGACGATTGGCAGCAAGGTTATTGCTACCAGTTCTGGCGCTGCCGGAACGGTGCTTATCGTGGCGACGGCGCTTTCGGGCAGTATTGCATTGTAATGCCGAAAGAAGATATGGTTGTGGCTATAACCAGCGAAACGGGCGATATGCAGGCAATCCTGAATCACGTTTGGAATCACATTCTTCCCACTGTAAAAGCAACCGGTGTGCCCGCCGATAAAGACTTGCAAGCGCAGATGCAGAAAAAACTTGGCTCGCTCGCCTTACCGCTTACGCCAGGGAAGCCTGCTTCGGAACTGGCGTCGAAAGTGAATGGGAAGAGTTTTAAACTGGCAGATAATGAGCTGAAAATAAGTAAGATTTCTTTCGAATTTGACAAAGGCTGGTGCCTCTTCCGCGTCACGGACGACAAAGGCGAGCACCTGGTGGTCAATGGTTTGGGTAATTGGAAAATTGGTCTCACCGACCTGTCGACAATGCCGCTCAAACTGGTACTGACTCCCGTGCCAGGGGAGAAAAAGACCAAAATTGCCGGAAATGGCGCCTGGATAGACGATACTACATTCGAAATGACCTGGCGCTTTATCGAAACCGCGCATTACGAAACCGTCCGGTGCAGGTTTGAAGGTGATAACCTCCAAGTTGAATTTAAGAGAAGCCTTGCGATTATTGGAAACACGAAAGATCCGCGACCGGTTTTGGCGGGGAAGGTGATTGCCTGAGCAGATTGATTTCCAGTTGATTTTTTATATTTGTGTAAATAACTTAAACAAAACACACTATGAGATTACTGATCGATTGGAGCAAACTGAAACAGGCGATGGCTGGGAAACGTAACCGGGCGAATAATGCTGAAAGCGAAAAGCAGGACACTACTGAATATCTGCTCAGCAGCAAGGTGAACAGGGAACGTTTGCTGAGAGCAATCGCTGACCTGGAAAACGGAAAAAAAAATGTCGTGGAAAGAGCGCTGATTGAAGAATGAAGCTACTCTTTCACAATGACGGTTGGGACGATTACCTTCATTGGCAGCAAACGGACAAGAAAATCCTGAAAGGGTTAATGAATTGATAAAGGATTGCAGAAGATCTCCTTTTGACGGAATCGGGAAACCAGAACCGTTGAAAGGAGATCTTTCAGGTTATGGTCGCGAAGGATTTATGACGAGCACAGACTGGTCTATGCGGTGGAACCCGATGCCATCGTGATCTTGAAATGCAGGCATCATTACAAAAAGTGAGTTTGGCAAAAGCCCTCAAACTGAAAAGATTTTCATATCATTATCATTCAAATCTTTAACAAAAAACCACAATATGAAAAAGAACATTTTCCTGGCCCTTTTGATGATGGTGATTGCAGTCGGCGCAAATGCACAAAAATTCCGCGGCCTGGACAAAAGCCCCAGAGACATAGCCTATTTCCCCGACCATTTTGCGCATGATCGCAAGGATGGTGAAAAGGCATTGGTGAAGGTGTCGTACAGCCGCCCGTATCTGCAAGGCCGCGAGATTTTCGGTAAAAAGGAGCCGTATGGCAAGGTATGGCGGCTGGGCGCTGACGAATCTACGGAAATCAGGTTCTACCAGGATGCAACTTTCGGAGGTAAGAAAGTAAAAGCCGGGACGTATTCCATGTTCGCGATACCGACTGAAAAGGAATGGACGATCATCCTCAGTTCAGACCTGGATTATTGGGGTGCCTACAAGTACAAGGAAGCTAGTGATGTTTTGCGGGTTACCGCGCCGATAAAAAAGGCAGATGCTCCGATCGAGAACTTTTCGATCGTGTTTGAGAAAACATCAGACAAAGCGGCCAAAATGTACCTGGGTTGGGAAACAGCCGTCGTAGAGGTGCCGGTAACATTCTAAGGAAGCGGCAATGGCATGGTTCTTTCCCGCATTGATGTCCTTACCAAAGTATTGACAAACATGGCGGATATTAATGATCAGATAGAACAATTCTTTTCCGACTACGAGAAGAGATTTGCCGAAGGGCTGGCCGGAAATGCAGTCGCGGAGGAGACGGCACAGGCTTTTGCCGACTTCTTTGTAGAGGCAAGCCCGGTAGGCATATCTGGCGGAAAAAATGATAAGGAGTTTCTGGAAGCGGTTCCAAAAGGTTACGACTTCTACCGCTCGATTGGGATCACGAAGATGGAGATCAGGCAGTTGGATATCACCGAGCTGAACGAGCTGCATTATATGGTAGAAGTATACTGGGAGTCTTTCTACGAAAAAGACGGCCATGCCGATTCAATTGAATTCAGCGTAATCTATTTCCTGCAAAATCAGAATGGAGCGCTTAAAGTTTTTGCCTACATAACAGGCGACGAGCAGGCTGTGTTGAAAGAGCGCGGATTGGTGTAATCTGTGGAGAGATAATTGGCATTATTGTTTTAAAAGCTGGTCACGGGGGCTGAAAAACCCCTGACCAGCTTTTTGCATTAACGCCTGATCAAAATGAAGAAACTACACTTATTGATGACTTGGACCCTTGCTGCCGCTATTGTGACGGGTTGCGGTGGGAGTAAAAATGACAAAGATGAATCCGTCCGCAGCGGGCCGGATTCAGTCGCTACCACAACGGATAGCCTGGTATTGCCCGCGCCTTTTGCTACCGAGTCTGTGGAAAACAGGCCTGAGGAAGCAGGGTGGCCAGAGGGCAAGGCACCGGTGGCTCCGGAGGGTTTTGTGGTGACGCGGTTTGCCGACAAGCTGGATAGTCCCCGCTGGACGTACATTGCGCCAAATGGAGACGTATTTGTTGCGGAATCGGGTACCCGCAAGAGCGCGGACAGGATCACGCTGCTGCGCGACGTGAATAAGGACGGAACACCGGAGATGCGGGAGATTTTCATTGAAAAACTGAACAAGCCGCTGGGGATGCTTGTGCTCAAAAATTATTTCTACGTAGCCAATACCGACGGCCTCTATCGCTATCCTTACAAAGCCGGCGAAACGAAGATTACCTCCAGGGCCGAAAAAATCGTCGACCTGCCGGCTGGCGGTTATAACAACCACTGGACCCGGAACCTGCTGGCCAATGCGGATAGCAGCAAAATATGTATATCAGTTGGTTCGGCCAGCAATGTCGCCGATCATGGTATTGACGAAGAAAAACGGCGGGCCAACATCCTCGAAGTGAATCCGGACGGGTCAGGGGAGCGGGTATTTGCAAGCGGCCTGCGCAACCCGGTAGGGATGGACTGGGCGCCTGGAACCCAAGTGCTCTGGACAGCCGTGAACGAGCGCGACAAACTGGGTGATGACCTGGTGCCGGATTACATTACCAGCGTACAGGAAGGCGGTTTCTATGGATGGCCTTATGCCTATTTTGGACAGCATGAAGACCCGCGCCGGAAAGGAGAACGTCCCGATCTTGTTGCCAAAACCATCGTCCCGGATGTGCCGGTGGGATCGCATACGGCCTCGTTGGGACTTGCTTTTTATGACAAAGCGAAGTTCCCCCAAAAGTATCACAACGGGGTTTTTGTGGGGCAGCATGGCTCCTGGAACCGCTCGACACTTGCCGGCTACAAAGTTGTTTTTGTACCATTCAAGAACGGGAAGCCATCCGGTAAGCCGGAAGATTTTCTTACCGGTTTTACCGAAAGTGAGAAGAAAGTATACGGACGCCCTGCGGGTGTGGTGGTCATGGACGACGGCTCTTTGCTGGTCAATGATGATTCAGGGAATGTCATCTGGCGCGTGAGTGCAAAGTAAATTAGTTATGGTGGAATAAAACAGAAAATGGCGTGGAATGCAGATTCACGCCGTTTTTCGATCTGTATGAGATCAGTTATTAAAATAAATCCAAATCTACTTGCATATATATACTGATTGGTATATATTTGTCGTGTGATTAATGAAAGTAAGAAGTCGGGGTCAATCCCGGTAAAATTTGATCCAATAAAATACCGATTGGTATAAATTAACTTGAAAAGCAATGAAAACGACTGGAAATACAATCCTGATAACTGGCGGAAGTGCCGGAATTGGTTTCGAAATGGCCAAAGCATTCTCTGAAAAAGGCAATCATGTTATTATTACGGGGCGCAATGAGGAGCGTTTACAGCAAGCCGCGAGTCAGCTGAACAATGTAACGCCCATTGCCTTTGATGTGGTGAATAAAGAGGATACCGAAAAGCTCGTAACTCGCCTTGAAAATGAGTTCCCGAAGCTAAACGTAGTGATCAACAATGCAGGTAAGGCATCGTATTACTATTTGAATGAGGAGGAAGACGCTGCGTCGCTGGCAGAAGAGGAGATCCTGACGAACTATTTGGCGATCATCCGTCTCAACCAAAAACTCACTCCATTACTTCTGAAAGCGGATGAGGCTGCTATTGTCACTGTTTCCAGCATTGCCGGGCTGGTGCCCAACCACAGGCTGCCAACCTATGCAGCGAGCAAGGCCGCTTTGCATTCCTACACCCAGTCTCTCCGGATCACGCTGGGCAAGGCTACGAAGATCAAGGTTTTCGAGATTTTGCCACCGCTGGTGAATACAGACTTTTCGGCCGAAATAGGGGGAGAGAACGGGATTCCTCCGAAACAGGTAGCGGATGAACTGGTGAGTGCATTTGAAAATGATGTCTTTGAAGTGCTGGTAGGCCGCACGGCCGACGTCTTCAAGCTTTTCCTCAGCTCGCCTGGGGCTGCATTGCAGGCGATGAATCCTGGTGTGCAGTTGGAAACGGCGTAACCGACAAAGAGAAATGAGACAAAAAATCGCTTTTGCCATGATCATGGGAATTGTCACAACGGGGATAATTTCCTTCACTTTGATTTCCGTAAATATTGGATTTGTTGCCAATTTTTTGGTGATTTGGCTCAAATCTTGGAGCATGGCCTACCTGATGGTCATACCGGTAATCCTGCTGGTGGGCCCGAAAGTGCAGAAGCTGGTTGATGCCGTGTTCAAAGATGCAGTGACTCAGGGGTTTGACTAGATGCCTCTGACGTCTTCGATCAAATAATCAAACTGTATGAAAAGAGTAGTAGTGACTGGTTTGGGGGTAATATCCCCGCTGGGAAATTCTGTGGAAGAGTTCTGGCAGAATATTGTCAATGGTAAAAGCGGTGCTGCTACCATTACGAAAATGGATGTTTCCAAATTCAAGACACAATTCGGATGCGAAGTGCGCAATTTCAATCCGGAGGACTATATAGAAAAGAAGGAGATCAAAAAGTATGACCTGCATACGCAATATGCCATCGCGGCTTCCGACACGGCTATCAAGGATGCAGGGCTGGATTTTGCAAGTATAGATGTAAAGGACCGTTACGACATGGGCGTGATCTGGGCGACCGGTAATGGCGGGATGGGCACATTCGAGGACCAGCTTCTCGAATTCCATGCTTCCGGCGGGGTACCTCGCTTCAACCCGTACTTTATCCCGAAAATGATCGTGGATATCGCTGCCGGCGTCATTTCAATCCGCCACAAGCTACATGGCCCCAACTATTGTACCGTATCTGCCTGCGCTTCTTCCAATACGGCGGTTATCAGCGCGTTCGACACGATACGCATGGGCAAAGCGAAAGTAATGGTAGCCGGCGGGTCCGAAGCAGCGATCATCTATTCCGCATTGGGTGGTTTCAGCGCTGCGCAGGCACTTTCGAAGAGAAACGATGCGCCGGAAAAAGCTTCACGGCCATTCGATAAGGACCGTGACGGCTTTGTAATGGGCGAAGGCGCTGCCGCATTGATTCTCGAAGACCTCGAATATGCCAAAACAAGAGGGGCGAAGATATACGCCGAAATTGTTGGCGGTGGCATGGCAGCAGATGCCTACCACCTCACCGGTACCCCTCCTGATGGAATGGGTGCAGCATTGGGTATGACCAAAGCCATGAATGAGGCCGGCATTACGCCTGAGCAGGTTGAGTACGTGAATGCGCACGCTACCTCGACCGGGTTGGGTGACATGAGCGAGCTCAATGGTATCAAAACCGTTTTCGGAGATCATCCGGTCGCGATCAGTGCAACCAAATCCATGACGGGCCACCTGCTGGGAGCAGCAGGTGCTATAGAAAGCATTGTTTGTGCGCTGGTGGTGAAAAACGATATCATTCCCGGTACGATCAACACGGAAAACCTGGACGAGCATGTTCCGGAAGGAATGAACATCATCCTGGGAGAATCGATAAGCCAAACCGTAAACTATGCCGTGAATAACACCTTCGGCTTCGGAGGGCATACGGCGACTTCCATCTTCAAAAAATATACGGAGTAGGGTATTGCCTTACTCTGTGATTTCCGAAAGGACTTCTACGACCCCGTTTTCATCGTTGCTTTTAGCGATGAAACGGGCTATTTTTTTGATGTCGGGGTGTGCATTGGCCATTGCGTAGGAGTAATGCGCCTTTTGCAGCATTTCGAAGTCGTTCAGGTAGTCCCCGAAAACCATCGTTTGCCCCGGCGTAATGTTGAACTTCTCCTGCAATACCTCCATGGCCCGGCCTTTGTTGGCTTTTTTATGTGAAATATCCAGCCAGATAGGGCCGGAAATTTTCACCTGCAGACTTTCTTCGTATTTTTTATAATGCGGGTAGCTGTTCACTTCGGAACCGGCCAGGTCGCATAATGTGAATTTCAGAAATTGATCGTCACGGATTTCGAGGAGATCTTCTACGATTTCGTATCGCTCGAAATATAGTTTGAGGTGATCAATAAACGCTGGTTCAGCGTTCTCCACGTAAGCCTTTTTCTTGCCGCAGATGATCGGGTAGGTATCCCCGATCTCCCTTGAAATCACAATAAGCTCGCGGGTAATCTCCGCATCGATGGCCTGAATATGGATTTCTTCCTCCTGGAAAACGACATAACTGCCATTCTCGGCTGCAAAAATCACCTCATCCTTTACCGCATCAAGGGTTTTGGCAAGATTGAAATACTGACGTCCGCTGGCTGCGACGAAAATGATACCCTGGTCTTTTAGCTTTCGGAAAACGGGAAAAAAAGATTCGTGGATTTCGTGTTTGGAGTTCAAAAGCGTACCGTCCATATCGGTAGCGATCAGCCGGATATCAGAAAATGTCATACTGGATTAAATATTGCCTTATCAATCAAGCCAAATAAGCCGGGTAAGGTTCCGGGTTTACTGCTTTCCGCGATTTAATTTTGAAGCCTCACCGAGAACCGCCCGTGCTTTTTTGCTGTTCCTTAAAAGTCCACCATCACGTCACGCGGCTATCTGATGAAATTTTCCAAGTACTACCTTACCGCCTTTATTTCCTTTGTCATCTGGGGTTTTTTTAGTCTGGCCCTGAAACCGTTGAATGGTTATCCGTCTCTGGATATCCTCTTTTACAGGGTTTTTATGTGTGCGGTGATCATGGCCGTGGTGAGTATTGTTGTGCGTAGAAAAGTTCTGAAAGACAGTTTGGCTGCCTTTAAAGCCTTTTCGCCGGACCATAAAAGACAAGTAGCCCTGCTTACATTGGCCGGGGGCGTCCTGCTGACGGCCAACTGGTTTTTCTTTATTTATGTAATGAACCATATCAGTGTCAAAGCTGCATCTTTTGCATACCTCGTCTGCCCGATCATGACAACGGTAATTGCTTTCTTCGTTTTGGATGAAAAGCTGAGCAAATGGCAATGGACTGCGGTATTGCTAAGTGTTGTAAGCTGCCTGCTGCTGTCATTCAACAACATTGCGGACATTCTGTACAGTCTGATTGTGGCCGCTTCGTATGCATTCTATCTGGTAAGTCAGCGTAAGAATGCCGGTATCGATAAATTTCTGGTACTGACGATCCAGATCATATTTTCGGCATTATTGCTGCTGCCATTCTATCCGGCGTACAGCGCTGCCTTGCCAACCGAAGTTTCATTTTATGTGCTGATAAGCCTGATTGCGGTGGTCTTTACCATTATCCCCCTGTTTATGAATCTGTACGCGCTGCAAGGCGTGACCTCTTCTACAATGGGTATTCTTTTGTATATCAATCCGTTGATGAATTTTGCGATCGCGCTGTTCTACTTTCATGAGCCGATCAACAGCATTCAGATCATCGCATATTCACTGATCCTCCTGTCTATTGTTGTCTTCAATGAGCGTTTCATCTTTGGGAGACGGCGGGCTGCCGTCGCCTAGCTTTTGGTAAGCGGCGGAGCGGATAAACCCGCCAAAATGATAGCTTTCGGTTGAAATCTCGTATCCAAACGTGTTGAAGAGTGCTTGCATATCGGGAAGGCGTGACGCTTCGACGTCGCTGATCGTTTTGAAAAACAAATACATCGTACGCAGCAGTGCCTTTTGCCAGTAACCATTCAGACCTTTTTCGATATTAAAATCGGTGAACAGCCATTGGCCGCCCGGATTGAGGAACGCATGAAGCTTTTGAAAATTCGTTGCTGCCCGTTCCGCATCGAAATTATCGAACAAAAAGGGGGTTATCACGAAATCATAAGGCGTCGGGGCGTTAAATTCCTCAATGCCGGAATGGACGAAATTCACCCGATTGCTACCAAAGCTGCGCTTGCGCGCGAGCCCGACCATCTTAGCCGAGATTTCCACGTAGTCGATGCTTAATCCGGATGGTTGGGCATGTGCTATTTCTTCCAGTATCCAACCCGTCCCGCCGCCGGCAATGAGCATGCGGGCGGGTGAATGAAT
The DNA here is from genome assembly GCF_946482605.1 of uncultured Dyadobacter sp. The sequence goes on along the minus strand of NZ_CAMLSE010000019.1, from coordinate 20,293 downwards.
CAGCGGTATCAGCGACTGTTGCGCCCGCACGATTGCCTTACCGAACACAAGCCTGCTCAGTTGGTCATAATTTCCTGCAATGCGGTCATAATTGTTCAGCATATCCGGATTATCAATGCAATACAACAGGGTGTTTCACAAAAAAGCTGCCGATAATGCCGCATGCGGCTTTTACCAGTAACAGCCCGTCTATGACGATCAGGTAGTAGAGGATTTGTTTCGGCTTGTGTAACGCAAAGGCTACGATAAGCAAACAAACGAATGGCGTCAGGTTGAACAGGATTGTTATCGTCCCGAACCCACGGTAGATAGCGAATGCCAGGACCGAAAACACACCGATCAGCAGCAAAGGTACCAGCACATAATAAATGGTGTTGCGTAGGCCCATTCTCACGGCAAAGGTTTTGAGCTCGATATTGGCATCGTCCTCATAGTCCTTCATATCGAACATGATGGCATTAACAGTGCAGAACATCCAGTTTTTGATCAACAGCCAGAACATCAGCAGGGGCTCGGCAACTGTGATGTCCTTTTCAACGCGCAGGGCGGTAAGCGGGAACAGGTTGACAGACCCGGCCCATACGAAACCGATCACAAATGCTTTGAGCCAACCGGTGCGGCGCAGATTGAGCGAAATAAGCGATTCGGGCAGGAGGCCATAGTATAGAATAGCCGCAAGCGGTACGGTAGCCAGTATTAGCCAGTAATATGCGGGAAGATGCAGCAGCCCTTCGAAATGAAGGATCAGGTAAACCAGGGCCATAGTGACGCAACCGAGCAGCAGTACAACCTGACTAATACGTACAAAGCGGTAATGTCGCCTGTACCATTCCGTACGTGGATTAGCGGAGACGCTCGGCGGTACAGGGCCGGAATATGCTTTGGTATAATAAAAGACGACCGCACTGAATATCAGCAGATAGTACAATGGCGAGTTCAGGGGAAGATTGAGCTGAAATGCAGTTTCCAGCGAAAGGGCAACCGCCAGCAGCCCCACGAAATAATTGGCAAAAAATACGAATTCGACGACCTTTTTCTTCATATCGGTCTGTAAACCAGCACCTGCCTAAATGCAAAAGCCGGATGATATAATTAAAATATCAATTTAGAATTTTTAAAGACGCATTGTAAAGCCTCACCGCTATTTCCTACATTGGAAAACGGATATATTCTTAAACCACCAATTACATGAAAAAAATCTATTCGATTTTCATTCTCTGCCTCCTATTACCGGGATTAATTGCAAAAGGGCAAAGTAAAGACCCGGTTGTGGACGGTATCGTCAAAGAGGCGACTGAAAATTCGCAGCTCGAAAAACTGGCCCATGAACTGATGGACGTGATCGGATCTAGGCTGGTAGGTTCGCCACAAATGCAGCAGGCGCACGATTGGGCGGTTGCGAAGTACAAAGGCTGGAACATAAATGCAAAAAACGAGAAATGGGGCGAATGGCGCGGCTGGGAGCGCGGCGTTTCACACATTGACATGGTATCGCCCCGGGTGAAATCCCTGGAAGGCATGCAGCTGGCATGGAGCCCGGGAACAGGCGGTAAAACGGTCACGGCGGATGTGGTTATTTTGCCGGACGTGGCGGATTCTGTCGCGTTTCAAAAGTGGTTACCTTCCGCAAAAGGTAAGTTCGTCATGATCAGCATGAACCAGCCCACAGGCCGGCCCGACTATAACTGGCAGGAATTTGCGACCAAGGAGTCCTATGAGAAAATGAAAAAGGACCGGGATGCCCGGACCGAGGCTTGGAGCAACAGGCTGAAAAAGACCGGGTACAGTACCCGTACACTGCCGACGGCATTGGAAAAAGCAGGAGCTGCCGGTGTGGTCATGTGCTACTGGTCCAAGGGCTTTGGAGCGAATAAGATTTTTGGCGCTTACACCAAAGTGATTCCTACTATCGACATTTCTGTGGAAGATTACGGGCTGCTGTACAGGCTCGCGGAATCGGGACACACACCGAAAATCAGCGTCCGGGCGGATGCGAGGGAAACGGGCGTAAGCCAGACGTTCAATACGGTCGGGGAAATCAAAGGGACTGAAAAACCTAACGAATATGTGATCCTTTCAGCGCATTTTGACTCCTGGGATGGCGGGAGCGGTGCCACCGACAATGGAACCGGTACACTCGTGATGATGGAAGCCATGCGTATTCTTAAGAAAGTTTATCCTAACCCCAAACGCACGATCCTGGTCGGGCATTGGGGGAGCGAGGAGCAGGGCTTGAACGGTTCCCGGGCTTTTGTAGAAGATCATCCGGAGATCGTGCAGAACATACAGGCGGTTTTCAACCAGGATAATGGAACGGGAAGGGTGGTGAACCTTTCCGGCCAGGGCTTCCTGAATGCATACGAGTATCTTACCCGCTGGCTGTCCAAAGTTCCGGAACCGATCAGAACGCCGATCGAAACCAAATTTCCCGGCGCACCGGGAGCAGGTGGTTCCGACTTTGCCTCGTTCGTAGCGGCGGGTGCGCCGGCATTCTCGCTGAGTTCATTGAGCTGGTCGTATGGGACTTATACCTGGCATACCAACCGGGATACCTATGATAAGATCGTTTTTGACGATGTACGGAGCAACGCTATTCTAGCCGCGATCCTTGCCTACCAGGCGAGTGAAGATCCGGCAAAAACGTCCCGGGACAAAAGTGTTCTGCCGCTGGATGCAAAAGGAACGCCCGCCACATGGCCCGAGCCGCGCAAGCCTACCCGTCGGGGCGGCCTGGATTAGCAGCCCTATTGACCTATTATTGAAAGCAAAGGCATATATTGTCTTTGCTTTTTTAGTATTCAGTCCATTATCGTCATGCAAATACAGCTCATTCAGGAACCTATTGAAGATATATTGATCATCCGGTCCTTTGAACAGGGATCGGAGCCGGAACATCAGCTGATGTTTAAGGCAGAAAAAGGAGAGACTTGGTGGTATTCCTCCAAAGAGTTGTGGTTTGGGCTCGGAAAGTCCCCCAAGTTGCCGTCGATCGTCAAAATTTTCCGGTCGCTCTTTTTCAAAAGAAAAGATCGCTGGCCCGGAGTGATCGTTCTGGATGTGCGGGGACGTGATGAGGCATGGACCGCTCAGGCGGTGAATGGCATTGTTTTGGGTGGATATGACCTTCAACTTTATAAAACAGAACCGAAGCCGCTCAGTGATTTTTTCAAAACCGGAAAACTTTTCATCCTGGCAGATTCCGATATGGACCTGGAAAAAACTGTCGGTCATGCGCATGCAACCGCGACAGTGCAGATGCGGATCATGGATTTGATGAATGCGCCTTCCAGCCACAAGACGCCTGAAACCCTGGCGGAATGGGCGAAGAAATCGGGTGATGAAAATGGCTACCGTGTGAATGTCCTGGAAAAGAAGGATCTGGAAGAGCAGGGAATGCGGGCATTGCTGGCAGTAAGTCGGGGAAGCACGGTTCCGCCTGTGATGATCATCTCCGAATACCTGCCCGACCATTATGAAAAAACAGTCGCATTGGTCGGAAAGGGGGTCACCTTTGATACTGGCGGGATTTCCATTAAGCCAGCCGCCAACATGCACCTGATGAAAAGCGATATGGGCGGTGCAGCGGCGGTTTTGGGGACGATCGAGCTGGCTGCACAAATGAAGTTACCTGTCAGGATCATCGGAATCATTCCTGCTACCGAAAACGGGGTGGACGGTGCTGCCGTGAAACCCGGGGATGTCATAGGTTCTTACTCCGGCAAAACCATTGAAGTGATCGATACGGATGCTGAGGGCAGGTTGATCCTGGCAGACGGGTTGTATTATGCTGCCAAGCATTACGAACCGGATATTTTAATCGACCTGGCGACGCTGACGGGTAGCGTCATCCAGACCCTTGGATACGAGGCCGCCGGGCTATTCACCCCAAACGACGAACTGGCGCGCGCGCTGACGGAGGCGGGGGATGCAACGGGCGAACGTCTCTGGCGCCTTCCGGTTTGGGAAGAGTATGCCGAGGAGATCAGTTCCGACATTGCAGATGTGAAAAACTACCATGGAAAGCCGCTGGCCGGAGCGATCGTCGCAGCCAAATTCCTCGAAGTGTTTACCCAAAAGCACCAGGCCTGGGCGCATCTGGACATCGCAGGAATGGCCTTTGGAGATACTGAATTTGCACCCGGCCGGGCAGGGACCGCCTATGGGGTCCGTTTGCTGATTGGCTACCTTTCCAAATTAGGTACATAACCAAAAGTCGTGGTAATGCCTGGTATAACGGAAATTTAACTTGTGCTTTTCTTGCCAAAATGGTTCTTTTTGCTAGATTTGAGATTACAAGCCTTGGCGATAACCTTCTGCATAAATAACGCTGGCGTCCACCAAACCACATTTTATGACCCCTGCTCTGACTTTTCTCTGTATTTCCACCTACTTCAAGGGTAATGATTTTTTGAGGGCCTGCAAAGCTGCCGGCAACAGGGTTTTTATGATTACCGCCAAGAAACTGGAACACAAGCCGTGGGCCCGCGAGGCAGTGGATGAGTTTTTCTATATCGAGGAGAATGAGGAGGGGGTGTATAATATGCATGAGATCATTACGGGGCTGGCCTATGTCATGCGCACGAGGCCTATCGATCGGGTGGTTGCACTCGATGATTTCGATGTGGAAAAGGCCGCGCATATCCGCGAGTACTTCCGGATACCGGGTATGGGACAAACAACCGGTCGTTATTTCCGGGATAAGCTGGCCATGCGTACCAAAGCAGTGGAGTCGGGGATTCTGGTACCGGGGTTTTCGGCATTGTTTAATGATGATCAGATCAACCGTTTTATAGAGAAATATCCCGGACCGTGGATGATCAAACCAAGATCTGAGGCGTCGTCCACGGGGATTCAGAAGCTGCAAACTGCGGAAGAGCTTTGGAATACTATTCACGAACTCGGCGACAAGCGTCACGCTTATCTGGTGGAGCAATACAAGCCCGGGGATGTTTACCACGTCGACTCGATTTCCTATAATGGCATTGTGATCTTCTCCTGGAACAGCAAGTATCTGGCACCTCCTTTCGATGTGGCACATGGGGGCGGTATTTTCAGGTCTGTTACTGTTCCTTTCGATTCTTCGGAAGAACATGCATTGCAAACGCTGGCGGTAGATCTGCTGAAAGCCTTCGGGTTGAAGCACAGCGCTTCCCACACGGAAGTGATCAGATGCCACGACGATGGTAAATATTACTTTCTCGAAACCTCTTCACGCGTGGGAGGAGCCAATCTCTCGGAAATGGTGGAGGCTTCGTCGGGAATCAATCTCTGGAAAGAATGGGCCAAGATGGAGACTGCCGAGGCAAAAGGGGATAACTACAAATTGCCCGCTGTCAGGAAAGAGTATTCCGGCATTATCATATCACTTGCGCGCCAGGAATGGCCGGATCTGTCGGTATTCAATGATCCGGAAGTCGTTTGGCGTATGGAAGAGCCGCATCATGTAGGGCTGGTAGTGCGCTCCAAATCCCGAGACAAAGTGCTGGAACTCATGGATAAATATGCGGCGATCATCCAGAAGAAGTATCATGCATCTGCGCCAGCCCCGAAGAAACCGACGCATTGAGGTTTGCTTCTAGGGGGCGTCGCTCATGTCGCGACAATTGGAGACGGAGTACGGAAAGTCTTTTTCAGAAAAAAGTCTGAGGAGAATGATCCAGTTTGCGGAGCTTTTTCCTGAGGAACAAATTGTCGTTTCACTGATACGACAATTAGGCTGGACACATATTATCGCTGTCTTACCCATTCAAGACGTTGTAAAAAGAGAATTCTACATCCAAATGTGCATTCACGAAAAATGGAGCGTACGCACATTTAGGGAACGCATTCAATCCATGCTCTACGAGCGCACCGCCATAAGTAAAATGCCCGAAGACGTAATTATCGACAACATCCAACTACTGAAAAGCGAACAAAAGCTCAATCCAGATCTCGTTTTTAAAGACCCTTACTTTCTAGATTTCCTGGGTTTGAAGGACACTTATTCGGAGAAAGACCTGGAATCTTCGATTATAGTCGAGTTGCAGCACTTCATTATCGAAATGGGAAGCGATTTTGCATTCATGGCACGGCAGAAGCGTATTACCATCGATCACCGGGATTACTTCATCGACTTACTGTTTTATCACCGACGGCTGAAATGCCTTGTTGTCGTTGATTTGAAAATGGGAGAGTTTGAGGCCGGTTTAAAGGACAAATGGAGCAGCGCGATTTGGTAAAAACAAAAACAGGCCTGCGAGTGGAATAGCAGACCTGTTTGAATATATATCCTGGAATGAATCTATACGAGCTTGAACGCCTGACGTCCGAGCAGTACCCAGTTTCCTTTTATTTTCTGGAAAACCATCAATACACCGAGCTTGACCTGTGCGGGATCTTTTCCCTTGTTGTGGGTATCTCCAAAAAGTTTGTGTCGAACCAGCGCGACATCGCCCGACACCGCGACCGTCTGGTCGGTGAGATCCATTTTTGTGAACTTGGACTCTTCGCTTACGAGCGCGCGGATGAACTCCTTCTGATCTTCCAGCAGGCCGTTGGAGTGTCCGTAGGAAAGCGAGGGAGAGGTCAGTTTTTTCAGGTCGGCTTCGTTGGCGCTGATGATAGCCGTTTTTAGTTTTTCGACGGTGGCCGCAACTGCTTTTTCGTCAGCACTTTGGGCGAACACGAATGCATTACCGATCAGCAGGAACGCAAGGATTAAAAGACTTTTCTTCATTGATCAAAAATTAGGATTTAGTTGAACTTCGTCGATCGGTATTCTGGCTGTGAACATCGGTGGATTACCGGCAGGCTGCCTAGATATCAACCCGTTCCATCTTCGGTGAAAATACATGCATTACGCCCCAGGCGAGCAGGTATGCACATCCACAGAGTATGAAGATCAGGTTGTAACCTCCCCCGATGTTTCCGGCTGCCTTATAATTGTCCAGAATGATCCCTACCAAAAGGGGAAACAGGATCCCACCTACTGATCCGGCCATTCCTCCGATTCCAACTACGGAACTTACTGCCTTTTTAGGAAACATGTCCGAGGCGGTCGTAAAAATATTGGCACTCCATGCCTGGTGAGCTGCTGCCGCGAGACTGATCAGTATCACAGCCTGCCAGATATTGGTCGTGTATTGCGCTGCCATAATGGGCATCACCAGGAATGCAAAGATCAACATGGAAGTCTTTCGCGCGCGGAACACGGGCCATCCTTTTTTAATAAAATAGCCGGACAGATAACCACCGCCAATGCTGCCGATCGTGGTGGCAGTGTAAACGATCACCAATTCGGGGCTTGGTTTGGAGAGGTTGAGCTTGAAGGCCTCGGCAAAATAGGAGGGCAGCCAGTACAAAAAGAACCACCAGATCGGATCGGTGAGCATTTTGCCAAAAACGAATGCCCAGGTCTGGCGTACTTTGAACAGTTGCAGCCATTTGACGGGCGCTTCCTTGCTGGTGTCGGGTTCGTTGTCGCTGTGAATATGATCAAACTCAGCCTGATTGACGCGAGGTTGCCGGGATGGTATTTCGTAGTAACGCAGCCAGAAGATCAGCCAGATGAAGCCCAACGCCCCGGTAATGAGAAATGCTTCCTGCCAGCCATAGGCGCCCAGGATCCAGGGCACCATAATGGGCGCTACCACGGCACCGATATTCGCACCGGAGTTGAAGATCCCTGTGGCCAAGGCGCGTTCTTTCTTCGGGAACCACTCGGCAGTGGCCTTGATAGCCACCGGAAAGTTACCCGCTTCGCCCAGACCGAGCATGGCGCGCATGAATCCAAAACTGAAAGTGCCTGTGGCGACCGCATGCAGCATTGCAGCAATGCTCCATACGACGACCGAGATGACATAGCCGACCTTCGTCCCGATTTTATCGATCATCGCCCCAAAGCCGATCAATGAAATGGCGTACGCTGTCTGAAATGCCATGACGATGTGGCTGAAATCGGACTCAGACCAGCCAAAATCGGCTTCCAGAGTCGGTTTGAGCAGGCCCAGGACCTGGCGGTCGAGGTAATTGATGGTCGTGGCGCAGAACAGCAGCGCTACCACCCGCCAGCGATAGCCTGTCATTTTATTTTCCATATTGAATTGGTAAGATATTGATCAAGGTTTCAGGATTGGGATAGTACATACACGGGTTTCTCCAACAGCGATTTCAGCGTTTCCAATGCGCCCCTCTGTACCAATGCGCGGAGATAGGTGGTTACAGTGTTCTGAACTGAATCTATTTTATTCAAATCCCTTCCCCACAGCCCCTGCTCTTTCAAAATCACCTGCACCATTTCGGGGATCGAAGGCATTTGCCATTTCTGATGAAAATATGCGGCTCGTGGGTCCTGGATGAGATAGTGGCTGTCGTTTGCCTTTCCGAAGTAATTGTCACCCTCCTTTCTTACCGGTTTCATGTAGAAAATAAAGACAGCGATTCCAAACGTCATGTATTCGGGAAGGTAGCCATTCTGTTTTTCAAAATTCAGGTAGGTAGGAATGACCCGTGAGAGCATCTTGGCAGAGTAGTTCTGGTTGATGTTCAGCCATCTGTGGAGGATATGGGGGTTTTTGAAACGCTCCGCCACTTGCCTGCTGAATGTAAGCGCAACATCTGGGCGCATTTCGTACGGAATGGCCGGAGCAATTTCGTTTTCCATCAGGCAGGTCAGGAATGCCGAGAAAAACGGATCGTCCATTGCTTCTACCACCGTTTTGAAGCCGCACAAGTGAGCAAGCCCGCCTCCCAGCGTATGTGCGCCGTTGAGTAACCGCAATTTCAGTTCGCGATAAAGCTCGATATCAGGTTCGATGATCAGCCCCGGATCGATGCCGTAAAAAGGGATTTTTTTGCGGATTTCTTCACCACCTTCAATTGCCCAGAGATGGTAATGTTCGGTCGTGATCAGTAGTTCATCGCGGTAACCGAGTTCTTCTTCCAGTTCTTTCAAACGGGCTTCGTCGGGTTTGCCGGGTACAATGCGGTCGACCAGCGAATTACAGAAAAAATTGCATTGTTCGATCCAGTCGATGAATGCGCCTTCCAATCCGTTCCGATGTGCGAGTTCAAGGATAATCGCTTCGAGTTTCTTGCCGTTGTCAGCGATAAGCTCGGTAGGGATGATTACCACCCCATAGTCGGGATTGCCACCGAATGCGACGTAGCGTGCGTAAAGAAATGCAAGCAGTTTGCCGGGGAATGATACTGGCGGCCACTGGTAAATGTCGTCCTGGACAAGCTGGATACCGGTTTCGGTTGTATTGGATATGACGATACTGACGGATGGGTTTTTGGCGAGGTCGAGTACCAGCGACCAATGTGTTTTCGCAGGTAAAACCCTGCTGATCGCAGCGGAAATGATGTTTTCTTCCTTTGCTTCACCGTCCTGGATTCCGCGGGAGCAGATGGTATACAGATTGTCCTGCCGTTCAAAAGCCTTGATATCGCCGTCGTCCGTCGATTTGACGACCACAATGCGCCCGTTGAAAATGCCCTGGCGGTTGGCTTTGTCGATAAAATAATCAGCCAGCCCGCGGAGGAATGCCCCGGTGCCGAATTGAAGCACTTTTTCGGGAAGCTGGAATGTAGAGTCGTCGGGCACCGTAACGGCGGAATGGTGCCTGAGCTGACGTAAATTTTCCCGGAAGAGATTGCCCATAGCATTGAGATTTACTTTTTTACAACCTGTTTCAATAACCAACCGGCGAGGTCTTTACCGGCTTCGAAATTCTCGAAACTGGTGTCGATCCTGCGTCCGTCCACATATTCATTATAAAGCCAGGGATCTCCCACGGCGAAAACGGTTCCTTTTCCATATTTGGAAACGCCGAAGATAACGTCGCCCTGATCGGTCAGGAGCGGCTTGGCAGGTGGCGTCAGGCTGAGTGGTGAGAGTTCTTTGATATAGATCTTTTCAGCGGTTTTAAATATGCTTTTGCTTTCCGCCGGAATCAAGATCCTGCCCTGTTCGAACTGCGTGCCTTGTACCATATTCCGGTTTTTGGCTGTGAATTGAATGCCGAATTTCCCGGCGAGATGATTGAAATGCGGTATCTCGCAATTGGCGGTATCGTTGGCCATGAGTACCAGTACGCCGCCCGCTTTTACCCACTTCTCAATGACCGCAATGGATTTTGGATCAATATAATGGGGATCGGTAGTTTCTTTTTTGGTGTCCGGATCCACGATGATATACACATCGATGCCTTTCAGGCTGGCCTCGGTCGGTGCTGCCGATACCGAAACCGTGCGAGCGCCCAGTTCTCGAAAGGTGTTGCCCCAAAGCCAGAAACCCGAATGCATACGGTCTTCCCAGGTATAATGGAACTGCTCTGTGGCTCCATGGAGGCCATTCCTTGTCTCGTGATTGAAATAGTAATCAAGACCTACGGTTTTGTTCTTACCTGCCGTATTTTCCGCCGCAATTTCGATTTCAATGCTGGCGAAAATAAACGGCCCGATTCCTTTCAGATCGTTCTTCCGGAGCGGCTCACTGAGATAGTAGGCATAGGTCCCGTCGCGGTACGGGGTACCACCCAGTCCTCCGACGCTCACGGTTTTGTTCAGGCTGAGTAGCCCATCCGGTTCTTTTTCAACAAAATTTTGAAGGATGCCCTGATAACCTTTTTGGGCCGCTTTCGCGAAGAGCTGCGGAATGTAACCCAGGCGCGCGCCCTTAGCCAGTGCATATACGAACATACAAGACGCCGAGGCTTCCAGGTAATTGCCTGCTCTCGTCCCCTGGTCGATGACCTGGTACCACGCTCCGGACGCCGGATCCTGGTATTTGACCAATACGGGCGCCAATCTTTGGAGGTAACTGATCAATTGCAGCCTTCCTGGATGCGACTGAGGAAGGTAGTCCAGGACGTCTACCAATGCAATCGCGTACCAGCCTATGGCCCTTGCCCAGAAACTGGGAGATCTGCCGGTTTGCTTGTCGGCCCATGGCTGTTCCCTGCTTTCATCGTAGGCGTGGTAAACGAGGCCCGTTTTTTCGTCGACGGCATATTTTTCGATCAATGCGAACTGTTTGACAATGTCGTCGAAATGCTCGGGATGATTGAAAATGAGGCTGTACTCAGCTGCAAAGGGCTCGCCCATGAACAATCCGTCGAGCCACATCTGATTAGGATAGCGCTTTTTATGCCAATAGCCGCCCTCTTTGGTGCGGGGCTGTTGTTCCAACTGCTTCCAGAGCAGGTCAGCTGCTTTTTTGTATTTGTCTTTGTCGGGTTGAGACTGCTGATACAGGGTCAGCAATGTCCTTCCGGGCGGAATGTTGTCGATATTGAACTCATCGGCCCGGTAAGTGCGGATGCTTCCGTCGGGACGGACGTATTGGTCAATGTCTTTGCGGATGTAATCGAAATATTTGCCTTCTCCGGTTCGGTACCACACTTTTTCAATGGCTTTGAGCATAAGTCCCTGCTCATAGTCCCATTTGGTAGCGGTGTTTTTACCTACCAGAATCGAGTCTTTATGACGGGCCATAAAGGAGTCGGCCATTTGCCGGGATAGCGGCAGATCCTGTGCACAGGCTGGTTTTGACCCCAGGTAACCTATTACGAGTGCTATGCAGACAAATCGAAGTAAATACATGGTCATAGGGTCGGGGTCAGGACGGTGTGGGTTGCACGAAATCTTCACGCATGGGATTAAAAATGTCGATAAGCATACCTTCGGAGAGGCAAAGTGCACCGTGGATGACGTGTGGCGGAATATGATACACGTCGCCTTTCCGGAGTATCCGTTTGTCGTCGCCGATCGTTATTTCAAACTCCCCGCTCTCGACGTAGCTCATCTGGATGTGGTAATGACTGTGGAGCACTCCGATCCCCCCTTTTTCAAATGCGACTTTCACTATCATCAGGTTATCATCGTAGGCCATGATTTTACGTCTCAATCCTCCGCCGAGGTCTTCCCAGGCGATTTCGCTGTCGGTGACGAATGTTTTTATCTCTGGATCTTTCATGGCATCCATTTATTTGAGATCAGAGATAAGTACCGGATCCATATCCGTATAATCCTTGTTTTCTCCCGCCATTCCCCAGATGAATGCGTAATTGGCAGTCCCGCAACCCGAATGAACCGACCATGGAGGAGATATTATGGCCTGGCGGTTGGCTACCCATAAATGGCGTGTTTCCGACGGCTCACCCATCAGGTGCAACACGCGCTGGTTGTCGGGTACGTCGAAGTAACAGTAAGCTTCCATGCGACGGTCGTGTACGTGCGAGGGCATGGTATTCCAGACACTTCCCGTTTGCAGTACCGTAAGCCCCATTACGAGCTGACAGCTTTGAATGCCGCCAAGATGAATGTATTTGTAAATGGTGCGGTGATTCGATGTCTCCATGCTTCCAACCGTGGCCGGAGCAGCATCTTCCTTTGTAAACAGCCGGGTGGGACAGGTGTGGTGCGCCGGGGATGAAAGCAGATAGAATGCGGCAGGATTAGCAACGTCCCGGCTAACGAAAAGTACCTCGCGGGCGCCCATGCCCACATACAGGCAACCCAGCTTGCTGATCGCAAACCGCTCGCCATCAACGACAACTTCTCCGTCACCGCCGATGTTGATGATGCCAATCTCGCGTCTTTCTAGAAAAAAAGCGGCTTTCAGGTTTTCAAATACCGGCAATGCGATCGGGGTGGCCAGTGGTATGGCGCCACCGATGATCACACGATCGTAATGGCTGTATACGAAATGGATTTCACCGTCAACAAATATATTTTCTGCCAGAAAATTCTCACGCAGGGTTTGCGTGTCCATTTGGGAGACTTCTTTGCGGCTGCTTTCAAATCTGATTTGCATGGGTTATGACAACTGATATTGGGTACACTGACTTAAAAATCTTTATTAACGGCCCATCCATCCGCCGTCGACGGTCAGAATAGTGCCATGCATGTAGTCGGATGCTTTCGATGCCAGAAAAAGGACGGGGCCTTTAAAATCCTCGGGCAATCCCCACCGCCCGGCTGGTATCCGATCCAGAATGGATTTGCTTCTGACGGGGTCATTCCGGAGCGCTTCGGTATTATCCGTATTGATGTAGCCCGGCGCAATCGCATTGACATTCACCCCTTTTCCAGCCCATTCGTTAGCCAATGCTTTCACAAGCCCGCCAATCGCGCTTTTCGAGGCTGTATAACCGGGTACATTGATGCCTCCCTGGAAAGTCAGCAGGGAAGCTGTGAAAATGATCTTGCCTTCACCGCGAGCTATCATTTCCCTACCGATTTCACGTGACAGGATGTAAGGGGCGTCTAAATTGATATTCAATACCTTGTCCCAATATTCGTCGGGGTGTTCGGCGGCGGGTTCCCTCAGGATAATGCCTGCGTTGTTGACGAGGATATCGATTACGGGGTGGTTATCTTTAATGCTGCGGATCAGGGCGTACAGACTTTCCCGGTTTCCCAGATCTGCCTGGTAAGCTGTAAATTTGCGGCCGGTCTTTTGAATGGATTGATGAATGTCGCCATCTTCCGGCATAGGTGAAGAAGCTACACCGATGATATCGGCACCTGCTTCCGCCAGTGCTTCCGCCATCGCCTTTCCGATTCCCCGATTACACCCGGTCACCAATGCGGTTTTTCCGGTAAGTTCAAATAAACTAACGGTATTCATTAATGGATTCTGATTTGTCTTTTTCGGGGTATCCGATATATTTAGCGTCGGGTTGTATAGGTCCCAACCGAACGATGTTAGACGGAATAATCAGAAATATCAAATACTGAATTGTCTTTTTTTGTGCAATCGTTATCGGGAACGTTGTCAGTTGGCTCCGGCATTGGTGGATTTATGAAAGAAACCTTCGTTTCGATTTCTATTTCCGGAGTTAATTTGATATTTTAAAACAAATAATAAATTGGAATAAACAAATATTTCCATTGGAAACAATCACAATCAAGGATATTGCCAAAGCACTCAATCTTTCGACCTCCACCGTATCCCGCGCGCTGAGAAACAGTTACGAGATCAATCCGGAGACCAAGAAGCTGGTGATGGAGTATGCTGAGCGGATGAATTACCGGCCCAATCCCATTGCATTGAGTCTGAAAGACAGCAAAAGCAAGTCCATCGGGGTGATCATTCCGGAGATTGCCAATCATTTTTTCTCCCAACTCATCAATGGCATCGAGTCCATTGCATATAATCTTGGTTACCATGTCGTGATCTTCCAAAGCCATGATTCCTATGAGCGTGAAGTAGCTAATACCAACTACCTGGTTTCGAGGAAGGTAGATGGGCTGCTGGTTTCGCTGGCCAGCCTGACCACGAACTTGGTGCATTTCCAGGATCTGATGCAAAAAGGGCTGCCGATTGTGTTCCTGGATCGGGTGCCCAATGACATTGAAACCCACAAGGTAGTGGCTGATAATTTTACGGGAAGCTATGAAGCGACTGAGCATCTGATCCTTTCGGGCAGGAAGCGTATCGCGCATTTGACGAGTCCGATTTATCTCTCCATTACCACGGAACGCCTCGCCGGCTATAAAAAGGCGCTGGAAGACTACGGAATACCATTTGATGAATCCTACGTCAAGTACTGCCTGTACGGAGGCAAGATCGAAGCTGAAAACGAGGCGGCGATCGAGGAAATGCTCGCGCTACCGGAGCCGCCGGACGCTATTTTCACGGCCAGCGACAGGCTTACCACAGGCTGCATGTCGGTGTTCCAGCGGAAGGGGGTCAGAGTACCGGAGGAGATCGCGATCGTCGGTTTTACCAATATCAGTGTCGCTAATCTTTTGAATCCGCCTTTGACGACCGTTATGCAACCTGCCATGGAAATGGGACAACAGGCCGTCGAGCTGTTGATCCGACTGATCGAACATCCGCAAAAAGATGAGAAGTTCGAAACGCGCTCCCTGAAAACTGCATTGACGATCCGAGCCTCGTCTGTCGGAAAAAGCGTAGTTTAGCCAAAAAACTACATTGCGAATGATCAGCCTTCCCATTAACGGCGCTTTGTTCAATTATAGGGTAGCCGGTGTGGCGATCGTGAACGGCAAAGTGCTTTTGCATAAGACCCCTGCCGACAACTACTGGACGCTCCCGGGCGGACGGGCCGAACTCTTCGAATTCTCCGGCCATACTTTACGGCGTGAAATGCAGGAAGAAACGGGAATGGAGGTGGAAGTCGGCAGAATGCTATGGGTTTCCGAGAACTTTTTCCTGTATAATGGTACCAGGTATCATGAAATTGGGTTTTACTTCCTGATGGAGATCGCTGACCTGGCCAACCAGGACGACTTTCTGGGCGTGGAGGGGGACGACGACCTGCTTTTCAAATGGCATAATGTAGAAGACCTCGGCCTCGCCGGTGTTTACCCCGAATTTCTTGCGGACGAGTTGTCTAAAAAACCGCTTAGTCCCGGAAATTTCACGTCGGATTTCCGGGACCTCGATGCTGGAAATACTATTCCGTCATGAAACGCCAGGTTACCTGACCTACGGTGTTGGGTTTGCCGGCTTCGGCTGGTGAAATGTTGCCTTTGAGCTTGCCGTCAGGTTGGCGTTCTACCCGTATGTTGCGCCAGGAAAAGATACCTTTTTCGTAAGCAAATGACTCCCCGTCGTCATCATACAGCTTGTAATTCCCAGTTTTCTGTCCATAATGCCGGATTTCCAGATCGGTTTTCTCGCCCGTTTTCGGTGCATGCAGCATGGCGGGCATCATTGGGATAATGCCTCCGTCCTTTACAAAAACCGGTATGCGGTCCATGCCCGGGCTGATTGTGATCACTTCACCGTCGCCCGCCAGTTTGCCCGTGTAGAAATCGTACCATTTTCCTTTTGGCAGAATTACCTTCCGGGAAGTCTGACCGGTGAACAGCGGTGCCACCAGCAAAAATTCTCCCGCCATATACTGGTCTTTGACTTCCCTGGTAACGGCCTCTTCGTAAGGATTCTCTTGCAGGTTGCTCTCCGCTTTTTCTTTTTTGATATTCGTGACAAACCCTTCTTCCAGATTCATGCCTCGGAAAGGAGGCGTTCCGTTGTAATGGTATTTGGCAAATTCGGAATACCAGTAGGGCATCATCTGCATCCGGAGCTGGGCCAATGCCTTGATCTGCGGCGCTACCTCGGGGAATGTCCAAGGTTGCATGCTGCTCGCCCATGCATTGATCATGGCCATCGGAGAGAAGCAGACCGTCTGAAAGCGCCTCAGCCATTCTTCGGCGGTTTTCGACGCCCGCACTTCGGGAGTCCACAACACCCCCGCATAACCGCTGTTGATCAACGCGGTGATAAAATCCTCATGACTGTAATTATCATTGTAAATTACATAAGGGAAGGAAGAGCCACCCGCGTTGGAGCCGCGCACGAGGCCGTAGGTACGGGAGTTGTTTTTACGAAAAACCTCGAAACTGTGCTTCTGTACCAGCAGACCGTACGTTTGTCTGATCTGTTCCGAAGAGTGACCGGAAGGAAATGTTGCTACATCGGGCCACAGATAGGAATCAAAACCATCCACTTCGTCGATCTTGTACCCGCTCACGCCGATTTTTACATGCTCCTTATCAAACTGATCGAAGAGGATCTTTCGCGCCTGTGGCATGGAGAGATCGGGTACCAGCCCGTTCCATACTGTGTGCGTGCCGGTGTATGGCGCAATGGCCTTGTAAATGGACGCATCGGGCGAGACGTAGGGGTTGGTCCAAAGGTTCACTTTTACACCCATTTGTCCCATCCCTTTGATAAATCCTGCCGGATCGGGGAAGCGCGAGCGGTCCCATTCGAATGTGCAGGGATATGATTTCGTTTGCCAGCCCGGTTCAAGGCCGATGAAATCGAGGGGATAACCTTTTTCTTCGAAAGCTTTTGCCTCCTGCATTACCTGATCGGCGGTGTAAAGCCGGTGTACGCGTTGCGTAAAGCCAAGGCCCCAGCGCGGCGGCAGGCAGCCACCTCCATTCAGCAGGTTGAACCGTTCGATCGCATTCACTGGTTTGGGACCTGCGAAGACGTAAATCTCAATGCCCTCCGCCGGAATGAGCATTTCAACCGCATCGGAGTAAGGATGTGCTTCCCAGTTTTTGTCGGTATTACGGTCCATGACTTTTGGCGGATTCTTGCTGTCCTTCCTGACTCCCGAACCCGCATATACATCGATGTACTTAGCGGAGTTGACGAAAACACCGTAGCCGAGCGATGACACATAGAAAGGTACAGGCGCGTGCGTACGACCGTTATCAGATTTTCCGTAATGGTCGGCGTGGAGCTGCATAATGCGGCCACGCTGATGGATGGTCTGGAAATTCAGACCAAATCCGTAGAGTTGCTCATTTTTTTCGAGGGGTAAACGCAGATAGGTTTTGCCTCCATTGAGCCGAAAGGAGATATCGTCCTTACTGAGTGGAAAAGCGGCTTTTTCGAGCGCATTTAACGCAGGAGAGGCAGCGACGTCGGCAGCACTTAACAGGTTGTAGCTATCGGGTTTGCTGGCGACACCTTTCCAGATGCCCGGATGTATTTCCTTCCATTGAATACTTTGCGCACGAAGCGCTGATTGCGTAAAAAACAAGCCGACAAAAATGGCAAACCGAATAGCGGATTTCATAGGGATCAAGGTTAGGATCAGCATTATAAGTGTATGACTGATTTTTTTATTCTTTCACCTACTGGAAAATAAGTCTATTAAATTTGTAGGATATATAGATTAATACTAAATTTGAAATCGAAATCAGAAACTCCCCTGACTATGACGTACTACGAAATTGAAGACGAGGCAGGCAACGTGTCAACGCTGCGGATCAGAGAGAAGGAAGCGGCGGAACAAATAGTGCCACCGGTAAGCGGTGAACTCGCGCCGCTTTTTTACCTCAGAAATGAGGACGGACTTCCCGTCACATCACTCAGCGGCCTGTCGGAAGTCCATGAAACAAAATCTGTTTTGGACCTCGTGCATTTCAAACCTTTGGTTTTGAGTTTCTACTGCAATTGCTGGGGAAGCTATGCGCCGCGGCACCTGGAAGTCGTTAAATCACTGGCCCCACAGGTTGAAGCTTTTGGCGGTCAGTTGCTGATCCTCACCAATGAGACGCAAAAAGAGATCGTACGTCTTACCAGGCAGTTAGGCCCGGATGTGCCGATATATCATGACAAAAACTACAATGTCGCGCGATCCTACGGCGTGTTCTCCGAAACGTCGCCGATCTGGGACCGTATCGCGGGAATTTCCGAGGAAGTCTTTACTCCTTCATTGTTCGTATTAGGAAAGGACAGACGGATCGGGTATGCCTTTGTGGACGAAAACTTTGACAACACACCGGATATAAAGTCTGTACTGAAAGCCGTTTTCGAAGGCAGATAGCATAAATCGCGCCGTTTGAATCATCGATACCGCATGAGCCTGCCAGTCATCTGTTATATTTGGCTGTGTCATCGCTGATGCGGTATTTGTATTGCAAAATAAATGGATATGTTACTGAGAAAAGGGCTGACGTCAAAACTTCCGAACGTAGGCACCACTATTTTTACCAGGATGTCGGCGCTCGCAGAAGAACATCGGGCTTTCAATCTGGCCCAGGGATTCCCCGAGTTTGACTGCGCTCCGGATTTACAGCGGTTGGTGGATAAGTATGTAAGATCGGGCAAAAATCAGTATGCGCCGATGCCGGGGGTGCTTCCGTTGCGGGAAGCTATTTCACGGAAGACACTCACAGCATCGGGTAGGGAATATCACCCGGTTACAGAAATTACCATTACCAGCGGCGCCACCGAAGCATTATTTGTGGCGATCAGTACTGTGGTACATCCCGGCGACGAGGTGATTGTGTTCGAACCTGCCTACGACAGCTATGTACCGGCCATTGAACTGAGCGGCGGGATTCCCGTATTTGTGACGCTGGATCCTCAGTATGATGCCATCGACTGGAACGTCGTACGGAGCCGCATTACAGAGAAAACCAGGGTTGTCATCATCAATACACCGCACAATCCCACGGGCAAAGTATGGGACGCCGCCGATTTGCAGCAACTCGCTGTTTTGGCGGAGCGGCATGATCTGCTGGTCATCAGCGACGAGGTTTATGAACACATTATTTTCGACGGACGCGCACACATTTCCACCGCTTCCGTTCCCGCATTGGCTGAACGCACCTTTCTTTGCGGGTCGTTCGGTAAGACATTCCATACCACTGGCTGGAAGCTGGGTTATTGCCTGGCACCCGCCGCGCTGACTGCCGAATTCAGGAAGATCCATCAGTTCCTGGTTTTCAGCGTCGTGACGCCTTTGCAGTTCGCAGTGGCCGAATACCTCGAAGAACCGGAGCATTACCTGAGCCTTTCGGAATTCTACGAGCGGAAGCGGAATTTGTTTATCGAATCGATCAGGGATATCGGTTTTACGATGAAGCCTTCGGAAGGCAGCTTTTTTCAAAATGTATCCTATGCGAATTTGTCGGAAGAAAATGACCTGGTGCTGGCTGAGCGGCTGACCAGAGAGGTCGGCGTAGCATCGATACCGGTTTCGGCATTCTACGTGCGTGAGACAGACTACAAAACGTTGCGTTTCTGTTTTGCAAAAAATGACGAAACACTTTTGAGAGCCGCTGAATTATTGAATAAAGCCGTTTGGTAAAAGAAGGCGAAGTTGGTGAAGGAAGGCTTTTAAGGGGCCGAAAAAAGTCATATCTTAGAGAGACAAAGTTCGGTAAATATGAAGAAGATCTTATACCAGGAGCCGGAGGATACTATTCCGCTCCGTATCGCCGCGGAACCTGAGGTGTTGTACATCGCCACCAAGAAAATCGACGAATTTCCCGTTTCCAGGTTCCGGAATCTTAGTGAGAAACTGCCCTTTACACAGCTTGAATGGGCTGACATTCTGCATATCAGTGACAGAACGCTACACAGATACCTGAAAGACGAAAAGCATTTCGAGGGATTATACGCCGAGCACCTTTATCAGCTCGAAAATATGGCAGATCTTGGGTTGCTGGTGTTTGGTAATTCCAGATCATTGGAAGCCTGGCTGCGGACGCCCCGGGAGGTTCTGGGAGAAGTGCAGGATTTTTCTACATTGAGGTCGTTCTGGGGTGTGAAGCTGATCTGTAACGAGCTCGGGCGTATGGAACATGGCATTTACATATGATCGCTTACCGGATCGCTGCCAAAGCGTACATCGGTGATGTGACGGGCTCAGGCGCGAAGCTATTTGGCGGAAGATGGAACCCGATCGGAATGCCGTGTATTTATGCCAGTACACACCTTTCGCTCGCTTTGCTTGAAAAGTTTGTCCATGCCGAGTTCCGTGAAAACATGGAGCGACTGGCATTGTTGCGTATCCAGATTCCCGAT
>NZ_CAMLSE010000018.1 GCF_946482605.1 uncultured Dyadobacter sp. | reverse complement strand
GCCAAACCGGCCACCGAGGTAACGGTGATCAAGGAAAATCTGATCTCCCAACTCACGGCTCCGGTAAAATGGACGCAATCTGTGGAGCAAATGGTAGCGGATGGCGCCGAGATCTTCATCGAATCAGGCCCGGGTAAAGTTTTGCAAGGCCTTGTAAGAAAGATCGCTAGCCAGGTTGAGGTAAAAAGTATTTAATTTTTTTTCCAAAATACTTGACAACATAGGAAACCACCATTACTTTTGCACCACTGTTTACGGTTTTGGCCGATGGTGTAATGGTAACACAGGACATTTTGGTTGTCTTATTCAGGGTTCGAGTCCTTGTCGGCCAACAGTAATCTGAGAGCTCATTGAAAAATGAGCTCTTTTTTTGTGTCTTCTTATCCCCGTATCCAAATTTAGAATTCATCCAAATTCCAGCTCCTTTCCGCCATACAATAGGTTTTCAAACCTTTTGATCACAAACGGTTACATTAAGGAAACCAATTTAAAAAAATGGTTACTTATGTCATTTTTCTGCTATAAAATTTGGATATGAAATGTTACATTTACTATGTTTTAACCTAAACAGCACCCATATGAAAATTGACAAAGTGAAAAAACGCGATCGCGAGCGCACGAAGAGTAAAATACTCAAGGCGGTCGGCGAAGTAATCGAACAACATGGTACAGAAAAGGTCGGGGTCAATCTGATCGCCCGAACCGCCGGCGTAAACAAAGTGCTGATTTACAGATACTTTGAAAGTGTTGATGGCCTGATGGAGCAATATGTCAAGTCAGGCGAGTACACATCCACCCTCAGCACGGATTACATTGACAACATTCCAGAGCTATCGCCCGAAGAAAGGGCCAAGGCGCTCTCATCCCTCATGCACACTTTCACCAACGATTTGCGCGAACGTAAGGCCACCCGTGACCTGCTCCGCTGGGAAATCGGAACCGGAAAGTCGATGCTCTCAGATGCCCGCAATCAGATCGCTACGCGGATTCTAAGCAAAATAGGTGACCTGCCCTACTACAATGACACCAGCGCACTCGTCGCATTCATTTCCGCAGGTATATATTTTATGACCATCTCTTCTGATTATCGTGACAAAATGCTGGATGTGGATCTCCAATCCGACGAAGGCTGGAAACGTATCGAACATGTGATCAACAGTATTATCTCGGACGTCCGGGGTTAAAAAAATAAAAAAGAAAGGTGCCCTTTCCATTTCACGGGAAGGGCACCTTTCTTTTATTGGCATATGCGGCCCGCGATGACCTATATTTGCGGTTCAAAATCCTGCATGAATGAGTGTCTTAAAAAAACTGGCCAGTGAAACCGCCACCTATGGCATCAGTACGATGCTTGGCCGATTTCTGAACTACCTGCTGGTCGCACTGCACACCGACCTTTTTGAACCCGAACAAATCGCCGCACAAGGCCAGCTCTTCGCTTACGCAGGACTGGCTTTGGTTCTCTATACATTTGGCATGGAAACTGCATTTTTCCGCTTTGCAAGAGAGGAAAAGGATCGTCAGCAATACTACAACCTGATATTAAGTGCGGTGATACTGGTAAGCCTTACCAGCTCGGCGCTGATGTTTACGTTTGCAGAAACCATTGCCACACTCATTAAATACCCGGAAAGCACATCGCTTGTGCGGATGTTTGCCATTATCATGGCCACCGACGGGATTGTTTCGATCCCGTTCGCGAAGCTCCGGCTGGAAGGAAAAGGAAAGAAATTTGTCATCATCAGGGTTACCAACATCCTGATCACCATTTTCCTGAACCTGTTCTTCCTCCTCGTATGCCGGGATATCGCGGCAAATAAATACCTGACCTTTCTAAAACCGGCCATAGATCTGTTTTATGATCCGTTACGAGCGCCCGACTACATTGTCACGGCCAACCTCATTGCCAACCTGACATTCTTCTGGATGCTGCGCAAGGAGTTTGCTGAATTCCAGTTCGTTTTCAACACCACGATCTTCAAGCCTGTATGGGTATATGCGTTCCCAATTATGATCATGAATATTGGAGGAGTGGTAAACATGCTTTTCGACAGGGCTTTTATTCAGTTTCTGCTTCCGGAGAACTTCTATCCGGGCAGGAGTACCAAAACAGCCATTGGTATCTATGTCCAGTGCTACAAGCTTTCAATCTTCATGAATCTGGCAATCCAGGCATTTAAATATGCTGCGGAGCCCTTTTTCTTTTCGAAAGGAGAAGACAAAAACGCTCCTCCGGTCTTCGCCAAGGTAACTAAGTATTTTATCATCATCTGCGTACTGATGTGGGTGGGCATCTGCCTGAACCTCGACCTTTTTGCCGAATTGTTCCTTAAACAGAAAATTTACCACGAAGGACTGGGCGTCGTGCCCTGGTTATTGGCGGGATATCTTTTCCTGGGTGTATATTATAATCTGGCCACCTGGTTCAAGCTAACGGACAAAACGCAGTACGGGACCTGGCTGACCCTGACCGGTGCCGGCATTACCATTGCAACGAGCTTTCTGCTGGTACCTCATATCGGTTACCTGGGTTTTGCCATTTCGTTTGCATTGTCAGGGTTTACAATGCTTTCACTTTGTTATTATTTCGGGCAAAAATTTTATCCGGTGCCCTATGACGTGGTATCTGCTTTGGGTTATATCGGCGGAGGCGCCTTGCTCATTTACGGCTCGTCGCTGGTCAAAATTCCTGACCTGTGGGTTTCCGTGCCCATACATATGGGCGTATTCGCAGCCTGCCTGGTTGTGGTATTCCTTTTGGAGCGCAAGAACATTCCCGCATTGCGCAGGAAATAGACGAGACCTCCTAGGGTTGCATTTCCCGTAAAAGCTTGTTGGAGAAAAGAAATTCTTTCAGTTCAGGAACAGTGGTTTTGATAATCTCTGAATTGACGCCCTCCCAAAGCTTGCTACCCTGATAGAGGAACATAATGTTCTGCCCTATCTCCATTACCGAATTCATGTCGTGGGTGATGATAATCGTCGTTATCTGGTATTCCTCAGTGATTTCACGGATCAGTTCGTCGATCTTCACGGAAGTAAGCGGATCCAGGCCGGAATTGGGTTCGTCGCAAAAGAGGTACATGGGGTTCATCACAATGGCACGCGCGATGCCCACCCGCTTCTTCATCCCGCCGCTGATCTCCGACGGCATACGTTTGGCGGCAGCCTCCAGACCCACCCGCTGAAGGCAAAAAGCTACGCGCTCCCGCTTCTCCTCCGCGGACTGTTCCGTCAGCATATCCAATGGAAAACGCACATTTTCTTCAACCGTTTTGGAATCGAACAATGC
The DNA here is from genome assembly GCF_946482605.1 of uncultured Dyadobacter sp. The sequence goes on along the minus strand of NZ_CAMLSE010000018.1, from coordinate 172,598 downwards.
GCCACCCTGAAAAAGTACTCCCATTTCACGGCGGATCGATTGCCTGGTTTCCTTATCGCAGTTATAAAAATCGCGACCGTTGTAAAGCACATTACCCTGATCCGGCGTCACCAGTCCGATCATGCATTTCAGCAACACACTTTTACCCGTACCGCTTCCGCCTATGATCAGGTTGGTTTCTCCTTTTTGAAATTGGGCCGATATTCCTTTTAAAACTTCCTTACCGTTGAATGCTTTGGCAATGTTGTTGATTTCAATCATTTGTTGGTCGGGTTGAAGACGAATCAGGGACCTTCTGAATGCTTACAGAAGCAGCTGAGCGAGCAGATAGTCAGCAATCAGAATAGAAATACAGCTGTTGGTAACGGCCTGGGTACTGGACTTACCCACTTCCAACGCTCCGCCTTCCGTAAAAAATCCCTTGAACGAAGATATGGAAGCAATCAGAAAGCCAAAAACAAACGGCTTTACGCACATGAAGAAGATATTGTACGGCACAAATGAGTCTCGGATTCCATACAGATAGTCACGTTCCGTGATAACGCCCGTCAACGTACCAGCCAGGTAGCCGCCCAGGATACCTAAAAACGCGGAAAAAATGACGAGCATAGGGAACGTCAGCATGGCGGCCACCACTTTCGGGAGCACCAGATACGACGAAGAATTGATTCCCATTACTTCCAGCGCATCGATCTGCTCGGTGATGCGCATCGTTCCCAGTTCGCTGGCAATGTTAGAACCGACCTTTCCGGCGAGCACGATACAGGTAATGGTGGGTGCGAGTTCGAGGATCTCCATGTCCCGGACAATCAGCGCTACCGTTGAGATCGGGATAATGGGGCTGACCAGGTTATAGGCAGTTTGAATGCAGGATACCGCGCCGATGAATGTGGAAACAATCGCGACAATGAATATCGAACTGACTCCAATCCCTACACATTCCTCCATGAATCGCCGCCAGTAGACCGATATTTTCTCTCCTTTCCCGAATAACGTCCCTAAAAAAATGAAGTATTTACCGATTACCGACATGATATCTTAATTGTATTCAATATTTTCGGGAAAATTAGGCAAAAAAAGAAGTAATCAGAAAAATGAATCCATTAGCGGTTGTAACCGGTGGCACAAAAGGAATCGGAAGGGCAGCCATAGCGAAATTTTTAGCACAAGGGTTCGACGTAATTACCTGCGCAAGAAGCGAGAGCGACCTCATCGAACTGCAACGAACATTCAGTGAGCGCTTTCCGCAGGCCAGGCTGTCTTATTTACCGGCCGATCTCTCGGTTAGGGCCGATGTCGATGCATTCATCACATTTATCCACAATCAAAACGGGCTGCCGGAAGTACTTATCAACAATACCGGCGTATTTATCCCCGGGCAAGTCCATAACGAGGCAGAGGGAACACTGGAAAAAACGATGGAGACCAATCTTTACAGTGCCTACCATCTCACCCGCGGCGTAATCCCCGGAATGATGGAGCAGAAGAAAGGGCACATATTCACGATCTGCTCCACAGCCAGTATCATCGCATATCCGAACGGCGGCTCTTACTGCATTTCCAAATTTGCATTGTATGGCATGACCAAGGTGCTGCGGGAAGAAATGAAGCCATTTAATGTGCGGGTCACCGCGATCCTGCCGGGAGCGACGTATACCGATAGCTGGCAGGGCACCGATTTGCCGGAGGACCGGTTCATCGATCCCGAAGACGTCGCCGACTCTATTTGGTCGGTATACGCATTGTCTTCCAGGGCGGTGGTAGAAGAAATTTTGATCCGTCCCCTACTGGGAGATTTGGATTGATGAGTGAAGAATAAAGCAATTTTACTAAATTGCCGCATTTTTAAAATTATTTATTAAACCCATATTTTCATTTCATGGAACAATACCTCGGTATAGACGTGGGCGGTACGAACGTAAAAATGGGGATCGTTGACGCTACGGATGGAAGAATCTCGAATTTTTACAGTCATGATACCGCCAGCTGGCGCACTTCTGGGCATTTTATAGAAAGATTAGGCGATGCAATAGCGCTCCAGCTTGTTGAATATCCCGAAGTCAAAAAAGTAGGGATCGGTGTTCCGGGACTCATTACCCGCGACAGGACCACGTTAATCGAAATCACGGCAATTCCAGAAATCGATGGGATTACCATTGTTCCCGATCTGAAAGCCCGATTCCCGACACACGATTTTTACCTCGAAAACGACGCGAATGCCGCGGCGCTCGGTGAATATTATTTCGGAGAAGACAAGCTTCCCGAGGACTATATATTCGTGACCCTGGGCACGGGCATTGGCGGAGCGGCCATTATCGACAAAAAAGTTTTCAAAGGCGGCGGCGGTAATGCGATGGAGCCGGGCCACATTCCCTCTAAAAACGGAAAGGTGCTGGAACGCAACATCGGTAAAAAAGAACTGCTGGATATGGCTAACGCCATGCGTGCTGCCTACACGGGCACCACACAGCTGCCTGCCGACGGAACGATCTCTACCACAGGCCTTGTAGCAGCAGCATCGGCCGGAGACGAGCTCGCAAAGGAAGTGTTTCATGAGATGGGTTACCTGCTCGGTGAAGGGTTGGTTTCGATGATCCGGATACTCGATATCACAACAATTTTGATCGGTGGTGGTATTTCTGCTTCATTTGAGTTTATTTTGCCCGCGATTAACGATCGGTTCAAGTATTGGCTTACCCCTTATTATCTCAAAACCGTTACAATCAAACGTGCAACCCTGGCCAATGACGCTGGACTTCTTGGAGCAGCTTCATTATGTTTTGAATAACTAATAGCCCCCAACAATCAAGATTCACTCTTAAACAGTCTTACTTTTAATTTTCCCTGATGAAGTTATCGGTTATCGTTCCTGCTTACAACGAAGAAAAGACAATCCGGAAAGTACTGGACAAGCTCAAATCCGTTGAATTGATAGGTAATTTTCAAAAGGAGATCGTAATTATCAACGACTGTTCTGCCGACAATACGGAGGCGGTTGCAAAAAAATTTATTGAAGAAAACCCATCGCTGGAAGTCAGCTACTTCCGGCACGAATACAACCAGGGGAAAGGAGCCGCATTACACACCGGCATACGTCGCGCAACAGGCGACTATATTATTGTTCAGGACGCCGATCTTGAATACGATCCCCAGGAATTCAATATATTGCTAAAACCGGTTATCGAAGGATATGCGGATGTGGTGTATGGCTCCCGCTTCATGGGCGGAAGACCGCACCGCATCCTTTTTTTCTGGCACACCATCGGGAACAAATTCCTGACTTTTCTCAGCAACATGTTTACCAACCTCAACCTGACGGATATGGAAACATGCTACAAGTTATTCCGTGCCGACCTGCTCAAAAATATTAAACTGGTCGAGAACCGTTTCGGCTTCGAACCTGAGGTCACCGCTAAAATCTCCAAAGTACCTAAGATACGCATTTATGAAGTAGGGGTTTCCTACTACGGACGCACGTACGAAGAAGGAAAAAAAATCAACTGGAAAGATGGTTTCCGGGCCCTGTACTGCATTGTGCGTTATGGGCTAGGAAGCTAGGCAATCCTGCCTTTCCTCCCTCCTCCGCTTCTCTCGGTTTCTTAACGCTTGATGAATTTCTGTGCAGCCGAAAATCCGTTTTTCTGCTCAACTTTTAACAAGTAAACACCAGCGGGCCACTTCGAAATATTCAATTCCCAGTCTTTCACAAACTTATATTCCGAACGGACGCGGGACTGACCGGCTGCATTAAAAACCTGGATTACACCCGACTCGGCATCTTTAAACCCTACCTTCAGTACCTCGTCAACAGGGTTAGGATAAATTTGCCAGGTAAGGTCCCTTCCGTTTTCCTCCACACCCAGAATAGGCGTCAGGTCCACGCGGGCCGTTGCGTAGGCAGATTGCGAAACGTCGCTGATCGCCTGAATGCGATAGGTGTAGGTTGCGTTTATTTCAATGTCCTTATCCTCGAAGATTAAAGTCTTGGAATCCAGGTTTTTCAACAATACATACGAACTATTGTCGGCTGTTTTCTTTTCGAGCACATAGCCTGTCGCGCCTTCGACCGCCTTCCAGGACAGGATCACCGAGTTGAAAGTACGATTGGTTGAAAGTTCCACATTAGGCAACAGCACACCAATGCCCACTTTGTCAAAGGAGAATGCCCCTAAGCCTCGTTTGTTGAGCAGGTAGGGTCCCGTGTAAATCGCGATATTAAATGAAAATGGCTCTATCAGAGGTAGATTATCAGGGTAAAAAGACGGCAGGTAGCTGATCGTTGTCGCAGTGGAAGGCTCTTTCAGCGTGAGCGTTACCTGATTGCCTTCCGCCTTCCCCGCAGAAAAGGCCGGCTTCTTTTCGTCCCCGTCCAGGTAAAAAAAGTTTTTGAGACTCAGCACCAGCGGCTTGCCATCCTGTCCCTTTACGGTGGAATCGGCTGGCCATTTCAAAACCTGCCCTTCATCGAACATCAGAATGATCTCCTTTTTCTCGGCGTTGGTATAGAATGCCTTCCTGATATCGGGTGTCCTTACATTATCAGAATCTTTAGATTTGTAAACAGATGGTGCGAAAAAGCGGTACATACGACGACCAAACTCTTCAAAGCCTGATCTTTCGTAATGCACCCCGTCGTAGCCGGGTGTTCCGATAGCTGCAAAATGGTCTGTTTTGGGATACAAATACTTGGTCCTCCGCAGGAAATCGCGGGTAACGCCCCCCACCGGGTTCGGTGTGTCGTTCCGAAGAATAATCAGATTGGATTGCACGACCACGAATTGATCCACCTGGGGATAATCCTCTTTCCAGAAATTATATAGCTGGTCGTATTCCTGCGCATAATTCCCGATGTTCTCAAAAACCTCCTGTTCTCCGTGCATCCATATAAATGCCCTTATGCGGCTCGCTTTGGACACGCGGACTCTTTTCAACAAGCCGCCGTAAAGCGAGAAGCTGGTAGGATCTCTCGGGTCCCTGCTGAGAAATTCGCTGAGCTTCTTTCCCGGAAGCGACCCATTGATCACGCAGGTCGGGATACTATCCTTTTCGATAATCGATCGCTGCATTTCGAGTCCCCATGCGCCCACGTAGGTCCACGACCATGCCGCAACCGTCCACAGCGTATCGCCCGGCAATATCGAAGGATTTCCGTCGGGCGTCCGGGCGATGGTACGGGCATACTTGCTGGACCAGCCGCCAAAAATAGTCGCGGCGGCATTCGACTGTCCGCTGATCACATAAAAATCGCCCGCCACCACTTCGTTGCGCCTTACCATCTGAACCGAATCCGCTTCATGGCAGGCATACACTTCAAACGAATAATCGGCCATTTCGGCCTTGATCCTTGCTGTCATGCTGAACGTTCCTGTCGTCTTACCCCCATAATTGATGGCGGATCTCTGGTAACCGATGCGCTCGTTGTTCCTGAAAACAACCACCGACATATGATCCCAACCGGGCAGTTCGATAATACCGGAAATAGGCACGTCGGCCATATTATCGTCACCTCTTGCGTAAAGCTGCATGTCCTTGGGCAGCTTATCGAAGACGACGGAATAAATGCGCTGTGCGCGGGAAATGCCGGCAGAACCCAGCATGAGAAGGAGAAGCAGTAAGAATTTCCTGTGTGTAAAGTTCATTTCATTAAAAGACTGTTTCTGATGCCCGATTGAAACCGTCCCGTACGTCATGCGCACGGGTAAGCAGATGGTTATAAATATATCTTTAATATTTCACATTCAATGCTTCGCGTTCGTTTTCGGTAGGCTTTGCCGATGGCAGCCAATGTTCGTCGTACATTGCCAGGAACCATAACACCATGATCATCGGTAGGGAATATTTATCCCAAGAAAGCTGCGCCTTCCCGAGCAGCAGGATATTCAGCAGGAAAACCCAGGTAGCCAGGTTGAACCGCGGCGGTACAAAACGGATCAGTGTGACAAGCATCAGCGCTCCGAACACGATCTGTTTCAGCAAGCCACTTATCCCGATCTTCATCAAAAGCTCATCGACATAACCGAGATAAGGCCAGGTAAAATAAGGGTTATAGGCCTGTTTGGCAGGAAATAAAGAAACAATGGCCGCTGTAATGAGCAGAAAGCCAACAAACATAGCCGGGTACTTCCGCGGGTATTCGATAAAATGTGAAAAGCGGCGGGTGACCAGCATTTCCGGAACAATATAATATACTGCCACGACCGCAGAAGCGTACATCAGGTATCCAAAATTGTACTGTACCAGCTTGTCCGAATCATAATGTTGATCGGCCATGACCGAAGCCGGCGCCGGCCCATCCCAGATCACCATCCAGGGCACCAGGGCCAAAACAGCCAGTAAGTACCAGATCCACGACGCGTCAGTGAAAACACTTTTTATTAAAACCACCGGATTAGTACTCCACTTCACGTTTTTAAACAGCTCATAGGCCACAATGGCCGCCGGGAATGCCAGCATATACTGCCGGCAGCAAACCGCAGCAGCAAGCGAAACGAAGCCTACCCAATGCCATTTGCGCAAATAAGCAATAACGCCGGCCAGCGTAAAAAACATGGCAAAAATATCCGTGTAGTAATAGACGCTGCACAAGTAGTAGTTGGGAAAGATCAACAGCCCTCCCAGACAAAGCCAGAAACGCCTGCTACGCGCAGGGCTGTACCAAACGAACAACATCAGCAGCGCAAAACTCGTGAAGGCTGTAAGCAGGCGAAGGCTCTGAATGTCTTCACCGAACACACGGAGCGCCCACCCTCCCAGAATAAACGGAATTGGCGTATTCAACTCATTGTAAGATTGCAGCAGGGTCAATGAAGGAATCGGCTCGGTACTGAACAAAACTGCCGTGGGCAGGTAGTGGTTCTCATCCTGGTAAAGACCCGCGGTAAACCGGTCCTTCAGGAAGAAAACAATGATGAATAGGGCGGACAGTGCTAATGATGTGTATAATTTTTTGCGGTGCATAAGATCCTATATAAAATTAACTTCTGCGCTGAGATGGACGCCGAACGTGTCTGCTACGGATTGCTGTATTTTTTCCGATAATTCCTTGATTTGAATGCCGTTACCTCCCCCATAATTGACCAGCACGAGTGCCTGTCGTGCATGTACGCCAATAGCGCCCTCCCGATAGCCTTTCCAACCAGCCTTTTCAATCAGCCAGCCGGCGGGTACCTTCACAGTTTCGGCATCTACCGGGTAACCTGGCACTTCCGGAAATGTTTCCCGCAATTTTTCAAACTGTGCAACCGGTATCTCCGGATTTTTAAAAAAGCTCCCGGCATTGCCGATCTCAGCCGGATTGGGCAACTTACTCCGGCGGATTCTGATAATCGCCTCGCTCACGTCGCGAATGGTCGGATCTGTAACGTTCATTTCCGCCAAAACCTTCTGCACATCGCCGTACCCCACATGTAATGCAGGCATTTTGTTTAACCTGAAAGTGGCCCCGGTAATCACAAACTGGCCCTTCAATGCACGCTTGAATATGCTCTCCCGGTAGCCGAACTCGCATTCTTCATTTGAGAAGACCCTCCGCTCGGCATTATCGATCCGAACCGCCTCCACCGACTCTATCACATGCCTGATCTCGATGCCGTATGCGCCAATATTCTGCATAGGAGCCGCGCCTACCGTTCCCGGGATCAGCGAAAGGTTCTCGATCCCGCCATAGCCCTGCCCTACGCAATGCATCACAAACTCATGCCAAACTTCCCCGGCACCTACCCTGAGTGAAACAACTTCTTCATTTTCAAACACCTTTTCTATTCCCCGGATGCCGGGATGAATAACCAGGGCATCGATATCCCGGGTGAGCAAAATGTTGCTCCCTCCACCAAGGATAAATTTCGGTGCGTTCTTCCATATCGGATCAAGCAAAATTGCTGTTAGTTCTTGTACTGATTGTACATGGACGAAGAACCTTGCAGCCGCATCAAGCCCGAAAGTGTTGAGGTGACGAAGGGAAACGTTGGATTGTACTTGCATTGAAATCGGAGATAAACCGGGCAAAGTTAGGTATTACATTCAAAATTAAGCGGTATGGTGATTCATCCATTTTTGATTAAGTTTGTGGGCTCGACCGCAACGATTCAGGATATGACGCTGAAAAAGAAATTTTTATGGGCTCTGCATCTTGGCATCATCCTGATTTCGGGTTGCAGCAAAAAATCGGTTGTAAGTTCTTCCGGCTCTGAATACAAGGAGGACCTCTCTGCAGTGCGCCCCCACTATGAGTACGTGGAACCGGCAGTTGTGAGCAAGGCTGAAACGAAACCTGCGAAAAGCAACACCACGCCGAAGACCGATGTTGATAAACCACTGTATATCAACAAAAAACTCGACTCCGTTCTGGATACGCTCGCGAAGCAGAACAAGTCCATCCGCTATATCAATGGTTTCAGGATACAAATTTATGTAGGAAATGTAAGGCAGGAGGCCGATGGGGCAAAGTCCTATATATACCAGTCCTTTCCTGATCTCAACCCCTACGTTTCTTATTCTCAACCCACTTATCGCGTCAAGGTCGGAGACTTTATGTACCGCAGCGACGCGGAACAATACCTGGATCTGATCCGGGAGCAATATTCATCTGCGGTCATTCTCGCCGACCGCGTAGATATCAAAAGAAGCCTGCTGGTTGGTCCGGCTGCCGACCATAATTAGGGCAATGCCGCAATTTTGTACATTACTTATTAACCGGATAACATTATCCACATATACATACTAAAATAGAATGAAGAAAGCGCTAATCACAGGGATCACCGGCCAGGATGGCTCCTATTTGGCAGAGCTCCTGTTGAGCAAGGGATATGAAGTACATGGTGTCAAACGCCGCAGCTCGCTGTTCAATACACAGCGGATCGACCATATCTATGAAGACCCGCACGAGAAAAACGTACGCTTTCACCTGCATTACGGCGACCTGAGCGACTCTACGAATATCATCCGCATCATTCAGGAGGTACAACCCGACGAGATCTATAACCTCGGCGCGATGTCTCACGTGCAAGTAAGCTTTGAAGAGCCTGAGTACACTGCCAATGTCGATGGAATCGGGACTCTGCGTATCCTGGAAGCGGTACGTTTGCTGGGCTTAACCCAAAAAACCAAAATCTACCAGGCTTCCACCTCCGAACTGTACGGATTGGTGCAACAAGTACCGCAGTCGGAGAACACCCCATTTTATCCACGCTCCCCATATGCGGTTGCGAAGCTGTACGGATACTGGATCACCGTCAATTACCGGGAAGCATATAATATGTTTGCAGTGAACGGTATTCTCTTCAATCACGAATCTCCGCTGCGTGGCGAAACCTTCGTAACACGTAAAATAACCCGAGCCGTCGCCCGCATTGCATTGGGTCTTCAGGACAAAGTATACCTGGGTAACCTCGACGCGCAACGCGACTGGGGGCATGCCAAAGACTTCGTCGAAGCCATGTGGCTCATTCTTCAGCAGGAAACGCCCGAAGACTTCGTGATCGCGACAGGCGTCACTACCCGCATCCGCGAATTCGTGAGAATGGCATTTGCAGAAGTAGGCATTGAAGTGGAGTTCAGCGGAGAAGGTGTGGACGAAATCGCGAAAGTGACCAAATGTAATAATCCGGATTTCCAGATCGAGATCGGTAAAGAGGTTGTGGCTGTTGATCCACGCTATTTCCGCCCAACCGAGGTAGAACTACTGATCGGCGACCCGACCAAATCGATGACCAAGCTTGGCTGGAAACCTAAATACGATTTGAAAGCACTCGTGAACGACATGGTAGCCGCCGACGTGCTGTTATTCCGGAAAGATCGCCTGCTTGAAAGCAGCGGACATCGCGTTCCGAACTACTACGAATAAGATGGATAAGTAAAAAGAAACCCCTCGCAGAGAAGTCTGCGAGGGGTTTCTTTTTGGAATACCAATATATCAGATGGCCGGAGCTTTTTGAACCGCTTTCGCAGCCTTGATCAACTCTTCAGGTTGCTGGTAGCCAAGAAGCTGTTTCACCACTTTCCCTTTGCTGTTAATAAAAAATAATGTCGGATACCCCTCGATCGGATATTTCTTGACCAGCGCCGGCCCTTCCCCGCTTTCCATGTCAAACTTCACATTGATAAAATTATCGTTAAAGACCTTGGCCACGTCTTCGCGGGTGAAAACGTTCTTTTGCAGCAGCTTACAAGGGCCGCACCAGGTCGTGTAAGCATCAAAAAATATAATTTTGTTCTCCTGTTTCGCTCTTTTCAGAATGGCTGCCCAGGATGCCTCCGTAAATTGGATTCCCTTTTCGGCAGTCTTGGCTGCTTTTTTATCTCCTTCCCCGGCCATCGTAATTGAAATAGCCAGCAGCCACGCCATCATCACTAAACCGAGTTTGCGTAATTCTTTCATTTTTCTAATATGATTTATGATTGCAATATTCCACTAACGAAAATACGTCATAGTTTTATTTTACACAATTATGGCTTACACGCCACGAAACCTCTTTTGCTGGTTTGAACAGTAAAAAAGGTAACTTCGCAACCTCATTAACACCAGAAAACAATGAAAGTTCAGGAAGCCAGATATGTGATGAGCAATTCGGACTACCAGAAATGTCCCGAGCCTATCCTTCCCGAATATGCGTTTATCGGAAGATCAAATGTGGGTAAGTCATCTCTTATCAACATGCTTACCGGCAAAAAAGCATTAGCCAAAACTTCACAGCAGCCCGGCAAGACCCAGCTTATCAATCACTATCTGATTGATAACAACTGGTATCTGGTCGATCTCCCGGGCTATGGTTATGCCAAAGTCAGCAAGGTCGAGCGCGAAAAGTGGGAAAAAATGATCCATGACTATCTGTATCATCGCGAGAACCTGCTTTGTACATTCGTGCTCGTGGATGTGCGGCACAGTGCCATGGCCGTCGATCTGGACTTCATGGCGGCACTCGGTGAGGCCGGTATTCCATTTCATATCATTTTCACAAAGGCCGACAAGCTCAAACCCGGCCAGGTTGCGAACCAGGTACAAGCCTACCAGCAAAAGTTAAGCGAGCTTTGGGAAGAAATTCCTCCGACGTTTGTTACGTCCGCGGAGAAAAATGAGGGCCGCGATCCCATTCTGATGACAATAGAAACTTATAATCAGTCGTTTGTGAAGACTAAATAGGATATCGGTTGTTTCCCGGGCAATCTTTCCGTTATTTTGCGCAAAAATTGATTTCATTGCCGCATCCAATAATAACATCATTTAAGATATAACCAATAGTAAGAAAGGATGAGTGAAAAAGTAGAGTCAACAGGAATGGATTTGTTGAAAGAAGTCGCCAACGTATCTGGTAAGCCAGGATTGTTCCGCATTCTTAAGCCGAGCCGTGCAGGTGTGATCGTGGAAAGCCTGGATGAGAAAGGTGAAAAAACGCTGATCGGCCCTACTGCCCGTGTTTCAGTGCTGAAAGACGTTTCGATCTTTACCGACGGACCAGAAGAGTCCGTTGCCCTGTCGGACGTGTTCCTGAAAGTGCGCGAAATCCATGGAGAAGAAGTAACATTGTCCGTCAAAACTTCGTCAGATAAAGATCTGATCGAGTTCCTGGCGAAGGTACTTCCTGATTTTGACCGTACGAAAGTATATGTTTCGGACATCAAAAAGATCATTACCTGGTATAACCTCCTGGCCAAATACCTCCCCGAAGCATTCGTTTCCGGAGAAGGCGCAGAGGCAGTAGCTGCGGAAACTGAGGAAGCGACGGAAGAACCGGTAAAAAAAGCCGCTAAAAAAGAAAAAAGCAAAGCTTAGTCAAAGCTTACCCCCATATAGAACCCTGTCTTTCCGGCAGGGTTTTTACTTTTCAAAAACGACACACTAATGGAGAACCTTTCCTCCTACATCGACCATACGCTGCTGAGCGCGGTGGCCCGCGAAACGGACATCCGCAAAATATGCGAAGAAGCCTGGGTGCACCGGTTCAAGGCGGTATGTGTGGCGCCCGTGTATGTGCCTTATGTGATCGAAATGCTGGAATTTTGTCCCATTAAGATCGAGGTAGCGACAGTGATCGGTTTTCCGATGGGCTATTCAACGACTTCAACCAAACTTGCAGAAGCAAAAGATGCGCTGCAGAACGGTGCCACGGAACTCGATGTCGTGCTGAACATGCCGCTGTTTAAATCCATGGCGTACCTGAGTGTACGGGAAGAACTGACCCAACTCAGCACACTTGTCCACGAACGTAATGCATTGCTGAAAGTCATCATTGAAACTGCCTACCTGGACTCTTTCGAACTGTATACGGCCTGTGAAATCTGCTCGGAAGCGAAAGTTGATTTTGTGAAGACATCCACCGGCTTTGCCCCAAGCGGTGCCGATGTCGAAATCGTACGTAAAATGAGGTCCATTCTTCCCTCTGATATCAAAATCAAGGCGTCGGGAGGGATCAGGACACAGGCCGAGGCCATTGCGATGATCGAAGCTGGTGCAGAGCGGATAGGGACTTCCTCGGGTGTTGCCATTGTAACCGGTGCATGAAACGCGTGTTGCTCCTGAGCACTGTACATCCATCGCTGGATCCGCGGATTATGCATAAAATTGCCCCTGCACTACAAAAGCATTATGAGGTGATCTGTGCTATGCCGAACGCCAAAAGATCCGGAGCTCCGGACGGTATCAGCCTGGTCTCCCTTCCGCATTTCGACCGCCTATTCTGGCGATTGCTGGTTACCCATCCCATCACACTCATTAAATGCGCCGGTCTCAGGCCCCACATTGTGCACATATTCGTACCCGAGTTGCTACCTATCGCCTTTTTATTCGAATGGCTGGGTGCGCATGTGATATATGAAGTGCAGGAAAACCTATATAAGAAATTCGCCATCAAGCATTATAACAACAGTCCGGTATTCAGACGCTTGTTTACTGTTTTTGATCAGGCGGCGCGGCGCCGGTTCCATTTTATTTTCACAGACGCCGGCTATCTGTCGGAGTACCAGAAATTGACCAGGCCCTTTGCCATTGTCCGCAACTACGTATCGATACCCTTCGTGGATGCTGTCGAACAAGCGCCAAAAGCACCGGAAAATCCTGAGTTCTTTTATCTGGGTGTCATCTCAACCGAGCGATGTTTGGATACCTTATTAGTAGCCCTGGCTCATTTGAAAAAAGTCTTTCCTGGTTTTCACATGCATTTATTCGGCCCGCTTCGGCTTAATGCCAATCAATTGGCTGCACTTCCGGGTTACCAGGATGTGTCGGCAAACCTGACGTTTTACGGTTATACCGATCAGCAGTTCGCCTTTCGTGTAGCGGGGCGTGCGTTGGCAGCGATTGCGTTGTTAAAACCGGTTGCCGACTACATTGAATCGTATCCCACCAAGCTGTTCGAGTACATGGCGCTCAGGCTCCCTTTCATTACCTCCGATTTCCCTATTTATAAAGAGATCGCCGAACATTCGGAATGCGGGTTTTGCATTTCTCCCTACGATCCGGACGCTTTGTACGAAAAACTGGTGTGGTTCATTAAAAACGACGCCCAGAGAGCGGCCATGGGAGAAAGAGGCCGGATTGCAGCGGAACGACTTTATAACTGGAAATCCGAGGAAACGACGCTGCTGTCCTACTACGCCCAAATTCTGAGTATGTGATGCCAAAACAGAATGTCACACATATTATAATTTTATAAATTTATTATTGAATTGTTCAAATATTGAGTGCTATGATTTCTACGAAATATTTAACTTTCGGAATTAAAAAGAATTGTAGCTTGCGAAGTCAACTTCTCAATCATGTATATTAATACGGTTAGTCATTATCTGCCAAGCGAAGTTATTGGTAATGAGTATTTTACAAACATCAACAATCTGTCAAACGAGTGGATCGTAGAAAGAACGGGAATATCCGAAAGACGTAAAGCATCAGCCGAAGAAAATACCTCCACCATGGCCATGAAGGCAGTGGAGTCCTTGCTTGAAAATATCCCTTACAGCAAAAATGAAATAGATCTGATCGTAGGAGCTACCTATACGCCCTACGACACCATTGTAACGTTGGCCCACGCGGTACAACATCAGCTTCAGATCCCGGACATCCCGGTTGTGAGTATCTCCTCGGCTTGTTCGTCATTGCTGAATGCCATTGAAATCGTGGAAGGCTACTTTGCTATGGGTAAAGCTTCCAAAGCCCTGGTGGTTGTTTCAGATCACAACACGGCCTATTACAACGAAATGGACACGGTTTCGGGGCATTTGTGGGGTGACGGCGCTTCGGCTATGCTGATTTCGAAAGAACGGCAGACCGAAAAGGACATGAAAATCAAGAAGCTGATCACAGGCGGCGCCGCTACCAGCGGCAAAGCGATAGAAGCAGTGGTATTACGCCCCAACGATCGCGGTGTAGTGATGCCCTTCGGCCGGGACGTTTTCCAGAATGCATGCGTTTACATGCCGAAAGTCAGTCAGCAGGTTTTGCAGGAATGCGGCCTGACGATCAATGACCTCGATTACCTGATTCCGCATCAGGCCAATCACCGGATCAGCCTCAATGTGATCAACACGCTGGGCATTCCTGCTGAAAAACTGATTTCAAACATCCAGTACCTGGGTAACACCGGCTGTGCAGGATGTGCCATCGCACTTTCAGAAAACAAGGAAAAGTTTAAAAAAGGAGAAAATATTGTCATTACGGTATTTGGAGGCGGCTATTCTTACGGCGCCATGCTGATCACCATTTAGCAGTCCGGAGCTCATATCACAAAAAAGCCTTCCACCGATCGGTAGAAGGCTTTTTTGATAGAACAATACGTAACCTAGTTTACTTCTGGTTCACTAAACATCGCTGGTTTCCAAACGTTGTTCTCCGGGTTGAGATCAGGCAGACTATGCTCGGGATCAATCACTACCGAGCGGATAGGTTGCTGGGTAGCCGCCTTGAACGTCCAGCTGCCCCCTCTTTGCCAGATTTCCACCGGCAATTCAACCCGTGTTTTCTTACCTGATACTTCTTCGATATCCACTTTCACAGGCATTGCGAGCTGATCCAGGTTTTCTATTGTGATGTAAGATCCTTTCTGCGGATTCTGCTCGACATAGCTAACCTCTTTCACGGCTTGGTCCAGCTTATAATTTTCAAAGAACCACCCCTTCCAGAACCAACCCAGGTCCTCACCGGCCGCATCTTCCATCGTGCGGAAGAAATCATACGGAGTGGGGTGCTTGAATGCCCACCGCTGCACGTAGAGGTGAAATGCGTAGTCAAAACGGTCCTTGCCCAGAATCTGCTCGCGCAGCATTTTCAAACCAAGCGCCGGCTTATAGTAAGCCTCCCAGCCCAGGTTTACCGCCTGAACAACATCAGGAATCGTCATGATAGGGTCCGCTTTCGGGCGGAAAATCATCGGCGCCAGACGATGCATATCGTTCATCTGCGTCGTTTTATACTCCCCGTTATTGAAATTGTCTCCCGAAAGAAAGTTGATAAAGGTATTGAACCCTTCGTCCATCCAGGCATATTTGCGCTCGTTATTACCGACGATCATCGGGAACCAGTTATGACCGAATTCATGATCGGTTACGCCCCAGAGATCTTCTTTCCGGCTTTTACTGCTGCAAAAAACGATGCCCGGATACTCCATTCCACCTACAATACCCGCTACATTAGTCGCAACCGGATAAGTATATTCATGCACATAGTTGGAATAAAACTCGATGCATCCTTTGACGTATTCTGTCGAACGTCCCCAACCATCCAGTCCACCGTCTTCTGCCGGATAAACCGACTGTGCCAGCGCTGTTTTTCCTTTGGGCAGGTTCATACGCGCGGCGTCCCAAACAAAAGCCTTCGACGTAGCCCAAGCGATATCCCGTGCCTGAATGCAGCGGAACCGCCAGGTCAGGGTGCCCGATTGCTTAGGCCTGGTAGCAGGATTGGTAACCTCCTCCGCACTGCGGATCACCACAGTCTGATCGCTCTTCGCCGCGTCCGCAAGCCGCTTTCTCTGTTCGGCGGTCAGTACATCATTCGGGTTCAGCAGCTCACCTGAGCCTACGACGATATGATCCCAGGGTACAGTCACATTGTATTCGAAATCACCATATTCGAGGTAAAACTCTCCCGCACCCAGGTAAGGCAGCAGATTCCAGCCTTCAATATCATCGAAAACAGCCACTCTCGGATACCATTGGGCCATTTCATAAACAATCCCGTTTTTAGTTTCGAGCGTCCCCATACGATCGGAGCCGTACTCCGGAATTTTGAAGGAATAGGCAATTTTAATTTTGATCACATCACCATTTCCCTTCACAGGTGTTTTAAGCCTGATCTGCATTCGTGTATCGGTGATCTTATACTCCGCATCTACAAATTTGTCTTTGCCCTGCTGAATGCTGACCGCCTTAATGGAATCACCACCCTCGAAACCGGTATTGCCGAAGCGTCCGCCGGAAACGGGTGTTGTTTTACCGCCCCGTGATTTGTCGCTGAAAGCGTTCTGGTCCAGCTGCAACCAGATGAATTCCAGATTCTCCGGACTGTTGTTTTTATAGGTAAGCTCTATTTCCCCGCTTACAATACCTTTGTCTTCTTCCAGCGCGACATTGATCTTGTAGTCCGCGCGATTTTGCCAGTACTTGGCCCCCGGTGCACCGCTTCCACTCCTGTATTCATTTCCGGGCTGGAAATTGAAGAGGGGATGAAAAAGGACATGCGCATCATATTTCCCCTTCTCCGCCTCCTGTGCGATAGTGTTGTTGAAGAAGCCCAGGCTACCCATAGCGATGAGGCCCAGACGAAATATCGAAATTTTCATTATAATGATTAAAAATTGAAAATATTGGGTTGTAAACGAGCAATATACACCTTTTCGCCTTTTTTAAGACAAAAAGTTTCAATTTTGCCGGTCATACTGCTTTCACATCGAACCGTCATTTCAGCAACACCCATGCGCCAACGTCTGTCCGTCGAAACCTATATACAAGGCATTCTTGCCGGCGACAGGATGACGCTCAGCCGTGCCATTACCCTGGCGGAAAGTACCCTGACGGATGACCGCGCGCTGGCTGCCGAAATTCTCAAAAACGTGCAGCACAACGCCGGAAAATCGCTCAGAATAGGCATTACCGGAGTCCCCGGCGTTGGAAAAAGCACTTTTATAGAATCATTCGGAGGATATGTTACCTCGCTCGGCAAGCGCGTGGCCGTGCTGGCTATTGACCCCAGCAGCAAGCGGTCGGGTGGCAGCATTCTCGGCGATAAAACCCGCATGGAGCAGCTTTCCAGAAATCCGCTTGCGTACATACGCCCGTCCGCGGCGAACCTTTCCCTCGGCGGAGTGGCCAGGCATACGCGCGAGGCCATATTGTTTTGTGAAGCAGCCGGCTATGAGGTCATTCTCGTTGAAACCGTTGGGGTCGGTCAATCCGAAACACTGGTTAAAGGTATGACCGACTTTTTCCTGCTACTCATGCTCGCCGGCGCCGGAGACGAGCTTCAGGGCATTAAAAAAGGGATCATGGAAATGGTCGATGGTGTGGCTATCAATAAAGCGGACGGCGGAAATGAAACAGCCGCCGCCAATGCCGCGACTGAATACCGGCAGGCTTTGCACCACTTCCCCAAAAACGATTCCGACGTACCGGTGGAGGTGGTGACCTGTTCTGCGCTGGAATCCAAAGGAATGAATACCGTCTGGGACATTATTCATGCACATTACCTTCAAACAACGGCTAACGGCTACTTCGAAAAAAACCGGCGGTCGCAGCAGATAGACTGGCTGCACGACGCGATCCGGCAGGCATTGGAGGACCGCTTCTATGCCAGCGAAATGGCGAAGGAACACATCACAGCCATTGAGCAGGACATCAGAGACGGAAAAAGGTTGCCGGAAGCAGCAGCAGGGCATTTGATAGACCTGTTTCTGAAATTTTTCCGCTAAGTCATAAAAATTTCCGGTAAAAGCATTTTTAATCTAAGTTTGAACGTTAAAACTAACGTATTACCAACTCTATTGATCTCAACTTTTCTCCTGAACTTATGAAACATGCCTACGCCTTCGGCAAAAGCTCTCTCCTTACACTCCTGTTAGTCCTTTCGATAGTGGTTGCCTGCAAAGACGATAAGGACCCCGATCCGCAAACTCCGGATGACAACCCCATTGTAGGTACCTGGCAATTGACAGGCATTACACCGGAAACTGCCGGAACTTCGATCCCCGCATTGGATTTTATTAAAACCCTTGCGCCTTGTTACCTGGACCTGAAACTGACTTTCAAATCCGACAATTCCATTAATGCTGCCGATTGCGCCTCGGCCGTTTCGACGATTGACCCGATCGTTCCGATATCCCAGGCCAAATGGAAAGTAGAGGGTGATAAACTCACACTTTCCAAGGGCACTACCAACCAGTCTTTTAAATTTACCCAGACTGCAACAGAATTAAAGGTAGTTGTCAACACCAACACGGATACCACCAAACCTGCTGTAAACGCTGTTCTGGCATTCAAAAGATTATAAGAATAGTTTGTATCAAAATAAAACGAGCCGGGGTTTTAGAATCCCGGCTCGTTTTATTGCTAGCTGCTCGTGTGATCAGACACGATCACCCATTTCCCCTTTATTTTTCGCCATAGTAATGTATAATGTCCTTCCAAATCTCCTTTTTCAGGTCTTGTCAAATGGAATTTCCCCACTACAAATGCAACGTCCTTACCAGGAAATGAAAAGTTGAGAAATGTGAATTTCAATGTACCCATAGTCGCCCGGTCGGGGTAACGCTTCATATAGCCTTCGTATGTGCGCTTGTAACCATAGGTAATGCCGGTTTTGCCCACAAACATCAGCGAGTCCGACTCCCAGTAACCATTCATGAACGAAGTAATGTCTCCTTTATTCCAATCGGCGACCTGCCGGTCAAGAATAGCCAGTATTTGCTGCTTGTCTTTTGAAGACTGAGCCATGGCTGTTTGGGCTGCGCCCATGAGAATAAGGGCAAAAAGCCAGTTTTTCATATTTTTTATGGATTTTTGTAATGCGTTTCACGATTCTAAATATAGCAGAAAGATCGACGCAGCAACAATAGCGGTTACCGAATCCCACTGATCCAGCAGGTATGAGTATGTTTAATAGTATCTTCAAGAAAATCGACCGTCAGAAATACCCTTTTGTGGACGGGCTTTACTACCTGTTCATCATCGTGTTTCTGCTTCTTTTATTCCTTTTCTTCGCCTGACCCCGTGACCCACCCTTACTTATTCATATTGAACCCCAACTCGGGAACGTCTATCGGGAGAAATAGCATAGCGGTACGGGAAAAGATCCACTCCGTAGCTAAAAAGTATGCTGGAACAGCCCAGGTACTATTCACGGAAGAGCCCGCTCACGCGACCGAGCTGGTCAGCAAGCATATGCATTCCGAAAAATGGAAGGCAATTGTCGCTGTCGGTGGAGATGGAACGGTGAATGAAATAGGCAAACCGTTGGTCGGCAGCGGCATTCCGCTGGGTATCCTGCCCCTGGGCTCAGGCAACGGCCTCGCGCGGCACCTCGGCTTGCCGCTAACCCTCGATGCTGCATTGACAAGGCTTTTTGAAGGAAAGGCAGCCACCATAGACAGCGCCGAACTGAATGGCATCCCGTTTTTTTGCACCGCAGGCATGGGCTTCGACGCGTACGTCGGACACTTGTTCAGCAAGCAGAAGGCACGGGGGTTAGCCACTTATGTCAAAGTTTCCTTTCGTGCTTACTGGTCGTACAAACCTCAGCCATTCAAACTCAATGGCGCGAATATGCGGGCGTTCTCGCTGTCGTTTGCTAATGCGGGCCAGTTCGGGAACAACGCCTGGGTAGCGCCGCAGGCCAGCCTCCAAGACGGTCTGCTCGATATATGCACCATTAAACCTTTCCCGCAGTGGTACGGTACTGCCCTGGCCTATGGTTTGTTTACCAAACAATTGAAACAATCCAGATTCATCGATTACGAAAGAGCCACGCGGGCGGTTGTAGAAACCGAAACGCCGCCGATGATCCATTACGACGGAGAACCCATGCAGCTGGATACGAACAGGATTGAGGTGATCATCAAGCCCGGAAGTTTACATGTAATCCTTTGACGGAATGCACCGACGCTCATAACATTTAAAACTATGTCTAAAAAGAATCGCTCAGGAATCATTTTTTCTACCAATCCTGATTTTGAATACAATGACCAGGAAGACGAACCGGAAACGCTGACGCCTCAGCAGCAGGATCTGCGGGTTTGGCTTGACAGAAAAGGCGGTGGCAAAGTCATTACGGTTGTCAGGGGATTCATCGGAAGTTCGGGCGACCTGGAAGCGCTCGGCAAACAGTTGAAAGCATTGTGTGGAAGTGGCGGAACCGTGAAGGATGGAGAAGTTCAGATCCAGGGTGACCACCGGGATAAGGTGATTACTTGGCTGACCGGGAAAAGCTATAAAGCGAAAAAAGCCGGAGGGTAGCTCCGGCTCTTACTATAATACCTTGGTGGTGTCTATCTGCGTGGGCGCCGGTAATGTGGACGGTTGTGCAGGAACAACGCGGCCGCTTTCCAGCACCTCGACGTTCGTCACAAAAAATTTGGTATCTCCGTTCCAGGGCAGTTGGAAAAACTTTTCTTCATAGGTTAATGAAACCCTGTGCCCGTTTTTTATTGCTTCTTCCAGTTTGGAAATAGCATCTTTATTTTTCCCGCTTACCGAAAACACCCACTGCGAGGAGTTCATCGTCCCGTCTCCTTCAAACATCCCCCCCATCCGCAGCTCTCCTTCATAGGTTTTAAACAAATAACCCCTGTTGCTGAGGCGCGTTACATATCCTCCTCTTTTTCCTTCACTGTAATATCCGAAGGTGAGGTAATATAGTATTCCAAAGACAATAGCCAGAAAAATGGCGAAAATGACCCATTTACGCATAATAGTGGTTCAGTGTTAGTGATGGAAGCGAACTTCGCAAAACAGTTTGATTTTTCCTAGTTATTATTTCGACCGGATCGCGATCACCGGGTCCATGCGCGCGGCCAGCATAGCCGGAATAATGCCCGACAGCACTCCTATGATGCTGGACACACCGAGGCCCAGCAGAATGTTACCCGGCGTGAGCAGGATTTCGAGCGAGCCGAGCTTGATGAATGAAATCAGGTAAACCAGAAATATGCCGACAAGCCCGCCGACGAGGCTCAGCATAACCGCCTCGAAAAGGAATTGAAAGAGGATCGAATAGTTTTTTGCCCCGAGTGATTTCTGAATGCCGATCAGGTTGGTCCGTTCCTTCACCGATACAAACATGATATTGGCAATACCAAAACCTCCAACCAGGATCGAAAAGCTTCCGATGACCCAGCCAGCAAGCGTAAGTACGGCAAAAAGCCCTGAGATCGCATCAGCCGCCGCTTCGGGCCGGTTCAGTGAGAAGTTGTTACCATCGCGCGGCTTAATGCCCCGCTTGGTCCGCATTAAACCCACAATCTCGGCCTCTACTTCTTTCATGCCCTCATCGTTCGGAAAGCCCTTCACGACAATGTCGGCACTTCTCCGGCCCGATTGGAACAGTTTTGAAAATGATGAAAACGGAATAATGCAGTTTTTGTCGGGGCTGCCGCCAAAATCGACCAGGCTCTCTCCCTTCCTCACCTGCACACCGACGATCGTGAACTTGTTTCCCGAGAGCTTGAATGCTTTTCCCACCGGGTCCTGCCCCGGAAATAGCGCCTCGGCGATGTCCGCGCCGACCACCGCCACATTCCGGGCATTGTTGGTTTCCATCGGAATAAAATATCTGCCCGTCTGGATAGGAATGTCGGATATGAGATTGTACTCATAAGAAACGCCTTGAATCTGGGCATTTATACTGTTGGAGCCATTTTTCAATGTAGTGCTCCCCCGGAAATCCATCACGGCAACGGCACTGGCGCTTTCCAGGTTTTCGTACAGGTACTTATATTCTGCGTAGGTCGGTTCCGGCCACTGGAAATACTTCCACCATTGGTATTCGCCCCCGAAGCCCCACGGCCATTTTTGCACATAGATGACTTTGTCGCCAATGAAACTGAGGCTATCCCGGATGCTGCGTTCCAGGGAATCGACGATCGTGAACACCGCAACAATCGCAAAGATGCCCACGGTGACGCCGAGAAGCGATAGAATGGTGCGGGTGATGTTCGATTTCAATGCGCCCCAGGCGAACCGGAAACTCTCCAATACTTGTCGTAAAAACCTCATGGTGAACTTGCAGACAGTTTGAAATCAAAAGTTAACGGTTGACCCGCAGCCATTGAAATAAATTGGTATAAAAGGTAAGAAAAACGGTTGGATTTGATAAATTACAACAATAACCTTAACACTCCTATATGAATTTACGCTATACACTAATGCTGTTTACCGGCATATTGCCCGGCATTTCCCTTGCTCAGAAGCCCGTTCAGGAGTCAACCGGTTTCTATCAGTTTTTATCCGACGATCCTAATCAAAAACCATTTTACAGCGACCGCCAGGGCGTCATAGCCCATAACGGAATGGTCGCCTCAGCCCATCCGGAAGCATCGAAGGTGGGAATCGAAATTTTGAAAGCAGGCGGTAATGCGGTGGATGCCGCCGTGGCGGTACAATTTGCATTGGCGGTTGTACACCCTTCCGCGGGTAATATCGGCGGAGGCGGCTTTCTCGTGCTGAGAAACAAGGACGGCAAAAGTTACAGCATCGATTTCCGGGAAAAGGCTCCGGGCAAAGGTTATGCCGACATGTACCTGGACAAAGATGGAAATGTGATCCCTAACGCCAGTATCCTGGGGCGCCTCGCCTCCGGTGTTCCGGGTTCGGTAGACGGTATGGTGCAGGCCCATGCGAAACATGGCCGGCTCCCCTGGAATCAGATCTTGCAGCCCGCCATTGCCCTTGCCAAAAATGGTGTAATCCTCACAGAGCGGGAAGCCCGCAGCCTGAATGCGGTCAAAAAGGACATTCAGGAGTTGAATCCCGGGACATCGTACTTTCTGAACCCATCGGGCAAAGAATGGGCTAGCGGAGATTTGCTGGTGCAGAAGGATCTTGCAAAAGTGCTCACCCGCATTCAGCGGAAGGGACGGGAAGGTTTCTACTCGGGCAAAGTCGCAAAGCGCCTCGTGAAGGATATCAACCGCAATGGCGAAGGAATTATCAGCAGAAACGACCTTGCCGGCTATCACGCTCAATGGCGCGAAACGATCACAGAAGGATACAAAGATTACAAGGTGATCACCATGGCCCCGCCCTCGAGCGGCGGGGTAGCTTTGCTGCAACTCATGCGGCTGACGGAGCAGCATCCTTTGCGCAAATGGGGCTGGCACAGCGACTCCACCATTCAGGTCATGATCGAGGCGGAACGACGGGTATATGCCGACCGCGCCAAATTCCTGGGCGACCCCGACTTTGTTAAGGTGCCGGTTGAAGACCTCATCAGCAAAGATTACCTGCAAAAACGATGGAGCGACTTTACCTGGAACAAGGCCACCGACAGCAAAAATATCAGCGGCGGCGTGCTTCCTGGCTACGAAAGCCAGGAAACAACCCATTTCTCTGTGGTGGATAAAGAAGGAAACGCAGTTTCAGTCACCACCACACTGAACGGTGGCTACGGAAGCCGTGTGATTGTTAAAGGAGGAGGCTTTTTCATGAACAATGAGATGGATGATTTCAGTGTCAAAGCCGGAGCTCCGAATATGTACGGACTCATTGGAAACAAAGCCAATGCCATCGCTCCCGGCAAACGCATGCTCTCCTCCATGACGCCGACCATTATTGAAAAGAATGGGAAACTGCTGATGGTAGTGGGGACGCCGGGAGGCTCTACGATCATCACCTCGGTATACCAGACCATCCTCAATGTGCTGGAACACGGAATGACCATGCAGCAGGCCGTGAATGCACTGAAATTTCACCATCAGTGGCTTCCCGACAAAACGACCTTTGAGGCCAATGCTTTTTCAGCAGACGCGATCAAAAAGTTGCAGGACAAAGGGTACATCATCGAACAGCAACGCAATTCGATCGGCCGAATGGATTGCATTCTGGTGTTGCCCGACGGTTCCCTGGAAGGGGGAT
The DNA here is from genome assembly GCF_946482605.1 of uncultured Dyadobacter sp. The sequence goes on along the minus strand of NZ_CAMLSE010000018.1, from coordinate 148,553 downwards.
CGGATCCTCGCGGGGACGATACCAGTATAGGTTACTAATGCATTGCCGGGCTGATCACACCCTTGTTAGTGTCGCGATCAGCCCGGCATGTTGCGGATATTCTTCCGACAAAGCAGCTCTGTCCGCCATTTCAAAATCTTCGAAATCAAACCCGGGTGCAACTGTACAGCCCACCAGTGCATAGGAACTTCCCGCCGACGGCCTTGATCCAAACCATGAACCCGCCGGTACCACCGCCTGGAACGTCTCCCCTCTGTCCGGATCGCTTCCCAATCGGATAGTTTCCAGAGCACCCGTTTCAGGATCAATTACAAAAACTTCTAGCGCCTCTCCTGCATAAAAGTGCCACATCTCATCCGATTGAATGCGGTGAAATGCCGAAAAATGGTGTGATTCAAGTAAAAAATATATAGCTGTTGAGTACGACCGGTCACCGCGATAACGGTCAGGCAATGCACTCTTTATGATTTGTCCCGGAGCGCGATAAGTCTCGGCATAGTAGCCACCTTCAGGGTGTGGAAGGAGGTGGTATTTTTCAATCCAATAAAATGCGGGTTTCATAATAGGCGAACGGTCGGTTGCAATAATAGGACCGCAAAGTAACTCGCAACCCGAAACATTCACCAATCGCTCATTCTTTTTTGCCGTCAGGAAACATTTGCTTAAATTTGATCAATAATAATCATATTTAATCACTATTGGTCAATGAAAAATAGTCGGGTCAAAATCGAATCAGAAGAAGTACTGTCGGATAATTGGTATACACTTCGCAAATACACTTTCGACTACCAGCGTACGGACGGATCCTGGGAACGGCAAAGCCGGGAGGCCTACGACCGCGGTAACGGCGCGACCATTCTGCTCTACAACGCAGAAAAACAGACCGTGATACTAACGAGGCAATTCCGGCTTCCCACTTACACCAATGGCAACGACAGCGGCATCATGATCGAAGCATGTGCGGGCCTGCTCGACAAGGACAATCCGGAAGAGTGCATCAGAAGGGAAACCGAGGAAGAAACCGGCTATCAGGTAAAATCGGTTCGGAAGATATTCGAAGCCTACATGTCGCCGGGCTCTGTAACCGAGATTTTGTATTTCTTTGTCGCCGAGTACTCCGATGACATGAAGGTCAGCGACGGAGGAGGCTGCGAAACAGAGCAGGAAAACATCGAGGTGATGGAAATCCCTTTTCAGCAAGCGACTGAAATGGTTGCAAATGGTGAAATCAACGATGCCAAAACGATCATGCTCATCCAATATGCCCAGCTGAATGGATTACTGGCCAAATAAATGGCCGAAGAGCATGGCATAACCTCGCTCTTCGGCCTCATCTGATTACTTTATGAAATGGGATCAGGGGTGGGCGTAGCCTCTGGTTCCGTTGCCGGCGCCTTACCTGTAAACTTCTCGAAAAGGTCTTTGAAAAATGCCTCGGCATCGGGAAAATTGCCTTTCAATGTTTCGGCTCCTTTTGTTTTAAGTTCTTCGAAATACTCAGGAGCTTTATCTATGGCCCCTTCGGCTTCGGATTTAAGGTTGTTCGCCTTCGTTTTCAAGTCTTCCAGAAGCTTTTCTCCTTCTTCGGTCTGAAGGTATTTATGTGCTGCCACTCCCGCAGCGGCCCCCAGAATGAATGTGGCCAAATGTTTTGCGTTAATGCTCATGATTTCCAGTTACTTAGTTTGAGATTGATAATTAAATTTAAGGAAACTAACGATCGTAACAAAAGAAGCCTCCCACAAATACGGATAAACCAACCAGAAAAAACTGTGCCCGGCGTATTACACACCGGGCACAGTTGGGGACCGCCGATCATTGAGCAGCTATTTAATCTCAAAAGCCGCCTGCATCCGGTAGCTTATTTTTATCTTCTGATATTGCACGTCACTATCCTGAACGGTATCAGCAGCTTCCGCGGCAAAAGCACGTACATTCGCCTTGGCAAATACTGGTTGAGGGAAGTACAAATTCTCATCCAGTTCCTTAATTTCCAGAACCTTACCTAATTTTTGATCCAGAGCTAAAACCAGGTATTCAGCCTTTGTTTTAGCCGCTTTCAGCGCGTCAATCTTAACCTGCTTCTTAAATTCCTCTTTTTTAGAATGGTCGACACGGGAAACGTTCGCATACTGAACGCCTCGGCTTTCCACTTTGGATAAAATGCCGTCCAACTTTTCGGCACTGCTAACTTTCAGTTCGTATTGCTTGGCTTCCAGAAAAGTGGCGGGCTTCTTCTTTTTATCCACGTAATTCTGATACCCTCCCACACCACTGATCGATAATGCGTCTTTTGGAAGTCCGGCGTCGGCTACTGCCTTGATCAGCTGCTTCTCCAATGTGCTGATAATTACCTTGTCTTTTTGATTTTTCTCGTCCTGATAATATTCCCGCAGTGAGATGTTGAAGTAAATTTCATCAGGCACAACCTCCAATTCGGCGAAACCTGCGACTTCTATATTCGGGACCTGAGCTTGCTGCTCATATTTAACTTGTGAGAAGGCGGGTTTCAAAAGAGATGAAGTGAGAAGAGCGCCGAGCAAAAAGATCTTTTTCATGGCTTCATAAATGGATAAAATGAATTGATATTAACCTCCAACGGCCGTTCCATCAAAACTGATCGGAAGACCTTTGTAAATTTTAGATACAAAAACGGGCCAAAAGGTTTAATCGGGCGATGTCATTTCTCAGCCTGTCAGGTACCAAATGTGCAAACAAAAAGTGGAAGAACGACCTAAACAGCTGTCATTCTTCCACTTGAGTGAAATGTTAAAATTTCGTCAGTTCAGGTAAAATTCTGATAAATAGAATCCATGATACGCACAAAATGCTGGTAGTCGGAGTCGCTCAGGCTCCCCCAACCTTTCCGACGGATTTCAGCTACGATAGGAAATGCTTCATTATAGGTCGCTTCCCCGCTTTTGGTCAGAAACAGGTTGAATTTCCGGCGGTCACCCGCGGCAGGTCCGCGTTCCACCAGCCCTTTTTTTTCGAGAAGATCGATGATCCTCGTTACGGTCGGAGGGTCTTTGAACGTCATTTCGGCCAATTCATTCTGGCTGATACCCTGTTTCCGGAAAATATGGTCTATGAGCACCCATTGGTCCACCGTCAGATCGAAGCCGGCTTCGGTCAACTGCTTTTGCAAGGCATTACGAATCTTTTTGATAGTCGTGTCTATCTTAAAAAAATAGGCACGATGATCCGACTGATGTGTCATGATTTGAAGCGGAGTAGAGGTTCGAAAGAATTGCGTATTAAGAGATATAAGCGTTGCCAACAATTCGTCTACTAATAGTTGTGGAGAAAAGTTTGAGGAATCTCCTGATTATTACCCCCAACCGTTCGAAAACCGAAAAGAACCTCACGATCATTTATCAGATCGAACGCGTCCTGCGCCCTTGTTGAGATGCGGAAATAGTGCAAAATTTCAATCGAAATATTACATCAACAATCATTTTTCAATGTATGCGCTATGCAAAAACTACTTTACAGTTTCATCCAAACAGTTCTATGTACTACAACCGCGTACGTAGGCCTGACGCCACCGCTGCAAGCACAAGACGGTCCATTCATTCAATCAGTCGCCGCCCATCAACTTCCCGAATCGCCCGAAATAGATGCTTATCGTGAACGCCTGCGCAAGAATCCCAACCTTACTGGTTATCATTTTGTTAAACTCAATCCATTGGCCAGTTCACAAAAAAATGGAGTTCTCCTGCTACACATTCCTGATGGCCCGGTTATCACCGCAGTAGTGAGCCACGTTGAATACGATTCACCAAACGAGTACGAGTGGATTGGGAAAACCGACGATGACCGCGGAACGGCGATTGTCATTTCAAAAGCAGGCAGGGTCTCCGCGCACATATCCACTCCCGCAGGCGTATATGAGATTTTTCCGGCTCCGGCGGGTCTGCATTGCTTGCAGAAGATCGACCAGGAAAAGGCATGGGATGTAGGATGCGCAGTTACCGCTGCAAGCGGGAAGCCGGACAGCGGCAGAATGGAAGCAACTGAACCTGTCTTGAAAGCAGCTGACCATTCGAATGCAAAGATCCAGCCTTGCCAAGCTTTGGTTTATCCGCGAGTGCTGGTACTCTACACACCCAAGGCGCTGACGTTAGCAGGCAACACCTCGGTGATTACTGATCAGGTAAACCTGTCTATCGCTCAGTTTAACAGTTGCATCTATAACAGCGGAATAACGAGCGCTGCGGTTTTGGTGCTGGCGGGGATTGCGCCGTTGAATTTCGTTGAACACCCAAACGCGATGGACAACGACAAGGAAGATCTAATCAAGAATGCTACCGCCCAAAGTCTCAGGAATCAATATCAGGCGGATGTCGTAGTATTGCTAACCGATGGTATGTATGGAGGTGGAGACGTCAGAGGGGTTTCAGGAACTGTAACACTCGAAATTGATAGGTCCTATTCCATTGTTGAATTATGGCACGCAACGGCAAGAAAGACGTTCGCTCATGAAGTTGGTCACTTGTACGGATGTAGGCACGATAATACTGCGGGAAGCCCGTCATATGCACAGGGCTATAATATGAAGACTCTGGGTATTACCATGGACAGAACCATCATGGTGGCGAAGAGCATTACCGAAAATCAGGCGGCGAACAGGTTACTACACTTTTCCAATCCAAATATCCAGTGTGGAGGCAAAGCCACCGGGACAAACGATGAAAACAACGCTTTGCGCGTTAGTGAGACGTGTTCAACGGTTGGTGCTTTCAGGCCCGATCCTATTCCGCCACTAGGCATTTTTATTGACGGTCCGACATGGGTAAGTAACTACGGAGGACAGAGTTATGAACTATACTACAGCTGTGGGTCGGCACCATATACCTTTACCTGGCAATACAGCTACGATGGAGTCAATTATGCGCTTTCAAATGTAACTTCAGACGTACTGACGTGGAACTTCTATCAAAATCAAAAAATCTACCTTAAAGGCACGGTGACTTCCAACGGTCAATCCGCCACGGCTTACATTTCCGTGACCGCACAATTGCCTGCCAATCCTTACAAAGTTTCCATAGCAGTAAGTGACACAATTGCTCTACAATCCGAACTGCCTGGTTTGATTGCCACACCTAATCCGGCAGAAGATCAAATTAATGTTTTCTATACTCTTAGATCGGATACACATGTCAAATTAGATATGCTGGATAAATCAGGCAGGGTCATTGAAATACTCAAAGACGACAAGACATTAAATGGCACAGGTCGCTATTCAGCTATTGTGAAAAGTAAGAATCTGCCAATTGGCACCTATTTCTTCCGACTGCTCACTACTCAGGGAATCGAAACCTGTCGCGTAATCATCACAAAATAGCCATTGAAAAATGAAGCGCCGACTAACCATTTGTGTCGCACTTGGGATTATCTCACTATCTACTGGCTGTAAACTCATCGACGAACTCATCGACAATGTCGGACCTCTCCCACGCCTTCCAAACTGGGGGTACCTAACGGCTGAAATGAATGGGTCCGATTGGAGTAAAACATATAAAAATGCGTATCAGGTTACACATGGAATCGTTAGTTATGCCGATGAGCCGCAAGGCGTGTTTTACACCCTAATTTCGATACTACATACTCCGTAGGGCTATGACCGTCAACATCTGCTATTTCAAAACATTCCATTTTCTCCACAAACGGGCCGACATAAAGTGGTGTCGTGCAATCCTTACGCCGGCTGCCAATCCAGCAGCGAACTCCATGTCGCTTTGTATGAGCTGCTCAGCGACGGCGACGTTGGAGGAGACTGCTACTATACCGTAGATTCCGAGAACAACTATATTCAAATCGACAGCTATAACGAAAAGACCAAAGAAATAAAGGGAAGTTTTCAGCTCACGTTAGCCGCCCGGAAGCCCCGCTCGTCGGACGCCTTACCGGATACGCTGCGTTTCCGGAATGGCCGGTTTTATACGAAGATTATTAGGTATAAAGGGAGGGACGAATGAAAATGTAACCGGAAAACAAAAAACAGATCTATAGCGAACTCTGACACGCAACATATTTCGATCGCTTTGCCTTCATCGGGTACCGGTAACGGCAAGTCACACCGATGAGTAAGATGCATTAACCTGCTCCTTTCCCATTCATGAGCAGCCCTGTCATCTCTATCATTACAGCGACTTACAATCGCAGCAATATCCTCGTTTACAGTATCCAGTCGGTGTTAAACCAGACATTTAAAGACTGGGAACTGATTGTTGTAGGAGATTGCTGCACAGATGATACAGAGGCTGTTGTCAACGGGTTTGGAGATCCAAGAGTCCGGTTTATCAACCTGAAAGAGAATTTTGGTGAACAATCAGGACCGAATAATGTGGGTTTGGAACAATCCAGGGGCGATTTCATCGCCTTTCTGAATCACGACGATTTATGGTTTCCCGATCACCTCGAAAATTCTCTCTCGGTTTTGGAGTCGTCGCGCGCCGATCTGGTCGTTGCAGGCGGGTTCATTGACCATCATCAGGAACAGCACGATTTTTATTTGAGCGGGGTATTATCACAAAAATATGGTTTCCATCCCTCCCGTACCTTCGTTCCGGCCAGTAACTGGCTTTTCAAGCGCGAGCTGATCAAGGATGTTGGCTACTGGCGGCCTGCAAGGGAACTCTATCTCGCCCCTTCTCACGACTGGCTCAAACGTGCATACGAAGCCGGCAAGCGTATCGAGGCAACCAAAAACTTTACGGTTATAGCCCTGCCTTCCAGCTCACGTAAAAATGCCTACAAGGACCGGACATCCCATGACAGCCAATATTATTCCGAGCAGCTACGCGACAATCCCCGGTTCAGGGAGCAACTGGCGGTCAAGCATTTATATCGCTGTTTTGAAGAAAGTTATTACGACGAACAAACATATTACTGGCGGTTTTTCTCAAAAAAAATCAAAACTGCATTCATTAAATTAGGGTTCAATACCATTGAATTCCATATGAAAAGAGCCTATGGAAAAGGTGGCCTGATCGCAGCGTATCGTAAAAAAAGAGGACTCAATTAACTCTATAACAATCCATAAGAACCATGTCACAACCCTCGAAGTGGGATATTGACGGTGCCGTCAAAGACCCTAAAAGTATAACCGCTCAATGGAACCCCTCCAATCTGAACCTTATCGACGGCGTCAAGGTGAAGGAAGTCAAGAATGTGGTCAAGAACAATGGGTTTCTTACCGAAATTTATCGTCAGGACTGGGAGCTTGATAACCTCGCGATCGATCAGATATTCCAGGTTTCACTTCTTCCCGGAGGCATTTCCGCGTGGCACGCGCACGAGATTACGACCGACCGCATCTTCGTTAATACCGGCCTGATCAAGGTTGTTTTATATGACGCCCGGGAGGAATCGCCCACTTTTGGACAGATCAACGAATTCAGGTGTGGTGCGCTCCGGCCAATGCTGATCATTGTTCCGCCGAGGGTATGGCACGGGGTTCAGAATTTCACGAATGAGCATGCAGCATTGTTGAATATCGTCGATAAAGCCTATCAGTACGACAATCCTGACCATTGGCGGATACCCCTGGATTCTCCGGAGATTCCTTACACTTTTTCCTAGTCGCCACCCGAAACACACATTCATTGGAAAATACTACCCCCGATTCGTTTGAACATTCTGTTTTTTCCGGCATCAGGTGGAACCTCATTATTTCCTTTGGAGGACAATTGAGCAATATTGGTTTTACATTATTGCTCAGTCGGCTACTGGGACCGGATGATTTCGGGCTCTTAGCCGCAGCAATGGCTTTAACAGGCCTTATCGAGACATTCGGCTCGTTGGGGAGCACCTCCGCGCTTACCCAACGGGCTACCCTTTCCGACCGCTTTTATTCGGCCGTACTCATCGTAACCTCAGTTCTGACGATCATCATGATGCTCGCGATCGGACTTTCATCGTCTTTGCTCGCCTCATTTTACGGCAAGCCACAACTTCGCGATGTTTTCCTGCTGCTGATGTTCTCCATCCCGTTTCAAACATTAGAGATATTTCCCCAGGCGGAGTTGCAACGGCGGCTGGCGTTTGACAAAATTGCATTCGCGTCGATGATCAGCATTGTCGTTTCCGGAATTGTGGCTGTGTATCTGGCATATATGGGTCATGGCTGGATAGCTTTGGGTATGAGGCTTTTGCTTTTGCAGAGCGTGCGAACGCTACTGTTTTGCGCTTACGCCTGGCCCAAATTCCGGTTCCGGCCGGCCATGGAGGAAATCAAAGAGTTATTGCGTTTCGGAATACCCCAATCATTGTCCCAATTCCTGTTGCTTTTCGGCCGAAGGATCGACGACATTCTCATCGGTAAATGGATGGGAACAGGGGTATTAGGGATATACAGCCTTGCTTACAACCTCTACCTTTGGCCTGTCTCAAACATCAAAGGACGTATTTCACAGGTCATCTTCGCTGCATTATCCAAAATCCAGACCGACCGGGCCGCCATGGCTACCTATTACCTCAAAACAGTGTCGTTGGCGACGCTCATCGGGTTTCCGGTAATTGTTGGTTTTTCGGCAGTATGCGACCTCGCAGTGCCCGTGGTAATGGGAAAAAAATGGGTAGAGGCGATTCCGGTGCTCAGGATCCTGGGCTTAGCCTCGCTTTTTGAAGTATGTGTATTCCCCGGAGCCATTTATCAGGCCATAGGTCACACAAAAGCTTATTTGAAGATCATTTTCATAACCCGGATGGTTACGGCCTCAGGAATTATTATCGCACTCGTCCTCGGTTTTGGAATTGAAGGAGTAGCCATCAGCATCGTGCTAACAAGCCTGGTAGGCTTTTTTGTTTACAATCACTTTGTGGGAAAGATTATCGCGGTAACTCACATGGCGCTGATACAGGTCATTGCAAGAAACGGCATTTTCAGTGTGATTATGCTTTGTCTGATACTCGCAGTACGGTACTCGTCAGCTGGCTTTCTCCCCCAACCCCTGGAACTCGCCGTATCGACCATTGTTGGAGCTGGCTCCTACTGGGTGCTCATGAAGAAGTACCATCCGGAAGTTCTTACTACAAAGCAGTTTCAATAAGACAAGTTTGATTAAGTGATTCAATACGTCTACAACGTAGTCTGCCGGCATACTTGCCAGGCGATCTCTTTGGGATTTTCTTTTGATAATTGTTATAAACCGTTTGCATAGAGAAGTTTGCCCCGGGATTATTTAGCGTAGCAATCCAAATTGATGCCCTTGCTAATAAAGGTAACAATGTGAATTTTCGATCGAAATATTACGTCGATAATCGCTATCTACCTCCTTTTTATGCAAAAACTACTTTACACTTTCATCCAAACAATTCTATTCTCGGCCGTCAGCTGTATTGGTTTTACAAATCTGCTCCAAGCTCAGGACATACCGTTTATTCAACCGGTAACTGCGGATCAGATACCGGCATCACCCGAAATAATGGGCAGTTGGGCAGACACCTGCGGGCATTTATTTAGTACGCTTGCAGGCGGAGGGTCAAATCGTTACCGAGCGCATATTTATCCAAAAGTAACTGCTGAATGATTTGAAAATTGTAAAGAAAATCATCCTGGCGTTCTTAGCATTCACCAGTTGCAACGAAGCCGTTCTGCATCCTCCTCGAAAACTATCCATTGGGACCGTAACTGCCCAGATTAATGGTAGCGATTGGACGAGCACCTACAAAAATACCTATCAGGTTGTACAAGGAGGCAGACAAACCATGTCTCCTTGCATCAAAAGTTTGCCATATGTGAATTTTGAACTTTATTCTCCGCAAGGTTTCCTGAGACAACAGCTCCTACTCACGAAGATCCCGGAACAAGCTGGCATTTACAAGATCGTTGGCGATTCGACGAGAAATTGCAATGAAAAAGACTCCGTTTATTGCGGCTTTTTTACCTTTATTGATGACGGATGCATTGCTGGAAATGCCTATCAGGTTATGACAGGTCAAGACAATTTTATTCAAATAGAGCGATACAACAAGGCAACAGGTGAAATAGAAGGGAAATTTCAGGTAACACTTGTAACTGCGAATCGTTGGTTGGGATCCGGCTTACCTGATACACTCCGATTCACGGAAGGACGCTTCCTCACCAAGGTGATTATTGGACGTTACATTCAATAAATAACAAGAGCCGGGCTGACACCCGGCTCTTGAATGAAAAGCTTATGAATATCTTACGCCGAATTCCTCGCCGCATTGATTATCCCGAACATCGCCCGTATAATCAGCTGATTATACGTTTCAACATCGACGGGTAAATCCTTGGGGTCGCCTGCGAGCATCTGCAATGCATATTGCTGAATCGTGATCAGCGGTAGCACGATCCGCTCCCGGGTTTTAATGGAAACCTTGGTAACATTATTGCTGTCAAGGAGCTCTTTTTGGTTCGATACATCCAAAAGCAGCTCGCGCGTCAACAGGAATTCATCATACATCTTATCCCAGAACTCGCGATAGTCTTCTTCGTCACGCAGGTATTTCGTAGCCGGGAAAAACGCTTTCGAAAGGGATTGCATCGAGTTTTCGATCAATGTCCGGAAGAAGAGCGATTTCTGGTAAAGCTTCTTGATTTCGTCCACTTTGTTCTGCCCGGCCAGGTGCTGTATCGCAGTTCCAAACCCATAAAACCCGGGTACGTTCTGTTTCATCTGCGCCCAGGAGCCTACGAATGGAATTGCGCGCAAGTCCTCGAACTTCAAGCCCTCGTCGTCGTTACCGCGCTTGGTAGGCCTGCTTCCGATATTCGTTTGTCCGTAAAAACGCAAAGGCGTCTTTTTATCCAGGTATTTCACAAACTTCGGATGATTTTTCAGATCCAGATAAGAATTATAGGCGATCTCCGCCATTTCCTCGATCAGATCCTTATCTGCATCCGTCAGCTCATCTTCACGATGACCTTTGAAAAGGTGATTTTCCACCCCCGCAGTAAACAATCGTTCCAGATTATACATGGCCGTAGTGACAGTACCGTAGTTGGAACTGATGGTCTGCCCCTGAACCGTGAGCTGGATTTCCTTATCCTCGATATCCTTACCGAGCGACGAATAAAAGTTGTGGTTATTGCCACCGCCACGTGCAGGAGGTCCTCCACGACCGTCGAAGAATGTCACTTTAATGCCGAATTCACGCGAAACTTTCGTCAATTCCTCCTTGGCCCGGTAAATGGACCAGTTGGCTCGCAGATAACCGCCATCTTTAGTACCGTCCGAAAAGCCCACCATAATGGTTTGATGGTTTTCGCGGTTGGTCAGGTGGTTGCGATAATATTCATTTTCATACAATTGTCGCATAATGCCCGGCGCATTGGCGAGATCGTCTACCGTTTCGAAAAGTGGGACAACGTCGAGCGCCAGTTTGCCTTCTTCGTTGGCAATCAGGTTTTTGGCTAGCGCCACCACCTGCATTACATTCAATGCGGAAGTATTATTGCTGATCACATACCGGTGGGCGCCTTTTTCGCCATTCTTTTCCTGAATGGTTTTAATAGCCCGGATGGAGCCGAGAATGTCTTTGGTGAGCTCGTCTTCGTAATCTTCGTCACGAAGCGGAATATTCAGCGAAAGCAGCAGATCGATCTTTTTCGCCTCATCCCAGCTCTCGTAATCGGCGTATTTCAGCAGCGGAATTTTCTTTTCAAGCCTTTTGAGAATATCCTCCCAAGCCTTGCCATGCTTACGACTGTCCTGGCGGACGTCGAGGCTTGCGAAGAAGAACCCGAACAAATTAAGCTTCAATATAAAGTTATCGAGCAGTTCCACGAACAACCCCTGATGTTTGTTCACCAGCACTTCGCGGGCTTTGAGCAACTCCTCGATCAGTTCCTGCGCATTTTCGTACCCTTCTTCAAACGGTCCGAAAATCGTACTGTTCATTTTTCTTTCCGCCAGGGTGATCGCGTCATCAACTCCTTTAAATGTAAGGCGGCGTTTTAGCTGACGGATGTCACGGTAATAACCACGCAAAAGTGTCTCCCGCAGGCGATCTGCGACTTTCAATGTGATTTCCGGGTTCACAAACGGGTTACCATCACGGTCGCCTCCCGGCCAGAAGCCCAGGCGGAACACATTCGGGTAAGGCCAGTCATGTACGCTCATTCCCAGGCCATTAATGAGTTTTTCAAGAATGGAAGGAATCGCATCGTAATATACATTTTCGAGGAACCAGCACAGGCTCACCGCCTCGTCAAAAGGCGTGGGCTTTTCATGGTTAATAAAAGCTGTTTTCCCAAGCTGCAACAGCAACTGGTTTACCTCTGTAAAATCGTTTGCCTTGATCGCATCTTCCAGGTCGTTGATAATGCCCAGCACTTTACCGGAGTAAAATTGCGTCGGGTGGGCAGTCAGTACAATGCGGACGCTGAAATCTTCCAGCTTGGCGAGCAATTTCTTTTTTAGTTCGTCATTTTCCAGCCGTTCGGTCAGGTAAGTCACCGAGCCTTTGCCGGTCAGGTCATGGGTTTCGTCAAAGGCTGCATCCTCCACCGAATCGAAAAGCACGACCTGGCGTTCGATGTATTGGATAAATGCAAAAAGCAGATCCGCACGTTCCTTGGGAGTAGCTGTTTCCAGGAGCTCTGAAAAAAAATGCTCGATGATTTCTTTGGGAGATTTGCCTTCCTGAAAGCCTACTTCGCTTTGCTGGGTCAGTATCGGAAGCAGAGAGCCTGTTTGGAAAATACCGCGGTACGGTAAGCTCAGAAACAGGCTATTAAATATATTATACTTCGTTACAACTGCGTCCTGGAAACTATTATTCATAATGGAGTGACGAAATTATATTTGGAAATTTGCACTGAAGGCAAATATAACTTTAAAAAATGGGTTTCAGGCTTTGGGATGCGCTTGTTGATGCGTTTTTTTGAGCTTTTCAATGGAGTTATGCGTGTAAATCTGCGTGGCCGCAAGGTTCGCGTGACCAAGTAACTCCTTGATCGCATTCAGGTCCGCGCCGCGGTTGAGTAAATGCGTTGCATAGGTGTGACGCAGCACGTGCGGACTTTTCTGCGACAATGTCGTTACAGCCGAAAGATATTGTTTCACCTTCCTCTGGACGAAAACGGGGTAAACTTCTTTAAACGAGTCAGTTAACAAAAGAACTTCCGTAGGTTCAGTCGGAGCCCGCAGACCGATATACTTGCCCAGGAGCTCTGCCAGTGAGGTGGAAACGGGAACAATCCGCTCCTTGGCACGCTTTCCAAAGACCCGGATCGTTCTGGCTGGCAAATTGAGGTCTTTCAATTCCAGGCCTACAAGTTCCGAAAGGCGAATCCCGCTTCCGTAGAGCAGCTCCATAATCACCCGGTCACGGAGACCTTCAAAATCCTCCGAAAACCGCACTTCGGTGAATAGAAGCTCCATGGATTTCTCCTCGACAAATGTCGGAAGCTTTTTCCGCGTTTTCAGCGCCGCTAGAATTTTGGTAGGGTCGTTCTGAATGTGCTTTTTCTTTCTTAAAAAGCCATAATAAGTCCGGAGGGAGGCAATCTTTCTATTAATCGAGGATGGGTTGAGTCCTTCTTCCATCAGGGTCACGATCCATGAGCGGAGCATGGGAGCGCGGGCAATTTCGGGCTCCGCACATTCATACTGGTATAGCAGGTACTTCTGAAACTGTTCGAGATCAGTCCGGTATGATTTAATCGTATGCTCACTGGAGCGCTTTTCGAATTGGAGAAATTCCAGAAATAGCGTTATCATAACCCTAACATACGAAAAAGAGCCATCTTATTCAAGATAGCTCTTTGCGTATGATATGGATACAATAATCCTATAGAAGCCTTTCAGAGAACCATTCCGTCAGGAACTAGTCTTCTAAATGACCGTATGTTTTTTCTTTGTAAACGGCACGCAAAACTTCGAAACGACGCTTTACAGATGGCTTTTCGAAAGCTGTACGGGCGCGAAGCTGGCGCATTGTACCAGTTCTTTCAAATTTCTTCTTGTAACGCTTAAGAGCGCGGTCAATCGATTCGTTGTCTTTGATGTTAATAATAAGCATGCTTGCGAATTGTAATGTTCTTTGAATTGGTTTCTGAAATCGGACTGCAAAGAAAAACTATATCCAACAGAAAATCAAGAAATAAGTCGTTAAAATTCGGTTATTTTTGTATTCATTGCATTGAAAAGAAAGTCATTAACATCTGAAACAGCCCGATATGAGTTCGAGACTGGGAATAATTGATTTAGGAACGAACACTTTTCACCTGCTCATTGCGGAGCAAAACAGCGACCGTTTCAAGACCATCTTCCACGAAAGCAGGCCTGCGCGCATCGGTATGGGCGGCATCAACAGGCGGATCATCACCCCCGAAGCACTCGACCGCGCATTGAATGTGCTTACCTACTTCCGTGAAAAACTGGATTCATTTGAGGTGCTGCCGCATAATACATTCGCATTCGGAACAAGTGCTATCCGCAATGCGGACAATAAGCACGAGTTCTGCTCGGAAATCCTCGACAAAACCAACATCACCGTCACCGTGATCGACGGCAACCGGGAGGCGGAGTATATTTACTATGGTGTAAGGCACGGAGCCGACATCGGCGACCAGCCTTCGCTGATCATGGATATCGGTGGCGGCAGCGTTGAATTCATCATCGGCAACCGCTCGCAGATATTCTGGAAACAGAGCTTCGAGATCGGCGGCCAGCGGCTGATGGAAAAATTCATGCGCAATGATCCCCTTTCCCAGGCCGATCGCAGGAATCTCTACAATCACTTCGAAGAAAATCTGATCCCGCTGGCAAATGCGGTTCACCAATATGCCCCGGTGAAGCTGGTTGGGTCTTCCGGAACCTTCGACACCCTGGTCGATATCGATTTCCATCATCGTACTGGCAACTGGCCTCCCGCTTCCCAAACCGATTTTGACATTCCGCTGGACGAATTTTACCGCACTTACGCCCTTGTCCTTACCGCAAACCACGACGAGCGTTTACTAATCCCCGGGATGATCGAATTGCGCGTGGATATGATCGTTGTGGCCGTATGCCTTGTCGATTATGTATTGAAAACTTATGGCATCCGCGCCATGCAGGTTTCCAAATACGCCCTCAAAGAAGGTGTATTGGCCGAATTAATGGCGCGCTAGTGATCTTGACCCTCTTTTATTAAAATATACTTTATCCAAAACCAAACCAACTCTATGCGATTAATGCGTTACCTTCTCCTCGCGGTGCTGGCATTACTTTACGTAAACGACGCCCGGGCCCAACGAAAGAAAAAGAAAGAAAAACAGGAAGATGTTAAGATCGACAAAGCGGTCGATGCCGTCGCTACCGCGGTCAAAGACAAGCTGAAAGATGACAAAAAGAAGGGTCCAAAGGCTTTCAAAGACCTGATCGACACCAGTGCGGTAAGCCAGAAAGGGATGATCTCTGTCCATAAAGTGGACGATAAATGGTATTTTGAGATTCCCGACTCACTTTTGAATCGCGACATTATGGCCGTTACCCGCTATTCCAAAACCGCGGCAGGTGGTGGAATTTTCGGAGGTGAGGAGGTGAACCGCCAGATGATCCGCTGGGAAAAAGGCATGGATAATAACCTGCTGCTACGGTCGGTTACCATTGTCGTTACCAGCCCGGATAGTACCAAGCCGATATTCCAGGCCGTCAAAAACTCCAATTCTGATCCCATTATCGGTGTTTTTGACATTAAGGCCGTGAAGAAAGAGCCGGGCGCTAAATCCTCGGTGGTCGACGTTACCGAGTTTTTCAACTCCGACAACCAGGTATTCTCACTCAGCTCGATCAGTAAACAGCTGCTCAAACTGGCTGCATTCAAGAAGGAAGCATCCTTTATCGAAAAGATCAGCAGCTATCCTATTAATACCGAAATCCGGTCGGTGAAAACGTTCGCCGTTACGCCGCAGCTGCTCACGCCGACGCCGGTACCGTCCGTCGGGCAATATTTACCGTCGGGTCTCGACGCAGGCGTAGTGACTTTTGAAATGAATACTTCATTGATCCTCCTTCCGAAGTCCCCGATGAAAAAGCGGATTTTTGACAGCCGTGTTGGTTATTTTGCCAATCAGTACGCAACTTTCAGTGAAGAATCCCAACGGTCAGACACCGAAGTTTTTGCGGTCAGATGGCGCCTCGAACCCAAGAATGCAGAAGATGCCCGCAAGCAGAAAAACGGCGAACTCATCGAGCCCAGAAAGCCCATCGTTTATTATATCGATCCGGCCACGCCTGAAAAATGGCGCAAATACCTGAAAGCCGGTGTCGACGACTGGCAGGTCGCTTTTGAAAAAGCCGGGTGGAAGAATGCAATCCGGGGAGAATACTGGCCAGAGAAAGACACGACAATGAGCCTGGAAGACGCGCGCTATTCAGTGATCCGGTATTTTGCAGCAGACATTCAGAATGCTTACGGGCCAAATGTACACGACCCCCGCAGCGGCGAAATTCTGGAAAGTCATATTGGCTGGTACCATAATGTAATGCGGTTGCTGCGCAACTGGTACATTATCCAGGCCGGCGCCGTAGACCCAAAAGCACGCAGCAAGAAATTTGACGACGAACTCATGGGCGAGTTGGTGCGCTTCGTATCATCGCACGAGATCGGCCACACACTCGGCTTGCGGCATAACATGGGCGCCAGCTCTGCGACTCCGGTTGAAAAACTACGTGACAAAGCGTGGGTAGAGGAGCACGGACACACCTCATCGATCATGGACTATGCGCGGTTCAATTATGTGGCACAGCCGGAAGACGGTGTAACAAACTTGTTCCCAAGAATCGGTGACTACGACAAATGGGCGATCCAATGGGGTTACAGCAATTTTTCAGATGCCAAAGACGCCGATGCCGAAAAGTCAATGCTGAACAACATGACAAAGGCGGCTTATAAGGATACCCGTCTGCATTTCGGTACGGAGATCAGCCCATACGACCCCCGCTATCAGACAGAAGACCTGGGCGACAATGCTATGAAGGCATCCGAATATGGCATTAAGAACCTCAAACGCATTACTCCGCACCTGATTGAATGGAGCAAGGAAGATGGCGAGAGCTATAAGGAGCTCGATGAGATTTACGGCAACGTAGTAACTCAATACCGTCGTTATCTGGGACATGTGATCAAAAACGTGGGAGGAATTTACGATACGCCCACCACGTACGATATGGAAGGACCCACCTTTACAACAGTTCCGAAAGCTACTCAAAAAGAGGCCATCGACTTTTTGAACACTCAGCTGTTTAAAACACCTACATGGCTGCTCGACCAGAATATTCTCAATAAGGTCAAACCGGAAACCGGAGTAGAAGCGGTTAAGGCATTGCAGGAATTTGCATTAACTTCCCTTTTTGCGGGTGACCGGGCGGTGAGATTGATGGAGACGGGCCTCTCGGCTAAAAATTACACGCTGGACGACCTTTTCACGGATCTTGAAACAGGAATCTGGTCGGAAGCCAAGGCTGGCAAACCCATCGATCTGTATCGCAGAAACCTCCAAAAGGTATATGCCGAAAAACTAATCTCACTTTTAAAACCGGGAAGAGCCAATGTGCAGTCCGTTCCGGTGGGCATTACATACGGATTTTCGACAAGAAGCGTGGAGCTTGAAAAAACGGATCTACCCTCAGTGGCAAGGGCGCATTTGGAAAGCCTGAAAGCCACCCTGGCCAGTGCCGCAGCCAGGAGCACTGATAAAAACACACGTTACCATTTGCAAGACGTGTCACAGCGCATTAAGCAAGCACTGGACCCAAAATAATGTTTCTGACCTGGCGAGTCGTAAAGGCTTGCCAGGTTTGTTTAATGCCCATTCAAATGTCAGAGCTTATTCAGATACTCGGTCGTTACCCGGCATTTTCCGCCCTTATACAGAATGGTAAACCTTACCGGAAGCTGGATTTTACGGCTGATAATGCGGATTTGATGGCACGCGAACTCACTGACACCGGGGACTTCGCGGATTATATCTTTGGCGAAATGCTTTCGGGAAATACTTACAACGGAATTGGCGGCTACGGAGAGGACCGCATCATTTACAGACATCGGAAGCATTTTTCGGCCAATTCGGAAAGGCCTCGCAGTATACACCTGGGTGTCGACATCTGGACTGACGCCGGCGAACCGCTGCACGCTCCGCTGGACGGTAGGGTGCACAGTTTTGCATTCAACAATCACTACGGCGACTACGGCC
The DNA here is from genome assembly GCF_946482605.1 of uncultured Dyadobacter sp. The sequence goes on along the minus strand of NZ_CAMLSE010000018.1, from coordinate 130,396 downwards.
CTACCATTATCCTGGCCCACGAGCTAAGCGGAATTGCATTCTTCACGCTTTACGGTCATTTATCGCTGGCTTCCCTCGAAGGATTATCCAATGGCAAGGTCATCAAGGCGGGCGAGCATTTTGCTGACATTGGCGCTTACCCCGAAAACGGTGACTGGCCACCCCACCTGCATTTCCAGGTCATCGGAGACATGGGAGCACATGAGGGCGACTTTCCGGGCGTTTGCCATCCCGATGATCGTACCTATTATCTGGATTTATGTCCTGATCCTGGGTTGATTTTACGGATAAATATTTAAAATCATGCGCATGTATGGAAATTTATGCGCATATTCATAGTATGAAAACACGCTTGAATATAACGATCGAAGAAACCGTGCTGGCTTACATCAAAAGCTACGCGGCCGCCCGACAGGTGAGTGTTTCTCAAATTATCGAGGATCATCTTAAAACGATTGCTTCATCGGAAGGCCGTAAGCAAAGTATTCTCGAAATAATGGATCAAATGGAAGCGCCGACCGGCATCAGCGATCTCGAAGATTTGAAAAAATCCTACTACGAAGCCCTGGCAGAGAAATATGGTAACTAGGGTTTTTCTCGACGCTAACATCGTGCTTGACTTCCTTTTAAAGAGAAAGGATTATGACGAAGTAAGGAAAATAATGGCTTTGGCGCTGGAAAAGAAGATTCAGGCTTTCATCTATCCATCGATCCTGCATATCGTGAGTTACTGGCTTACCAAGGCATACGGAAGTGCCAAGTCCAAAGATTTATTGCTGCTGCTGCTGGCGGATGTGAAGATTATAGACGCAAACCAGGAAGTGGTAAATCTTGCGCTCACCTCACCAATCGACGATATTGAAGATGCGCTGCAATATTATACAGCGCTTCATCATAAGGTAGATTACTTCGTCAGCAGAGACAAGAAATTTCAGCATCAAGCATTGACGCTGTTACCCGTTTACAATTTGTCCGAGTTCCTGAAACTCTTTCCCTGAACCAAAAAGACCTTACGAGCGCTTCTCCAAGTTTGGCAGAAACCCTGTCAACAGGCCGATCAACGGCAAAAACGAACAAACCCAGAATACATATTCGATGCTGGTTTTGTCGGCCAGCGTTCCCAGAATAGCCGATCCGATACCGGCAATGCCAAATGCAAATCCGAAGAACAGCCCCGCGATCATCCCGACCTTACCGGGAATCAGCTCCTGCGCATACACGAGGATCGCCGAGAATGCAGAGGAAAGGATCAGCCCGATAATGCAGCTCAGTACGCCTGTCCAGAACAGATCAACGTAAGGCAGCAATAATGCGAATGGAGCAGCGCCCAGGATCGAAATCCAGATCACATACTTCCGCCCTATCCTGTCTCCCACCGGCCCGCCTACGAAGGTCCCGGCTGCAACGGCAAACAGGAACGCAAACAGATAGATCTGTGAGCTTTGGATAGATACTCCGAATTTATCGATCAGGTAAAAAGTGAAATAGCTTGAAATACTGGCCATGTAAATGTATTTCGAAAAGATCAGAAGGAGAAGAATCGCGATCGAGACCACGACCTTGCTTTTCGGGATACTTGCTTCCTGCCTCACCGCCCCGGAAGCCTTTTTCACAACGCTGCCCAGGTTTTGTTTATACCAACCGCCTACCCATGAAAGAATGACAATGGCCAGGAGCGCTACAAGTGAAAACCAGATCACCTGAAAACGGCCATAAGGCAACAGAATCAATGCCGCAAGCAAAGGCCCCAGCGAACTTCCCGCATTACCGCCCACCTGGAACAGCGATTGCGCCATCCCATGCTTACCTCCGGACGCCATACGCGCAACCCGCGACGCCTCCGGATGAAACACAGCCGACCCAATCCCGATCAGCCCCACAGATAGTAACACAATGTGGAAGCTATCGGCCAGCGAAAGCGAGATCAGTCCGAGTAATGTAAAACACATCCCGACCGCCAATGCATAAGGCTGTGGCCGCTTGTCCGTAAATGAACCTACAAGAGGCTGAAAAACCGACGCACTAACCTGAAATGTAAAGGTAATGAGGCCGATCTGAGAAAAATTGAGCCGGAACGACTCCTTCACCATCGGGTAAATGGATGGAATGAGGGACTGCATTGTGTCGTTCAGCAAATGCGAGAAACTCAGAGCCAGCAGAATGGGAAATACAGTTTCAGAAGAAGAAACCGCGGTAACGGAACTTTGATTGACACTTTTCATAAGCATTCGATTACTTCTGACTTCCACTTTATGGAAGTCAGAAGTCAAAAAAGACTGACAAAGGTATCAATTCCTCTCCGAATGAGGGCCAAAAGCCAAAGAAAATTCTACTTCCGATGAATTGTGGTTGCGGTGGATTGCGCACCGGCCAGTATCGTAATATCGGCAATCGTAACGCGGTCAGGGGCATTGACTGCGTAAAGAATCGCATCTGCGATGTCACCGGCTTGCAGCGGTTCAAAACCCTGATACACTTTTTCTGCCCTGCCTTCGTCTCCCTTGAAGCGGACAAGCGAAAATTCAGTTTCCACCGCGCCGGGAGCGACGTTGGTAACCTTGACCCCGTGCTGCGTCAGTTCGAGGCGCATTCCTTCGCTGATCACCTCTACCGCTGCTTTGGACGCACAATAAACCGCCCCATTTACGTAGGTCTGTTTACCGGCAATGGAACTGATATTAACGATGTGTCCTTTGCCCCGTTCCAGCAATAATGGAATGATGGCTTTGGAAACATACAAAAGCCCTTTTACATTGCCGTCGATCATCGCGTCCCAATCTTCCGTATCACCCTCATCCAGCGTCCCCATTCCATGCGCATTGCCCGCATTGTTGACCAGAATATCAATATTTTTCCACTCGTCGGGAAGGGAATTCACCATCGCAGACACTTCCCCATTGTTACGGACATCAAAAATCAGCGTCGTTACTTTCACTTTCGAAGATAGCTCTGCGGCTACCTCATCAAGCCGGTTTTTGCGACGGCCGCATAAAATAAGGTCTATTCCGGCGCCGGCAAATGCCTCTGCCGTGGCCTTTCCTATACCGGATGTAGCGCCGGTGATTAATGCAATACGGGACATTGGATACGGATTCGTTACTAAAAATGTGGAGTGATACTATTTTCTTTCTTTGGGAATGTTGAGGCTGCTGAATTTACCTTTTTCGAGCTGCGCTGCCTGGCTGAACAGTTGTACAGCCTGCTGATAGACATTATCTGTCGGGTTAAGCACCTGGAACACCTCGTTGTTCAAGCCGCTCTTTTGCTTTCTTCCCCACACATAGCGACCGATAATGGCTTTCGTTTGTGAAGTTATGATTGATTTCGAAAGGTTCAGTTCTTTTTCATTGGGCTTGATTCCGGATTTCGACGCATCCTTTACCAGCTCAGCCAGCATAGCATCGGATATCTGGAAAGACTTCAAAAACTCGCTGAAAGGCTGCTTTTCCAGTTTTTTCTGGTTCTCGTTGGCGTAGCGCAACGCATATTCTCGGATAATGTTCTTCGAATACAGCTCAAACAGGTACTTACTGTTCATCAATGTATCTTTGGCGACAAAGATATCAGGTGTAATGCCGCCACCGCCGTATACAATGCGTCCGCCATCCGTTTTGTAGACCTTGCTCTTGTCAAACTTGATGCTATCCGCATTGAATAGCTCTCCACTTTCGTAGCGGTGACTCAGGTCCTGGCTGTAATCTTCACCCTTACCCATTTCATAGGGCTTCTGAATGCTACGGCCGCTTGGTGTGTAGTATCTCGAAATCGTTAACCGCAACTCGGAGCCATCCGATAATTTAATCGGCATCTGTACCAGCCCTTTTCCGTACGACCTCCTGCCTACCACCAATGCCCGGTCGTGGTCCTGCAATGCACCTGCAAGGATTTCGGAAGCGGAAGCGCTGCCTTCGTCCACCAGGACGATCAACGGCCCCTGCTCGAAAAGCCCGTCCACGTGAGAACGCGTCTTACGGTCAAAACGACTGTCTTTTCCCTCGGTATAAACCAACAATTTGTCTCCCGAAATAAACTCGTCGGCCATGCTCGTAGCCCGCTCCATATAGCCTCCCGGATTGCCGCGCAAGTCGAGGATAAGGTTTTTGAGCCCCCCCGCTTTGAGTGTTTTCAATGCCGACTTGAACTCATCGAAGGTAGTCTCGGAGAAGCGGCTTACTTTGATATAACCGATTTCCTGGTCGACCATATAGGCCGCGTCCACCGAATAGGTAGGAATGCGGTCTCTGACCACTGCAAAATTCATCTTGTCCTTCAATCCCACGCGCTCGATCGCCAGATCGACTTTCGTTCCTCTTTTGCCTCGCAGCAGCTTGTAAACCTGCGCATTGGTAACACCCGGGCCGGAAAGATTTTCTTTATTGACAGAAATAATGCGGTCACCGCTCTGAATTCCGGCAGCCTCCGACGGCCCTCCGCTCAATGGTGTCACCACGTACACCGTATCATTATAAATGTTGAACTCCACGCCGATACCATCGAAGCCCGATTCCAACTGCGAACGTGCCGCCGTAGCCTCTTCCGCATTGAAGTAAGCAGTATGCGGATCGAGCTTTTCGAGCATTTTGGAGATCGAGAAATCGACCAGTTCATCGGTATTAACGGAATCCACATAATTATTCTCCACGAGCATCAGCACCTCCCTGAATTTACTGTACCCTTTCGCAACATCCGAGAGCTTCCGCCCGCCGCTGAAAAAAGTGCTCCCCAGCAGAACTCCCGCCGCCAGTGTAATTGCGATTATGATAGGCAAACGCACCACTGACTTTGAGTTTTGAATAGGGGCTTTGGGATTTTCTGGGTTCATACCGGTTAAAATTAGGAGTATGGGATGTGCGTTGCCTGAGGAATATTTTCGCTAACGTGAATTAAACAATTTTGGTTGCCGAATGCAAGTAATGCGGTCAATCGGCGCTCATGCCGCCCGCTTGTAAGCGTTTGCGTCAGATAAAAGCTTTTAGTGACTCCGGATTGCGCATGGTATCGATATTGATGCATTTCGCAGGGTCCTGTCCCATTAATATCCGCTTCATCGGTGCCTCCATTTTCTTGCCATTAATCGTGTAGGGAATATCCCCTACCTGCTCTATCGTGTCGGGAACGTGACGCGGGCTGTACTGTGTCCGCAATGTATCCCGGATCTGCTGTTTTAGGTTTTCGGTCAATTGCTTATCCTTCGCCAGCACCACAAAAAGCGAAATCGTGCCTTCCCCGTTTGATTTTTCGAGGTATACTGCAAGACTGTCCCTGATTTCGGGAATGCTCTCCACGGCCCGGTAAATTTCCGCTGTACCGATACGCACGCCCCCGCGGTTGAGCGTGGCATCCGAACGGCCCTGAATGATCACCGATTTCCTGTCGGTAATTCTGATCCAGTCACCATGACGCCACACATTCGGATACATTTCGAAATAGCTCGAAAGGTATTTCTCGTCATGGTCATCGCCCCAGAAATAGATGGGCATGGAAGGCATTGGCTGTGTGATCACCATCTCTCCCAATTCATTCAAAACCGGTTGGCCGTCTTCGTCAAATGCCTCGATTCTGGCACCCAGCATGCGGCATTGAATTTCTCCCGCGTAGACCGGCAAAAGCGGACACCCACCCACGAATGCGCTGCACACGTCCGTGCCCCCGCTCAGGGAAATCAGCCACACATCTTTTTTGACCTGTTTATAAATCCATTCAAATGCTTCCGGCGGCAAGGGTGAGCCGGTAGATCCGATTGTTTCGAGATGATTAAGCCGGTCGGAAGTAATGCTCACCCCATTTTTCATAGACGCGATATAGTAGGCAGCGCCACTACCGAAATGGGTGATCCTGGCTCGTTCGGCCAGTGTCCAGAGCACCTGAGAAGATGGGAACGCGGGTGCTCCATCGTAAATTACCAGCGTGGCACCGGACAACATAGAGCCCAATGCGTAGTTCCACATCATCCAACCAGTAGTGGAATACCAAAAATACCGGTCACCAGGCTTCACATTCTGGTGGAGCGCCAAAGCCTTCATATGTTCCAGCAAACAACCGCCTACACCGTGTGTTATGGCTTTCGGCTTGGCGGTGGTACCCGAAGAATACAGAATCCAGATCGGATGGTTGAAAGGAACGGGTTCAAAATCGATCCCGAAATGCTCCACATGCAGGATGTCGTCCCATGCTGTGAAACGATCGGGCCGAGTTTCTGAGTAGACGTTTTGGATCAAAACCGTGTCTTTTACCGAAGGCAGCGACGCCGAGAGCTCTCCTGCAAAGGAAGTGATGTCGTAGCTTTTGCCGCCATAAACATACCCGTCCACCGTAAAAAGAACTTTTGGTTCAATCTGCGAGAAGCGTTCTGTAATGGCCGGCTTTCCAAAATCGGGGGAACAGGATGACCACACCGCCCCTACTGCATTAGTGGCCAGAAACGCCACCACGGCCTCCGGTATATTGGGCAGAACAGCCGCTACCCGGTCGCCCGGCTTCACACCACGCTGCCTGAGCCATGTAGATACCGCGGCAACGCTGGCTTCCAGCTGTTCCCAGGAGATTTCCGATAGTTCTGACCTTTCGGATTGGAACAGGATGGCTGGACGGTCTTTCGTTTTATTTCTGAAAATGTGCTCTGCGTAGTTCAGTTTAGATCTGGTGAACCAACGGGTCCCAATCAACCCGCTAATGGGTTTTTGAAGCACTTCAAGATATAAATCATGGGATTTGATATTGAAATAATGCCACAGGCTCTCCCAGAAATCTTCCAGATCCGTGACCGACCATTCCCAGAGATCGTGATAAGAGCGAAAATAAAGCCCCTTCTTTACAAAAAGCCAGTCCATATATTTTTTCAGATTGGACTGCTCCAATAGAACTCTTCCCGGCTTCCACAAGGGTTGAGCCTGCACCTCTGCTGACATAATCATTCATTCAAGAAGGTTTAGCGAAAAGGTGTCACCACACACCTCTTCTCTGATAGTACTTATAAACGTTTTCATATCATTTTTGACATAAACACATTCAAAAATATTTACTCAAAAAATTCCCGTATCTTTGCAGGCTAATTGTTAATAACAATAGTACTCTGACCATCAGATACGTTGGCTAACCAGTTTTAGTGGCGATTCAAACCATTTTGTGCGAATAAAAGCACTAATCGGTTACAAGGTAAATTTGTAAGAGGAAATAAATCCAGTAGTGATACTGCATTCCTAATGAGAAACAGAAACAACACAAGAGGCGGCAACAGCTCCCGCCCATCAGCCGGAGGCTCTAAAAGTGCCGGAGGCGGCTTCTTCAAACGCACAAAACCGGAGACCGAAAGCCGGTTCAGCAAGCCAAGCATCAAAAAATCCAGTCTGAAATTTTCCGGATCTACCGAAAACAAGGGGCAAAAAGCGCGTCCTGGTTTTGATCATGAAAAGCCAAGGGAAGATCGCCCGAACTTCGACAAGCCGCGTTTTGACAAGCCACGCTTCGACAAGCCGGATTTCAAGAAATATGGCTCGCCCAAAGGCGATAGCCAGCGTCCATTCCGTCGTGAAGGCGATTCCTCCGAACCCCGCTTCAAGAAGGATTTTGGCAAGAAAGAGTTTGGTAAATCAGGTTCCGAGCGCAGTTTCCGCCCGTCGACACCCCGTGATGATGCACGTCCTGGCGACAGGAGATCCTTTGGTGACCGCCCTGAAAGAGCCCGGTCGGGAGGAAGTGACCGCAACCGGGAGTTCAAGCCGCGGTTTGACAGGGATAACGACGAGCGTGAATTCAGGTCGAGGCCAGAAAGGGATAATGCCGAACGCGAGTTCAAACCGAGATCCGATAGAGGTAATAACGAACGTGAATTTAGGCCAAGGTCGGACAGAGACAATAACGAACGCGAGTTTAGGCCTAGATCAGACAGAGACAATAACGAACGCGAATTTAAGCCTAGATTCGAAAGAGATCATAGCGACCGTGAATTCAGGCCAAGGTCTGACAGAGATAGCGGCCAGCGCGAGTTCAAGTCCAGAGATGAACGCCCCGCACGTCCGGCAGGTCGTAGCGAAGGTGAAAGGCCGTCATTTAAAAAAAAAGACGATAGAGACGATCGTAGCGAAAGACCATACCGGTCGCGGTTCCAGGAAGACACCACTGAGGATCGCAGCGGACTAGACAGGCGTGTAGGCCGCTATGAAACCGCTCCCCGGTACAATCTGGACCATTATGAGAGTAAGAAAACGTCCAGGCATAAAGAAGAGAAAGAAAACGGCGAGATCAGGCTGAACCGTTACATTGCCAACGCAGGTATTTGCTCACGACGGGAAGCCGACGAGCTCATTTCCTCCGGTCAGATTTCTGTTAATGGCAAGATCATTACTGAAATGGGCTATAAAGTGATGCCGACGGATGTGGTGAAATACGGCAAGAAGGCTCTGAATCCCGAAAAAATGGTATATATCCTGATCAACAAACCGAAGGATTACATTACCACTACCGACGATCCGGAAGAGCGTAAAACTGTGCTGGACCTGATTCAAGGAGCCTGCTCCGAGCGCGTATATCCGGTTGGACGCCTGGATCGCAACACGACCGGTTTGTTACTGCTTACCAATGATGGAGAATTGGCAGAAAAGCTGACGCACCCGTCAAGCGGTATCAAGAAAATTTACCAGGCGGAATTGGATAAACCGATCACGACGGAAGATTTCGAATCTCTGCAACACGGCGTGGAACTGGAAGACGGTTTTATTCGCCCGGACGAAGTTGGGATCGTCACCCCCGATGCGCAGGTGGTAGGTTTAGAGATTCACAGCGGACGCAATCGTATCGTAAGGAGAATGTTCGAACACCTGGGTTATGAAGTTCAGAAACTCGACCGTACCGTGTTTGCCGGTTTGAATAAGAAAGAGCTGCCTCGTGGCAAATGGCGCTTCCTGACTGAAAAAGAAGTTATTAAACTGAAATTCTTGCTGTAAGCGGAATCTATAAGAATGCGAAAGGGCTGCGAAAAAATTTCGCAGCCCTTTCTTAATTTATTTCCAAGCTTATTTACAAACGGAAACCGAATGAATAGATATCGTAGGGTGCATCCGGATAAAGTCCTTCGAACTGAACCATTGATTCCTCTTTACCCGCAATGGCCGATTCGAAATCCTTCACAGTTTTAACCGCCTTGCCGTTCACCTTGGTGATGATAAATCCTTCCTCAACTTGTGACCGCGCAAATTTTCCACCTTCGATTGAAAGCACTTTCACACCGCCGTCAATCTTGTAACGTGACAATCTCTGCTTTTCCTGGTCACTCAGGTTTCCGAACTGGGCACCCAAAGCACTCATAATGGCAGCAGTTTCATCGCGTTTGATGATTTCCGAGCCGCCGGTGCGGTTACGCAACGTAATGGTCAGATCCTTTTCTTTTCCTTCCCGGTTCACAGTCAGATTAACCTTATCGCCAGGCTTGTGCAGACCGATCGACTGCTGCAGTTCGGGAACAGAATGAATGTTCACACCATCTACTTTTACGATCACATCGCCCTTACTAACCCCTCCCGCTTTTGCAGCGCTATTTTCGGTGAAATCGCGAACATATACGCCGTCATTGACCTTTACACCGTACTCTTCTGCTTTTCTGCTATCCAGGTCATCGAGTGAAATTCCGAGGTATCCCCGTTGTACGTTACCGAATTTGATCAGATCGCTGGATACTTTTTTTACAATGCTTGAAGGAACAGCAAAAGCATAACCTGCGAAACTACCGGTAGGGCTTGCAATGGCAGTATTGATACCGATTAACTCACCTTTTAGGTTCACCAGTGCACCGCCGCTATTACCTGGATTGACAACCGCATCAGTTTGGATAAACGATTCCAAAGGAGAATCGCCCGCTGCGGCAGAAGTCGGCGTCATGTTGTTACGACGGCTCGACTGCCCGATGATACCCAAACCACGACCTTTCGCACTCACGATACCTGCTGTAACTGTCGATTCCAGATTGAAAGGATTACCAACTGCCACCACCCATTCTCCAACTTTTACCGCATCTGAATTACCCAGCGTTACCGCAGGCAGGTCTTTCGCATCGACCTTGATCACCGCGATATCCGTAGAAGGGTCGGTACCGATCACTTTTGCCCTGAATTTGCGTTTGTTATGCAACGTAACTTCCAGCTCCTGTGCACCTTCCACGACGTGGTTGTTGGTAACGATATAACCGTCATTTGCGATGATCACGCCCGAACCCGTTGCTTCCGACTGCTGAGGGCCCCGGCCCCCGCCGCCAAAGTCATCACCGAAGAAATCCCGGAATATATCAGGAATTTGCTGACCGCGCGACTGCTGACGAGTCACGGTCGATTTGATGTGAACGACCGTCGGAGTGGTTGCTTCCGCAGCGTACACAAAATCTCCCGGTGCGCCCGCCGGAGCTCCTGCCGATGTGAAACGGGCAATGGACTCTGAAGGGGCTTCTTTAAAAATTACATCTCTATCACTATCAGAACTTATGAGTTTAAGGCCAGCCAGGGTTGACGCACTTGAAATCAACCCAACCAACACCAAACCTTTCCAATTTGTTTTCATAAACATATGTTGGGGTTATATTTTAACTAACAAATAACGCAAATCGAACAACAAATTATTCCCGTCGCAGAATCCTTTAACATCTTTTAACAAAGATATCCTATTTGGGAATTTACAAAAATATCCTGCCAGGTGAATATCAATGCAGGCTCATAAAAAATGGCGTTATTCTCGCAAATAACGCCATTTTCTTATTCCGACCGATTAAGCGATGTCGATCAATCGGGCAGGTTTTTCTTTCGCCTCTTCACGTTTGGGCAATGCGATGCTCAGAATACCATCGGCGTAGTTCGCTTCGATTTTGTCGCCGTCCACGGTATTCGGCAATGTGAAGGTCCTTTGGAAAGATGCGTATTTGAACTCTTTCCGGGTGTACTTCTCATTTTGCTCCTCCTCCTTCTGCTCTTTCTCAGCGGAAATGGTCAACTGATTTTTTTCAAGGTTCAATTTGAAATCAGATTTTTGAAGACCAGGAGCTGCGACTTCGATACGGAAGCCTTCTTTACTCTCAATCACATTCACAGCTGGCACAGTGCCTGCGAATGCAGGAGTGTTAAACTCGTGGAATAGATCCTTGCCAAAAAATCCGTTCAAATAAGATGGACCTGCGAATTGTGTTTTGACTAATGTGCTCATTGTTATAAGGTTTTTGTTGTTATAATTTTCAGTCTTTAACCATGCGGTTGTGCTGTCAATTATAACAACTTCTATTCCGAGCTATAAAAGGAGAACAAAATACAGACAAAATGGCCGGCAATTCGAAACTTCCAGAATAATCAAGACAAAATGTCACTATTTCAATTCTTGAAAAATGACAAAACAACAATAGCCCATTGGAAAACCCAATGAGCGGTCACTTCACGAGACTATCTGATTATTTCAATTCAAGAAGTGCACAAGCCTGCTCGGATGCAGATTGCTCGGCTTTCTTTTTGGTGAAGCCATTTCCGGTTGCGAAAGGCTCGTCGTTCACAAGTATTTGGGAAATAAATTCACGGTGATGGCGTGTACCTCTTTCTTCGAGAATCTCGAAACGGATTTCCTTGCCCTCACGCTGCGCCCACTCGATAATGAGGCTTTTGAAGTTCACATTGTTCTGGATAATATTGTCCAGATCATAATGCGTAATGAGTTTACTGATGATAAAAGTGCGGGTAAAACGAAAACCCTTATCCAGGTAGATGGCGCCTACAAATGCTTCCAGCGCATCGCCATACATGGATGATCGTGGGGACATTCCCCTGCGGTTCCCGTCATACTCAATGAGCCGGTCGAGGCCCAGCTTGCGGGAAATCTGGTTTAATGATTCCCTGTTGACAATCCGGGAGCGGATCTCGGTCAGGAAACCTTCGTCTTTGTAAGGATATTTGGTAAAAAGGAATTCGGCAACAACCATCCCGAGCACCGCATCACCCAGGTATTCCAGGCGCTCGTTTGATTCTCTAAAACCTTTAATGGCGGTTTCCCTGGATGCGGACGTATGGCGGAAAGCCAGCTGATAGACTCCCAGGTTAGAAGGTTTGTCGCCAATAACATGCGCAATCGACTCCTTAAATTTTTTGTCCTCAGCACTTCCGGTCCTGAAAAGGGAAAGTATCGGTATAAGAATTCGCTTTGCCAATGGTAGAGAGTTAATCAGTCTTCATACTTTTTGAAAATGACTGATGCATTGTGACCTCCGAAACCGAAAGTATTGCTCAAAGCAACGTTCACCTGACGTTTCTCAGCCTTATTGAAAGTAAGCTTCAGCCGCGGATTTATTTCCGGATCGTCGGTAAAGTGGTTAATGGTAGGCGGAATCACCTGATCTCTGATCGCCATAATGCAGGCAGCAGCCTCTATCGCACCAGCTCCTCCCAACAGGTGCCCGGTCATAGATTTCGTCGAGCTGATACTGAGTTCATACGCATGCTCTCCGAAGAATTTCTCAATCGCCTTGATCTCCTGCGGATCACCGATGGGTGTAGAGGTTCCGTGCGTATTGATGTAGTCGATATCCTCGGCTTTGATACCTGCATTTTCGACTGCATTTTTCATCACAATGTACGCCCCCAATCCTTCCGGGTGCGGCGCAGTGATGTGGTAGGCATCTGAAGACATACCTGCACCGATCATTTCGGCGTAAATCTTAGCTCCGCGCGCCTTCGCGTGTTCAAGTTCTTCGAGGATAATTGCAGCACCGCCTTCTCCGAGCACGAATCCATCACGATCTTTATCATAAGGACGGGATGCTGTTTCGGGGGAATCGTTTCTTTCCGATAATGCCTTTAATGCATTGAATCCGCCCACACCGGCAATGGTCACCGCTGCTTCCGAACCTCCCGATATACACACATTCATCATACCCAGTTTGATATAGTTGAATGCGTCGATCAGGGCATTGGTAGCGGACGCGCAAGCCGAGACGGTAATAAAGTTGGGCCCCCGGAAACCGTAACGGATCGACAAAACACCGGAGGCGCTGTCGACAATCATTTTCGGAATAAAGAAAGGATTGAAACGGGGGGTTTTGCCATTCTCTGAGAAGTTCATCACCTCTTCTTCGAAGGTTTTGAGGCCACCAATGCCGGTACCCCAAATTACACCGGCTTTGTCGAGATCAAGCGTATCTGCGTCAAAGCCGGCGTCCTTCATCGCTTCATCTGCAGCAATGACGGCGTATTGTGCAAAAGGGTCCATTTTACGGGCTTCTTGCCGAGGAATGTAACTATTAATGTCCAGGCCTTTTACCTCACAGGCAAAGCGGGTACGAAACTTTTCAGCATCGAACCGGGTGATAGGAGCTGCTCCGCTTACGCCTGCAACTAAATTTGACCAAAAGGTAGGAACATCATTGCCAATGGGCGTCAATGCACCCATTCCTGTAATTACAACTCTCTTAAAACTCATAAAATAGGGACAGAATTGAAGATGATACTGGTAAAAACCGGGATTACTTCACGTTTTCTTCCAGATATGCAACAGCTTGGCCTACTGTACCAATGTTCTCTGCCTGATCGTCAGGGATAGAAAGATTGAATTCTTTTTCAAATTCCATAATCAACTCCACGGTGTCAAGAGAGTCTGCTCCCAAGTCGTTCTGGAAGTTTGCTTCCGGTGTAACCTCCGACTCTTCAACGCCGAGTTTTTCGACGATAATTTGCTTAACTCTTTCTGCAATTGCTGACATTTTATAATCACTTTTTGGTTAAAATCGCCACAAAGAAAGATATTTCAGTTCACTTTTTCAAAATTTTTTTAGACCATTCATTTTATTGTATTCTGCCTGTTTAAAATAAAAAAAAGCAGGAAATCAGCCTTTTAACGGCCTGGCATTCCAAGAAATCAATTCACGGCAGGGAGAACATAGCGGATAACCGTACATTCGCAAAAACTTTTAGTACCACTTACATTCACATTCAGCATGATATCCATAGCCAAACTGAAAAATACCGAGTCGCCTTCTTTTTTCCTGATGGCCGGCCCTTGTGCGATCGAAGGAAGAGATATGGCATTGAGAATTGCAGAACACATTGTTTCCGTCACCGACCGCCTTCGCATTCCCTACATATTCAAAGGTTCTTACCGTAAGGCCAACCGCACCAAAGCAGACTCATTCACCGGGATTGGCGACGAAAAGGCATTGAAAATCTTACAGGAAGTGAGCCAGACTTTCGATATACCCACCGTCACTGATATCCACGAATCGCACGAGGCTGCATTCGCCGCGGAGTATGTAGATGTGCTGCAAATCCCGGCATTTCTCTGCCGCCAGACCGAACTCCTCGCAGCTGCCGCCCGCACGGGCAAAGCCGTCAATGTGAAAAAAGGACAGTTCCTTTCCGGCGCTTCGATGCGGTTCGCCGCCGAAAAAATTCACGAGGTTAACCCGGAATGCCAGGTCATCCTGACTGATCGCGGTAACAGCTTCGGATACGGTGACCTGGTTGTCGATTACCGTAATTTGCCGGAAATGGCGGCATTTGGGGTCCCGATAGTCATGGACTGCACGCATTCGTTGCAACAACCCAACCAAACCTCAGGCGTTACGGGCGGCAAACCCAAGCTGATCGAGACGATTGCCAAGGCGGCCATTGCAGTGGGAGCCGACGGTCTGTTCATTGAAACGCATTTTAACCCGGCCGAAGCCAAATCCGATGGGGCGAACATGCTGCCGCTCGACCAGCTCGAAGGCCTTTTGCAGAAATTGGTGCGTGTAAGAGAAGCGATATTATGATTCCGAAATTCACAAAGGCATATCTGATATGCCTTTTTCTTTGCCTGCAAATACTTCCCGGGGCTTCTTTTGCCCAGCGGGATTCCACGTTATGGAAAGTCACGGCCGGCGATGTGATCCCGCCTGTAACGCTCGGATTGGCCGGACTGATCGTGCAAGGGAAGATCAGTCGTAGTTTGCAGGAGCATGTGGTTTCTAAGTATCCCAATTATCGCACAAACCTGGACGAATATCTGCCTTACGCACCGGGCGTGGTGAGCCTCGGGCTTGCATCCGCGGGTGTAAAAGGAAAACATAAATTGGGTGATCAGGTGATTCTGGCGATACTTTCCAATGTCATTGCACAAGGCGTTACGCAGAGTTTGAAGCGCATTGTACGCTATCCGCGGCCGAATGGCGAGGACTACCATTCGTTTCCATCCGGACACGCTACGACCGCATTCACCAATGCCACGATTTTGCACGAAGAGTATGGCCAGCGAAGCCTGTTGTATAGCATAGGCGGCTACGGAACGGCCACGGCCGTTGGGACAATGCGGGTACTAGGCAACCACCACTGGCTTGCCGATGTGCTCATGGGCGCCGGAATAGGCATAGGTGCAACGAAAGTCGTCTACATCAGTTACCCGTGGCTGCAACAGCAGGTGCGAAGAATGAAAGCGAAGCGGCACCATGAAAAAAACTAAATGCTGCTGACATAGGGTTGTCACCCGGGGGTTTGAATTTTGTGCAAAACATCTGTTAGCCATGCAAATTAAAACCATTCAACCCATACACGTTTTGTATTTCGAAACACGGACTTCTTTCAAAGAAATCTTCCAGTTCGTACGGATCGAAGCCCGGAAACTATATCAGGACGCGGTACGCAACGACCTGGAAATCACCGGCCCCGTTTATTGGCTTTATCAGGGTGCGGATGGACGTCCCGATACGGTTTTTACATTAACCATCGCATTGCCCGTCACTCCTCCCACACACGCTATTGATTCCCATTACCGATTGAAGCTGCTCGAAGCATTTGAATGCGTCAGCGAGGAGCTGTATGGAAATTGGGATGGGTTGGTTAACACCTACGGTTCGCTGTTCGGCTCCGTTATGTCACAGAAACTTGCGATGTCGGGACAGAACCGGGAAATTTATCTGAACATGGATTTCGAAAACCCCGACAGGAATATCACCGAAGTACAAATCGGTATTATTAAATAAACTATTTTGAGGACAAGATCCTAAAAATCAACGCGATGTCATATTGCACTTACGTCAACAACAATCCTTCGGAGCAGGCTGATTACCTGCTCCACAAACATTACCACGACAACCAGTACGGCTTCCCAATCGAGGATGACGATGAGCTTTTTGGGCGGCTTTTGCTGGAAATCAACCAGGCGGGGCTTAGCTGGACTTTGATGCTGCGCAAGCAGGACAGTTTCCGTGCGGCCTATGATCATTTTT
The DNA here is from genome assembly GCF_946482605.1 of uncultured Dyadobacter sp. The sequence continues at coordinate 114,183 of NZ_CAMLSE010000018.1, read as the reverse complement.
CAATTGAAAAGGTAGCCGCCTACGACGAAACCGATCGTGAAAGATTACTTGCCGATGCAGGGATCGTTCGTAACCGACTGAAAGTGAATGCCGCTATCGTGAATGCACAGAAAATCCTTGAATTGAAGCAGGCATATGGTTCATTCAAAGGCTGGATCGACGCGCATCACCCATTGACCAAAGAACAGTGGATCAAACTGTTTAAGAAAACTTTCAAGTTCACAGGCGGGGAGATTGTGAACGAGTTTTTGATGAGCACCGGCTATCTGCCCGGCGCACATGATACGGATTGCCCGGTATATCAAACATTACGACCAGATCCCGCTAATAATTGATCTGATCGGGAGATAGCAGAGTAACCTCGTCTTTGATCTGCTGAAACAGGGAGGCGTTCATCTCTCCTTCATGGACTGCCTTTTCCATCAGATCAAAATGCTGGCACAAAATATACCTGCTGCCACGGTGATGCCAGATGACGAGCCAGGCGGTTTCGGCTGCTGTTTCGCCGAAGACGCTTTTCGGTGGCCAACCATAATGCTGGATTATCTTGTTTAGAATTTTCAGATTGGCTTCGTCGTTGGCTCTCATTTTCTGCAAAAAGAAAGTTTCCTTTTCCTTGCTGCCTCTATTTAAGCTATCCCGGAACTGCTGGTCGGCGTGATGCATTTTACCAAAAAGCTGAGTGACCTCGTCCTCAGTCATGGTATCAACCCGGATAAACGGATCGATGTCAGCGTACATCAAACTCGAAGGGCGACTCAATTGCCCGGCAGGCTCACCTGAAATGCTTTGGGCTGGCTTGGGAGAATTGCAGCGCACCAGCAGAAACAAAGTACCTATGGTTATAATCTGTCTCACAAATGGCTGGTTGAAATTCTATTGCACGTTCGCTTTTAAATAGGAAACCATTTCGGCTGGCTTGTCTGTCTGCAAGCCTTGCACGCCTTTGTGTAACGCCTCATTCCATGATGCCGGTCCTTCCGCGGGACTTTGAACGTCGAGCCACACGGAAATGCCATGCTCGTGGGCGGCTTTGAGGAGTTCGGGGCTCGTGATGTTGTCTACCACCTGGATGTGCATCTGACCAATAAATGCGGCTAACTGCTCTTTAGTCGTAATCGTCTTAGGCAGGCTGGTCATCAGTGGCATTTTGGGCGCTATTTCTTTCCACTTTTTGTACTGCTCTTCTTTATTTAAGTAAACCACTATCTGATGTTCCATGCCGGCGGCTGTGATCTGCTTCCAGGTTTCGGCTATGTCGGCGTCCTTAAAATCCAGGTAAATATTGATTTTCCCTTTGCACAGGGCAAGGATTTCGCCAAACTCCGGGATACGGTGTGTCTTTTTATTCCGGTTAAAAACCTGCAAATCCATCAACTCTGCCCAAGTCATATCTGCAACCTTTCCAGTTCCGTTCGTCGTTCTGTTGACCGTGGCATCGTGCATAGCAACAAGGTGACCGTCCTTCGAAGTCCGCAGATCTACTTCCACATAATCTGCCCCGCACGCGATCGCGTCCCGCGTGGATGCCAGCGTATTCTCGGGCGCATGCACATGATTTCCGCGATGGGCAATGACAACCGTCTTATTTTTCGAATGCGGCAATGCGGAATGCTGCGCCGACACGTCGATGCAAAATGTTAGAACCAAAAACAGGCACGGGATTGCTTTCAAAAATAGCTTCATGGGAAATTCAAGTTATCAGCAGGGTTACACACTTTTAAACGAAAAAGGCCAATGCGTTCATAAAAAATGAGTCTACAAGCAGAATATCATCCCAACTTATAGACTCATTTACTGTGAACCTTAAACTTTTATTGTATTTCGAAGCTCGATAAATTCACAAACTCCTGAACGCGGGCATTGATTTCGTCCTGTGTCAGGTTCACCAGACGTTCCGTTCCAAATTTCTCAACGCAGAACGATGCCATAGCCGAACCGTAAATGATCGCGCGCTTCATATTATCGAAAGAAATGTCGTCAGTAGCAGCAAGGTAACCGATGAAACCACCCGCGAAAGTATCTCCCGCGCCGGTCGGATCGAATACCTCTTCCAATGGCAATGCAGGGGCGAAGAAAATACGGTCTTCCTGGAACAGTAATGCACCGTGCTCACCTTTTTTGATGATCAGCGTTTTAGGCCCCATGGCCATGATCTTCTTGGCAGCTTTGCGCAGGGAATATTCGCCCGAAAGCTGGCGTGCCTCCTCGTCATTGATCGTCAGAAGGTCCACCAACGCGAGAACGGATTTCAGATCTTCCAGCGCAATATTCATCCAGAGGTTCATGGTATCGAGCATGATCAGCTTCGGGCGTTTAGCCAGCCGCTCGATCACTAATTTCTGAGTTGCAGGGACCGTATTGCCCAGCATCAGGAATTCGGTTCCCTGGTAGGAATCCGGGATGATCGGATCGAAATGCTCCATTACATTCAATTCGGTAATCAGCGTGTCCCGGGTATTCATATCCTCATGGTACTTACCCGACCAGAAGAACGTTTTACCATCCTGTACGATCTCCAAACCCTCGGTATTCACACCGTGGTCTCCCAGCAAATCGATCATTTCTTTGGGAAAGTCACCTCCTACAACGGCGACCAGGTTATTTTCTTTGGTAAAATAGGAAGCAGCTAGTGTGATGTAAGTGGCAGCACCGCCGATAATTTTGTCTGTTTTTCCAAATGGGGTTTCGAGCGCATCGAATGCAACAGATCCTACGGTAAGTAAGCTCATAAGTAAGTACTATATTGATTTTAAGTTAGTTTCAAACTGAATTTTAAATGCAAAAACGCTGCGAAGATAAACAAAACGACCGAATAGCCTCTCCCCGCCTGCTCATTCTCGCTTAGACTGCAAATCAATCCTGGGTTATTTGCTATTTTTGTCTGAAGTAAAATTCTCTATCAATTAAATCACATACTATTATGGAAGTAATCAACGAAGCGAAAAGGTACATCGACAATGCAAGGGGTTTTCTCCGAGACAATGCCCGCAAAGAAAATGGCGTGTACAGGGATACGAAATACGTGAAGATCGCGGGACACACGGCTTACAGCGGCGTTTTGATAGCGCTTGACGCGGTACTTCCGGAAAAAGGATCCCGCAAAAGTGTCGAATGGTACCAAAAAGAGCTGACTGCTACTGACAAACGGGTGTTATCCAGTTTTATGAATGCGTATCACCATTTGCATATTGGCATGGGCTATGATGGTGATCCAAATGCAAAAATGGCCAATATAGCCTTGCAGGACGCAGAAAGAATTATTCATTGGGTCGAGAACCGGCGCGAAAGGAAAAAAATGTAGTCAGGAACATCATATTCAATCACATACTATCATGGAAGCAATATCAGAAGCAAGACGACACATTGACAATGCAAAGGACTTTCTCAGCAACAATGCCAAAAAGCAGGATGGGCTTTACCAGGACAAAAAGTACGTCAAAATCGCAGGTCACACCGCCTATACTGGCATCCTGTTGGTCTTGAATGAGCTACTAGGAGAAAAAAACAGAAAAACCCCAAAAAGTGCAGAGTGGTACCAATATGAATTAAGCCGTGTAGATAAAACGTTATTATCCAATTTTACAACGGCTTATCAAGTCCTCCACATCGATATGGGTTATCAGGGTACAAAAAGCGCTAAAATAGCCGCCTTAGGGCTCGATTCAGCCGAAAAAATCATCGACTGGGTTGAAACGCGCCTCGAAAAGAAAAATCAGTAATCAAGAAAGTACAACATATAAATGACCGCACAAACTTTCCAGCCACTCAAAATATTCAATACGCTTACCCGTAAAAAGGATGTTTTTGTTCCCATTGCGCCTCCCTATGTCGGCATGTATGTGTGCGGGCCGACGGTTTACAACAATGTACATTTAGGCAACATCCGTACTTTTCTCTCATTCGATATCCTTTTCCGCTACCTGACGCACATCGGCTACAAAGTGCGTTATGTACGAAACATCACCGACGTGGGCCATTTGGTGGGCGACGGCGAGGAGGGTGAGGACAAAATTGGTAAAATGGCCAAGTTGCAAAAGCTCGAACCCATGGAAATCGTGCAGCGCTATACCAACGATTTTCATGAGGTAACTGCCATCTTCAACCTATTATCGCCCAGTATAGAACCTACCGCGACCGGGCATTTGATCGAGCAGATCGAAGCCGTGCAGAAGCTGATCGATAAGGGCCTCGCCTACGAATCCAATGGCTCGGTATATTTTGACATTAACAAATACCAGGCTGGCGGAAATGAATACGGAAAGCTTTCCGGACGCATTATTGAAGATCTCCTGAACGAAACCCGGGAACTCGACGGCCAGGCAGAAAAGCGTAATCCACTCGATTTTGCATTATGGAAAAAAGCGAGTCCGGAGCACATCATGCAGTGGGAATCGCCCTGGGGAATGGGCTTCCCCGGATGGCACCTCGAATGTACCTGCATGAGCGCCAAATACCTCGGCAAGCAGTTTGACATCCACGGTGGCGGTATGGACCTCAAATTCCCGCATCACGAATGCGAGATCGCACAGGGAAAATCACTCACCGACGAAGAGCCCGTCCGCTATTGGATGCATACCAATATGCTCACAGTAAACGGACAGAAAATGTCCAAGTCGCTGGGTAACTCGTTCCTGCCGGCCGAGCTCTTTTCTGGCAACCATGAGCTCCTGGACCAGGCATTCAGTCCTATGACCGTTCGTTTCTTCATGCTCCAAAGCCAGTACCGCAGCACGCTCGATTTCTCAAACGACGCTCTGAAAGCGGCGCAGAAAGGATATAAGAAACTGGCGAATGGCCTGCGCCTTGCCAAGCTGCTGACCTACACGCACGAAGACGGCGTGAATGCCGACGAAGCGAAAAAGGCTGATATCGAAAAATCGATCGAAGGTTTTTACAATGCGATGAACGACGACCTGAATACGGCTGTCGCATTTGCCAACCTTTTCAACATGCTGAAATACATTAACATGCTCAACATGGGTCAGCTGAAATCCGCGGCATTGGGCGAAGCAGTATTCACCTCCCTGAAAGAGCAATTCGTCATTTTCTTCGAGGACGTTTTGGGATTGAAGGAGGAGTTGGCGGAAGGCCAGGCCATCCTGGACGGAATGCTGAAACTATATCGCGAATTTAAGCTGTCCCAGAATTACGAAAAAGTGGACGAAATCCGTTCTTATTTCAAAAATCAGGGATTGGTAATCCGCGATACAAAAACGAGGATTGACTGGGCTTACGAGGAATAACAATGAAACAACGGCGTTCTGTACTGGCATACATCCTTCTGGGCGTGTTCGTTCTGGGCGGCGCAGCCTATCTGGTAGCATCTTTTTCCGGGGAGAGTAAACCCACAGCAACGCCGGCTCCGGCCGTGTCTCCGCCGGTTTTCACCAAAGAAGGTGAAGTGACATTCCTGAAAAAAGGCGAACCGTACCAAAAAATCGACGTCGAGGTCGCTGAAAATGAGGCGGAACGTGCCAAAGGATTGATGTTCCGTCCTTACCTACCCGACTCCGTGGGTATGCTCTTCATTTTTGAACAGCCCGGAGACCATGGTTTCTGGATGAAAAACACATCCATTCCATTGGACATCATTTATATAGGTACGGACAAAAAAATCATTTCCATTGCAGAGCACACCAAGCCCTATTCCGAGGAAAGCATTCCGCCACTGGGGGTAGTGCAGTATGTAGTGGAGGTCAATGCAGGTTTTACAAAAAGTAACAATATTCAGTCAGGAGATGCCATTTCTTTCTAACCACTTGTCTTTAAAAAGATTAACCACCCTATTTTCCATCATCATTTGCTTTTACAGCTGCAAAAGTAAGGATAGCACTGAGCAAACCGCCGAACAGGCCGCACCTGCACTGGTCAAAAGTGCCGACTTCAATGCCGACAGCGCTTTTCAATTTGTTCAGAAACAGGTGAATTTTGGCCCCCGCGTGCCCAATTCCGCTCCGCATAAAGCCTGCGGCGACTATCTCGTTGCCACACTCAAAAAGTATGGCTGGCAAGTGACCGAGCAACCTTTCACAGCCACGACTTTCGATGGGAAGAAACTGAACGCCAGAAATATTATCGGAAGTTTTAATCCTACTGCCGCCAAACGGATTTTACTCGCTTCGCATTGGGATTCCCGGCCGTTCTCCGATCAGGATTCCCTGGTGAAAGACAAGCCGGTGGTAGCCGCCAACGATGGTGCCAGCGGCGTAGGTATCCTTCTGGAAGTCGCACGTGTGCTTTCAGCCCAGCCTGCGAAGCCTGAGATCGGCGTGGATATCATCTTTTTTGACGCAGAAGACTGGGGGTCATCCGAATCCGAAGATACGGGAATGGAGTACAGCGGCTTTTGTCTGGGGTCTCAGCATTGGGCGGCCAACAAGCACGCGCCGGGCTACACCGCCTATTTCGGAGTGCTGCTTGACATGGCTGGGGCCAAAGGTGCTACATTTTTCAAGGAGGGCTATTCTACACAAATGGCCGACGACGTGGTAAGACAGGTGTGGGCAACCGCGAGCAGACTGGGTTATAGCAACCTCTTTATCGACGAACCCGGCGCCAGCATCACAGACGACCACGTTCCCGTTAACAAGGTAGCCCACATTCCGATGATCGACATCATCCATACACGTCAGAACGTTCCGGGCAGAACATTCTTCGATCAATGGCACACGGCACATGATACCATGGACAACATCGATCCGAAAACGTTGAAGGCGGTCGGTCAGACACTCATTCAGGTGCTATATCAGGAAGCGCAGGATCAACCTTTATAGCTGCATTACATACGCTTCACTACGATCCATAAGTCGGTATTTCGGCCTTTATCGTCGCTGCACGAGATTTTAACCCTACCCAAAGGCGGGTTGATGAACACACCTTCATGGGGCGGCGCCTTCCGGCATAATTTGTCATTGACATACCAGTATACTTCCTGTACGTCGTTAGCCGCCTGACAGGCGAGTTGAATCTGTTGAGGCTCATCCTTCCTGATATAGTACTCACTACCCGCATTCGGGCTTACTATCAACGGGGCTCCTTCATGGAACACCCGCTCACAGGCGGGATTGTGCGGGGGGATTTTCTGGTAGGGGAGCTTTTGCATTTCATAGAAAGCGATCAGTTCGGGTGCCAGGTTCGGATATGTCCTTTTTTCGAAACCCTTTTCAGGAAGACAGTACGTACAGTAAGATATCTTGCCTGCATGGTCGGTGAAAACCCAGCGCATATGCTGGCACTTCCGGTATGCCGAAACACCGACAATATACTGGTCTGAAATCTGATGGTCACAAAAATCCGACGGGATGTCGCCACTAACCGGACAGACATTACGCTGCGAAACATTCGCTGGTGACCGATACCAGCCCTTTGGCGAATTGTAATCCAACGCATTAAAAATCGAAAACAGCAGTGGTGTCGCCGTATTGGCACCACTCAGCTCGGGAACGCCTTGTCCCGAAAAATTCCCTACCCAAACCCCGACTGTGTACCTTCTGTTGTAGCCAATGCTCCAGGCGTCCCGCTTACCGTAGGAAGTCCCTGTTTTCCAGGCGATCCTCGGCAGGTGGTAGGTATTATCAAAATTGGTGGGCAAATCCGGGCGGGTTATTTGTGTTAAAATGTTAGTTGTCAAAAAAGTCGCCTCCTCCGAAACGAGGGGGATTCCCTTCTGATCTGATGGCTCGACGGCATTGTAGCGGAGATTTCTCAGTCTTCCCTCATTGGCGAAAGCTGCAAAGAGCCTTGTAAGCTCTTCCAGCGTCACGCCGCAGCCTCCAAGGATCATCGACAATCCCAGATCCCCGGCCTGCTTGTCGACCGTTTTGAAACCTGCTTTCCTGAGCTTACTGATTAATGCGGGCGTCCCCAGCTCCTGGAGTACTTTAACAGCAGGGATATTCAGGGAATTGGCCAATGCAAACTCGGTGGTCACAGCGCCATTGAAATGCCGGTCGAAGTTCTCCGGTTCATATCCGTCGAAATTACCCGGGACGTCGTTCAGAACCGATTTCGGGGTAATAGTGCCTTCATCGAACGCAAGGGCATACAGCAGAGGTTTCAGCGTGCTTCCGGGAGACCTCACGGCCCGTACACCATCCACCTGCCCGCCATCGAACGGATTATTGAAATCCGCCGAGCCCACATAGGTCTCCACTTCCATCGTTTCATTATTAATAACCAACACAGCCGCATTGTGGATGTTCATCAACTGCCGCCTGTTGATATAGTTTCCTACCTGCTCCTCGACCTGGTTTTGCCACTGCATGTTCAATGTGGTCCGAATCACGGGTTCGTCCGGATATTGCAGTTTCAAACGCCTTGAAAAGTGCGGAGCGAGCCGGGGCATGCGCAGCCGCCTGATATTCAACGGCTCCTCCAATGCATCACTGATCACCTGCTTGTCAAAAAGTCCCGTTTCGCCGAATCGCAGGAGCCATTGGTTCCGCGCTGCTTTCAATGCTTCATTACGGGTTCCGGGGCGGAGGCTCGACGGCCTGTTGGGCACAATGGTCAATGCAGTAATTTCGGCCAGGCTAAGCAATTGCGGCTGTTTGCCGAAGTAAAGCAGCGATGCGGCTTTAATCCCTTCAATGTTGCCACCGTAAGGCACCAAATTGATATATAACTGAAGAATTTCGGCTTTGGAATAATGCATTTCCAATTGCAATGCGTGCCATACTTCTATAACCTTGTTGAGATAGGTTCGCGGCTGGGGATCGGTGAGACGCACGACCTGCATCGTGATCGTGGAAGCGCCCGAAGTACGCCTACCCGAGAAAATGTTCCGGAATGCGGCTCTTACCACCGCAAAGGGATTGACCCCGGGGTGATAGTAGAAATACTGATCTTCCTTATAGATGAGCGTTTTTCGCAGTAGTGGTGTGATTTCATCTACATTTGAATACAACCTCCATTTGTCCTCCTTGCTCAAAAATGCATGAATAACGCGCCCTTTCTGATCGGTAATCTGCGTCGCATAACGGATTTCGGGATGAAAGGGCAAGGCCAGGTCGAGCACGAAAAAAACGAGTACAATGCAAATCAATGCCAATAACGCCTTTCCGACCTTGCTGTTTCTCATGGGAGGATATCTGAAACTTGATGTGCTGCTTGTAAATATAGGCAACGTCGCCGGCCGGTTCCAGCATGTTCCGTTCAATAAAATTGCCGGGGCATTTGTCCTGATCGGTTAATTTTCCCTATTTACTTGCTTTACTACAAATAAAATCAATCATAATACCATTATGTCCAAATACATTGCCGCCATTGATCAGGGAACTACCAGCACGCGCTGCATACTTTTCAACCAACAAGGGAATATCGTTTCGGTAGGACAAAAGGAACACGAGCAGATTTACCCACGCCCGGGCTGGGTTGAGCATAACCCAACCGAAATCTGGAAAAACACCTTGGAAGTCATCGCATTGGCGCGCATCCATATATCAGCACATGCGTCGGATATTGCGGCAGTGGGCATCACCAACCAGCGCGAAACGACGGTGGTCTGGAACAAGCGTACCGGCAAGCCGTATTATAATGCATTGGTTTGGCAAGACACCCGTACCACCGACCTGGTAGCAAAATATGAAAAGGAAGGCGGTCTCAACCAGTTCCGCGACATCACCGGGCTGCCGGTTTCGACCTATTTCAGTGGTTTGAAACTGAAATGGCTGCTCGACAATGTCGAAGGCATTCGGGAAGATGCTGAAAAAGGAGACGCGATTTTCGGGAATATGGACACATTCCTGATCTGGCACCTGACCGGCGGCACCCACGGCGGTATCCATGTGACTGACGTTACCAATGCCAGCCGCACCCAGTTGATGAATCTGCACACGCTGCAATGGGACCAGTCGATGCTCGCCGCTTACAATATCCCCGAAATCATGCTGCCTGCCATCAAAAGCAGCAGTGAAATATATGGCTATTCCGATCACGAAGTGCTTCCCGGCGTTCCCGTGGCAGGCGACCTGGGCGACCAGCACGCCGCATTGGTAGGCCAAACCTGCTTCGAGCCCGGCATGGCGAAGAATACGTACGGCACCGGCTGCTTCCTGGTCATGAATACGGGCGCCGAGTTGAAGACCTCCGAAAATGGCTTATTAACAACCATATCCTACAAATTTGGCGACCAGCCGGTGCAATATGCCCTGGAAGGCAGCGTAGCAGTTACCGGAGCACTCGTGCAATGGCTCCGAGATAACCTGGGACTCATTCAGAACGCCGCCGACATCGAAACGCTGGCCCAGACCGTGGAAGACAATGGCGGAGCCTATTTCGTACCCGCATTCTCCGGCCTGTATGCCCCCTATTGGCGCAACGATGCGCGCGGTGTGATCGCAGGCCTCACGCGTTACGTGAACAAGGGGCACATCGCCCGCGCCGTTCTGGAAGCTACTGCTTATCAAACGGTCGATGTTGTAAAAGCCATGGAGCAGGATTCAGGAATCGAACTCGCATCCCTCCGTGTGGATGGCGGTATGGTTCACAACCAGCTCTTAATGCAGTTTCAATCGGATATTCTCAATACGCAGGTTGTGTCTCCTGCCGTCGCCGAAACCACCGCTCTTGGGGCTGCCTATGCGGCAGGACTGGCAGTAGGCTACTGGAAAAGCACCGAAGATTTGAAGAAAAACTGGGCCGTAGCCCACACCTGGAACCCGGATATGGCCGAGGAAAAGCGGAATGCGTACTACAAAGGTTGGAAGAAGGCGGTGACCAAGTCGTATGATTGGATTGACTGAGGCTTGTTGGTAACGTGTGGTCATTTGTTGTCAGGTGTAAAATTTCTCCTCTCTCGACTACAAATGACCATACCTGGCAACATCTGACCATTCCTGACCACAAATGACTCTTTTTTATAATCTTTATAAACAAGCCCATTCCTTGTGCCATCACGCGGTTCACCTTAACTTCGCGGTGCCAAATCAACCCAAGTAACCCATGCATACCCTCCATCTCAAAAAGCCCATTGCTTTTTTTGATCTTGAGACAACAGGTGTAAATATTGTCCGCGACCGCATTGTAGAGATTTCCGTTGTAAAAGCATTGGTGAATGGCGAAACCGAGATCCGAACGCGGAGGATCAACCCGGAAATGCCTATACCACTGGAAAGCAGCCTGATACACGGCATTTACGACGAGGATATCAAGGATGCCCCTACATTCAAAAGCGTTGCCAAAAACCTGGCTTCGTTCCTCGAAGGCTGCGATTTGGCGGGCTTCAACAGCAACCGTTTCGATATTCCGATGCTCGTGGAGGAGTTCCTGCGCGTGGGTGTCGATTTTGATGTCAAGAATCGGCGGATGGTGGACGTGCAGCGCATCTACCATATGATGGAGCCGCGTAACCTTTCTGCGGCTTACAAATTCTATTGCGGCAAAACCCTCGACAATGCGCACAGCGCCGAGGCCGACACGATAGCGACATTCGAGGTTTTACAAGGACAAATCGAAAAGTATCAGGGCATTACGATTACTGATTCACATGGTAAAGTCACCGAACCCGTTCAAAACGACATCGCGGTCTTGCACGAATTAACCGCATCCAAAATTGTGGATTTCGCGGGCAGAATGGTATTCAATGATAAAGGAGAAGAAGTCTTCAACTTTGGTAAGCACAATGGCAAACGTGTGACCGACGTCCTGAAAAACGAGCCGTCATTTTTTGACTGGATCATGAAAGGAGAATTCCCGCTCGACACCAAACGCAAATTGACGGAGATTAAATTAAGGGGATTAACCCAACGTTGACATAATCTTACCTCAGGTTTGAGTAAGTAGTAATTATGTCTATTTTTGCCTGAAATCTATTTTTGACTATTTTAACCGGATATCCCATTAGGTAAACCTGCTATGATCCCAAACCCTACCATGCCAGAGGTTAACATACCAGCGGTTATTCAAAATATCCCACTTCAAAGTTACCTAATTCTCAGCACCTTGCTATTTGTGATTGGTATTATCGGCGTACTTACACGCAGGAATGCCATTATCATTTTTATGTCTGTGGAGCTGATGCTCAATGCTGCAAACCTGCTTCTGATCGCATTCTCATCTTACCGGTCTGATCCTTCCGCACAGGTTTTCGTGTTTTTTATCATGGCTGTGGCAGCGGCAGAAGTAGCCGTCGGGCTCGCTATCATCGTAATGATTTACCGGAATACCAGAAATACAGACATTGGGTTCCTCAACAAGCTGAAATGGTAAAACCGGCTTTCCGGTACTTGCCTGGTAAACAATCCAGAGATTAAAGATTAAAAAATAGACATGTCTGCATCATTACTCATCCTCATTCCGCTGCTGCCGCTCGCTGGCTTTCTGATCAACGGAATAGGGTTCCCCCATATTCCAAAAGGCGCAGTCGGCATTATCGGGACATTGGCTGTCGTTGCCAGTTTCGTGCTTTCCGTCATGACTTTCAATGCTTTTGTAGCTTCCGGAAGCCAACCGCTGATCGTACCGCTTTTTGACTGGATATCTGTTGGTGACCTGAACATCCCATTCTCTTTTCAGGTCGACCAGCTTTCGCTGCTGATGCTGATGATCATTACCGGAGTAGGTTCTCTGATTCATATTTATTCCATTGGCTACATGCATCATGATTCGGGTTTTGGTAAATTCTTTGCTTACCTGAACCTGTTTTTGTTTTTCATGCTCCTGTTGGTATTAGGGTCGAACTATGTGATCATGTTCATCGGCTGGGAAGGCGTAGGGCTTTGCTCCTACCTGCTTATCGGATTCTGGAATAAGAATACCAATTACAACAATGCGGCGCGTAAAGCATTCATTATGAACCGCGTGGGTGACCTGGGCTTCCTACTGGGAATTTTTACGATCATCGCCACATTCGGCTCGGTAGAGTACTCCGAAGTGTTCGCCAAAGCTGCCAACGGCTTCCAGGTGGGTGATCCGGTGATCATCACCATTACATTGTTTCTCTTCATCGGTGCAATGGGTAAGTCGGCGCAAATCCCGCTTTACACCTGGCTCCCCGATGCCATGGCTGGTCCGACACCGGTTTCAGCCCTGATCCACGCCGCAACGATGGTTACCGCGGGCATCTATATGGTGATCCGCTCCAACGTGTTGTATTCGCTGGCGCCTTCCACGCTGGAAATCGTGGGCATTATCGGTGGCGCTACCGCGTTGTTCGCCGCGTCCATCGGTCTCCTTCAGAACGATATCAAAAAAGTGCTGGCCTACTCTACCGTGAGTCAGCTGGGTTATATGTTCATGGGTCTGGGCGCAATGGCTTATTCGGCTTCGATGTTCCATGTAATTACCCATGCATTTTTCAAGGCATTGCTTTTCCTTGGTGCCGGTAGCGTGATCCACGCCATGTCCGACGAGCAGGATATCCGTTCAATGGGCGGACTTCGTAAAAAACTTCCTGTCACCTTCCTGACCTTCCTGATCGCTACGATCGCGATCTCTGGTATCCCGCCATTTGCCGGTTTCTTCTCCAAAGATGAAATCCTCGCGCATGTTTTTGAACACAATAAACTGCTTTGGGTAGTAGGTGTGCTGGGCTCGGTGATGACCTCGTTTTATATGTTCCGCCTGTTGTTCCTGACTTTCTTCGGAACATTCCGTGGCACGCATGAGCAGGAGCACCATCTGCATGAGTCGCCCGCTTCTATGACCATTCCGTTGATCGTCCTGGCAGTACTTTCTGCATTAGGAGGCTTCATCGGTGTTCCCGAAGCATTGCACGGTACACATCACCTGGCTGAATTTATGAGCCCGCTGTACGATCTGGCACGTCAGGCAAATCCGATTGCATTCGAGCCCACGACACTTTCCCATTCGGAAGAATATATGCTGATGGGCATTTCCGTTGCAGCCGCTTTGATCTCTGCCATTGCTGCTTATGTGATGTACGTGCAAAAAGCAGCCGTTCCGGCACCCGATTCGGAGGAGAAATCGGGCTTGCAGCGCGCCATCTACAACAAATATTATGTGGATGAGCTGTACGATGCCGTGTTCGTAAAACCGATCAAGACACTTTCCAATATCCTTTACAGCTTCGGCGAGTTCTTCATCGACCTCATTATCGACGCTGTGGTGCGGCTTGTAAACGGCTCGGCGAAGCTATTGAAAAAAACACAGTCCGGATCAACGGGAGAATATGTCTTCGCGATGGTCATCGGCATTGTGGCCATATTATTCTGGAAGTTGTTACTCTGATCCGACCATCCATAAATCCGTTCATCATTTGTTGTTGACCGTCGACCTGAAAATATGCTTACTCTTCTTTTAATACTATTACCGATAGCGGCAGGCGTTATCACGCTCCTGTCCGGCGAGCGCATGGCGAAGCAGATAGCCCTGATCGGCGGACTCGCTTCGCTGGGTGTTGCCATCTTCACGTGGCTGCAATTTGATCCTTCTGCGGGTAGTCAGTTCGGTTTTAAATATGCCTGGGTGGCATCGGGAGGAATTTCACTTGCTGCGGGACTAGATGGCATCAGTATGCTGCTCGTGTTGCTCACGACATTCCTGACACCACTGATCATCCTTTCGGCATTTAAAAACGAGTACAAAAACGAGGCTGCATTCTATTCGCTTATCCTTTTCATGGAATCGGCGCTGATCGGCGTTTTTACGGCCACAGATGCATTCCTGTTCTACCTTTTCTTCGAAGCCGCACTTATTCCCGTGTATTTCCTTGCAGCAGTGTGGGGTGGCGAAAACAGATTAAAGGTCACTTTCAAGTTTTTCATTTATACGATCTTCGGTAGTTTGTTCATGATGGTGGCATTGGTGTATCTCTACTACCAGACACCCGGCACACATACCTCCGAAATTACCGCATTGTATCAGCTCCAACTGAGCCCTATGGTGCAGGGATTCGTTTTTTGGGCATTTTTCATTGCATTTTCCATCAAAATGCCTTTGTTCCCTTTCCATACCTGGCAGCCAGACACCTATACCGAGTCGCCCACCCCTGCCACGATGCTGCTATCCGGTATCATGCTGAAAATGGGAGTCTACGGCTTGATCCGCTTCCTGCTGCCCATCGTTCCGGCAGGAATGGACCAATGGGGACTGATGGCCATGATACTGTCCGTGATCGGAATTATCTACGGTTCCATTATCGCAATCCAGCAAAGTGATATGAAACGCCTGATTGCCTATTCGTCCTTCGCACACGTGGGACTGATGGCGGCAGGAGTATTTTCTTCTTCTATCAACGGATTGCAGGGCGCATTGATACAGATGCTGGCACACGGTATCAACGTCATCGGCCTGTTCTTTATCGTCGATATCATTTATTCAAGGACTAAGACGCGCTACCTCGACCAACTCGGAGGCATTACCCAGAGCACACCGCATTTGAGCGTATACTTCATGATACTGTTGCTCGGAAGTGTTGCCCTTCCGTTGACCAACGGGTTCGTCGGTGAGTTTCTGCTGCTGTCAAGTGTATTCGGTTATGACAAATGGCTTGGTGCAATAGCCGGTCTGACGATCATTCTAGGATCCGTATATATGCTGCGCATGTTCCAGAAATCGATGTTCGGGCCAAAATCCAAATGGGTCGAAGGCTTCCAGGATCTGACCGCCAGCGAACGTGCCGTCTTATTGCCACTGGTCATCATGGTATTCTGGATCGGCGTTTATCCCAGTACATTCCTGAAATTAACAGAGCCCGCTGTAAGCCAATTATTGCAACTGGTCAATAACTAAGTTAGAATATGTATCCCATTGTATTGTTGTCGTTTTTTGGAGTTGTCACGCTTTTCCTGGGCTTCTCGAAATCCAAAAACATCCTGCTACCCGCTACGCTGCTTTTTCTGATCATCGCATTGGGAAGCAACTTTATAGAATGGGGTAAAGGTCCATTCCTGTATTTCAGCGATATGCTGCGGGTCGACAATGTAACCCTGGCATTCAACGGGATCGTTCTGCTGTCCGCCTTTATGATCTTTGCGATCTCGGGAGGATTTCAGGACAACCCCGACTCGGAACCTGCTGAATACTATGGACTGATGCTTTTTTCGCTCGTGGGCGCCATCATGATGATCGGTTTTGAGCATTTGATCATGCTTTTCATCGGAGTCGAGATATTATCGGTAGCGATGTATGTGCTCACCGGGAGCAACAAACGAAATCTGCGTTCGAACGAGGCTGCATTGAAATACCTTTTAATGGGAGCTTTTGCAACCGGCTTTATGCTTTTCGGAATGACCTTGCTTTACGGAGCTACCGGCTCATTCAAGCTTTCACAGATCCAGGGTTTTGCCTCCAATATGCCGCAGGGAACGCAATCTTACATCCTGTACGCAGGGTTCCTGCTACTGCTCATCGGTATGCTGTTCAAAGTATCGGCGGCACCTTTCCACTTCTGGACCCCCGATGTGTATGAGGGCGCACCCACGATCTTCACGACATTCATGTCAACGATCGTCAAGACAGCGGGATTCGCCGCATTGTTCCGTCTGTTGACCAACACTTTCTCGATATACGGCTTCTGGTGGATCGTTGTGGCAGTTATCGCCGTGCTGACATTGCTCGTGGGCAATATCGGTGCCAGCAGCCAGAACAGCTTCAAAAGGATGCTTGCCTATTCGGGGATTTCGCACGCCGGGTACCTGCTTATCGCATTGACCGCCCTTAGTAAACCGACGCAAAGCGCCATTATTTTCTACTCCCTGGCTTATTCGCTGTCAACGATCTCTGCATTCGGAGTACTAATGCTTGTGTCGAAAGAGAAAACGATCGAAGGGCAGCCTAATGAGCGTTATGAAGCCTTCAATGGCCTCGCCAAGCAAAATCCGCTGCTTGCATTCGTACTGACCGTATCAATGCTGTCGCTGGCAGGCATACCGCTTACAGCAGGTTTCTGGGGTAAATTCTTCATTTTTACAAGCGCGGCAGAGCGCGGCATCATCTGGATCACCGTCATTGCCGTGTTAATGTCAACTGTCGGTATCTATTACTATTTCAAAGTCATCATTTCGTCATACCTGAAAGAAGGGGATCTGATCAAAATAAGGGTCGCGCCCTTTTACCAGATTATCCTGCTGCTGGCTACATTCCTGACAATCCTCTTCGGTCTTGCTCCTGGAATTTTCGAAGGGTTGATCTGATAAAGCATTACCACTTAACGAATTACGGAAAGAGCTGTACATTTTACGGCTCTTTTTCTGTTACTTAACCACCAAGGTTACGTATCAAGAATATCGAACACATTTAAAAGATATTCTGATGCACACCCGTCACACCTGCTCTCTCTTTCCATTTACACCGGAAGACCTCCTCGGCCGTGAGCCCATTACCCTCGATACGCAAGACATCGCCAGGGAAATCAGCGATCGTACCATCCTTATCACCGGTGCCGCCGGCTCGATCGGCAGCGAGCTTGCTGTGCAGGTTTGTACATACGCTCCCGCTCAGGTTATCCTGATCGACCAGGCAGAAACGGCATTGAATGATCTGGATCTCTATCTCCGGCAGCATTTTCCTCAAACCGATATCCAATCCCACGTCTCAAGCGTCACCGATGCGCTCCGAATGTCGGAAGTGTTCTCGCGGACACGCATACACAGCGTCTTTCATGCAGCTGCTTACAAGCATGTCCCATTCATGGAAAGAAATCCTTATGAAGCGGCCAAAACGAACATTCTCGGCACCGAAATCCTCGCTGACCTATCCGTTGCCTACCATGTCTGCAAATTCATTTATATCTCGACAGACAAGGCCGTCAGGCCGGCAAGTGTCATGGGCGCCACAAAACGGTTTGGCGAGATCTATATCGAGTACCTCGCGCGGGAATACCCCGATCAGACGCAGTTCACCATTACTCGATTTGGTAACGTACTCGGCTCCAACGGCTCATTTCTGATCCGGTTTGCGCGGCAGATTCAGGAGGGTGGCCCGGTGACCATTACCCACCCCGACGCCAATCGCTACATCATGACCGTCACCGAGGCCTGTCAGCTTGTGCTCGAAGCCAGTTCGATCAGTCACGGAGGCGAAATATTGTCGTTTGATATGGGTAGGCCCGTCCGGATAGCAGATATCGCCAGGCGAATGATTATACAGGCAGGTTTGCTGCCCGAAAAAGACATTTTTCTTGAATATACCGGGCTAAGGCCAGGTGAGAAGCTGTCGGAGGATCTGCCGGAAGAAGAAAATCCGGCGGCAGCCTATCACGGCAAGATCAAAATGACGCGATTCCCGGAGCCTTCCGGCGGTTGCGTAAGACATGCCATGTCGGCATTACAAAAAGCACTGGATTCGGGCCAGCCGGAGCGGATAGTATCCGTGCTGAAAAAGGTTATCCCCGAGTACATCAGCGCTAATTCTCCATTCTGCAGACTGGATATGGTGAACGAAACGCAACCGGGCTGATCATTTTACGGAACAAATCCGGTTGTGCGCATCCAAAGCAAACACCGCCCGAACCATTCCTCGAAGGAAGGTACTTTGGGGTAACCATGCTCTCCTTTGGAATAAATATGCATGTCGGCCGCGATACCTTTCGCATTCAATGCTTCGTAAAACCGGATACTGTTGGAAACCGGCACCACGGTGTCGTCGCCCGCGTGCGTCAGGTACGCGGGAGGCGTGGTGGCGGTTACCTGTAACTCGTTTGAAAAGTACCTCACTTTATCCATTTGCGGCGCTGGTCCCAGCAGATTAGCGGAGGAGCCCTTGTGCCCAATTTTGTCCAGAAGGCTGATAACCGGATAAACGAGGATCATAAAATCAGGGCGAAGGCTGGTTTTTGCGGGATTCTCAACAAAGCTGCTGTCATAATGCGTCCCGGCGGTTGCTGCCAGATGGCCTCCTGCCGAAAAGCCCATAATGCCTATTTTATTGCCGTCAACACGCCACTCTGTCGCTCTCTCCCGTACTGTTTTGATCGCCTGTTGCGCGTCCTGAAGGGGGCCTATCGATTTGTCCTTCATGGTCCGGTCGTTCGGTAACCTGTATTTCAGTACAAATGCAGTTATCCCCATCTCGTTCAAGGCCTTTGCGATCCGGTAGCCCTCACGCTCTATTACCAGCACGCCATACCCACCTCCCGGGCAAACGATCACAGCAGCGCCATTACCTTTGCCCGCTGGTGGCAGAAAGATGCTCAATGTCGGCTTTGATACATTCCTGATCACATTGTTCTGGTTGGTTTCCTGATTTTCGCTGTCGAGGGCATTGGGAACTTTCCCGGGATAAAGCGGAATTTCTGTTTGCGCCTGCGACGGAATGTTTAGGACCTGGATAATCAGGAATGCAGCAATCAGATTGGAAATCTTCATCATTTTTAGGGAATCAAAGAATGTACGGACGGATTTAATTTTTTTCTAATTCCATTTCAATATAAATTCTGGCTAAATTTCGGTTACACTCCAAGCCACCAGACCTAACTGCATCCGGTTCACCCGGACTACAAACCGGTCAGCCAAAAGGCCGACCAATGGGGTAAGACTTAGTTTGACAAAATATACCTGTGCGGCAAAGACCGAACAGTCTCCTAATGGAGGAACAGAATTGCACCATTCTGTGTTAATCGACTTATTCTTTTATTAATAATATAATATTTACAAGAAATTCGAAACCCGTTTGTTACTTTACGTCATTGAACAATCAAAAAAATAACTAGTTTTGTAGAGTATCCTTATCATGCACTAGTTTCTTTGATAAGTTATAAATGGTCTTAAATCCACAAAAAGAATGAAATATCCAGTACGTGCGGAAGGCAGGTTTCAGTTTATCGACGAGGGAAAGGGCGAAACTTTACTGCTTTTGCACGGTCTTTTCGGTGCATTGAGCAATTGGGATGGAATTATCGACCATTTTTCTACCCGTTACAGGGTGGTGATCCCGCTTCTGCCGATTTATGAACTCCCTCCACGCGAAGCGGGACTGGAAGCGTTGCTGGCATTTCTCGAAGACTTCGTTTCTTTTAAAAACCTTACCAACGTGACGGCCATCGGCAATTCGCTCGGCGGCCACATCGGTCTGCTTTACACATTGAAGAACCAGGAGAATGTGCAGCGGCTCGTACTCACCGGGAGCTCCGGCCTCTTCGAAAACTCAATGGGAGGCTCATTCCCTAAACGGGGTAGTTATGACTATATCAAGGAACGCGTAGCTTATACATTCTACGATCCGGAAGTCGCGACGAAGGATCTGATCGACGAGGTGTTTGAAACCACATCCAGTATTCCCAAGTGCATGAGCATTGTCGGGATTGCTAAATCAGCCCAGCGACACAACCTCGCCAAGGATTTACATCAGATCAACGTGCCTACGCTCCTCGTATGGGGATTGAACGATACGATCACACCACCCCACGTGGGCTACGAGTTTAACCGGCTGATTGCCAATTCAGAATTGTACTTTATTGACAAGTGCTGTCATGCGCCGATGATGGAGCATCCGCACGAGTTTAATGTAATACTGGAAAGCTTCCTTGAAAAGCACGCATCCGTGCAGGTTGCCTAGCCGCTCCGGAATCGGGTCAAAATTTCTTTTGTTACGAAAGTTGATCTATATATTGTTTTTTTATAGCTTCGGAAAATGACGTTCTGACCCAATGCTAGCAGCCAATCTCATAAATCCAATGATCCCCGTCCTGAAACCGAATGATTCGGTAGGTACGGCATTGGATTGGATGGATGAATTCGGCACCAGGCAATTGGTCATCGCTGATTCCGGTTCTTACCAGGGCATCGTTTCCGAAGACATTCTCTTCGATATCACCGATATTTCCGAGCCGCTGTCCAAAGTCATTATTCAGCATAAGGACATTTTCGCGACGGAAGATCAGCATCCCTACGAGCTTCTTAGGCTGGTCAATCAATTTGGTCTGCTGATTATTCCGGTACTGCATGAAGACCGTACATTTGCCGGCAGCATCCTCGTCACAGATCTGGTCGAACAGTTTGTCAACGAGCTGGGTATTCAGGAAAAAGGCGCTGTGATCGTGCTGCGGGTAGCAGAAAGAAGCTACTCACTGTCCGAAATCAGTCGGCTGATCGAATCCAACGGCGTAAAAATCCTGAGCAGCTACTATTCTTCGGGGGAAGTGTACAACCCCACTAATGAAGCCCGCCTGACCCTCAAACTCAACCGGACCCACATTACTCCCATTATCGCCACGCTGGAACGTTTCGGGTACGAAATCGAAGAAGCGCACGCGAACGACCCCATCGAAAGCCTGGATCAGGAGCGGCTCGATATGCTTTTACGCTATCTGGCCACGTAAATCCCGCAGGCCGTTATGCGCTGTGGCTTTTGAATCGGCCCATTTGTCGTGTATCTTTCGGGGGAAACCAGCAGTTTTACTTTTTCATTCATGAAAATAGCTATTCACGGACGCAACTTTAATGAGTCCGCCCGTCCGTTCATTGAAAACATGTTCGGTGAACTGTCCCGCAGGAAAGTTGAAGTACAGCTTTCGAAGGCTTTCCGGACATTTCTGGACCAAAACGGCATTACACACTATTCGGAGCTGGTTTACGACAAACCCGAAGATCTCTTCGACCCACGTCTGATCGTAAGCATGGGCGGCGACGGAACACTGCTCGAAACCATTTCCCATGTCGGAAAAAGGCAAACTCCTGCCATAGGAATCAATGTCGGACGCCTCGGTTTCCTGGCTACAGTGCCTCCCGAACGCATTTCCGACATGATAGCCGCCCTGGAAAACAGCCAATTCCGGATCGATGAACGAACACTTGTCGAAGTTGAGTCCAATATCGACCTGTTTGACGGCCTTAATTTCGGCCTGAACGACTTTACGATCACCAAGACCGACACTTCGTCGATGATCACGGTACATACCTATCTGAATGACGAGTTTCTGAACTCTTACTGGGCGGATGGTTTGATCGTTTCGACACCAACCGGCTCCACCGGCTACTCCCTGAGCTGCGGAGGCCCGGTGCTCGTGCCTCATTCCCAGAATTTCATCGTAACACCCATCAGCCCGCACAATCTGAACGTTCGCCCGCTGGTGGTGGAAGACACGGCGGTTATCCGGTTGGAGGTCAAAAGCAGGAGTAGCAATTTTTTGGTCTCGCTCGATGCACGTTCACGCATTGTGGATGAAAACACGCAATTGCTGGTTCGAAAAGCCGGCTTTATCGCGCGGCTTATTAAAATGAAAGATGACAGTTTTTTGAATACATTGAGAAACAAATTATCGTGGGGTCTCGATATGCGAAACTAGCGATGACATCCAACGGCTCCATACCCTATGACGCTTTCCTATCACCAGTTCGATCTCGCTCTCAGACATACCTTCACCATCGCACACGATTCGCGGGACATTCAGCGGACGCTGATCGTCCAACTGATTGATGGAAAACAGTTTGGATTCGGCGAGGCAACCGCCAATCCCTACTACGGCATTACAGTCGAAAATATGATAGAGGCCCTCGAAGCCGCTAAACCGCTCGTTGAATCAGGGAAATACCAGTCGGCGGAAGAACTGTGGCAACTGGTGCACCCGGTATTGCAATCCAATTCATTTGCACAGTGTGCTCTCGACGAAGCTGCGCAGGATCTCTTTGCCAAAAAGAAAGGGCAAAAGCTATATGAAAGCTGGGGCTTATCGCCGGATCGCATTCCCATGACCAACTTCACCATTGGTATCGATACTGTGGAAAAAATGGTTGTCAAGATGAAGGAAATGCCCTGGCCGATCTATAAGATCAAATTGGGGACCCAGGAAGACCTTCGCATTGTACAGGAACTGCGCAAAAATACCGATGCACTCTTCCGCGTCGATGCCAATTGCGGCTGGACAGCGGACAAAACCATTGAGCTCGCCCCGCAGCTCGCCGCATTAGGCGTAGAATTCATTGAACAACCATTGCCAGCCGACGATGTTGCCGGCATGAAGAAAGTCTTTTCCCAAAGCGCGCTTCCGGTGATCGCGGATGAGAGCTGCATTATAGAAAGTGATGTAAGGAACTGTGCGGGACTATTCCATGGGGTCAATGTAAAACTGACCAAATGCGGCGGCCCTACCGCTGCATTGCGGATGATCGCCGAAGCAAAAAGCCTTGGCATGAAAACCATGGTGGGCTGTATGACCGAAACCAGCGTCGGCATTTCGGCCATCGCGCATTTGTTGCCACTTCTGGATTATGTGGATATGGACGGGTCATTGCTGATCACCAATGACCCCGCCACCGGCGTTACCTTCGATTACGGAAAAGTCATTTATGCTTCCGCCAACGGAACGGGTGCAACGCTGAAACCCGAATTCTTGTAATCCTGCACCGTGCCCACATACCATACCCGTCAACTTCCCGGAAGAACCGTCGAAATAACCGGTGGGCACCATTACCTATGGTTTAGCGGGACAGACTATCTGGGTATGGGCCACAACGAAGACCTTCGTAGATATGTCGGACTGGCTACGGAAACCTTCGGAAATCATTATGGAAGTTCCCGAAACAACAGCCTCAGACTTGACATTTACACTGAAGCGGAGGCACATCTTGCTGATTTCCTGAATGCTCCGGCAGCGATGATCGTTTCTTCGGGTATGTGGGCGGGCCAGCTGCTGATGAAAGAGATCGAAGCCCTTGTTCCCGGCCCGTCCCCGAGGTCCGATATCAGCTACCATTATGCCCCGGGCGTTCATCCCGCTCTTTGGGGCAACAGATTCGAGCGGGCGGAAATGGAATGGCACGAATGGGCAGCTTTGACGGTTCACAAAATCAATGCATCGGCTTCCGGGTCCACACACATCATCTGCTCCGACGCCGTGGGTTCGCCTCTCGTGAAAGCATTTGATTTCTCTCTTTTTAATGCTTTGAAAAACCCGGCGCAAGTTTGGCTGGTGATCGACGAATCTCATTCGCTTGGCGTTCTCGGCAACGAAGGCAAGGGAATTCTGACGCAGCTCGATCAGAAGGTTTTACCACAAACCATCTTCGTATCGTCCCTGAACAAGGCAATGGGCGTTCCTGCCGGTGCAATATGGGGTGCTCCTATGGTCATCGAAGCCATGCAAAAATCCCCTTGGTACGCAGGCGCGTCACCACCTGCACCCGCCTATGCATATGCGTTGAAAATGCTTTTGGAACAGGACTGTTACCGGGCTGCACACGCATTACTGATGGAGAATATCGCCTACTTCAATCAACGTATGAGCGGAAGCACTCTTTTTGAATCCATCCCGAACTATCCGGTATTTTGCTCGCCCAACGCCGTATTATTTGACCATTTGCTGCAAAACGGCATCATGGCGTCATGCTTCCCCTACCCCTCCGCCAACGATGCTCCGGTGACCCGCATCGCGATCAGCACCATGCATCAAAAAGAAGACCTCGACCGGTTGGCCGAGGTCTGTAAAAAATTCAGGGCTTAAATCTCTGGATTCTTAATCCTCGGTATTGGTGTCATCCAGTTTTGCCAAACGTTTTTCTTCACGGATCTTTTCCCGTTCCACTCTTCCCGAAACCATAATGCTGACCTCATAGAGCAGGAATAACGGAATTGCGACCAGAATCTGGCTATAAATATCAGGCGAAGGCGTAATCACTGCCGCAACGATCAGGATGACGATCATGGAATGCTTGCGGTATTCTTTCATGAACGCCGGCGTCAGGATACCGATTTTGGACAACACAAACACGACGATCGGGAGCTGAAACGCTACACCGCAAGCCAATGTGAGGGTCGCAACCAGCGAAATATAAGAGGATATGCTGAACTCGTTAATAATGGACGGGTCCAATGTGAAGTTAGCAAGGAAGTTGATCGCGAGTGGTGTCACTACATAATATCCGAACAGGACACCGGAAAAGAAGAGGAAAGTAACGTAAAAAACGGCTCCGCGCGCCGATCGCCTTTCCGAAGGTTTCAAGCCTGGCTTGATAAACCGCCATACTTCCCAAAAAGCATAAGGAAACGCGAAAACAAGACCGGCAATCACCGACGAGGTCATACTCATCGTGAACTGGTCACCCATTCCGATCGCCTGCAATTTGAAGTTCAGCGCCTTGATACATAAATCCTCGTAGCCCACGATGACCGACAACTTGCAAAGCATTTTATAAGTCCAGAAGTCGGACCGGGAAGGGGCTATGATTACATAATGGTAAAGCTCTTCAATGTAAACAAAAGCGAGTATTGCGAATACCAGAATCGAAGCACCAGCGCGAATGACATGCCATCTCAGCTCTTCGAGATGCGAGATAAACGACATCTCCTTGCCTTCGCCTTCCTCTTCTTCGTTTTCAAAATCCTGATCCAGGGACATACTTTAAATTATTACTAGAACTCAATCTACGTGAAAAACTTAAAACAGGATCAACTCCCGTTTACTAAAAAGCTGAAATTACTTAAAAAACCCGTCGAAGTAATCCGGCGGGTTTTTTATTCAAGCGTTTCGGATTATGTTAATCCATTACAAAAGGATAATCGTTTTCGGCATACACATCCGTGTAAGCTTCTTTCGGATCCGGCCATTCCGATTCTTCTGCAAACTGGACGCATTCGGCAACGATTTCTTTCACCTTTTTATCAATATTCTCGAGTTCTTCTTCGGTAGCAAGCTTATTGTCCAGGATCACCGCGCGGATCTGTTCGATAGGATCGCGGTGCTTGTATTCTTCCACCTCCTCTTTTGAACGGTATTTCTGCGGATCGGACATTGAATGCCCGCGGTAACGGTAAGTCCGGAACTCAAGGAAAGTAGGTCCTTCGCCTTTCCGGGCGCGGTCTGCCGCGCGGGACACTGCTTCGTGAATCGCCTCCACGCTCATCCCGTCCACAGGCTCCGACGGAATATCGTAAGCCTCGCCAAGGGTATAAAGCTCGGTCACGTTAGATGTACGTGCTACCGAAGTACCCATTGCGTATCCATTGTTTTCTACTACGAAAATCACAGGTAACTTCCAGCTCATCGCCATGTTCAACGTTTCATGGAATGATCCCTGACGAATCGCGCCGTCACCGAAGTAGCAGATACACAGGTTATCGGTTTTGTTGTATTTCTCCGCAAATGCGAGACCTGCACCCAGGGGAATCTGGCCGCCCACGATACCGTGACCGCCGACAAAACCAACTTCTTTATCAAAAATGTGCATTGAACCGCCCTTACCTTTGGTAGTCCCGGTCTTTTTGCCGTAAAGCTCAGCCATGATCGCCTTCGGATCGGTACCCAACGCGAGCGGAATACCGTGGTCACGATAAGCGGTAATGTATTTGTCGCCTTTTTTCAAAGCGCTTACCGCACCGGAAGAACAAGCTTCCTGCCCGATATACAAGTGACAAAAACCACGAATTTTCTGCTGACCGTACAGCTGGCCTGATTTTTCTTCAAAACGGCGTTGTAAAAGCATATTCTCGAACCAGAACAT
Organism: uncultured Dyadobacter sp.; assembly: GCF_946482605.1. Next base: position 87,847 of record NZ_CAMLSE010000018.1, on the reverse strand, counting down.
ATATTGCTCCTTCGGATGCTGTAATTTTTTGGGGGCTGAAGCTTTCTTTTTCTCAGTAACGGTGGCCATGTATTTGGTTCTCGTTTATAAAGACAGAACTTTGTCTTAAAGTTAGTGGTTTGAACAGAGTCTGTTTTTTGCCGTACTCACGCAAATGATTTGCGAAAATAAGCATAAACTAAATAACAAAGAAGTTCATGTGGCTAGAAAAGCTCCACCTTACATACTTTAAAAGTTATGAGGAGAAGGCCTTCACTTTTGGAAAACATGTGAACTGTATAGTCGGGGAGAATGGCAGCGGCAAGACAAACCTCCTCGATGCAATCTATTTTCTTACACTTACCAAAAGCGCTTTTCACAATCAGGACGCGCTGGGAGTGCGCCATACCAACGATTTCTTCCTGCTTGACGGTGTATTCAACGAGTCGGAGAAACACATCCAGATCACTTGCAGCCTGCAACGGGGCCAGCGAAAGGTTTTCATGGCCGACAAGAAGCATTATGACCGTTTGAGCGACCATATTGGCCTTTTTCCCGTGGTATTGATCGCCCCGGACGATACCGACCTGATCCGGGACGGCAGCGAAGAGCGCAGGCGCTTTTTTGATGGTGTGCTGGGACAGGCTGTACCCGGCTATCTGGGTGATTTTCTCCAATACAACAAAATCCTAACCCAGCGAAACGGGCTGCTCAAACTGTTTGCGGAGCGGAATTACCTCGACGAAGATCTGCTGGAAACCTATAACGAACCGCTGATCGTACTTTCCCAGCGGATCCACACGCACCGCAACGTTTTCATGCAGAAATACATCCCGCTTTTTTGTAAATATTATGAATTCCTCAGTAGCGGGCACGAAAAAGTGGATGTGATCTACGAAAGCGAAGTAGCCAGCCCCGATTTTCCAGCCGAGTTCCGCCGTAACCGCAGCCGCGACCTGCACGCGCAACGTACGGGAAAAGGCGTTCACAAGGATGAGTATGTTTTCGAGATCGATGGAGTTACCCTGAAAAAGTTCGGGTCGCAGGGGCAGCAAAAGTCTTTTTTGATCGCGTTGAAACTCGCGCAATTCGAATTGCTGAAAGAAGAGAAGGAAAAAACGCCGATCCTGCTGCTCGACGATATTTTTGACAAGCTCGACGACCGCCGGATCCACAAACTCATCGAGCTCATCGATACCGGATTCCTCGGCCAGGTCTTCATCACCGATGCCCGCCCTGAACGCTCACAAAGGATTTTGGAGCATGTGAAGGCTGATGTCAGGTTTTTTGAGATCGAAAAGGCGCTGAAGGAGTGAGCGAAGTTTTCCTTTGCTGGATCTGTCCATTCTATCTCGTAAACCACGCCTTATTTCTTTAAAAACTTCCTCATTTGTGCAGAGAGGACCTTTTTCGGCTTCGCGTAGAGATCGGTTGAGTTATTCGATTACTTCGGGAGAATTTGAATAGACACTGTTGTCAAAGTCTTGCTGCTCTCTGAAAACACGAAGACACGACAGCAAATCGTCCATTCGATCCTCATTGATCTCGTTTATGAGGCGTACTGCTCCGGTTTTCATTTCGTGATTCGTCATGCCAAGCATTGTCTTGATTCAACACCAATCAAATTTACACATTTATAAACAACAAATCCAGGCCACATTGACCTGGATTTTCAAACGGCGGCCATTAATCACCAACCGCATTAAACATATTTCGGGTCGAGCTCTTTGGCCTGGGCCACAAACTCTTTCACTTTTTGTTCGTCGTCTTTTTTACAGATCAGCAACACCCCGTCGAATTCGGCGACGATGAAGCCATCCAGGCCATTGATCACCACCAGCTTGTCCTTTGGTGTTTTAATGATCGAGTTGGTTGTGTTGTGGAGGATAAGGTTACCATCCGCAACATTCAGATTTTCGTCCTTTTCCGAAACTTCATACATGGATTTCCAGGTACCCAGGTCCGACCATCCGAAGCTGGCCAGAACGACGTGCACATTCTCGGCCTTTTCCATGATGCCGTTATCAATGGAAATACTGCCGCAATGCTGGTAAGCCCGCTGAACGAAATTGTCTTCGGTTTCCAGATAATAATGGTCGTTTCCGCCCTGGAAAATCTCGGCGATATTGGGCTGGAATTGCTCCAATGCTTTTTTGAATGCATTGATATTCCACACAAATATGCCGGCATTCCATACAAAATCACCGCTGTCCAGAAACTGCAGCGCGAGCTCCAGATGTGGCTTTTCAGTAAATGATTTAACCTTTTTGACCGTCAATTTATCCGGAATGTACTGAATGTAGCCATAACCCGTGTCCGGACGGGTAGGTTGAATACCCAGCGTTATCAGAATGTCTTCATTCCGGGTAGCGCCAAGTGCTACCTTGATCGTATCCTTGAATACTTCCTCTTTTAGAATAATATGGTCAGCGGGAGCTACGACCACGTTTGCATCCGGATTCCGGGCCGCAATTTTGTAGCAAGCGTAAGCAATGCAAGGCGCGGTATTCCGCCGGTGAGGTTCGAGCAGGATCTGATCGTCAGTTAATTCCGGAATCTGCTGCTTAATGAGCTCCTTATACTCCTGACTGGTAACTATATAAATATTTTCAATTGGGCAAACGCCATCGAATCTGTCGACAGTCTGTTGCAACAGCGTCCTTCCTGTGCCGAGCACATCGTGGAACTGCTTCGGGAAATCCGTTCTGCTGAAAGGCCAGAACCGGGTGCCCACACCGCCTGCCATGATAATTACATAAGTATCCTGCATTTGTGTTTTGTAAGGTATATTTTGTTATAACGTTCAATAAAATCACCCAAAACTAATGATAAAGAGTCAGTATGCTCCATTCGCTCCTCCGAAAAGTCCGGGAAAATTAGTTCACGGCCATCTGCGCGGCCTCCCGGCAAATATTACATACAGGTTTTGACACCGATTCATTTTTGCTTTTAAATTCTCTTCATCTTAGCATTGTAACTGTATGAAGAAAAAGTAGGACACAATGACAACAAGCCTGATTTCTTATTAACTTGTTACTAACATCAGCCCATTAAAAACCATGAATTCAATCTCTACGTCCTTCAAAATTTCCCGGTACTGTCTCTTCCTATTGTTGCTTTGCCAACAATCTTTCGCACAGATTAGTTTGACTGGAAAGGTGACCGAGTCGGTCACCGGAGAACCGCTTGCCGGTGTCAGCATCCGCATACAGGGTAAGGTTGCAGGTACCATTACGGATACCAAAGGCGCATTTACCCTTGCCACTTCTTCAAATCCCCCGTTTTCAATTATCATCTCATCAGTAGGGTTTCAATCACAGGAAATAGCTGTTACGGCGAGCGTTTCCAATCTCGACATTAAGTTGGCCGAGCAACCCATTCTTGGCAGGGAGATCGTCGTTTCTGCGTCGAAAGTGGAGGAAAGTGTCATGAAATCACCTGTCGCCGTCGAAAAGCTCGATATCCGGGGAATCCGCGATACGCCTTCTACCAATTTTTACGATGCACTCGCCAACCTCAAAGGGATCGACATGACGACCCAGGGTGTTCTGTTCAAATCCGTGAACATGCGGGGTTTCGGGGCAACAGGTAATCCGCGTACGGTGCAGATGATCGACGGAATGGATAATCAGGCACCCGGCCTGAACTTTCCGCTCGACAATATCATCGGAATGTCGGAACTGGACGTGGAAAGCGTGGAAGTATTGCCCGGCGCGGCTTCTGCGTTGTACGGGCCAAATGCCGTGAATGGCCTGATCCTGATGAACAGCAAAAACCCGTTCCTCTATCAGGGTTTGAGCGCCAATGTCAAAGGTGGGGTAATGCACGAATCCGGCCGTTCCAAAGCCACCACACCTTTTGTCGATGCCACAGTCCGGTATGCCAAAGCATTTAATAATAAGGTTGCATTCAAGGTCAACCTGTCGTACATCAAGGCCAAAGACTGGGAAGCAACCAACTATACCAACCTCAATGTAGGCGGTAATGGCGATCCCACCAGAAGCAAAGGCACCGACCTCGATTACGACGGTGTGAACGTCTACGGCGACGAAATCCAGACCAATATCAATGCGGTAGCCAAAACATTGGCAGCCGCAGGACAGATTCCCCAGGAGGCTGTCGGCCTCGTCCCCAGCACATTCGTAAGCCGAACCGGCTACCGGGAAAAAGATCTCGTGGATTATAACACCCAGAGTTTCAAAGCCAATGCCGCATTACACTACCGCCTGAATGAGAAAGTAGAGGCAATTGCCCAGGTCAACTACGGCTACGGTACAACCGTTTATACCGGCGCAGGGCGTTACTCTCTCCGTAATTTTAATTTGACCCAGGCTAAACTGGAACTCCGGGGGGACAATTTCACAGTGAGGGCCTACACCACACAGGAACGCTCCGGAAAGTCTTATCTCACCGGTCTGGCCGCCTTTTCCATGCTCGGCGAGATTAAACCCAATAATACCTGGTTTGGTCAGTACGTAGGTGCCTATGTAGGCGCACGCGGCGGCGGAAGCGCGGAAGCGGACGCGCACGTCATCGCACGGCAGGCCGCCGACCAGGGAATGCCGCAGCCAGGAAGCGCTTCATTCGATCAGTTGCTAGACAAATACCGCAACATGCCGATCGTCAACGGCGGGGGAGGATTTGCCGATCGTACCAATATGTATCATGCCGAAGGTTTTTACAATTTCAAAAACCAGATACGCTTTCTCGAGCTGATCGCTGGTGCCAATTACCGGCTTTATGCATTACGCTCAGCCGGGACGCTTTTTGCAGATACCAAAGAGGGACGGGACGGAAGCATTCCGATCAACGAGTTTGGCGCTTTTGTCCAGGCAGGCAAGAACCTGTTGTCGGATCACCTGAAACTGACGGGCTCGATCCGCTACGATAAGAATGAGAATTTCGACGGCCAGTTTACCCCACGGGTTTCGGCTGTGACGACCTTCGGCGACCATAATATCCGTCTCTCGTATCAGACCGGTTTTCGCATTCCCACCACCCAGAACCAGTACATCGACCTGAGAACCCCTTCCGGCACGCTCGTGGGCGGGCTACCCGAGTTTGACACGCGGTACAATCTTTCGAGCGGTATTCTCCGGCAGAACCTTTCGGAAGCGGCCGTCATGAATGTCGTCAACAGTGACCCCTCGGTCATAGAAAGTGCGAAAAGGTATGCCACCGCGGCTGTAACCCAGCAAGCCACAGCCAGCATTACCCAGGCTGTGACCACGCAGGTAACAGCGCAGGTTAATCAGGGCGTAGCCGCGGGCACCGTTCCCAATGATCCCGGGATCATCCAGGCGGCCATTACGGCGGGCGTCAACCAGGCGCTTCCCGGGGTGCTGGCCGCGCAACTTCCGGGCATTCTCGCGGCGCAGGTCCCCGGGCTCCTTCCTGACCTGGCCAAGGCATATGCGCTGGAAAAACTACCTAAATATCAGCCAGTTAAAATGAAACCCGAGCGCATTGCATCTTATGAGATTGGTTATAAAGGCATTATCGCAAAAAGGCTGTTTGTGGATGCCTACTATTACATCAGCAAATACAAAAACCTGCTGGGTGGAACGGTGATCGTGGTACCAACCGCACCGGCTGCGCTCGGTCTGCCGGTCGAATCGGGCATCGGGGTGGGAAATTATGCCGGCTATGCACGCACGGTGAATACCAGCGAGACGATCACGACCCGGGGCTTTGCGATCGGATTGAACTATGCATTGCCTAAAGGCTTCAATGTAGGAGGTAACCTGGCCAACAATGAGCTGCACAACTTCAAGCCTTCACCGGAAGTGCAGTACTCACAATTCAACACACCTAAATACCGGTATAATGTGAATTTCGGACGGCGCATTACTACCAGCAATACCTGGGGTTTCAATGTCGTGTTCCGGCATCAGCAGGCATTTTTGTGGGAATCGAGCTTTGTGGTGCCTACCACCACAGATGTGCCGGTTTTTTCCAACACGCTGGTACCGGCGATCAACAATCTGGATGCGCAGGTCTCTTTGAAAATACCTTTGATCAAATCGATTATTAAACTGGGCGGGACCAATTTGTTTGGAAAATCATACATACAATCCTATGCAAGCCCGAATGTAGGCAGCACCTATTATGTATCGATATTGTTCGACGAGTTGCTGAACTAAGCTGACACCTACTTTTCACCATAGGCCAGGTCGCCGGCGTCGCCGAGGCCTGGTACTATATAATACTGTTCATTCAGCTTCTGATCCACCGCTCCGAGCCAGAGACGGCATTGCGGAATCCTTTTCCGGAGATAATCCACACCCTCGGGGCTGGCGATCACGGAGGCGATGTGCGTTTGGGAGGGGATCCCAAAACGCAGTAACGCATGGTAAACTTTTTCCATCGACCGCCCGGTGGCCAACATCGGATCGATCATCACCAGGATCTTACCCGTCAGGTCGGGGCTGGTAATGTAGTCCATTTCGACGGTGAATTCCTCCTCCGCATTGATATGATGCCCTCTGTACGCACCTACAAATGCATTGTCGGCCTTATCGAAAACATTCAAAAAGCCCTGGTGGAACGGTAGTCCCGCACGCATGATCGTAGCCAAAACCATCGGCTGCAGCAACGACCGGGTGGATGCTGTACCCAGTGGCGTTTCTACCTGCTCCGTTTTGTATGTAAGGGTTTTGGATAATTCGTAGGCAAGTAATTCCCCCAGTCGCTCCATGTTGCGCCGGAATCTCATCCGGTCTGTCTGACAATTTACGTCGCGTAATTCCGCGAGATAGTGATCCGCTATGGAGGGTTTCTGGGATAGTAAAAACATGGATGTGACAGTTTTTTAGACTACTCGATGCAAGATAATACAAATTCATTGACGTAATTTGGAACACCAATTCTAAAAATTATCGCTAAGAGCTGTACTTGCGTGATCAGAAGATATTTTTTTGCCTATGTATCAAGGAATTATCCGGCCTTTTAAAATACTGCTTTTTACACTGGTATCCCTGTCATACGTACAAGCGCAAAGCTCTTTTGTTCCATTCAATGACGATTACTACCACCTGATCGATCGTCTCGAAATCAAGCGCGGCAAGTTCACCGAGGGTTTCCATTCCAATGTAAAGCCGTTTGAAAGAAAGGCGGTGGTTGCATTGACCGACTCCATCCTCAAAGAAGGAACTATGGAGCTCACCGACCGCGATTGGGAAACTATTGATTATCTGCGAGAAGACAGCTGGGAATGGACCAGGGGCATGGTCGCAACGGACTCTGCCAAATATGCCAGGCTGGCAAGGCTGGGCTGGTTCAAATCACCTCCTCCCGGCAAAAAGAGAAAGTTCTTCGATCACCCGGCCGACCTGTACAGCATCCACAACAAAGATTTCGACCTCCATTTTAATTTTACTACCACCAACTTTATCGGCAAGGATAACAGCTACGATACGACCCAATCGCTTTGGTTTACGACCAGAGGGGTGGAAATCAGGGGGATGATCGGCGATAAGCTGGGGTTCTATACATTCGTTTCGGACAGCCAGGGTCGTTTTCCAAGATATGTTGACGCTTTCAAACCGGAATTTAGTTTCCCGGGAGAAGGGTTGGCGAAAGTTACCCGCAATCATGGCATTGACTTCCTTTCGGCCAGGGGATACATTACCTTCCGGCCGCTCAAAGCGGTTAACGTGAAGTTCGGTCACGATTACAATGTTTTCGGCAGCGGCTACCGTTCGCTGATCCTGTCCGACAACAGCAGCCCCTATCTTTTCCTGAGGGTCGATACCCAGCTTGGCAAATTTCATTATACCAACCTCTGGACCAGTATGATTGACGGGGGTAAGGATTCCTTCTCCGAATTTCTGCGAAGAAAGAAGTTTGCCGCCATTCACCATTTGAGCGTGAACCTGACTGATAAAATCAATTTTGGCGTATTTGAAGCGGAAGTTTTCAACCGCGACTCCGTGGGCGGCGGATATGACCTGAATTACCTCAACCCCATTATTTTTTACCGCTACATCGAATCCTACATCGGTAGCCAGGACAATGCATTACTTGGTTTTGACTTCCGTTGGCTGGTGGGCAAGAAGGCTTCCATTTACAGCCAGTTTGTGTTGGACGAATTCCTGACCAAATACCTTTTCAACGGCAGCAAATCGTGGACTAACAAATACAGCTTTCAGCTTGGCGGCAAATACGTGGACGCATTCGGAATTCCCAACCTCGATTTACAGGCAGAATACAATGTCGTGCGCCCGTACACCTACTCGCACAAAGACGGTGGGCGCAATTACATGCATTACGGGCAATCGCTGGCCCACCCGCTGGGCGCGAATTTCCGGGAGTATCTCGGGATCGTGAGGTACAAAGTCACGCCAAGGCTGTCGCTCTACGGCACCGTGATGAAGGCTGACCAGGGCAAAGACCCAACTACCGGCCCCTATAAAAATTTCGGTGGTGATATTTCGAAGAGCTATGAAGATCGGGGTGTAAACCGCCAGGGTGAGAGTGAGGAAGGCCAGAAAATCGGTCAGGGTATCAAAGCTTCGACATTATTTACTGATCTTCGTTTGTCTTATTCATTGGCCCACAACCTCTTTTTGGACGGCCGCTATCAAATCAGGAAAGTGAAATCGCAGGATGTAAATGTAGCAACGAACTCCAACGTTTTTACATTTGCAATACGCTATAACATGGCGTACCGGCAACAGACCTACTGATTATAATTCAACTACATCATGGAAACTGATCCACATGAACTCCGGAATCTTCTAAGACTTGCCCTGCTGGAAGATATCGGTGACGGAGACCACTCGTCCCTCGCAAGTGTTCCTGAAAATGCAATCAAGCGCGCCAGGCTCCTCGTGAAGCAGGACGGCATTCTCGCCGGCGTAGAAGTGGCCCAAATTATCTTCGATGAGACCGCAGGATATTACAATCACCCCAAAGCGAAAATTGATGTGTTACTTTTTGACGGTTCTGTCGTCAAAACAGGAGACATTGTTTTGACGGTAGAAGGAAATGCCCGTTTGATCCTGAAAGCAGAGCGACTGGTGCTCAACATTATGCAGCGCATGAGCGGTATTGCCACGTATGCGCGGCAAATGTCGGATCTGATCAAAGATCTGCCGGTGAAACTGCTCGATACCCGCAAAACGACCCCGAACTTTCGCCTTTTTGAAAAAATAGCAGTGAAAATAGGCGGGGCGGTGAACCACCGGATGGGTTTGTATGACATGATCATGCTCAAAGACAACCATGTGGATTACGCGGGGGGCATTGAGGCAGCCATTACCGGTGCCCGGAAATACCTGGAAGAAACCGGCCGAAAGCTTAAAATCGAGATTGAAACGCGGAACCTGGCAGAGGTAGATGAAGTGTTGAGGGTGGGCCGGGTGGACATTATCATGCTCGACAACTTTCCGCTGGAAGACCTGCGTGAAGCTGTAAAAAGGATCGGAGGACGCTATGAAACGGAGGCTTCCGGGAATATTACCGAAAAAACATTGCGTGCCGTAGCGGAGACCGGAGTGGATGGGATATCCAGCGGTGCGCTCACGCATCAGGCACGAAGTCTGGATTTAAGTCTGAAAGCCTTCTAACCTCTTCATTTTATCAAAAGCGTATGCTGAGATCGATGAAACAGACATACGCTTTTGACCTTCGGGGCTCGCTGGCCGTTCGCTGCCAATTGTGCCTTGCATTACTGCTTACAATAACCTGCCCGCATTGCAGCGCACAGGAACCTCCCCGCCCGGAAATCGATATCAACGCATTTATCGCCGAGCTTTTCCCCATCCCGCCTGAGGATAGCGATGCTTCCGAACTGTATGAGTCGTTGTTGCAGCTTTACGCCAGCCCGCTGGATTTGAATGCAGCCACTGCCGACGACCTTTCCGCAACCTTTATTCTATCCGAAAAACAGCTCCGGTCATTGCTGGACTATCGTGCGAAATTTGGTCCATTGCTGTCTCTCTATGAATTGCAGGCCGTTCCCGATCTTGACCTCGAAACCATCAGGCGGTTACTTCCCTTCGTAACGATCAGCAAACCAGCGCTTTCATTGCGTGAGTCGGTCAAAAATCCGGGACAGCATTTCCTGATGTTCCGATCCGGTAAGATACTGGAACGGCAGAAGGGCTTTTCGCCTCCGGAACCCGGGTCTTCATCAACAACCCGCTATCGGGGCTCTGCTTTCAATGGCTACCTGCGCTATCGCAATGCACGCACAGGCTCGCATAGCGTGGGCCTGACACTCGAGAAGGATGCCGGCGAAAAATTGTGGACATGGCAGCCCAGGCGACAAATTTTCGGTATCGATTTTCTGTCATTCCATATGCAGATCATGAATCGCGGCAAACTTAAAAACCTCGTGATCGGCGATTTTCAAATGCAGGCGGGGCAAGGCATGATCACCGGGGCCGGGTTTTCACTGGGCAAAGGCTCGGAGGTCATTCAAACCACTTACCGGAGCACCACGGGCATTAAACCTTATACTTCTTCCACCGAAGCCAATTTCTTTCGCGGCGCAGCTGCAACGATCAGCGTTACAGACCGCACCGATGTGACCACTTTTTTTTCCCTGGTAAAAAGGGATGCTACCCAGGAAAGGGCCTCCGATGACCAGATAGAAACCGTTACCACTTCCCTCCCCCTTTCGGGCTATCACCGAACACCATCCGAAATAGACAAACATCATGTACTCACTGAATGGAACGCAGGTCTGCATTTGCTGCATCAGCTCCGGTCCCGTTCCGGACAAGTCGGTCTGTCACTGCTGCAAACACATTACAGCGATGTGCTGCGGAAGCGGGACCTGCCCTATAACCGTCACGAGTTTTCGGGCAAACAAAATTTCATTGCCGGTCTGCATGGTGATTACCGCTGGCAAAACTTTCACTTTTTCGGAGAAAGCGCCGTTTCGCGCAGCAGCGGGTTGGGTGCGTTGGGCGGTGCAATTGTTAGTTTAGGTAAAAAATGGGATTGCTCGGTGTTGCTGAGACACTACGCACGCAACTTTCATACTTTCTATGGTAACTCTCTAAGCGAGGCGACACGTCCCATTAACGAAACCGGCGCATATGCCGGGCTCCGCTTCGCACCACGCCATTGGCAGTTCAGTGCATTTTATGACTACTTCCATTTCCCATGGCTGAAATACCAGGTCGATGCGCCTTCCAAAGGCTCCGATTATCTCTTACGGGCACTTTGGAAGCCCAACAAGCGATTCAACGCCTCATTGCTTTTTCATGAAAAACATAAACAGGGCAACGAGCCGGATAGTAAAGAAGAGCCTGCCCCGGTCGTCAATTCCATCCGTCGCACCGCAATGCTCAACCTCGAATACGACGTGCCGATGAAATACGCACTACGAACACGATTCCAATGCGGCGGACTGAAATACGAAGGACTTCGTGGCTCGAATGGACTAACTGTCTTACAGGACATTACAGTGCATTTACAGCAAATGGAAGTAAGCGGTCGCTTTGCATTTTTTAAAACAGATAACTACGACAGCCGACAGTATGTTTATGAAAAAGATATGCTGTACGCTTTCTCCATTCCGGCCTATTATGACATCGGCACGAGGCATTACCTGATGCTGCGCTATACATTAGCTAAGAGCCTGAAACTGTGGGTCCGATGGTCTCAAACGCGCTACCGGGATCTTGAACAGATCAGTTCGGGACTCAATGAAATTAGTGGAAACAAACGCAGTGAAATCAAATTGCAGATCATGTATCAGCTCTGAGTGCCTATTTTTGCACCGCGAAAGGAAATTTAGAAGTATACATTAAACCAATACCCATGTCTGTCAACAAACTGGAAGCATTAAAAAAATATTTCGGATACGACTCCTTTCGTCCCCAACAGTCGGAAATCATCGACACTGTTATGGCCAACCAGGATTGTCTGGTCCTGATGCCGACCGGCGGCGGTAAGTCTGTCTGTTTTCAAATTCCCGCGGTGCTCCGGGAAGGGCTTACGATCGTGATTTCACCGCTGATCGCCCTGATGAAAGACCAGGTCGAGGCATTGCGCGGGAACGGGATCAATGCTGCATTCCTTAACTCCACACTATCCGGTGTCGAACAGGATCAGGTAATGTGGCAGGCCAAACTCGGCACCCTAAAACTGCTTTACATCGCCCCGGAGCGGCTTTTTTCAGGAAATACATTCGAATTTTTGAGGGAATGGAATGTCAGCCTTTTTGCAATCGACGAATCCCATTGCATTTCATCCTGGGGACACGATTTTCGACCGGAATACCGGCAGCTCACCTCATTGAAGCAGCGCTTCCCTAATGTCCCCATTGTAGCGCTAACCGCCACTGCCGACCGGGTGACACGCCGGGATATCCTCAAACAGCTGAACATCGAGCACGCTGAGACTTTCATTTCGAGCTTCGACAGGCCCAATCTTAGTCTTAACGTGCTCCCGGGCCGCAAGCGGATTCAGCAGATTCAGAGTTTTCTTAAACGTCATGACGGCCAGCCCGGCATTATCTATTGCCTGAGCCGCAAGGGCACCGAAACAGTAGCGGCCAGTTTGCAGAAGGAAGGTTTCAGGGTTGCATACTACCATGCGGGCATGGCTGCGGACAAGCGCTCCCAGGTGCAGGAAAACTTTCTGCGGGACGATATCCAGATCATCGTTGCCACCATTGCATTCGGAATGGGTATCGATAAGTCGAACGTTCGCTGGGTAATCCATTATAACCTGCCGTCCAATGTCGAAAGCTTCTACCAGGAGATCGGGCGGGCGGGCCGTGATGGCTCACCGTCGGATACCGTGTTGTTTTACAGCTACCTCGACATTATCACCCGGCAGGATATGATCAACAACTCCGATCAGTCGGCGGATCAAAAGGAACTTCTTCATGCCAAATTGAATCGGATGAAGCAGTATGCCGAAGCCGACATGTGCAGGCGGAGGATCCTGTTAAGCTATTTCAACGAGCCAGTCGAACACGATTGCGGCAATTGCGACGTCTGCAGGAATCCGCGGACGCGGTTCGATGCCACGGTTATTGCGCAAAAGGCATTGTCGGGCATTGCTCGCACCGACCAGAAAGTAGCCATGGGGATGCTCATCGACATTCTGCGGGGAAGTCGTAACCGCAATATCCTGCAACACGGGTACGACCGTTTGCCCACATTCGGGGTCGGTCATGAGCTCAGGGGAGACGAATGGGCCGAGTACCTGAGCCAGATGCTCAATTCGGGCATCATGGACATTGCTTATGATGAAGCGCACAGTTTTAAGCTAAATCCGGTCAGTCGTCAAATCCTGAAAGGCGAACGCCCCGTAGAGTTGGTGCGGTTCATTCCGCTCAGCGAGCGCAAAGCGAAAGAAGAAGAGCTCGTCCCGAAAGAAAAAGCAAAGCAGGAAATCATCCGGGATGCTCTTTTCGAGCGCCTGCGGACATTACGAAAGCAAATGGCGGATGCATTGGGCGTACCTCCTTATGTAGTGTTCAGCGACGCAACACTTTCGGAAATGGCACAGAAAAAACCTGTATCCGAAGCGCAGATGAAGGCAGTCTCCGGGGTCGGTGCCGAGAAGTTCCGGCGATATGGGGAGGCGTTTATCAACGAAATCCTGAATTTTGCCCGCGAAAACAACCAGCCGGGCACACGGGTCATGAAAGGCATGACTTTCGTTGAAACCCTGGACCTTTATAATGCTGGATATTCTGTCAAAGTAATTGCCGAAAAACGCGATCTTAACCCGGTCACGATCATCTCTCATCTGGTGAAACTCCGTGAAGATGGCCATCCGATCGATCTGAAATCACTCATCGATCCACATGCCTACCAAACAATCGCCAAGGCCGCAAGCGAGATTCAGGTCGGCAAAAATGATCCCTTGAAACCGCTCTTCGAGCTGTTGAACGAGCAGTTTGATTACGGGCAGATCCGGCTTGCGCTTGCGATACGGGAGGAGGGGCAGCCGCGTTGAAACGATCCTTTTGCTTAGACTGTTAACTTGCTGTACCTTTCCTGCCTTGACAAAACCTCTTAAAATATGCTGCACCCGTATTCAGACTCCGAAATTGATAAGCTGGGCAATGCAGTGATCTATCTGGCAGATCAAATACAACCCTTATCCAAAACCAAACTTCTGAAACTCATTTATCTGATAGAGGAATATTCTGTACGTACTTATGGATTGCCTTTTTTTAACTTGAATTTCAGCGTTTGGAAGCTCGGTCCGGTATCCCGCGATGTTTTTGTCGACCTTTCATCCGATGAACCGGTTCTGCTTGCCCGCTACATATCAAAAAGCGTGGATACGGAAGGAGCCACTTATATTCATGCACAAAGACCCTTCGCAGATGACGAATTTTCTGACAATGAGATAGAACTATTAGAACATATTGCAGAAACCTTCCAATCCACAACTGCCGCTGAGCTAATCGATCTTACCCACCGAAAGCATTCTCTGTGGCATATTATAGCTACCGAAAACGGCGTGCTGGAATATCTTGAAGCTGGATATTTAAATTCAACCGAAATTCCTATTGATTTTTCCAGGCTTCTGGAAGATATGCCTCTCAAAAAAGAGCTCTACCTGGATCAGCTGAATTACCTGAGGAATGTAAAAGCACTTAAAGCATAACACCGTGGGCGAAGAAGGCGATGTACTCTATTTTAACCCATTTTACTTTAAAAACGGGAGCGCTTCAAAGCCCAAGTACTTTATTGTTTTAAAGGTTTTCAATGCACAATCCCTGCTGGCCAGCCTGCCTTCGAGTCTTGATTACCGACCTGCTCAATCAATGGTCGGTTACGGTTGCATTGAGGTGCCGGAAGCATGTTTCAACTGCTTCTTGTTCAAAGCAGGCCATTCTGTCACGATCAACGATTGGTCTTTTCCATTGGACACGTATCTTTACGGCCAGCAAATCGATGAGTATGATATTGCCGTCTTGAAAGATATCTATCCGGTCGAAGGACTCGATTACAAGATTGTCGGTAGGCTTCAAGATGTGATTTTCAAGTCTCTGAAAGATTGTTTTGTAACATCCGCAAGCGTCAAACGCAAGTTCAGAAGACTTTTGAGCGAACCTTAAAGAAATTCCATTTTTATACTATTACCTCATATGTCAAGACAAAATATTCTCTCCGGATCTCCGTGGGAAGACAAGATGGGCTACTGCCGCGCGGTACGCATTGGAAATATCGTCGAAGTAGCGGGCACCGTGGCGATCGTTGACGGCGAAAAAGTGAAAGCTGACGATGCTTTTGCCCAAACCAATAATATCATTGAACGCATTGACAAGGTGTTGCAGGACGCTGGTGCAAGCCTGAATGATGTGGTCCGCACCCGGATTTTTACAACAGACATCGCCTGCTTCGATGAAATTGCAAGAGCGCATGGTGCTTACTTCCGCGACATCAAGCCCACCACCGGGATTTACGAAATCAGTAAGCTGGTATCGCCCGATTATCTTGTTGAAATTGAGTTTACTGCGGTGCTGCAATAAACTTCTGAATGCCAAAAAGGCCCCACATCGCCATGATATGGGGCCTTTTTGGTTTCAAATTCTTTTTTATCTTCCAACCATTTGGCCCGAATTTTGCTCTTCGAGAAGCAGTTGTCTGATTTAAACCCAAGTATAAGACATCTCTTGTCATGAAAAACAGAGTTACACTTCTAATTGCCTCAGTCTTACTGGTTCTATGCGTAATACAAAAAGAGTCGCGGTATGGGGCGGCCAAAGGCGAAAGTGTAGAAAAAATGTACAATTTTTCACCAGCTAGCCAGAACAGCGGAAGAATGCAGGAGCCGCAGTTCGGTAACGACCTCCTGACCGATTCTCAGACGTTTGAATTTGCATCAGCCGACACCATTTCGAAAAAAGAAATATCGGCCCGGGTTGTTAATCCAAGACTGCTAAACATTTCCGCAAGCGGCAAAATGCTAAATTACTGAACCTCAACGGTCCGGTGATTTAGCTGAAAAGCCCCATGATATCTTCCTGGCTCAGCTTCTTGATAAAGCCTGACTCTCCCCCCACCAAATCCTCTGCCAAATCCTGTTTGCGTTGTTGCAACAGCAGAATCTTTTCTTCAATCGTATCCTTACAAATCATTTTATAAGCAAACACCTTGCGCGTCTGCCCGATGCGGTGCGTACGGTCAATCGCCTGACGCTCCACCGCTGGGTTCCACCACGGGTCAACCAAGTACACATAATCCGCCTCGGTGAGGTTTAGCCCCACCCCACCCGCTTTCAGGCTCATCAGGAACACACGGCAGGTCTGGTCACTCTGGAAACGGTTTACCCTTCCCGCCCGGTCGACAGTCTGGCCGTCGAGGTATTCGTAAGGAATATTGACTTTTTCCAAATGCTTCCGAATCAGGTCGAGCATTCCCAGGAATTGACTAAAAATCAATATTTTATGATTGGACGCATTTTCCTCTATTTCGCGGGTAAGCTCTTCCAGCTTTGCCGATTCGTTTCCGAAATCTTCATCTCCCGACAGTATCGAGGGAGAGTCGCATATCTGTCGTAATTTGAGCAATGCTTCCAGAATAAGGAAACTGCTTTTGTTGAGTCCTTCTGTCGCCAGCTTTTCGGCAATCTCCTGACGATATCGTTCACGGAAAGTATCATAAACCTTCCGTTGCTTGTTGCCCATTTCACAAAACAGGATCGTTTCGGTCTTGTCGGGCAAATCCGTCGCGACTTCTTCCTTAGTCCGTTTCAGCATGAATGGATAAACCAGCTTCCGTAGTTCGGCGGCTTTTTCCTTATCCTGGTATTTATCGATCGGGGTAGCATATTCCGTACGGAAAAAATCTGCATGCCCGAGCATACCGGGGTTCAGGAATTCAAATTGTGAATAAAGGTCAAAAGTATTGTTCTCCACCGGAGTTCCCGTCATGGTCAACCGGTTGCGGGCACGGAGGAGCCGGGATGCTTTGGAAGTCAGCGAATCGGGGTTTTTAATGGCCTGCGCCTCGTCGAGGACAATGTAATTGAAGTCGAAGGCCCGCAAGAGCTCCACATCGCTCCGCATCGTGCCATAAGTGGTCAGGATAATGTCGTACTCCCGGAAAAAATCGATGTCCTTTCTTCTCGACATTCCCCGGTGGACATACAGTTTCAGGTCCGGCGTGAATTTCGCGGCTTCCGCCTGCCAGTTGAAAATCAGCGTAGTAGGCACTACGACAAGATTCGTATATCTGGAATCCAGGTTCTTCTGTTGTTGGAGGAATGTGAGCATCTGAAGGGTTTTTCCCAAACCCATATCGTCAGCAAGGCAACCTCCCCAGCCAAACTCGTCCAGGAAATGGATCCATTTATAGCCCTCTTCCTGGTATTGCCTTAATGTAGCTTCAATATTCTGCGGGAGCGCAACGGAGGGAATCTGTTTAAAATTCAGCAATTTTTGCTTTTTCTCCCACAGCTCCTTGAATACCTCTTCATTATCAATTTCCGAAACCAGTTCGTCGATCAGTGAGAAATGGATTTTGGACAAATGGATCTGATCGTCTTCGATCCTGCCGAATTGCATCAGCGGTTCGAGCTTCGCAATCCATTCGTCGGGGAGCACGCCCAACGATCCGTCCTGAAGTTGTATATAATTCTGCTTTTTCAGCAATGCTTTCTTCGCATCGGCAAGTGAAACCGTCTGATCCCCGAAACTGATTTCTATTTTCATATCAAACCAGTCAATGCCCGAGGAAGTATGCACCTTAACCGTGCCCCTGTTGGGGTTGAAACGCATTTTTTTCAGGTCCTTGAACCCGAATACCTCATAATGCTTTTTCTTGGCGGCATCTACGAAATTGAAAAGCCAGCCATCCTTCATCACGTGATCGAATGGAACATAAAAGAACGGCTGGCCGGTTTGATGTCCGAAGCCGGGATGCAGGCCCCTCGTCCATTCCCATATATCATTTTCCGCCTGGCTGTTCCTTTCCAGCATGGTGATCTGGTTGTTCTCGTAACTCGTTCTGGTACGACGCTGGTCGTGCAGCAGTTCCAGCTCCTCGGTATCTCCGTTCTCGCCCAGGTACACGTAAGCGGGTACGATCAACAGGTTGGCTTCGTCTTCTTTGAGGTAGAACTTGGGCTTCTGAAAATTCAACGGAGATGTGCGGATCTCATGGCGGGTCTGAAATATCACATCGAATTTCTCCGTAACCGGAATGATCCAGTTGGTCAGGAAGTCTTCTGAAAATTCCTTTTTTATCCTGATTTTAAATCCATTACGACTCAGATAGGTCACCATTTCGGCTTCACTGATCCCCGCCCATCGGAATAAGATCTTTTCATTATGGATACCCAGCCAAAAGCTGTCCAGCGAGACGACCTTCTGTAATTCCAGCGGCGTACCGGCTTTAAGCTCGACATACGGATTGAGGGTGATGAATTCCTTGTCCTCGGTCAGGACAAAAAACAACTTGACCGGCTCCCGGTGCAATTCGAGCTGCGTAAGCTGATGGTTGCTGGTGACATAATCGCCATCCGCAAGAAAGAGCCTGTCGGGGTCCAGGTCGTTGAAAACCCGGGTAAGCTGCTTGCCCACGTAATTCCTGGCCTCATAGCGCTGGTCTGCCTCTACATCATCGAAATGCAGATAGGCATTGTACGCCCAGCCTTGCTTGCGGATAAATTTCTGAAGTCCTTCTTCCCAATGCTTCGCAATGCGCACCAGTCGAGCATCAGACTCCGTCAGCACGGGTATTTCGTCCGCGGAATAATAATGACTTGACCCTCCGGCGATATTCCGGATATTGGTCACTTTCTCTGATTTGGAGCTGTATTTGACAGAAAAGACACCAAAGCCGATGTCAAGCAAGTGGTTTTTTCCTTTTGGCCAAAAAACGAATATGGACATCCGGTCCTCGTCTTCCTGCCCATTCTCGGTCAACGTTACGCTGAAAGACGCTTCCTGGGTCGGCAAAATCCTGTCGCGCAGGGATTTCCAGTCCTGGTAAACACCGACTTTCTGAATTGCCGGATCCAGTTTTATAAGTTGCAGCCCTCCATCTTCGTCGAGCCTGAATTCGAATTTATCTTTAAACTGATCGTCCAGTGAGTAGCCGTATTCGGCGAGCAAATTGCTTTTCTCGGCAGTCAGGTCACGCATTACTTCGAATGCCTTTTCTCCGAGCTCCTCACGTAATTTCAGCAACGCGGCCAGCTTGTGTTCACAGAGCGGCACCCAAAGCTTCTGATTGCATGTGCAGGAAGTCTGGACCTGCCGGGTTCCTTTCACACGACTGAATGTCATCAGGTAGTCGTGCCCGTTCTCCGATATCTTGCATTCGGCCTCTCCCTCTTTGGCAGACAGGATCTCGACCGGCCCGGCATTCTCCCGGTTTTGCCAGGTATCGTCCAAAACCATGCTGCGCAGTTGCGCCTCACGGATTTCCTGAAGTTCAATCACCGTGTTGCTCATTTCGTGAACAACCTGCTTGATCGTCGGCATTTTGTCGAGAATGTACAAAATTGCTGCTACGCGATGTTTACACAGCCCCGCTTTATCCGGGCATGAACATTCGGTAGTGATCTGCGGTGTAAGAAAGTCGCGGATAAAAATCTGGTAAAACTGAATTGAATAGTCGCTTTTGACCTTAAATTCCGCATTACCGGGACCATTGTAATCGAGTTTGGAAACTTTTAAGCCGCCACTGCTATAAATGGAACGCCCTCTCGATAATACATCCCGCTCCGCCCGTCTTATTAAGAAGTTGGATAATTTCTCCTTCTTTTCGTTTTCCATTTACCCTGCTGCCTGTTAAAAACGCAAAAGTACAGTATGTTTCCGTCTTATAGAAACGAACGAGGAAGTAATGCCCCGGCTTAGGGAATTGTTAGCGAATGTAAGGTTGATCGATAGTACCAATATACCCCCCGGGATACAACATTTTACTGAATTCTTGAATTTCCCGGCCGATATTAGGATAAAGTAAACTTTTATCAAGGTCATCAATGGGCAGCCAAACGAGTTCCAGCGCGGTTGTATGCTCCGGGTTTAAAGTCGGGCTACCTATGATTTTCGTCTTAAAAGCCATATGCAATGTCTCCTTTTGAACCTCGTTCCAGATTACTTCTCCACAAAGGATCATTTCATTGATGTCAGACGCGACGCCGAGCTCTTCCTGCAACTCACGACGCAGCGCTTCATGAAGGCATTCTCCCGGGTCGGGGTTTCCGCCGGGCAATGCGAACACCTCTCTGTCGCCGTAGCAATATCGAAGCGTTAAAACACGGTCACGTTGAAATATAACAGCGGATGGACGGACATTCATAATCGGTATTGGTGAGTGTTTGTCAATTGCAGCCAGCGTAGGTCAGGTATTCCCGACGGGTCCGGCTTTCATTCTCAATAAACAAACTTCCGACCAGAAAAAACAACGTCTGACACAAATTGGCATGCATTGCTTCCGGGTAGTCCCCATTGACCTAGCCGCCGCACGACAAATGCCGTCGTTATTCCCGCAAGACCATTTTTTCGATCAGCAGCATAAAAATGTGGATGACTTTAATATGGATCTCCTGGATGCGATCGGCATACCCGAAATGTGGGACCCGGATTTCCACATCGGCTACACCGGCGAGCTTTCCACCATCTTTACCCGACATAATGATGACTTTCATTCCTTTGGCCCGTGCAGCTTCTGTCGCTCTTATGATATTAGCCGAATTTCCGCTGGTGCTAAGCCCCAACAGCACATCGCCCGGCTGTCCCAATGCTTCGATATATCTTGAAAATACATATTCATACCCGAAATCATTGCTGACACAGCTTAAATGGCTGACGTCCGAAATCGCGATGGCGGGTAATGCGCGACGGTTGTCGCGGTAACGTCCTGTCAGCTCTTCGGCAAAATGCATAGCGTCGCAATGTGAACCTCCGTTGCCGCAGGAAAGGATTTTACCGTTGTGGATGATCGCGTCAGCCATCAAACCTGCCGCCGCTTCGATTTTTTCTATCTGAGCGGGATCATTGAGAAAATTGTCAAGTACAGCCTGTGCTTCTTTTAATTCCTGGCTAATAATATGCTGGTAATTCATAAGGTATGGATTTCAATAAGTACTTATAATTTAATGGCTTTCAACACATGTGTTTTCCTTCCGGGGCCCTTGTGCCTGGCTACTGCGAATCCCGCCGCTGCCAAAGCTCTCTTAACGATGCCTTTTGAAGAATATGTAACTAATACGCCTCCTTGTTTCGTTTGGGCCGCTATCCGGGAGAATATTTCTGCTGTCCACAGTTCCGGCTGCGCGCGCGGGTCGAAGGCGTCGTAAAACACGACATCAAAAAATCGATCCGAAACAAAATCCTGCAACGCGACCTTGTTTTTCCGGAAGGTAAAATACGGAGAGATATCGCAATCCGAGCCCCACGGCGCTTCGTGCAGACGTGTCAGGCCGGTCTGGCCGGTCAGCTGTTCGTAATTGAGCGATAATGCTTCCTCTGTGGTAACGGGAAATGCCTCGACTGTCGTGTAGTGTATCGGCTTATTGAGGGTATCGGCAAGTTTCCATGCCAGAAATGCATTCAAGCCGGTGCCAAACCCCATTTCAAAAACATAGACCGGCCCGGAAGTATTTTCCAGAACCGGTTTTAAACCAAGATTGATATAGATATGCTCAGATTCACTCAAAGCGCCTTGCAAAGAGTGATACTGCTGGTTAAACTGCGCACTGAATAATGAATGCGAACCATCTTCCGTGATGATGAAGCGTTCCAAATGGCCAAATTTTAGTTTGGTCAAAAATACTAAATCATCCTGCGCAGTGTGATCTGGGTAAAGAAAATATCGCCTTTGCGTTTCACGAGCAGGTCGATGTTCTTGCCGTCGCCACGCTGCATCAGTTTGTATATCTCACTGACATTGAGTTCAGAAGCCGAGTGATCATCGATGAAAAGTAATTGATCCCCTTCCATGAGGCCGGCCCTTGCAGCAGGCGAATCGGTTACGATATGGTTCACAATATACGAACGCAGGTCAAGGCCCTCGGCCCGTATCTCCATCCCGCTCATATCATGCTCGAATTTCTCACGCAGGCGGCTTTTAATGGGTTTCAGCACCATATAGTGCTCCTGGTAATTGAAAGTGACCTTGAACCGTCTCAACAATTCACATCCGATGTTGCCCTGTCGCTCCGCCCCGGCCCGGATCTTCGACCCGAATGCAATGCTGTCAGGAAAAGATGCGACGACGTTGTTCAATTCAAACCGTCCGAGCCTCATTTTATCGACACGCCCCAGATTGCCATTGATCACACCATTGAGCCCCCGGCCGAGCTGAGCCCTGATTACTTTTTCGGGTAATCTGAAAGTTTCTTTCGGCGTGTTGTTGAGCAGCAACGCATGTCCGGCACCGGTATCGATCAGGACCCGGATGGGGTGCTCCCGTCCGTCGGCAAACAGCGTGACGGCATCTGTGAACGGCTTCGTGTCTTCGATAATCAATGGGTGCTTGTCCCCTTTGCTGGTTTTGTACCGGTATTTATCGGGACGCATCAGCAACAATTCTCTCTTGGCAAAGTCAATGGTAACCACGAAGTTATTGAAGATCTCATAGCCGAAAATGCCGTGAACCGGCACACCCACATACTCCGATAACCTGAGAAAATCATCTTCCAGGATCACGATATTCTGGTGATTGGCTTTGAGCCTGCCCATCGAAAACCGGTTGTCGATCGCTACGTGGGCCGAAATAGCTTTCCCCTCGCCTGCGCCCGTGAGATTAACCTTACGTGTTAAACGCAGCTTGTCGGCTTTCAGCACGTGGGGGTCGGTAATGATAATGGAGCTAACGCCCGTATCCAGTATAAACCTCAGAGAATCATTGTCGTTGATCTTAACATAGACCAGGATAAGATTTGAATGCAGTTCAAACGGGATACGTGCTATTTTGTAGTTTTTATCTAAAAAATAACCATACTTTTCCTCTGAAACGGGGGGTACGTCGCTGGAATGGCCGAATGTTAGGGTGTGGGCAAAAAGTATGATCGCTGCGATTAACCACTTAGACGTCTTCATCGTGGCCTCCTTTCTTTAAATGCTAAGTATCGATTTCCGCTGATAACATCACAAAACACATTGATTATAAACGAATTAACTATTTTATTTATATCCTGCTGTGTATACTAAGTATCGAATTCAGTCCAATTGGTTATTTAAGTAAAAATAGTGCATTTAACATGAATAAAACACAAAAAAATCTTTATATGTGCAAACTTTCCGACATTTTTTTGATCACATATATATAATCATGTAAATGAGGAAAATATGGTAATTTTGTTGCGTTAAAAGACTTTTTCCCATAATAAAAATTTTCTCATGCGAAAAAAAATTGTTGCCGGCAATTGGAAGATGAACAAGGTTCTGGATGAAGCAGTTGCGCTTACGTCGGAGCTCGTTAACATGGCCAAAGATGAGGTCCGGAATGACGCGAAAATCATCCTTTGCCCACCGGCTATTTATCTTACAACGATTCAAAAATATATCGAAAGCGAATCCAATTTTGCGCTGGCAGCCCAGAACTGCTCTGATAAAGTGTCAGGTGCCTTCACCGGCGAAATCTCCGCGCAGATGCTGCAATCGATCGGTGTGCAATACGTCCTGATCGGTCACAGCGAGCGTCGCCAGTATTTCAATGAAACCAATGCATTGCTTGCAGAAAAGGTGAATACTGCACTTTCTTTCGGTGTATCGCCTATTTTCTGCTGCGGCGAATCGCTGGAACAACGCCAGAATGAAGACTATATTGGATTTGTGAAAAACCAGCTGACAGAAAGCCTTTTCCATTTGTCAGCCGAACAACTGCTTTCAGTGGTGATCGCTTACGAACCGATTTGGGCGATTGGCACCGGCCTCACGGCTTCGTCTGAACAGGCACAGGACATGCATGCTGCACTGCGTCAGCACATTGCTTCAAAATACGGAGCAGAAGTTGCAGACGAAATCTCTATCCTGTACGGCGGAAGCGTGACAGCTGCCAGCGCACCCGAATTGTTCGCCGCACCGGATATCGATGGCGGTTTGGTAGGTGGTGCTTCCCTGAAATCAAGGGAGTTTACCAATATCATCAAAGCCAGGTAACATTGTCGCACTGAGCGGAGCCGAAGAATGACACCCTTCGACTCCGCTCAGGATGACAATTCTTCGACTTCGCTCAGGCTGACAAGGTATTTACATTTGCGTAATTACGAATTCTACCCTCCGGTTTTTCTTACGCTCTTCCTCGCTGCCCTTTTTGAGCGGGCGTGTTCCTCCGTAACCTTTCGCTTCGATACGCGCCTCGGCAATGCCTTTCCCGGCCAGGTAATTTTTTACTGATTCTGCCCGTTGCCGCGATAATTCCAGGTTCTTGTCAAAATCACCCACATTGTCGGTGTGACCTTCCACGCGGATTTCTATCGAAGGACTGTCCCGCATTACCTCTACAAGCCGGTCCAGTTCATCGAACGACTCCGGCAACAGCGTGTATTTGGAGGTTTCAAAGTAGATATTCGGCAAAAGGATGGTTTCGCCTACAATCAGCGGTGTGAGGTAAACGTCCCGGTTGAAGCCGGACTGCTTTGACGAATCCGCCGGTACGACTGCAAATGACGATCCGTAATAACCCCTAGCGGTCACGCGGAATTGATACTTTTCCTCAGGATCGAGCCCGACACGGTATTTCCCCGAAGACGATTGGACCTGAAGTGTATCGGCCTTCTCGATGTACGTAATGCGTGCAGGAATGGGTTGCTTTGTTTTGGCATCATACACGGTACCATTGACCATCGAAAATGCGGGGGTCGGGTCCTTTTCCGGCTGTTTGGCAGGCGCTGGCTTCTCGGTCGTCTTTGCTACTGGTTTCTCAGCGGGCTTTTTGGGAGGTGCCGCGCTTTTCGCGACCGGCTTCGCAGGCTCGGCCGTTTGTTTTTTAGGCGGATTCTTGATGTGTATACCATAAAAATTCCACGATTGCTGCCCCTGCATGCTCCTACCCTCATAAAAATCGAACTCTTCAATGCCTGGCGACAGCCGCTCGAAGTAGGCCACAAAGTCGACCGTATCGCCTGATGATACGTTCATCTTCGTAGTGGTGGGGATATTTTCGGCCCTGATAAACTTGAATTTCTTTTCGATTTCCCCGGGCTTGTACAATCGCGTTTCAGGATCCAGCCAGATCTGGTCTCCCTGCGGTTGCTGCTTTTGCTGCGGACGGGAATCCGGGAACGGCATCATCCGGGGCTGGGGACGGAATTCAGGCATAGCAGCCTTTTTCTCAACAAACTGGAGATAAATAATCGTGTTGTTATCCGTGAGCTCCACGCGTTTGATC
Organism: uncultured Dyadobacter sp.; assembly: GCF_946482605.1. Next base: position 62,591 of record NZ_CAMLSE010000018.1, on the reverse strand, counting down.
TTCACGTAGGGAGCCGACTGTTCGTCTACCTTGGGGTTATTGGTGACTTGCCCGAAGCTGGTATGGCAGGAGATAAGAATCGCTCCAAAACAGGCCGAAAGCAACTTGAAATTCATGATGATATTATGGTTTTGATAATATCCGCAAGAACGCCTGAAAATCGGTGATAGTTTGTTAAAAATTGTTAAACACAGTAAATCACTGATTTACAACAATATGACGCGACCAAAATGAAGGATCATAACGCTCCCACGCATGGCAGGCAAACGGGAGCTGGTGATGGGTTAGCTCATAACTCGCCGCCGGGCTTTTCTCAAAAGCGAACAGCAATGCTTCCTTCCAATGAGGCAATTTCATCAACAGCTTCAAGGGTTTGAGCCGCGTCGCCTCCTGGCAAAAAAGCATGTCCTCGTTCCCTTTCCAGGGTGGATAAAAGGCGTTGTAAATTTTGAGATACCGCAAAAATGCAGGAATTCTCCGCAGCGAGAGTCCCCCATTTAAAACCACACGGTGGGTTGACAATGCATTCGCAAAAACCTCGCTGGACGTGGCTGGTATGTTATCAAACGCCGGCTGATGCAGTGAAGGCGCGCCAATGTAATCGTAGCCTTTCGCACACCATTCTTTGACCTCATCACGAAAAACGAATGCATCCAGCTGGTAGATGAGGATATACTCGTAGGCCGTAAAGGTTTTGTAAAAATCAATGGACACCATTAACCGGTTATAAGCATCCACGCCGGTGAAAAAGCTGTCGTCGAAAGATTGCAAAGCAAGTACGGGATATTGCTCCTGCAATGCGGAAAGGTCGAGGCTCTGAGGCTTTACGATGATGACCGGGTAATCTCCCAGCACTGCCAGGCATTGTTTCAGCGACAGGTGCTCCGCGTTTGTCAATGCAGACTGATAAACAGGGATAAGCACGGCAACCAACGACTTTTTTTCGGCCATTTTCACTTCCAGTTTCTATTCCAATAAATCCCCTATCGCGGGCAACCACCAGTCCTTGCTGCTGAACCTGTAATAGCCGCGGATCAACTGGCTAAGAATAGGTGTTAGCCTTTTGAAACGGTTTTCCGGCAGCGATGCCCTGCGGTAAAAATGCTTTTGGGACAAATACAGCTTAATCAGCTTTTCGCGCGGAACGAACGGGAGCGCTCGCAGGAGCAGGTAGAGCTCGTGGAGTTTGTTCGCCTTTTCTTCGAGCGGAATCAGTTTCTCCCGGCGGTCGCGTTTGAAACGATCCGTCAATTGTACTTTTTCTGTCTTATTGCCAAACCCGACCTGCTGGCTGGAATGGATCCGATAGAAGATCAGGGTATCCGTAATGAAGTCGATCTTGTTTTCCAGACTGAGCACAACGGCGATCCAGGCGTCATGTATCAGGTCGGGAACATGCGTGGGGAATGGCATCAAGCGTTCGAGACACGACTTTCTGATGGCTAATGTTGCGCCGGTTACTACAAATCCATTGAAAAGGATTTCATAGGGCTTGCCATCCTGCCATATCTGCCGCCGCGCTTTATCGAATTCGATTTCCTGCCAGATGGTCTTGCCGGTAGGCTCCGAATCGTCATTGATCATTGCCGCATCCGAAAACACCGCGTCGATTTCCGGACGTGCATTCAAAAAAGCGACTTGCTTCTGAACTTTGTCCTTCCGCCAAAGATCGTCCTGGTCGGTCAGAATAATAATGTCGCCCTCGCAAAGCGAGAGGCACTTTTCAAAATTCCTGGTCGAGCCCAGGTTCTGATCATTAACATGGATCCGGACCGGAAATCTGCTTGTCGCTGCGAAAGTTTTTATGATTTCAACGGTGTCGTCCTTTGATCTGTCGTCACAAACAACCAACTCGTCCACTGAAACCGTCTGATCAGCAATGCTCTTCAACTGCTCGGGCAGGAACTTTGCCCCGTTGTAGGTACACATAGCCACTGAAATCATAATGTGTATCTGTATTTAATTACAAAATGCCGCAAAGTAACACTTAATGCCTCCGTTCCCCAAACGGGGTTTTTATTTTCAACCTCCATTATTTAATAACTGCATGATCTGACGGAATAATCACCACGTTTTGCGAAACGGCCCATTCCAGTATCTGTGAATACGCTTCGGGTTGTTTATAATAGATCAGCGGTGTGTTGTGATCGTTTTTCCACCGCTGCAATGTCACCACGATCTCCGCATTGTTTTTCACCAATGCCTGCCGGTTATTATAAAACACCACTCCCCACAATATGACGCCAAGGCCGGTCAACCACCCCAGGTGTTGCTTTTTCAGAATTTTCAGATCAAGCAATATCATCAGCAACAAGACGGGGATCGATGCGGTAAAGAACATGTACCGCGGGGCGATCCCTCCGGCCGCTTTGGTTTCAAAACGCGAAACGGCGATAATGATGCCCGTCAGCACCGGCAACGAAAGCAATGCATAGAGTAACGGAGACCTGAATGCATAGCCGCTAAACAATAGCCACAACCAGATAGCCATCACCACAACGCCTACCAGCATGCACAATATGATATTGATTTGCAGGCCGACGGGTGGGTTCGTATAAAAAAAACTGCCCAGAAAAGTGAACAACAAACGTGCCATCCAGCCCCAGTTGAATGGGACAGACTCACCTGCGCTCCCTGGCCTTGGAAGAAAGGTTACGAGCAGGAGCAAGACAGCAAAAACCGTCCAGCACAGCCACAGGGCCCTTTTCTTTTGGGCGAATAGTAAAAAGCTCCCCAGCAAAACCGCTAAAAATCCATTTCCGAATGAAACCACGGCGATGGCTCCTGCCAGAAGTGCAATAAAAAATGACGAACTTACTATACGTTCCGACTGATCAAGCATGAAAAGTGCCAGAAACGAGAAGAAAAAAACCGTGTAATGCTGGATTCCTCCCCAATAGTAAAATGTAACCTGCCAGAAGGCGAGACTAAACAAGAAAACCGCCGCCCATAAAACCGTAGCGGCAGACAGTAGCCCTTTGGCCTTCATAATGACTAGCATAAGTATGAAAAATGCAGGCAGGAACAGGTTTTGGATCAATACGAGGTTACGAAAATTGATTTCGCCGAAAAACGAATAGTATGCGGCGGCCAGGCCCTTGGAAATTACGATGCGATGCTCGTTCTGACGGCTAAAAAGTACTTTCAGACGGGTAGCCGCATCAAAATGTTCAAAAAAGTAGCGGCGGATGAAATTGACGGTAGTGTCGTAATCGTCGAATGAAGGGGCATTCAGAGCATTTTGTAACAGTGTATATCCGAAAATTAAAAGAATTGCAACGCTCAAACTGATTGAGAGATATTTAGGCATATCTGATATTTTTGTCAAAAAGCTTCCCGGTCCTTTTTCGAGCCATAAAGTTACATCGCATAACCGGGGAATTAAACTAAAGTTATTAAAAGCACCCGAATGGCGTTACCAGAGCAGCTTAAAAAAGCGATTATCCAGATGCCTGCCAAAGAGAAGGATAAACTCCTCCTGAGGCTCATCACGAAAGACAAAACCCTGAGCGACAAGCTTCATTTCGAGCTGATCGAGGACAGTGCCACCATTCCGGAGCGCCGGGAGGAATTAATGGGCCGGATTGTGAGAACATCAAAATTCAATCAGAACACGCCGGGCTGGGTGCTGACGGATATGCGCAGCCTGAGTTCGGATATTGCCTATCACGTCAAAGTTACCAAAGACAAAACGGGTGGAATCGAACTCAATATTTTCCTTCTGAATACCTTCCTGGAAAGTTATTCCGACATTCTCAAAACCTATTCTTCACGCGCCGATACCTGCGCATTGTACATCGCAAAAAAGGCGCAGACGGTCCTGAACGGCCTGGATAAGCTGGATGAAGATTACCGGGTTGACTATCTCCGGGATGCGAACCGGATGCTGCAACTTGTTTTCAGCCTTTGTTCTAAAATGTACGCACGGCAAATGGAACTGCCGCATGAGCTGGAATTTTAACCACACCCTATCGACCATGAAAAAAACCGCATTGCTCATTATCGACGCCCAGTACGATTTCTGCAACCCTTCCGGCAGCCTGTATGTGCCCGGAGCTGAAAAAGATGTGGAGCGTATCGCGAACCTGATCGCCCTGGAAGGCGAGCATATCGATTCCATTTTTCTGACCCTTGATACCCACAGGGTGCTTGACATCGCGCATCCGCTATTCTGGGAAGATCAGAACGGCAATACCGTTGCGCCATTTACATTAATCTCAGCGCAGTCGGTGGAAGCAGGGAAATGGATTCCGCGTCATTACAAAGATTATGTATTAAAATACCTCAGAACCCTGGAAGAAGAGGGAGAATTCAGCCATTTCATTTGGCCCGAGCACTGTCTCATCGGCTCCAAAGGCGCTTCCCTGGACGAAACATTGATGCGCTCGGTACTGGCATGGTCCCACCGGACAGGACAGGATTACAAGGCGGTTACCAAGGGCATTCACCCGTTAACGGAACATTTCGGGGTTTTCAAAGCACAGGTACCGGTTGCCGGATCGCCGGAAACAGAGCTGGATGAGCAGTTTTTAAACGAGTTGAGCACCTTTGACCAGGTATTGATCGCAGGTGAAGCGCGGTCACATTGCGTCGCGACGAGCATCCGGCAGATCGTCAGATATGCACCTGCTCTGGCCCCCAAGGTAGTCGCATTATCGGATTGCATGTCCGACGTTCCCAATTTCGGATATCTGGCAGATCCGATATTTGAGGAAGCACAAAAAAACGGCATGACATTTTCAAAAGCCGGCCAGGTCTTTGCAGAAAAGTAACGGTGGGCCAAATCACGTTTTAGAATGCCAAACTAAATACCGGTGCTTTTGGTTAATACAGGATCACAACAACAACAAACTTACACCGCATATCCATTCGATAATCCCCTATGATGCATTTAGCTGTGCCCCGGATCGAGGCTGATCAATTTGATGAGCTGGATCCGAGACAATACATTCTGATCAAAGGTGCCCGCGTTAATAATCTTAAAAACATCGATGTAGCGATTCCGCGCAACAAGCTGGTCGTCATTACCGGTCTTTCCGGCTCGGGCAAGTCGTCCCTGGCCTTTGACACGCTGTTTGCTGAGGGCCAGCGAATGTACGTGGAAAGCCTTAGCAGTTACGCGAGGCAATTTCTCGGGCGCATGGAAAAACCCGAGGTTGAATACATCAAAGGCATTTCACCGGCCATTGCCATTGAGCAAAAAGTAAATACCCGTAATCCCAGATCGACCGTTGGCACATCTACCGAGATCTACGATTATCTCAAATTGCTTTTCGCCCGCATCGGACATACCTACTCCCCTGTTTCGGGACAGCCTGTCAGAAAGGACTCGGTGACCGACGTCGTGAATTACATGCTCGCGCATGATGAAGGGACGCGCGTAATGATCCTTGCCCCTTTGTTGATCAGAGACGGGCGTTCTCAGATGGAAGAACTGACGATCCTGCTTTCAAAAGGGTATAACCGGATCGTACTCAACGAGGAAGTAGTTTCCATTGAAGATGTTCTCGAAAATCCCGATCAGTTCCCGCAGGCAGGAAACCAGGTTTTCATTCTCATCGACCGCGCTGCTGTACGCCACGATGACGAAGATACCCAATACCGTCTCTCGGATTCGGTGCAGACCGCCTTTTTTGAAGGGGAAGGGACCTGCACGGTGCATATTGTGAATGGTGAAAAACGGGTATTTTCGGATAAGTTTGAGCTCGATGGCATTACTTTCGAAGAACCGACCGTCAACCTTTTCAGCTTCAACAATCCATTCGGAGCCTGTAAGAGATGTGAAGGATTTGGAAAAATCCTCGGCATTGACCCCGATCTCATTATTCCCGACAAGGCTCTTTCGGTATACGATGGAGCCATAGCGCCCTGGCGCACCGAAAAAATGAGCGAATGGCTCGTGCCGCTGGTCCGGAATGGTGTGAAATTCGACTTTCCGATTCACAGGCCATTTAAAGACCTCACCCCTCAGGAAAAAGAACTTCTATGGACGGGAAACCAATATTTTCAGGGAATCAATGACTTCATTTCCGAGCTCGAATCACAGACCCATAAGATACAGTACCGTGTAATGCTGTCCCGCTTCCGGGGCCGGACCACCTGCCCCGACTGCCGTGGTTCGCGGTTGCGGAAGGATGCCTCTTACGTAAAAATAGGTGGCAAATCCATTACCGACCTGGTATTGATGCCGATTCAGGAGGTTTCCGCGTTTTTCAAAGAACTCGAAACAGGTGATCACGACCGTCAGATCGCCAGGCGTGTTTTAACGGAGATCGAAACACGGCTGGAGTACATGAACCGGGTGGGCCTTGGCTATCTTACACTCAACCGCCTTACAAGCACATTATCCGGTGGTGAATTCCAGCGTATCAAGCTGGCGACTTCCCTGGGCAGCGCATTGGTAGGCTCCATGTATATTCTGGACGAACCCAGCATCGGCCTGCATCCGAGGGATACGCAACGGCTGGTGGGAGTACTCGAATCGCTCCGGGATCTGGGCAATACAGTCATCGTGGTTGAGCATGAGGAGGAAGTCATGCATGCCGCTGACCAGATTATCGACATCGGTCCGGAAGCCGGTACAGGCGGCGGACATGTGGTTTTTCAGGGTAACCAAAGCGATATTGTGACATTGAAAGACAATGGGCATGAACCCGAAGAAAGCAACGCCAAATCTCATACGCTTGATTTCCTGCTGGGCAATGATTCCATTTCCGTGCCTTCTGTGCGCAGAAAGTCCTTCCATTTTCTTGAAATCAAAGGGGCGCGTGAGAACAACTTAAAAGAACTGGATGTAAGGATTCCACTGAATAACCTGACAGTCGTTACGGGCGTCAGCGGTTCGGGGAAATCGACATTGATCAGGAAAATCCTCTACCCTGCACTGATGCGCCTCAAAGGTGAGTTCAGTGAGGATGTAGGAAGATTTGATGCGCTATCCGGCAGCGTCGACCGGATCGAGGCTGTGGAGATGATTGACCAGAACCCGATCGGCAAATCGTCCCGCTCGAACCCGGTTACTTATATTAAAGCATACGATTATATCCGCCAGATGATGTCGGAACAACCGCTATCGAAGGCCAGAGGATATAAACCATCCCATTTTTCCTTCAATGTGGATGGAGGCCGATGCGAGATATGCCAGGGAGAGGGTGAGGTGAAGATCGAAATGCAGTTTATGGCGGATATCTACCTGACCTGCGAAGGTTGCAACGGCAAACGCTTTAAGCAGGAAATACAGGAAGTGCGATACCACGACAAGGATATTGCGGAAATCCTCGACATGACAGTGGACGAGGCTATCGAATTTTTCAGGGCGACAGAACCTAAGCTGGCCGACAAATTAATGCCATTACAGGAGGTTGGACTGGGTTATGTGGGCCTGGGCCAATCCTCAAATACCTTGTCGGGCGGGGAAGCCCAGCGGGTCAAGCTGGCATCTTTTCTCGGAAAAGGTAGTTCCGGCAAAGGTAAAACCCTGTTTATCTTCGATGAACCGACTACGGGATTGCACTTCCATGATATCAAAAAACTGCTGAAGGCCATTAACGCGCTCGTCGAGCAAGGCGACAGCGTTATCATCATCGAGCATAATATGGAAGTCATCAAAAGCGCCGACTGGATACTTGATCTCGGACCGGAGGGCGGCGATAAGGGAGGATACCTTACGTTTGCAGGTACACCCGAAGAGATGGTGAAGCTGGAAGACAACTACACCGCTGCATTTTTGAAGGAAAAGATTTGAAAAGCGAAATATGTCACATATATTAGTGACTGATTTCACCATAATTGTTTATGGAAACACCCATTCGCTTCTTTCAGGAAGAGTTTGTGCCTTACGGCAAAAAACCTGCTTCCGACTTTGCGGTCATCAATACATCACGCGAGGGTGTACTGCGCGGCGTTGCTGACGACGTATCCAGGCTTGTGGGGCTGACCGACAATGAAATTGCGCATGTACTGGGGATGACCCCGCGTAATTTACACCGCATCGAAGCTGAAAAGCGACTGAGTACGGATGCTTCGGAGCGGCTGTTGTTGCTTCGTAATGTCCTCCTCCACGCATTGGACACTTTTGAAGGGAAGGAAAATATCGTGAGGCACTGGCTCCGCACATCCGTCAGCGAGTTGAACGACCAGTCACCGTTGCAGCTGATGGATACGGTTACCGGGTTCGGCCTGGTGGAACAAGTACTCGGGCGTCTGGATTACGGCCTGCCAGCCTGACCAGCCTATGCCTGTCGTTTACAGAATCATCCGTGAAAAATTCAGGCATGACTGCCTTTCCGCAGAGGGTGCCCGCCTTTTCGGTGCGCGCTGGAATCCGAGGGGCATAGGGGTACTTTATACTACTTCTACACCCGAACTCGGGCTTGTTGAAACACTCGCACATGCCCCGGGGGTTCGCTACGAAGATCTTCCGGTTTACTGGCTATCCTCCATTGACATTCCCGCGGACATCCAATATTACTCCCGGGCGGATATGCCGGCTTTCTGGCAGGATAAAACCTACGACCGAACGCAACTCTGGCTGAAAGACTGGCTCATTAAACCCAGCACACTCGCCGTTGCCCTCCCGTCCGTTATCGTACCTTTTTCACACAACATCATTATCCATCCCGATCACGCTGCATTTGCCCAGGTAAAACTTGTTGCGCAGGAAACCATTCCCATTGACCGCCGTTTGTGGCGACCGATTTAAATATGCATTCAAGCGGCAAGCCATGGCCTGAAACAGTTTCCTGTCCGTATTCACAGTAAAGACAACAGGTAAGATACTTATTCAGGCTAAACCAAAAATTTGCATTCAATGAAGTTATATAAGACTGAAAAAGGCATTCTCCTCGAAACGGAGGACCTTTTTTATCGACTCCACGAGACAGACTGGGACGGTGTCGTGAACCGGAATAATTTATACGAATGGCTTGAAAACCAAACAAAAAGCCTGATTCCCCTCACTTTCACCGATGATATCCCGATGCCGGAAGTGCTCGCACCCATCGGCTCGCAGGAAGTATGGGCCTCCGGTGTGACGTATTTCAAAAGCCGCACGGCAAGGATGGAAGAATCTGAAAAAGCAGGCGGCGGCAGCTTCTACGACCGCGTTTACGAAGCCGAACGTCCTGAATTATTTTTCAAATCCACAGCCTGGCGCGTAGTAGGCCACCTCGGCACCGTACGTATCCGTAAGGATTCAACCTGGGACGTCCCTGAGCCTGAGCTCACCCTGTTTGCCACTACCGAAGGCGCACTGGTTGGTTACACGATCGGAAACGACATGAGTTCCAGAAGTATCGAGGGAGAAAATCCATTATACCTGCCGCAAGCCAAATCCTATACCGGCAGTGCTGCATTGGGGCCGTGTCTTTATGTGTTCAAAGAGCAGTTACCAGCAGATACGGTGATAGACTTATCGATTGTGCGGGGAGGCGAAGAGGTTTTTAACGGAGAAGTTGCCCTGTCACAAATGAAGCGAAAGCCCGAAGAGCTGCTGCATTTTCTCTACCGGGAAATGGCGTTTCCGCACGGCTGCTATCTGATGACCGGAACCGGCATTGTTCCTTCCTCCGATTTTACATTGCAGGCTGGCGATATTGTCCATATTACCATTGAACCGATCGGCACATTGACAAATACCGTAGGCTAATCAATCAAAAAGCTGCAAGGAGTACCTTGCAGCTTTTTGAAGTATTGATAGAAGTATTGCTTACGAATGACCTAATTTTGGAATGAAAGTGTAAATCACGCAGCGAATTGCGCCGACCAGCTTGGCCACTACCGACTCTTCGCCGCTTTCTTCACTTGTTTCACTTTCAAAAAACGCCGCAGGACCTTCTTCCAGGATCCGGGCATTCAAAGTGACGATATCCGAACCCGGTATCGTTATCGCTGCATTTTTGACAACACCTGCATGCTTTACATGTGCAGGCATCTTCACCGCTTTCACCGCAGGCTTGACCTTCTTAGCCGCTACCCTCTCATTAACGCATTCTTTTCCGGACTGAAGCTTTCTGTGCGCAACAAACATGTTATGCACGTAGCCGGTAGCGCCTGCCTGAAGGCTCAATAAAGTGAGTATAATGAAGAGTCTGATCGTTTTCATGGCTTTGTTCTCAATTGTTAAGATTCCCGAGCGGAGCCGGATGGAATTGGGTGTAACTAATTGACCTTACAAATATATATGTTTCATTAGGTATCTTGCAATACATAGTACCTTGTTTTTAACAAATTTTACGATTTTTTTTTCGGCGATCGTAATGGTACTCTGTATGGCCGCTTAACAGATGTAAAGTTACGACAAAAGGTTGCTGCAGATGCTGCAAAAAAGACGAACCATCATATTTTACTGCTGAACAGTAGCTCGTTACGGATCAATTGAAAAGGCCCGCCCGGGATTTACCGGTCGGGCCTTTTCAATTAATTGCCTTCCACTCTACTTCTCGCGGAAGAAAATGGTGATCGGAACTCCTGAAAAATCGAAATTTTCGCGCATTCTGTTTTCAAGGTATCGCAGATACGGCTCTTTTACGTGCTTCGGGTTGCTGCTGAAAAACACGAACGTCGGTGACGGCGTAGGCAGCTGGATCATATATTTGATATTGATATACTTACCACGATGCGCCGGCGGCGGGTATTTCTCGATCTCCGCCTGCATTACATCGTTGAGCTTCGAGGTAGTGATTTTCTTTGTTTTGTTTTGATAAACTTCCATCGCTTTCTCCATCACCTGGTGAATGCGCTGCTTTTCAACCACAGACGCGAAGATGATCGGCATGTAATTCATTGGTGCCAGTTTTTCCATCAACGCTTTTTTATAGGTGTCGGCTGTTTTGGAATCCTTTTCGATCAGGTCCCATTTGTTGACCATAATCACGATCCCCTTCTTGGCCTTGTCCGCCTGCCCGATAATGGTCATGTCCTGACCTTCCAGCCCTAATGTGGCGTCGAGCAGAATAATGCATACATCCGACTCTTCCATCGCTTTCACGGAACGGAGCGTGGAATAGAACTCAATATCTTCCTTCACCCGTGATTTTCTGCGGATTCCGGCCGTATCGGTCAGGATAAACTCCATCCCGAATGCATTGTAATGCGTATGGATCGCGTCACGCGTGGTGCCCGCGATGTCTGTAACAATGCTCCGGTCGGTGCCTGTCAGCACATTCAGGAACGAAGATTTTCCTACGTTAGGCCGACCCATGATCGCTATGCGAGGGATCCCTGCCTCTGGATTTTCTACGCCTGCCGTGTCAAAATGTTCTATGACTTTGTCCAGCAACTCACCGGTTCCGAAGCCGGTCTGAGCAGAAATCGCAAAAATTTCATCGCCCAAACCCAATTCATAAAATTCGGCTGCTGACTGGTACCTTTCCGTGGTTTCCGCTTTGTTGGCCACCAGGTAAACAGGCTTCTTAAAACGACGCAACACATTTGCGAAATCCTTGTCCAGGTCGGTCAGCCCTGTCATGGTGTCGACCATAAACAATACAACGGTAGATTCTTCAATAGCCAGCTCCACCTGATCCCGGATCGCTCCTTCAAAAATATCCTCCGAACCCACCACATACCCGCCGGTATCAATCACTGTGAAATATTGGTCTGTCCATTCTCCATAACCGTAATGCCTGTCGCGGGTTACGCCGCTCTGGTTATCCATAATAGCCTTGCGGCTTTCAGTCAGACGGTTGAACAATGTAGATTTGCCCACATTCGGACGACCAACAATCGATATAATATTTGCCATTTTTTTGTACTAATTAATATGATCCGGACAGGCATCGAAGGCCTGTTCTTCATTCGTTTTATTTAAAAATTATTCCTGGTATCCGAGCTGGCGCAGCTTATTTTCCTTACTTCTCCAATCCGGCTCTACTTTCACGTGCTGTTCGAGAAAAACCTTTTTGCCGAAGAATTCTTCCAGATCCTGCCTGGCCTGAATGCCTATTTTCTTTAACATTTCACCTTTTTCACCAATAATGATCCCCTTCTGGCTTTTACGTTCCACCAGAATCTCAGCGCGGATCACGATGATCTCATCCTTTTCTTTAAATTCTGTGATTACTACTTCGGAGCTGTATGGAATTTCCTGGCGGTAATTCAAGAAGATCTTTTCCCGGATTATTTCGGAAGCAAAAAAACGTTCGGGCTTGTCGGTTAGTTCATCTTCATCAAAATAAGGCGGGTGAAATGGCAGACGCGACACGACCGCATCGAACAATGTACCTATGTTGGCATTCTCGAGCGCCGATATCGGTACAATGGCGGCTGGCTGGATCTCACTCTCCCATTCTGCCATTTTCGCCTTTACCTCCTGCTCATTCGACAGATCGATTTTGTTGAGCACCAGCACCACAGGAGAATCCGTCCGTTTCAGCAACGGCAATACTTCATGGTCCGCCGCCTTTTCTCCTACCTCTACTACAAAAAGGACAACGTCCGCATCTTCCAACGAGCCTTTCACAAAGGTCATCATGGAATCGTGCAATTTGTAGGATGGCTTGATGACCCCCGGCGTGTCTGAATACACCAGTTGAAATGGGATGTCCTCGTGCTTGCCGTTCAATATGCCTATGATCCGATGCCGGGTCGTCTGGGCTTTCGAGGTAATGATCGACATCCGCTCCCCTACCAGCACGTTCATCAGCGTGGATTTGCCTACATTGGGTTTACCGACTATGCTCACAAAACCCGCACGGTGGTTACGCAATACTGTATTTGTTTCCGGTTTTTCTTCCATAAAAATTACTGCTTCACTTTTTTTGCTCACAAATAACAAGATTACTACGGCGATACCGTCAGGCGGTCGTCCAGCATCCGGTTGGAATACTGCTGGATAAAAGCCTTTACCTGCAACTCCATCGGTCCCTGAACTGCCGGGAGCTGCCCTGCCAGGTTATTTTTCAAAAGCTTGTCTTCCTGATATTTATACAAACCTACGGTTTTCCTGCCATCAAATTGCAAAACATACGGCCCATTGAACCATTGATATACCCCGTCATAATTGACAGCAAAGTTCAACGCGGGGTTCCCGAAGATGTTTTTTCCGAAACCAAAATAGGGTTTGTCATAATGCAGATACCCTAATACCGAGGGCATAATGTCTATTTGCTGGATCAGCGTAGTGCTGTCTGTACCTGCCATTGCACTGTCGCCGGGCGCATAGAATAAAATAGGTATCGAAAAATTCCCCACGGATGTCTGGTACTTTGGATAATGGGCAAATGTTGCCGAATGATCGGCGGTGATGATAAAGAGCGTGTTTTTAAACCAAGGCTTTGTCTTGGCCGAATCAAAGAACTTTCGGATGGCCTGATCCGTATAGCCCATGGTTTCATAAATAGGCAGCGGCCCTTTCGGGAACTTTCCTTTGTAGCGTGCCGGAATCTGAAAAGGGTCGTGCGAAGAAACCGTAAACAATGTGCTCAGGAAAGGCTCATGAAACCCATCCAGCTTTTTGGACCAAAATTGCAGAAATTCTTCATCCCATATTCCCCAGATGCCGTCATAGTCCGCATCGTTGTTATATTCTGTTTTCCCATAGTAATTTTTGACGCCGATGAGGTTCGTAAATGCTTTGAAACCCATTGAACCGTTGGGCGCGCCGTGAAAAAAAGAGGTATGGTAACCCTTCGCTTCGAGCATTTGAGGCAAGCTGGGTAGCTTGTTATCGGTATACCGCGTCAATATGAACGGCTCCATAATACCAGGGATACTGGTCAGTACGGACGGGATCGCCTCAATGGACTTCGCGCCATTGGCAAATGAGTACCAATGCACATTGCTGTGCTGCATGAGCGAATCGATGAATGGCGTATATCCTTTGTATGTGCCGTTTTCCAGGTCATGGTTAAAAGATCCCACCATTTCCTTCCCAAAACTCTCCCAGATGAGGATCACTACGTTTTTTGGACGAAAAGCAGGTGCTTTCGGATCCGGGTAGTGAATCGGGGAGTAAACAGCATTCGTTTCCTGCTCCGACTTAAAAAAATCTACACGCTGGTAGTCCGACTTCTTAAGTGTTTTATAAATACAAAAAGGGGTGTTCAGGACAATGAACATTTCCTTCGGTTTATCGACATACTCTCCCGCATTGCTTAATGTAATGGGCCTGGTGCTATGCCGGAATCCGCCTTTTACACCGCCGATAAAAAGGAACACACAAATGGTCATCAGGGCGCTGTGAACAAGAAATATCTGCCAGGCGGGACGGCCCGGTTTGGCACCTGCTTTCCACCGCCGGGTCATATATACGACCAATGTCACAAGCAAGACCCAGATCAGGAATACATACCAGTAACTGAATAAAAAGCCGCCGAACAGCTTATGAAGATTGTTTTCATGGGAAAACTCCTGCAATACCGTCCATGTGCTTCTTTTGATCGTAAACCGATAATAAATGAAATCGGCGCAGTTGGCAAGTAAGGCAATGCTGTTCGTGGCTATGAACAGATAGTCCAGGAACTTCTGATATGCCTTTCTGTACTTGAATGTGAATGGGATGAGCGTCAGGAACACATACAGGATATTGGTGTACAGAACTGCAACCAGGTCGAAACGAACACCGCCCAGCAACAACCTTGGTGCCGAAGCCCAGCCAACTTCCGGAAAAAAGGACTGGTTAAATAAATAAAACAGAATCCGGCAGGCTGTAAACAAAATCATGATGCCCAGCAGCCGAACCACGAGCATCTGATGAATGCGCCATCCAAAACCGGTAGCGCCTGAATATGAACTCATAAAACTGATGTCAGGATGTTAGAAGCAAACTTTTTTGAAAAGTTTTCACAAAAATAGTTGTTTTCTGTAAAAGATTTGTTGTATGTTTGCACTCCAATTCAACGACACCGCGGGATGGAGCAGTTGGTAGCTCGTTGGGCTCATAACCCAAAGGTCGCTGGTTCGAGTCCAGCTCCCGCTACAAGGCAAAAGCCACTTTCGAAAGAAGGTGGCTTTTTTGCGTTTTAATCTCCTTCACCGATCTCGCCATGGTCGAAGCTTCCATTCCGCCCCCTCGCTTAATCTCCTACCCTTTGCCCAGGGCACTTTAAATTGCCGCTCATACAATTCGCATTGATGATCTGTTTCCAGGGATTATCGCGATCATAATCAATTACTTTACCGTTAAATAAAAATAGCCGCCGCAAAAAACTATTTGCTATCGGTGACATATTGTTTTACACGTTTTGCGTTATATTTGAAGAAATTTAGAATGAATGATAAATTTATTCTACAATTTATTACAACAACACCTACATTGTTGTATCTTGCTGTCGATTTACTCAATGATGCCATGCAATAAGATTATGACAAACCCCTATTTCTCCGGCTTCGACCATAGTGCAGCGCAAATCCGTCGATTTCTGCAAACACACAAAACATTTACACTTTTACTTTCGGGAGGACGTATCGTTCACCATCAGGTAGAAGATGCATGCCGCTTCAGGAACTGGCTTTTGACGCACCAAATTGATGATGTGAGGGAGTCATTCACTAAAAATTATTCGGCTTACAATCTCATGTCGGCCTGAAAAACAACAAACGGAGAACATCGCTCCGGTTTTCATTACCTATTCTGCGGCAGGCCTACTAGCGCGCCCGTTTAAAATAAATGTCTTATGTTTGGATACTTCTTTCACAAGAGTAAGAACATATGACACAATATTACTCCTGGTTTTCTAATCCAGACAACAGATCAAAACTGCTCGTACTCGCATTTTTTGTACTGCTATTTCCATTCGTCGCCGTTTCATTCTTCGCATTCCCTACCACAGATGACTACTGTCACACACTGGCAGTAAAAGATCTGGGTTACTGGGGATATCAGCAACACTACTGGAAAACCTGGTCAGGACGCTACATCGGAACGCTTATCTCGTCTACCCAACCGCTGGCCTACGACTCATACCTCGGTTACAAGCTCGCGCCGATCGTACTTTTGCTATTTTACGTGCACGCCGCGCTCAGGTTTGCCGGTGCACTTACGGCAGATAAGCTACCCAAATGGCAGACTTATCTGCTGGCATTCCTGCTCATTTTCGTTTTGATCGCCGAGTTGCCGGTCGTTTCGGGCTACTTTTACTGGTACACCGGCTATTACTACACAATCGCCGATATAGGAACACTATACCTGTTCTCCTACCTGTTCCGGAATTATTCAAGCCTCTCGTCCAGGCATATCATTATACTGTGCGTTGGCGTGATCCTGCTTGTCGGCATGAATGAGTACACACTCGTCTGGCTCGTGATCCTGTCGGGCGCTTTGTTCTTTTTCAGCAGTGTGCTCAGCCGTAAGCTGCAAGTGCGCTTTATGGTCCTAAGCCTGGTAGCACTTGCTTTTGGCGTACTTTCAGTGACTGCGCCAGGTAACGCGGCCCGCGCGGAGTCAGGGCTTTATCCTACCCCGCTGAAGTACAACCTTCTGTTTTCCATTAAAAACAGCCTTGCCTGGGAGATCCACAATTTTTCCAAAATGGCACCCGCATTGTGCGTGTTGACGATCGTACTGATACCCATTGCCTGCCAACTTTACAAAAGCAAAGGCCCCGGCGACTTCAAATTTTTCGGGGTACATCCGGCACTTTCGATTCTGATTTTTGCAGGTTGCCTTTATCTCAGCTATTTTCCATCCTACTGGTCCATCGCGGAACCGCCAAACCTACGTGGACAGTGTGTAATCACTTTCTGGACGCTGGTCGGCTGGACCTATAATGTCTTTGTTCTGACATTCTGGGCTATGGAAAAGGGGCATATGGTGCAGTTGAACAATCAGAATGCATTGAGCTGGGTTGTCGGGCTGTATTTCTTTTTCCTGTTTTCCGGTAACTTCAATTACCGCTCAGCCTGGTCCGACCTCCTGACTGGTCGTGCAGCCCGCTTCAACCAGGAAATGCACGAGCGCACGGCGCTGGTACTGAACACCAAAGAACCGCAGGTATATGTACCCAAACTTAAAAATGTGCCTTACACGATTCTGATCGTAAACGATGAAACTGATCCCGCCTGGGCGTCCGTAGAAGTCAATAATGGGTGTGCAGAGTGGTTTTTTAAGAAAAAGTTCTTCTATAAATAGCATAGCCTGCAAGCTATTTTCTGAAAAAAGTTGACAAACTTTGACTTAATTTAATTTTTTATCTACCTTTGCAAGCCAAAATTACGGGTAGACAGAGATTTATATCGCAATAATTTGATACTGAGATGAAACGTACCTTTCAACCATCGAATCGCAAGAGGAGAAACAAACACGGTTTTCGTGAGAGAATGTCCACGGCAAACGGACGTAAAGTAGTCGCTGGCCGCCGGAAAAAAGGCCGTTGGAAATTAACCGTTTCTGACGAAAAACGTCACAAGCAATAGTCGACGCTTGAAGGTTTGAGTAGAGGACGCCTAGTCTCTCATAGTCTGATAAGTTTGATTCATCGAACTTATCAGACATTTTTTTCTACAAGAACTTGAAACAAACATTTGGCAAAAGCGAGCGGCTGTGCAATCTCCGTATCATCGCCAGGCTTTTTAAGAAGGGTAGTCCGGAGGTCCAAACATTCTACCTTTTTCCATTCCGGGTGCTGTATATGTATGATAGACAGACTCCCCCTTCCCTTCCACAAGTACTTTTTTCTGTTTCCAAAAGGCAATTCAAAAAAGCAGTGGACCGCAATCAGGTCCGTCGCCGCTGTCGTGAAGCTTATCGGCTGCACAAAGCCCCGCTTACTGCATTAGCCCCGGAAACCCGCCCTTCCTACATTGCTTTTTTGTATCTTGCAAAAGAAATAACCTCGTACGACGTTATTGAAACGGCCATGAAGCTGTCTTTCAAAAAACTTGAAAAACAACCGCCAGCCTTTCCCAAAGAACAATCCATTTCCTGAACATAGATGAAAAAGTATCTTCGCTCCATTTTGCTGGCCGCTCCGGTAGTCGGCGGGCTGGCATTCGTTTCTTTCCGTCAGGATGACCGGCTTTTCGAAATAGCGCGAAACCTGGACATCTATGCCACTCTTTTCAAGGAACTGAATGCTTATTATGTGGATGAGATCAACCCTAACCAGCTGATCAAGACCAGTATCGATAATATGCTGCGCTCGCTGGACCCCTACACAGTCTACTATGCTGAGGATGATATCGAGGATTACATGACGATGACCACCGGCAAATACAACGGCATCGGAGCCATGGTGAACTCGGCTGACGGCAAGCATACCGTGATGATGGTGTATGAAGATACCCCTGCCCAGAAAGCCGGTTTGCAGCTTGGGGATGAGATTACCAGAATCAATGGGATCGACCTTTCTACCCGCGAGGATTTTGACACCGGGAAGCTGCTCAAAGGCCAGACCCAGACCAGTGTAACCCTGACGGTGAAGCGTTACGGCATCACCAAGCCGCTTGAAATCGCTTTGAACCGCGACATTGTAAAGGTCACCAACGTTCCGTACTACGGCATGCTCAATGCTGAAGTAGGTTACATTGACCTCAAAGATTTCACGGCCACGGCTTCGAGAGAAGTTCGGAATGCATTCCAGGAGCTGAAAGGAAAAGGGATGAAGTCGGTTGTGCTGGATCTTCGGGATAATCCCGGTGGCCTGCTCAATATGGCTATTGAGATTTCCAATATATTTATTCCAAAGGGAGAAGAAGTAGTGTCTACCAAGGGGAAGGTAAGCGAATGGAACAAGACCTACACAGCCTATAATCCTGCCCTGGACACCGAAATTCCGATCGTGGTATTGACCAACAACCGTAGCGCATCCGCGGCGGAAATCGTTTCAGGCGTAATTCAGGACTACGACCGCGGCGTGCTGATAGGCCAGCGTACATATGGAAAGGGATTGGTTCAAACCACCCGTGACCTGTCGTTCAACACCAAAATGAAGATCACCACGGCCAAATATTACATTCCAAGCGGCCGCTGCATTCAGGCGATCGATTACAGTCACCGCAACGACGACGGCAGCGTCGGTAAAATACCGGATTCGCTCATGACTGAGTTCAAGACCCGCAACGGACGTGCTGTTTTTGACGGCGGCGGCATTCTGCCGGACATCATGACCGAAAAGGAGAATTTCTCGCCGCTGGCGATATCCCTCGGCCGCAATCGCCTCTTTTTCGACTATGCAGTCAAATATCACTTTGAGCACCCTACCATCAAGCCCGCCAAGGAGTTTCATCTGACCGATACCGAATATGCCGCATTTACCAAATGGCTTGGTGACAAAGAATATGAATACACGACACAGGTAGAACGGGATTTGAAAAATCTGGAAGCCTCAGCCAAAAAAGAGAAGTCGCTGGAAGTGATCGAAGACCAGCTGAAAGCCCTGAGGTCCAAGCTATCGCATAGTAAGGATAACGACCTGCAGATTTTCAAGCCTGAGATCAAGCAAATCCTGGAAGAAGAGATTATTAAACATTACTATCTGGAAAAAGGGATGCGGGAAGCTTCGTTCAACGAAGATCCGGAAGTGAAGGCCGCCCTGGCGCTGTTCCAGGATCCCGCACGCTACAACCAGATCCTGAAAAAGAAGTAATACCATCCGGCCCGTCGTTCGCGGCGGGCTTTTTCTTTATATGCTCATATTAAGTATCGATACCTCCATCCGCGGATGCTCCGTAGCCGTTCACAACGATTCCGGATTACTGGCAGCTTACGATCTTTTTACCGACAAATCCTCGTCGGCGATGCTGACGCCCCTCATGCGTGACAGCGTGGCGCATGCCGGTTTCAAACTATCGGATTTGGACGCGATCGCGGTTGCGAAGGGCCCTGGATCGTACACAGGCCTGCGTGTGGGTGTATCCACTGCGAAGGGCTTATGTTACGCACTCGACAAGCCATTAATCGCCGTCAATACTTTACAGGCCATGGCATTGCAGCTGGCGCCGTTCTTTCCCGGACATTTGTTGTGCCCTATGATCGATGCGAGAAGAATGGAAGTGTACGCTGCGGTCCTGGATCAAAACAATGCATTCATTCAGCCGACACAGGCGGTGATCATGGATGAAAACTCCTTCCGGGACCTGCTTGCCGAACATAAGATAGTATTCTTCGGAGATGGCGCCGCGAAATGCAAACCGCTGTTGGAAAAGCATCCCAATGCCATTTTTCCTGACGAAGATATCAAACCATCAGCCCGAACGATCGGACAGCTTGGCGCAATCGCTTTCCGGAATGCGCAGTTCGAGGATGTGGCCGCCTTTGAGCCTTATTACCTGAAAGATTTCATGTCACCTGCTCCGCGGAAAGCCAGCACGCTTGTTCAATAGCCGCGGATTTTAGGAGGTTTTCTAAACAATCACCGGTTTTTTGTTGTTAGCCTTTTTGTAAAAGAAATCTTAGAATGGAAACTGACGAAATTGTAAACCGGGTTGCCACCAGCGGCATTGTCTCACTGGACCTGGAAGAGCTTTACCATCCCGGCGAACGCATTATTTACGACATTAAAGACAATCTTTGGCAGGGCATGATCCTGCGGGAAAAGGATTTCCGTGATTTCCTTAAATCCCATGACTGGTCGCAATACCAGGGAAAAAATATCTCCATTATCTGTTCCGAAGACGCCATTGTTCCTACATGGGCCTACATGCTGCTTGCGGTCCAGCTGGAACCGTTTGCCAACACATTTGTTTTCGGTGATCTGAATGCTCTGGAAGACAAGCTTTTTGCAAATGCCATTTCTAAGCTGGATATCAGTGAATTCGCAGCAAAACGTGTCGTTGTAAAAGGATGCAGCAAGGTTCCCGTGCCGATTTCAGCTTATGTAGAAATAAGCCGACTTTTGAAACCCGTCGTGCAAAGCCTGATGTTCGGTGAGCCTTGCAGCACTGTTCCGCTTTACAAAAAACCTAAATCGGCGGTTTCCTCGACAGACTGATCACCGTCTTCTTTCAGCAACTTGAAAGACATCCTGTGGTAAGCACACGGGCCATGTGCTCCAATGGCCTTGCGATGGTGGATCGTGGGATAACCGACATTATGTTCCCAGCCGTAATGCGGGAATTGCCTGGATAAGTTTGTCATCAGCTCATCCCTGTAATTTTTGGCCAGCACAGAGGCTGCTGCAATAGAAAGATAATGCGCATCCCCTTTGATGATGCAGGTGTGGGGGATCATGGGATACGGTGTAAACCGGTTTCCGTCCACCAGCAAATGCTCCGGACGGGTTCTCAGCTTGTCAACGGCACGGTGCATGGCGAGAAAGCTCGCTTTCAGGATGTTGATCCTGTCGATTTCCAGGTTATCTACCTCTGCTACCGCCCAGGAAATTGATTCGCGGATGATCTCTTTTTCCAGGTCCAGTCGCTGCATTTTTGTGAGCTGCTTGGAATCGTTAAGGAATGAATGCCTGTAATCCCTCGGCAAAATAACTGCTGCCGCGACCACCGGCCCTGCCAGGCAGCCCCGCCCTACCTCGTCAAGCCCTGCCTCGACTGCGTCTGAATTATAATAAGCTTTGAGCATCAATCTTCCAGAATATTTGCCATAAATGTACTTTTTGTCCCGATTGCGATCAGCAGCAGCACCACCGCCCAATACAGGTATACCCGATAAAAATCCTTGACGTCGCGAGACAGCACATCCCTGGACTTTACCTTTTCCAATTGATCGATTTGTTTAAACACGGTTTCCAATGCCGTATTGTCGGTAGCACGAAAATACTTCCCATTCCCGATCCCTGCAATATTCTGCAACTCCCCTTCGTCGATCAACGCACCGGCATTAGCCGTGGTATCTGCCCTGGAAACGCTTTTGGGCCTTCCTACTGAAATTGTGTACACCTTAACGCCAAATGCATTGGCCAACTGGGCCGAAGTAGTGGGCCCAAGGTTACCCGATGTGTTATCTCCATCGCTGATCAGGATCGCTACCTTACTTTCTCCCGGCGTATCCCGCATCCGGTTGACAGCCACTGCGAGCGCACTGCCGATCGCCGTTCCGGGTGTCGGGATCAGGCTGGGATTGACCTCGTTCAGAAAGCCGTACAACAACTCATAATCAGTCGTAAGCGGACAAAGCGAAACGGCCTCCCCGGCAAAAACGATCAGGCCAATGCGATCCTGCAAGCGGCCTTTGATAAACTGTCTCGCCATTCGCTTGGCCGCTTCCAGCCGGTTAGGGCTCAGGTCCTTTTCGATCATGGAGTCAGAAATATCCAGAAGCAGCATTATATCGATCCCTTCCGAATATTGGTCTTTCCGCTCAGAAACCACTTGTGGGCGGGCCAAAGCGACGAGAATCAGGCAGATGGCAAGTCCGACGCAAGCCGGTTGAACAAAACGCAGGAGTGTCAGCCAGCTTCTAAAACCCGTCACGGATGTGTAAGTGATCGTCAACCGCTGCTTGTGCTTTCTATGCAATGCATTTCGAAGCCAAAACAGCATAGGTACCAGCGGCAACAGATAAAGGAAATAGGGGTACACCCATTCATAGGACCGTAATGTGCCATACCCAAACCATTCCAGTGAAAACCAGTTTTCCATATACCGATGGGTTAAGCAACAGGGCTGTCGAGTACAAACTTCCTTTTGCTCCTGTACAACCTGGTCGCTCCTGTTTTGAGTACTTCCAGGTGTACGTCCATATTTCCCGATCGGCTCTGGCCGTACACGATGCTATCCATATTCTTCAATGCCTCGGCCAGCTCATCATCGGGCATGTTGTCCATAACTTCACGGGTGGTATAGGTTGCAAATGGCTTCTTTTCCAACCTTTCGAGGTAATTTTTCCAAATAATGATCGCTTTCTCGGCGTCTTTAATATCATTTTTGTCGCGGGCGTTGCGCATCAGTCGATTGAAGGACCGCAGATATTCCAGATGCCTCCGTTGCAGTTTCAGCAGCTGCCATTGCTTATAAATGTCCTGCCCAAAAACCCAGTAGATACTTCCGACCACACCGATGATCAATGCGATCGAGCCGATCAGCACCGAGAAGTTGAACTCGCTGCTCAACGGAACCAGGTCCGTCTCTTCTTGCAACACCGGCTTCTTCCCAAGATCAATACGATTACTCCGGATCAACAAAACCGAGTCCGCTGGCGCAAAAACCGCCGTGCAATCCTTTTTTTGAAAGACATAGACCGGCAATCGAAGTCGCTGAACGCGTGAAACATCGAAAGATATCAAATGGTAAACAGCACTGTCCAAACTGCCGCGGCTGTCGGTGCTGGATATAAAACTCCGCTTGGAGATCAATTCAAACGGTGCAAAATTGAAGGTGCTGTCGGGAAAGAAAATCTCGGAATCGGGACTATGACGGACGCTCAGCGAAAAATACACCGCCTTTCCGACTTCAATGCTATCTGTGAGAAAAATGCCCTTCGGCCGGAGAGCCTGCGCCGCGGCACTGCTTACACTACTCATAGCAGCCAGCAAAACGCACCAAACCATCCGCCTTTGAAAAACCATTCTACCCATTTGACGACGCAGCTGTGCTTTTGGTATAACGCCTGACCTTGAACAAATGGATCAATGCAGGAACATAATCCTCTTGTGTGTTGATGGAAATGTAGTCTGCCCGGTTCTGGTGACACAATCTCTGAAGTTCAGAACTCCGTTTGCCAAAACGGCTGGCCATTTCCTGGCGATATTGTCTGGAAGACGTATTGACCCACACTGTGCTCTTTTTTTCCGCATCATAAAGTGGAATAATGCCTAATCCCGGCAAATTAACCTCCCGTGAATCGTACAAATGGATCACGATCAGATCGTGCTTCCGGGCCAGCGCTTTCAGATTATGCTGATAGTTATTGTCAATGAAATCTGATATTAAAAAAATAAGGCTTCTGCGGCGGAGGACATTGAGTGCGACCAGAATGGCTTCGGCTATGTTGGTTTTCGTAGATTCCGGAACGAGCTTATACAGTTCAGATATCAGGCCGTAGCCATGTTTCATCCCGTCGGATGGACGGATATAGCGTTCGTTCCGGTCGGAAAAGCAGAGCAACCCGACCCGGGACGCTTCCTGGATCGCCGAAAGTGTCAACACACCGCAGATCTCTTTCGCAATGTCGATTTTCAGCCTTTTGACCTCACCCACCTGCTGAGATGCACTGACATCCAGCATAAAAAACGCCGTCTGTTCTTTATCTTCCTTGAAGATCTTTACAAATGTGCCGTGCCCCTTCGCGGAAGTGTTCCAATCAATGGCCCTGACGTCGTCGCCGTACTGGTACAACCGCAGGTCGTCGAACTCCAGACCGGAACCTTTGAAGACGGAATGAAAATTACCATGGCGCTCGCTGGTTACAGCTTTCCGCATCCGGATCTCATACTTCCTCAACTTTCCCAGAAACTGCTCAAACATATCTTTTGCAAAAAAATTACCACCTTTGTCCAATGGTGTACCTAAACAAAGATAGGTATTTTGAAAGTATGCTGCGTCCGACGACAAAATTCAAAACCGGAGTAACCCTTCTTGCGCTATTAATGACGGTCCTCTCGGCCTGCTCAGAGGACGAAAAGCCCCCGAAAGGAACGTTATCCGAGGAAAAAATGGCTTCCATTCTGACGGACATCCATTTGGCAGAGTCGCGGGTCAACCGGCTGCAATTGAAATCGCTGGATTCGTCCCTCATGATTTTTAACAGACTGAAGAGCGATATCTGGAAGACCCAGAAGGTGGATACAGTGGCCTATCGGGAGAGTTATTCGTACTATATGACACGCCCGGAGCTGATGACGCGTATTTATGAAAAAGTGAACAAGAAGATTGAGGTTCGGGAGAAAAATAATAATATTAAGCTCTGAAAATCTGTATTGCCCTCTATACTACACATTTAACTTTAAAACCAGACAATTCCTGTGAACGATTGTATTGTAGTTATCCCCACCTACAACGAAATTGAAAATGTTGAAGCCATCATCCGGAAAGTTTTTAGCCTGAAACATCCGTTTGACCTGTTGATTATAGACGACGGATCTCCGGACGGCACCGCAGCGGTTGTCAAAGAATTAATGAGAGAATTTGAGGGCTCCCTTCACCTCGTCGAACGGAAAGGAAAATTGGGACTCGGCACCGCGTATATCCATGGTTTCAAATGGGCGCTTGAAAAAGGCTACAACTATATTTTTGAAATGGATGCGGATTTTTCACATCCGCCGGAGGACCTGATTCGGCTCTACAATGCCTGCGCCAACGAAGGACACGACGTAGCTGTCGGGTCGAGGTACATTACCGGGGTAAACGTGGTCAATTGGCCGATCAACCGCGTCCTGATGTCCTACTTTGCGGGATATTACGTCCGTATGATCACAGGAATGCCGATTATGGACCCTACTGCCGGCTTCATTTGCTACACCGCCAAAGTGTTGAATACGATCAGTCTGGACAATATCCGTTTTATCGGTTATGCGTTCCAGATCGAAATGAAGTTCAACTCCTGGAAATATGGTTTCAGCATCACCGAAGTGCCCATCATCTTCACCGACCGCACCAAAGGCGCCTCAAAAATGTCAAAAGGCATTTTCAAGGAAGCCATCTTTGGTGTGATCACTTTAAAAATCAATAGTTATTTCAAAAGGTATATTCCTAAGCATTCAGCTCAGAAATTGCCAGCCAACTCATAAGGCCGGTCGATATTTCGAGTGCGCTTTCGTCGATATCGAATGTAGGTGTGTGCACGCCGGAAATAATGCCGCGTGCCTCATTGCGCGTTCCGAGGCGATAGAAACAGGAATCGACCACCTGTGAGTAGAATGCGAAGTCTTCTCCCGCCATCCACAAATCGAGGTCAATCACATTCTCCGCACCCATATAACCCACAGCAGCCGTTCTTACTCGGCGGGTAAGTTCCGGGTGGTTTTTCAGGTAAGGATAGCCTTTGACAATTTCAAACTCACAGCTTCCGCCCATTGCTTCGGCGATATTTTCTGCCATTTTCTTCATTCTGCGCAGGCCATCCTCACGCCATTCCTCATCCATACAACGCCAGGTTCCCTGAATTGTCACCTCATTCGGTATCACATTGGTAACGCCGTCGGCAATGAAGCGTCCGAACGACAACACGGATGGGTTTGCCGGGTTACGGTTGCGGCTGATGATCTGCTGTAATGCCACGATGATGTGTGATGCCATTAAAACCGGATCCACCAGTTGGTGCGGAGCCGCTGCGTGCCCACCTTTGCCTTTTACGGTCAAATACAATTCATCGGTGCTGGCCATGTACATGCCTTCGCGAAAACCGATTTTACCCACCGGAATATTAGGCGCCACGTGCTGGCCCACCATGCTGGCAGGTCTTGGGTTTTCCAGAACGCCTTCCTTGATCATCAATGATGCACCACCGGGCGCTTTTTCCTCAGCCGGTTGGAATACCAATTTGATGGTCCCCTCAAACTCCTCGCGCAATGCGTGCAGGATACGCGCCGTACCCAGGAGCGACGACGTGTGTACATCGTGCCCGCACGCATGCATGACTCCCGGAATAGTGGATTTATAGGGAACGTCGTTGGCTTCGAGGATCGGTAATGCGTCCATATCGGCACGAAGCCCAACAATTTTCTTACCGGGATTGCGTCCTTCGATGATCGCGACCACGCCTGTTCCGGCAATGCCTTCTTCGGGTTGGAGGCCCATGGCCGTCAGCTCCGATGCAACGTATTTGGCGGTTTTGAACTCTTCAAATGACAACTCGGGATTACTGTGCAGATGGTGGCGGTGGGCAATAATGTCTTCCGACTGATCCTTGGCAAGCGCTTTGATTTTTTCCTGAAGCTGGGACATAATGCAACTGGGATATTGAGTACTATGCTTTGTCTTTACAAAACATTCAAAGGTAATAATAAAAAAATGGCCTGGTAACGTTACCATGCAAGAGAAACACATTGCCCATTTGCTAAGAAGCCGCCGTGCATTGGCTGGTGTTCCAAAGAAAAAAGGTAATTTTGACCAGATATGAATCAATCAGACACGCAAAAATGAATCAACAGGAGTTTTTAGAATCATTGGTTTGTCCACGCACAGGAACCCCTTTAACAATAGCCGAAGACGGCAAATCACTTAAAAGCGAAGATGGTACCATCTACGAAGTGGGTGACACAGGCATTGTTAACATGCTATATCCCAAAGAATTATTACCGGAAGACGCCCGCGAGCAATATTTGTACGACCAGGCTTTCCTTCGCTACGACAAGGGTGTTTCCTGGGTTTTCGAAACCCTGAACCATTCCGACGAAGCAGCAACACGCCGCTTTTTTATTGATCTGATGGAGCTGAAACCCGGCATGAGCGCTCTCGAAGTAGGTGCAGGAACCGGCAAAGATTCCGCATTGATTCTCGACAAAGTAAGGCCTGGCGGAACTGCGGTATTGTCCGATCTTTCCCCTAACATGCTGAAACTGGCGCAGGAAAAGCTCGTTACCGATGATTTGAACGTGCATTACTTTCTGGGCAACGGTTCCTACCTGCCTTTCCCCGATGATACTTTCGACGCCGTGTTCCATTTCGGTGGCATTAATACCTTCTCCGAGCGCAAAAAAGCGTTTGAGGAGCTGACCCGCGTCGTGAAGCCCGGTGGGAAAGTAGTGGTAGGAGACGAAAGCGTGGCGCCCTGGCTTCGGAATACCCCTACTTACGCTACATTACTGAAAGCGAATCCATTGTTCCGTGCCGAAGTGCCGCTGGAAGATGTTCCGGCCAATATCGAGAACTTCAAGCTGCATTATGTGTTCGGCAATGCGTTTTACGTCATGGAGTACCGCGTGACCGCCAAGGCTCCGGAGGTGGATATCGATCTGCCGATCCCGGGCAAAGATTTCGTTGATAACTGGCGCATTCGTGCTGAAAAAGCAGTCGACTAAGCTTACGCCATTTTTCAATACCAAAATTCAGCGATTCCAATGTGGGTTAAAAAAGGAGTTATTTATAAACCTGACGGCAGTCTGGCGCATAGCCAGAGCCATGCGCAGGTGCCATTTGCCTATAAACACAAAGATTTTCTGAGGATCTATTTCTCGACACGGGATTCCAGCACACAATCACGGCCGACATTTATCGACGTGGATTACGATGATCCCAAAAAGATCCTTTATGTACATGACAGCCCTGTGCTCGAACTTGGAGGCCCGGGTGAGTATGACGAAACCGGCGCCATGCCCGCATGGTTTGTGGACCGCCCGAACGGGGATATCTGGCTCTATTACACCGGCTGGAACCGCACCTGGAACTCCTACCGGCTTTCAATGGGCCTTTCTGTGAGCCACGACGGCGGTTTGACGTTCAAAAAGATGTTCAGAGGTCCTATTATGGACCGCAGCATCGAGAATCCGCTCTGGGCCGCTCAGCCTTCAGTACTGATCGACGACGATGGCACCTGGCGGATGTGGTACATTTCGGGCCATAAATGCGAGGTCATCCACGGCTATCCCGAGCCTTACTACCGCGCCCAGTCCGCTACCTCGAAAGATGGTATCCGCTGGGAAATCAGCGACATTCCTACATTGGATTTTGACGATTTCCTGCATGCAGTAGGCCGCCCGAGCGTATTTAAGGAAGATGGTATTTACAAAATGTACTATTCCTACCGCCATTCCCGCGACTACCGCACCGACCGCGACCAGAGCTACCGCCTGGGCTACGCGGAATCGGCCGACGGTACAAACTGGGAGCGCAAGGATCATTTGGTAGGCATTGCGAAATCCGACAATCCGGAAGATTTCGACTACGAAATGATCGATTACGCCAATTTCTATCAGCACAATGGCAAACGTTACCTGCTCTACAATGGTAATGGCTTCGGTGCGGCGGGATTTGGTTACGCGGTTTGGGAAGATTAATATTCTGAATCAAACTGAGGCTCATCATAGTCTCAGCAACAATGGCGAGATAATTTTGAAGAAATCACCATTAAATGTCACAAACGTGATCGCAAAATGAGTACACTTCAGGAGCAGTTCAACCGGGATGGTTATGTCCTTTTGAGAAACTATCTCGATAAGGGCGTCATTAATGAAATATATACCGAAGCCCGCAAAATATTTGCGACGCAGATCAAGCGTGTAACGGGCAAAAATGTTGATATCGACGACCGCGATACATTCGAAAATGCCATGTTTGAATTCTTCGAAAAAGATTTCGACGGATTTGTAAGCACTGGAAAAACGGTTCAGCATTCATTTTCGCTCCACCGCCTGGGCGTCGACCCGGTTATTGAAAATCTTTTGAAAGAAACAGGCCTTTCGGCTCCCATTATCGGGGCACGTGCTGCCATGCAATTCAACAGCCGTTTTTTGTCCAAAGGTGGCAGCAAGCACTGGAAACTCGACGCGCATCAGGATTGGCGCACCGGCCAGGGCTCGCTCGACAGCGCGGTGATCTGGTTTCCGATGGTCGATGCCGGCGCGGATATCGGCGCATTGCAGGTGATCCCGGGAAGCCATAAGATTGGCTTGCAGGCTTCTTCCACTTCCGGTTACCAGGGCGGTATTACCGTTGAGTTAAAGGATGAAGATTTTGTTCAGACTGAATTCCAGGTTGGTGACATTCTCATCTTCTCGGCATTCCTGATCCACCAGTCGGGCAACAACATCACTAACAATATCCGCTGGTCGGTGCAGCTGCGTTACAACAACCTCGACGAGCCGACCTTTATCGAGCGCGGCTACCCGATGGCGTATATTTACAAGCCCGAAACCGAGCTCGTAACGCCCGATTTCCCAACAGTGGAACAGTTGAAAGAGGTGTTTAGCTAAAATTTGCAATGAAACTTTCCGTTTGCGTCCCGACGTACAACCACGAGCAATACATAGGTCAGATGCTGGAAGGTGCATTCATGCAGCAAACCAGCTTCGATTTTGAAATAGTAATCGGGGATGACGCTTCGACCGACGCGACGCCGGACATTATCCGAAAATATGATGCAAAAAAGCCTGGCGTGTCCACGCGGGGCGTAATCCGGGCTTTTTTGCATTCCGAAAACCAGGGCCCGAACGAACCTCGAGAGTTTGCCGGCAGAAATAATGTGCTGCAACTCCTGAAAGCCTGCCGGGGCGAATACGTAGCCATGTGCGAGGGCGACGATTACTGGACAGATCCGTTAAAGCTCCAAAAACAGGTCGATTTTCTGGACCAGAATCCAGATTTCGCAGTTTGCCATCACAATATGGAGGTCATTTACGAAGATGGCTCTCCTTCCCATTTTTTCAATGCACCAGATCAGAAAGTCATTTCAACGATTGAAGATCTGCTGGAAGACAAATGGTTTATGGCCACTGCCAGCTGGGTTTATCGCAACCATTTCCTGACCGAAGATTTCGCCGAATGGCACGCGAGGGCGGCAGCGGGCGACTGGGCGATCATGTTTCAGCTGGCTGCCAGAGGGAAAATTGGTTATTTGAATGAAACAATGGGCGTTTACCGAAAACACATCGCCGGGCTAAGCAACATCCATGCCCACACCAATTTCAATTTTTTGCAAAACAGACGGGAAATGTTCGAAAACGTAGGCAAATGGCTCGGCGGCGAATACGATGCTACGGTAGCTAAAACCTTGCTGCGTTACGATGAGTTGCTGTCAGGCTTTGAAAAAATTGGCAGTTCAAATTAATAATCTTTAATTTGTACTGTTTAATACCTATCACATCTATGAAGCTAAGCGTCGTAATACCAGCCTATAACGAGGAAGAATCTATTACCCACACTCTTACGTCATTACACAATACATTAAATAAATACAATATCCCCCACGAGATCTGCGTCACCAATGACAATTCCAAGGATGGGACGCTAAGGGTGCTGGATGAGCTTTCGCTTCAAATCCCTACACTGGTTTATTACACCAATCCCGGCCCTAACGGTTTCGGCTATGCGGTGCGCTACGGGCTGGAACGCTTCAAAGGTGATTGCGTAGCCGTTTTTATGGCGGATATGTCCGATGATCCCGAGGATCTGGCCAAATATTATTTCAAAATGGTCGAAGGCGACTATGACTGCGTTTTCGGCTCGCGCTGGGAAAAAGGCGGTAAGGTTATCGACTATCCTGCTTTGAAGAAAGTGATTAACCGCGTTGCCAACTTTATTGTTCGGATTGTAATGGGCATCAAATACAATGATACCACCAATGCATTCAAACTGTACAAGCGGGAAACGATCGAAGGTATCAAGCCCTTTCTGGCGCCTCACTTCAACCTGACCATCGAGTTGCCACTCAAAGCAATGGTGCGCGGCTACAATTATGCCGTGGTACCCAACAGCTGGACCAACCGGAAATACGGGGTTTCAAAGCTGAAAATTAAGGAAATGGGCAGCCGGTATTTCTTTATACTGATGTACTGCCTGATCGAAAAATACTTCTCGCAAGGCGATTTCATGAAGAAAAGCACCGCGCCAAAGAAAGAGGTCAGCAGGTAAGCTATTATTTACTACTTAATCCACTCCTGGATAAACGTCATTTTGTGCGCGATGTAGGAAATCGCCAGCCCCCATACGAGCGCGCTGGCCGACATCCACATGAATATCGACGCCTTAGGTACGCGGAAAGCGACCGCCAGGATAGGCCCAAAAAGTGGTGTGAAAAGCGGAGGAGTTAAGAACGCGATGCCTATGATCCCAAACTTCCGCCAAATATTGACGGCAATACGATTTGTTTTCGTGAATCTTTTAGGAGGAGATTTGCGGTATTTCTGAATGAGGTTTCTCACGGCTCCGCCCAAATAGGTCAGAACAAACACCGAGAACATCATACCCACTGCCGAGCACAATGCAGTTTCTATCCAGGTAAGTTTAAGAACAACCCCCGCAATCGGCCCTCCGAAGAATTTAAGCGTACTGGCAAGCGCAACGGACAAATATTTAAGAATGGTGGTTTTCATCTACACTTTAACCTGTATCATTTCAGAAGCAAAACGCCTTGTCTCTTCGTTCGTCTCAACATAATCAGCAAATGAAGGATTCCCTACAAATGTGATTTTGGCAAGGCTCTCGACAATAACGTCCGAAATATCCAAAAATCCTATCTTATCGCGAAGGAATGCGTCAACGGCAATTTCATTGGCTGCATTGATGATACAAGCCGCATTTCCCCCTTTTTCGAGTGCCTCGTAAGCGATAGCCAGGTTACGGAATGTATCCAGATCAGGCTTTTCAAAAGTGAGGGAAGGGTAATCCATAAAATTGAAGCGCGGGAAATTCGATTTCAGCCGAAGCGGGTAATTGAGTGCATACTGAATGGGTAGTTTCATATCAGGCAGGCCCATTTGTGCTTTCATACTACCATCTTCAAACTGCACCAGCGAGTGAATGATACTCTGCGGATGCACAATCACGTCGATCTGGGAAGCATTCAGATTAAACAACCATTTCGCCTCGATTACTTCCAAACCCTTATTCATCAACGTCGCGGAATCGATCGTGATCTTTGCGCCCATGCTCCAATTGGGATGTTTGAGCGCCTGCGCTTTCGTTACGTGTGCGAGAAATTCACGGTCTTTGCCTCTAAATGGCCCGCCTGATGCCGTCAGAACGATTTTCTCAATCGGATTATCCGATTCGCCGGCGAGGCATTGGAAAATGGCCGAATGTTCCGAATCGACCGGGTAAATGCTTACGCCATGCTCCCTGGCCAGCGCAGTGATAAGTTCACCAGCCACTACCAGCGTTTCTTTATTCGCCAGTGCAATGTTCTTTTTGGCTTTAATGGCATGGATCGTCGGCAACAGGCCCGCATACCCTACCATGGCCGTAAGTACTACATCCACGTCACCGGATTCCACAACCGAAACCAATGCCGCCGCACCGCTGTAAACCTTGATATTGAAAGGCAAGAGCGCGGACTTTACCCTTTCAAAATGTTGTTCGTTACAAATGACGACCTCCGCCGGTTTGAATTTTACTGCCTGCTCGATGAGCAGGTCTGCATTATCGCCGGCAGTAAGTACCGATACCGAAAAAATATCCGGATTAGCGTCGATCACTTCGAGAGCCTGGGTTCCGATGGAACCGGTCGAACCTAATATGGCAACTCTTTTTTTCATTACATTCTCACGGATAGGTTCGGATTAAATACGGTTTAGACGCGTCAACTCGTCGGCGATCTTCCTGTCATTGGAAAGGCGGGGCACCTTGTTTTGCCCTCCGAGCTTACCGTTTGCCCGCATATAGTCGATAAACGAATTCTTTCGCAACGACACCAGCTCCAGAGGCCGTAGGATGCCGCCGGTGATCAGGTCTTTGTAATAAATATTTAGCTCCGTCAGGCGGCGGTCGAGATCGTTTGCGAATTGCTCCATATTGTCGGGCGGGGTGGCAAATTCTATCAGCCATTCGTGATAAGGAAGGCCTCCATCAGGAGAATTTACCATCGGAGCGACAGTCAATTCCACAACTTCCGCCTCGGGATGTCTTTCCTGTGCATAACGCAAGGCTTTTTCGATTTCCTCCCCAATCACGTGCTCGCCAAATGCCGAGATGAAATGCTTGATTCTTCCCGTCACGAGTACTTTATAAGGGCTCGTCGATACAAATTTCACGGTATCGCCCAGCGAGTAACCCCACAATCCTGCATTGTTATTGATAATGACAGCATAATTGCGGCCCACCTCGACTTCACCGATCGAAAGACGGGGCGGCTTTTCGTCGAAATAATGCTCTACCGGAATGAATTCGAAAAATATGCCGGTGTTGAGCAAAAGCAGCAGTCCCTCGTCGTCCTGCTTGTCCTGGTAGGCAAGAAAGCCCTCCGAAGCCGGGTACAATTCAATGGAGTCGATCCTCTTTCCAATGGACTCGAACAACTTGGCGCGGTAGGGCTCAAAATTCACGCCTCCGTAGATAAACAACGAGAAATCGGGGAACACGTCCTTAATCTTCTTACCAGTCTTCTCGATAATGCGGTCGAAATACATTTGTACCCAGGGCGGAATGCCGGAGATCAGCGACATTCGCTTATCCAGCGTTTCGTCGATAATCTTGTCCAGCTTGGTTTCCCAATCTTCAATGCAGTTGGTGTCGTAGCTGGGCAGCTGGTTGGAGCGTAAATATGCCGGAACATGGTGATTGGAAATGCCCGACAGACGGCCTGTCAGTACGCCGCCGGTGTCTGTCAGTATGGGGCTTCCAGAGAGAAAAATCAGCTTATTATCCAGAAAATCAGCCTTTTGAGTTTCGTCAATATACGTCAAAATGGCATTCCTGGCCGAATCGATATGGTTCGAAATGGAGTCTTTGGAAATGGGAATGTATTTGGTGCCTGAGGTCGTACCCGAGGTTTTGGCGAAATACAGTGGCTTACCTGGCCACAAAATATCATTTTCCCCGGATTTGATACGTTCCACATAGGGTTTCAGGTCTTCATAATCATTGACGGGTACAGCCTCCCTGAAGTCGGAAAAGCTTTGGATATCTTTGAAAAAATGGTCTTTCCCAAACTGCGTCCCGGCGGCTGTCCTCACCAACTCCGTCCGCCACTTTTCCTGGACCTCGACACTCCTGGCGATCCATTCCTGCTGCTGTTTGACAATGTAACGGGCCAGCGGCCTGCTCAAAACTGATCTGATTCCCATAGTGAAAACAAATGTACGCAGGATTTGCAAATTACCCGATTTACCACCGTCTCAGGGCTGTTTTATAGCCTCAAAACACCCTGTGTCGAAATTTTTTAAATGCCTTTGTTTGTGGTTAATAATCTGTAATTTTGCCATCCTGAAATCAAAGTGAGCAAAAGTTTTTAAAATTATATATGGGATTGTTTGATTTTTTGACGAGCGATATAGCGATTGATTTGGGTACGGCCAATACCTTGATCATCCATAAAGATACTGTTGTTGTTGATGAGCCGTCGATTATTGCCATGGATAAAACCACCGGCAAAGTGCTTGCCATCGGGCACACGGCAATGCAGATGCACGAGAAGACGAATGAAAATATCAAGACGATACGTCCGCTGAAAGATGGCGTTATCGCCGATTTTACTGCGGCTGAAATGATGATCCGCGGGATGATCAAAATGATCGACACCGGCAGCCGCTTTTTCACACCTTCACACCGGATGGTCGTTTGTATTCCTTCGGGAATTACGGAAGTTGAAAAACGCGCTGTAAAAGACTCCTGCGAGCATGCAGGCGCCAAAGAAGTGTACATGGTACACGAGCCTATCGCAGCAGCCATCGGGATCGGGATCGACATTACCCAGCCCAATGGCGTCATGATCGTCGATATCGGCGGTGGTACTACAGAAATCGCGGTCATCGCATTGTCCGGTATCGTTTGCGAGCAGTCGGTACGAATTGCAGGGGATGTGTTCACACGCGACATTGTGGATTACATGCGCCGCGAGCATAACCTGCTGATCGGCGAGCGCTCAGCCGAACTGATCAAAATGGCGATCGGTTCCGCTTCTCCTGAATTGGAGGTCCCGCTCGACGACTACCAGATCCGCGGACGCGACCTGATGACCGGTATCCCTAAGGAAATCCGTGTTACTTACAGCGAAATCGCATATTCTCTCGATAAGTCCATTTCCAAAATCGAAGAGGGCGTTATGAAAGCCCTTGAAATTTCTCCGCCGGAGCTTTCTGCCGATATTTTCAAAAACGGTATCTACCTCACGGGCGGAGGCGCGTTGATCCACGGATTAGACAGACGAATTGCGCAAAAGACAAAACTACCCGTGCATATCGCCGATGACCCATTGAAAGCGGTGGTTAAAGGCACCGGGGAAGTCCTCAAGAACCTCGAACTTTACAAGCCCGTACTGATTTCATAGCACCGGATCGCCCGCAGTTCATCCATCGGTGCGTGGTGCACTGTGCGCCGATTGATGAACTGCGTGTGAACATCTTAGCCCATGCTCCAACTCGTTGATTTCGTAGTCCGGAATCGTTTCTTTTTGGTATTTGTATTGCTGGAAGTGCTCAGTATCTGGCTCGTCGTGCGCAACAATACTTACTGGGGCGCTACCTATTTCAATACCTCCAATTACTACGTCGCCAAAACCCTTGCATTTTCCAATTCAGCGAGAGAATACACGAAGCTCGACGAGATCAATGCAGACCTGGCCAACGAAAATGCCCGTCTTCACGCCATGGTGACCGCATTGAGTCAACAAAAACCGCGTGAGGCTCCGGCAGGCTATGTTCCTGATTCGACTTTTGCTTCAAGGTTCACCTACACGATCGCAAAAGTGGTAGACAATGAAACCAACCGGGCGAATAACGTACTTACGATCGACAAAGGAACCAAGCACGGCATCAAACCAGGTATGGGGGTGATCTCTGCCACCGGAGTAGTTGGCAAGGTGCGCTTCTGTTCCGAAAATTATTCCGTGGTTACCTCGATTTTGCATTCGCAGTTTATGGTCTCTTCCAAACTCATAAGGAGCAAGGAGATCGGTTACGCAAAATGGCCGGGGAAGGATCCTAATTTTGTGGATCTCATCGATGTTTCGAAGTACACCAAAGTTTTCAAGGGTGATTCGGCCGTGACCTCGGACCAAAATTCGGTATTTCCGCCGGGCATCATGGTGGGAAAGGTACAAAGCGTAACTGTTAACCCGAACCAGACTTTTTACAATATCGTCCTGCACCTCGCTACGGACTTCCGGAACCTGTCCTATGTGTATGTGGTACAAAATCACCAACTTGTAGAACAGGAGAATCTTAAATCAAGAACAGTAGAAACCCGATGAGCTTACGCGAAGCGATACAATATTCCCTGATGATCCTGCTTTACCTGTTTTTGCAGATCTTCTTTATGCGGAATATCGTGCTGTTCAATTATGCATTCTCCTTCGTCTATATTGCCGCGGTGCTACTGTTACCGGCCGACATCGACCGCATGTATTCACTCCTGATCGCGTTTGCCGTAGGATTTACCGTGGATGTTTTCTCAAACACTTTCGGCATGCACGCATCTGCAACAGTGCTGGTAGCCTATCTGAGACCATTCCTGATCCACTATCAGATGAAGTCCCGGGGAGCGGAACGTGCCGAGGTAGGTATCCGGGCGCAGGGACTGGGCGCATTCCTTTCTTATATCTTTCCGCTGATCCTGCTGCACCATTCGATGCTGTTCCTGATGGAAATGAATAATTTTGGAATGATTCTTTACACGCTGATCCGCATCGGGGCCAGCGCCCTCTTCACCACCATCCTCATCGTACTGCTGGAACTATTCTCCAAACGGTAGTATGACATTTTGACGCGATTCGCTTTTTGGCTCGGAATTTGATGTAACAACATTGAATTAACGATAGGAGGCGACACCGCTTGGAAGGCTTGTTCATTTCCATCTCTTTTTAATTTTATCGTGAATCTAGGGCAGTTAGGACGCTCCAAATAGCCATTTATCAAATTTTAATTTGTACGATTTGGAGCTGTTATTAATCTTTGTAAATTCAGCATTCCTATGTTAGTTGCCATGTCAGAAACGCTCACGACTAATGAATACACGGACGATCTTCGGTATGAAGTATTTAACCGCGAGTTCATGCCACACATTGATTCCATGTACAACTTCGCCTTCCGCCTTACCATGGATGAAGACGATGCCAACGACCTGGTGCAAGATACATATCTGAAAGCGTTCCGTTTTATTTCCTCTTTCGAGCAGGGTACCAATGCCAAAGCGTGGCTTTTCAGGATCCTCAAAAACAGCTTCATCAACGACTACCGTAAAAAAAGTAAAGAACCTTCCAAAGTTGATTATCAGGAAGTTGAAACGACCTATAATTCTGAGGAAGCATCCGATACTACTTATACCGTAGACCTCCGTGCTGATGCTGTACAGGAACTGATAGGCGATGAAGTGGCCAACGCGCTCAACGCTCTCCCTGTCGACTTCAGAACGGTCATCATACTCTGTGACATCGAAGGTTTTACCTACGAAGAGATGGCCAAAATCCTGGACATTCCGATCGGAACGGTAAGATCCAGATTGCACCGCGCGCGTAACTTGCTGAAAGAAAAACTCAGAAGCTATGCAAGCTCAATGGGATATGATTCATAGGTTGTGAAACTTTTTTTGCAACCTCTTCGGTTATAGGGTACAACTGTACATATATTCCATTATTCTTTTTTTCATTTTAACTAATGAATGCATCTTCCACGACGCCTTCTGTAACAGAAGTTGCGCAAAAACAAATGAAGCATACCTGCGAGCATCATGCTGAGTGTATGAAAATCATTCAGGCAATCCTGGATGACGAAGCCACAGAAGCTGAGAAGGATCATTTCCGCGAGAACATGGACAAGTGTATCCCCTGCATCGAGTCGTACCGTCTCGAAAAGTGCATCAAGGACTCTCTCAATTTTAAAATTGTAAAGAAACCCTGCCCGGAGAGCATTCTCAACACGATCATATCAAAAATTAACAGTTAAGCTGTTCGAGTGAAAGGTAAGCTAATTATATTTTCTGCCCCTTCCGGTTCCGGAAAGACTACGATTGTAAGGCATCTTCTTAATAAATACACACAACAACTGGCATTTTCCGTATCGGCATGCACGCGCACACGGCGCGACCATGAGGTGGACGGCAAAGATTACTACTTCCTGACCTTACAAGATTTCCGTCAGAAAATCGCGGATCAACAGTTCGCCGAATGGGAAGAGGTTTACGCGGGAAACTATTACGGCACGCTTAAATCTGAAATTCAGCGACTGTGGGATCAGGGCAAACATGTCCTTTTTGATGTCGATGTCAAAGGCGGACTCAAATTGAAAGAGGCGTATGGCGACGCAGCTTTGGCCATATTTGTAAAAGTCACATCCGACGAGGAAATCAAGCGGAGGCTTTCAAGCCGCGGTACCGAAACGCCCGAAACGCTTGCTACGCGCCTGGCCAAAGTCCGCTACGAACAGAGCTTCGAATACGAGTTCGATGAGGTCCTCATTAATGACAATCTCGACGAAACGCTCGCCAAAGCAGAAGACCTTGTCCAGGCATTCATTCAATCTTAATCATCCCTGGCAATGAAGATCGGCCTGTTTTTCGGATCGTTCAATCCCATTCACATAGGCCATCTGATCATAGCGAATACGATGGCCACTACCACCGACCTCGAACAAGTGTGGTTTATCGTAAGCCCCCAAAATCCATTTAAGAAAAATAGCGGCCTGCTGCACGAATTCGATCGGTACGATTTAGTGCAACGTGCCATTGCCGACAATGCATTGCTCCGGGCCAACGACATTGAGTTCCATATGCCCAAGCCGAGCTACACCATCGATACGCTTGTGCGCTTGCAGGAAAAATTCCCGCAGCATCAGTTCAAGCTGATTATGGGTGAAGACAATCTGTCGCAGTTTTCCAATTGGAAGAATTATGAGAAGATCCTCGAATACACGGGCCTGTACGTGTACCCCCGCCCGAATTCCAGGTCACACACATTTGGTAACCATCCCGATGTGAAATTCGTGGAAGCCCCATTACTCGACATTTCTGCCACCTTTTTACGGGCTTGTATTAAAAAAGGCGCTTCGATCCGCTATATGGTGCCTGAGCCGGTGGAGCAACTCATTAAAATCAAGAAGTTCTATTTGTGATCAGAGCGGGCGGTCCTGGTAAGTGATTTCCGAGAGCAAGCCGACAGCATTAAATTTAAGGATTACCTTCCGGGCTTCCGACCTGGCTTGCATGTTTTCACATTGCGGCCCTTTTTCGAGGAAATAAACGTAGAGCTTGGTATTCCGCTCTCCGAGCTGCTGAATATCCGGCCGGCCCAGGAGTTCTCCCACACCATCGGCAAACTTGCCCTTCAACTCTTTTTCTACTGCTTTAAAATCGCCTTCCAACCCTTTTCGGGCATTATTGCAGCCTCCACGATCGCCCCGCCACTTTTTAAGGTCCAGATTGCCTATTTTCTCCGGCGCATCCGAGCAGGCACTGAGTAAGCTTAACAGGGAAAGAAAGAGGATTTTTATCTGTAAATTCATCATTCCAAGGCAAGGTAATCGTTCATTCCAATGTAGAGGCGAATCTAGCCATACCGCGCGAGAATTTCACTATTCACTTCCCCTAATGTCTCACAGATCTGACCATATGAAACAACTGCTGACTTTCATTTTCCTCATCACCGCCTCTCCCGCATTCACTCAAAACATCGTCCCGCAACCAATCGACGGTACCGATTGCTCCAATCTTTTCTTTAAGGCGCTACTGGATGAGGATGCCACGAATGTCGCCGCTCTCATTTCCAATGATTTTACCGTAGTCAATTTTAATGGCCAAACGATCGATGGGCGGGCATTACAGCAAGCCGTCGGTCAGGGTTACATTATAATCGATTCGGGCATGCTCACGGGAACACGCACCCGTAACTACGGGGATGTGGCTATTGTGCAGGGACTTTGGAATGTGAGCGCAAGGATACAGCATAACGGCTTCAACGGCGATGTCGCATACACGACGGTATGTGTGCGCTCGGGCGGAAAATGGAAGGTTACAGCTGCCCAGCTTACGCCGGTACAATGACAAGTACGGGCATAAAAAAAGAGAACCGGAATCAGTTCTCTTTTTAAGTATAGTCTAACATTACATTCTAAACATTCATCAGGGATTCGCGACGGCGCATTTTGCCAGCCGGAATACCGAACATCATCTTGAATCGGCGGCAGAAATACGCAGTGTCTTTATAGCCTACGTCCGAACCGATCGCGCGGATGCTCTTTTTAGAGGTACGCAACAAATCAACGGCCTTCTCCATACGCTGATACTCAATGTAATCCTGTGGGTTGATACCAGTCAGCATTTTGAAATACTGTCCTACATAATCCTCAGATACATTCGCTACGTTCGCCAGCACCTTGTTTGACAAGTCTCCGCCCAGGTTATCTTTAATGTAAGCAAAGATGTCGATCAGGCGGGGATCTTTGAAATACGTACTGTTGGTAACCAGCTGCTCTACAAATAACTTGTTTTTGAGGATATAACGGATAATCTCGATCACGACTTCCTCTGTCTTAATCTTGATGATACGGCCCTTGCCGGGTGTATCCAGCATATCTTCAGTCAGGATCTGGTTAATCGTGGCTGCAATCTGATCGTCGCGTTTGATCAGGAATGGAGGCACGTCCAGCGACGTGAAAAAGTTAACTGTATCAAAAACCTTTGCCTCAAACGAGATCAGTCCGAATGAGTTAGGCAATTTTCCGATCAATGCAGGATCGTGACCCGCCTCAATGTAATTATCGCGGTTAGTCATGAACTCTTCGTTCGATACGGTCTTCGCAGTCTGCGTGTTACCGTACGTCACTGTGGCGTGCTTGCCTCCCGGAATAAAGAGCATATCACCCTCCTCAACCCTATGTGACTCCTCGGAACCGAATGAAACTTCACCATCGTACAAAATTGTCAGCGAATTCTGTACGTCATAAAAGTTTTTAATCGTAATAGGCTGTAAAATCCTGATATGACGGGCCTTGACAAACTTCACTCCCAGCGACTCAATAATCTTATTATAGTCTTCCATACTTGATATATTTAAGGGCCGTTTTGACCGATTTTCCAAATTTTGTACAAATCTAATAAATTGTACAAAACTAATACAAGTATAGTTTCACAAAAATTTAAAAAAAAGTGATATTTTGATATTATTTTAATCCAACATTCGGAATAAAATCGACTTTTGACAGATTTACTAATTATTTCAGGAGCTCACGGGCGATTACCAGTTTTTGGATTTCGGAGGTACCTTCATAAATCTGTGTGATTTTGGCATCGCGCATGAGCCGCTCGACGTGGTATTCTTTTACATAACCGTAGCCCCCGTGCACCTGGACGGCTTCTGTTGTCACCCACATTGCTACTTCGGATGCATACAATTTTGCCATCGCCGAAGCCTGTATATAATCCTTTCCTTCATCTTTAAGCCTGGCGGCCTTATAAACAAGTAACCGAGCGGCCTCAATTTTCACGGCCATTTCCGACAGTTTAAATTGGATCGCCTGGTGTTCCGCGATAGGTTTCCCGAACGTCTTTCTTTCTTTGGAATATTTCAAGGAAAGTTCAAATGCACCCGCCGCAATTCCCAATGCCTGCGCCGCGATACCGATACGACCGCCATTGAGGACTCCCATGGCAAATTTGAAACCGAAGCCGTCGTCCCCTATCCTGTTTTCACGGGGCACTTGCACATCGGAAAACATTAAAGTATGTGTATCAGAGGCCCTTATACCCATTTTATCCTCCTTCCTACCCACTGAAAAGCCGTCCCATCCTTTTTCGACAATAAAAGTGTTGATCCCTTTATGCCCTAGTTCAGGGTGCGTCTGTGCAATGACCAGGCAGACGGAAGACGTGTTGCCGTTGGTTATCCAGTTTTTGGTACCGTTCAATAAATAGTGGTCTCCATTTTCAATGGCCTGGGTATGCTGAGAAGTAGCATCCGAACCGGCCTCGGGCTCCGACAAACAAAATGCACCGATGATTTCACCGGACGCCAATCTGGTCAGATATTTTTGCTTTTGAGGTTCGGTACCGTACTTTTCAAGGCCCCAGCAGACAAGCGAATTGTTCACCGACATCATTACGCCCGCAGAGGCATCGATCTTCGATATTTCTTCGATAGCGATGGCATATGCAAGTGTATCCATGCCTCCTCCACCGTATTCCGGGGCCACCATCATGCCGAGAAAGCCCAATTCTCCCATTTTCTTTAGCAATGCCGGATCGAAATGCTGGGCGTTATCGCGCTCGATGACACCGGCTAACAGCTCATTCCGCGCAAAATCCCTGGCGGCCGCCTGCACGGCCTGGTGCTCTTCGCTCAGGTTAAAGTCCATTCCGGTAAGCGATTGGGAAGCTGACATAGACGACGTTGATTTTTGTGGATGAAGATTTTCAAAAATAGGATTTACGAAAACAGTATGCAAGCATACAATTGCCTAACCGATTAAAACTTTGGGTTTTGCTGGTCAT
The DNA here is from genome assembly GCF_946482605.1 of uncultured Dyadobacter sp. The sequence goes on along the minus strand of NZ_CAMLSE010000018.1, from coordinate 19,754 downwards.
TTTGAAGAAAACTTGTCTTAAGTTTGCGCCTTTATCACGACAGATTAAACATGCCCATTCTTACCGTTTTTTACATTAAGCTGCTCATCAACCTTGTATTGACGATTGGGATTATCTGGACAGTCAGGCAGTCAACGCTCTTTACCAAATGGCAGTGGGAAAACGATAAACTGATTCTGGCGCTAGGTTTCGTATTCTTCCGTCTGCTGCCCTGGATAGGCATTTTCCTGATCATCGGCGAAGAACCGCGAGGCGATATTCCCTTCTTCTTTTACAAAGCCGAAGCTGCCAAGGCCGGTGGTTTTGTATACCGCGACTTCTGGTCCTACCATGCACCGTTATACGCCTACATTATCAGTATACCCGTCTGGATCTGGCATAATGCTCGGGCCATTGTGCTGTTTATGGTCCTCATGGAAAGCGGGATTCTCTGGCTGACCTACCAGACCTACAAAGCACGCTCACCCAGGGCATTACAGCTCGCCACAATCTATTACATGCTTCCCGCCGCATTCATGTACATTCTCGTGGACGGCCAGGAGGAAGTGTGGTTCTGGGGTGCCGCGTTGCTCATCTGGCGTTACACGATCAGAAAGCCGGTCGGCTACGAGGTCGGCATCGGGTTGCTTTACGCGATGGTTTTACTGACTATTAAAGTAACGTTCATCTTCTTGCTGCCTGCATTGCTGGTCATGGTAAAAAAACCACTTAAAATGCTGCTGGTGATGGCAGCTGTCGGCGTACCGGCTGTTGGCTTCCTGTACTGGCAGATCGGCGATTTGTTCCTGATGCCTATCCGCCATACGGAGCAGCTGATGACCCCCAATTTGTTTTCCGTTTTACGACCTTTTATCGAACTGGTTTTCCATGTTGATGAAAAGAAATCGACACTTCTCAACTGGTTCGGATTACTTTTCACGGTTTTCATTCCTGTGTATATGGCTTTCAAAGCGCGCCACCGGCATATCAATGAAGTGTTGCCCGGCATTTTCATCGCGTGTTTCGTTTGTATGATGCTATTCCAGGCCAGTGCCATGGGCGCGTATGTGATCGCCTATCTGATGGCCGTTTTGTTTGAGGTGATCGACATCCGTAAAACATTCCACATCGCCGTACTGATCGCCCTCAACTGGCTTACCGTTGTGCAGCCGTTTGTATGGGTTTACATCAAACAGCCAGCATATACTTCCCTGGGCATGTTCGGAAATCCCATGAGCTTGTTTGAATACGCATTGCAGATACTCAATGTGCTCTGCTTCCTTTGGATCCTCCGTGAAACATTTCGGAAAGTGGTCGTTTCCCAAAACCTGGTAGCGGCATGAACATTATACTCGCCAAAACAGGTATCAGCATTGCCGCGCTGCTCCTGACGTCAGCACTGCTTTTCAAGAGAGAACTTTTAACCAGCTGGCTTGAAAAAAAATCCGCAAACCGGGTGCTGGCTATCGCCTGGGTGTTGCTCCGGCTTCTGCCATTTGTAGCAGTGTACCTCGTCGCCGGTATGGAACCTACTTCCGATGTCAACGGCTTCTGGGACGAAGGCAGCAAGGCTTCGCTCGGTCAGGTAGTTTACCGCGATTTCTGGTCGCCCTACTCGCCGCTGTATGCATATTTTCTCGGGATCTGGCTTAAATTATGGTATAGTCCAAAAATGATCGTCCTGACGATGACCGTGATGGATGGCATTGCATTGCTGGCTTCCTACCATTTTTTCAGACCATTCCAATCACGCGGAAAATTCCTGTTCCTGTCCATCATATACCTGCTGTTGCCGGGTTCTCTGGTACTTTGCGTGATCGGTGCACAGGAAGATGTGTGGATGTGGCTGTTCGTCATTCTTGCGTATCTCCTGCGCGAGCGCACATTACGGGTAGAATGGTACGCCGTCATCCTTGCGCTGGGGCTTTTGTTTACCAAGGCGATATTTGTACTGATCCTCGTCCCTCTTTTTATTCTTGAAAAGGAAAAAATCAGGTTCCTGGTTCCGATGGCCATTATTGGTGTGCTTTCGCTCGGCATTCTTTATCCATTGGTCGGAATGGAGTTCATGCAGCCGCTGGACGAAGCCAAAACGCTTCGCGCACCAAATATCCCCTCTGTGCTCAATCCGTGGTTTCATAATTCCATCGGTGTCGGCGAAAAATTCTGGAACTGGATCGGGCTGGTTGCTTCGGTCGGTCTGGCGTGCCTGTCCGCTTGGCGGTTGAGAAATGCGGATTTCCGCATGATGCTTTCGAAAGTATGGGTTGTGCTTTACGCTACGATGATGATCGTACAGCAGAGCGCTTACAGCAATTATATCTTTCTGTTCCTCCTGCCACTCGTGTTCTTTGTGATAGATTGGAAAAACAAAACACAAGTTGTCCTGCTGTTTATTTTTAACTTGCTTTGCGTGGTGCACCCCTCGTACTGGTGGCGCTTGGGCATGCCCTGCTACATGACGCCATCTGACACGGCGGCGTCCCCCGAACTCCTGATCGATTATTCCATGCAAGTGGCCATCGTGGTCCTGACGGGTTACTTTATCTGGCTTGCATTCCCGAGGAAATCCGAAGTTTAACTTTATTTAACGCCCCGTAGTCCAGGCCTGTTTTTACATTTGGTGACAACGAACAAGTCACCCATGCAGCCCGTCGACCGGCATACGCTACACGAACTCCAGATACTGCCTGAGAATAGCCGGCCGGCTAGTATTTTAAGCTTCTACGCTTATACAGAAACGCAGGGCGGTGCGGAGCTGCTAAAAGTGATCATTACCAAATGCAAAGCAACGTTAGCTGACGTACTGCGCTTTCAGGATTTACTCCGAACCATCTCCGTGAGGCCTGCCGCCTGGTTGCCCAATGTACCCAAGGTCTATGCAGCAACGGCAGAGTCTTACTACGCTCTGGGCGTTTCGCATTCGATGTCCCAGGATGTTTTCAAGCATTGGTTCGATACGTGGTTGTATTCTATTCGGAATAAGGCCGAGTTCCATCGCATTCAAAGCGGCGTATTAGCCACGCTGAGGGTAGTCCGTGGGCTCACCGCGGTATTGGGCAGCCTCGGGTCGGCAGATCCGCCCGAAGAGATTGCCGATTCAATTTCAGCGCTCAGGAAATTCATTTCCGCACCAACTCTCGCCAGATTCATGGAAAAAGGGGATCATTCGTTGTCGAATGCATCACTGTTCTACCTGGATTACTATTTCAGGATCAGCCACCGGGAGCAGTTCAGGCAAATGCTGGATATCCTGTATTATCTCGATGCCTGTCAGGCGATTGTTAAAACGGCCAGACTACACCGCCTTACTTTTCCGGTTTTTACCGGACACTCCAAAGGTTTCCATGCCCAATCCGCCTGGCATCCGCTTATTCCGGACGCGGTTCCCAATGACTTTGAATTGACGAATGATAACCCGGTTTGCATACTTACAGGTGCCAACACCAGCGGCAAAACTACATTTCTGAAAACCTGTGGCATTCTGGTTTACCTGGCACATCTGGGGTGGCCGGTTCCTGCCCATTCGCTTCATTTATCCTTCACCGATCGCCTGTTTACATCTATTCACCTCTCCGATGACCTCGATCTGGGATATAGTCATTTTTTCAATGAAATGATCCGCATCAAGCAAATGGCCCATTCGCTGCGTGAGGGTGAAACGTGTTTTGTGATTGTCGATGAATTGTTCCGGGGTACCAATCAGGAGGACGCTTTGCATTGCTCGGAAACCGTTATAGAAGGGTTCGCGGCTCATCAAGGCTCTTTCTTCCTGCTATCCACCCATTTGCATCAACTTGTAACGCATTATGAACACCATCCCGCGATTGCCTTCCGGTGTTTCAAAACCCGCATTACAGCTGGCCATTTCGACAATACATTCAGAATAGAAGAAGGCGCCGCCTTCGAAAAAGTGGGACGGTTGATTATGGACCAGACAGGGGTAACAGCGCTGCTCCAAAATGCAAATGGGCGCTCAATGACCTGAGCGCCCATTACACAAATAAAAAGACCTACTCGATCACATCGAACCCGCAGTAAGGCACCAACACCGCTGGTATCTTCACCGTACCATCCGCTTGCTGGTTGTTTTCAAGCAACGCGGCAACGATACGGGGTAATGCGAGCGCAGAACCATTCAGCGTATGAAGTAACTGCGTCTTCTTTTCCGTGTTCTTATAACGCAATTTCAGACGGTTAGCCTGATAAGTTTCAAAATTCGACACTGAGCTGCATTCCAGCCAGCGCTCCTGGCCCGCCGACCATACTTCAAAATCATAAGTCAATGCAGAGGTAAAGCCCATATCCCCGCCGCAAAGGCGCAGAATGCGGTAAGGCAATTCCAGTTTTTCCAACAAGCCCTTCACATGGCCGACCATTTCGTCCAGGGCCTTGTATGAATCCTCCGGTTTGTTGATCTGCACGATCTCCACCTTGTCGAACTGGTGCAAACGGTTGAGTCCGCGTACGTGTGCGCCCCAGCTACCCGCCTCCCTGCGGAAACATGGTGTGAATGCGACATTTTTCACGGGCAATTCGTTTTCTCCAACGATCACATCGCGGTACAAATTGGTAACTGGTACCTCGGCGGTGGGGATCAGATAAAGGTCATCCTGCTTGTCATGATACATCTGTCCTTCCTTATCGGGAAGTTGCCCGGTTGCGAAGCCCGAATCCGCATTAACGACGATTGGCGGCTGTACTTCTGTATAACCTGCTTTGCCGGCTTCGTCGAGAAAAAATGAGATCATGGCCCTTTGCAGCCTGGCAGCCTTTCCCTTATACACAGGAAACCCCGCACCGGTGATTTTGTTGCCAAGTTCAAAATCGATAATGGGTGCCTGGCTTTTACCAAGCTTCTTGATCAGCTCCCAGTGCGGCTGTGCTCCATCCGGAAGCACCGGTTTAGCACCTGTTTCCAGGACCGTCACATTATCCTCTGCTGTCCGGCCTTCCGGTACGCTTTCGTGCGGCAAATTCGGAAGTTTAACAAGTTCTTCTAGCAGTGTCGCATCAACGACCTTATGCTCCTCATCCAACGTCTTTGAGCGCTCCTTTAATGCTGCTGTATCGGCTTTTGCAGCTTCGGCCTCCTCTTTCTTCCCGGCCTTCATCAATGCACCGATTTCCTTGGCCTTGTTGTTGGATTGAGCAAGTGTATCATCCAGCTCCTGCTGAATCTGGCGTCTTTTAATATCCAGCGCGATAATGCGGTCTACCGCCTCTTCGGCATCCTTGAAATGTTTCTTGCTTAATCCCGCTATGGTCAGTTCCCTGTTTTCGCGGATAAAATTGGTTTGTAACATTGGGTCGTCGGCTGTCGGCTCTCGGCGATCAGCTGTTAATATTTACAATGATGATGTGATCAGGGGGCCGTAAATATGTCCTTCATTGCATCTTCATAATAGAACAGACGCTCATTCAGGACATTCAACGCTTCGGCTTTGTATTTGGAATGGATAAGCAACGAAAGGTTATGCTCCGATGCGCCATACGAAATCATTCGTATAGGAATGTGTTTCAATGCATCGAGCACTTTTAATGCGATACCCTCTTTATCCGCACTGAAATTTCCTACGATACAAATGATGTTCTGGTCGCGGTCATGCTCTTCTAAATCAGCAAATTCACGCAATTCGGCGCTGATTTTATCCAAATTCTCCGAATTATCGATCGTCACGGATACCGACACTTCCGAAGTTGTGATCATATCTACCGGCGTCTTATATTTTTCGAAGATCTCAAACACTCTACGAAGGAAGCCGTAGGCATTCAGCATACGGGTCGAATGAATGTAAATCGCCGTGATGTTGTCCTTCGCTGCGATCGCCTTGATATCGCGGTCGGAGGTCTGGTTCGCGATCAGCGTTCCGGGTGCCTCCGGCTGCATTGTATTTTTCAGGCGAACAGGCACTCCCCTCAATTTAGCGGGCGTGATGGTGCTCGGATGCAAAATTTTTGCTCCGAAGTAAGCCAGTTCAGCTGCCTCCTCGAATGTAAGTTCACGAATCGGGAAGGTACGCTTCACGATCCGGGGATCGTTGTTGTGCATTCCGTCGATATCTGTCCAGATCTGTATCTCATCGGCGCGGATCGCTCCGCCGATCAGTGAAGCCGTATAGTCGGATCCGCCTCTTTTCAGGTTATCAACTTCCTCCCTTGGGTTGCGGCAAATGAATCCCTGGGTTACGATCGTCTGCTTGTCCGTATATTGATTCAGGATTGTAACCAGTTTATCTTCAATGGTCGCCAGTTCAGGCTCTCCGTCGGCATCTATTCGCATAAAATCCAATGCAGGCAGTAATACTGAGCTCTCCCCTTTTTCTTCCAGGTACGCCTGGAACATCTTGGTGCTCAGTATCTCCCCTTCCGCAACGAGTTCCTTTTCCTGCTTAATGGTGAATGGCTTCACGCTCACCACGGATTTGATGAATCCAAATTCAGAGTCTACAATCTGCTGACCTGCGGCCAGGCCTTCAGGAGTCGAATACAACTCTTTGATAAACAGATCGTAGTGGTTTTTCAACTCTTCAATCAATGCGGCAGCTTTGGCGTCGTCATACGATTTGGCCGCTTCTCCGATAGCGATCAGCGCATTGGTAGACCCGGACAAAGCCGACAATACCACAATTTTACGATTAGGATCATTGTTGAGGAGTTCGCGGATTGAGTGCATGCGCTCAGGCTTCCCTACCGAAGTACCGCCAAATTTCCAGACTTGCATAGTTAATTATGAATGATTGAATGAGTGAATGAGTGAATGAGTGAATGTGCGAATGAGTGAATGAGTGAATTTCGAGTGAGTGAATGCTAGTTGTAAAAGTGAATCAAATACGTTGCTTTACGTTGCCGAACAGCAGCCTGCCTTATTCACTCATTCACTCATTCAAAATTCAATCATTCAGTCATTCAAAATTATCTTTTTAAGGCCGATCATCTTGATCGCTGTCATGGCTGCCTCGTCTCCTTTGTTGCCGTGTACGCCGCCGGATCTTTCCAGGGCCTGTTCCATATTGTTTGGAGTCAGTACGCCGAAGATCACGGGCTTATCGTATTTCAGGCTCACGTTGGTGATGCCCTGTGCAACCGCGTGGTTGATATAGTCGTTATGCTTGGTTTCACCCTGGATCACGACACCGAGAGCGATCACCGCATCAATATCAGATCTTTGCGCAAACCACTGCGAACCCATTGTGAGCTCGAAGCTGCCCGGTACATTACCTCTGACGATATTACCTGCGAGAGCCCCATAGGTGATGAGTGTCTGATAGGCTCCTTCGAAAAGCTTCTCGGTGACCTCGTTGTTCCATTCGGCCACCACGATGGCGAATTTTTTGTTGCTGATGTCCGGAAGGCCTTCCGTCGTAAATACACTCAGATTTTTATCTGCACTTGACATAATACTTGATTTTCAAATGGATTTCAATAAAAAGGGTATGGATCAAACGGATTACTGGGAATAAAAAAAGGATAAAACCAATGTCGGCTTTATCCTTTTTCAGAAACAGAATGGTTAACCATTATTTGCCGACCTGTCCCTCTAATAATCCCATGTATTTCTTGGCATTCACCACTTCCGACGAAAGCGGGAACTCATCAACGACACGTTTATAGCTTGCAACCGCATCAGCAGGCTGGTTGGCCTTCTCCTGAGCAAGTGCTAATTTCATCAGATATACCGGCGTGAAATATTCATTCTTCTCATAATCAGCAGCTTTCTGATAATAAGAAATTGCCTCAGCCGGTTGATTCTTTTCCAGGTAAGCGTCACCGATCAAAGATTGTGCGCGTGCGTGGATAAGCAAGTCCGACGAGCTGAAAGATTGCAAATGGCTGATCGCCTCATCGTACTTACCTTGTTTCAGCAATGCAACCCCCGCATAAAAGTTTGCAAGGTTACTGGCATCCGTACCTTTATAGCTATCCGCGATCGACAACAGACCTTCATTACCTCCGCTTCCGTTCAATGCTTTTTGCAGAGAATCGGCTTCAAAATCGTAAACTACGCTGGCAAGAGCATTCTGGGCTGTTCCTTCCTGGCCGCTTATGTAAACGCGGTATCCTACAAATCCAAGAATAGCAACCACAATAGCTCCTCCAATCCCCAGAACAACCTTACGGTTTTTAATGAAAAAAACCTCTGCTTTCGTGAGCTGGCTTGCTAATGCTTCCGGAGTTTCAATAATTTCCATCCCGGATTCGCCCGTATTTTTCTTGCTCATATCAATTAATTCGATTTTGGAGTGCAAAGTTATGAAAACTTTATTAAGTCAAAACAAGTTAGGGTACAATTCTTTGCAGGATATGTTTATACCTGGTTATTGTCCACTACACCGCCGGCGATAAATCGACCCGCCTTTGCATTACCTTATAAAAGAACGACTTTGAGACTCTAATTCATATAACGCAAAAACTCCGTGATCGCTCGTCGCCACCACGGAGTTTTCTATACCTATATAATTGATGACTAGCTGTACAATGGGTACTGCTTCATCCACTCGTTTACTTCCGATCTTACGGCCGCAATTTTAGACTCGTTATCATGGTTAACCAAAACGGTATCTACCAGATCCACGATACGCTCCATGTCTGCTTCCACAAGCCCGCGGGTTGTCATAGCAGCAGTTCCTACACGCATACCGGATGTGATCATAGGAGATTTATCATCGAAGGGCACCATGTTCTTATTAATGGTGATGTCGGCTTTGATCAGCGTGTTTTCCGCAAGTTTTCCGGTTAGGCCTGATTCCACACCATTTTTGGTGCGAAGGTCGATCAGCATAAGATGGTTGTCTGTACCACCGGAAATAATGCGGTAACCTTTATCGACAAACGCTTTGGCCATAGCCTGTGCATTTCTGCCCACCTGGGTTGCATAGTTATAGTATCCTTCACCCAATGCTTCACCGAAAGCGATAGCCTTGGCAGCAATGATGTGTTCCAGCGGTCCGCCTTGTGTTCCGGGAAATACTCCGGAATCCAGAAGCGACGACATGGTGCGGATTTGTCCTTTCGGCGTCTTAATGCCAAATGGGTTTTCAAAGTCATTGCGCATCATGATGACACCCCCGCGCGGTCCGCGCAAAGTTTTGTGCGTTGTGGTCGTTACGATGTGGCAGTGATCGAAAGGATCTTTTAGCAGCCCTTTCGCAATGAGGCCGGCAGGGTGGGAAATATCAGCCATCAGAAGCGCACCTACCTGGTCGGCGATAGAACGAAGGCGTTCGTAATCCCAATCACGGCTGTATGCCGAAGCGCCGCAGATCAAAAGTTTCGGGCGCTCTTTCAATGCTGTTTCTTCCACTTTATCCCAGTCGATCAGACCGGTTTCCGCTTCTACACCATAAAATACTGGTTGAAAATATTTACCGGAAATATTTACAGGTGAGCCGTGTGTCAGGTGACCGCCGTGCGCCAGGTTGAAACCCATGATCTTATCACCGGGGTTCAGGCAAGCCAGGAAAACAGCCGTATTAGCCTGTGCGCCGGAATGCGGCTGCACGTTCACCCATGTTGCACCAAAAAGCTCTTTCAGGCGATCGATCGCGATCTGCTCGATTTCATCCACGATTTCACATCCACCATAGTACCGCTTCCCTGGAAGTCCCTCAGCATACTTGTTGGTCAAAACACTTCCTGATGCTTCCATTACCTGACGTGAGGTAAAGTTCTCAGAGGCGATCAGCTCGATACCAGACTCCTGGCGATGCTTTTCTCTGTTAATCAGATCAAAAATGGTGGTGTCACGTTCAACGCTGGTGAGTGTAGACATGGGATTGGCAGAAAAAATGGTGTGATATACGTGGAATAAGCCGCAAAAATACAAGCAATTATTTTGGAATAAAATACTAACACTTACTTTATCTTTAAAGTGCGAACGTTCGTTGCGGCATCAAGGCAGCAAATAGCCTCATGCCATAAATCAGCCGTAGTTTTAAGTATAAGTTATTTCTTAAATTATTTTAATAATATTCGTTTTCAGTTGTACTTTTGTGGTCAAATCATTAGTGCGTGATCGAACACATGAGTAACTTGCAGTTTTTTATCCCAAGTCTATTCACGAACTCTTAAATAATTCAACTTAGTTATGAGCCAACAAGCGGTAAGTCCACAAACAATTCTGATGCAAGCTTCCAGTAATGGGAAAGGCACTGCGGGTACCGTAGGACAACCCATCACCTATGAAAAGATCCCGACGCAGATTTTTGCGGATTCCAAAGAAGCATCGCATGCAGTAGCAAAGGAAATTGCAGACCTGATCCGTCAGAAACAAAAGGAAGGTAAGTCCTGCGTTCTGGGATTGGCTACGGGTTCGTCTCCTAAGACCGTTTATGCGATCCTCGTAAAGATGCACCGGGAAGAAGGGCTGAGCTTTAAAAATGTGATTTCATTCAACCTGGATGAGTACTATCAGATGGAGCCCGACTCCATTTACAGCTACCACAGGTTCATGAAGGAACAATTGTTCAATCATGTAGATATCCCCAAAGAGAATTACTTCATTCCGGACGGTACCGTGCCGGCCGCGTTGCTGCGTGATTATTGCACATCGTATGAAAACAAGATCAATGCGGTAGGAGGATTGGATTTCCAATTGCTGGGGATCGGTGGTAACGGCCACGTCGGTTTCAACGAACCGGGCTCGCTGATCAACTCGCACACCCGCCTCATTACGCTTGACCACTCGACCCGCGCTGCAGCAAGCATGGAATTCGGAGGTCTCCACAATGTACCCCGTAAAGCCATCACGCTAGGGGTTGCACCGATCCTGAATGCACGCAGAATCGTGCTGCTCGCCTGGGGTGAGAGAAAAGCCTCGGTGATCCGCGGAGCTGTGGAAGGACCCGTGAGCGAATTGAACCCGGCTTCTTACCTGCAGGCGCATACAGATGTTTCTTTCGTTGTGGATGAAAGTGCAGCTTCTGAACTGACCCGGATTAAAACACCTTGGGCAGTGGATTCTGTGATCTGGGACAACAAAATGATCAAAAAGGCTGTCACCCATTTGTCTCAGACACTTAAAAAGCCGATTCTCAAATTGACTGACAAGGATTACAATGACAATGGTATGAGCGATCTGCTTGCCCAATATGGCGCAGGCTATGAGATCAACATCAATGTCTTTAATCAATTGCAACATACCATTACCGGCTGGCCGGGCGGAAAGCCCAATGCAGATGATACCCATCGCCCCGAAAGAGCGCAGCCTGCTAAGAAGCGCGTGCTGATTTTCAGCCCGCACCCGGACGATGATATTATTTCCATGGGAGGTACATTCCAGAGGCTGGTCGATCAGGGCCACGAGGTGCATGTAGCTTATCAGACATCCGGCAACATCGCGGTGGCTGATGACGAGGCCCTAAGATTCATCGACTTTGTCGTTGACTTCAACAATGGCTTCCATATTGAGAGTCCTAATGCAAGCAAACTGTTCCAGGACGCCAAAGATTTTCTGAGACATACCAAAAACAGTGAGATAGACACTCCGGAAGTACGGAAAGTAAAAGGTTTGATTCGTCGCGGTGAGGCGAAAGCTACCTGTCGCTTCGTAGGTGTACCCACCAGCCAGGCTCATTTCCTGGATATGCCGTTCTACGAAACCGGGACTGTTCAGAAGAAACCGATCGGGGAAGAGGATATTAAAATCATTGAAAACCTGATCGAGGAAGTAAAACCTCACCAGATTTATGCAGCCGGCGACTTTGCCGATCCCCATGGAACACATAAAGTTTGCTGGGATGCCATCGAAGCCGCATTGCAGCGTTCGAAACATAAGAATTTTATGAAGGACTGCTGGGTATGGCTGTACCGCGGTGCATGGGCCGAATGGGATATCTATGAGATCGAAATGGCCGTCCCGATGAGTCCTGACCAGGTAATCAAGAAACGCCAGGGAATTTTCAAACACCAATCTCAAAAAGATGGTGTGGTATTCCAGGGTGAAGATTCGCGTGAGTTCTGGCAACGTGCCGAAGAGCGTAACCGGGGAACTGCACATTTGTATGACTCACTGGGTCTTGCAGAATATGAAGCAATGGAAGCGTTTGTTCGGTGGAAGTTCTGAGCAAAATAGCATAAAGCGAAAGAGCCCGGAATATTTCCGGGCTCTTTCGCTTTATATATGCTTGTGTCTGGACCTGTATCAGCCTTTACAACTCCATATCGATCCACATCCTTTGTGCCATTTTCTCCACCATATTCATGATACCCTGCAGAGCACCAAAAATGATACATAAAGGCAAAATCACTGGCAAAAATATCAGCCATTGCAATGCCATAGTAAAATTAAATCTTCTGATAATTGGCGTTTTCATAACAGGATCAGGTGCTTACAACGAGAGTTTAGTATCCCAAGTTATACAAATAATAAATGGTCAACAACTTTTTACTTAATTAACGTTCACACTTTCTTTAAAATTTGAATAAATAATATAATTATTTCAATTACAATAAAGGGAAAAGCAAATTTGCCTCCGTTGCTACCGTCCGAAATTCGCCAGGCAGTAAGAAAAATTTTTGTTTATTTGTTATAGTAAAGTTAACTGCCGTTCCGACATGCCTTCATCCGACATCATCCAACTATTACCCGATTCCATAGCCAATCAAATCGCCGCAGGTGAAGTCGTTCAACGGCCTGCCTCGGTTGTGAAAGAGCTCATGGAGAATGCGATCGATGCGAAGGCAACTCAGGTGCAGGTTATTCTCCGCGAAGCCGGACGGGCACTGATCCAGATCATTGACAATGGCACGGGAATGTCGGAGACCGATGCCCGGATGTGCTTCGAAAGGCATGCCACCTCTAAAATCCGGCAATCGGAAGACTTGTTCCGGATCCGTACCATGGGCTTCAGGGGGGAGGCTTTGGCCTCTATCGCGGCTGTTGCGCAGGTAGAGTTGCGGACGCGACAGGAACAGGACGAGCTTGGGACATTGATCCGCATCGACGGATCGGAAATTAAAACACAGGAAGCTGTGGCCTGCCCGAAAGGCACCAGCTTTTCGGTTCGGAACCTATTCTTTAACGTTCCGGCCAGAAGGAATTTCCTTAAGTCAAATTCGGTGGAAATGCGGCATGTTCTGGATGAATTTCAGCGCGTGGCATTGTCGAATCCGGAGGTAGGATTTACATTACACCACAACGACACCGAAGTCTTCAATTTACAGCCCGGCAAACTGGTACGGCGGATTATTGACATTTACGGAAAGAGCTACCGCGAACAACTTGCGTTTTGTCAGGAGGATACATCCTACATTAATGTGCGCGGATACATCGGCAAACCCGAATTTGCCCGTAAAACAAGGGGGGAGCAGTTCTTCTTTGTGAACGACCGCTTTATCAAGCATAATTATATGCACCACGCGGTGATCAGTGCATTCGATGGGACCATCCCTGAGGGCAGTCATCCGTTTTATGTGCTTTTTATTGACATAGATCCCTCCCACATCGACATCAACATTCATCCTACTAAAACGGAAATCAAATTTGATGACGAGAGATCGGTGTACGCGATCATTATGGCGGCGGTTAAAAAGGCGGTAGGCGTTTACAATTTATCACAGTCGATTGATTTTGAAGAAAATATTAATTTCCTCAATCCACTTCCTGCCGACCAGAACAACAACCTTATTCCACGAACCGTGATGCCGGACTGGGCAGCTCAGTCGCGGAAAAATGAAAATGGCCCGTCCAAGTCGAATCTGACCAACTGGAACAAATTATTTGAAGGGCTGCAAAACACCGAAGACCGGCACCGGGAATTGGCAGCTTTCGAAATGGGTTCCACCGCGGCAACCAGGCCGGTGTTTCAGGAGCAGGCAAAAACAGTAGCCAGCAAAGTGAACCGCATGGCGTCCGAAGTGATCTCCGCACCGGAAAGCGATGCATTATTGTTCCAGTTGCATAACCGGTATATCCTTTCGCAGGTGAAAGACGGCATTATGCTTATCGACCAGAAAGCCGCGTACGAGCGTATTTTATACGAGAGATACCGTAAAATGCTCATCAACAGGAACGGTGCCTGCCAGCAGTTACTCTTTCCGAAAACCATCCGTCTGACGCATTCGGATATGCAGCTTGTGCATGAGACTAAGAAGGAGATCCGGAGCCTTGGTTTCGAATTTGACGAATTTGGGTCCAACGAACTGATTATCCGGGGCATTCCTGCCGATTTGCCTGAGGAGAGTGAGCAAGACCTGTTCGAAGAACTGATCGAGCAGCTTAAGCAAAGTTATTCCGACCTTAAACTCAACAAACCGGAAAGTCTGTCAAGATCGCTGGCAAGGCGCTTTTCGGTGCGTTATGCGGTCAAATTATCCTATGTCGAGATACACACTTTAATCAACCAGCTTTTTGCATCTTCCGACCCCAACAGGACCCCGGGCGGCGAATCCATAATCGTTCTTCTGACGATGGATAAATTAGCCGGGATATTCAGAAATTAGGAAACGAAAATCGGAAATGTGCAGTTATCGAATGTAAATTATTGAATTTGAATCCAGTATGTTAGCCATAACCCCGACGGTAAGGAATTTATTGATCCTCAATGTCCTGTTCTATTTTATCGATTCGTCCGTTTTTGAGCTTAAGAACCTGTTCGCTCTCAGTTCGGTGCTATCGCCCAATTTCCATATTTTTCAATTTGTCTCCTACATGTTTCTGCATGGCGGGTTCACACACCTGTTAAGCAACATGTTCGGTCTTTTTATGTTCGGACCGTTGCTGGAACGCATGTGGGGGCCCAAGCGGTTTCTGTTTTTCTATTTTTTCACAGGTATTGGAGCAGGTTTGCTCTTCGCGGGAATTGACCTCTTTGAAAATCTCCAGGTAGCCAAAGCTGTTGAGTTATTTACCCAGCAACCTACCCCCGACGGACTCGCCGATTTTCTGAGCAAGTACGCTGAGCCCCTGTACGAACCGAACCTTGAATTTTTGAACGGATTTGAAGGAAATCCAACCAATTCCGTGTATATTCAACAGAGTATTAAGCTGGTACAGGGCTTTTATGCCTGGTCGATCAGCATACCTATGGTCGGAGCTTCCGGAGCAATTTTCGGAATCCTGATGGCGTTTGGTTTATTATTTCCAAATACTGAGCTGTTTCTGCTATTTGTGCCATTTCCTATAAAAGCGAAATATTTCGTAGCGTTTTATGGGCTTTATGAGCTGTATTCCGGAATCCAAAATGCTCAGTCCGATAATGTCGCGCACTTCGCACACATTGGAGGAATGCTATTTGCATATATATTGTTGCGTTACTGGGGTACGCAAAAAACAAATTTCTATTGAAAGATGAGCAATATTGTTGACGACGTAAAAAGGGAATTTGCAAAGTCAGAGAATGCACTTGTAAAGATAATCCTGATTAATACGGCAGTATTTCTGGTTCTGCTGCTAATGAAGATCATTCTGACTCTTTCCCAGTCGTCAGGTCTGTATGTAGCTGTGATCAACACGTTGCAGTTGCCCGCGGCGACCAGTGAATTTATATACAAACCCTGGACGCTCATTACCTACTTTTTTACGCACGATGATATCTTCCATATCCTGTTCAATATGCTTTTCCTGTACTGGTTTGGAAAGCTGGTGGATGAATATCTCGGGGCGAAAAGAGTTGTGGCACTATACATGCTGGGTGGCATAGCGGGAGGCCTGATCTATATTGTTTTATACAACCTGCTTCCCTATTTCCAGGCGCACATTGAAGGATCAAGGATGCTCGGGGCGTCTGCTGCGGCATTTTCCGTGGCTGTCGGAGCTTCTACCCTCTTGCCAAACTACACTTTTAACCTGATTTTCCTTGGCCCGGTAAGGATCAAGTTCATCGCGCTTTTCTACATCATTTTGTCGCTTGCACAGACCGTCGGCCCCAATGCGGGAGGAAATCTGGCACACCTGGGTGGAGCATTGGTTGGCTATTTGTTCATCAAACTGCTGCAAAACGGGACAGACCTTGGTAAACCGATCTACGCACTGCTTTCTGTTTGGTCACGTATTTTCCGAAAACGTCCCTCTATGCAGGTAACATACCGCGAGCGGCAAGTTTACCGCAGCACCAGTGTTTATTCGTCGTCTGCATCAGGAACCATCGAAATGCCTGATCAGATGGAAATTGATTCTATTCTGGACAAAATTTCCAAATCCGGCTATGAAAGCCTGACCCGGGAAGAGAAACAAAAGCTGTTCAAGGCGAGCCAGCAAAAATAATAGTCAGATTTTAATGGGTATTTGCTTAATTTTGTTACTATTTCATAAAGCGAGCAGCTGGTTAATTCTGATTCAATAGCCCACGGTATGCTAATAACGCCCGGAAAATTACTGGCAAAGATTAATTCTCCCGAGGATCTTCGTAAACTGGACAGTTCTCAGCTTCCGCAGGTTTGTAACGAGTTAAGGCAGTTCATCATCGACAATGTTTCTGTTTATGGAGGCCATTTTGGCGCCAGCCTCGGTGTTGTTGAATTAAGCGTAGCACTGCATTACGTTTTCAATACACCCGACGACCAGCTTGTATGGGACGTTGGCCACCAGGCTTACGGTCATAAAATTCTGACAGGTCGGCGCGACGATTTCCATTCCAACCGCGTTTACGGCGGGTTATCAGGTTTCCCAAAGAGAAAAGAAAGCATTTATGATGCATTTGGAGTAGGCCATTCATCTACATCCATCTCATCGGCGCTGGGAATGGCAGTGGCATCGGCATTGGAAAAAAATTTCGAACGCCAGCATATTGCCATCATTGGCGATGGAGCCATGACAGCCGGATTGGCATTCGAAGGAATGAATCACGCCGGAGCCACCGATTCAAATCTGCTGATCATACTCAATGATAATTGCATGGCGATCGACCCCAACGTCGGCGCTTTAAAAGAATATCTGACAGACATTACTACGTCTCAAACGTATAACAAGTTTAAAGATGAGGTCTGGAATTTGCTCGGTAAAATGAGCAACTTCGGTAAGAGTGCACAGGAGGTAGTTTCCAAAGTCGAGACGGTTATGAAAACGGCGATCCTCCGTCAAAGTAATCTCTTCGAATCTCTCGGTTTACGCTATTTCGGCCCCATCGACGGCAATGATATTAGCCACCTGACCGAGGTATTAAAGGATTTGAAAAGCATTCCCGGCCCGAAACTTCTGCATTGTCTTACGGTTAAAGGCAAAGGATACGGACCGGCGGAAAAGGATCAGACTAAATGGCACGCTCCCGGTGTCTTTGATAAGATAACAGGAGAGATTAAAAAGAAGGTATACGACACGCCTCAGGCGCCAAAATATCAGGATGTGTTTGGTCACACCATCGTGGAATTGGCAAAGCAAAATCCGAAAATAGTTGGGGTTACACCTGCAATGCCTTCCGGATCATCGTTGAATATCATGATGGAGGCCATTCCGGAAAGGGCTTTTGATGTCGGTATCGCAGAGCAGCATGCTGTCACGTTCTCCGCAGGAATGGCGACCCGCGGCGATATCGTGTATTGCAACATCTACTCGACCTTCATGCAGAGGGCGTACGATCAAGTGGTGCACGATGTCTGCATTCAGGAATTGCCCGTCATTTTTTGTCTCGACCGCGCTGGTTTGGTAGGTGCTGACGGTCCTACACACCACGGTGTTTATGACATTGCCTTTATGAGGTGCATTCCAAACATGGTGGTCGCGTCACCTATGAACGAACAGGAACTCCGTAACATGATGTATACGGCTCAATTGGAATCTTTCCAGTCAGGTACTAATGCATTTACAATTCGTTATCCCAGAGGTAATGGTGTGATGCCTGATTGGAAAATGCCATTTGAAGAAATTGTAATCGGAAAAGGAAGGAAACTCCGTAATGGTAGCGACCTGGCAATACTATCACTGGGCCCTCTGGGAAATTTTGCTTTGAATGCATGTGAAGAGCTCCAAAGTCAGGGCATAGATGCTGCGTTGTTTGATATGCGTTTTGCCAAGCCTCTGGATGAAGCGATGCTGCACGAAATTTTCTCCTCTTATGAGAGAGTCATGACATTAGAAGATGGCTGCTTACAGGGCGGATTTGGCAGTGCTGTGTTGGAGTTCATGATCGACAACGGATACACAAGCCAGGTGAAGCGACTAGGTATCTCTGATGCAATCGTAGAACATGGCGAACCACAGGAATTATACAAGGAATGTGGGATAGATGTGAAAGGAATCGTCCAAGCTGCGGCAGAACTCGCAAAAACAAATCGCCATTTGCCTAAAAGTGCGGTCTATTAATGCATTAGCGTCGGGTATCGACTGCGTAAACATTGTCTTCCTGCGTCTTTATTGGCCTATCATTGAAATTTCTGTCCCTGAATTTCAGGAACGGTTTTTCTACGTATCGATATAGAAGAATCGACAGCCCGATAGTAGCAATCCAATAAATAGCATAAAGGGCGGGAGCATAAGCGTCGGAATACGCTGTGATTTTAATCACTTGCACAACAATCGAATAGTTGAGCAGGTACATAGCGTAAGATATTCTACTAATAAATGTCACACCACGCTTAACCATTCCTTCTTTTATTCTTAACGCTTGCATCGCCGGCAAGACGAGCATCACGCAAACACTGGTAAGCGGAAAGAAGAGCATGTTTGTCAGCGTTACCGAGCCATATATTGCACTCCTTTATAAATGATCCAAAATAAGAGGTAGAACAAGGCACGCCAACAACCAATAAAAACGGGGATCTCTGCCATCTTTTCCATGTCGACGGTCGAAGCTCACCACATACGCTAAAAGCACGCCAAAACCGATAGAATCAAGCCGCATGATCACAACCATTCTCGTTAACATCCAGGTTCCGGTGGAATGAATGTCCGAGAGCTGGTACCTCGCAATGGAAGGCGCTATGATAGACACAAAAATCACGGACAATAACACCAATCTTTTATTCAGTTTCACACCTTGGATGACAAATAAGCAGACCGGGAATAATAGATAAAACCATTCTTCCACAGACAGGCTCCAAGATTCGGGAAAGAAGCTGGTTCGAAGGTTACCTGTCAGATTCTGCAAGAAAAATAGGTATTCCCAAAGACAATCTTCTAAGAGAACCCTTTTAAGCACCGCCCGACCCGACATTCCCCGGTAACTAATTAGAAAAGTAATGCAGAAATTGAGTGTTAAGACGACCCAAAGCGCAGGCAGCGTCCTTAACCATCGTCTCAATAGAAAAGTTTTGACATCCCGAACGGTGAAACCATGGTGAGCTATTACCAATTTGATGAGTATTCGTCCTATTAAAAATCCGCTAGGCACGAAGAAAATATCCACGCCATCCGGTAGTGGCGGAAATGGGAGAGCCCAGATTTCAAAACCGTGATGGATGACGACAAGGCTAATAGCTGTCGCCGCACAAGATCTAAGCCAAATACTCTTTCTTCCATAAAACCAACCTAAGTGTGTTGCAGATCAGCTGGCAGCCGTATCCATGCATCATAGCGCACTACTGCCTGCGTTTCCCTGAAATTAATTGGGCGTATGAAC
This sequence comes from uncultured Dyadobacter sp., assembly GCF_946482605.1. Next base: position 282 of record NZ_CAMLSE010000018.1, on the reverse strand, counting down.
GATCGAGCAATCAGGCTTTCCTATGGATGATTTGGATGAATTTCTGGATTCAGAGCTCTTGTAACTCTCGTGGCAATCGACTACCTATCAATCTACGACGAGAGTACTTCAAGGAGTTAAATTGATTGCAAATGTGCGATTGCTCAGCTTGGGAGGATTGAACCAGGAGCGTGGTTGGGGCGCGCAACGAGGACGTTGCGCAAATTAGGAAGAGGCGAGAAGGCAGCCCCTAAACGCACAAAGCCACCCATTTCTGAGTGGCTTTATTGTGTTTAATAATTG